>CAWHUO010000016.1:0-19230 GCA_963832605.1 uncultured Alphaproteobacteria bacterium | reverse complement strand
GCCCTCGTTGCAGACACTGCGTGTGCAAGATGAGTGCTTGCCGAGCGTTTACCGCCCGGCGAATGGCTCCGCCGGTGCGATATCGGTGAGGCGGAATTGCACGCGCTCTTCGCCCTGCCAGCGATCGAGCACGAAGGAGCCGGCGGCGTGCACCTGCCGGCCGCGGCTCGCCAGCAGCGCTGAGCCGAGTTTTTGTCCGGCGGCGCGGAAGGCGATGGCGCTGACGCCGGCACCGTCGGCGGATTTAAGCCGCGCGCGCATATGCGCCTGACCGACCTCCTCGGCATAGGCGACCGTGTGCGCCGGCAGCGCGATCACCGGCTCGGGATTGCCGGAACCGAACGGCCCGGCGCGCTCGATCATCGCCACGAGATCGGCATTGGCCGCCGCCGCACTCACCGCGCCGTCGATCAACAGACCGTTGGCGCGCCGCGCGATGTCCACGTCGGCGCCGAGCGTCGCCTCAAAGAAGGCCCGCAGCGGCGCCAGAGCGTCTTTGCGCAGCGTCACGCCCGCCGCCATGGCATGGCCGCCGCCCTTGACCAGCAAGCCTTCCGTCACGGCGCGCCGCACGGCGCGGCCGATATCAACGCCGGCGATGGAACGGCCCGATCCGGTGCCGATGCCGCCGGGCTCGAGCGCGATGGCAAACGCCGGGCGGCCGAATTTCTCCTTGAGCCGCGCGGCCACAATGCCGACGACCCCCGGGTGCCAGCCTTCCGCGGCGGTGACGACAACAGCGCCCTTTTCCTCGATGCCGAGCGCGGCCATCGCCTCGGCCTCGGCTTGCGCGAGCGTGTCCAGCTCGATGCTCTGGCGCTCGCGATTGAGCCGATCAAGCTCGGCGGCGATGCGCGCCGCCTCGATAGGATCGTCCTCAAGCAGGAGCCGCACGCCGAGATCGGCGCGGCCGATACGCCCGCCGGCATTGATTCGCGGTCCCAACAAAAAACCGAGGTGCCAGGCCTCGGGCGGACCGGAAAGCCGCGCCACATCCATCAGGCTCACGTGGCCGACGCGCTCGCGTCGGCGCAGTGCGATGAGGCCCTTGGCGACGAAGGCGCGGTTCAATCCAATCAACGGCACTACGTCGGCCACGGTGCCGAGCGCGACATCGTCGACGAACGCGAGCAGATCAGGCTCCGGCCGCTCCCCAGTCCAAAAACCGCGCGACCGCAGCAGCCGGTTCACCGCCACCACGGTCATGAAGGTCAAGCCCACGGCGGCAAGATGACCGAGGCCGGAAAGGTCGTCACGCCGGTTCGGATTGACGACGGCGACCGCCGGCGGCAGCGCCTCGTCGGCCTGGTGGTGATCGATCACGACGACATCGACGCCGAGTTTGCGCGCTTCCGCCAGCGGCTCGATGCTGGTGGTGCCGCAATCGACCGTCACCAAGAGCGTGGCGCCGCGCGCGGCAAGCGCGCACACCGCCTCGACATTCGGGCCGTAACCCTCGAACAGGCGGTCGGGAATGTGGATCAGGGGATCGAGGCCCGATTGGCGCAGGAAGCGCGCCAGCAGCGCGGCCGACGTGGCACCGTCGACATCGTAATCGCCGAAGATGGCAATGGTTTCGTCACGCTCGATCGCGTCCGCGATCCGCGCCGCCGCCTCCGGCATGGCGGTCAGCACGTTGGGATCGGGCATCGCGCGCTTAATGGCCGGATCGAGAAACGCTTCAACCGCGTCGACCTCGACATTACGCCCGGCGAGAATGCGCGCGAGCAGTTCGGGAACATCGTGGCGTTGGGCGATCGCGAGCGCGCGCGCCGAGCCGCGGGCATCGAGCCGGTCGCGCCACGCCCGCCCAGTCGCCGAGTGTTCGACGCCGAGGAAAAGGCCGTTGTTCACAACGAAGTTGCGCGATTCGAAGCCCATCGAATCACATTAGCCGATTCACCGAGACTTGGCTCGATTGCGTGCGGGCGGACGCGTGAACGCGCGGTAATGCGTGTTTCCGGGTGAGAAGCGCACATCCCAACTGCAGCCCTCACCGGCACTTTTGACCCTTAGCGGAAGTCGCGCTTGCTTATTCGATCACGCCGTCAGCATGGGCGAGGAGCGATGGTGGACACCGCGAGGCCGGCGGTTTGGTTCCCGACAAGGCTCTCGCCGAACGCAGACCGGACGAAAAATCACAAAATCTCCTTGTTTCCGGCTTGCCGTCGTCTAAAACAAGCGTTTGAATTTCAATCGATCGTTTGAAAACGCGTCGTGAACCGCGTAATGAGGTGAACCATGTTGGCAATGCTAGGGTCGGTGCAGTCGGTCGGCGACCGCGTCACCATGCGACCGCTCTGCCCGAACTGCGGGAGGCCGATGCACTTGGCGCGCATCACGCCGGGATCGGCCGGCCTTCCAGACCTGCGCACCTATGGTTGCGGTGAATGCGGAGTTTGGGTGACCCAAGCTGCCAGCGACCAAGTCGATCAGCGTGCCTAAGTTTCCGTACCGTCAAACGTAAGTACCGCGGTGAATGTGACACCGCCGGCGCGAGCCCCGAGCGCATTTGGTCCCCTCCAGGCGCTCGGGGCTCTTTTTTTAATCGGCCTCGTGCACCGGCGCGAGCCCAGCGCCGCCTTCACCTCGTCTTGCGGTTGCCGACCCGCTTCAGCGGTCGCATTCAGCCCTGTCCGGAAGGTTACCGGGGGATAAATCGATTTTGTCGCAAAAATTCGCGTGCTTGTAGGAGATTTTTATAAGCTATGAGTAATAGCCTTGCATTTCTCGAAGCAAGGAATGCGAATATGCTGCTCGATCATTGGCACGACTTGCATGTGTTCTCGCCTCACGACCCGCTCGGCCAGGAATACCTCGTAAACGATGCGGGCGACGTATCGCCCGCGTACGAGGCGATGACGCACGGGGCTTTCGCGAATCATGAGACCTTTTTCACCAACGAGCGCCCGCCAGCGCCGACATTGGTCGGCACCCGCGGCGGACTGCAGATCGACCTCATCTGGGATCCTTCGGTGGCCAATGCCGCTCCGCGGTTTCACGCAGGCCATCACCGATGCCGCAGAATATTACACCAAGCTCTTTTCGAACGACGAGGTGATCAACATCCAGGTCGGCTACGGCGAAATCGACGGCTCGCGGATGGCGGCAAATGCGCTGGGCGAGAGCGAAAGCTATGGCTATCTGACCAATTACAGCACCGTCACCGATGCGCTGGCAAAGGACGGTTACAGTTTTTCGGCCACAAACGAACCGACCGGCAGCCAGTTCTTCGTCACCAGTGCGGACGCAAAGACGCTCGGTATGATCAGCCCCACCTCGAGCGCCGTCGACGGATACATCGGTTTCAGCACCTTGAGGGGCACCGGGTATTCTTGGAATGAGACCGCCAGCGTCAGCGGATCAACAAGCGGCACCGGGTCAAAGCAATTTGATCTGGAGGCGACCGCCTTCCACGAAATCAGCGAGGTCATGGGCCGCATCGAAATGGAAGGCGAGACGGTGAACGGCAAGCCTACGTTATACGCCGTTGGATCTTTTCAACTACCACAGCCAAGGCGTTCTCGAACTTTCAGGGAACGGCGGCAACTTCTCCGTCAACGACGGAACGACGGATCTGGGCACCTACAACAACGCGTCGGCAAACGGCGGCGACATCGCCGACTGGGCCTCGGTCGCTTCACCAACGCAGTCGAATACGGTAGGGCTGCCGGGCGGCGTCAATGTTTACGACGCCTACGATGCTTTTGCGTTTCCAGGCTATAACGGCGATCTCTCGCAGAGCGACATCCTGGAAGATGCCGCTCTCGGCTACAGGTTGACGCCGACCGGAGCAGCGGTGGCGTAGCGGCCGTTTCGAAATCATTCGACTGGCTGAAGTCCACCTCAAGCGGCCGACATTGGGCGCAAGTACCCCGCCTAGAACTTCTCCAGTTGCCGGTGCTCGGCCCTGATCCAGCGCACGGTGCCGGTGACCGAGCGCATGACCACGGTTTGCGTCTCGACAATGCCGTCGCCGAACTTGACCCCCTCCAGCATGCGGCCGTCGGTGATGCCGGTTGCCGCGAACAGGCAGTCGCCGCGCACCATGTCCTCGATCTGATATTTCTTGCGCGGGTCTTTGATGCCCATTTTGGCGGCGCGCTCGCGTTTCTCTTCGGTGTCGACGACCAGGCGGCATTGCATCTGGCCGCCGATGCAGCGCAGCGCCGCCGCCGCCAGCACGCCTTCCGGCGCGCCGCCGATGCCGAGACAGATATCGATGCCGGTTTTTTCTGGATCGGCGGTATGGATGACCGCGGCGACGTCGCCGTCGGTGATCAGGCTCACCGAGGCACCGGCTTTGCGCACCGCCGCGATCAGGTCGGCGTGGCGCGGACGATCGAGGATCATGGCGGTGATCGCTTGCGGCGGCACCCCCTTGGCCTTGGCGAGATTGCGAATGTTGTCACCGGCCGGCGCGTCGAGATCGACGACGCCCCTGGGATAGCCCGGACCGACCGCGATCTTGTCCATATAGATGTCGGGCGCGTGCAACAGCGTGCCCTCCTCGGCCACGGCGAGGGTGGCGATCGAGCCCGGCATATTCTTGGCGCACAGCGTCGTGCCCTCGACCGGATCGACGGCGATGTCGACCTTGAAACCGCCCTTGGCGCCGACCTTCTCGCCGATGAACAGCATCGGCGCTTCGTCCATCTCGCCCTCGCCGATGACGACCGTGCCGTCGATTGGCAGCTTGTTGAGCTCGCGGCGCATGGCGTCCACGGCCGCCTGGTCGGCGGCTTTTTCATCGCCTCGCCCCCGCAACCTCGCCGCGTTCACCGCCGCGCGTTCGGTCACCCGCACGATCTCGATGGCGAGAACGCGCTCCAGCATCATGCTGGGCGGAACGGTGATCGAGGCCATCTACGTTTTCCTTATTGTTCGTCTGGCTTACGACTAATTCTTCTCGATCCGGATCACCTGCGGCTGGCCTGAGATTACACGGTCGCGGCGCACGGCGGCCAGCGCCTTGCGTACCGCATCCTCACTGGTCGCATAGGTGATCAGAATGACGGGGACCGGCTCGCCCGAGCGTCCCGGCCGGCCGGCGCCTTGAGCGCGTGCTTCGTGGCGCTGCACAATCGACTCAAGCGAAATCTGCTGTTGCGCCAACCGCCTGGCGATGGTGGCGGCGCTGCCGGGGCGATCGCGCGCCAACAGACGGATGTAATAGCCGCCTTCGTGATGCTGCATCGGCGCTTTGCGGATCGCGGTCATGCGCGCGGCCGGACGTCCGAACGGCGGCGTGCGCACCCCGCGCGCGATATCGGCAATGTCAGACACGACCGCGGATGCGGTCGCCATGCCGCCGGCACCCGGCCCTACCAGCGTGATCGGCGCCAGTCCGTCGGCATCGACCGTCACCGCATTGGTCACGCCCATGACCTGGGCGATGGCGGAATCCTTGCGCACCATGGTCGGATGCACCCGCTGCTCGATGCCGGCTTCGGTGCGCACCGCCACGCCGAGGAGTTTGACCCGGTAGCCGAGCTCGGCCGCGGCATCGAGATCGGCGAGCGTGATTGACGAGATGCCCTCGACGTAAATCGCCGCGAGATCGAGCTTGGTTCCGAACGCCAGACTGGCGAGGATGGAAAGCTTTTGCGCGGTGTCGTGGCCTTCGACATCAAATGAAGGATCGGCCTCCGCATAGCCGAGGCGCTGCGCCTCGCGCAGGCATTCATCGAAACGCAAGCCGGTCCTCTTCCATGCGCGAGAGGATGTAATTGCAGGTGCCGTTGAGGATGCCGTAGATGCGCGTGAACGAATTGCCGTTGAGCCCCTCGCGCAATGTCTTGACGATGGGGATGCCGCCGGCGACCGAGGCTTCGAAATTGAGCGCCACGCCCCGGCGTTCCGCCAGCGTGGCGAGCTTGTGGCCGTGCCGGGCCAGCAGCGCCTTGTTGGCGGTCACCACCGGCTTGCCGGCCGCAAGTGCGGCCTCCACCGCACTCTTGGCCGGATCGCCCTCCCCGCCGATGACTTCGACCAGAACGTCGATGCCCGGATCGGCCGCCAGCGCCAGCGGATCGGCGACCCAGCGGAATTTCTTCAGATCGATGTCGCGCTTTTTGCTGCGGGAACGCGCGCTGACCGCAACCACCTCGATCGGCCGGCCGCAACGCGCGATGAGCTTCTCACGCTCGTGCTCCAAGAGATGGACGACGGCCGTGCCGACCGTCCCCAGTCCGGCAAGACCGACTTTCAACGGCTCGGCCATAAAGCGTCGCTAACCCGGGATAGAGCGACGCTCGATTAACGCCGCGTCGCCATGGGAACGACGTTGTGCAGCATTTCCGGGCCGGTTTCAAGAAAGCGCCGGATGTTGCGCGCGGCCTGACGGATGCGCTGCTCGTTCTCGACCAACGCGATGCGCACATGGCCTTCGCCATGTTCGCCGAAGCCGGCTCCGGGCGACACCGCGACGCTCGCCTTCTCGACCAAGAGCGTAGCGAATTCCACGCTGCCCAGCGGTTGGAACGGCTCGGGTATCGGCGCCCAGGCGAACATCGACGCCCGCGGCGGCGGTATCTGCCAACCGGCGCGGCCGAACGATTCCACCAACGCATCGCGCCGGCGCCGATAGATCGCGCGCATCTCGTGGATGCAGTCATCGGGACCGTTGAGCGCCGCCGTCGCCGCCACTTGCATTGGCGTGAAGGCCCCGTAGTCGAGATAGGACTTCACGCGCGCCAGCGCCGCGATGATGCGCTCGTTCCCGACCGCAAATCCGATACGCCAGCCCGGCATCGAATAGGTCTTCGACATCGAGGTGAATTCGACGGCAACATCCATGGCGCCGGAAACCTGCAAGCATCGAGGGCGGCGGGTCATTGTCGAAGTAGACCTCGGCGTAAGCGAGATCCGACAACACGAAGACCGAGTGCTTCTTCGCGAAAGCGACCAGCTCGCGGTAGAAGTCGAGGTCGGCGACACAGGCGGTCGGATTCGACGGATAGCAGGTGACGATCGCAATCGGCTTCGGGATCGAATGCATCATGGCGCGTTCCAGCGCGCCGAAAAACGCCGTGTTGGCCTCGACCGGCACCGAACGAATGGTGCCCCCGGCCATCAGGAAGCCGAACACGTGTATAGGATAAGTCGGATTGGGAACGATGATGACGTCGCCCGGCGCGGTGATCGCTTGGGCGACATTGGCGAAGCCTTCTTTGGAGCCGAGCGTGGTGACGATCTGCGTGTCGGGATTGAGCTTCACCCCGAAACGCCGCGCGTAATAGGCGGCCTGGGCGCGGCGTAGCCCCGGTATTCCCTTGGAGGATGAATAGCGGTCCGTGCGCGATTTGCCGACGGTCTCCTTGAGTTTTTCGACCACGTGCGCCGGCGCAGGCAGATCGGGATTGCCCATGCCGAGATCGACGATGTCGGCGCCGCCATTGCGCGCCACCGCCTTGGCACGGTTGACCTCTTCGAACACGTACGGCGGCAGCCGCCGGATGCGATAAAATTCTTCCATGGTTTTAAACCGGCACGTCGGTGTGACGACCCCACATTCTTAGCATGCTTATCACGGCTTGGCGTAGGCACTAGGGGGCTGGGTCGAGCCAGTAACGGCGGGCTGCGCGACCACGGGCGGAGCGCATGCCGAGGGCGCGTTTGCTGCCGGCGGCGCGTTCGCGGTTGTGCTCGCCTCGGTGGCCAGGTGTTCGCGCTCGCAAATGAGGTTATCCGTCATTTGCTTCACTTGATCGGGATTAAGCGGCGTCTCGGCGCGCGGCGCCGGCATGTCATGAATTGCCGGAAAACCGACATTGGTGCAGCCGGACAGCAGCACAGCGACCGTGGCGGCAATCGCCAAGGTTCCCAGCACAGGCTTGGCGCTGTATCCGTGGCTGTTCACGCCGAACCCCGATGCGCTTGCAAACGCCCCCAATCGCGATCAGCCGGCATTTGAAATCCCGGCCGCCCGCCCCTTTGGCGCAAATAAATTACCGACTGAATCGTTTATAAATATCAACTTAAAGATTACATAAGTCATCCAGATAACGCGATAATATGGTCGAAACAAGGTCCGCGGGAACGCGCGCAGAACCCACGGCGGCAGATATGCCGAATTCCCTGTCCTTGGGACATATCGGCCAGCACCGGCTTGCGCGCGCGATTTGAGCGGGCCATTTTGCCGTAAGGGCCATCACCGCCAAGCCGCGTGGCCATTGAGGGACGCTCGTGCGGGCTCCATCGCAAGAACCGGCGAAGCTCGGGACCGTCGACGTCGAAGAGCTTTCGCGCAATCTGGCCCGCGTCGTCGAACAGGGCGGCCGGGCGCTCGCCGCCTATCTCAAGCCCCGGGAAGAAGCCCGCGATAACCGCGAGCTTGCCGACGAACTGACCGACGCGGTCAAGACGTTCGGGCAGGTGGCGCAATATTGGCTGGCCGATCCGCAACGCACTGCCGAGGTGCAGGGGCGGCTCGGCAAGGCTTATCTCGAGCTTTGGGCGCTGGCTGCCAAGCGGCTCACCGGCGAGCAGACGCCGCCAGTGGCCACGCCCGCCGCCGGTGACAAGCGTTTCGCCGATCCGGAGTGGACCACAAACCAGTTCTTCGATTTCCTCAAACAGGCCTATCTGCTCACCACCCAGTGGGCCAACCAATTGGTCAGCGACGCCGCCGGTCTCGACCCACACACCAAGCATAAAGCCGAATTCTATATGCGGCAGATCGTCAACGCGCTGTCGCCGTCGAACTTCGTTTTCACCAATCCGGAATTGCTGCGCGAGACCTTGACCAGCAACGCCGAGAACCTGGTTCGCGGCATGCGCATGCTCGCCGAGGACGTCGAGGCCGGCGGCGGCCACCTGAAGATCCGGCAGTCAGATGCGTCGATGTTCGCCGTCGGACGCAATCTGGCGACCACGCCCGGCAAGGTGATCTTCCAGAACGATATCATGCAGCTCATCCAATATGCGCCGTCGACCGAGAAGGTGCTCAAGCGCCCGCTGCTGATCGTGCCGCCGTGGATCAACAAATACTACGTGCTCGATCTGACGCCGGAAAAATCCTTCATCAAATGGTGCGTTGACCAGGGGCTCACGGTGTTCTGCGTCTCGTGGGTCAATCCCGATGCGCGACTCGCACAAAAAACCTTCGAGGACTACGTCCGCGAGGGGCCGCTCGCGGCGCTCGAAGCCATCAAGCAGGCGACCGACGAGGACAAGGTGCATGCCGTCGGCTACTGCGTCGGCGGCACCATGCTTGCCGTTGCGCTGGCCGCCATGGCGGCGTGGCACGATGATCGCATCGTCTCGGCGACGCTGTTCGCAGCCCAGGTCGATTTCACCTATGCCGGCGATCTGAAAGTCTTCATCGACGAGGCACAGGTCAAAGCCATCGAAGAGCGGATGGCCGAGCGCGGTTATCTGCCCGGCATGTCGATGGTCGCCGTTTTCAATTTGCTGCGCTCGAGCGATCTGATCTGGCCCTATGTCATCAACAACTATCTCAAGGGCAAAGCGCCGTTTCCGTTCGATCTGCTCTATTGGAATTCCGACGCCACCCGGCTTCCTGCCGCCAACCACTCCTTCTATATGCGCAATTGCTACCTCGACAACAAAATCACCAAAGGCAAAATGCTGCTCGGCAATACGCCGATCGATCTGAAAGCGATCAAGGTGCCGATCTACAATCTGGCGACGCGCGAGGACCACATCGCCCCGGCGAAATCGGTGCTGCTCGGATCGAAATATTTTGGCGGCCCGGTACGGTACGTGCTGGCCGCGTCCGGCCATATCGCCGGCGTCGTCAATCCGCCCGACAAGCACAAATACCACTATTGGACCGGGCCAAGGCCGCGCAGCGCCAACCTCGAAGGCTGGCTCGCCAAAGCAAAACAACACCCTGGCTCATGGTGGCCGGATTGGCTTACTTGGCTGAAGCGTCAGGATCCGGCGGAGGTCCCCGCGCGGGTGCCGGGCGACGGCGCGCTCAAGCCGATCGAGGACGCGCCGGGGAGCTATGTGAAGGTGCAGGCGTAAGAGGAGCCGCGAAGCCGGCCCATTAGGGAGAAAGTACTTCGCCGCCGAGGCCTCGCATCTGCCCTTCGAAGGAGCTGACGCTGTCATTGTCGACTTCGGCAACAATCACGGCGGTGCCCGGGTCGATTTTCCCGGCGATGTTGCCGGCAAACTCGGCGAAATCACTCTGAACGCTGAGATCGGCGGCATTGCCGATGAGCGCTCCGCCCGCGGCCATTATCGCCACAGCTAACGAACCGGCGGGCAAGCCCGCCAGCGCGCCGATGAAAGCGCCAGCTGCGGTCCCGCCGCGGCCTTCCTTAGTGATTTCCTGCACCGACAGCTTGCCCTGAGAGTTTCTAACCACGGCAGTCAAGGCAGAGAGCCTGATGCCGCGATCCGAATGCATCTTCCTCAGGCAGCGTATCGCCTCATCGGTCTTCGCTTGGTCAGAATACTTTAAAACCACTAACCGATTCGTCAACATTACTCCGATGAGGAATCCAAGCGAGTCGATGCGACCGGGGCTTAGGCCGCCGCTTGTGGCGCCGCACCGTAGCGGTTGCCGAGCCGAGCCCGCAATCTAAAAGCCAGCACGACCAGGGCAACACCGAACACCAGCGCATAAGCGCCGAGCCACCAGGTCAGCACAACAGCGCCGATCAACGGCGCCACGATCAGCGCCGCTCCAAAGAGCACTGATACAATTCCGCCAAAAATCAGCCAGCCGCGGCCATGGATGAAATCAAGCCGGAAGGCCGCGACCAATTCCAGTATGCCCGTTAAAAGCGCCCAGAAGGCAATCAGCAATACGAAAACGACCACGGTAATTCCTGGCCAGAGGACGGCAACGGCGGCGGCGGCAATATTGACCAGGCCTTCGAGTATCAGGAAGCTCCAACGCTCATGCGCTCGCGCCGCACGCATGGCACTGACGATGCCGAACACGCCGTCAACGAAGGCATAGGCTGCAAACACGATGACCAGCGACAGCATTGTTGCGCCGGGCAGAAATAGTGCGATCAAGCCGAACAAAATGGCGAGCGCACCCCGGATCCCGATCGCCCACCAATTCCTGGCAAGCATGGCAACCATCAGCTCAGACGGAGATGCACCGCGAAGATTTGCTTCTGTCATGACACTCTCCTGCCACTAGTGCAGCTGTGGCGACATTCAGATCGGCGCTCTTGCAAGCCGTTTTCACATGGTACGCAGGCCAA
This sequence comes from uncultured Alphaproteobacteria bacterium, assembly GCA_963832605.1. Taxonomy (GTDB): domain Bacteria; phylum Pseudomonadota; class Alphaproteobacteria; order Rhizobiales; family Xanthobacteraceae; genus BOG-931. Next base: position 8,038 of record CAWHUO010000016.1, on the reverse strand, counting down.
GCGCGAGCGCGATCCAAGCACCGCCGTAAAAAATCAGATCGATACCGACAAAGAGACCGATGACCCAAAGACCCGACGCCGGCCATTCGGCAAGAACAAGCAGGCCCAGGATAAACGTGATGAAGCCGTCGGCTGTCTGCCAACCCCATCCCGGCGATGCCAGCGCCACCGACCCGACGATTTCAAACAGTCCGCCGACCAGGAAGAACGACGCCATGAACACGGTCAGGACTTCGGCGCTGATCACGGGCCGTATGATCATGATGAGACCCGCAACGCCGAAGAGAATGGCCGCCAACAAGTGTTGAAAGAAACCGGCCCAATGGCCCACCATGACGGCTTGAGCGATCTCAACCCCCGACGCCAGCACCAGCAGCCATCCGAAGAACAGCATCGAGGCGACTGTTGCCGCGACCGATCGCACCACGGCGGCGACGCCCAGGACCAGAACGCAAATTCCAAAAGCGAGAAACCATCCCCAATACTGGACGATCTCATGGGGAATTTAAATCTCTAAAGATTGAACAGCGCCTGTCATGTTTATCCCCCGATGCAAAGTGTTCTACGGCTCGGTCGAACTCTTGCACGTGTCACGCGCATCGGGTGCGGCCATCAAACCGCCCCGCGGACATTCACTCCGTTCGACGCGCCATTGCCGGCCAGGCTTCCGCCATCCGTCAAACAGTGCCCTAGTTGCGGCGACATCCTAGACCCGATGCAATTCTATTCCGGGAGGCAATATTGCGGCACCTTCGTCATCAATTGTCAATGCTCTTGGTTTGTTTGTTTTAGTGTGGTTGGTAATTCCTTGCATTCCAACGATGCGCCTTCGTTGCCGCCCGGCCTCGCTAGTTGCGTTAGCCTTGACGCACGCTGCAATTTGCAAGCTTCGCAGTTGTCTAAAAACTAATGGATGGTCTTAGCGTGCGGCTTAATTCGGTACGACGACACCGAGCGAACGGGGGCGAATTTTGTAGTGAAGCGGCGCATCCATAATGCTGACTTCACCGTCGGTGGATACGTTCACCCGCGCCGTTTCCGGTGTCACCCATAGCTCCTCCGCTTCGAAGGCGTTCAGCTCTTGATCGGTCGCCCGCCCCAGCAGCGTCCTTATAGCGATGGACATGAGTTTTCGGCGGCCAGAAGTCGGCGCCGTGCATACCCACAGCTGGCCCGAATTCATCTTGGATCGCGCACCGACGTGCGCGCCTGAGGTTTGGTAGCGATTGTTGCCAACGAACAAAAACGGCGTCACATGTTCTAACGCTTCAGCCTGGTTCATATGCACCCTTATGCGGAGGCGAAAATAGCGCCGGACGATGGCCCTTAGAGCGAGCATGAACGCCACACGCTTAACATGCCCGTGTTTCTCTTGCTCTTCACGCTGGCGCACGAAGTGCGGGTAGAAGCCTACGCCCGAATTGTTGACGAACACGTGGCCGTTGACCTCCCCGACATCCAGTTTGGCGACTTGCCCGGTGAAGAGATTACGGACGGCGGCCTGCAGGTTGAGCGGAATGCCGGCGTCCTTAGCAAAATGGTTCAGAGTGCCCATTGGCAAAACACCGAGCGGTGTTTCTGTGCCCGCGAGCTTGCCGGCCACTGCATTGACAGTTCCGTCGCCACCACCGGCCACGACCGGGTGACGGTGCTCTCCCAAGGCACGGGCAGCCAACAAGGAAATATCGTCGCCGGGTTTAGTCACCACGACCTGCACCTCGGCGCCGACTTCCCCTGCGATACGCGCGATATGCGCCTTCGCCTCCTCGACGTGAACGGAATGGCCGTTGAGGATGCAAGTTGGGCTCAGATTTGCCGGCGGCCGCAAGGTCATAATTGGGTGCCCACCTAACCAACCTGCGAAACCCCACTTGAGCCGCTACGCCGGACCAGGCGACACAATTCGGCCGCCGCGCTGGAGCCAAGTCATCAGCACCCAGCATCCGAGCGCCCAGGCCGCACCGATGCACCAGCCGCCGAGTACATCGGTCGGATAGTGAACGCCAAGGTAGATGCGGCTGACCCCTATGAGGATCGTCAGAACGGCGGCCAGGACTATGAAATACACACCAATCCTGGACGAGGATTGGCTTCGCGCCAGAAGCGCGGCGATCGTCAGATAGGTGACGGCTGACAGTGTGGCGTGGCCGCTCGGGAAACTGGTTGTAAAGACTCGCGCAGCCGAAGGGACAATATCCGGACGCGGCCGCGCGAACGAGAACTTGAGCAAATCGCTCAGCGCGATGCCGCCGAACACGGCTATGAGCATCAACCAGGCCGCCGCCTGCTTGCGCGCCAAATACAAATAGCCAGCGACTGCCACGGTGATGATTACCAGAACTATGATACTGCCGAGACTCGTCAGATCGCGAGCCGCCTCCTGAACCCATGCCGGGCCGATAGGAGCCGACGGATTGTCGTGGTCACGGAAGGCGAGAATGATGCTTCGGTCGAACGCGGATGATTTTCCTTCGACGACAGCTTGGGCGACCATGCCAAAAATGAACAGCAAAAAGGCGATCGCCAAAAGGTATAGCGGCGCGCCTTTTTTATTATTCTTTGCGGTCTGATCTCGCATGGCACGGCACCGATACTGGCTCTTAACGAGGAGTTTCTCGCCCATCCTCTTAGCTAAACAGAACCGCCACCTTTGGAATCGCGTCCTGGCAAGTCGGCCGCTGAGAGAAGGGGGCTTTCGCCGAGACGCACCGGAAGGGCGCGCCGGCGACAATCGACGCGAAACTGCTTCGCGACGATAGGTTCGCCATCCAGGTTTATGTTCAGATCATGCTCGGATTCGTACTCGATCCAGGAACTTCGCGTCGTAACCAGTTTGGCATGAACGCCTTGCGTACCGTCCCGGAGCAAATCCGAGAAAACTTCCAGGCGCGCCGCGCGGTCCATGGCGGGCAGGACCATCAAGTCGAGCAAACCGTCGTCGATCAGGGCGTTCGGACAAAGCGCTATGCCGCCGCCAGCCTGTCGCCCATTGCCAATCGCCACGGCCAAGAACCGTCCTTCCCACGAGAAATCCTCGGCGCGAAAGATGCCGCGATTCTCCGAAAGCTCTGCAAAGTGCGAGATGCCGGTAATGGCATACGCCAATCCGCCCAGTCGTTGCTTTAGTGTGGGGTCGGTTTCGACCGTAATGCGCGCGCCAAATCCGCCCGAGAGGAGATTGACGAATAACCTGCCGTTGACGAGGCCGACATCGATCAATCGCCGGCTCGCGCCCGCCGCTAGTCGCAAGGCGGCCGTGAGATCCTTGATCGGCACGCCCGCCGAATGTGCAAAATCGTTGGCGGTACCCAGGGGGAGGATGCCGAGAGAACACTCTGCAGGCAGCCCGGCTGCGTAAGCTGCGGCAAATACCTCGTTGATCGTGCCATCACCGCCGCCAGCGACGATGCAATCGATTTGGCCTCGACCAGCCTCGACAACGGCTTCGGCGGTCAGTCGTGTGGCGTCGCCGGGCTCCCACGTAACCCGCACCTCCACACCGTGACCGTCCGTGCGTACGGTCTCGACGGCCGCTCTCAGGCGAGGATCAGCGGCTGCCTTTCCGTGCAGAATGATGCGGATAGTTGCCACGGGCCTCGACTTTCTTGCCTCAGAAGTCCAGCCACACCGGACCGCGCGACCCGACCGTGCCGCCTTGCTGAAGCCACGCCATTAGCACCCAACAAGCTATCGCCCAGGCCGTTCCGATGCACCAGCCTCCAACAATATCCGTTGGAAAATGAACGCCGAGATAAATTCGGCTCAGGCCGATGAGCGCCGTCAGCAGGGCCGCGAGTGACACGAAGTAAAACCCAATACCGGTGAAGGATAGGCTCGCGCCAGAAGGGCGGCGATCGTAAGGTAGGTGATCGCAGACAATGTCGCATGCCCACTTGGGAAGCTTGTCGTGAAAACCCGCGGCGCATGACTGGAGACATTTGGCCGAGGCCGCGCGAACACGACTTTTAGAAGATTGTTGAGCACAAGACCCCCGAGCACGGCAATCAGCATTAGCCAAGCCACTCCAGGCTTGCGAGCCAGGAACAGATATCCCGCCACCGCCAATGTGATGATCAGGAGCACAATGATGCTGCCGAGACTTGTTATGTCCCGCGCCGCTTCTTGTAGCCATGGTGGACCGATAGGCTCAGGCTCCTTCGCGGATTTGCGAAGCGCACGAATGACACTTTTATCAAACTCGGAGGGTTTGCGTGTCGTCACGTCAACGGCAACGGTGCCAAACACGAAGAGAAGAACTGCTATCGTCAAAAGGGAAATCAGCGCAATTGCCCCGTCAATTCGTGCGAGCGAACGTGGGCGGGGCATACATGATGGAACCCAAGGTTCGAAAGATCAGGTGATTAGTTCGAAATCCAGGTCCGCGACCCGCCACCGACAAGAAGAGTGTAAGACAGATTTTGCTGAGTGCATTAGTCTGATAGTGGGGCGCGAACGCATCAACACTCCCGTGCGCCGGCTCGCGACGTCTGCCTAGCTTCCGATCGCCGACGCTCGTTGCATTGCAGCCAAACGACGCGACGGGCCCTTAGTAATACTGTCTGCCCGCCGCACCTCAAGGAAACAGCGCGACCTGCTCGAGGCCCATGGTCTCGGGAAAACCGAGCATGAGGTTCATGTTCTGCACCGCCTGGCCGGAGGCGCCCTTGGTCAGGTTGTCGAGCGCGGAGCCGATAATGGCGCGGCCGGCGATGCGGTCGGCGGCAACCCCGATGAAAGTCATGTTGGAGCCGCGGACGTGCCGGGTCTGCGGGAGGGCGCCGAACGGCAGCACATGCACGAACGGCTCGTTCGCGTAAGACTTTAAAGGATCGCATGAAGGTCCTGCGCCGACGCCTTCGTGGCGCGCACGTAAATCGTCGACAGGATGCCGCGATTCATCGGTACCAGATGCGGCGTGAAGCTGCGATGACCTCGCGGCCCGCGGCTTTCGAAAACTCCTGGTCAAGCTCAGCCATGTGGCGATGGCGCCCGACGCCATAGGCGTGAATGCCTTCGGAGACTTCCGAGAATAACATCTCCTCCTTCGCCACCCTGCCCGCCCCGGTCATGCCCGACTTGGCGTCGATCACGATCTCGTCGGGATCGATCGCTTTGGCCCGCAGCAGCGGAATGAGCGCAAGCTCCGCACAGCTGGTGTAGCAGCCGGGATTGGCGACGAGCTGCGCCGCCTTGATCTCGGCGCGATAGATTTCGGTCAGGCCGTACACCGCCTTCTGCTGCAGCTCGGGCGCGGCATGCGCATGGCCGTACCAGCGCTCATAGGCGGCCGGATCGGCGAGGCGGAAATCGGCGGAGAGATCGACGATCTTGTTCGCCGGCTGGCGCGCCAGCAGATCCTTGATGACCTTCTGCGTCGTGCCATGCGGCAGCGCGCAGAACACCAGATCGAGACCCAGCGCCGGCCAATCGGCGGCATCGATCGCCGTGAGCGTCGGCAGCGGGTAGGGCGCGAATTGCGGGAACACATCCGCCATGGCCTTGCCGGCGCGGCGATCCGCCGTGAGCAGCACAATGTCCACGCTGCGGATGGCGCAGCAGAAGCCGCACCAGTTCCGCACCGGTATAGCCGGAGGCGCCGAGGATGCCGATCTTCGCTTTTGCAGACATAATTCAATCCGGATACGAGCTTTTGGGCTTAGAGCGCAAAGCCAGTCCGCGGGAGGATTTTGGGAGAAAGTGTGCCGCGGAGCCGGCGGCACGAATGTTACGCGCGAACGCGTGCTCGTGCCGTTTCGACGACGGCGGCGGCGCCGCGCGGCGGCGATGGTCATCGACCGGACGGTCTTGGGCGATCGGTTCATGGCCGGCGATATAAAGGCGGCGCCGCGCCAGCGTCAATGCCGTACTCGGCCGTTCTCCACCGGCTCATGCTTTTGCCATCGGCATGGCATAGTCGGAGCTTGATTTGTCGCCTCCTACGGGCAACGGGCTAATTCCGCCACTATCTCGGCCGATATCAGAACCTCGCATGGGAAAAACAGCGAAAACGACCCACCCCAAGACGCCCGACCTGTTCGCGAACCTTGGCGACGCGCGCGGCGCGGCGCGCCGCGGCGGCAGCGTGCCGGCGGCGCCGCCGCGCGCGGCGCGGCGGCCGAGGCCGGCTACACCGCGCGCCACATCGAGGTCCTGGAGGGTCTCGAGCCGGTGCGCCGCCGCCCCGGCATGTATATCGGCGGCACCGACGAGAAGGCGCTGCATCACCTCTTCGCCGAGGTGATCGACAATTCCATGGACGAGGCGCTCGCCGGCCATGCCGACTGGATCGAGGTCGAGATGGAGGCCGACGGCTTCGTCACCGTCACCGACAACGGCCGCGGCATCCCGGTCGATCCGCACCCGAAATTCAAGAACAAGTCCGCGCTCGAAGTGATCATGTGCACGCTGCACGCGGGCGGCAAATTCGATTCCGAGGTCTACGAGACCTCGGGCGGCCTGCACGGCGTCGGCGTCTCGGTGGCGAACGCGCTGTCCGAGCGGATGGAGGTCGAGGTCGCGCGCGGCCAAAAGCTCTATCGGATGGCGTTCGAGCGCGGCAAGCCGAAGACCAAATTGCAGGACGCCGGCAAGGCGCCGAACCGGCGCGGCACCAAAGTGCGCTTCCGGCCCGACCCGGAGATTTTCGGCGCCAAGGCGCATTTCCAGCCGGAGCGCGTGTTCAAGATGACGCGCTCGAAGGCCTATCTGTTCGGCGGCGTCGAAATCCGCTGGTCGTGCGCCAAGGAACTGCTGCGCGGCGTCGAGGACGTGCCGGAACAGGCGACGTTCCATTTCGCCGACGGGCTCAAGGACTATCTGTCGGAAACGCTCGCCGAGCGCGACGCTGGTGCATCCCGACATTTTCACCGGCAGCGCGGGCAAGACCGGCGCGCACGGCGCGGCGCAATGGGCGGTGGCCTGGACCGCCGACGCCGACGGCTTCCTCAACTCCTACTGCAACACCATCCCGACGCCGGACGGCGGCACCCACGAATCCGGCCTGCGCGCCGCGCTGCTGCGCGGCCTCAAGGACCACGCCGAGCGCGTCGGCCAAGGCAAGCGCGCCGCCGCCATCACCACCGAGGACGTGATGGCCGGCGCCGGCGCCATGCTCTCGGTCTTCATCCGCGAGCCGGAATTCCAGGGCCAGACCAAGGACCGCCTCGCCACCGCCGAAGCGCAGCGGATCGTCGAGCAGGCGATCAAGGACCCGTTCGACCACTGGCTCGCCGGCAATCCGACGCAGGCCAACAAGCTGCTCGACTTCGTGGTCGAGCGCGCCGAGGAGCGCATGCGCCGCCGCCAGGAAAAGGACATCGCGCGCAAGACCGCGGCGCGCAAGCTGCGCCTGCCCGGCAAACTCGCCGACTGCACCGACAGCGCCGCCGAGGGCTCCGAGCTTTTCATCGTCGAGGGCGATTCCGCCGGCGGCTCGGCCAAGCAGGCGCGCGACCGCGCCACGCCAGGCGATCCTGCCGCTGCGCGGCAAGATCCTCAACGTCGCCTCCGCCGGCAAGGACAAGCTGGCGCAGAACCAGCAGCTCGCCGACCTGTCCAGGCGCTCGGCTGCGGCACCGGCGCGCACTATCGCGACGAGGATCTGCGCTACGGGCGCGTCATCATCATGACCGACGCCGACGTCGACGGCGCCCACATCGCCTCGCTGCTGATCACCTTCTTCTACCGGCAGATGCCGGAGCTGATCGACAACGGACATCTCTATCTGGCCGTGCCGCCGCTCTATCGGCTGAGCCACGGCGGCAAGACCTTTTACGCCCGCGACGACAAGCACAAGGACGAACTGAAAAAGGCTTTCACGCCAACGCCAAGGTCGAGGTCAGCCGCTTCAAGGGCCTGGGCGAGATGATGCCGGCGCAGCTGAAGGAGACCACCATGGACCCGAAGAAGCGCACGCTGCTTCGCGTCGTGCTCGTCGCCGACGACCAGAAGGACACCGAGAAATCCGTCGAGCGGCTGATGGGCACCAAGCCCGAGGCGCGCTTTGCCTTCATCCAGGAGCGCGCCGAATTCGCCGCCG
>CAWHUO010000015.1:0-123491 GCA_963832605.1 uncultured Alphaproteobacteria bacterium | reverse complement strand
ACGGTTCAGCCATTCAAACGCCAGATCGAGGCATTGAGTATTGTCGCAAAGACGACCCATGCCGCGTATGGTGCAAACAATAATGCAGATAGCGCATCCTCCGGCCATGACAGTGCGATGAATGCAATGATCATGGCGAGCAGAGCTAGAATTACAAACAATGCAGCCGCCGGACGATGCAATCGGAAGAAAATCGGTGACCAGATAAAATTTAACGCCAGCGCGACGGCCCAGACAATCATCGTGGCACCGAGTGGATCACGCATAAACATGCGCCATCCGGCGATTGCGATCATAACGTAGAGCAGCGTCCACACCGGCGCAAAGACGCTGTTGGGCGGCGTAAACCGAGGCTTGGAAAGCTTCACATACCATTCGCCCGGTCGGGTCGCGAAGCCGACCAGCAGGCCCCCCCCAATCGTAAGAACAAGGAAAACTACCAGTGACATGGTGGCAAGCTCGCATTCTGACGAACCCTGACTGGCTTCGTCGCCGGTCGGGGTTTCCTTCATTGCAGCCGCCTTATTTCATTTCAGATGCTTAGCGGCGGCATGCAATGGGGCCAGCTCTCCATTCGAAAACAGGCCGGATAACCGCTGTCAAATCTTAATTTGCGGCTGGTCATGCAAAACGACATTCAACAATGAGCTGTGAATTTCCAGGCCACTGCCGTTGTAGTCAATGAAGCCCAGTTCTCGAAATTTGTTCATGAAGAAACTCACGCGGGATCGGGTCGTTCCGATCATCTCCGCTAGAGTCTCCTGGCTGATCTTGGCGATAATCGGCTCCGGTTTGCTTTCCTTGCCGAAGTTCGCCAACAGTAGGAGCATTCTGGCAAGACGTTTCTCACTCGAATTGAACAACTGATCGACGAGATCCGCTTCGACGCGGATGGTTCGGCCCAGAAGATGGGCAATGAACATCTCGGAGAATGATGGTTCCTGATGGATCACTCGGACAATGGCCGATTTTTCTATTCGCATGATGACGGAGTCCATCATGGTCGTGACCGTCGATATACGCAGCGTCTGCCCGGCAAGACATCCCTCGCCGAAGAATTCGTCCGTTCCAAGAATTGCGACGACTGCTTCCTTCCCTTGCTCCGAAACGACGGTGACCTTCACCTTGCCTTTCTGGACGTAAAAGACCGCATCGCCAGCGTTACCTTGTGAAAAGACGACCTGGCCTTTGCGGTACTTACCCATGCTCCGACCCTCGCCGACCTTGGCGAGAAAAGATGTCGAATTGAATGACCGTCGGCGTTTAATCGCCATGGCACGACCTTGGTTGTGCGCGATCATGTTTACATATGGGTACTGGGCCGGTGCGCATAGCACCGACGCCGAAATCATTCGGAAAGTTATTGTGCGCCTGCCGACGGCATCAGTGCTGCCAATTTATAGAAGCGGAGACTTCGGCAAGTCGCCGTTTTTTGGGGCAGCTGACGGGCAAAGCAATGCCTCGACCGCACTTCGACCCTAGACTTCGTCGGGGTTACTGTCCATCGAAAATGTTCGATACCAGACATAGTCGAAGTCGCCCCGATTGAATGAACGGGTGAATTGTCGCTTTCTGGCCCATCGCTGCCGTTCCGAACTATCAAACAAATGTCTGGTGTTGGGGGTTAACCGTAACGCCCGTTGGTGATGTCCGCGCATCGGCTCAGCGTTAAGCTCAACAGCGTTGCTGTTAGCCATCACTGACACGGTCTAATGGCGCGTGCTCCGGATCGCCCTGCGGACCTCGAAGCCGCTCCTTGCGCAGCCAATAAACTGTCCGTTAGTAAACCTTACCTCGAGCGCCTGGTCGTCCATAATCATCTTCGGTTCGACCCATGCCACTGCATTCAAACGGATTTTGCCGCCCGGCAGCGCTTCGAACACCACCGTCTGCCGTTGCCTCAAAAGATTGACCGGTGAAAGAACCGCAATTGGACCAAACCTCGCGGTTCAAGGCCAGCCGCGTTTCGTCGGCTAATCTGCCAATTTCAGTGCAGTAAGTGTCTCTCAGAACGGACCCGCGGGCTGTGACCGGGTGTTATTTATAAGCGTCGGTCAAGAAGGCACGCGAGCAGGCGCGTTGGGATCGCGGCTGCCGAACGCCCTTCTCCAATGCAAAAAAAGCGACCGGGTCAAACCCGGTCGCTTGTCAAGGGGAAGTCCGGGCCGCGATTATTAGAACGGCATGAAGTGCCTGATGATCTGAGCGACTGGCGCAACAGGGTGGACGTACGTTTTACGTACGACCGTCACGTGTACGGGCTTTTCTTCCGGCTCGTCTGCTTCATCATCGGTCGCAGCTTCATCGCTCGCCACTTGCGGACCGATCGCCTCGAACCTTGCCTTCTGCTCGTCGGACAGGGTTGCGTAGAAATTGTTGAGCGCCAATCTCACCTGCTTGATCGACTGCAGCATGGTCTCCAGCCGTTTGCCGATCGCCGCGAGCTTCGCTGCCGGCGTAATCGGTTTGCTGCTCGCGCAAGATGACTTGATCAAGTCCGCCGCGGCTTGGGTCGTGGCGTTCTGCAATCCCACCAGGATCATGCGTTGCTCGTCGGTCGGACGTACGGTCTTGTCGATTTCAGCATTTGGCAGTTGCAGCTCGCCGAGCTGCGTCGCATTGCATTTCTGGGCGAGTTGGGAGTTGTTTGCATTTGCGCTTGCGGCCGCTGTTTCTCCTGAGCGCTGATCGCCGCCGAGAGCATTCACACGGGCCTTTTGCTCGTCGTTGAGCAGCCCATAGAATTTCTCCAATGGCGGTTGCACCGTTTGTACCGCGCCCAACATGGCTTCGATCCGCTGTTGCATGGCCGCGAGTTGACCTGGCGCAGTCAGCGCCAAGTCCGCTGGGCAGGCGGCCTTTATGTCTTGCGTCGCTTTGGTCGCCGCGGCCGTGAGATCGTCAAACGCGGCACGCTGCGCGTCGTTCGCTGGCTGAATGGCTTGCTGGTACTGATCGAGCGGCAGGCTTGCTACGTCGGTGGTGTCTTCTCCGCATGTCGCACTCAGGTCGGCTGTTACGTAATACCCGAAGGGCCAAGAAAGCCAATAAAGCGGTGCGCGCAGCGCGCCCGCGTGCGAACCGCCATGGCCGCCGGCATGATGGCTGCCGCCATGCCCGCCATGGCCGTCGGCGCCATGACCGCCTCCATGGCCGCCGCCATGATCGCCATGGCCTTCGTGACCACCGTGGCTATCGCCGTGGGCGCTTGCCACATGCGTGCCACCATGGCCACCAAAGCTGTTGCCGCCGAAGCTATGACCACCAAAGCCACCGAAGCTGTGACCGCCGAGGCTGTGTCCGCCGCCGAAACCGCCACCACCGTGACCACCACCTCCACCCCCGCCGCCCTTGCCGGCGTAGGCCGCGGTCGATAGCGCCGCTGTAGCGACAATCAAAGCTATTCCTAATTTGCTGGCTGCCCGTGTGACGCTCATGAGATCCTCCATGTCCCCGGCGACCCTACAGCTAACGCTATCCAACGCTGTCACGGCGGCATGTGATGCGCAGCACAAATCATTATTTTCCGCAATGCGCTCTTGAATGGCGCACTGCGGCGAACGCTGACTCACGGAGGCCTAACAGGGGCGGGCAGGAAAGCGCGAAACGCGAACCGTGAACGGAGTCGCGATGTTATGAGGGTCGTCGAGTGCGAACCCCGGCGCCGACGGTAGGTGGAAGATCGCAAACCGATAGGCCGACGGAGCACTGCCTCCCTGGCTCTTCCCGCGTTACGCGTAACGCCAGTTGGTAATGTCCGCTCATCGGCTCAGCGTTAGGCTCAACGGCATTGCGTTACTCGTCACTGACATGGTCTTATGGCGTACGCTCCGGATCGCCCTGCGGACCTCGAAGCCGGTCCTCATAAACTGGCCGCTAATAACTTACCTCGGGCGCCTGGTCATCGATCATCATCTTCAGTTCGGTCAAGCCACTGCGTCCGAACGGAAATTTGCCGCATAGAGTACTTTTAACCCCACCCTCTGTTGGTCCGTTTTCGGTAAGGATCGAGTCGCAAAATTATCTCCCCACGCAAAATGCGAGTTCGGGGCTTGTTCAAGCCCGCAAGCCCGCCGGTGCGTAACGCGTGACACTCTGTGGTCGCGTGCGCTCGGACCGCGGCTAGGTTTGGCCAGGCCCCAATCTAGTCTCGCGGGTACGGTTGAGCCTCTGCTGGTCGAGCTACCCAGCGAGACCGCAGCTCCCCTTACGCGCTGAAACCATGTTGCGTACCGTTAGGACGCCTTTGGAACGCTGTTACGCCAACTAGGTCGCCGGAAAAAAACGGCGCATCGGCGACGTAAGTCTGCACGGCCTTCTGAATGGCCCTGACGTCCCGAGCTTCAGCCTCCGGCAAGTATCCCATTTTGACGAGCGCCTCGATCGAGTTCTTATCTACCTGGATCCGCACGCAACGGACCCCCAAACGGCGCCGCTCTCGATGGGCACGCACCCGCAGCGCCGAAGCCAACCTGGCCGTAGGCTGGCTCGCGGCTGGAATAGGCGAAAGCAATGGCTCTCCCGTGGTTTCCGTATTCATCGCGTCTCCAGCGCATCGAGCCGCGGCCTGAATGATGGCCGTAGCAATCTTGTTTGCGGGGGATCGCGCTGAACATTAGCTAACGTGTCGTTGATGCCGTCGCCCGTCGGCGTGTAATCGCGGTCTGCTTCGAGCGCACCCTCCCGCCTTGGTCGGCTATCCCCGACGGGACCGAGACAACTCGCCTCCGCCGATCGTTTTGGTCCCAACCCGTCAGCCAAAAGCTTGGTCTTAGCCGGGATAGGCAAAAGCCGTGTGCTTCCTCAGCACGATCGAGATCGGTCCGTAGAGAGGCGCGGCGGGGCCTCGGCAGGGCATTGGCCTCAGCGATCGCCGCCTCAGTCCACCAGATCTGCCAGCGCGGCGGCTGAGATTCTCCGGCACAGGGTGGGGGAGTTTGTCGCCTCTTAAGCTTCTACGCTGGGCGTCCCGTCTGACCGATGACGTGGTGCAACGGATGTTGCTGACGGTAAACGCGCCCCAAGCGGCCTACGATCCACAGGTTCCTTCGCATGCAGAACCGGCTAGGCATCTTTGCGCTTCCAATCATTCCCGTCCCACAAATATCGTTTGCCAGTGCCATCGGGAAGATCGATGAAGAAGAAATGCGCTTCTTGCCGTTCAGCCGTGCTGCGGGCAGCCTTGAGTGCTTCGTCTAGGTTGGAAAATTCGCTTTCGGCAATGAGAAGAGCTTCCGGTTGTGCATCCGGAGCCGATGGCTTAGCGAAATAGCCGATCGTAAGCCTCATAAAAGCACAACAAATAGTTTTGGGCGGCGCTCGCACTCCCGCAAGTTGGGGGGCGATTGCTGTCCAGTTTTTCCCACGTCGTCGGCCGGGTGCGCGCGATTGATTGTCCCGCTGGGATGGCGGCTACTTTAGCTGCGTCGAAACCGTAGAGAATGTGGTGTTGAGGTTAGTTCCGATGCCGGCCACTACGGCGACTATGACAATAGAAATCCCAGCTGCGATGAGAGCGTATTCGATCGCCGTGGCCGCCGCCTCGCTCTTTAGAAAAGCTCGGAGCTTTTCGATCATGCCTCGAAGCTAGGCGACGGCTCTAAAACCTCCGTAAATTGTTACTCCGGAAAATAGGACCTTCGATTAAGCAAGCTGGCTATGGACGACAACGCGAGAGCACGTTTTTCCACAATTCCGCCGTTGTTTCTCTAAAGGGTGGTTACTATGGGATGTCGGGGCACTGTAAGGGTGCCCATGTTGGTGCGACTTTTCAAAGGCTTTGAAGGCCCAGAACTCCTGATGATAACTGCCGGCGTCGTCTTAATCGCTGCCGTGTTGTTTATGTTCTGAAAGTTCAGGCTTTCGCTCTGAGGAGTTTAGTCTAGCAATATTGGTCGCGACGCGTTGGACCTCGTCGCGGGTTACTCAAGCACAACGTGTTTGCTGCCGGCGCCGGTAGCCTCGGCGACGGGCCGCCTTGCGCAAAAGAAAATATTTCATGACCAATTCGCCGTTCCGGGCGGCGAGAGATGCGCCGCAGAAAGCAAAGCTCGTCTGCGGTCGTTCCCCTACAAGCTGAGATGGGGCAATGGTTGGTCGCAAACTAGCGGAACGCATTCTCGCCACGCTGGCGGCCCAGGCTATGGTGGAAGCAGCACTTCGCCTGGACCGCTGATGATGGCAAGAAGCTCAAAATTTTGGCCGCGCTTCCGCCGATCTCAATCGTTCTGCCTTTAGCCTTGGGGCGATCCCCCGAGGCATTGGCTTGGCACGCTCGAAAAATCTCCGTTACCGTTCTTGGAGATCGCGTCGATCTGGCTAAATGCCTTTCGGCAGAAAGGCATTTCAACCCCGGGGGTGTACTAGCCCTTGACCCCCGAAACTGAGCGTCGGGCTAACGACTTGCCTATCGTTTATGACGTGCCGCGACATACTTCGCGGCACCTCCTTCTCGTAGAGTCGCCCGCGCCTAAGCCACCCATCGAAAGGACATCTGAGGGAAGCTTCATATTAGAGATCGCGACATTCTGTATAAACTGGGGTATTCAGGGCGTCGGTTCGCTCCAGACAGTGGGCTGCATCGGGTCGCGGCCCATCGATCGTGAAGTCGTAGGCGACGTTTTTGATTACCAAGACGTAGCGGCCGGCTGGCAACTCGCTACTGGTTTGATCCGGCCGGATCATAACCATCTCCGGATTGTTCGGCACCGGCGCCACTTTCATTTGGTAGGAATTGCTGCGAACGACCCAAGAGTCATTTACCGGAGCAACAGACGCTTTGCCTCCGGCATTGAATGTGAGCGCCCGCTTCACTTGGGCTATAACCCGCACGGATACTTTGTCCGGTGCGTTGTTCACGAGATCGCGGCGAAATGCAACAAATTGCAGCTCACCGGGTGGCAGGTGTGTCAGACTCGGTGTCGTTATTACAGGCGATATAGCCACGCGCGAATCCGGGACCCTCATAGGCAAAGTCTCGAGTTCGGTCAGCTTTCCGTTGCTGAGTGCATAAACCCCGTAGTCGCTCGGAGTTGGAATGCCCAGGGGCGCCGACTGAACGGTAGATGTCTTATTTTCATTAGCATTACCAACGTTGACCGCGGATATCTTGACCGGTGCCTCAGGCTTGTGCGTGTTCAACAAAGAGAGCACATATTTGCCGTCGATCGCGGCGTATATTATCACTCCCAACAGAGCCGCGGCGGTCAGCTGAACCATCAACCAGGAAGCTAACCGGGAACGTCGCTCAGGAACGGCAATAAGATACTTATCACCAGGTACCGCCCGCAGCTGAGATTTTATTTCATGCGGCAATGAATGGAGAAACTGGATCGGCGCACCGGGGCTCGCGGCCGCCGTTTGCGAATCTGGGCGCGAGCTAAAAATGACCTCGGGATGCGTCAGTTGTAACTCGGAACTGACAGTGAGGGTTTTGCGCAAAAAATCTGTCTCCACCTGATCGATAACCGCTTCAAGCGCGCGCATCTGCTCTTGAACACCTGACCAGTCGCCATCTTCGAATTGTTGGTAGAGGTTTCTGCGTAGCTTTCGACGGACAAATTCATAAACCAACATTCGCAATTGCGCATGGTCCTGACTGACGGCCACGATCATGCGGCTGAGGATAGTATGAAGATCCTCGTCGGTATCGGCTTCTGCAGAACGCACAGAAAGGACTTCTTCCATGGAGCGCCCAGTTTAGGCCTGCGTACCTAGCTTTTCAACTTTACGACCGCACGGACGACATATCACGAACATCGGCTACAAGTACGCCACGTTCCGCGCCTTCGCGGTCGAAGGCCTCCCATAAGAAAGCGATCGTCGCTTTAGGTCCGCGAAGGAAAATCAAGATGGCCGCGGCGAAGGTTATGTCATGTAGCTGATACGTGGTGGCCGCATTGACGCCGCAGTGAATTGGCACGTTCTTACTGTCTACCCAATTCCAAACCGGCCGGACCCCTAGGACCCGACATCCTGGGGGTCTTTAAGTTCGCGATTTACGCGACAGGCCGCGGCTACCGGCGACGAAAACGCGAAACAGCGCGTAATCGCGGCGCGCTGCGCGAAGAAGGGCGTTCGCGGTAAGCGGCTGTTCGGCAGAGCCCGGGCCCGGGAAGGCGCACCGTCGAGTCCTAAAACGTCCGGGCGCAGCCGTTTAGGGATATCCCATGGGCGCCCTCAGCCCTCATAGGGGCCAGTCAGCCCGGAAATGGGCAGTCCAGGATCGGAGAGCCCAACTCTTTTTTAGCGCTCATCGGGTACGGTCGTGGCCGGAACCTTGGGATCGGGTGCGGTTGCCGATCAGTTTCGCGCGGGGTAATATACGTTCCGTTTACTGGCCCCAGTTTTGTGCTTCCATGGCCAAGGTTGTGCCCCTCCGCTTCCGCTCCGGGAAGAACCGGCGTGATCTCAACCAGCTGGCGGCTGGGGCCCTACAGCAAGTTCTCAGGCACGACGATCCCGACGCCTTCGACGACGCGGCAACTGAGCTCGTACTCGCGATCTGTGTAATCTTAGCCCGTCAGCGCGGGGCCGATCGCGTGCGCCATCTGCTCGACGTGATGACGGCATTGGATCTGCCGCCCGAAACGCCGCATCGGTGAAGCGTTACCAGAGCGATAATCACCCGGTTGCGGCCGGACCTAGCCGCCGCGAAGATAATCGCCGCGCATCAAATGGCGAACAAGTGAACCGACTGGCTGGGCTGGCAATGGCGAACAAGCCGAGCGTTGATTTCAGCGGATATTGGCAGCGACACCAAGCGGCTCACTGGGAAGATGGTAGCTAGCAGCTAGTCTCGCTTTCTCATTCGCAGCAAACCCTACCGTCCCGAGCGCGATCGGGAACTCGCCCACCGTTTTCTTGGGCGAATGCATGCTCGGCCCACACGCCTGCCGCGTTGAGCCTTGGGCTCGATTTAGTGGCAGATCCGGAGCGCCGAACGCAGTAGCGGTCTTGCCGCTGAGGACTTGAATTCACTTTAAAAGCTGGCCTCTATGCTCCATCGAGAACACGTTAGCATAGAGATTGGCAATCCATTGTTGGCCCTCTTGGGTGACGCGAAGATAGCGCAATGCATCTCCGATATAAGGTCGAACCGTCTTCCAAAAGAAATCTGGATAGTTGGCTCTCAGATCCGCGACGCTATTGTATTTCAGTTTGTTGTTCATTCCTGTCTCGCGAAACTCGTTAAATAAGGCAGCCTGCTTTCGCAGATAGTTGATGTCGGCGAGCTGCCCAATCAGATCCGCTGCACGCACCAGGCCCGGAAAATCGTCAGTGGACTCATGTTGCTCATCCTCGGGAACCGGGAAGCGGGTGTGCTCTATGTTGGCCTCGATCTCCGGAGTGTCCAGGTAAACGAGGGCTTTTGCGGTACGTTCGCGTACAAACAGTTTGGATCGAGCGACATGATACGGCGCCATCGTTGCATCGGTGGCTCCCTCGGGAAGCGTCACCTTATCACCGGCGAGGTTGGTGACATAAAAGCCACCCCCATCACCTTGACAAATCCCGCGCACGTACCCGATGTCATGACAGAGTAGCGAGACGATGAAATGCAGCCAGTCGCGCGGGGTCACACCGCCGACGCTAATGTGCCGGCCGCGCAGAATTTCCTGCCCGACAAGCGTGACCATTATGGTGTGATTAACATCGTGGTAGGACGCATCGCTGGTCGCGATATTTTCAAGAGCAAGCTGGGCGACAAAGCTAATGACGCCAGGATAGCCGGGCTCTAACACCCCGTATGTTCGTTCGTACATCGTCCGAAGTTCGTGGATAAACGCTTCGATGACGATCAGCGTCGGATTGAACATCGGATTCACCGAAGGATATTTGCAGAAGCGCTATTGAGAGCTTACTGCAATTGCACGCCATATTCCATCTGATTTCGTGGCAACGCATCGACGACCCAGCGGGCCGCTCGTCAATTGGATTGATCCTATCGCATGAAGGCCGTTGCGATAACTTCTCAATCTCGCGCAGACCAGCGGCGCAGAGTTTGCAGACAAATAAGTTAGGTGGCCGTTGTCTGGCGACGATGGCATCATGAAGGTTCCTACAGCTTGTGGCTCGGCGGTTACCCCAACCCATCATCACAGCCGAATTCGGTTTCCGCCCCGATAGCTCCAGTGGCTTTCGCGGGAGATTCGCCACACTCAATTGATGCATTGCAAAAAGTTCACTCGATCACCTCGTCGGCAAGCGCGAGCACGTTGTTCGGCACGGTAAAGTCCATCGCTTTGGCGGTTTTCAAGTTGATGACGAACAAATAGCGCGTCGGCAACTCGAACGGCAGGTCGGCGGGCTTGGTACCACTAAAAATCTTGGCGGCGAGCCCGGCGGCGCGATCGAAGGATTCTTTCGCGTCCGCGCCGTAAGACATCAAGCCGCCGGCGCGCGCCATGAAGTCCTGCTCATAGATTGCCGGCAGCCGGCGTTCGGCTGCGTAATCGAATACGCGCTTGCGATTTAGAAGCGTGAGCGCGTCGGTAACCATCAGAATGGCGCCCGGCGGATCGCGGTTCATCGCGTCGAAGGCCTCGTTGAAATCGTCGGGTTGACGCACGCCGAGCGCCTGCACCGTGACGCCGATCTCCTGCGCAGCTTTCGCCGATGCGTCATAACGCTGCGTCATGCCGAGGTCGTCCTTATTCCACAGCATGGCGACCTTGCGAAGCTGCGGCGACGTCGCCTTCAAGAGCTCGAGGCGCTTGGTGGAAAGCGCGGCGGCGTCGTCGGATATTCCCGTGACGTTGCCGCCCGGTCGCGCCAGGCTCGCCACCAGTCCGGTAACAACCGGATCGCCCGAGCCGGTGGCAATCACCGTTGCGACGCCCGATGCCTTGGCGGCCGCTGCGGCCGGGTAGCCGATTGTCACGACAACGTCGACACTCGCAGCTTTCAATTCCTGCATCAAATTCGGCATCTGGCCTATCTTGCCCGCTGCGCCGCGAGTCTCGTAGGCGAGGTTTTGTCCGAGTGTATAGCCGCGCTGCGCTAGCCCGGCGATGAGCAACGCTCCGGGACCGTCCGTGGGCGCGATCGGCGCAGTGACGGTGAGCGTGCCGATGCGATAGGTCTTGGCGGTGGTTTGTGCGGCGGCACCGCAAGGCGCCGCGACAATTGCACCAGCAAGTACTTGCAACACTTCGCGACGTCGCATGATTTGCCTCCTCGGGCGGCCTTGCCGTGAAATTGCCATCGGACCCTCCAGTTGGAGTCACGCGCACTGGATCATGCGAACCATAGCACGCTCCAATCGGCAGGTCTGTGACCGACTTCACAGTCCGATCATGTTGCGGTGCGTGAGGCCGCTTATGATGCTGTGGACGGCTCCTCCACCGGCACGTGAGTGCCATGAATGTGGGTGCCTGCTGAGGCCCCGACGATTCGGAGGAGCTAAATCATGCAATCGATTACGACAGTTGGTCTCGACATCGCCAAGTCGGTTTTCCAAGTGCATGGCGTTGATGCCGCCGGTCAGGTGGTGATCCGCCGGCAGTTGAAGCGTCGCTACGTCGTGACGTTCTTTGAGAACCTGCCGCCGTGCCTGGTCGGCATTGAGGCATGCGCCTCGTCGCACTATTGGTCGCGCGCGCTGCAGGCGCTTGGTCACAGTGTGCGGCTGATGCCGCCGGTGTACGTGAAGCCCTACGTAAAACGCCAAAAGAACGATATGGCCGACGCTGAGGCAATTTGTGAAGCGGTCACGAGAGCCAATATGCGGTTCGTGCCAACCAAGACGGCCGAGCAACAGAGCGGACTGGTGCTCCATCGCACGCGCCACCTGTTCATCCGCCAGCAAACCTCCGTGATCAATGCGATCCGCGCTCACCTTGCCGAGTTTGGCATCATCGCACCGGTCGGACGCAAAGGTATCGAGGAACTGCTGCGTGTCATCGCCGATCTGAGCGACAAACGGATGCCCGATGCTGTGCGGGCATGCCTCACGGCACTGGGCAGCCAATTGCTCAGCCTCAAAAAGCAAATCTTAGATTTTGATCGAATGATCCTGGCATGGCACCGCTCCAATCAAACGAGCAAGCGCCTCAACTGCATTCCAGGCGTCGGTCCGTTGCTGGCCACCGCGCTGGTTGCGAGCGTCGCCGATCCTAAAGCCTTCCGATCAGGTCGCAACTTCTCGGCCTGGATCGGCCTTGTACCCAAACAGCACTCGAGCGGGGGGCGGGCCAGGCTCGGTAGCATCAGCAGACAGGGGGACCGCTATCTGCGCAGCCTGTTCGTGGCCGGCGCATTCGCCGTCATCCGCTATGCCAAGATCCACGGCGCCAAGTATCGGCCTTGGGTCGCAGCGTTGTTGGCAAGACGGCCGACCAAAGTCGCTGCCATCGCCCTTGCCAACAAACTCGCGCGAATAGCCTGGGCAATGATGGCTAGGGGTGAGCGATACAATTATCCGCCCGGGCTGAGGGTCTGACGAACATTCGCGCCGAGTACCATGGCGTGATGTGAAGGTTGGGAGGGCGAACAGCACGTAATGCAGAGCCGGTCGTTCCGGCGATCAGGACAACCCACTTGGGCCATCGCATTCTTGAATGCGGGTTTGTGACCGGGACCTGATCCGCGGAGGGCATTATGGCCAGCGGTCATGTGAACCGCACTCAAAGGCCGAACACATGGCTGCACCGACCAACCCTGCGACGTGAAGATTCTCCTTGCCAACTCGGAGCCGTCCACACATGGCCCATAGCGGCGTTTTCTGCTGTGCAGCGGTTCGTCTGGAATCGGAGCGATAGTGTTGCAAAAGTCGAAAGTTGCAGCACCCCGCATTTTTAGCGAAAACAAGAAGCGCGAGACAATCGCTAATTCGTATATCCTCAATCGCGTTGCCGAAGTCGCCGGCGAGTTGGACGTGAGAGGACGTCTCCCCCCACGTCTTTACACGAAAGATGCGCCTACGGCCCGCAGAATTTTTGATCACCTGTGCGAAACGACTTTTGCAACACTATCGGAGCAAGAGCGGACATCGATCTCACGTGGAAACGTGAGTGAATTTCAACGGGGCGCCGCAAAATGCACAGCCGTGTAACACGTAACGTTCACGGCACACCTAAGTGCAACGCGTTATGCCCTCCCGACCCACAGAGTCTGACTAGGCGTCAAGGGTTTGATGCGTCGTTGGGCTGGGACGGGCTGCCTGCAGCAGCGCCTCCCTCGGCCGCAATCTTCTTAAGAAGCCGCGAAATGCGGCGCACACTAGGCTTGGCGCCGCGACGCTTCGCTGCCATTTTGCGTCGGGGCCACGGTCCCGCTAGGGAGGGGTCGCCGGGGAGGCGGAGCGCGCGCTAAATGCTGTCGCGCTCCGCCG
Organism: uncultured Alphaproteobacteria bacterium; assembly: GCA_963832605.1. Taxonomy (GTDB): domain Bacteria; phylum Pseudomonadota; class Alphaproteobacteria; order Rhizobiales; family Xanthobacteraceae; genus BOG-931. The sequence continues at coordinate 110,158 of CAWHUO010000015.1, read as the reverse complement.
CTTGCTGAGTAGATCAGCAAAGCAAAAAAAAGACCCGAGATCTGCCCTCGGGTTTAGTTGTGCCTCAAGCTAGGCTTTTCTGACCAGGCGGTTGGGGCAGTCGGGGGACGGGTTCGGGCACCGCCCAGCCGCGCCCAACCAAATCAAGGTAGTTAGTCTCGGCAGCCCGGAAATTGATCTACGTCACAAAATAGCGAGTTGCCGCCCCGTAACGCGGGCGACCATCGCCACAAAAAGTATTGGCGCCGGTCGACGGAACCCGTCTGCCGACGCCACGAAGCTTTGCAGTAGACTTTAGTGAGGAAGATCAGAACTCGGCCGGCAGATAACCGTTGATCTCGAGGCCGATGCAGATCTCAATGAGAAGTCGGGGTTGTCCAGGTCATGCTCGTTATCCTTCTAAGGGTTTGTATGACAAATCCGGTTTCACAAGCCGGTCTCCGCCCGCGTACCGTGGCCATGACCTAATGGAGGCGACCGCCCTCGACAAGGGGCACGTGACGATATGCGCGGTGCGCTCAGCCCCAGTCGTCGTCCGAACGCAAGACTTTCGCGGTTTTCGGGCTGACCAAATGCAGTCGGCCGCAAGCTGTGCAGAGTATTCCTTCACAGGTGTCGTCGGCTTCGCTCGGATCGTCTGCGATCCAGCCTTGCACGTGGAACGCCCAGCGCTTTCCCTTGATCCCTCTCTACGAACCCAAGCGCGGCGACGCGACGCAACGCTTGGCCCAAGGCAGGGCGGCGGCTCTCTGAAATCCGCTTAGGTATCTTTGATCAAGCGGCCTTCAGGCTTTTCATCAGCAACCTGATCCTTTGCGATCCCGGCATCTGCATGCTCATTTCTCATGTCTGAGTTTCGTGGTCGCATAACGGTCGAGGAACTGACCACGTAGCTCGGTGCCGTCGTGAGGTTCCGCTGCGCATGGTAGGAGACCACTACGCCCTTTACCTCATCAAGCGTCGGTCTTCGCCAACGAATCTCGCGATGTTCCACCCCACCCACGCTGCTGATGGTTCGAGTGTCCTCTACCTGCAGGAAGAAATCGCCGCTTGATTCAGGACCGCCAAAGTCAATTCGCCCAGTTGGCGTCCAACCGTCCTTTTGGCTATGGGTTAAACTTTGCGATTTTGGTTTGGGGTCGTACGCTTTTGATCTGTAAGCAGTGACTGCCACATAGACTGCAATTGAGAGGAAGAGGACTCCTGCCGCGGCGAACCAAACCCATTGATCAGTGACGGCTTCCCATTGCATCGATTGCCCCTATTTACCCCGTCGTCATGCGATCCTTAGGCGTTAAGCAGGACAGAAACGCGCTGCCCGTCGCGAACGGAGCACGCGCCGGCAGAGGATTCCATCGCGATCGGGGATTAACGTTACGGTGGTGGAGGGGTTGTCGCGCGGTAGTCTCTGCCAAGCGGTCTCTGCGGACCGACCTCAATCGTATACACTGTCGGGAATTATCCCAGCTTCATCGTTCAATCGGATGATTGAGTTATCTACAGGGTAGATTTGCTCCTACTTTAGAGCCTGCGGCGCATCAGCATCGAATCAGGTATCGTTCGAAATTACGAGCGTGCATACTTGGGGCGCCGATAGGATGCAAACGTCCGCCAAGGCAGTGAAAGATCGCGCAGGCAAGGACTTAATCTAGCGATGGCAGACCGCAAAGAACAAATGGCGCAGCAAAGCTGGGTTGCAGGATACGCCGATGGTTATATCGCTGGATTGGAAGAAGCCTGGGCGCGCGTTAATGCTCGAATTGAACCCGGAAGGCTGCCGCGCGACCAGGATGAGCGCCGTAATGGGCTGGTCCTTGCCCGTAATGTCATTGCCACCCCGAGCGGATGAAATCTGCGGGCGAATTTGATCGCTCGGCGGACTTGACTCCCGTTTGATGCATATCAACGTCAACCATTGTGGCTGGGGCTAACATGGTTAAAATTCCAACCGCATTGGAGGATGTGTCATGGCTGAAACCACCAGCAAAGTGCCTGTGAAATCCGAAACATCGCGAAGCTCAGTTCCGGAGATATGGCGGCCGTTTGAGAGCCTTCGCCGAGAAATGGATCGTCTATTCGATGATTTCGGCGGTGGGCTTTGGCGGTCGCCGTTCCGCGGCTCCTTCGACTCGCCGTTCCAGCGCACTGAACTAAGTTTTAGTGCGATACCGGCGGTGGATGTCTCGGAGACCGATAAGGCCTACGAAATCATGGCTGAATTGCCCGGCGTGGACGAGAAAAACGTCGAGGTGAAGCTGATCAATGGTGTGCTGACCGTCAAGGGAGAGAAGCAAGATGACAAGGAGGAGAAGAAGAAGGACTACTATATGCGCGAGCGCAGCTTCGGCTCCTTCCAGCGAAGCTTCCAGGTGCCTGATGGCGTCGATACCGACAAGATCGAGGCAGACTTCAAGAAGGGGGTCCTCACGGTGACTCTGCCCAAGAGCGCGGAAGCGCAAAAGGCTGAAAAGAAGATCGCTGTTAAATCCGCCTAGCTACATCCGTGCATGGTCCCGAACAGCCGTCGCATTCGGGACCATGCAATTGCCCCTGACAGGAACGACGGCCGCACACCGTCCCTACCTTCATGCCTCTTTTCACTTGCAGGGGATCGCCTCCCCTCTGCGCGAACTCACCTATGGGTGGAATGTCGAGATGCAGATGCGGGTGGCGCGCGCGTGCCTGCGCGTCCTGGAACTGCCGGTCGCCTACCGCCGCCGCAGCGGCGGAGAATTGAAAGTCGCCGGCAATTTGCGCGGATCGATCAAGACCGCCGTCCGCATTATCGCGACCTTCGCCCGCGTAGCGATGGAGCCGGTTGGAGGCGCCGATGCTTCCGCTCGCGGACTTGAGGCCTGTGTACGTGCCCATCGCGGCCCTCAACCAAGTCAACATGCGGAGGGGCTACTACACCGCATCTGGTGGACGGTGAGCAGTCAAAAGGTTGAGCCCCCTCCAGTGGCCTGTCGGGGGCTCGGGTAGTGCGGGTGCGGACGCATTTGGGGACACGTCCGCGTCTCTTATAGCAATCGTGCCCACGTCGCATAAAGCCCAAAAGATGGGCTTCTCCAGAAGGAACGAGCCACCATCGCATCCGGCCAATCTCTCGGCGCGGTGATGGCCGCTCCCCCGGTCCCCAAGGAATTACCCTGAGCAAAGAAAGCTCATCACCGCGCGAGCGAGGAAGAGGCCCCAAGGGAAGCGGGTTGTACCCTGGTCGGGCAGCGCGGGGGCTCGGATCGAGCGGCGCGTCCCCGCCGGCAATGCTTATTGCCGACATTGTAGTGGAGCACGTCGACACGGCCCCAACGCCGTCGTGAGGATTCAACCATTGCCGCGAGCGTCGTCTCGTTGGCGACATCCGCTTCGAACGCGACGCATTGCCGCCGAGCGCGCGACGGATTCTCAGGGCATCACTCATCGGCGCGCGCCCCGCTTTCGCCGAAGCCCGCAATCGGCTGATCACACACAGCAACCATAAACCGACTTCGTCGATAAACGCCCAACAGCCCACATTTACCGGGGTGACGCCGATCCACACGGCGTCTCGTCGAGCAATCGGGAGTAGATTGCCTAGCGCCCGCTACTCGCATACTTTGGAAGTGGATCGTGCCGCCAAGCAGATCGAAATTCCCGGGCTTCGCAATCGGTTGCCGCCGATTTGAAGCCCGTAGTGTCTTGGGAACCCATTGCTCACGCGGCCTCCGTCGATTGGTCGCGTTCAGCGATGCGGGCAGCAATAAACGCATCTATTTCGGCCTCGACCCAGGCGTTAGCCTTAGCCGCACCCTTGACAGGCTTAGGGAATTTCCCGGCGCGCGTCAGCCTCGCACGTTGCGAGCGGCTGTATTTGACGCCTTTCTTTCGAAGTTCATCCTCGCCGATCAAACGTTGCTCTGCACTTTTGCTCATTTGCGCCTCCCGTCGCGATGCATGCAGTGGCATGGTCGCGTCTGATGACGCTGATACTCCTAACGTAGGCGAAGCAAAAAGCGAACTCGATCGGAAAATGCTGGATGATCGATCGTTCGTCCGTACTTAGGTGGATGATCGCGCGTTCGTCCGAATTTTTCGAACACGCTTCCGGATGGCATCAATTTTCATCGAACGCAAATTCAGCGCTTTGAGCCTTGCGTTCACTCCAAGTTCTACAGACCCAGCAACCCAATTGGCACTTCGGCGCGGGTATTTTTGCAATATGGGCATTGCCAGTGAGCTGATTACATCGTCAATCGCCCGTGACCGGGATAATTTGGATCCAGTAGCGCGCAACGTACGCGCCTTGCGCGCCTGTCGTAGTATGCGCTCATAAATCGGATTTTTGGTTGCTTTGGCGCCGATAAAAAACGCCGCAACAATCGCTTCCCAGACATCCGCCGATCCATTTGGCTCCCAAGGTCGTAAAGCATCGTGGGCAGTGAAAATTTCAATAAGCCTTCTAACCGAATTGTTTAAAGTACGTTGCCAATGTACGAGATCGCTCCTTTCCGTGTCGGTCAATACCGAACTAGCTGCGGTCGCATCAGCAAAGCCAGAAATCCACTTGGCCTTCTCATCGAGAAATGCGAATGGCGGGCGAGGAACGCTTTCTAAGGTGCCGCGGCTAGGTTTCCGGCCCATTCTAGCCTCGAACAGCCGCGATCGTAACGACATTCGGAGGTCTTGGCTCTACAATGTTTCTTAGCCGACCGGCCCATAGTTCAAGCGCCTCACGTTTTTCATCAAGGTAGCTGTACAGATCGTACACGCCCTTAATTCCGGGTCGCGCATGTGCGAGTACGGCTTCGCGAACTTCCTCTGGTACGCGCAATGCAGAAAGATTTGATCGCACCGTCCGGCGAATGTCGTGGTTCGTCCAATGCAGGAGTTTGACTTTGCCAGCGTCATCACCGCGCCGCCGAGCTAGGGCGCGCAGGGTGCGCAGCATCCGCTCATCGATGCGCTTTTTTACTTTGTCGCTCATCCATGCCGGTGAGATACCGAAATTAGTCGAAAACAAATAATCCCCATTTTTGAAGTGAGGAAGCTTTTCGACAAGAGCTGAGATCTCTTCGGTGAGAGGGACGACATGCGGACGCGCCTTCCCGTTTTTGCCCTTCATTCGGGTCGGCGGAATGGTCCATATGCGCTTCTTTAAATCAAACTCGGCCCAGGACGCGTCGGCGCCTTCATTCAGCCGCAGGGCTGTGAGGACGAGAAGCTGGTATACGGGACCGTGCGGATAGGGGGTTCGCTCAGAGGCGCGCCATAAGGCAAACAGTTCAGCATCATCGAGGATGCGATTGCCGGAAACCTTCTCGCCTATGATCTTCGTTGGCTTAAGCGTGTCCGCCGGCGACGTCTCGAGCCCATAACGGTCCTGATCGACAGCCCAAGACAGCAAGCGCTTTATGATGCCCAATCAATTCCGCGCCTGCGCTGGCGCGGTGTCCATCTTGGCTTCGATCGCATCCCGAATATCGCGCCGGGTCAGCTCCGTAATGGGCCGGCTTCCCCACGACGGAATGAATTCGCGTCTGATGTCGCGCTCGACTTCGTCGCCCTTTCGCTCGCTGCGTAGTTTCTTTTTGATGAAGTCCTCTGCGACCGCTTCGAAGGTGTTTTTTCGAAGCCTCTCCTTGGCTTGCCGTTCGCGCTGCTCTTGCGTCTGTGGATCGACCCCCTTCTCAAGGAGCGCAAGCCAACACCTCGCCTTCTCCCGAGCCTTTTCCAGCTCCAGCGCACCATAAGCGCCGAGCGCACGGCGCGTTGGGTTCCGGCTGCCCGGATAGCGCCCGACGAGAATGAAGCTGCGCCGCCCGCTCGCAAGCACCCGCACCCCAAAGCCGGGCACAATGCCGTCCATCACGTCAAAGGACTTGCCATCCGGCGCAGGCTTAAGCGCTTTGAGCCCCCGATCCGTCAGCACTTTGCGCGGCATTTGTCCCTCCGTGGCAACGCCATGGCAACATTTGGCGATGCGCTCACATGTTGCCACAGACGACGCCATGATACGCGATGCGGCGGATATTGACAGCTTTTTATGTGGAATACGTCACGCGATGCACCGGTAAGTTACGCGATGCTACATCCTAAAGACCGCCTGTTAACCGGTTGGTCGCTGGTTCGAATCCGGCCCGGGGAGCCAAATTATCCAGCCAATATCGCAGCAGCATTTGGAGCATTGCCGCGCTTGCGCATCCGGCACGATTGCGCCGCCGGCTCGTCTTGCCGACAATGAGCCCAAAATAGTGTCGGAGATGAACGCCGGCACGGCAGTGTCTCAGTTTGAACTGAGACAGCACCCCGGCACGCGGTCGTTTGCGGCCGCTGAGGATGGCCGATGACTGCGGATAGCGACGAGACCAAGCGTGGCGCCAAGGATTGGGTCGGCCGCTCCATTCCGCGCTTCGAAGACGCGGCCCTGCTCGCCGGCCGCGGACGTTATCTCGACGATCTCGGCGTGCGTCCGGGAACGCTCCAGGCGGCGATCTTGCGCTCGCCGCATGCGCACGCTGACATCGAGTCGATCGATTGCACGGCCGCACGCGCGGCCGACGGCGTCGCCGCGGTGTTGACCGGCGCCGATGTCAAGGCGCTGACCTCGAGCCTGGTCGTGGGCGTCAAGGCCGCAATCGAGTGCTGGCCCATTGCCGTCGATCGGGTGCGTTATGTCGGCGAGCCGGTCGCCATTGTGCTCGCGGCCGACCGCTACCGCGCCGAGGACGCCCTCGACCTCATCGATGTCCACTATCGTCAATTGCCTGCGGTGGTGGACCCACTCGCAGCCGCTGCGCCCGACGCTCCCGTCCTCCACCCGGCGGCCAAGAGCAATGTCATCGGCGAGCGCAGCTTTCGTTACGGCGATCCCGAAAGCGCCTTTGCCGCCGCCGCGCATCGCATCGGCGTCGACGTGCGCTATCCGCGCAATTCATGCACGCCGATCGAGACCTACGGCGTCGTCGCCGAATACGATCCGGGCGAGGATACGTATGACGTGCTCGCCAACTTCCAGGGGCCGTTCAGCCTGCACCCGGTTATGGCGCGGGCGCTGAAGGTCCCGGGCAATCGCTTCCGGCTGCGCACACCGCCGGACTCCGGCGGCAGCTTTGGCGTCAAGCAGGCGATCTTTCCCTATATCGTGCTGATCGCGGTCGCCGCGCGGGTCGCCGGGCGGCCGGTGAAATGGATCGAAGACCGCCTGGAGCACCTCTCCGCATCAGTCTCGGCGACCAACCGCGTCACCACGCTGGAGGCCGCCGTCGGCAACGATGGCCGCATTGCCGCGCTTTCCTTCGATCAACTCGAAGATTGCGGCGCGCATCTGCGCGCGCCCGAGCCCGCCACGCTCTACCGCATGCACGGCAATCTGACCGGCGCCTACGACATTCGTCATATCAAAATCCGCAACCGCATCGTCCTCACCAACAAGACGCCGACCGGGCTCAATCGCGGCTTTGGCGGGCCACAAGCCTATTATCCGCTTGAGCGGCTGATGCAGCGGATCGCCATCGAGCTGAAGCTCGATCCGCTGGAGGTCATTCGCCGCAATCTTATTCCGGCAAGCACGATGCCATACCGGACCGCGACCGGCGCGTTGCTCGATTCCGGAGATTTCGCGGCGACGCTCGCGGCTGCCGTGCGCGACGGCGGGCTCGATGAGCTGATGGCGCGTCGCGATGCGGCGCGCGCACGCGGCCGTCACTATGGCATCGGCTTCGCCGCCGTCGTCGAGCCGAGCGTTTCGAATATGGGCTACATCACGACTGCCCTCACTCCTGAAGAACGCCATGGCGCCGGGCCTAAAAATGGCGCCCAGGCCACGGCCACGGTTAGTCTCGATCCGCTCGGCGCCGTGTCGGTGCAGGTGGCCTCGACGCCGCAAGGCCAAGGCCATCGCACGGTGCTGGCGCAGGTAATCGCCGACACGCTCGGACTAAAGCCGCAGGACATCCGCGTGATCACGGAAGTGGATACCGCCAAAGATGGCTGGTCCATCGCCTCGGGTAACTATTCCAGCCGGTTTGCGCCGGCCGTCGCCGGCGCCGCGCGAATGGCGGCGTTGAATTTGCGTGACCGCCTTGCCCGCGTCGCCGCGGCCCAGCTCAACATCGCGCTTGCGGATGTTGTCTTCGCCGGCGGTCGCGTCGCCGCACGAGCAAACCCGGACAATGCGGTATCGTTTTCCCGTGTCGCGGCGGCCGGGCATTGGGCCCCCGGCACGATCCCCTCCACGCTTGGTCAGACCATCCGCGAGACGGTGTTCTGGACGCCGCCGCAACTCACCGCGCCGAACGAAACCGACGAGATCAACAGCTCATTGTGCCACGGCTTCATTTTCGATTTCTGCGGCGTTGAAATCGATCCAACCTCCGGCGCCGTGCGGATCGATCGCTACGTCACCATGCACGATTGCGGACGTATTCTGCATCCGGCGATGGTCGCCGGCCAGATCAGCGGCGGGTTCGCTCATGCGCTCGGCGCAGCTTTGTACGAGGAATATGCCTACGCGCCAGACGGCAGTTTTCTCTCCGGTACGTTTGCTGATTATCTGGTGCCGACGGCGATGGAAGTGCCGGAGCCGATTATTCTGCACTGTGAGTTGCCTTCGCCGTTGACGCCGCTCGGCGCCAAAGGTGTCGGCGAAGGCAACTGCATGTCGACGCCGGTCTGCATCGCCAATGCCATTGCCGATGCGTTGGGACTGGCGGAGCTCGATCTGCCGGCGACGCCCGCGAAACTCGCCGGCCACATTCACGGACCCGAACCGCAGCGCACCGGGCAATTAGGGTCGCATTCGTGAAGCCTGCTTCGTTCGATTATGTACGAGCCGAAAGCCTCGACGAGGCGCTCGATGTGCTCGAGCAAGAAGGCGCAGATGCAAGCATCCTCGCCGGCGGGCAAACGCTTATCCCGCTCCTCAACATGCGTATGGCGCGACCAAGCGTCGTGCTCGACATCATGCACCTCGCCGGGCTTGATCGTATCGAGATCAGCGGCGAAACGATCCGCGTCGGCGCCGCCGTGCGCCAAGCCGAACTCGAACGGCACGCGCAACTCGCGTCCAGCCAGCCGCTTCTGGCCGCGGCGCTGCCCTGGGTCGGCCATGCGCAAACGCGCAGTCGCGGCACTGTATGCGGATCGGTGGCGTACGCCGATCCGAGCGCCGAGCTGCCGCTTTGTCTGGTCGCGCTCGGCGGCGACATCGAGCTGCGCTCGCGACGCCGGCCGCGGCGCGTCGCGGCCGAAGCGTTCTTCACCGGCATCATGACCACCGATCGCAACGACGACGAGCTGATCGAAGCGGTACGCTTTCCCACAGCGCGCGCCGGCACCGGCTATGCCTTTCGCGAGATCGGGCGGCGTCGTGGCGATTTTGCCATTGTCGCCTGCGCGGCAGTGGTGGATGGGCAGAACGCCAGCTTGGCGGTCGGCGGCGTGGCCGACCGCCCTGTCGCGCGCGCGCTGCCGGTGCCAGGCGATCCCGGCCTCGACGACGCGCTCGATGCATTCGCCTGGGATCTCGAGGCGCGCGACGACCTGCATGCAACTGCGGTTTACCGGCGGCAGCTGGTGCGCCGGCTGGGACGGCAGACGCTCGAGGAGGCCGAACGATGCCGCGCCTGAGCGCCGCCGCGCTGCACCGCGTGAGCTTTAAGCTCAACGGCCGCGTCGTTTCCGAGCAAGCGGAACCGCGCATGCTGCTCAGTGATTTTCTTCGCCACGTGCTCGGCGCGACCGGCACCCATGTCGGCTGCGAGCACGGCGTCTGCGGCGCCTGCACCATCCAGATCGACGGCATCCCCGCGCGCTCCTGCCTCACCCTTGCCGTTCAGGCGGAAGGCGCTGACATTCGCACCGTCGAGGGATTGGCGCCGGCGCCGGATCGCCTGTCACCGCTGCAAAATGCCTTCCGCGAGAATTTTGCCTTACAATGCGGGTTCTGCACGCCGGGCATTCTGATGTCGCTCGATGCCTTGATGCGCGATCGCCCCGACGCCACCGAGCCGGAAATTCGCGAATTTCTGTCCGGCCATTTGTGCCGCTGCACCGGCTACGCATCGATCGTCAAAGCTGCGCTCGCGGCGGCGCGGGAGCGCCGTGAGGGACGCCAGCTTGCTTGACCTCGGCACGAGCTTTATGGCGAGCGTCGAGCGCGACCCACAAGCGCTTGCCATTGTCGACGGCGAGGTGCGGCTCACCTATCAAGAATGGTACGGCAGGATTTCGTCGCTGGTCGCGGCGTTCGACGAACTCGGGCTCAAGCCGGGCGATCATCTCGTGACTGTGCTGCAGAACCGCTGGGAGGCCGCCACCATCCACTGGGCTTGTCAGTTCGCCGGCATCATTATCACGCCGGCCAATTGGCGCGTCAAAGAGGATGAAATCGATTTTTGCATCGACAACGCCGAAGCCCGCGCCGTCGTCTATCAGGACGTTTCCGCGCAAGCGGTAGCTGGCGCGAAGCAGGCAACGGGTCTGCCGCGCATCGCCGTCGCGGTGCCTGGCTCGGCGGACCTCGACTTTGCGCGCTTGGTGGAAGCCAAAGAGGACGACGCGGCGCCGCGGGTCGGCGCCGACGCGTGGTCGCTGATGCTCTACACCTCGGGCACCACATCGCGTCCCAAGGGCGTGCCGCGGCGCCATCGCGCCGAACGCGCCGCCGCCGTCGCCCATGTCGCGCAGAATCTTTATGCGCGTGGCGAGCGCACGCTCGGCGTCATGCCGCTCTACCATACGATGGGTGTTCGCTCATTGCTCGCGATGTCGCTGATCGGCGGCACGTTCGTGTGCCTGCCGCAATTCGATGTCGAACGCGCGCTGACGCTGATAGCGGCGGAGCGGGTCACCAATCTTTATCTGGTGCCGACGCTCTACCACGATCTCGTGCATCACCCGAAGTTTGCCGGCACCGACTTAAGCTCGGTGTGCAAGCTCGGCTTCGCCGGAGCGCCGATGACCGATGCGCTTCTGCAAAAGCTCGATACCGCTTTTCGCCCGGACCTGTTTGTCAATCATTACGGCAGCTCCGAGATCTACACCTTTACCATCGAGCAGGACGCGGCGAAAAAACCCGGCTCCGCCGGCCGCGCCGGCATCAACCAGTCGATCCGCGTGGTACGGCTTGGCGCCAGATCGGCCGAGGAAACGGCTGCTGTCGGCGAGGAAGGCGAAATCGTTGCGCTTCTTGCCGGCGATGAATTATTCGAAGGCTATTGGCGCCGCCCCGAGGCCGACACCGCCGCCATTCGCGGCGGCTGGTATTTTACCGGCGATACCGGATTTGTAGATGCTGACGGCGATCTCTTCGTCACCGGCCGGGTCGACGACATGATCATCACCGGCGGCGAGAACGTCTCGCCGGTGGAGATTGAAAGCGCTTTATCGCTGCACCCCGCGGTCGTGGAAGTCGCAGTCGCCGGGCTGCCGGACGAGCGCTGGGGCAAAATCGTCTGCGCTTTCGTCAAGCGGCGCGCCGCGGTTACGGGGGCGGAGCTGGACGCTTTCTGCCGCAACTCCGGCCTCGCCGACTTCAAGCGTCCGCGCCGCTACGAGTTCGTCGCTGAGATTCCCAAATCTCCGGTCGGCAAGCTTTTGCGGAGGAAGCTGGTGGCCGGTGAGTATCGGCCCGAGCCTCACGCCGCGTGAACAATCAACAAGGAATTGCCGTTATGAGCACACCCATGACGTTTACCGATGCGCGGCTTGCGCGCCTCGACGGCTTTCGCGTCGAGATCGATCCCGAGCGCGAGCGCGCCGACGTGATCCTCGACCGGCCGCCGTTCAACATTATCGAGATGCCGCAGCGCGACCAGTTGCGCCTCGCGTTTCGAAGCCATCGACGACGACGCCCGGGTGCGGGTCATCGTGCTGCGCGCGGTCGGCGAGCATTTTTCCTCCGGCGGCAACATCAAAGGTTTTCTCGAAGCCTCGCCCGAACATGTCTCCAAGCTCGCCTGGAACATCGCCGCGCCGGCGCGCTGCGCCAAGCCGGTAATCGCCGCCAACCGCGGCTATTGCTTCGGCGTCGGCTTCGAAATCTCGCTCGCCTGCGATTTCCGCATTGCCTCGGAGACCTGCTTCTACGCGTTGCCCGAGCAGCGCCTCGGCCAGATCCCCGGGTCAGGCGGCTCCGCGCGCTTGCAGAAGATTGTCGGCATCGCCCGCACCAAGGACATCGTGATGCGCTCAAAACGCATTCCCGCCAAGCAGGCACTCGACTGGGGCATCGCCACCGAATGCGTCGCCGACGGAGAACTCGAAGCGGCGACCGACGCGCTGGTCGACGAGCTGCGCACCTTCTCACCGCTGGCGCAACGCACCGCCAAGAAGCTCCTCAACGATACCGAAGACGCGACGCTCTCCGTCGCCATCGAGCTGGAAGGCCATTGCTACAGCCGCCTGCGCCAATCGGACGATTTTCGCGAAGGCGTCGAGGCGTTTCACGCCAAGCGAAAGGCGAAGTTCCGCGGAAGTTAATCGAATAACCGCACCAGGCGTTAGGGGGTCAAACGAACGAAGACCTCGCCGAGGGTTGGCTACATACCTCAGGCCGCATTCGGGTTGTTACGCGGTGAGATTAGATTAAGCCGTTACGGGCGGCGAAGCTGCCAACACTGCGCGTCGCTCAATGTAAATATCCTTGGAAGCCGCGGTTCCTGACGCGCGTTCATGAGCTAAAGCACGATGAATTTACGCTCGTCCATATCCTGAGTTTACGAAGCAGCTTGCGCATTCTTCGGCTGCGAAGGACTGGAGAATCTCACTGAGGGTGAAGCAAACCGCTTCGACCGCTCTGGCTGCAGTTTTTCGCAGGAAGCGCTTGAGCTTGGCGAAGACCTGCTCGATGGGTTTAGACTAGGCGAGTATTTGGGCAGGAAGAGAAGATTTTGCTCAAATGCTGCAACCTCAACCAAACTGAGGCGTTGCGCAGCCTCGTGCACCCGTGCAGTATCGACGGCTCGCGGCGAAGTTCGCCTAGGGCGAGACCTATTGCACCGAGCAGGCAACTGGTGGAACCAGCCGTCGAGCAAGAGGCCGCCGACCTGCCGCCACCTCGGTTCGGCGGTGATAGTTATTTGAGCCGCATATTCTCAGAATCTTCGCCGCAGATGAGATCGGTTTTGGCCCCGAAAAAAGCTCTTTTTTGATGTAGTCAAACCTTCGTCGACCCTTTTGGGGCCGCCGGTAAAGACCACCTCAACATGCGCGAGGAGGACTGAAATGCCGGAACAATCTACGATATTTGAATTGACCAACGTGATCCTCGAGCTGTCAAAGGATCACCAAAAGGCGGAAGCTTTCCGCCGCGATCCGGAAGGATACCTGACAGGCGCCGGAGTCAGCGACGAACTCAAGGAATTGATGGCCTCAGGCCAGCAGGCTGTCGAAGCCGCAGTTCGCGGAACGGGGCTCGAGCCGGCCGTCGTGATCGTCGTCGTCGTCATTGTCATCATCATCAATACCGGCGGCGGCGGTGGGAAACCGAAAAAACCAACATAATCTGATTGCTGTTTATCATCGGCCGAAAACAGCGGTCTAATTGATATCCTGTTTCGCGCGTCCTGTCGCGATGCTGAGTGATTTCGGGCAGTATCCAGGGCGTAGAAGATATCTCGTTTTGAGGTCTACGCATGGAAGCAACCGCGAAAGCCACTGAGCGTCAGGCGGGAGCGCTGATGGTCGTTGGTACAGGTATACAAGCTGTTGGACAGATCACACTCGAGGCGCAAAGCTGCGCTAAGTCGGCCGAAAAATTGTTCTATCTGGCGTCGGATCCCCTTACCGAACGCTACTTGTGCGAACTTAATCCGACAGCCGAATCGCTTCAAAATTGCTACGCAGACAACAGGGACCGCTTTGAATCTTATCTGGAAATGATCGATCGGATCATGACCGAAGTCCGCCGCGGGTTGGATGTATGCGTGGCGTTCTATGGGCATCCGGGAGTATTCGTCTATCCATCGCACGAAGTCGTTCGGCAGGCGCGTCGCGAGGGATATCGCGCGCGCATGATGCCGGGAATTTCCGCAGAGGATTGTCTGTTCGCGGATTTGGGAGTCGATCCCGCCATACCCGGATGTCACAGCTTCGAGGCCACCGACTTTCTTCTGTTCCGTCGGAGATTTGATCCGCATTGCTCGCTGATTTTATGGCAAGTGGGTTTGATTGGCGATCTTACTTTCCGCGCCGAGGGGTATGACAACAGAAATATCGGTGTGTTGGCCGATTACCTCGTGCCTGTCTATGGTCGGGATCATCCGGTAACTATTTACGAAGCCTCTCACTTCTCGGTCTACGATGCGAGGATGGAGAAGACAACAATCGGCGGGCTGGCCGAAGTCAGACTTACTGCGGTGTCTACTCTCTACGTGCCTCCGCTCAAATCTGCTCCGATGGACGAGGGGATGCTGCAGCGTCTTGGAATCGACAACGCGCAGTTGCGGAAGGTGGAATTGAGCATCTGAGCGGCCCATTTCAAGTGGCCGGGAATCGAGACGCGCGTTTAGCTGGTTTTCAACGTGGCCCCCACAAAGGTAACACCCGCGCGCATTGGCCGATCGTAACGCTTAACGTTCGCCGCGAATACGACCAGGCGATCTTTCGAGGCCGCGCGAGTGACGCTGCACGCGGCAATGTTGCGCTCGCCGCACGCGCACGCAGACATCGAGTTCGATTGATTACACGACGGCCCGCGCGGCCCCGGGGCGTCGCCGCCGGTGCTCACCGGTGGCCGATGTTAAGCCGCTAACATCGAGCCTGGTCGCGGGCGTGAGGGCCGCGATCGAGTGCTGGCCCATTGCGGTCGATCGGGTGTGTCATGTCGGCGAGCCGGTGGCCGTTGTAGTCGTGGCCGCATTTGATTGTGCCCGCTCTGTCCTCCATTCACCCATCGCCGTCCGCGCCGCGGCGGCCCCCGACATCATTGCGCCGGTGAAACCGCCGGAGCCGCCAAACGAAGACGCGAGGTAGAGGCCCGGGACGGGCGTGCGGGGCGAGCGCGGATAGCCTGCCCAGATGCCTCGCTGCGGCGGCGTCGGTGCGAAACCGTAAACCGCGCCGTCGGGCGTGTTGAGGAAATGGCGCATCGAGCGCGCATTGAGGAACATCCGCTCGGTGACGGCGCCGCCGAGGCCAGGATAGTCGCAATCGAGCGCGGCCTGGAACGCGTCGAGCCAGCGCTCGCGTCGTTCCTTTTCTTGCTCCGGCGTTAGCCCCGCCCAATTGCTCAATCGGTCGAGGCCGACGATGCTCACCAGGGTCGGGCCGCCGTTGGTAAGGCCGCTGTCGATCGCGCCGTAATTGGCAATCCCATAGCTTGGCAGGCGATTGCCGGGGTCAGCGGCGAGCAACCGCGTGGATTCGGCAAGGTCGCGCAGAGACGCTGTCCAGTCCGGCAGCACGATCGTTCCGTAGCGGTCGAGACCGAACTTCGCCGGCGGAGCGTTGACGCCGAAATGTGCCGTGAATAACGATGTCGAGAGCCCGCGGGCGTTATAGGCGCGCTCGACGGTGGCGCGAAGCGGCATGTCGAGCAGGCTTGCGAGAACGTTCGGCGCGCAATTGGCGAGCACGACTTTCGCGCTAGCGCGTTCGACGACTTCGGGCGCCTTCGGATCGACGTAACGCACGAAGGCCGGACGGCCGCTTGCGCTGGTGTCGACGCCAACCGCCTCACGTCCCAAGATAACGCTGCCGCCCGCCTTCATCACGATTCTGGCCAGCTTCATACTGAGCGTGCGCGACCCGCCCTTGATGAAAACGCCGCCGGCGCTAAGAAATCCGCCCTGCGCCAGCGCAAAAAACGGCCACCACATGCGGCGCGGATCGTCGGCGTAATAACCGAGATTGCCGGCAATGGCGAACTTCGGCGCCTCGTCAGCGCCGAGCGTGCGCGATAACACGTCATCGAGCGAGGCGCGCCAGTCGCCGACCAGCGAGCGCAGCTCTAGGACACCGCGCAGCAGCTGCCCGACGGAGCGATCGGCACGCGCCCGGTTCAAGTCGGCAACACCCGCCTGCAGCGTCGCCATCAGCGCGAACAGCCGATCGATTCCGGCCCGGCTCGCGGGAAAGCGGCGCGTCATCGCCTCACGCGCCGCATCGAAGCCGACCGGCAGATCGAATGTTTCACCGACCGGACCGCCGCGCACCGAAAAGAATGGCGAGACCGCAACCCAGTCGATCTCGTCGAGCAGGCCAAGCTCCTTGAGGATTTCGTGCTTAGGCTCGCTCGGATCGCGCGGGTCGGCGGTCTGATGCAATGCTGGCTCGATCGTCAGCGCGCCCTTCTTGAAGATGGAGGCGCAGCCGCCGACGCTGTGATTGCGTTCGATGACGCAAACCTTGCGGCCCGCTTTTGCCAGCAAAGCGGCCGCCGTCAAGCCACCCAATCCGGAGCCGACCACAACGGCGTCGAAAGAGTCTACGCTCATGAGCGATCATTAGAACAGGCGACAACCGCCGGCTTTGATCGAAGTCAACGGCCATCGCCGGCGAAAAACTTGTTGCACGATGCGGCTTCAGCAACAGCCTTCCAGCTCCATGGCGACGGAAAGCATCCTGGCTACAAACATAAGTCCGTCAGGTTGCCGCCGGGATGGCAGAGTCCCGTGAAGGCATGCGCGCTCTCTTCGCCCCATTGTGGAAGCAAAACCTGTTGCGGCCCGCGCGTTTTGCATCGTAGAGCGCGCTATCAGCGGTGCATATCAACTCATCAACGGTCAGAGCATCGTCGGGATAAATGGCGATTCCGACCGATATGCCAATCGACGACGGTATGTTGTCGATATCAAACGGTCTGGCAAATTCCGAAAGGAGTCGCCCTGCCAGAGTCTCGGCATCACCGCGATCATCGAGAGACGGAAGGATGACGGCAAACTCGTCCCCACCAAGCCGTGCAACCGTATCACTCGTTCGCACCGACGCCTGCATGCGCAGCGCTGCCTCCGCGAGCACGCGATCGCCGACGTCGTGTCCGCGCGTGTCGTTCACCTCCTTGAAGCGATCGAGATCGAGATAGAGCAGACCTGTTCCGCGCCCTTTTGCGTGCGCCGTCTTCATCGCATCCTGCAGACGCTCACGAAAGGCAACGCGATTAACGAGACGCGTCAAGTCATCGTGATGGGCAAGGTATTTTACCCGTTCCTCGGCCAATTTCCTCTCGGTGATGTCGAGATAGGTCCGCACGAACCCGCCGCTGGTCATCGGAATGCTGCGCATCTCCAGCACCCGGCCGTCGGGCCGCCTGAGTTCCTGTACATAAGGACGATCGTCAATCGTGCGCTTGCGGGCAAATTCATCAAAAGAGCCCTCTTCGACTCCCGTTCGGTTCGAATTCCATTGAAATTTGAGAACATCGATGAATTGCGGCCGCGCGGCCCAGCTCAACCGGCAAATCAAGATGCCGCAGTGCCAGCACGTTGCACTGGACGACGGTGCCTTGTCCGTCAACCATCATCAAGCCTTGGTCCATCGTCTCCAACGTCGTCTCCAACTCCTGCGTTCTCTTGACCAAGTGCTCCTTGCTGGATCCCAATTCATACGAAAGACGTTTTAAGTCCTTGTTTTGCAGGCGAAGAAATTCACCGAATTCGTTCAATCGTTTAAATTGGCGGTGCGTGAGGCCCATGAGGAAGGCGGCGTAGGCAATCATTAAAGTTGACCCGCCGGCCATGTAGAGGGCCTGGCGTCGCCACCCCGCAAGAACCAGATACTTGTCCGCCGCCGCATTCACTACCAGCGGGAACTCCTGCAGCGGACGTACGGCGACCATCCGCGCCTCGTTGTCAAAATAACCCGGTGACTCGTAGTATCCGCCGCCGCGCGCAACGACGGCACGCCACGGCGATGTTTCAGGAATAGACTGTCCCGGCGTTAGATCGGGGTGACGGACCAAAACCGTTCCATCGCGTTTGGCGAGCAGAAACCGCTCTTTGCCCGGCAGGTCGATCGACCGGTAAATGTCCTCGAAATACTGGATCGGAACGCCGCCGACGACAACGCCGAGGAATTCCCCCGATGGTGAAGTAATACGACGCGCAAAGTTGATGTTCCAATTACCGGTGCTTTTGTTCTGCACCGGCACGCTGATGAAAAGACTTTGATCTCCGTTTACGCTGAGATATTTAAAGTAGTCCCGATCGGTAAAGATAAGGCCGGTCGCCGTATCCCGGGATGTGCTGAGAAGGCGACCGTTAGCATCGATGATTGCAAACACGTCCGCCTGCGGCAAACGTGCAATCTTTTCCTTCAACTCACGCCGGAAGCCGTCGCTGTCGACCAGACGTTCAAAGACGTTGTTTGATTCGCCGCCATTTATGTCCTGCGACTTGCGGACGGTATCCTGTAAATCGCGCAGAACGAGATCGATCGCCTGCACGGAACGCGCCGTTTGCTCTGCAAGGACAAAGGCGAGGTTGCCGACATTGCGTTGAGCCTCTTCTAGGCATTTGTCCGCAGCTGAACAACGACCGTGGCGATGGCGATCGAAGCGATCGCCAAAAGGCTCGCTCCCGCGGCCGCCAACACCGTCCGCGCGTCAAGGAGAATACGCCGTCCATGCATGGACGTTATGTTAGGAGCTATCCCTTGTGCGAGACTTAAAGCGTTTCGTATGTAGTATTACGAACCTGCTTTGTCCGAAGCGCGCACTAGACGTGGCGGCGCGATGACCTACTTGGGGTGTCCGGTCTTTCCCCAATCGAGCGACACCGCAAACATCACCATGAACAGCGGAATCGCGATGATCGAAAATGACCAGGCGATTTGATAATAGGCCGTCCGCCAATCAACCAGGGTGGCGAGGTGATTTATTTCTTTTGTATAGTCCAGTTTGTCGGGTCCGTTGCATTCGACATAATGGAAGAACGAATAAGAAATCTCGGACACGCCAAGACACAAAGCCGCCGCGCTCAAAGACAACGCGATCACGACGATCGCCAGCCAGCGCGCCAACCCGCGCCTGCGGAAAACGTCGCCTTTTTCGGCGGCGAATGTGGTGGCCGCGACGACGATGCCGTCAAAGGCCAACAGGGCTAATCCTTTTCCATCGAGCACTGTCAGAATTTCATAAAGAGTTTTCACCATCTCGTGCGCATTACTGGGAATGAATTGCGTTCCGGCGCTGTGCAAAAGCTCGATTTTTTGCAGCAAGTCGCATCCCACATCGCTCTCCTGTTGTTAGGCGAATGGCCTCGTCGCGGCGGTGAATGGGGCCGATCGTTGCGCGCGTTGTGGAAATCTCACGCCGAGCGCCTCACCCAACGCTGCGTTCGTCGGCGATAATCTTGCCGTCGTTTGGCAGCGTGCCGGGCGCGACCAGCGTGACGCGGCCTTTGAGCTTGGTCACCGCCTGCAGGGTCGCCGCCACCGCGTCCGCAAGCCCGCTTGCCTGCGCGACGCTGCTGCATTCGGCCGCGAGCGTCATCACATCCTGCTCGGCTTCGCGGGTGACGCTTAAGCGCACGCGGAAAAGTTCGGGATGCCGCTTGGCGACTTCCGCGATCTGCCCCGGATGCACGAACATGCCTTTTACTTTCGTCGTCTGATCGGCGCGCCCCATCCAGCCCTTGATGCGCGTGTTGGTGCGGCCGCAGGGCGAGCGGCCGGCGAGCACCGCCGACAAATCGCCGGTGGCAAGCCGGATCATCGGATAATCGACGTTGAATGAAGTGACGAGCACTTCGCCCACCTCGCCTTCGGCAACCGGATCGCCGGTGCCCGGCCGCACGATTTCAACAATGACCAACTCGTTGATCACCATGCCTTCCAGCGCCGGCGTTTCATAGGCGATCACGCCAAGCTCCGCGGTGGCGTAACACTGCAAGACCGCGACACCGCGCGTTGCCAGCTCGGCGCGCAGCGAGGACGGCAAGGCTGCGCCGGACACAAGCCCACGCTTGATCGACGATATATCCTTGCCGGCCTTAGCCGCGGTATCGAGCAGGATCTTGAGAAAATCCGGCGTACCGGTGTAACCGCCCGGTTTGAGCTGGGCGATCGCCTCGACCTGCTGCTCGGTATTGCCAACGCCGCCGGGAATAACGGTGCAGCCAAGCGCATGCGCGCCGGCCTCGAGAATGAACCCGCCGGGCGTAAGGTGATAGGCAAAGCTATTGTGCACGACCTCGCCGGGGCGGAAGCCGGCGGCAAACAGCGCCCGCGCCGAGTTCCACCAATCCTTGCCATGGCCCTCGGGCTCGAAGATCGGCCCGGGCGACATCAGACAGACGCTTGAGCTTTCCCGGCGCGGTCACGGCAAAGCCGCCGAGCGGCGGCTGGTCCTGTTGCCGGTCTTTCAGCTCGGATTTGCGCAGCACCGGCAGCTTCGCCAGCGCCGCGCGCGAAGTGATCGCTCGCGGCTCGACGCCGGCAAGCTGCGCGCCCCAGCCCGGCGCGGTCATGGCGCGGGCGATCAGTTCCGGCAGCGCAGCAAACTGTTCGCGCTCACGCGCTTCCGGCGCGCGCGTCTCCAAGGCATCGTAAAATTCCGTCATAGCCGGAGTGCTAAAACCTAATGGGCGAGCGCGGGACAACCGCCGTCTCCGAGCGGCCGAAACGCCTTATCGCCGGGGATGGTGGCAACAAGCTTCAACAGGTCCCATTCGCCCTTTGATTCAGCCGGCGACTTGATCTGCACCAGATAAACGTCATGCACCATGCGGCCGTCGGGCCGCAAATGTCCGTTGGGCGTGAACGCATCGTTCACCGGCGTCTCCCGCATTTTGGCGATCACGGTCTTCGGGTCGTCTGAGTTCGTCGCCTCGACCGCTTTTAGATAGCTGCGCACCGCCGAATAGGTGCCGACCTGGAAGGTCGAGGGTGCGGTTTTTCGCCGCTCCAGAAACTTGGCGAAGAACACCTTGGCCGCTTCGCTGTTGCCGGGGAACCAGGGTGAGACATACATCATGCCCTGCGCCAGCTGCAGGCTCGCCGATTTGATCGCCGGCAGCGAGTCGAGCCCGAACGGCACTACCTTCTGCTTCTCGGTGATGCCGAATTCGCGCGCGCTTTTGACCGCGTTGATGGCATCGTCGCCGCCGTTGGCGATCGCCACGACTTCCGCGCCGGACGCCTGCGCCTGCAGCATGAACGAAGAATAGTCGGTGGTGCCGAGCGGGTGGCGGACCGAGCCCAAAACCTTGCCGCCGTTCTTTTCGATGAAAGCGGTCGCGCCGTCTTGCAGCGCGCGGCCAAACACATAATCGGCGGTGACGAAGAACCAGGTCTTGCCGAGCTGCGGTAGCGCCTGACCGATGGCGGAGCCCATCTGATAGGTATCGTACACCCAGTGCACCGCGTTGTTGGGCGCGCAGGCCTTGCCGGTGAAATCGGCAGAACCTGCGCTGGTCAAGAGCACGGCTTTATTGGCGGTTTTGGCGACCTCCAAGGCGGCAAAGGCAACGCCTGAATTGACCAGATCGGTGACGGCGTCGACGCCGTCGAGATCGAACCAGCGCCGCGCGATGCCGGCGCCGATATCGGGCTTGTTCTGATGATCGGCGGAAATGATCTCGATCGGAACGCCGTTGACCTTGTTGCCGAACTCCTCGGCCGCCATTTTCGCCGCCTCGACCGAGCCGCCGCCCGAATTCTGCTCGTAAGGCCCGGAAAGGTCGGTCAGTACCCCGATCTTGACCTTGCCGCCCGACATTTCGGCATGCGCACTGGACGCCAGCAGTAGGAATGCGGTCAGACCGCAGACAACAAAGCGCATGTGCTCTCCCCCGGGCGTTGTCTCGGACGCAGCCGTGAACTTGGCTTTAAGTCCGCAGGTTTGGCCGCACATTGTCAAGGGATGGGCGAGCAATAGTGGCTGCGCCGGGGCGTCAAATCTCGACGCGGAAGCCGACTTCGATGACGCCGTCGTTCGGGATTTTGAAATAATCCGGCGCCCGGCTGGAAATCTTGCTGAGGAAGGAAAAGATCGCGAAGGGTATCCGGCCCATCGCGGAGTTTTTCTCGCGCCGCACGATGGTTTCGTGCGCGAGATAATAATGTTTGCGCTCGAGGTCGACGTCGAACCCCAGCATCTTGATGTTTTCCAGGCTCCGCGGCACATCGGGCGTCTGCATGAAGCCGAGCCGCACCTGCACGCGATAGAAGCCTTGGCCGATGCGCTCGACCTTGTGGCGCTCGTGGAACGGCACGCGCGGGCGGCGATCGAACACGAAGCTCAACAGCGCCACCTTTTCGTGAAAAACCCGGTTGTGCTGGAGGTGGCGGATCAGCATCGGTGAGGCGCCGTGCTCGACCTTGGTCAGCCAGACGCCGAGGCCGGGCGGGCGGCCAATGACCAGATCGTCGACATAGGTCAGGAAGCGCTCGATCGGCAGGATCGACATGTCGTAGAGGCGCCGCCGCACCTCCAATGAGCCCCGGCGCCATGACAGCATCAAAATCGCGATCGCAGCCCCGACGGCCAGCGGGAACCAGCCGCCCTGAATGATCTTCAGCGAATTGGACACCAGGAAGATGGCCTCGATCCCGCTGAACAGCGCGATCACCAAGCCGGCCACGACAGGCGGCCAATTCCACCGCGTCACCGCCACGCGATACAACAGGATCGTGGTGACCAACATGGTCCCGGACACGGCAATGCCGTAAGCGGACGCGAGCGCATCCGAGCTCTTGAACATGATGACGACCAGCAATGTCCCGGCCATCAGCAGCCAATTCGCCGTCGGCAGATAAACCTGCCCGGCTTCGTCGCTCGACGTCGGAATAATTTTGCAGCGCGGGCTCAACCCCATCTGAATGGCCTGCCGGGTCATCGAGAACACGCCGGAAATGAGCGCCTGCGAAGCGATGATCGTCGCCAGCGTCGCCAGCACCACCAATGGGATCAGCGCCCATTGCGGAGCGAGGCTGTAGAACGGGTTTTCGATCGCCCTCGGATCGGCGAGAACGTGCGCGCCCTGCCCGAAATAGTTCAGAATGAGCGCCGGAAAGACCAGGCCAAACCACGCCTGGCGAATAGCGACGCGGCCGACATGGCCCATGTCGGCATAGAGCGCCTCGCCGCCGGTCAGGGCCAGAAACACGCCGCCCAGCACGACGAACAGCGTGACCGGGCTGGCGATGGCGAAGCGCACCGCCGCCATCGGATTAAAGGCCGCAAGGATCGCCGGCGCCTCCCAGACATTGATGATGCCGAGGACCCCGATAGCGACGAACCAGACCACCATGACCGGCCCGAACAATTTTCCGACGCTGCCGGTGCCGCGATATTGAAGGGCGAAAAGTCCGACCAGGATGACCAGCGTTGCCGGTACGACGAAATCCGCGGCGCTGGGGCTGAATTTGAGCCCCTCGATGGCCGAAAGCACCGAGATCGCCGGCGTTATGATGCCGTCGCCATAGAGCAAAGCGGCGCCGATGACCCCGAGCAGCACCACGATCGGCAATTTAACTCGATCTGTCGTTTCGCGATGGCCTTCGACCAGCGACAGCAGCGCCAGGATACCGCCCTCGCCCTCATTGTCAGCGCGGAGGACGAACGTGACGTACTTCACGGAAATGAGCACCATCAGCGCCCAGAACGTCAGCGAGACGATGCCGAGCACCTCGGTCGCCCCAGGCGCGTGGCCGGTGGCAGTAAGCGCGGTGGAAAAAGTGTAAAGCGGGCTCGTACCAATGTCGCCAAAGACGACGCCGAGCGCCGTCAGCGCCAGCAGCGATTGGCCGTGCTGCCCCCCTGCCCGCTGCGCGTGTGGTTTACCGGAGTCCGATTTGGGGCTCGAACTCGCCCGCGCTAACGGCGGCATTCGACGCCGCATCCATCACAAGGCCTCATGGGTCACGGTGTTTCGTACTCTTGATCCGTGACAATCAAGATTCGGGCCAGAAACGGATGCGAAAGCTAAGCCAGCCGGGACGGCAGGTCCGAGGCTGGTGCCGTTTCGCGGCGGGTTGTTGCCGCGAACTTTGCTGCCGCGCTCACCCCGACCAGCACCAGAAAGTTTATGGCGAGCGCAATGATCCCGACATTGAGCTCCTTGATCTGCGACGGCAGTGACGGAAACAGCGTTGCGATGGTGGTGTGCGTCAGGCTGATCGCCGCGACGGTGGCGATGCCCGCCACAATCCCGGCGGCGGCACCCTCCCGCGTGACCCATCGGTTGCGGGCAAGGCTGAGAACCAGTGACGGAAACAGCTGCGTGACGAAGCTGTAGCCCATCAACAGGAGCGCGACGATCGTCTGTCCACCCTGAAGCGTAAAATAGATCGCAACCAGCGCCACCAGCGGCACCAAGAGCTTGGCAATCTGCAGAACGCGGGCGTCGTCGGCGGAGCGGTCCATCACGCGGTAGAGATTATTGGCGAGCAAGGTTGCCGCCGTCATCAGGATCATGGACCCGGGGACCAGCGCCGTGAGCACACCCGCCGCGCCGATCACGCCGACAACCCAAGGGTCGAAGGTCTTGGCCGAAAGCTTGAACAAAGCGAGGTCGACGTCGGCGCCCTTCAAGCCCGGGACCTGCAGGATCGCTGCGAACCCAACAAAGAACACGAACAGCAGGATCAGTTGATAGATCGGCAGGAACACGGCGTTCTGGCGAATAACCCGATCGTTACGCGCCGTGTAGATAGAGGCGTAGGTGTGCGGCCACATGTAGAAACCGAGCGCAGTCAGGAGCACGGTGGATGAGAACCACCAGACGCTTTCGCCATGCGCCGGCAACACGGTAAAGCCCGGTTTCGCCTGTTCGATGGCGGCGAACATCGCGCCGAGCCCACCGTAATAGTGCAGCGGAAAATAGCAACCGAGAAATACGACGACCAACAGGATCATCACGTCCTTGGCGACCGCGGTCCAGGCCGAGCCGCGCACCCCCGACACCATCACGTAAGCGGTCGCGACCGCCGCACCGATCCACACCGCCGGCGTCGAGGAGATTGCGCCATAGGCGGCAGTCTCGACGATGATGCCGAGCCCCTTGAACTGCAAAACCAGATAGGGGACCAGCGCCACGATACCGACCAGCGACACCAGAACGCCCAGCATCGGGCTGTCATACTTGCGGATGAAAAAATCCGATTGCGAATAGAGCCGGTTGTCCCTCGCATAGCGCCAGATCGGCGGCAGCATGAAATACGACATGACGTAGGCGAGCGCTGCGTAGCAGAGAATGTAGTAGGTCGGACCGCCCTTGCCGTAAGCAAACCCGCTGCCGCCGAGAAAGGTGAAGGTCGTGTAGATTTCGCCAGCCATCAGCAGGAAAACGAGCGGCGCCCCGAACGACCGCCCGGCCACGGTCCATTGCTCGAGCCCCATCTGCCGGCCGCGCTTCGCCAAAAAGCCGAGGGCGAGCGCCAGCAGAGCGGCTGCCGCAATGCCCAGGAACGCGCCGTTCATGGAAGATCGTCCCGGTTCGCGGGATCCAGCCGAAAGATCACCGCCATGATCACTGCGGTGAGCAAAACCCAGGCCACCAGCCACGCCAGCAGGAACGGCATACCGAAAATGTAGGGCGTCACCCGGTTGACGAAGAACGGGCCGACGAGCATGGCAAAAAACGGCAACAGCCCCAGCCAGCGGACATTGCGCATCGGACAGCCTCCAGCCGGCGACCTGTCACGCGGAATTGCCGGCAGAGATAGCCTTCCTGACCGGCAACTCTCAGCCTCGCATCATTACCACTTTCTCGGTCATGGCGCCGAACAGCGCGGTCCTCACTTTATCGGTGAGCTCGTTGTTGAGAAAAGGTTTGCCCACAATCTGAGCGTCACTTACGCCGGCGAGCGCAGCATGGTCGGCAAAGCCGGTCACGAAGAGGGTGGGAAGGCCGGGCCGGCGCGCCTGCACCAGGCGCGCAACATCGGCGCCGCTCATCCCCGGCATGCCGAGATCGATAATGATCAAATCGATCTTTTTCGATTCCGCGTCCAGGACGTCGAGCGCCGCCCCTCCGCTCCCGGCTTCCGACACCTCGTAGCCGGTATCACGGAGCATGGCCGCGGTGATCTCCGCGCGCGGCAATGTTTCGGCAATGGCGTTCATGGGAACGTCCGATAAGGCTCCTCTTCAATGACCAAAACCGCAGGATGCGAACGATCCCGGGCGGTGGGGGCTTGCCCCAGATTAGGCAAAATGAACGCCCTCGCGCTGGGGAAAGTTCCAAAATATCTCCTGCATTGACGCGCTGTTAACCATCTTCCCACAGCATTCGACCTCGCTACCACGAGGCACGAATCATGGCTTACCTCCTGCCACGGGCGATCATGGTTCTCGTCGCCTGGGGGATGACCTGCGCTCTCATCAAGAATTTGTGGCCCGCGGCCGATCCGATGGTCTTCGGCGTCGCCGCGGCATCCTGGGCCTTTGGTGGGATCGCCTATTTCGCCTATCTGCGCCGGTTGCGGCGCGAGATTGACGAGCTTCAGCGCAATCGGGGCTACAGCATCGATCGGCCCGCGGCCTAGAGCCGCTAGCTGCAGCCGCTTGTCTGGAGACACGAAACGCGTCTCAGCGCAGATGATCGGCGATGTGATCGCCGACCCGCAGGGCATTGGCGATGATCGTCAAGGTCGGATTGACGGCGCCGATCGACGGGAAGAAGCTTGCGTCCGTAACGTAGAGGTTGTCGAGCTCGTGAGCGCGGCAATTGAGATCGAGTACCGAGGTTGCCGGATCGCCGCCAAAGCGCATGGTGCCGGCTTGGTGCGCGGTACCGCCGATAGGAACGTTCTCGCCAAAATAGAGCGACCGATCGAACAGATGCGGATGGATGTCGAGCCGGTCACAGAGCAATCGAAGCTTCTCTCTCAGCCGCCGGTGCGCTTCCATGTTGGTTTCGCAGAGATCGAGGATGACGCGATCCCTGTCGTAGTAGATCCGGTTCTGCGGCAGCGGCAAATCCTCCGAGGTTAGCCAGAAATCAAGTGAATGCTCCGCCAGCCAGGTGAATGGCTGTTCCGGAAACCATTGCAGCACATCGGGCAGCGCCTCACCGTGCACCTGCGCGCCGTCGGACTTGCCCACCATCTGGATGTGGCCAAGCGGAAACTCCCAATCCTCCGAGCCAAAGTAAAAATCGTTTAAGCCCAGTGTTTTTTGAAATCTTGTCGGGTTCGGCGTGCGCGAAATGGCCAAGACAACGGCATTGTTGTGCCGCATGTAATTTCTCCCCACCAGACCGGAGCCGTTGGCGAGGCCGTTTGGATGATCATCGTCAGCCGAACGCAACATCAGCAAAGCCGACGAAAGCGCCCCGCAAGCAACAATGACGATGTCGCCGGAATAAGTCTCGCGTTCGCCGCCGCGCAGCACGTTGACACCGGAAATCCTACGGCCGCTGGAGTCGGTCGTCAGCGTCTCGACATAGGCGTTGGTCAGCAGAGTGAGATTTGCATGCTCGCGCAGCGCCGGATCGACACAGATGATCTGGGCGTCGGCCTTGCCGTTGGTCAGACAAGGATAGCCGTCGAACGCGTTACAGCGGATGCAAGGCGAATGCGGCAGCGCCTTGCCATCGCGTTCGTCGAGCAGGACGCCTACGGGCAGGTGAAACGGATGATGGCCTTCGCGTTTGAGCCCGTCGAACAGCTGCTGAATACGCGGCTCATGCGTTATCGGCGGATAGGCGTAAGGCTTTGCGGCCGGCGGCTCGGTCGGGTCTTCTCCGCGCAGGCCGTGCACGTGATAGAGCTCTTCCGCCAGCTGATAATACGGCTCGAAATCGGCGTAGCTCAGCGGCCACCCGGGAGAAATTCCGTCGGCGTGCCTGATTTCGCTAAAGTCGCGCTCGCGCAAGCGAAAAAGAGCCGCGCCGTAGACCTTGCTGTTGCCGCCGACGAAATAATGCAACCCGGGGTGAAAGCTGCTGCCGTCGGCCGCGTACCACTTTTCCTTCGTCTGATAGCGCGCGTCGACGAATACGGCCTGGCTGTCCCAATTTTCGCGTTCGCGAGGCAGGTAATCGCCGCGTTCCAAAAGGAGAATGCGCTTTCCGGTCTTCGCCAGCCGCCACGCCATCGTCCCGCCGCCCGGGCCGGAGCCGACGATGACGACATCGTAATGTTCGCTGGCGCTCATGGCGGAGTTGTCCGGCCAAAGCACGGCAACGTTTGAACCCCAGCGAAGGTTCAGCGTTCTCCACCCATAGGAATGCCTGCAGCGATTGCGGTATTGAGCGATTAAATCGAACATAGGGTAATGCCGATGATGACGTTGAGCATTGGCCTCACCGCGCTGATCCGATTGGGAATGGTGCTGCTTTTTCTTCCGTTCAGCGCGCTGGACAAAATCCTCAATTTTCGCGGCGCGGTCGCGCAGGCGAAGGAAGCCGCACCCAACGAAAGCGTCGCCGTCGGGTTGATCATTGCCGGCCTCTGCGTCGAGGTTTTCATGTCGCTCGGCGTGCTCACCGGGATTGCCGATCGGGCCTGCGCCTTCGTCCTCGCCGGCTACTGCGCGACGACGGCTTTGCTGTGGAAACAGTTCTGGAAGCCCGGCGATTTCTTGACATCGAGCACCGGTCAGGGACGCACCCTATTCTGGGATTTTCTGAAAAACCTAGCTCTCGGCGCCGGCTTCCTGCTCGTCACTTTTGGCACCAATGCGACATCGGTCGATCGGTTTTTCACCCAGCCGGGCTGGTCGTCGCACCCCTACAGTCTTACACAGAAGGACAGCCAACCGTGAGCGCGGAGCAAAAGCCGGCCGTCTCCTACTGGCATCTGTGGACCGACCATGACGGTGTGAGTCATCAAACACGATGCACGCTGAGCAAGTTTGAAAAAGCCCCAATCCAGCCGGAAGCAGCACCGCAATGGATTGGCGCCAAGACCGAGGATCGCGCGACCGTGTTCGTCACCGTGCTTCCGGTCGGCTGGATCGGCAATTGGCATGAGAATCCGAAGCCGCAATGGATCATTCCATTGTCCGGGCGCTGGTTCGTTGAATCGATGGACGGCCAGCGCGTCGAAATGGGGCCAGGCGATATCTCGTTCGGCGAGGACAAAAACACGCGGGCGATAAATAGTAAGCGCGGCCATCTTTCCGGGACGGTCGGCGACGAGCCGGCGGTGCTCATGATCGTGCAGTTCGAAGCGCCGGCGACGATCGCGGCGGCCTGCCGGTTCAGGTGAGCGTCATGGATGGCTTTGACATCCGCACCGACCGGTTCCGCCGCTATGTCCTCCACAATGCGAGCCTGGACGTGCTGGCATCCGGCTTCCGCTGGCTCGAAGGACCGGTGTGGATGGGGGACGCCAACTGTCTTTTGTTCCAGGACATTCCCAATAACCGCACGCTGCGCTGGACCGAAGAGCAAGGCGTTTCGGTCTACCGCTTTCCCTCCAACTACGCGAACGGGCAAACCAGAGACCGCCAAGGACGCCTGATCGCATGCTCCCATCGCGGCCGCTGCCTTTACCGCACCGAGTATGACGGCACGATCGCGACACTGGTCGACCGCCATGACGGGAAGCGGCTGAACGCGCCGAATGATGTGGTGGTCAAATCCGACGGCTCGATCTGGTTCACCGATCCGCTCTATGGAATTGCGAATGATTACGAAGGCGGACGGCAGAAATCGGAGCAACCACCGGCCGTCTACCGCTTCGATCCGCAAAGCGCCGACATCCGGGTTGTCGCCGATGATTTCGACGGACCGAACGGCATAGCCTTCTCGCCTGATGAACGCCGGCTCTATATCGCCGAGAGCGGCGATCAGTACGCCGAGCGGCCGCGCCAATACATCCGCGTGTTCGACGTCGCCGCTGACGGCGCAACGCTCTCCGGCGGGGATGTCTTTCACAAGATCGAGCCGGGATTTTGCGACGGTATGCGGGTCGACGAAGGCGGCAATGTGTGGAGCAGCGCTGCCGACGGGGTCCATTGTGTGAGCCCTTCTGGAGAGCTTCTCGGCAAGATTTTCGTGCCCCACCGCGTCGCCAACCTGACCTTCGGCGGCTTTGCGAAAAATCGGCTCTTCATCGCGGCCACGAACACGCTCTACGCCATCTACGTCAATTGCCGCGGCGTGCAAACACCGTGACCGGCGTAGAAAAGCTTTGCCGCATCCGCCTTATTGCCGCGCAACCCGAACAGCTAGCAAGATTTTACGAGGCGGCCTTCGGCTTTGTGCAAACCGCACAATCCTCGATCAATTCCGCGAGCTTCGCCCAACTTCTGCGAATGCCCCAGGCGACCGCGCACATCCTCACCTTACGGCTTGGCGAGCAGGACATCGAACTGATCGGTGTTCATCCGGCCGGCCGCGGCTATCCGACCGTCGCCGGCTGGAGCCCGCTGTTTCAGCATTGCGCGATCGTTGTCTCCGACGTGGCGGCTGCTTATGCGCAACTGCGCGCGCAAACCGGCTGGACCGCGATCTCACGGAACGGTCCGCAGGTACTGCCGCTGGCGGCCGGCGGGGTGACCGCATTCAAGTTTCGTGATCCCGAGGGTCATCCGCTCGAATTGCTGGCATTTGCGCCGGGCGCTACTCCGGCGCGCTGGCAACGCCATTCGACGAGCGTGGCGCTCGGAATCGATCATTCGGCGATCTCGGTCGCCGAAACGGCACGCAGCGTCGCGTTCTACGAGCGCTTCGGACTGCGCCGCATCGGCGGCTCCCTCAACGTTGGCCCGGCGCAGGATCGGCTCGACGAAGTGCCGCAGGCACGCGTCGAAGTGACGGCGCTGGCACCGCCGCTGCATCAAACCCCGCACATCGAACTTCTTTGCTATCGCGGCGCATTTGATCGCAGCGACGCGCCGGCCGAAATCAACGACATCGCGGCAACTGAGCTCATACTGTGCGTCGAGGGTAGCGCGGCGCTGCAGAATATTTTCGAGCAAAACCGCGAGGCGTGTGTGTCCGGCCCGGCTGCACGCGCGGACGGAACAACGCGGGCCCTATTCCGCGATCCGGATGGTCACTTGCTCTGCCTGGAAGCCGTCTGACTGGGATCAGCCGCCGCCGGCGCGGTTCCAGCCCCGGGCGCGATCGGCATAGACCTCGAAGCCGGTTGGCATCACCACGACGGTATCTTCGAGTTTGATGAAGCCGCGGCGCGGGTGCAGCAGCGTGGTTTCGACCGAAATCACCATGCCGGCCTCGAGCGGCCGGTCCGCGTCATAGCCGTCATAGGGAACCGGACCGGAACTCGTCAGCCGCGGCGCTTCGTGGCTGACCAGGCCCATGCCGTGGGCAAGAAATTCGATGTGATTGTGCAGCTTCGATTCATGCAGCACAGAGTCGGCCCCCGCATAGATTTCGCTGCCCTTGACGCCGGCGCGGATCGGCTTGAACGCCGCCTGCTGAACCGACTCGACCTCGGCCAGCAAATCGACAAGCTCGGCGTCGGGTTCGCCGGCCACCGCCATGCGCGCCAGATCGCCAATATAGCCCTGATAATTGCCGCCGGAATCGAGTGACAGCGGGTCGCCTTTCTCCCAGCGCTGCTCCGACGGCGCGCGGTTGTGACTGGCGCCCGCGGCGATCAGGCAATAGTCGAAGATCAGTCCGCGCATCGTCTCCTCGCGGCGCAGCGCCTCGGCCATTTCCGCCTTGGTGGCGCCGGGTCCATGGCTCTGGATGACGGCAAGCATCGAGTTGATGACGAGGTCGGAGGCGAGCCGCAGCTTTTCCAATTCCTCCGGAGTTTTTCGCGCCCGCAATCGCTCGAGCACGAACAGCGCATCCTTGATCTCGGCGTCGGGGAAAGCCTTGCGCAGGGTGGTGGACGTAGCGGTCGGGATGAACGCCAGCTCAAGGCCGATGCTTTTCGGCTTGGCGCCGAGATGACGCAGGTATTCGACGGCCTGCTCCATAACATCGACCGCACCGGAGCTCTTGGTGTTCACCTCGGAGACCCAGAACGGCTTGATCTGGGTTTGATAGCCCTCCATGCGGTGGCCGAAATAGCCGGCCTTTTGCGGCGCGCCTTTCGGGTAGACGAACACCGGGAGGTAGCGGGTGACGCCGATCGCATCCATGGTGTCGAAGAAGAACGAGCGATGGCCGCCGAGGAGATATTGGACATTCGGCTTCGAGGTGGCGAACAATACATCAATGCCGGCGTCGTCCATCAGCTGATCGAGTCGCGCGGTGTCGAACGGCGCTGCGTCCTGTCGCTTGCTGATGTCCAGCATGATCAATCTCCTTGGCAAGGCTCCCTGACCGCACCCTATCAAACTTGACCATGGAGATGAACCTGCTTCGGTCGTGCATCCGGGCTGCGGCACCCATGCGCGCGCCGCGGGCCTTGCCCATGGGTTTGCGCGCGTAACGAGAACGACGCGATGCGTTCGAGCAGCCGGTCTAGCGCGCGCTCGACCTCGATCCGCCCGAAAGATCGTTCTCGGGCGTCCTTCGCCGCAATAAAGCGCGAGCGACAGATGCGGCGGCCGCATTGCCGTTCTATTAAAAGAGTTACAAACAGCGCCTAAGAAGCAATACGGCGCAGCCAAGGGAGAACCGGCATGTCATTGAAATTGATCCGTTTCGTTGCGCACGCGGTCGTGGCATTTATCCTAACATTCGGCTTGGCGCGCGCGGCCGAACTCAATCCGGCGGCGGTGACCTACACGTTGCCCGACCAGATCCAATGGCAGCCCCTACCCGGCTTCGCCGGCGCCATGAAGGCGGTGATGGTCGGCGATCCGTCCAAGCCGGGATTCTACGCCGTCATGATCAAATGGCTTCCCGGCAACCATTTCAGTCATCCGCATTTCCATCCCCACGACCGCTTCATTACCGTGCTCAAGGGCACATGGTGGGTCGGCAGCGGCACCAAGTTCGATCCCGACAGCACCGTGCCAATGCCGGCGGGCACCTTCGTCACCCATTTCGGCAAGCAGGTGCACTTTGACGGCGCCAAGGATGAAGAAGCAATTCTGCTCATCGTCGGCGAGGGTCCGGAGACGCCGACGCCCGCAGAAGAAAAATGAATAAGGCTCGCGGCAGTCAGGCCGCGGATTTGGCTGCCGATGTGGCTGCGGCAGACTTGCCGCCGACGGCGGCAATGAGGTCGGCAGCGCCGCGCCGGGCGCGATCGAGAATAAGCTCGATTGAAGCGACCTCGACCCGATTGCGGCCACTGTCTTTGGCGCGATAGAGCGCGTGATCGGCCTGCGCCAGCAACGCCGAAAGGTCGAGCATGGGGTCGTGGCTGATCACGATGCCGATGCTCACCGTGGCGACGACCGGCTGGCCCTCGACTTCGCGGGTCGCGTCCGCAAAGCAGGCCCGGATCTGCTCGGCGATGGCCAAGGCCCGCTCGCGCGTCGTGTCGCGCAGCAATGCCGCGAATTCCTCGCCGCCGAGCCGGCCGAAGAGATCGACATGGCGGATGCAGCCGCTCGCCACGTCGGCAAAAATCTCCAATACGCGATCGCCGACCGCGTGACCAAAGCGATCGTTGATCGATTTGAAATTGTCGAGGTCGAGCAGCATCACCGCGGTCGGACGCGGATCGCTGGCCTGGCGCTTGAGCTGAGCCTCGCCGTCCTGCAGGAACGCACGCCGGTTGGCGATCCCGGTCAGCGGATCGACGAGGGCCGCGGTCTTATGGCGGTGCTCAGTGCGCTCTTTTGCCATCGCCAGCAGGATGAAGGCGATCGCGATGGTGAAAAGCAGCGCTTCGAAGCTGAGCACGGTGAGCCACACGCTCTCAAACACCTGGTTGTTGGTCGGCAGCCACGGCAGCAAGGCACCGAACGGCGTGCGCAACAAATAAAGCGCCCCGTGCGCGAACAACATGAAGATCGCCGGCCAGCGCGAAACCAGAGGTTCGCTGCGCCCGCGCCAGAACTCGTAAGCCGTAGCCCAGGTATAGGTGGTGATGATGCCCGAGCTGAGCAGCACGCGCGCGTCGAAGGAGTCGGCAAAGCCCGGAATGCGGCAGACAATGAGCCAAAGCGCAGCGCCGCCGAACAGCAGGATCGGCTGCGGCTTGCAGTGGTCGAATACGCGCGCGCCGGTCCAGGTTAGGGCGAAAGCCGTGAACAGGATGGCATTGGCGAGATCGATCGAGATCAGATCGGATACGGTGCCATAGAGGCCGAACAGCATCACCGACGCCGCCCGCAAGAGGTGCGCGAAGCCCCACCATGCCACGGCGGTAATAGCGGTATTCTGCACCCATGCGAACAACAGCAGCAATCCGAGGATTGCTTCGACGTAGATGGTCACGAGGAAAAGTGTGTTGACGTCAAGATTCATTTGCGCTGAACCAGATTGGCCGGCTACGGGCAAGCGATCGCTGGAAATCCCGCCATCTCCCCCACTACCGTCATGGCCGCAAACAACTCGTGAATAGACCTATGCTGGCACGGGTCATGCGCGGCTATGGTTTCGACAATGTTTCGTATTTGCGTGGCAATTGATCTACCCTTGCTTTCCAAGCGTTTCGTCATTTAGGGTCGGCGCCCCTAGGATTTTGTTGCGATGCAGTACAGCAATGGAATTATCGAGGCGATCGGCAATACGCCACTGATCAAGCTTGAGCGCGTGTCCGCGGCAACCGGTTGCACGATACTCGGCAAGGCCGAGTTCATGAATCCGGGACAGTCGGTCAAGGATCGCGCCGCTTTGTTCATCATCGAGGACGCGATGAAAAAGGGCGCGCTCAGGCCCGGCGGCGTGATCGTCGAAGGCACCGCCGGCAATACCGGCATCGGGCTTGCGCTGGTCGGCAACGCCATGGGCTTTCGCTCCGTGATCGTCATCCCGGAGACCCAGAGCCAGGAGAAGAAGGACACGCTGCGGCTATGCGGGGCGGAATTGGTCGAGGTGCCGGCCGTTCCCTATTCCAATCCCAACAACTATGTGAAGCTTTCCGGCCGGCTGGCCGAGCAATTGGCGAAAACCGAGAAGAACGGGGCGATCTGGGCGAACCAGTTCGACAATGTCGCCAATCGCCAGGGACATATCGAGACCACAGGTCCGGAAATCTGGCGGCAGACCGACGGCAAGGTCGACGGTTTCACCTGCGCCGTCGGCACCGGCGGCACGCTCGCCGGCATCGCCATGGCGCTGAAATCTTTTAACAGCGGCGTGCGCATCGCGCTCGCCGATCCAATGGGTGCCGCACTCTACAGCTACTACACGACCGGCGTGCTGAAATCGCAAGGCTCTTCGATCACCGAAGGCATCGGGCAGGGCCGCATCACCAAAAACCTCGAAGGCGCCCCGATCGACACCGCCTACCAGATACCCGACCAAGAAGCGGTGCCGATCATCTTCGACCTCCTCGAACACGAAGGCCTCTGTCTCGGCGGCTCTTCCGGCATCAACGTCGCCGGCGCCGTCCGGCTGGCGAAAGAGCTGGGACCCGGGCACATCATCGTCACCATTCTCGCCGACTATGGCACGCGTTACCAATCGAAGCTGTTCAATCCGCAGTTTCTGCGGGAGAAGAACCTGCCGGTGCCGCCTTGGCTCGAGCGCCGCTCACAAATCAAAGTTCCCTACGTGTGAACATTGCGCCCGCGGTGGCGTTGTCGCTAAATGATTGCCATGCTGAGACCTGACGATACCTTTGCCCCCTCCCCCACGAGCCGCTGGCTGGTTTCGACTGATTGGCTCGCCGCGCATTTACGCGACGGCAATGTGATTGCCGTTGACGGCTCCTACTTTCTGCCGACCCAGCAACGCGATGCTCATGCCGAATATCGCGACGGCCATGTCCCCGGCGCCGTATTTTTCGATATTGAAAAGGTCTGCGACGATTCCACCGAGCTGCCGCACATGCTGCCCGGCCCCACGCACTTCGGCAACGCGGTCGGCGCGCTTGGCATCGGCGATGGCGACACCGTCGTCGTTTACGACAGTGTCGGTCTCTACTCGGCGGCGCGGGTGTGGTGGACCTTTCGGATTTTCAGCGCGCAGAAGGTGTACATCCTCGATGGCGGGTTGCCGAAATGGAAATCCGAGGGCCGTCCGCTGGAGCAGGGCGATGCCGGGCGGACGCCGAAAACATTCACTGCCGAGATGAATGTCGGCGCGGTGGCGACACTCGCCGACGTGCGCATGGCGCTGACCGACGACAGCGCCCAGATCGTCGACGCCCGCTCGGCTGAACGGTTCGCCGGCACGGCGCCTGAACCGCGTCCCGGCCTGCGCTCGGGCCATATGCCGCGCTCATTCAATTTGCCGTTTGGCCGGTTGATCGAGAACGGCCACCTTGCGCCCCGCGAACGTATCGAGGCGGCATTCAAGGATGCCGGCGTCGATCTGGAAAAGCCGATCATTACCTCATGCGGCTCCGGCGTCACCGCCGCCATTCTCACGCTGGCGCTTGAATCCATCGGTACAGAACCGCGAGGCCTCTACGATGGCTCATGGGCGGAGTGGGGCTCGCGTCCCGATCTGCCCGTTGAACGCGGATAGAGCGTGCTTTACGAGGAGTGAAGCTGGACTTGCCTAAACGGCGACGCCGCGCGGCGCGGTAAAAGCGGCATCGCGGACATTGCCGGTATTCAGTGTCTCAGCCGGCTCAAAGCACAAGATGTGCGCTTCTTCGTCGGCGCAGGTACAGTGCTCGACGCCGCGGGGCACGACCACACACTCGCCGGGCTCGAGCGTCACAATATGATCCCTGAACTCGACGCGAAATCTGCCCTTCCAGACCAGAAATAATTCGTCTTCATTTTCATGATGGTGCCAGGGAAACTCGCCCTTGACCTTGACGATCTTGACCTCCTGCCCGTTTAAGGCGGCGATCGTTTTCGGCCGTCAACGATCGTCGAACAGAGAGAATTTCTCGTCCAGCGTGATTTTGTTCATGGCGTTTGACCTCGCGGCCGGGCAAGAGACTGCGCGAGCTGCGTGTCGCCGGCATTCGCGGAACCAGTTTGACCCGCGGGAACTTAGCAAGCCGGCGGCATTAAGGCGACCTGCGCACGAGATTTCGCCGCTGCCGCATTCGCGCTACACTTGAGCGGAATCGTGGGACCGCACTGTTCCGCCCGTGCGAACGATGAGGCGCGCGTGATCTTCCGCCAGCTCTTCAACTCAACGTCCGGCACCTACACTTATCTGCTCGCCAGCCGTCACGGTGGCGAGGCCTTGATCATCGATCCGGTTCTGGAGCGCGTCGATCGTTATCTGCAGCTCGTGCACGAGCTCGACCTGAAACTGGTCAAGGCCATCGATACGCATCTGCACGCCGACCACGTGACCGGTCTCGGCGCGCTGCGCGACCGCACCCATTGCGTTACGGTGATGGGCGAACATACTCACGCCGATGTAGTCTCCATGCGCGTCGCCGAAGGAGATCGCATCGCCATCGAAGGCGTAAGCCTCGACGTACTGTACACGCCCGGCCACACCGACGACTCCTATTCGTTTCTTTTGAATGACCGGGTATTCACCGGCGACACGCTGCTCATCCGCGGCACCGGCCGCACCGATTTCCAGAACGGCGATCCGCGCGCGCAATACGATTCCATCTTCAACAAGCTGATGAAACTGCCCGACGAGACGCTGGTCTATCCCGCGCACGACTATAAGGGTGAGACGGTATCGACCATCGGCGAGGAGAAATTCTTCAATCCGCGGCTGAAAGTGAGATCGATCGACGAATATGTCGATCTGATGAACAACCTGAAACTGCCGAATCCCAAGATGATGGACGTGGCGGTGCCGGCCAATATGCGCGTCGGGCTGCGCCAGGAGGATATTGCGCGCAAGGGCTGGGCGCTGTCGGCGGCCGAAGCGATTGCGTTGTGTGGCCGCCCCGACGTGGCGATGGTCGATCTGCGCGAGCAAAGCGAACGCGACAAGCACGGCGTCATTCCCGGCTCGCTGCATGCGCCCTATGGGGACTTGCAGGAGAACGTCAGCGCCGGCGGCATGCTGCACGAATTGGCCGCGGCGACCGGCAAGCGCATTGTCTTCTACTGCGCGTTCGGCGAGCGCTCGGCGATGGCGGTGCAGGCGGCGCAGGACGCCGGCGTTACATCCGCCTGCCACATCGAGGGCGGCATCGATGCCTGGAAGCGCGCCGACGGCCCGCTCGCGCGGTAACGCCCGTTACTCTCAAAAACGCGAAAGCCGCAAGGTGCATGCCCTGCGGCTTCCGCTTTTGGCGTCCGCTGCGGGAGGGGTTCAGCGGACGCCGATCGCTGTGATTAGAGCTGGGAGCCCTGATCCTCACCGTCCATCATGTGCTGTATGCGACCGCCGGGACCGCCTTGGCCAAACCGGGGAGCTTCATAGCCCGGCCAATGACCGCCACCCTCGCCGTCGCGGCCGTAACCATAGCCCTGGCGCCAACCGCCATGACCCTCATTACGCGCGTGCATGTGGTGATGCGGCTTCAACATGCGCGCCAGCATGGTGAAGCGGTGCTTCTGCGCGTCGGTGAGGCTCTGATAGAGCGGCGTGCCGGTGTCGGCGATGCGCTTGTAGGCGGCGCTCTTCTTGGCCATGTTGTCGGCCCGCTGCGCCAGCCGATCGAACGGGGTGGCCGAGGGCTGTGTCTGCTGGCTGGCGGCGGCTTCGCGGGCCTGCCGGCGCTCGATATGTAGTTGTGCCATATCGCGCAGGGCCTGCTCGAATGCCGGCCAATTCTTTGCCTGGTCGGGCGTGAGTTGGAGTCCGGCCTTGAGCGCGGCGATGCGGGCGTCGGTGAACGCCGCCATATCCTCAACACTCATGCGGTGCCGCTGCTCGAAACGCGGACTACCGTCGCCGTAACCGCCCGGCCCGCCGAAACGCTGCTGTGCATACACGATCGAAGAGCCGGCAATGGCAAGCGCTGCCGTTGCGACGACCACGGGCTTCCACATGTTCTCCTCCAAAGACGCCATTCAATGTGCCGGTAAGTAGAGTGCCGGTACGGCCGATGCACAAGTTAAAGTTTGGTCAGGTGGCTCACGCCCAGATTAAAGCTTGGTAACTTTTGTTCCAAAATGAACGCTGGATGAATGCTGCGTCGGCACCATCAATGAATTATCTGTTTGAGAAACAGCCGCGTGCGCTCGTGCTGCGGGTGATCAAAGAAATTCTTCGGGGCGTTGATTTCGACAATCTGCCCGTCATCCATGAAGATGACGCGGTCGGCGACTTGGCGGGCAAAACCCATCTCGTGGGAAACCACCAGCATGGTGATGCCGTCACTGGCGAGCTCGACCATGGTATCGAGCACCTCCTTCACCATTTCCGGATCGAGCGCGGACGTGGGCTCATCGAACAGCATGATGTTCGGATTCATGCACAGGGCGCGCGCAATCGCGACGCGCTGCTGCTGACCGCCGGACAGGCGCGCCGGATATTTGTCCGCCTGCTCCGGTATCTTCACGCGGGCGAGATAATTCATCGCCAGCGCCTCGGCTTCCAGCTTCGGCATGTGCCGCACCCAGACCGGTGCCAGCGTGCAGTTCTCCAGCACGGTGAGATGCGGAAACAGATTGAACTGCTGAAACACCATGCCGACGTCGCGGCGCACCGTGAGGATGCGCTTGGGGTCCTCAGTCAGCTCGACGCCGTCGACCACGACGCGGCCGCGCTGCCAGTCCTCGAGCCGATTGATGCAGCGCAGCAGCGTCGACTTGCCGCTGCCGGACGGGCCGCATATGACAACCCGCTCGCCGCGGGCGACGTTCAGATTGATGTCGCGCAAAACATGGAAGCTGCCGTACCACTTGTGCAGGCCCGTGATTTCGACTGCCACGTCTGGCAGCGCCGCCCCTGCACGCGATTGGATCGAACGCTCTTCCATCGTACCCCGCTAGCGCCGACCGGCGCGCGTCAACCGCGTTTCCACGCCGCGTGCATAACGTGACATGCCATAGCAGCAGATAAAGTAGAAGAGCGCGGCGAAGGCATAGCCGGTCACCGTGGTATTCGGCGCGGCCCATTTCGGATCGGCGCGCGCCGCCTCGATGGTGCGCAGGAAGTCGAAGATGCCGACGATGAAAACCAGCGTGGTGTCCTTGAACAAACCGATGAAGGTATTGACGATGTTCGGCAGCGTGATGCGCAACGCCTGCGGCAGGATGACCAGCCCCATCATGCGCCAATAGGTAAGTCCCAGCGCCCGCGCCGCCTGGTATTGCCCCGGCGGGACCGCAGCGAGGCCACCGCGCACCACTTCCGCCATGTAGGCGGACGCGAACAGCGCAATGCCGATCAGCGCGCGAATAAGCTTGTCCGGCGCCAGGCGTTCGGGAACGAACAGCGGCAGCATCACGCTCGCCATGAACAAGACGGTGATCAACGGCACGCCGCGGACAAATTCGATGAACGCGACCGCGGCCCACCGCACGACCGGCAGGTCGGAGCGGCGCGCCAACGCGAGCAGAACACCGAGCGGCAGCGAAAACACCATGCCGATGGTGGCGACCACGACGGTCACGAGAATGCCGCCCCACAGCGCCGTCGGGACGACGCTGAGACCGATGAGCGGCGCGCCGTGAAGCAATACGAACGAGAGTATCGGCAGGACGACAAAGAAATAGACGGCGCCGACGTCGCGGCGCGGCGCCGATAGCCGCAACAGCCAGACAATCCCGAACGCCAATGCCAGAAAGAAAACATCAACTCGCCAGCGCTCGCCGACCGGGTAAAAGCCGTAGACGAAATAAGAGAACCATACGCGGACGAACGCCCAGCAGGCACCCGGATACGGCTGCGCGAGCGAAGCAAGGCAGGCGTCGCGGTCGGTTCCGAGCCAGACCGCGTCGATGAGGAAAAAGCGCACTAGCGGCGGCAGCACCCAGGCGGTAAACAGCACGCAGACAAGCGTCAGCGCGATGTTGGCCGGACTGGAAAAAAGATTGGTCTTGAGCCAGCCGAATGCGCCCGTCGGCGCCGCCGGCGGCGGCAACCGCTCGGTCGGCACGCGGCGCAGATAGGAGATCGACTGATCGCCGATGGCGCTCATCACAAAACTCAGCGCTCCACGATCGCGGTTGCGCGTCCGTATAGATTCATGAGGGCCGACGTGAACAGGCTGATGGCGAGATAGACCGCCATGGTGATGGCGATCACCTCGACCGCCTGGCCGGTGATATTGAGCACGCTGCCGGCGAAGACCTGAACCAGATCGGGATAACCGATGGCGACGGCGAGCGACGAGTTCTTGATCAGATTGAGGTATTGGCTGGTCAGCGGCGGAACAATGACGCGCATCGCCTGTGGCACGACCACAAGCCGCAGCGTCGCGGCGGAACGAAGCCCGAGCGCGTGTGCGGCTTCGCTCTGACCCGCAGGTACGGCGAGCACACCGGCGCGCACGACCTCGGCGATGAAGGCGGCCGTGTAGACCGAGAGCGCGACAACCAGCGCGGCGAATTCCGGGAGAATTTCGACGCCGCCGCTCACGTTGAAACGGCCCATCTGCGGGACGCTGAAGGACAGCGGAAACCCGGCCAGCACGAAGACGACGAGCGGCAATACGATAACGAGCCCGAGCACCGGCCAAAGCACCCGCATTTGCATGCCGGTGCGCTCGCGGCGGCGGCGCGCGAACTCCCGCAGGCCGATCGCGGCGACGGTGCCGACTAGCAACGCGAAGAGGACGGCGCTGAAATGCGGGCCGAATTCCGGCCGCGGCAGAAACAGACCGCGATTATTGAGAATTCCACCGCCGGGCAGCGTGACGCTGCCGCGCAACTGCGGCAGCGATTTGAGCACGGCATTGTACCAAAACAACAGCTGCAGCAAGAGCGGCACGTTGCGGATCAATTCGACGTAACCGCCCGCAAGCCGCGCCACCAGCCAATTGCGCGACAGCCGCGCGATGCCGACGATAAAACCCACCACCGTCGCGAGCACGATGCCGATGGCGGCGACCAGCAGGGTATTGAGGAGGCCGACCCAGAACGCACGGCCGAAGGTCGATGTGCTCGCCGAATAGTCGATCAAAGTCTGGCTGATATCGAAGCCGGCCGTGTTGTTCCAGAAGCCGAAGCCGGAGGCGATGTGGGCGCGCGCGAGATTCTGTGCCACGTTGAGGGCCGCGCCATACGCAAGGCCGCCGATGAGCACGATGAGTGCGATCTGCGCTGCGACACTGCCGAGGCGCCGCGCATGGTGCATCGGATCGCGCTGCGGTGAGGCTCGGACGTTCTCTGCCATCGGCCGGGCGCGCACGCCATAATCGGCGTGCAAGAGGCGGTTCAGCGGATTGGCGGGCCGTATTGCAGGCCCCCCTTGGTCCACAGAGCGTTCAGCCCACGCACGATCTTCAGGGGCGAGCCCTGCCCGACATTGCGCTCAAAGCTTTCGCCGTAATTGCCGACATGTTTGATGATGCGGTAAGCCCAATCGTTGGTCAGGCCCAGGGCCTCGCCATACTGACCCTCGACGCCGAGCAGCCGCCGCGTTTCCGGATCGTCGGATTTCTTCTTTTCATCCACATTGGCCTTGGTCACCCCAAGCTCCTCGGCATCGATCATGACGAAGTGCGTCCAGCGCACGATGTCGGTCCATTGGTCGTCGCCATGACGCACCACCGGACTGAGCGGCTCCTTGGAAATGATCTCCGGCAGCACGAGGTGCTGGTTCGGCTCGGCGAGCTGCTGCCGTTCGCCGTAGAGGCCCGACGAGTCGGTGGTATAGGAATCGCAGCGCCCGGCTTCATAAGCCTTGAGCGCCTCGTCCGCAGTGGCGAACGCCACCGTCTTGAGACCCATGTGGTTGGTGCGGAAATAATCGGTGAGATTAAGTTCACTGGTGGTGCCTTGCTGTACGCACACCGACGCATCGTTGAGCTCCAGCGCCGAGCTCACCTTGAGCGCTTTGTGCACCATAAAGCCCTGGCCGTCATAGAAAGTGACGGCGGCGAAATCGAGCCCGAGCGAGGTGTCGCGCGAGAGCGTCCAGCTCGTATTGCGCGACAGCACGTCAATCTCGCCCGATTGCAGTGCGGTGAAGCGATCTTTCGCGGTCAAGGGCACGAACTTCACCTTGGTCGGATCGTTGAAAATCGCCGCGGCGATGGCACGGCAAAAATCGACGTCGAAACCGACCCAATTGCCCTGCGGGTCGGGCAGGCCAAAGCCTGCCAGTGTACCGTTCGCGCCGCAGATCAGCTCGCCGCGATCCTTGATGGTCGCGAGCGTCTCCGCCACAGCCGCCTGCGTTCCGAACGCAAGCACCGTTGCCAACGCGATTGCCGTAGCGAGGCGTTTCATGATCGGGCCTTTCAGGATGGGCGATTGCGCCGGAGCTTCGTCCCCCGGCCACGTTTGCGGCAGTTCTCCAGCCGGGCGGCATCTGAGAACGATCGTAGTGCAAGGTCAAGGGTTGACGAGGGCGACCGATGCCGAGGTAATGGCAGGATTGACTGGATGAGGCGCGGCTGACGCCTCCGGCGAGCCTGACGAGAGATAAAGGCCATGAACGACGGCGGCAAAGGCGACGGCTCCCCGACGCGGCACCCGGATACGCGCGTAGTCAACGCCGGGCGCGATCCCACCGCCCAGCACGGCTTCGTCAACCCGCCGGTCTACCACGCGTCCACCGTACTTTATCCCAATGCCGAGGACTTCGTCGCCCACCGCGCGCGCTATCAGTATGGGCGTCGCGGCACGCCGACAACCGAGGCGCTCGAATCCGCCATTCAAGAGCTGGAAGGCCCGCACTGCGCCGGCGTGGCGCTGTTGCCGTCGGGGC
The DNA here is from genome assembly GCA_963832605.1 of uncultured Alphaproteobacteria bacterium. Lineage (GTDB taxonomy): Bacteria > Pseudomonadota > Alphaproteobacteria > Rhizobiales > Xanthobacteraceae > BOG-931. The sequence goes on along the minus strand of CAWHUO010000015.1, from coordinate 66,599 downwards.
TGGCGGCGATTGCCGCGGCGTTGTCGTCGGTCGTGCATAGCGGCGACCATCTGCTCGTCACCGACAGCGTCTACGGACCGACGCGAACGTTTTGCGATCAGATCCTCACCCGGCTCGGCGTCACCACCACCTATTACGACCCGCTCGTCGGCGGCGCGATCGCCGAGCTGATGCAGCCAAATACACGCGCCGTCTTCGTCGAATCGCCGGGCTCGCTGAGCTTCGAGATGCAGGATGTCGCCGCTATTGCCGCGGCGGCGCGCGCTAAGGGCGCGCTCGTGCTCATGGACAACACCTGGGCGACCCCACTTTATTTTCGCGCGCTCGATTTCGGCGTCGATCTCTCGATCCACGCCGGCACCAAATATTTCGGCGGCCATGCCGACGTCATGCTCGGCACAGTCGCGGCTAACGGTGCAACGGTGGCCAGCCTTCGGAATTACGTGCGCCTGAGCGGACTCTGCGTCGGCCCCGACGATATTTACCTCGGCCTGCGCGGGCTGCGCACACTCGCGGTGCGGCTCGAGCGTCATTACCGGTCCGGCCTCACTGTGGCGCTCTGGCTGGAACAGAGGCCTGAGGTGCTGCACATGCTGCATCCGGCGATGACTGCTCATCCTGGCCATGCACTCTGGAAACGCGACTTCACCGGGGCGTCTGGATTGTTCAGCGTCATCCTCAAGCCGGTGCCGCAGAAAGCAGTGTACGCTTTTCTCGATACGCTTGACCTGTTCGGTATCGGCCCGTCCTGGGGCGGTTTTGAAAGCCTCGCCATTCCGTTCGACTGCACCAGCGTACGCACCGCCACGCGCTGGGCGCCCGGCGGCCCTGGAGTTCGCTTCCATATCGGACTGGAAGCTGTCGAGGATCTTATTGCCGACCTCGAGCGCGGCTTTGCCGCGCTGGCCGAAGCGACGCGCGTTTGAAATCTTCAATCCGCCGACGATTGCCGTATGCCGACGATGTCGCGAACGACGGCTTTGAGCCGCCACCATGAAGGCCCCGGGTAAGGCCGCAGATCGCTCGCATAAAACACCAGACGCCGCGCGGCAAACCAGCGACGGATGAGGAGCGCGCCGACGACGCCGACCAGCGCGCCGGCAAGGACGTCGCTCGGATGATGCACGGCTATGACCACGCGCGTGGCCATGATGATCAGTGCATACAGCCACATCACGCGCCGCAGACGCGGCCAGACGGCGCCGATGGCAATCGCCGCCGCCGCGGCGGTAGTGGCATGCCCGGAGGGCATGCTGGCGTACTCGGCCCGCCAGATGAACGGCATATAGGCGAAGGGATCATCGTGATTGCCGACATAGGGACGCGCTCGGCCGATCATGCGCTTGATGGTGGTCGCGAACAGGCTCGGCAGGGCAATCGCCACGAACAAGAAGCCAAGGCGGGCGGCCAGCACCGCGAGCACGCCTTGGGTCATGGACGGCCGCGACGGCGCCCAAATGGCCGCGAGTCCGAGGAGCATGAAGCCCAGCGGATAGAGAAAATAGCCGGATTGACCGAAATTGGTGATTTCGTCGGCTTCGTCAGTGAGCCAGAGCGGCAGATGATGGGCCCATTCGATTGCTGCCGTATCAAGCAAAAACATCGAGGCAACAATGACTGCGGCGGTCAGCGCGATGGCGACGAATGCGCCGGCTCGCCAGCGCGGCGGCCGCGCCCTTGGCGCCCGCACAAAGACGCCGCACCAGCGCAGCAAATGGGTCCCGATGCGGTGGAAAACCGTGAACAGCGCGACAATCGCTATTGCCGGCCAAAAAGTGCGCGGCGCCGCGCCGTTACTCGTGCTCATGCCTCTCCCAGGTAAAACGGGCCCCGACCATAGTGAATACGCCTGGGCCGGGGAAGGACGCCTCAGGGGTGGGCACAATGCGCGAGCGGACAGGTCGCATGCGTCTCCAGTGTAGCCGCCGTTGCGGTCGCGCCGTCTTCGAGGCGCACCATAACGCTGGCGGCGGCTCCGGAGCCGTCAATCACCGTCACGCGCGCAAATCCCGGACCGTCGGGCTGAAAGAAAAGAGTGCCGCGCGGCTGCGCCGACGATGGGCTGCCATTGACAAGAACGGTCAACGGAGCAACCGCACCGGTGACTTTCAGAGGAACCGGGGCCGGCCTGCTGTCAGCGGTGCGCAGTTCGAGCCGCGCTCCATCCGGCGGAAACAGGATACGGAGCTTGCCGAGTGTCGTCTCGCCGATGCGATCGCCCGGCGCGAAATGCCTGAGCGGCGGCGGCAATTTGGCGCTCGTTGTTGTCACCACTCCTTCGGGTGCGCGCGGCAGTGGCGCCGGCGGCGTTGGCAGCCGGGCGAACGCATCAAACAGGATCGGCGCTGCCGCACTGCGTCCGACCAATCCCGGCACCGGCGCGCCATCAGGCCGACCAACCCAGACACCGATCGTGTGTTTGCCGTCGAAGCCGATCGACCAGGCGTCGCGGTAGCCATAGCTGGTGCCGGTCTTGAACGCGATCCGGCCGGGCGTGCCATTTTCAGGTGGCGGCGTGCCCAGAAGCACATTGCCGACATACCACGCCGCCACCGGCTCCAGGAGGCGGACCCCGTCCCCTTTGCGGGCGGCAAAATCCATTCGTTCGCTGAGCGGCAACGCCGTGCCCAGCCGGGCGATGCCGGCATACACCATCACCAGATCGGAAAGCTTGATGCCGGCGCCGCCGAGACCGATGGCAAGACCCGGAGGCTCGCCGTCTGGCAAAACGAGCGTAGCGCCGGCCTGCGCCAGCCGCGCGGTCAGGCGGCTGGCGCCGACCTGGTCGAGCACGGCCAGCGCCGGCAGGTTCAGCGATTGCTGCAGCGCCTTGCGGACCGTCACCGTGCCCTGGAATGTGAAATCGAAGTTTTGCGGCGCATAGGTGCCGTAACGCACCGGCCGATCGTCGATCAACGTCTCCGGATGGATGAAGCCGTCCTCAAAGCCCAGCCCATAAATAAAGGGCTTCAAGGTCGAGCCGGGTGAACGCAGCGCCTGCGTCATGTCGACCTGACCGGCGCGGCGCTCGTCGAAATAATCGGGCGAGCCGATGCGCGCCGCAACTGCGCCGGTCCCATTGTCGACGACGAGGATCGCCAGCGAGATGTCGGGGCCGAGCGTTGCCGCCAGCGTGCGGACGCGCTCGCGGGCCAGCTGTTCCAGATTTCTCTGCAGGTCGGCATCGATGGTCAGCCGTGCCGTGCTTCCCGGCGCTGCAGCCGCGATCGCCCGGTCGGCGGCGTGCGGCGCCAGCATAGGCATCGGGCGCCGGCCCGTCGGCACCGGTTCGGCCTTCGCGAGCGCGATCTCATCGGCCGGCACGTCGCTTGCCCCGGCGGCGAAGCGGTCGAGCACGCGGTTTCTCGCGTGCCGCGCCGCCTCAGCCGACCGGTCCGGCCTTCTGCCTTCCGGCGCTTGCGGCAAAGCGACCAGGAGCGCCGCTTCGGCCAGCGAGAGCCGGCGCGGCTCCTTGCCGAAATAGGCGAGCGAGGCGGCGCGGACGCCCTCGATGTTGCCGCCATAGGGCGCGAGATCGAGATAAAGCGCGAGGATCTCGTCCTTGCTCAGCGCGCGTTCGATCTCGATGGCGCGCACTATCTGGCGGAGTTTGGCGACAAAACTTCGGCCGCTGCGCGGCTCAAGGAGCCGCGCCACCTGCATGGTCAACGTCGAGCCGCCGGAGCGAATCCGCCCGCTAGTTGCGAGCTGGAACGCCGCGCGAGCAAGCGCCAGCGGATCGACGCCGTGATGCACACCGAAGCGCTTGTCCTCATAGGCGAACAACAGATCGAAAAAGCGCGGATCGACATCGGCAACCTGCGCCGGCAGGCGCCAGCGGCCTTCGCTCGTGGCGTAAGCGCGCAGCAGCCGACCGTCGCGATCGACCACGCGCGCGGAAACTTCGAGATCCTTACCGAGCGGCGGCGGGCCGAGCGATACGATCCAATACACAGCGGCGCCGAGCACCGCGACACTAACCAGCGCGGCAAAAAGCGCCGCAAAGCGCCACCTCGCACCGGTCATTGCGAGCCGATGACGCTGTGCAGTCATTTCGCCGTCACTTCGACGCTTTCGATCGTGGTATGGCCGAAGCGGTCGGGCCGGTACATGTCCTCGACGCGCGCTTGTGGGCGCATATATTTGCCGGGCGCGACCGCGCGTACCACGTAGGCGACGGTGAACACCGGCGCGTCGTCCTTCTTGCGGTCGAACGCCGCGGTGAAGCGATCGTCGCGAAATTCCGCATTGGCCGGCTGCACCGCGTCCGTGATCCAGGACAGCGTGCCGGTATCGCCGGAAGAGACGAGATGCGGGTTGTCGATCTCGAACCCAGCCGGCAGATAATCGGCGAGGATCACGCGGCCGAATTGCGGCTGGGCTTCAGTGACCCTCAAAACCACCACAAGGCGCGTGTTCTGCTTGACCGTTTTCGGATCGACCGGATCGCCGTCGGGCGTGTAGGTGAGGCGTTCGATCTTGAAGCCCTTCTCCGCCGCGGGCTCGGGCGTGAGCGGCGCGCCGGTGACGGTCACCACCGCCTTGACCTCGTCCTCGCCGGTATTGGTCACGCGCAGCGGCTCCTTCAAGTCGCCGGCGCGGATGGTGCGGTAAAGCGGGTGCGGCGTCGCCTCGCCGCCGACGTCGAGGGATACCTTGCCGGCGTCCTTGGCCATGGCGCTTGCCGCCAACAGAAGCCAGGCATCTTCTTGTGTCGACGTCGGGCGCAAGCTCGCACGCGCAGCCTCGACGCGCTGGACCGCGGCCTGCACGGTGGCGCGCGGCGCGCCCCCTTCGCTTGCCAGCGCCACCAGCGCGGCGGCGTCACGCAAGGTCGAACCGTAATCCTCGCGGCCGACCAGATCGGGCAGCGGCGACGGCGCGATGGCGGCGAGCGCGGCGGCGTAGACCCGCTCGGCGCGGGTGCGGTCGCCGACCATGGCAAGCGCGGCGGCGACTTGCGCCTTGGCGATCGGCGTCGACAGCGCGTCAAGCTTGGCGTCGGCGAGGTATCGCAGGTCGCCGATCGGCGCCAAGCCGTTGCGCGCCAGCACATAGAGCTCATAGGCGAGATCGGTGCCGCCGTTCTTGCCCGGATCGGTAGTGTTCGCGACGACATTGCGCAGCCGGTCGAGCGCCAGCTTGAACGCCGCATCGGGCACCGCGATCTTGCGCTCGCGCGCGCGCGTCAGAAAGTCGGTGACGTAGGAATCGAGCCAGACGTCATCGCCGCCGACGCTCCAGAGCCCGAACGAGCCGTTGGAGTCCTGCCGGGTGAGCAGCGCGTCGATGGCGTCGCGAATGCGCTGATCGGTCGCCGGATCGACGGCGATATGCGCGTCTTTGGCGAGATCGCTGACATAAAGAAGCGGCAGCGCGCGGCTCGTGATCTGCTCCGAACAGCGATACGGGTAGCGATCGAGCGCCGCCAGCAAGGCAGCTGCGTCAAGTGCCGTCGAGGCGCCGGCCGAAATCGATACCGCGCCGGTGCCGGGGACGAGGTCGGCAAAGAGATCGCTCGACAGCGTCAGAGCTTCGCCCTTGGCGAGCGGCTTTACCGTGCGCCGCGCCAGGATCTGCGCCGGCGACCGGACCGTGAGCGCAAAGCTCCGATCGAGCGCAAAGCCGGCGGGCCCGCTCACCGTGACCCGAATGGTGCCGCTGCCCGCGGCACTGGCGGTGAGCGGAACGGTCAGCGCGCCGCGCTCCTTGGCCCGCAACGTCAGCTTCTGGGAAGCAGTCGCGGTGAGCGCGTCCGCGCCGGTCACGGCGATCGCATAATCGCCGGCCTGGCCTTCGACATTGTCGAGATCGAGACGAAGGCTCAAGCGGTCGCCGGGGAGAAGAAAGCGCGGCAGCGTCGCCGTGAGCACCACTGGATCGCGCACGATGACGTCAGTGTTTGCTTGACCGATCCTGTCTTTGCTCCAGGCTACCGCCATGACGCGCAGCGTGCCGGCGAAGTCGCCGATATCGAACGCCACCTCGGCAGTGCCGTCGGCGCCGACGGTCACGATGCCGGAATAGAGCGCCACCGGCGGTCCCGTCGGCGGACTGCCCTGCAGCTCGGCGCCTTGATCGCCGCCACTGCGGATTTGCCCGCGCGTTCCCTGCGTGCCGTCGATCAACTGGCCGTAGAGGTCGCGGATATCCGCAGAAAGCGCCTTCTGCCCGAGATAGTAATCGCTGGGCGACGGCGGCTTGTAGTTGGTCAGATTGAGAATGCCGACGTCGACCGCGGCGACGACGATCCGCGCCTCGTCGCCCGCGGCGAGCCCGGAGACCTTGACCGGAATGTGCAAGGCGGAGTTCGGCCGCAATAGCGCCGGCGGCTTGAGTTCGACGCTGAGGGTCTTTGCCGCGCGATCGATCGAGAACCATTGCACGCCGATGGCGCGGCCCGGCATGCGCTGCGCCGGCGCATCGAGCGGCCGTCGCAAGGTGGCAACGAGATAGGCGCCGGCACCCCAGTCGCGGCCGACCGGTAATTTGACCTGCGCCACGCCGGGCTGAACCTCGGTCGTGTCGCTCGCCAAGAGGCGATCGCCGATCACATTAATCGTCAGCCGGCCGGCGCTGCGCGCGGTCACCGCGACCGTCATGGTGTCGCCGGGCGCGTATTCGCCCTTGTCGAGGCCGACTTCGAGCATGTCGGGGGTATCGGCGTTGGCTTCGACATAAAAGCCGGCGTCGAACGCAACCGATGTCACCGGCCCATTGGGATCGGCGGTCGACACTTCGAGCCGGTAGCGGCCGAAGTTTACCGGCAGCGAAATGCGCGCGGCCTTGTCGAGCGAGGTGTCGATGGTCCCGTCGGCGACGCGCTTGGTGGTCTTGACCGGCTCGTAATTCCAGCTGCCGTCGCGCTTGTAGAACTGATAGTGGGTGTCGATGCGCAGCAGCTCGTAGTGCAGGCCGCGCAGCGCGACGGCGGCGCCATCGGGCGCGAGCGCGACGACATCGAACACGGCATTGGCGCCGTCGGCGAGCGACCGGCCGTTGAATTGCGGCTTGATGCCGATCATGTTGCCGCTCGCCGTCACCGGTACCGTGATCTTGTGCTCGACGGCGCGGCCCCCGGGCTCCGCCATGCGCACCGTGATCTGCGCTTCCAGCGGATGGGTGCTGGACGGCAGCTTGTCGAGCTTGACGGTGAAACTCGCCTTGCCCTGCGCGTCGGTTGTCGGCAGGTCTTCAAGCGTCTGTTGAACGGCTTCGACCTCTTCGTCGCTCAGGCCGAACTCATACCCGGCAAAGCCGGCGCGCTCCTTCGCCACCGCGACGGTGACATCGCCTTCGAGATCGAGATTGGCCGCCGGCGCGCCGTAGAGAAAGCGCCCGGACACGTCGATTTTGGCCGGGACCTGCTGCGAGATGTGGCCGCTCGGCGAGGTCAGATCGAATTCGATCCGGTCGGGCACGTAATCCTCGACCAGAAAGCTCGTCTCGCCGACCGCCGGCCGCTTCGGATCAGTGAAGGTGCGCACATGCCAGGTGCCGGTCGGCGCCGACGCCGGCAGCGCCAACGCGAGGCTGCGGCCGCCCAGTCCCTGGTCGGCGATCACCACGCGCCGGAATTCGACGCCGTCGGGCCGTTCGACCACGAAGGTCAGCGGCACGTTCCCCGCCGCCGCCCCCTGCGGATCGCGCAGCAGCGCAGTGAGATAGGCGGTCTCGCCGGAGCGATAGACGCCGCGCTCGGCATAGACGAACGCATCGAGCCCGTTGGGCGCCGGTCGGCCGCCGACGCCGCGGTCGGTCAGATCGAAGGCCGGCGCCTTGAGGCTCAAGAAGGCATAGTCGCCCTGGCCATCGTTCGCGGCGAGCAACGCGGGCGCGGAGCCGCCCTCCCCGTTCGCCAGGCCGGCCTCGAATTGCACATGGCCGCTGGCGTCAGTGCGGCGGGTGGCCAGCACCTCGTTGCCACGCGAGATAAGCCGCACCTCGGTTTCCTTCTTCGCTTCGGTTGTCGCCAGCGAGTTGACGAAGACGTGGATGCCGTCATTGCCGGAAAACGCGATCAGGCCGAGATCGGAGACGATGAACCACTGCGTCGCCAATGAATCGAAATCGTTGTCGAGTTTCTTGGTCTCCTGCGGCTGCGCCACCATGACGTAGACACCGGGCTTGAGCTCGCCGACTGCCTGATCGACCGGGAAGGCGGTGGTGACGTCGGCATTGAGCGGCGCCGCCTCGACGGCAAGCTCGCCCTTCCAGACCGCGACCCCGCGCGTGTCGCGCAGTTGCTCGACCTCGTAGCGGCTCAAGCTGCGCTGAAAGTCGCCGCGCCCGGAATTTTCGCCGCCGACGGTGTCGAGGAGACTGCGGTCGCCGATGCGGTAGATCTCGATGGCGATGGCGCGCGAATTGGTGCTGATCACCGGAATGCCGCGCTGCCCGGTCCGCGGCAGCACGTAGGCATTGGTCGAGAAATGCGCCGCGGGCTTGCGGTCGCGGACGTAAATCGAGAAGTCCGCGGACTTCGACAACGTCTCGTGCACCGTCGATGGCAAGCCGGCGCGGAGCGTGACGGTGTAGGTCTCGCCGTGCTGCAAGCCCTCGACGCAGAGCTGCTTCTCCGCCGCCGACAGCGCCGGCTTGTCGGTACCCGCGAGCGCGACGAACGGCGAGAAGTCGGTGCGCAGCGGCAGGTCTTCGGAGAACTGGAAGCAGGCGCGCGGCGACGCGGTGTCGGCATCGACGCTGTAATCGAGCACGCGGAAGCCGTGCTGCTCGCGCAGCCTTTCATATTGCCCGCGCACGTCGGCGACCTCGCGCAGCTCGAGCGAGAGCCGCAGCGAATCGAGCGCCGGCCGCCACTCCTCGGCGCTGGCTCAGCACGTTGCCGAGCAGCGCCAGGCTGTCGGCCTCTTCGGCGCGGCTCGTGGTGCGCTGGTAGGCGATATAGGCGGCGGTCGAGGCGCGCTCGAGCAGGAGCTTCTTCTCGTTGTCGTCGGCCGGGCGGATTTGCATGATGGTCCGGGCAAGACGGAGCCACGTGGTGCTGTCGTTCGGCGCCGCGGCGACGATCTGGCCAAGCAGCGCCATGCCGGCGCGAAAATCGTTCTTGGTGAACGCCGCATCGGCATCGCGGCGGATTTGCGGGAGCGGCTTGGTCGGCGTGCCCGCATCGGTCTTGATCTGAGCCTCGAGCGTGATTGCGCTTTCGGCAAGATCGCTGTTCTGGAACGGCTTTTCGGCGGCGTTGGCGGCGAGCGGCGCGAGGACCATGAGCCCGGCGGCGAGGCCGGCGCGAATAAGCGAAAGCATGGGCGATGTCCTCCCGGGGGGCGCGCAATTCACCCCGCTAGTGCGGCGCGGATATGAGGAAACGATCGTGTCGAGGTCGTGACCGAACCGACCGCCGCGGATTAACGATTTACGGTTGCCCGCCAGACGTTTGTCGGGATGCTAGACCCCTTAAGGCGGCAGGCGGAAGGGTCGGTTCGCGCAATTTACCGGGCGTTCTGGCGTCAGATTCTATATAAGCCTGTCGTTAAGCGGCCCCGTAGCTCAGGGGATAGAGCAACAGCCTTCTAAGCTGAAGGTCGCAGGTTCGAATCCTGCCGGGGTCGCCAACTAACAAACTCAAGCATTTAGCTGGCATTTTGGCGGCAGTGGCGACAGTCATTGGCGACAGTTTTTATGTGTGCGCCTGGGGGTAATCGCCGCCGAAACACCATGCCGAGTTATGTCTGTTTATCCCTCGATTGTGTTGCAAAAGTCGAAAGTTGAAGGGCAACGAATTTTTCGCAAAAACACGAAACGGAAAGCAATCGCTGATTCGTATAACCTCTATCGCGTTACTGAAATCGCCTATGAGTTTAACGTGAGGCGATGAGGCCCCTCACATCTTTACACGAAGGTCGCGCCTGTAGCCCGCAGAATTTTTGAGCACCAGTGAAAAACGACTTTTGCAACACAATCCCCTCAATTTCAGACATCATCTTGCAGCGCCCCCAGCGACGCGACGGGCCAGGAGCAAACTCATGCGCTGCGGTAACGTCCCGGATTGCCGCGAGCGCCTAGCCCCGGCAGAATGACGCTCAAATCGCTTATTCCCAAGGAATGCCAGTGCAAGCGGGAGAGTCGCGTGGACGCCGAGCGCCGGCAAGTCACCGTCCTCTTCACCGACATGGTGGGCTTCACGACTTTCTCGGAACGGTCGGGAGAGGAAGCGGCTTACACCCTGATGCGCCGCTTATCGAAGCTCATGGGCGATTGTGTCCGTGAACAGGGCGGCGTCGTTCAGGGTTTTACCGGCGACGGCATCATGGCGGCCTTCGGTGCGCCGGTCGCGTTTGAGGATGCACCGCTGCGGGCCTGTCGGGCAGCGCTGTCGAATTCTCCAACGTCTTAAAGAAGCCGGGCCTGAACTCGAAGCCGGACACGGCGTGCGACCGCAGATGCGCATTGGCCTCAACACTGGGGCTGCCGTGGTGGGCAGAGTAGCGGACGGTGACGCCGGAGTTACGGTTCTCGGCGACACCGTGAATTTTGCCGCGCGCTTGCAGGCTCTGGCCGAGCCGGACTCGATATTCATGAGCGAGGCAACGCACCGTCTGGTGCAGGGAATGGTGGAAGCCACCTTCGACGGCGACCATCAGATCAAGGGCAAGGCCAAGCCGCAAAAGACCTACCGGCTCAATGCCATCCGCCATGGAGCCACACGGTTCGAGGCAGCGGTAAGTCGGGGCCTCAGCGCGTTTGTCGGACGCGAACGCGAACTTGAGGCGCTGGAGCGCGGACTGGACCATGCGCGTTCGCGACTGTGCGTCGTCGATCTCGTTGCCGAGCCGGGTATGCGGAAATCGCGTTTGCTTCACGAGTTCCGCCAACACGTTGGCAACGAACGCGCGTTCATCCTATCGGGAAGCTGCTCACCCGACGGTCAGCAGACACCGTTCCTTCCCCTCGTCGAAGTGTTGCGGGGCTCGTTTGACGTCAGTGCTGGCGAATCTGAGAAGGAGGTCGCACGTAAGCTGGATATGAGCTTGACGGTCCTCGGGCTGCAATCGCTCCAGAATCTTGGCCTGCTGCTCAATCTGCTCGGCCTCAAACCTCCGGAGGAGGCGCTCACGGGACTCGATGGCGTATTGGTCGGCCTGCGCACGCGCGACTTACTGCAACATTTGCTGGAAGCGCGCTGCCGCATCTCGCCCGTTGTGATGCTTATCGAAGACCTGCATTGGATCGACAGCGCTTCGGAAGAGGTGCTGGGCAAGATCATCGATGGCGATGTCCAGCTACCGCTTCAGCTCGTGTATACCCGGCGACCAGAATATGAGCCCGCCTGGCTCGATCGGTCCGTGGTGGCGAAGCTACGGCTGGATCCGCTTCCGGCGGGGGACATCCGACGCCTGGTGCAGGCGCGGCTCGGGGTCGCGACTGTACCGGATGCTCTCGCGCGTCTGGTGGTGGAAAAAAGGCCGAGGGCAACGCCCTATTTGCCGAGGAGATCGTGAGCTTACTGACCGAGCGCGGCGTGATCCGCGCCAGTGGCGGTAAAGTGGAATTCGACGCCAACGCAGTGGCGGCCGTGCCCGCGAGCGTGCAGAGCCTACTCACGGCGCGCGTCGATCGGCTCGCGCCGCAGGACCGTGTTCTCCTTCAGACGGCCGCGGCGATTGGACGACGCTTTGATCCGCAAGTGTTAGCGGTGGTGGCAGATGACGGGGGTGATATCGAAACCCGGCTGGCCGCAATGCAGGCACTCGACCTCGTCCATCGCGAGGCCAAATCTGACGCCTACTCCTTCAAGCACGCGCTGGTGCGCGACGCACTGTATCAAAGCTTGCTCGCGGGACCACGCGCCACGCTCCACTTGAAGGTCGCCAAAGAAATCGAGCGCCGTGCCAGCAATCGCTTGGCCGAAGTTGCTGAGATACTCGCCCATAACTATGCCCAGACGGATCGCGTGGACAAGGCGTTCGCCTACCTCGCCATGGCCGGCGCCAAGAGCCTTGGCGTCTATTCCATCGACGAGGCCAACAGCTACTTCGCCGCCGCTATCGCGGTTCTCGACAAAAACCCCGATTGCGCCAACGACGAGCAGGTCGTCGATCTGCTCGTTGGCCACACGCTTTGTTTGGTACTGTCAGCGCGATTTAAGGCGATAATTGAAATTGTCGAGCGCTTCAGGTCGACGCTCGACCGCTTAGGCGACAACCATAACTGCGTTCAGGTTCAACACAATTACATCATAGGCCTGCTCTGGTACGGCCGATATAGAGGAGCGCAAAAGCCGCAAGCGGATTTGTCGGCGATGGCTGCTAGATTAAACGACGCGAGGTCGCGGGCTTATGCGCTCGCCGGCGATATGCAGGTGTCAACGCTGATTGCGCCGAAACCAATCGACCTATTTGAAGCGCTGAGTCGCGACGCGATAGCCATAGCGTCAAATGTCGATGATCCATTTCTTCATGGGATCCTTCGATTTGCCGTAGCGTGGGAAGACCTATACCGAGGATGTATGGCAAAGGCCAATGAAGCGGCAGAAGAGTTAATGGCTGTGGGTCGACAGATGAATGACCCGAGATCGGTAGGTGGAGGCATGGCGCTTCGAGCATATGTTGCGCTGCTAAGCGATGACTATGTCGCTGCTCTCAATTACGCTGAAGCATGCTTGAATGTCGCGCGCACGCCCATCGACCGAGCTCACGGCCAAAGCGCAAGGATCGCTGCGCTCGTTTCCCTCAGGCGTCCGGAATCTTTCCAGATGCTACGCGATTGGAGGAACCAATGCAGCGTCAATCATTGGGGTTATCATCTAACTGCCGCCGACAGCTTCTGGGGTTTAGCTCTCGTCTTGCACGGAGAGATCAGCAAAGGAATCCACTGGCTGGAGCAATCCATTTTGATGCGCGAAAAAGAAGGCATACACCGCGACGCCGACTGGACCCGAATTTTGTTGTGCGAAGTCTATCTCGAAATTATCTCCGGAACTGAGAAGCCGTCGGTGAAGGTTCTTGCGCGAAACATTCTGACGTTGGTGCGGGTCGTGTTCACTGCTGAAAAGCGAATCTCCGCGCTTATTCGGCGAAGTCGCCAAAGCCCCGAACAGTATGACCGAAATGGCGTTCATTTTGGCCGATGCGAAATGGTTCTCGGCCTCCTTTATAAAACTAAGAAAAAGCGCTCACTTGCCCTTAAACACCTTACTGAGGCGCACCGGATCATTTCTCAATTTGGACAAACGCCGATGTTGGCGCGGATCGATGCGGCGTTGGCAGAGCTTGGGTAACAGCACTCTATCGCAGCCGAGTGGCATTCACCGACGCCGCTCCGGCCGCGCCACGCTCCCTACGCCAATCAAACATCGTGTCGACTGTTGCGATGTACCGTTAACGTCCGAATTGGGTCATTCACGACCGATGCATTCAATACCCGTACCGATCAATGCCCGTTGTTATTCCAATAGCGATGTTATCGTTCGGCGCAGCGAAGTGATGCTAAGGGCCACGAGCCGACACTGGGCCTACCCACTTGTCATCTCATTGGGCCGAGGCCGCCAGATGGCGGTGTGGGTGATTTCGGCCACGCTTCTTTCGCCGTCGGCGATGGCGATGGCGTCGAATTCAACGATGGCATGACCCTTTGAGATGACGTTCGATTTGATCTCGGAGCGCAGCGTCAATTGTTCGCCGACGCGCACGGCGGCGTAGTTGCGTACCTTGCTGCCGACGTGGATCCACGGGCCGAGGACGACATTCTGCATAAGCGCCATATTGGCGAGCCGCAGCACCTGCCCGGGATGAACCAATCCCTCGGCGCGATAGATCGGCTCGGTTTCGCGAATGTCATCGAGATAGGTGGAAAGCATGGCGCGGTCGATCGTCAAAGGCGTAATGCCGAGCGCGCGCCCCGGCGCCAGCGAAGTCTCGCTCGCCTGCGGCCGCGTGGCGGGCGGCGTGCCTGCCGGCAGCGCGTCAACTCCGGGCGCCGGCCGTTGATCAGACGGCACCAAGGCGCAACCTTTCGCGCAGCGCTCCCCCGCGCTCTCGACGCAGAGAGCGAGCTCATTGCTTCTTCCGTCGCCGTCACGCGCGCGACCGCGCCGTCGTAAATGGGCTTCACAAACCGGCATTCCATTTGGCCGCTTTCAAGCCAGGCGCGACCCCAGCGGGCCACCGGCATGTGCGCCATGTACGCGTACACCTCCACTCCAGGGACGAGCCCGCCGCGAAACCCAAATTGTCGCGCAACCTTGTCGTCGTGAATTTTGTTGTCCGAAGCCGCCGCAGTATTGAAGGCATTCACTTCGTATGCGGCTGGCACGTGCATCGTTCCCCCTCGCCCGAGCGTCGGCGGGCGACCGCAGGTGATGAGAGGCGGCCGATCCGTCCCCTCCCCCCGCCCGGCACCGCGGCGCGTGAGAATAGCGAAAGTCGCTTGGTCCGACGAGGCCGTCCGGCAAACGGCGCGGCTCGACGAAATTTGATGACTGACCGTATTATGCTGCTGCCATAATTCGGCGGAAATGACGAGCGCGATCGCGTACCGATTGGATCACGGAGATTATGCAATGGCATTAACGAAGGCCGATATTTGCGACTTCGGCTGGAAGGCGGTCGACTTCGCGCTCAAGGGCGTGGACGGACGATCCTATACGCTCGCCGACGTGCGCGGGCCGAAGGGCACACTCGTGGTCTTCATCTGCAACCACTGTCCGTATGTTAAGGCGAGCATCGGCCGTATCGTGGCGGAAGCGAACGCGTTGCGCGAAATCGGCATCGGGACCATCGCCATCATGCCGAACGACGTCGAGACTTATCGCGAGGACTCCTTCGACAACATGAAAGCGTTTGCGGCGAAGCATGGCTTCACGTTTCCCTACGTCATCGACGAGACGCAGGAGGTGGCGCGGGCCTATGACGCCCAGTGCACGCCCGACTTTTTCGGCTTCAACGCGCAAGATGAGCTGCAGTATCGCGGACGGCTCGATGCGTCACGCATGACTCCGGTGGCGAACGCCCGCCGCGACCTGTTCGAGGCGATGCAGCAGGTTGCACTCACCGGCCACGGGCCGGCGGAGCAAATTCCGTCGATGGGGTGTTCGATCAAGTGGAAGGATTGAGCAGGGTAACGCCGGCGCTCAGGGCTGAGCACACTTGATCGATCCCGCACCCTACTCAGCCGTGCACCAGCGGGCAGCCTCCATCCTTGAGCGGCCTGAAGGCCTGTTCGGCGGGAATAGTCGTCAGGATCTTGAAGTAATCGAAGGGGTACTTCGATTCCGCGGGCGATTTCACTTCTTCGAGATACATGTCGCGCATGACCCGACCGTCCTCGCGGATCCAGCCGTCCTTGGTCATGAAGTCGTTGATCTTCATCTTGCGCATCTGGGCAGAAACCTTGTCGGTATCGTCAGTGCCGGCAGCCTGGACCGCCTTGAGGTAGTGAGCGACTTCGCTGTAAATGCCGGCCTGGAGGTAGGTCGGCGGCAAGCCGTTGTGGTTCCTCGCCATGAACCGCTTGGCGAAGGCTCGCGATGCGTCGTCCTTGTCCCAATACCAGGCCGACGTGATGGTCAGGCCTTGAGCGGTCTTCAGTCCAATCGAGTGGATGTCGGTCAGGAAGATGAGCAGCCCCGCCAGCTTCTGGCCGCCGGCGACGATACCGAATTCCGAGGCTTGCTTGATCGAATTGATGGTGTCGCCGCCGGCATTGGCAAGCCCGATGACCTTCGCCTTGGAGGCTTGGGCCTGCAGCAGAAACGAAGAGAAGTCCTGGGTATTGAGCGGAGCGCGCACGGAGCCAAGCACCGTGCCGCCTGCCGCCTTGACGGCGTCGCCGGTATCGCGCTCCAGGGCATGGCCGAAGGCATAATCGGCGGTAATGAAAAACCACGAAGTACCGCCTTGTTTGACCAGAGCGCCTCCGGTGCCGTGGGCGAGCGCATAGGTGTCGTAAGTCCACTGGAGGCCGTAGGGCGAGCAGGCCTTGCCGGTCAGGTCCGAAGATGCCGGCCCGGACATCAGGAACAGCCGCTTCTTCTCGCGCGTGACCTCCTGGATCGCCAAAGCGACGGATGACGTCGGCACATCAACGATGACGTCGACATGGTCGGTATCGATCCATTGGCGCGCGATGCCGGCGCCGATATCGGGTTTGTTTTGATGATCGCCGGAGATGACTTCGATCGGGGCGCCAAGTACTTTGCCGCCAAAGTCCTCGACCGCCATCTGCGCCGCAAGGAGGCCGCCCTTGCCGGAGGCATCGGCGTAAAGGCTCGACATGTCGTTGAGCACACCGAGCTTGACGACGCCATCCGAAACCTGGGCCGAGGCCGCTCCACAACTTAACAGGCCGGCTGCGATCGTCAGGCCAAATAGCCGCTTCATATGTTCCTCCCGCGTAAAGTGGATCGAGTCGTCCCGCTCGATGTTGGTGTATTAATGCACTAGATTTTTGGTCTTGAGTCCAGCGCAAGCGTGTACCGGGGCAATATGCCACCCCGCGACTATCCGAACCGGCGTTGAGCCGCCTATTTCAACTGCGTGGAAATCGAGGAAAAAGTGGTGTTGAGCCTCGTGAGAAAGCCCAGCAGGGCTTCGCAGCAGCGCTCCGGTTCGTCGTGCTGCACCCAGTGGGTGGCGTCCTTGAGGTAAACGGCTTGCGCGTTGTCGCACAGCGCGAGCGTATCGTCGGCGAGTTGTCGCACGCCGTACGGATCGCGCTCGCCCCAGATCAATAACGCCGGCGTAGCGATCCGGCAGTCCGCGCTGGCGGGCAAATCCCTGGCCAGAAAAGCGCGATACCAATTGAGCATGGCGGTCAGCGCGCCGGGCTGCGACCACGCCGCGCGGTAGCCGTCCAATTCCTCCGGCGTGACCGTGCCGCGGCGGGCGCGGCGGCTGATGCTTTCCGCCAGCACACGGAAATGCCGGCGCCGGAGCAAATATTCCGGCAGCCAGGGCAGCCGGAACACGCGCACATACCAGCTCCGCCGCCGCTGCTCCGGATTATCCCGCATCGCTTCGCGCCACACGCTTGGATGCGGCGCGTTCATGATCGCAAGCTGATCGAGCTGTTCGGGATGTTTGGTCGCGATCCACCAGGCGACCAGCCCGCCCCAATCATGGCCGATCACGGTGTAGCGGCGATGGCCGAAATGATCGGCGAGCCCGGCAATATCGTCGGCCAGCACGTCGATGTCGTAAGCGCGCCGGCCGGCCGGCTTGTCGCTCAGATTATAACCGCGCTGATCGGGGGCCACGACGTGATAGCCGGCGGCCGCGAGGCGATCGATATAATAGCGCCAGCTCTCCCAGTATTCGGGAAAGCCATGCAGCAGCAAAACCAGACGGCCGTCGCGCGGACCGGCCTCGGCGACGTGGCAGTTTGACTGCCGTTCACCGCCACTTGCGCGAAGCGAATGTCCGCCATAGGCGCTGCTCGCGTCAGAGCGCAAACTCCGCGAGCAAAGCTTGCGCTTCTGCAATCTCCGGAAATTCCGGCGTCGGCGAAAACCCTTCGAGCGCGAGAGCCAGAACGGCGTCGAGCATCGGCGGCGCGGCCGGTCGATTGATAAAGCTTCGCCAGCGAGAGCGCCGCGCGCAGCTCGAAGCTGCGCGCTCTTCTGCTCTTGCGCGACCGTGACGGCGGTCTGGAACGCCTCTTCGGCCGGCTGCGTGATTGGCCGGATCGATTTTCAGCAATATCTCGCCGCGCGTCACGATAGATCTCGGCATCCCAGACATGGCCGTCTTTGATTTTTAAGATTGCCGTAGCGACAGTCTCAAGCGCATCATCGATTTGACCGGTCTCCGCCTGCAAAAGGGCCAAGAGTGGAAGGAACCCTTCGGAGCCGGCGCGTAATCCCTGCTGGCGGCAAGCCGCAATGGCGTGACGTATTTCGTCTAAGCCCGCTTCCGCGTTATCCAGCGAACCCACCGCCCAGCCATGAAGCACTGGGCTGAGCAATTGCCACAACGATATGCCGTGCTCCTTGGCAACCGCAATGCTTTGCTCTGCGTGCGATTTGGCACGGACTGGATCGAGACGCATCGTCTCGAACATTGCGCTGTGATAATATGCGTAGGCGAGCGTCGGGGCATGCCCGATCTTGGCGGCGAGCGCCATCATCTCCTCGATGGCCGCGCGCGCCCGATCGGGTTTGCCGTTCAACCAAAGGCCCATCGCCAGATAGGCCTTGGCCACGACGCCACTATCCTGACCGAAACGGAACGCGAACTCCTGGTCCCGCTCGGGATCGTAATGTGCCGCCGACTGTTCGAAATGGGCAAGCGCGCCAGCAATGTCACCCTCAGCGAACCACCGGGTCACGCCTTGCATGCGATGGGCAACACAAGCGAATGCCGGATCCGACCATGTTTCGGCGGCCGCCAGAGCCGCCTCGGCGGTTTGCCGCATGAGCGTTGCGTCGCCGCGCATGTAGCCGCCGGCCCACAAGCCATAGAAAGTTGAGAAGCGTTGCGCTGGCTGGCGTGTTCCTGTCTCCAGTTCGCGGGCGCGGCTGAAAGCCGCTTGAGTTCAGGCGAATGATGGCCGCGCGCTTGAAGCAAAGCATTCGCCAAATTGACCTGCAATTGCAGCCGGCGCTGACGCGAGGCGGCGGCGTTCTTCACCTCATCGGTATCGGCCAAAGAGGCAAGAAGAGTCTGGGCCTCTTCGATTTCCGGAAATTCCGGCGCCGGCGCAAAGCCTTCCAGCGCGGGTGCGAGCACAGCGTGGGCGTCGGCCGCGCGATTGGTCGATTGATAAAGCTTCGCCAGCGAAAGCGCCGCGAGTAGCTCGAAACTCCGCGCCTTTTGTTGTTGCGCAATGGCGATGGCGGTGAGGAAGGCTTCTTCCGCCGGCGCCGTGTTTGCCGGATCGCGCCTGAGTAAAATGTCGCCGTGGACACGGTGCGTCTCGGCTTCGAACCAGCGCTGCCCGGTGCGCCCAGTCTCCACGAGCGCGTGATCGACGCTCGCGAGCGCGGCGTCGATTTGGTCGACCTCGCTTCGGCGCCAGCCAAGGCCGTTTCAAGCAATGGCACGTAGAGCGTAATCTTTTGTGCGTGAGCCTGCGCAATCCCGGCGCGCATCGCCCCAAGATCGGCATCGCGATGGCCGTCATGCCAACGTACCCAAGGCCGAGAAGTCCGCGTAGGCCATCCAGACCGGCATCGCATCTTGCGGGCGAGCGCGGCGAACGCGCCGACTTCGATTGCAGCGCGGAGGGGATCGCGGCGCACGACAAGCAAAAACGCATGGACGCAATGCACATAAACCATCGTCGCGACATGACCGGTCCGGTCCGCCTGTTCGACGCTCCCGATGGCAAGATCGTTTGCGCGACGGATTTCCCCTTGCGCCCACAAGGTCTGGGCCAATTGTATGGTTGCCGACACGCCGATGTCCTGGACGAAGCGGAACGCCAGGTCGCGATCCCGTTGCGGATTGAACGTGGCGAGCGTCTTCTCCAAGGCTGCGCGCGCGGCAACGAAATCGCCTTCATACGAGCGGGTCACGCCCACGATGCGCCACCCGGTGCAGACTTCGCTTAGGCCTGGGTTGCTTTCTGCATCTCGGCCGGCGGCCTCGGCGATATCGCGCATCACCGACAACTCGCCTCGGACCAAGCTGCCCACCCAAATCCCGTAATAAATCGGGAATCGCTCGGCCGGATCGTCGATGTCGGCCGCGAGATCCCGTGCCCGTGCGAAGGCGGCGGTCGTTTCCTTCGCGCCATGGCCCCGTGCCGAAATCAACGCATTAGCGTAGGCAACCTGGAGTTCTACCCGCTGTCGCCGCGCCGCCGTCGCGGTTCTCACCTCATCAGTCTCGGCGAGCGCGGCGAGCAGTGTCTGCGCTTCCTCGATCTCGGGGAATTCCGGAGTCGGCGAAAAGCCCTCGAGCGCGGGCGCGAGCACGGCGTGGGCGTCGCCGGCGCGGCCGGTTGATTGATAAAGCTTCGCCAACGAGAGCGCGGCGCGCAGCTCAAAACTCCGCGCCTTCTGTTGCTGCGCGACGGCGATGGCGGTGAGGAACGCTTCTTCCGCGGCGCGCTGTTTGCCGGATCGCGCTTCAATAAAATCTCGCCGCGGATGCGATGAAGGAAGCGAATCGGTCCAGTGGTCACCCGTTTCGCGTGCGACGCTGAAGCCCGGTGATCGGCGAGTGCAACGCTTCCTCGGTGTCTGCACCCTCCGCTTCGACTTCCGCGATCAAGCCTTGGCACATGGGTGTTAACAGCCGATTTCCTGCTCGGAAAAAGCCGCCAACCGCGCCGCGCATTTCCGCGAGCCCACCCTCACGATCACCGAGCCGGGCGCGCGCCCAGCCATGAAACATATCTCCTACCGCCACATAGTGCGCAGAGTTGATGCTCGCGACTGAGTTCGACGACCGCTTCCGCGTGGCGCCGAAGAGCGTCGACGTCACCGCCGAACAAATCCGAGCATACCGGCGAGAGTATGCGCGTAAGCCAGGGTCGGAACGTGACCGGTCTCCAGCGCATCGGCGAGCCCCCGCTCCATCAGCTCATGTGCTGCTCCACTCGCCGAGCAGGCCAATTCGCATGGGCAAGATAACCCATCACGGAGACGCGAGATGTCCTGGCCGAAACGCAACTTTGCGTCTCGATCCCGTATGGATCGATCGATGCTCAGCGCCTCCCGACTATATGTCTCGGTCTCCGCGACATCGCCCTGGCAAGGGCACGTCAGGCCGCAGATGCGGTAGGCAGCCAACGTCTCGGAGTCTGCGGACTCGGCTCCCAGCTTCACGCAGCATATTCTTCGGCGTTCTGGCGCGCCGCGCTAGATCGCCGCGACCACAGCAGGGCCGCAGCCATAGCCGGAATAGGTGCAAACCGCTCGCCGTGCCTCGCGCCGGCAGCGAGTTCCTGAGCACGGGTGAACGCGGCTGTGGTTTCCGGCGCGGCTAACCCTTCGACCACATCACGGCTTGGCCATAGCTGGTCTGCAGTTGCAGCCGGCGCTGGCGCGACGCGGCGGCGTTCTTCACTTCGTCGGTTGCAGCGAGCGCGGCGAGCAGCGTTTGCGCCTCTTCGATCTCGGGGAATTCCGGCGTCGGCGAAAAGCCTTCGAGCGCGGGGGCGAGCACGGCATAGGCGTCGGCGGCACGGCCGGTCGATTGATAAAGTTTCGCCAGCGACAAGCGCCGCGCGCAGCTCGAAGCTCCGCGCCTTCTGCTGTTGCGCGATGGCGATGGCAGTGAGGAAGGCTTCCTCGGCCGGAGCAGTGTTCGCCGGATCGTGCTTCAACAAAATCTCGCCGCGGATGCGGTGAAGGAAGGCGTGACACCAGTGCTCGCCCGTCTCTCGGCTTCGCGCATTCGCCTCGTCGATCCGTGCCAAGGCTGCTTCGGTTTTTGCCGCTTCGCCTCGGCCTCGGCGAACACGGCCTCGAAATGGGCAGGCACATATGGAGACCTTGAGCTCTGGAGTAACCGATCCCTTCGGACTTGTCGGTCATTCCAGCCGCCTCTCGGTCGCGACGCCAGCTTGCGCCAACCCGGGCGAACGTCGCCAATGCCAGCGAAAACCGCGAAGACCGTGCTCTGCGCAAGTTCGAAAGCAAATTTATGCCGGCGCCGACCGGCACCGGGCCGCGACGGATTAGTGCCGAGCAAGAACCGCCAGTAGTGGAGTTGGGCTAGACTGGGCACGTGAGCTGTTGCTTCGGCTGCCTTTCTTGCCTCTTCGGCCAGCTCAAAGCCCATCAACCCGACCGAGTCCGTAAAGCGCCGAGAGCATCGAACACTCACCGCCTGCGACGGGACATCCTGCCCAAACCGGAGCTTGAATATCGTGGTGCCGCTCGCGATCGAAGAGGTTGAGCGCGAGCTGGAGATGGTCGTGCGCTCTGGCGAATTCGCCCATGTACAAACACGTCGTGCCAAAAATGCGGTGGCCGCACAGGCCTCGGGCAGTTCGGTTGGACCTCAGCCTCGTGCAGAAACAGTTCGGCCATTTCTCGCGCCAACGCCGATTTCGCCGCGCGTAAGACCTGCGACCCACTGGCCGTAGTAGGCGGAAAATCGGTCGGCCGCGTTTTCGACTTGCCGCGCAAGTTCGCCAGCGCGTGCGAACGCTGCCTTGGTTTCCGGCACGGTATAGCCCGCCCACCAGAGGATCGCCTGGCCATAGCTGGTCTGCAGTTTCAGCCGGCGCTGCCGCGACGCGGCGGCGTTCTTCACTTCGTCGCTTTCGGCAAGCGCGGCGAGCAGCGTTTGCGCTTCCGCGATCTCCGGCAATTCCGGCGTCGGTGAAAACCTTCGAGCGCGGGGGCGAGCACGGCATGGGCGTCGGCGGCGCGGTTGGTGGCTCCGATAAAGCTTCGCCAACGACAGCGCCGCCTGTAGCTCGAAGCTCTGCGCTTTTTGTTGTTGCGCGACGGCGATGGCGGTGAGGAAGGCTTCCTCGGCCGGCGCCGTGTTCGCCGGATCGCACTTCAATAAAATCTCGCCGCGGATCCGGTGCAGAACCGCGTCGGTCCAGTGTTCCGCTGTTTCATTCGCCATCATCAACGCCTTGTCGATAAGGGTCAAGCGCCCTCGCGCGTCCTTCCACCCTCCGCTTCGATCTCTGCAATTAGGCCTTGGTTCCAGGCCGCCAAGTTTGGTTCCGCGCTCGAGTATGGCCGCCAACTCCTCACGCTACTCCGCGCGGCCTCCCATGCTCGCCGAGGCGCGCACGTGCCCAGCCGACGCCAATTGTTGCGACCGGGACGAAGAGCCGCAGTCCCTGTTTTCGGCCAAGTCGCAGCGGTTTTCCGCTACTGCGCAGCGCGGACACCGGTCGCCGCGCAAAGTCTGGAGATAGCTCTTGTACTTGTGGTCTGCGCGAGGGTGACGACATGGGCGGCTTCGACGAGCGCGCTTCACCGCACTTTCGATCAGTTCGCGAGCACGTTCGGGGTCGCCGATCACCCAACGCGCTTTGGCAAGATAGGCCATTGCGGTGATGCCGGCGTCCATACCAAAGAGGTCTGTGGCGGCGCGATCGCGCTCAGGATCGTGAATTTTCACCGCCTCATCAAGGAGTGCTTGGCCCTTGGTGAAATCGCCCTCATAGAGACACGTTAAACCCAACGTGCGGCGGGCGACGACCCACCTCCAATGTCGGCACAGTGGCGTCGGCCTCGCGCAGGAAAGTTTCCGCGATGTCCCGAGCCGCTCGCAGGTCGCCGCGCATGAGCTGGCGCCCCATTGCCCGTAGTAGGTCGCGAAACGTTCGGTTTGATTTTCGACTCCCTGCGGCAAGCTCGCGTGCGCGCGTCGAAGACTGCCTGTGTTTCCTCGGCGCCCAATCCCTTATCACCACATTAACGCCTGGCCGAAGTTCGTCTGGAGCTTCAGCCGTGGCTGACCGATTGGGCGCTGCCGCACGCGGCGCAACATCGCCGGACTTGTCCGCCATCTCGATGGCCTTGCCGAGATGCGAAATCGCTTCCTGGAAGGCGGAGCGGCGCAGCGCCTGGTCGCCGGCCTTGCCCCACCATTCGATCGCGGCGTCGGTCATGCCGGCTTGCGTGAAATGATAAGCGAGCGCTTCGGGCTCGGCTGCGGCGGTGTCGGCGAAGCGGTCGCGCAACATCTCGGCGACGCGGCGGTGCAGCACCTGGCGCCGGCTCTTGAGCAGGTTCTCGTAGGCCGCGTCCTGAATGAGCGCGTGCTTGAAACGGTAATCGCTCTCCGGCGGCAGGCCTT
Source organism: uncultured Alphaproteobacteria bacterium (assembly GCA_963832605.1). Lineage (GTDB taxonomy): Bacteria > Pseudomonadota > Alphaproteobacteria > Rhizobiales > Xanthobacteraceae > BOG-931. The sequence goes on along the minus strand of CAWHUO010000015.1, from coordinate 42,918 downwards.
GCACCAGAAGAGTGTCGGCGTCGGCGAGCTTCTCCAGCGCGGCCTGCAGCGGCGCATCTTCCATGCCCGCCACGTCACGCAGCAGCCGTATGAGAAACCGCGGCCGATCACCGAGCCGATCTGCGCCACCTCGCGCGCCGGGCCGAGCCGGTCGAGCCGCGCCATCAAAGACTGCTGCAAGGTCGGCGGGATCGCCTGGATGCCGCCGCCGCCCTCGCCGCGCTCCAACAGAAGCCGTGTTACCTCCTCGACGAACAGCGGCACGCCGCCGGTGCGGGCGGCGACATCCTCCACCACGTCGCGCGGCAGCGCGTGGCGGGCGGACAATTCCGCCACCATGTCGCGCACCTGGGCGCGGTCGAGCGGCGCGAGCGAGACGGTGCCGTGATGCGAGCGCATGCTCCAGGGCGGCCGGAACTCCGGCCGCGTCGTCGCCAGGATGAACAGCGGCGCCAGCGCGCCGCGCTCGGCGATGCCGCGCAGCACGTCGAGTGTGGTCGGATCGGCCCAATGCAGATCCTCGAACGCCAGCACCACCGGCTGCACCCGCGCGCCCGCCATCACCCAGTTGGTCAGCGCCGCCAGTTGCCGGCGCCGCAATTCCTCCGCCGCCAAAGCCGGTACGCGGTCCTTCGGCAGCGGGATGTCGAGGAGTGGCGCGAGCAGAGAAGCGTTCTCCGCCGGGTCGAGCTTGACCTGCGCCAGCGAGCTCTCCAGCTCGGCAAGCCGCCGCTCCGCCGGCACATCGGCGCCGCCGAAACGCTGGCGGCCCCATTCGGCGATCGGGTGCAGCGGCGTGTTCTGGAAAAGCTGCGAGCAGCTCCACTCGACCCAGGTGTGCGGCGTGTCGGAGAGCCGGGCGTGAAACTCCTCGATCAGGCGCGATTTACCGAGCCCCGGCTCGCCGACAATCATCACCAATTGGCCGTCGCCCTGCCGCGCCCGCTCCCAGCGCCGCAGCAGCATCGCCATTTCATCGTCGCGGCCGACGAGCGGCGTGAGATTGCGCTGCGCCGAGCGCCGGCCGCCGCCGCTCGCCCGCACCAGCCGAAACAATGCCGTCGGCTCCGGCACGCCCTTGAGCGTATGCGTGCCGCGCTCTTCCGCCACGAACAGCCCGGCGACCTGGCGCTGCACCCGCGCCGTGACCAGCACCGCGCCGGGCTCGGCCAGCGCCTCGACGCGGGCCGCGATGTTGGCGACATCGCCGTAAATCTCGCCCGCCGCATCGACCACCGCCGGCCCGGTTTCGAGCCCGATGCGGGCTTGCAACTCGGGCTTGCCGGTGCCGGCATTCTTGCGGTTGAGCTCGCCCAGCGCGCGCTGGATCGCAAGCGCCGCCCGCGCCGCGCGCTCGGCATCATTCTCGTGCGCGACCGGATAACCGAACAGCGACAGGAGGCCATCGCCCAATTTCTTGGCCACATGGCCGCCCATCTCGGTGACGGCCGCCGAGGCGGTATCGAGATAACTGGCGACGAGGTCACGCCATTCTTCCGCATCGAGCTGCGCGGAGATGCTGGTCGAGCCGACGAGATCGCAGAACATGACAGTGAGATAGCGGCGCTCGCCGGCCGCCTCAGCAGGCGCGGAGATTAACCGTGCTGGCGCCGGTGCGGCCGGTGGCGCCGCGGGTGGCGACCTAGCGGCCGAAGCGACCGCTGTCGTCGGCCCCGCTGCAGGCGCATTATCCATTTCGGCGATGGCGCGCAGCAACTTGCGGCGATCGCCAAGGACGACACCAAGATCTTTCAGATCCTGATCGGTCAGGTCGCGAAGGACCGAGAAATCGATGCGGTTCTCGGCAAAGCGCTCGGCGTACTCGGACATGCCGAGTTTTTCCAGCCAGTCCGCGACCTGCTGCATCGCACGGCCCCTACACGCGCGTTTTAAACGCCGACCCGGGTTTCTGGACCTTCGCACGGCGAGTGTATCCGACAATTTCTCGGTGCAGTAGACGGCGCAACGCCCGGGCCAGGCTCGCCCTGCGCTGGGGCTGGATATCTACCGCATCATGCGCTGGCGCGATGGGAAGGGGTGAGGCTGGCGGTCCAAGAGGCAGCGCGCGCCGGCGGCGCCCGCCGCAGGAAATTGGTCTTGCACCACCGCGGGCTTCGCCGTCGTTACGGGCTTGCGCGTGAGGGATCCAGCCGACCGATGCCGGCCAAGCGGTCGCTGAGGCTCGGCGTCCGCGGAGTTTGCCGAAATCTGCGGGGTTTCGCTGTCGCCCTTCTTAAGCTGGGTGCGGACCCAGCTCCAGAGGGCTTCAATCTCCTGCGCTGCCGCGCCATCGGCGGCGTATTCAGTGACACCGAGACCCGCGGCAATCGCGTCCTGAAAATCGATGCGCGCGGACAGCATCGGCTCGGCCAGCACCCCAAGCTGTGTTAATTCCTTCGCCGCATCGCTTGCTCGCGAACTTCGATAGGTCGAGGGGCATTGGTTGAGAACGAATGCCGCCCGGCGTTTGGCTATGGTGACAGCTCGAAACGTTGCCGCTGTCGCCTCCAAATCCAAATGCGTGGGGCGCGCCGGCAGAAGGCAAAGGTCCGCGGTTTCCGCCACCATACGAACAGCTCCGCTGTCGGCGCCGGGCGTATCGAAGACCACAAGCGTAAAGCCAGCATTGGCCAGGCCATCCACGGCCGACCCAAGCCGCGGCAGCCGCGCGACTTCGCAGGACTCCACCATGACGGTATTGGGGGCATTCGCGCTCTCTCGGCGCTTGCTCCACTTTGCCAGCGAACCCTGCGGGTCAAAATCGAGTGCAATCACCCTTTCACCGGCCCCTGCGGCGGCGACGGCGAGCGATGCCGCGAGGGTTGTCTTTCCCGCACCGCCCTTCTGGGTGAGGAATGCTATCGTGCGCACTTCGAAATCACCTCCAGGCAGCTTGACAATGTCATAGAACCAGGACGCCGAACAGTCAGCCGCCGTCCCTTTTGGTTGCCGCCGCAAGCAATTCTCGAACTAAGTGCCGACCAACTGGCGAGATTCGCTAACGTAGAGAAGGATCGTGGCCGATCGGGGCCGGCGTGCCTGTCCGCCCCCGGTAAGCGTCGGTCGTCTGACCGATACATCTAATTATTGTACGCCGTCGCGCGTTGGATCAATGTCTCAGACGAGACACTCGCCGGAATCGTCTGCCGCGAGAGCCGCAGCCGCAAGCGTGTCAGCCACACCCTCGGATGACCGAAACGGCCGCTCCATATGCGCAAGCGTGTCATATCTCGGCCGGCTTCAGTTGGTCACGCCTGACCGAGGGTCTCGAACATGACGCTATCGATCGCCTCGCGCGCGCTTTTACCCGCCCATACCACGAACTGAAAGGCGCGATAGTACCGCTCGCACGTATCCAGCGCGCTACTGAGCGCGACCTCGCACTGTCGACCGGATACCGGAACGCCGCCTACCAGAAGCAGCGATTGACGCAGCATGACGACGCTATTGCGAGTCCACACGTCGAAATGCCCGAGCCATAAGAGTTCGTTGATGCCGACAATCAACCGCTGCACCTCCGACAGCCGCGCGGCCGGCACTTTCATGTCGAACGCGCAAGCCAGATGCAGCACTTCGATGTCTTCCATCCAGGTGAACGAGACCTGATAATTGGTCCAGTTGCCATTGATGACGAGCGCAATCTCGGCATCCGCCGAGCGTTCGAACTGCCAATTATTGCCGGTCGCCAAACATTCGACCACCTCAAGGGGATTTTTGCGCCGCCCCTCCACGCCTTCAACAAGCAACATAGATCCCCCCGCACATTGTGCAGATCAGTTCGGCGCCGCGCTTTTCCCGGATTCCAGAGGAGCCAGGGACGACACAGCATGTTTATAGGCGGCATTGAGCTTTTTGGTTTCTGCTTCGGCCAGTCTCCTGAATGCCGGAGACATCCCCAGCACCCGATCCGGATGGTTTTGTTTGATCAGCCGCCTGTACGCATCTCTGACCTCCTCTATCGTCGCCGAACGCGAGAGGCCGAGCACTGCAAAGCAGCTGTAATCCGCGCCGCCGCGGCTCAAATCGGCCGCCCGCCACGGGTCCTGATCAAACCCGTGGACTTTCAGCTGTTCGATTTCCTGATCCGGATCGGCCGCTGAAAACTCCTTCAACGCCCGAAGCTCAAACGCGTATTCCCGGCGCAGATTGGCTCGCCGCAACAGAAAGAACAGCAGCGCCGTCACGGCGGCAAAGCCGGCAGCGACGGCATTAGTGTAGAAAAAGCGCTCATCGAATGGATACCAAACGACCGGACTTGCAGCACCGGCGGTCAATTCATTGGCCGACGACGCTTGAAGGGCGAGCAAGAGCGCAAAAGATACCAGATGAGTTGCCAGCGCAGCGCCGAAGGCAAACCGCCAGTTCAGGATGTGCAGCCACGATGTGAGACGCTGGAGCGGCCGCCGTTTCAGCCGCGCGATAGTCCCGCGCAAATGCTGCGCGTGCGCTTCGAGATCGTCGCGTTCGTCAGCGTGCTGCTGGGAGGTTTCAACATCGCGACCGAACAGCGCGCGCCAGCCGTCGCGTGCGCCGTTGTCCTGGGCCTTGATTTCCTTCAGGCGACAGCAAACTTTCTCGTACAGCAGCAGCGCCCGATCCAATTCGTCCGCTTCGGACTTTCGCAGCGAGAATTCGGGGCGAATAGATCGGGCCGCCAACGAGAGCCGGGCGTAGCCAAGCAATAGTCCCGGCAACACGGCCCACAGTAAAAGCAGAGCCGCGTTGACCAGCGCAGCCCCCAGCTCGTCCCCTACCCAGACCCCCTCCCCAAGCATAGCACGCGACGCTTACCTGAACAGCGATGACGCCATGAAGGCACAAACGATCGCCTTTGGCATTTGCACGCTAATGACACTTCCTGTCGGAATACGGGCAGCAGATTGTCAAAAAGCGGACATGAGATGAGCAGTGAAAATCGAGCGGATCAACTGCGGATTTCGCTGTTCCTTTGCTACGTCCGATAGCGGTTTCGGAAATCGCGGCACACTGTTAAGCCGCTCTCGTCCATCTTCGATTGCCGCGAGGCTGCCACTGCAATTGTGGCGGACGCGCGTCGCGTTGCTTACACTTACGCCGCCGCGCGGAATTCCGTGGCGTTGGCCATGCGCCAAGGAATCTCGAACCTTTTGTCGGCGCTGCCGGCGAGCAATTCGCCCGGCTCCAGCGTCGGATAAAGCTCCGCGAAGCTCATCACCTCGTGCGGCAGAGACCCGTCGGGAGAAATGCACCGGACGCAGTTCGGCCGGATGATCGAGCCCGGCCGCGGCCACGAGCTCGGCGAGCGATTCCATAGTCGCTCGATGAAAGTTGTAGACGCGTTCGGATTTGTCGGGGACCACCAGCGCGCGCTGTCGCACGCGGTCCTGGGTGGAGACGCCGGTCGGGCACCGGTCGGTATGGCAGGACTGGGACTGGATGCAGCCGAGCGCGAACATGAAGCCGCGTGCCGAATTGCACCAATCGGCGCCCAGCGCCATGACGCGGGCGATATCGAAGGCGCTGATGATTTTGCCGGAGGCGCCGAGCTTGATGCGCTCGCGGGCGTTAATGCCGATGAGCGCGTTGTGCACGAAACTCAATCCTTCGCGCAATGGCGTGCCGACATGGTCGGCGAATTCGAGCGGCGCTGCGCCGGTGCCGCCTTCGTTACCGTCAACAACAATGAAGTCGGGATAAATTTCCGTCTCCAGCATCGCCTTGCAAATCGCCAGAAACTCCCAAGGGTGGCCGACGCAGAGCTTAAAGCCTGCCGGCTTGCCGCCGGACAGCCGCCGCATCGTAGCGATGAACTGCATCAGCTCGATCGGGGTCGCGAATGCCGAATGCCGCGACGGCGATATGCAGTCGACCCCGACCGGAACGCCGCGGGCGGCGGCGATTTCGGGCGTCACTTTGGCTGCCGGCAAGACGCCGCCATGGCCGGGCTTGGCGCCTTGGCTGAGCTTGAGCTCAATCATCTTGATCTGGTCGCTCTTCGCGTTGGCCTCGAATTTTTCCGCGCAGAACGTGCCGTCGCCATTGCGGCAACTGAAATAGCCGGAGCCGATTTCCCAGATGATGTCGCCGCCATGTTCGCGGTGATAGGCGCTGTAACCGCCCTCCCCAGTATCGTGGGCGAAGCCGCCCTTTTTCGCCCCGATATTGAGCGCCTTTATGGCATTCGGGCTGAGCGCGCCGAAGCTCATCGCTGAAATGTTGAAGATCGACGCCAGATACGGTTTGCCGCAATCCGGACCGCCGATGGCGATGCGGAACGGCTCCTTGATGGGGAGCTTCGGCGCCATCGAATGGTGCAGCCACTCATAGCCAGAGGCATAGACGTCGTTCTGAGTGCCGAACGGACGCTTGTCCAAGGCCTGTTTGGCGCGCTGGTAGACGATCGCCCGCTTGTCGCGCGAAAACGGCGTGCCGTCCTTTTCGCTTTCCAGAAAGTATTGGCGAATTTCTGGGCGTATCTCCTCGAGGATAAAGCGGATATGCGCCGTGAGCGGGTAGTTGCGCAGCACGGCGTGCCGGGTCTGGATGAGGTCGCGGGTGCCGATGATCGCCAGCGCCCCAAACACCGCCAGCAGCGGGATCGCGAGATAAAGCGGCGGCGATCCAAAGATCAACGCAAGGAGAAGAATGATCGTGAGCGCCCACGGCGAGCGTGTAAGCGATAAAGCGCGCGGTCAGCGGCAACAGCAATATGTGCATGGCACCCCCCATGCCCCGGCAAAGCCCCCGTCCGCGAAAGTATGTAAACCGCTCGCGTTGCCGCGACTATATCAGAACAAGCTTGTCAGTTTGATGAGCGCGGCGGTCCTGCCGCAGGCTCCGTTCGCTCACCGCTCCCTGGACAGCTTGGCCGGAATGCCGCTATCTCTCCCCGAGGCATGGAACGCTTGAACACGCATAACAAGAGACCGCGACTTTGCTGAAGCTTAAAGGCCGGACGGCCGTCGTAACCGGGGCGGCGGGGGGAATCGGTCGGGCGATCACCACATCGCTCGCGCGGCGTGGCTGCCATCTCGCGCTCGCCGATATTAACGACACCGCGCTGGCGCGCACCGCGGCCGAGATTGCAGCGCCGGGCCTGCGCATCAGCCGTCATCATCTCGACGTCGCCGACGCCGCGGCAATCGCGGCTTTCCCGCAGCTTGTGGCGGCCGAACATGCCGGCGTCGATATCCTTGTCAACAATGCCGGCGTCGCGCTTCAAGGCACGTTCGAAGAGGTCGCGGAGGCCGATTTCGAGTGGCTGTTCTCGATCAACTTCTGGGGCGTCGTGCGGATGACACGAGCCTTCCTGCCGCTGCTGCAGAAGAGCGACGAAGCGCGCCTGGTCAATGTGTCGAGCCTGTTCGGCTTGATCGCCCCGCCGGGCCAGACCGCCTATGCGGCGAGCAAATTTGCCGTGCGCAGCTTTTCCGAATCCCTGCGGCAAGAGCTTGCGGAAACGAATGTCGGAGTCACCGTTGTGCACCCCGGCGGCGTCGCCACCTCGATTGCAGAGAACGCGCGGATGCCGCAAGGTTTCACTGAGGACGAGGCGGCGGAGCGGCGGAAATTTGCTAAATCCTATCTGACGCTATCGCCGGCAGTGGCCGGAGAAACGATCGTTCGCGCGATCGAACAGCGGAAGCCGCGCGTCCTGGCCGGCTCTGATGCAAAAAGATTTCAGTCATTGAGCGGCTGATGCCGGTGTCATACTGGCATTTGCTCGCGCGGGTATTGAAGAAGTGACCACGATCGCATGGCATGACACCCCGGCATTAGGACCACACCGATGACGATCTTGGTCTGGATCATTGTTGCGCTCGGCGTTCTGCTGGCCGGACTTGCGCTATTCTCGGCATGGACGGCGCGGCAGGTCGAGAAGGCCGTCCCCCCGCTCGGCCGTTTCATCGAAATCGACGGCGCTCGCATCCATTATCTTGATGAAGGCTCCGGGCCGCCGATCCTGTTCATTCACGGCCTCGCCGGCCAGATGCGCAACTTCACCCATTCGCTGCTCGAACCCCTGAAAAGCGATTACCGGATCGTCATGCTCGATCGGCCGGGCAGCGGCTATTCCACGCGCCCGCCAGAGGCATCGGCGGCGATTGGCGCCCAGGCCGCCACGATCTCCCGCTTTGCCAAAGCGCTCGGGCTCGAGCGGCCGCTGGTCGTCGGCCACTCCTTGGGCGGAGCGATCGCGCTGGCGCTCGCCTTGAACCATCCCGAGCAGGTCAGCGGCCTCGCTTTGATCGCGCCAGTGACGCGCCGGCCCGAACACGTGCCTGCCGTGTTCAAGGGGCTCGCCATCGGCTCGCCGCTGGTCCGCCGGCTGGTGGCCTGGACCTTGGCAGTCCCGTTATCGATGAAGAACCGCGACGTCGCCCTCGGCAGCCTGTTTGGTCCGCAACCGGTGGGCAGCGATTTCGCCACCAAAGGCGGCGGGCTATTGTTTCTGCGGCCGCACAGCTTCATCGGCGCATCGTGTGATTTAGTTGCGCCTCGGGACGATCTCGACGCGATGCAGGGGCGCTACGCCGGCCTGAAAATCCCAGTGGGTGTTCTGTACGGGACGGACGATGGCATCCTCGAAACAACCGCGCACTGCGAAGCGCTCGCGTCCAAATTGCCCAGCGCCGATGTTGAACTGATCGAAGGGGGCGGACATATGATACTGATTTCGTCCGCCGATCGCTCCGCCAAGTTCATTGCACGCATGGCTCAACGGGCCGCGGCCGGTGTGGACCGAACGGCGATCGTCTGATTGCGAGATGACTAGCAATGACACAAAGCAGCGTGACGCAAGAGCATTTTGACGTCATCATCGTCGGCAGCGGCCTCTCCGGCATCGACGCGGCTTATCACCTGCAAGCCTATTGTCCGCGGCAAAACCTACGTCATCCTCGAGGCGCGCGACGCCATCGGCGGCACCTGGGATCTGTTCCGCTATCCCGGCATCCGCTCCGATTCCGACATGTATACCTTCGGCTATTCGTTCCGGCCCTGGCAGTCGAATGCCGCCATCGCCGACGGTGAATCGATCCGCACCTATATCCGCGAGACCGCGGAAGCCTACGGCATCGACCGCAAAATCCGTTTCCGCATCGGGTGAAGCGCGCGTCGTGGTCGTCGGCCGACGCGCTGTGGACGGTCGAGGTCGAGCGCGGCGGCGAGCACGAGCCGGTTCGTTTGACCTGCAATTTTCTCTTCGGCTGCACCGGCTATTACGACTATGCGGCGGGCTACACGCCCGAGTTTGCCGGCGTGGAGAAATTTCGCGGCCGCGTCGTGCACCCGCAAGCGTGGCCGGAGGATCTCGATTACGCGGGCAAGCGGGTGGTGGTGATCGGCAGCGGCGCCACCGCGGTGACGATCATTCCGGCCATGGCCAAAACGGCGGCGCATGTGACCATGCTGCAGCGTTCCCCCACCTATATCGTTTCGCGGCCGACGCAGGACGCGCTCGCCAAATGGCTGCGCCGCCATTTGCCGGTCAGGCTCGCCTATGGCCTGGCGCGCTGGTACAACGTGCTGTTCGGGCTTTATTTCTACAATCTCTGCCCGGCGCAAGCCGGAGGCGGTCAAGCAATGGATCGTGGCGCAGGCGCGCGCACAGCTCGGCGCCGACTACGACGTCGCAACCCATTTCACGCCGCGTTACAATCCTTGGGACCAGCGCCTGTGTCTCGCGCCCGACGCCGATTTCTTCCGCGCCATCAAGTCGGGCAAGGCGGATGTCGTGACCGATCAGATCGAGACCTTCACCGAGACCGGAATTCGCCTGCAGTCGGGCCGCGAGCTCGACGCCGATATCATCGTCACTGCGACCGGGCTCAAGCTGCAATTGCTCGGCGGCATCCAGGTCATCGTCGACGGCAAGCCGGTCAAGTTCGCCGACACGATGAATTTCAAGGGCGTCATGTTCAGCGACGTGCCGAACTTTGCCGCAGCGTTCGGCTACACCAATGCCTCCTGGACGCTGAAAGTGCGATCTGACCTGCGCCTATGTCGCGCGACTGATCAATTACATGGATCGGCACGGCTATGTTGCGTGCACGCCGCGCCAGCGCGACGCTTCCGTCAAACCGGAGCCGTTGATCGATTTCTCGTCCGGCTATGTCCAGCGCGCGATCGATCAATTCCCGCGCCAAGGCTCGAAGAAGCCGTGGAAGCTCTATCAGAATTACGTGCTGGACCTGGTCAGCCTCCGCTTCGGCGCGGTCAACGACAAAGCCCTGGAATTCGCGCGACGGCGTGAAGGCGCAGATAGCCGCGTAGGCTCGCGCCGCTTTTGCGCGGATCAACTGCTTGGTGACGTGCGCTTGCGCCGTCGAGCGCCTCCCGCAAGCCGGCGCTCGTCGAGCGCGTTCTCCCACTTGGCGATGACGAGCGTCGCCACGCCGTTGCCGATCAGGTTGGTCGGCGTCAGCCCCTGCGACAGCAGGCGGTGCACGCCGAGAATGAGCGCCACGCTCTCGACCGGGATGGTTCCGACCGCGGCGAGCGTCGCCGCCAGCACGACAAAAGCCGCGCCGGCAACGCCAGCCGCCCCTTTCGAGGCGAGCAGCAGCACCAGCGAGGAGCCCGATCTGATGCTCGAGCGTGAGCGGCGTGTCGGTCGCCTGCGCCAAAAACACCGCCGCCGTCGCCAGATAGAGACAAGTGCCGTCGAGATTGAACGAATAGCCGGTCGGAATGACGAGCCCGACCACGCTCTCCTCGCAGCCTGCGGCCTCGAGTTTGGCGATCATGCGCGGCAGCACCGTCTCCGACGATGTGGTCGCGATCACGATCAGCAGCTCCTCGCGGATGTAGCGGATGAACTTGAGCGAGGCTCACGCCGCACCAATGCGCGATCGGCCAGAGCACGCCGAAGATGAAGATGAGGCAAGTGACGTAGAAGGTGACGATCAGCTTGCCCAAGGAGAACAGCGAGCCGGTGCCGAACTTGCCGACGGTGAAGGCAATGGCGCCGAACGCGCCGATCGGCGCCGCCCACATCACGATGGCGACGATGCGAAAGAACATGTCCGTGGCCGCCCCGATCAGATCGTGCAGGGGCTTCCCGGCCGTGCTCCCATCCAGCCGAGCGCGAATCCGCTCAACACCGACACGTACAGGACTTGAAGGACGTTGCCTTCGCTGAACGCGCCGATGAACGTGTTGGGAATGATGTTGAGGAGGAATTGCGCGGTCGTCCGCTTATGGGTCTGCTCGAGATAAGGCGCCACGCTCGACGTATCGACCTGCGAGAGGTCGACATGCATGCCGGCGCCGGGCTGAAACAGATTGACGGCGACGAGGCCGAGGACCAGCGCGATCGTGGTCAGCACCTCGAAATAGATCAGCGCCTTGAGCGCGACGCGGCCGACCTTGGCCATGTTGGCCATGCTGGAGATGCCGTGCACGACCGTGCAGAAGATGATCGGCGCGATCAGCACGCGGATCGCCTTGATGAAGGCGTCGCCGAGCGGCTCCATCCGCGCGCCGATGTTCGGGTAGAAGCTGGCCGAGCGCGATGCCGATCGCCATCGCGACCAGCACCAGAAACCAGAGCTGCAAGATAAAACGGCCGGGTCTTTTTGCTCGGCGACCAAATCCGCCGGTGCGCGCTGTTCCATATGGCGCCGAAGCCCGATGTTTGGATGTCGATGCACGTGAGTTGTGCATGCCCGCTCCCTCCCCCGCAAGGAGAGGGAGCAGGATCGGCCTTGGCGACGATGTACTATTTCATCTCATTGGTGACGCCGCGCCGAGCACCGCCTGCGCGCATCACGCGTCATATTCCGCCGAAATATCCTGGCCGGTGTAGTCGGGCATGAAAGCCGCCGATACCAGGCTGATCACGGCGCAGCCGGCAATGTAAATGGCGACCGCATAGCCCGTATGATAGGCGGCGAACAAGGCGGTCGCGATGATCGGCGCCGGCCCGCCGGCGATGATCGACGCCAGTTGATAGCCGAGCGAGGCGCCGCTGTAGCGCAGCCGCGGCGTGAACGATTCGGCGATCAGCGCCGCCTGCGGACCGTATTGGATGTCATGGGGAATGAGCGAGAGCACGATGGCGATGAACACCGCCGACGGGATCGCCGTATCCACCATGCCGAAATAAAGGAACCCGAACAGGCCCATGATGACCACGCCGATCAGGTACATCTTCCGGCGCCCGATGCGGTCGGAGATGTGGCCGGAGAGCGGGATGGTGATGAAGGAAACGCAGGCCGCCACCATCACCGCGGTGAGAATGAAATTCCGCGACATATGCAGCGTACCGACCGTGTAAGCGAAGACGAAGGCGGTGAAGACGTAGAATGGCGCCTGCTCGGACATCCGCAGCAATGCCGAGAGCAGGATTTCCCGCGGCTGTTTCTTGAACACCTCGATAATTGGGGCCTTCTCGATCTTTTCGTCGTCCAAAAGCTTCTGGAACACTGGTGTCTCCAGAATGCCGAGGCGAATCCACAGACCGATGCCGACCAGAATGATCGAAAGCGCGAACGGAAGGCGCCAGCCCCAAACCAGGAACTGATCGCCAGACCACGCGCTGAAGGCAGCAACCGCCAGCGTTGATAAAAGCAGGCCGCAGGGCACGCCGAATTGCGGCCACGACGCCACCAGCCCGCGCTGGCCGTGGGTACGTGACCATTCCATCGCCAGAAGCACCGACCCGCCCCATTCGCCGCCGACACCGATGCCTTGAATCGCGCGCAAGATCGTCAAGAGCACGGCGCCCCAGATGCCGATCGACGCGTAGGTCGGCACAAAAGCGATCGCGAAGGTGGCGAGGCCCATGCACAGCAGCGTGGCGATCAGCGTCGCCTTGCGCCCGATCCGATCGCCGTAATGACCGAAAATGGCGGCGCCGATGGGTCGGGCGGCGAAGCCGATGAAATAAGTGCCGAAGGCGGCTAGCGTCGCCGCGAGCGGCTCCTGGTTGGGGAAGTAGAGCTTGCCGAAGACGAGACCGGCCGCGGTGCCGTAGAGGAAAAAGTCGTACCACTCGATCGCCGTGCCGATTGTCGAAGCGATCACCGCTTTACGCAGTTGCGCCGAGTGTTCGGCTTCCGGAAGTGCCCCGTATGTCGTTGCCACAGCCATGGCGTTCCTCCCCGTACTTCGCCCCTCAGCGGACGGACCCATTGCGCAGCCCGTCTCGCCTGCAGCAACGATACTTCAGAGCGGGGGCGCTGGCTATACTGGCTATGGGTGACGGGACGCGTCGTGTCGCCGCGCGGCGCGCGCGGGAGCAAAGAACCCCCTCACCGGTGAGGAGTCAGGCCGCCGGGAAAGTGCGCCGTGAACGCAAAAGCGGCCGAGGGGAAGACCCTGCCCGGCCGCTCGCCCAATTATTCGCCCGGCTTGCTGGAGGCCATCACGGTGACCGGCATATCGCGATAGTCGGCGGCGAACAGGCGCTTGAGATTTTCCACCTTCGGCAAGTCGTTGAACACGATATAGGGGTAGGATGGGTGCACCACGGCGAAGTCCTGGTGATAGTCTTCGGCCGGATAGAAGCCCTTGAGCGGCTCGAGCGTGGTGACGATCGGCGCCTTGAAGGCATGCGCTTTGCCGAGCTCGGCGATGTAGTTCGCGGCGATCTTCTTCTGCTCGTCGTTGGCAAAGAAGATGGCCGAGCGATATTGCGTGCCGTGATCGGGGCCCTGGTAATTAAGCTCGGTCGGATTGTGCGCGACCGAGAAGTAAATCTGTAGAATCTTGCCGTAGGAAATCTGCTGCGGGTCGAACGTCACCGCGACCGACTCGGCGTGGCCGGTGCGGCCGGAGCCGACCGTTTCATAATGCGCTGTCGCTTTGTCGCCGCCGGCATAGCCGGAGACCGCCGACGTCACGCCTTTGGTGTGCTGAAAGACGGCCTGCACGCCCCAAAAGCAGCCGCCCGCCAAAACCACGGTCTGCTTGCCGGCACCCGCCGGCGCATCAACGGTCGGGGCCGGTATCACGACGGCAGGCTCCGCGGCTGGCGCGGCGTTCATCGTCAGAGCCACGAACGGAACGAACAACAAAGCGCGTGCGATTTGCCGGGGCGAAAAGCTCTCACAGGCCGCCATTTGCTTCCTCCGCAGTCGTCTGCGCTGCTCAAAGCAGCAGCAGGAATTGCTTTCAGGAATTGCTTTCTAAGGCAAGGCGCGCATAGCGCGCCAATCACAATTGGCGCCCGCGCACCGGCCGCCACGGTCACGACTTCGTGTGTTGCTCGCTCCGCAGCGCCTGCGCCCTTGTTTAGCGTCCGCCGCGACGGAGGTGCGAGATGAGTTTGCAAGTGCGCCGGGTCGTGACCGGCCATGACGGGCGCGGGCGTGCCGTCATCGCCATCGATGAGATCACGAAGAACGTGCAATCGTCCCGGCCCGGCGCGTCAGCAACCGTCATTTGGACGACGGAAACCATCCCGGCCGACAATTCTGGTGATGATGACGGCGGTGCGCGTACCGTCGGCACAACGCTCCCAGGCGGCACAGTCTTCCGGGTGATCGAATACATGCCGGGTGTCGCCCCCCGAGTACACCGCACCGATTCGATCGACTATGCCGTCGTGATTTCCGGCGAAATCGACATGCAGCTTGATGACAGCGAGGTGCATCTCCGGGCCGGCGACGTCATTGTGCAGCGCGGCACGATCCACAACTGGGTCAATCGCGGCGACAAACCCTGTGTCATCGCTTTTGTGCTCATCGACGCCAAGCCGGTGACGGCCGGGGGCCGGACGCTGCACGCCGTGGGCTAAAGCTGCCCTTGGTTCGGCATACGCCCACGCCGTCACCGATGACTGCAACCCTCGGTTAACAATTTCCTTTCAATGATGGCGCACTTTCACTGACCGGCACGGATTTGCCCATGAGCGCAGCAACGGCGCAGTCGATATCACCGGCGCCCGGCACGGCGACTCGCGAGGAACACGACGGCAAGGCGCGCGCACCCCTCTGCTTCGTCGTTGACGGGGATGCGAGCATACGCAACTTCCTGTCGCTCGTCCTCCATGGCGCCGGAATCGAAGCCGAGGAATTCGCCGACGGCCAGGCCTTTCGCGCGGCGCTGGGCCGCCGCGCGCCCGATGTCGTCTTTCTTAACATCGCGCTTGAATCCGCCGACGCGATTGAGTGCGTGATCGCACTCGGCCGCAAGGGCTATTTCGGATTCGTGCAGCTTATGAGCAGCCGCGGCTCGGCGGTGCTCGAACACGTCAAGAGCATCGGCGAACAACACGGGCTGCAAATGCTCCCGGTGCTCAAAAAGCCGTTCGAGACCTCGGCCGTGCTGAAAATTCTGCGCGAACTCAAGCTTGGTGATCCACCGGCAGTCGCCGCACGCGTCGATCTCGAAGAGGCCCTGCGCCAGAGCTGGATCGAATTCTGGTACCAGCCAAAGATCGATCTACGCAGAAAGCAGCTTGTCGGCGTTGAAGCGTTCGCCCGCGCGCGCCACCCGCAAAATGGGGTGCTGATGCCGAGCGCATTCATGCCCGGCGCCACCGAGTTCGAGCCTGATCACGCTTTCCGAGCAGGCGCTGGCGCAGGGGCTAAAGGCCAACCTCAACTTCGCCAAGCTGGGCGTCAACCTCCGACTCTCCGTCAATATTCCGGTTAATGCGATGGCCAAGTTGGCAGTGGCCGATATCGTCCAAACCTATCGGCCACAGTTCGAGAAGTGGCCGGGACTGATCATCGACCTTGTGGAAGAGCAGATTATCACCGACCTCGCCTTGGCCGCCGACATCGCAAAAAATCTTCAGCCGCTTGACGTCCATCTCGCGATCGACAATTTCGGCCGCGGCTACTCGTCATTGGCCCGCCTCAAGGCGTTGCCGTTTGCCGAACTAAAGCTCGACCGGGTCTTCATCACCGATTGCGGCACCGACAAGGTCAATGCGCCGCTGTGCAAGACCGTCATCAATCTCGCGCACAATTTCGGCAGCGTCGCAGTCGGGATCGGAATCGAGAAGGCATCCGATGCGCTCGCCCTGGTCAGCATGGGGTGCGATTACGGCCAGGGATTTTTGCTCGGTCAGCCGATGACCGAAGATCGTTTCATGTCGCTGTTGCGCCAACGCGCCGCCTCGCAGGGCCGGCAGCACGCTGCCGAGGCGCGGGCGGGTGAAAAACAACACGCCTGAGGTTTTCGTAATCGCCGCTTAGAGCATGATCCGGAAAATGCCTGCCCTCGGACTGGATCCGAGGGTGGAAGCCGGTTTTCCGAAAAAATCATGCTTCGCCAAAAAGTTAGAGCGCCAATCAATTCAATCTGAAGCGATTGCGCTCTAATGCGTCCAGGCTTCGCGCCGTGGATAGGCGAAATTGTCGGAATAGGAGAGCCGCTGGCGCACCGGCGGCTTGGTTTCGAACACCTGGTAGGGAATGCCCTCACGCTCGCAAAAGGCGACGGCTTCTTCCTTGGTGTCGAACTGAATGTGCACTTCCTGCTTCATGTCGGCCGAACTCGTCCAGCCCATCAGCGGCTCGACCGTGGGCGGCGATTCCGGCTCGTAATCGAGCACCCATTCCTTGGTGTTGGCCTGGCCGGACTGCATCGCGGTGCGCGCCGGCTTGTAAATGCGAGCGGTCATGAAATACGTGTTCCTCAATCGCGCCGAAGGCGGAAGGTGAAATGGTCGGGGCAGCAGGATTTGAACCTGCGACCTGCAGTACCCAAAACTGCCGCGCTACCAGGCTGCGCTATACCCCGCCCGGCGCGCCGTTGGATACATCTTTCGCCGGCTGCCAGCAAGCCGAGCGGCGCATGCCACCGTTCAATGCCCCGTCCCGAAGATCGGGCTCTCGACACGATCGCCGGGCGCGATGCCGAGCTTGCGCGCGGTGCCGCCGATCACTTCGAGCACGGCGCGCACGGGGCCGCCGGATGGGATCAAGCGATCAGACAGGGGTTCGGCGTTTTCGGCAATGCGGATGATGCGCCCATCGCCGGCGATGAAGATCATGTCGAGCGAGATATAAGTGTTGTGCATCCAGAACGAGACCGGCTGGTCTTGCTTGAAATCAAACAGCATGCCCCGCCCCTCCGGCAGCTCCTTGCGGAACATGAGGCCGCGCGAACGCTCGGCGTCATTGGTCGCGAGCTCGACGGCGAAGGCATGGACTCCGGTCTTGCTGACGATCTCAAGCGTTGCCTGTCCGGCCGCCCGTGCCGGAACCGGCAGGTACAAGGCCGAGAACGCCATGCAGACGGCGAAGAGAATCGCCGCGGCGAAGCTTGACGCCGCCTTCCCGCGCCATAGGGAATGAGTAGCGAGCGCGGTTAGTGGGAAGCGGGGCCGAGCGACCCGCCTTCGGGGCGCACTTCTGCCGCCATCAGCCCTTTGGGGCCTGGTCCGAAGCGGACGAGGACGAACTGGCCCGGCCGTAGTTCCGTAATGCCGAAGCGGCGCAGCGTCTCCATGTGGACGAAAATGTCCGGAGTTCCCCTCCCCGCGTGTGAGGAAGCCGAATCCGCGCAACCGATTGAACCATTTCACCTGTGCCCGCTCGAGACCGCTCGTCGGAGTCACAGTAACATGGGTTCGCGGCGGCGGCATCTGTGCCGGATGGATCGCCGTCGATTCGTCGATGGAGAGGACGCGGAACGCCTGCAGGCCCTTGGGTCGAGGCAACACCTCGCACACGACCCGCGCACCCTCATATGCCGTCTGGTAGCCGTCGCGGCGCAGGCAGGTCACGTGCAGCAGCACGTCGGCCATGCCGTTATCCGGCACGATGAAGCCATAACCCTTGGCAACATCGAACCATTTGATGACGCCGGAGACTTCGATGACATGCGCCGCCGCCTCATCGCTGAGATCGACGTCGGGTCCGAGCCCCGCTCCCGTGGATTTTGGTTCGATCCCGTCCGACGCCATGACGCAGTGGCCGCCGCTTCTGTGCTGGCGCCCCACACGGGCGCTTTCACGAATCTCTTGAATCGAAGATAACACCGAGCCTTCGAGTGGGAAGCACAAAATTGCAACACTCGGCCAAAACTTCACAACCTGTGAACATCGGTGGATGAAGGACAATTGACGAACGGCTCGAACACGGTCCCGATGTCATGGTGCACGACGAGATCGGCAATCTCATCGAAATCGGTCGGCTCACGGTTGACGATGATGAAGTCGGGCGCCGTTGCGCTTGGCCTTCAAGGGAAATCCGGCCGCCGGCCAGACCACAAGCGAAGAGCCGATCGCCAGGAACAAATCGCATGACAGAGTGAGTTGCTCGGCGTGCCGCATTGCGGAATCGGGCATCGCCTGCCCGAACGATATGGTCCCGGTCTTGATGTAGCCGCCGCAAGCCGGGCAATCCGGCGCACAGCCATTGCCGGCCTCCATGCGCTGACGCACCCACGACAGTTCGTAACGCTGTTTGCAATCGAGGCACAAAGCGTAGGTCGTGTTGCCGTGCAGCTCGACCACATGTTCGGGTGCGATGCCAGAGGCTTGGTGCAGATTATCGATGTTCTGCGTGACCACAGCGGGCACCTTGCCGGCGCGATAAAGGCTGGCCAGCGCGCGATGCCCGCGCCCTGGCCGCGCGTGACCGAACTCATCGCCGAGGGCAAAGCGCCGCCGCCACAATTCATTGCGCGCCTCCTGGCTTGCCAGGAATTCCTCGAACGGGATCGGGCGATTCTTGGTCCAAATGCCGCCCGGCGACCGGAAATCGGGGATGCCGCACTCGGTCGAGATGCCGGCGCCGGTGAAGGGCAGGACCACGTTCGCCGTGTGGAGCATCTCCTGCAGGCTCGCGACCGCGGTATCGAGATCGGACGCAATCATCCTTTCCACCTTCGTACCGTTGCCTAAATACGTCAGGTAGGCTTACGGAAGAACGTTCAAACCACCGGGTAAGGTGCCATCATGCGCTATCTGCATACAATGCTTCGCGTGCGCGATCTCGACGCGGCGCTTGATTTCTACTGCAACAAGCTCGGCCTGAAGGAAGTCCGCCGTCGGGTCGACGAGAAAAACAAATACACCTTGGTGTTCCTGGCGGCGCCCGGCGATGACGGGCTGGTGGCGCAAGGACCGGAGGGACGCGCTGCACCGCTGGTCGAGCTGACATATAATTGGGACAGCGGCGAGGATTACGGCGACGCCCGCTATTTCGGCCACCTCGCCTATGAGGTCGACGACATCTATGCACTTTGCGAGAAGTTGATGAAGGCAGGCGTCACCATCAACCGCCCTCCCCGCGACGGCATGATGGCTTTCGTGCGCTCACCCGACAAGCAATCGATCGAGTTGTTGCAAAAGGGCTCCGCCCTGCCGCCAAAGGAGCCCTGGACCTCGATGCCTAATACCGGACACTGGTGACAGCCGCGGGTTTCCCTGGATTCCCTCGGTTCCGTCGCTCGTTCCTTGCGCCTTGCTTGCCGCCTGCGGCAAACCTCTCTATATGTCGCGCCGCCTTTAGTCGCCGCGCCCGATTTGCGCGCGGCCTAGCGCCCTTCGTCTAGCGGTCCAGGACATCGCCCTTTCACGGCGGTAACACGGGTTCGAGTCCCGTAGGGCGCGCCAACTTTCTAAATCAATCACTTAGCTAGGAAATTAGGGACATAAGGGGACAGGCTTTAGGAACAGTCTCCGACCCGCCGGGCAGCACGTCGTAATTTTTACCGGACGTATCGCTAGATGAGGAAATTCCGTTTTAACGGCCGCGAGCGATGCGCTCTCCGCTCAGCCCGGCTAATCCTTTATAAGTCGTGGCCGTCCCTCGCGGTGGCCGTCTGACGGCGTCAACAGCCGTTCGACGCACCCCGCCAGGGTCCGCGATCACGGCCAGGCGAAGTCGTGGGTTCTAACAAACTCAACGGCGTCCGCTACGGACATCAGCGCCCTTGCCAATTCACGCGCCTTGTCGGCTGTCAGCGTCACCGACTCAGGCCCGATTTTTGAACTGACCCTTGCAGTCCCGCTCTCAAGCGTGACGAGAGCGAGTTCACCGGAAACCACGTTGGCGCCTATTGCGGCCTCGTCGCCGTTGTCCGCTTTGACAGCAATACGCATTGGTGTCGCCCCCCCTGTGTGAGCTGTGCCCGGCATCGTCCGGTTCGAGCTAAACTTGCGTTTGAAGCTTCGATGTGATGCCGGGCACAAGATTCAACTTTTCCGGTCACCTCGCCTTCGACGATGCACGCGACGCGGTTCGGCGACCAATCTGCTCCGCGACCAGGCGCGGCGGATGGCGGCGAAGTTCACCAGACTACGTCGCGGACTATTTCTAAGATCAACGTCCTGCCATCGCCGCCGCCTTGCAGGCGGCGGACAGCTGACTGCTGTGTTGCTTCATGCAATCCCAAATCCGTCCTCCGCCCGGCTGGACCGAACTGCAAAGTGCTTTGATATCGCCCCCGCATGCACTCCGCAGCGCGCTGTTGACAGGTTCGGCAAGCGCGATCGTCGGAATGAAGGCGGCAACCGCTGCAACAAGACTTGATTTCCACAACATGAGCAGGTTCCTCGTTGAACCGCAGGTTGATCACCCAGAATTTAAATGATCGTTGCGAGAATTCGGAAAAATTTGAACACTTTCGGCGAATGCCGGCTGTCGCGTCTTATGTTTCAGCAAAAGATGTCCGAATTTCCGGTGTCGGAGTTACCAACGCTTTAGAGCTTGTTGCTTACAACTCGCGGCATGGTCGAAAAGCTCAAGTCTTTCCTGAAAGACCAGACCGCGGCTACCGCGATAGAGTACGCTCTCGTCGCCGCGGGAATTTCGATTGTTATTGTCGCCGCCGTTAACGGCATCGGCACTAAACTCAACACCACATTTTCCTCGGTCTCGACGCAATTGAAATGAGCCGCGCCACGCGGCAAGGCGGCAAGTTGTGCTGCCGATCACATCGCCTGCCGCGGCCTTCGCGTAGAGATTTACTGACCGTCACAAACCATGGAGATCGACATGGCCACGCCCAACACGCTTTTCCCCGCGAGCCGCCGAACTCACACGATGGAGACCGTATGGTCTCGGCTTGTTAAGGTGATTGCCAATCCCAATCTGCTGGCGGTCGTGGCGTTCTGTCTCATCGGTCTTTTGCTGTCTCTCAACTTGATTCTTCGTTTTCCGGATTTTGGTGCGGTAATAGAGCAATATAGCCAATTCTGATTGCGAACTTTAAGAACCCGATAGCTCAAGTCGTCACTATCTTCTCGTCCGCCGCCCGCTTCAGAGCGCGACGGCGCCACGCGGGTCATTCAGCACGGGCCCAAATTCCCCGACGCATACGGGCTCGCCGGCGGCGCCGCTCCACGCGAACCTTCCTCGGGCGCCATGATTTGCGGTGTACCGTTCAGCGACAGGGAACTTCCGCCGGAACAGGGCTGGCCCGTGACCGGATTGCTCCCAATGCTGAGCGCTCCGCTGCCGGCCGTCATTCCCTGGGATGTGCCGGGCGTGGTTGGCGATATCGACGTTTCCATAGGCGCGGGCACGATCAAGGGCGCGCTTGGCGTGCCGGGATTAAAGACCGGCGGCGGTGGCGGCGGCAATGCACCGACCTGTGCAAGTACGGTGGCTGCGCCACTGAAGACAAGGATAGCCGCGAATGCGACCGATAAGTGAGTTCTTGTCCGCATGATGATCCCTCATTCGATCGTCCGACGCCCGCGGTTGCAACGCAACATGAAGAATCATTGTTCCTTGGGCGTCGCGCAGCGCTGTTCCCGCTTGTCCGCATACGGACGCAGTTGGGTCATGGGGATGCCACAGAGCCTGCCTACGGTCCCGCTGCGGGAGGAGCGAGGCAGGAGGAACCTCATGGCATTGCACACCGATGTTAGCGCGCGCACACGCTTGGCGACTTACGATAAAAATGTGTGCCCGCAGTGCAGCACGTGGTTGCTCGCGCCGGACTGGTCCGAGCATCTGACCGAGCGCTGTGTTCGCCACACCTGGTCGTGCGACGCCTGCGGCTATGGCTTCGAGACCGCGGTCTTCTTCCCGGCACCGGAACAAGCAGCCGCGTAACATCGGGCGGCTCGATAAATTTTTCGGATAATCAGCGGCGTGGCGGGTAGCGATGCCGCCGCCCGTTGAAGTCTTCGACCACCGCGCCATCCTCGCTCAGGTAGTTCGGGCCGATCGGCGATTTGCCGTGCCCACCGGGGATATCGAGCACATAGGTCGGCTGGCACAGGCCGGAATGGCGGCCGCGGATGGCGCGCATCAACTCCTGTCCTTCGGCGATGGTGGTGCGCAAGTGCGCCGTGCCCGGCGCAAGATCCGCATGATGCAGGTAATAGGGCTTGATCCGACACTCGACCAGCCCGCGCATGAGTGCGCCGAGCGTCTCGACATCGTCGTTCACGCCGCGCAGCAGCACCGATTGCGAGAGCATCGGTATACCGGCGTCGACAAAGCGCGCGCACGCCGTCCGCGCTTTCCTGGTCAGCTCGCGCGGATGATTAACATGCAATACGGCGAACGTCGCTTTGGCTTCCGCGCGCAGCGCGCGGATGAGCGCGGCGCTGATCCGTTCCGGCGCCACGACCGGCACGCGCGTGTGCACGCGGATCACCTTGACGTGGGCGATGGCAGCAAGCTGTGAGACCACGTTTTTGAGGCGGCGCACGGAAAGCACCAGCGGATCGCCGCCGCTCAAAATGACTTCCCAGATCTGCGGATGACCGCTGATGTAATTGAGCGCCGCCGAAAGCGCGGCCGGCGACAGCCCTCCCCGCCCAGGTCCCACCATTTCGCGCCGGAAGCAGAACCGGCAATAGACCGCGCAGGCATTGACCACTTTCAGGAGCACGCGATCGGGATAGCGGTGGACGATTCCTTCGACCGGCCTGAACGCGTGATCGCCGATCGGATCGCTGCTTTCCTCGGGACCATGTTTCAGCTCGCGCGGATCGGGTATGAATTGCCGTCCGATTGGATCGTGCGGATCGCTGGCATCGATCAAATCAGTCATCGCCGGCGTGATGGCGACGGCGTAGCGCGCGGCGACCTCGGCAAGCTCATTCAGGCGTTCGCGCGGCACCAAAGCGCGATCGCAAAGCTCGTCGACGCTGCGCAGAGTAACCGGTGGCGAATTCATGGGAGTGGATTCCATAATACCTGTTCGATGCGCGCGGCCCCGGTTGCCAGCATCACCAGGCGGTCGAGACCGAGCGCAATGCCGCAAGCCTGCGGCATCTCTGCCAGCGCGGCAAGAAAGTCTTCGTCGAGCGGGTAGCGTTCGCCGTAAATGCGTTCCTTGTCCGCCATTTCGCGTTCCAACCGCCAGCGCTGCGCGACCGGGTCGGTGAGCTCCGCGAAGCCATTGGCGACTTCCACGCCGCAGACGTAAAGTTCGAAGCGGTCAGCGATGCGGGGATCGGACGTCGACGGCCGCGCCAGCGCCGCCTGCACCGCCGGGTATTGGTCAAGAATGGTGGCTCGGCCGATACCGAGATGGCCTTCGATCTTTTCCACCAGTACGCGGCTGAAAATGTCGCCCCAGCGGTCGTCGTGTGCCACCCGGATGCCGGCCGCCCGGGCAGCAAGGGCCAAGCCCTCGCGATCCGCTTCACCGCCCGGCAGCATCGCCAAAAGGTCGATGCCGGCAAAGCGAGTAAAAGCCTCCGCCACGGTAAGCCGCTCCGGCGCGGCGAAGGCATCGGCCGATCGGTCGCGAAACGTCATACGTTTCGTGCCGGCCGCCTCGGCCGCCAGCGCCAGGATCGCAGCGCAATCGCCCATCAGGGTCTCATAGGACTCACCGGCGCGATACCATTCGACCATGGTGAATTCCGGATGGTGCAGCGCGCCGCGCTCGCGGTTGCGGAACACATTGGCGAATTCGACGATGCGGCGCTCGCCGGCCGCGAGCAGCTTCTTGCAGGCGAATTCGGGGGACGTGCGCAGATAAAGGCGCGACACGGTGGCGTCGGGTGCGACCAGCATCGTCGCGAAGGCGTGCAAGTAGGTCTCGTTTCCGGGCGAGACCTGCAAGGCCCCGGTCTGAACCTCGATGAAATCGTTCGCCGCAAACCACGCGCGCAGCGCCGCCACGATGCGATTGCGCGCGAGCAGCATCGGCCGGCGGTCGGCGTGGACATGCCGAGCCCAGAACGGCGAGGCGGCGGGGAAGCTTTCCAGCATGTCCTTGTGCGTCGGGCTTTAAGGAAATATGTGGCGATCGGGCTCAAGATCGGTATGTTGCGCCCCGACTGTAGAGCCAAAACCGAGGAAACCGTGAAAGTCATCGCCAGCTCGCTGCGAAAAGGCAATATCGTCGAGATTGACGGCAAGCTCGGCGTCATCGTGTCGACCGAGAACATCCATCCCGGCAAGGGCACCCCCGTCACCCAGATGGACGTCCGGCGGATCGCCGACGGCGTGAAGGTGGCGTTGCGCTTTAAGACGACCGAACAGGTCGAACGCGCCTTCGTCGAGGATCGCAAGCACCAGTTCATGTACCAGGACGGCGACGGCTTCCATTTCATGAATATGGAGACCTACGACCAGGTCGCGGTCCCGGCCGATATCGTCGGCGACTATGCCGCCTATCTGCAGCCCGAGATGGAGGTGACGATCAGCCTGCACGAGGGTGTGCCGGTAGCGATCGAGCTGCCGCCCCGGGCCACGCTTGAAGTTGTGGAAACCGAACCGGCGGTGAAGGGCCAGACCGCCGCCTCTTCCTACAAGCCCGCAGTTCTCTCCAACGGCGTGCGCACCATGGTGCCGCCCTTCGTCACCGCCGGCACCCGGATCGTGGTCATGACCGCCGACGGCTCTTACGTCGAGCGGGCGAAGGACTAGTTCGAAGTTAAATTTCCACTTGTCATGCCCGGCCTTGTGCCGGGCATCCACGTCTTAAGGGCACAGCCCAATATAGTCGTGGATGGCCGGGACAAGTCCGGCCATGACGGCGAGAGAACCTTCAGAAAAACGCCAAGGTGCGGATCTCGATGCTCTCGCGCGGGCGCGCGTTGGGCGGCGAGGTCGGATCGTCGAAGGCGGTATGCGCCGTCCAGCGGGCGCGGCCGTCTTTCTCTGAATCAAAGACTTTGAACACGATCGCCTCTTCGCGGCGCATGCGCGGAAACCAGAACCATTTGTGGTCCGGATTGTAGGTGATGGCATAGGTCTGCCCGACCCGATGCTGATAGCGCCGTTCCGAAATCACCAGATCGTCGGTCGAAACCGAGCGCGCGTCGCAGATCGCCAGCGGAAAGCTCTCGACCGGCAGGCGGATCGGCCGCCAGACCTGCACGATCGCAAAACGCCGGCGCAACAGCGTGTCCGCTTCGTCGGGCAGCAGATCGCGCACCCGCTGCGGGGCGGACCATTCCGTGTAGTCGTTGTGCACGCGCGGGACCACTTCACGAATTTTGCGCTGCTCGCGCAGTGCGTCGTCGGCCGTCCGCAAAGTATGATCGAAGACGACGACCCGCGACGCGCCGCTCTCGGCTTTCACCAGCGCTTCCATCTCCGGATAATAAACTTTCCGCACGTCGTCATCGTCGTAGAAGTCGGCGACCTTGGTGTCATGGCGGACGAACCGGAAGCCCTCGCGTTCCAGGATAAAATCCTTCACGTGCAGCCGGCCGTTGCGGATCGTGACTTTGTGCGGGTCGAGCTTGCCGCCGCGCATGTCGGCGACGCCTCCCGGTCCTGCGGCGGTGACGATCTTCTCACCGGTATCGATGAGGTAGTTGAGCGTCGCTTCGATTGCCTCAACGGTTTCGGGCGATGACTGCCGCTCGAGCACCTGGTCCATGACCTGATCCCTCGCGTGGAACCGCCTCGGAATAGTTTTCGTAAGATAAACCGCGGATCGCTCCCGAGTAAGGGGCGCCGGTAGGCACCCATTTCAATGCCGCTATGCGCCCGAAGACCGATGCAGAGCGCCCGTACTCTGAACGTTCATTCATCCTGAGCATGGCCGTTCTAACGAAATGCCGCGACGCAGAAACTTTTGCGCACATTTCTTGCATCGGCATGATGGCACCGCTTGGCATGGGCGGCGTTGGTAACGATAGTAGGGCGTTTTAGTTTTGGGATTGATAGCCGTGAACGTGACGGCAAATGTCGGCGGCCTTCGCCGCACCGGTTTTTGGGCGAAAACAATCGCGACGGGACTAGCCTGCGCGATCCTGAGCGCTTCGACGCAGGGTGCGCTGAGCGCCCGCTGCAAGCCTAACCACTTCCGGCCGCCATTCTTCATCAAGACCATGGGAGCTTGCGGTTTCGATCCGCAAACTTTGAGCTTTAGTGGCACGCCGGTGGAGCAGGCCAAATGCCTTATGCGCGGCATGGATTATTCCCGCAATCTCGCTCCGCCACTGACAACGCTGCCGCCCGTACTCGCCGAGCGCGTCGGAGGTGCGACCGGCCTCCCCAGTCGCGAAGCGTTGAGCGCGTATCTTTCCAAGCAGGGTCTGGAATGGAATTTTGCCGCTTATCTTTGGCAACCAGTGTCCCGCGCCGACGACAACGATCCGAACGCGCCGATGGCGCGCTATTTCGTCATCCACGACACGAGCGGACCGAATTACGGGCACAGATCGTTTCCCGTGGACCTCGACGTCCGCGTGAAGATCAACAATCTCTCTCACTTCGCCTGCGCTGATGGATGGGGAAAGGCGCACATTGTCGTTAATCGGGCCGGCGACATGTTGCTCGATCACGAATTGGCGTTTCCCTGGCGTGAGACGAAGTTCGAGCAGGCGGCGAATTTCGCCGGCGCCCTGAAGGGGCTTTTCCTCCATGTCGAGCTTGTGCAACCGCGGCGCAGTGCTGTCGGACGCGGCCGGCGCAATGACGCGCAGAGTCCGGATCCGGCCTTTACCGCCGCCCAATACGACCGCCTGGCGCTTCTTTATATGATCGCGAGCGTGCGGGCAGAGCACTGGCTTGTCCCCGCCTTCCATGCCGCCATCGATTCCCAGCTTAGGAACGGTCACGACGATCCCTTGAATTTCGACACTGATAGTTTTGCTGACAGCCTCCAACGCTTGGTCAACGAACTCGCTGGCGGTACAGACACCGTGGCGTCGGCATCCGCTGCTGGTCGGACAATGGTGCCTTGGGGAGAAGTCGATGGAATGCCCGGGCTTTATTCCTCAGTGACCAGCCCGGATTCCTCGGTGATCAGCTCGCTTGAGCCGGCCACTATGTCCAATGTTTCGGACCATGATGCCGTGAAGGAGCCTGCGCCGGAAACCTCCGCCGGGAGCGTCCCGGCGCACCAGACCGAGCGCAAAGCTGACAATAATGGCGACACCGGCCTTGAGCGTCAGAAGACTACCGAACATTGCCAGGCGCGCGCCGGTCACGGGCATCGATCGCGCACGTGTGCAACCGATGTTGCCGAAAGCCGCAAGCACCAAAACCAAAAATCCGCGCGTGCCATTCGACAGACGGATCATCGCGTTTCAGAGCAAGGCTTCGGGGCATGGCACTCCGGAGGAGACGTCCACGCGCGCCACGCGCGGGGTGCATCCCGGCACGGCCGGGCTTAAAACGTTTCAAACAGCCCGCATTTAACGCGCAGCATGCTCGCGGTGCGCGATTTCCAACGCCATTATGCGTGGGGTCGGCAACGGCTATGCCGGAGCGAGGCTGCTGGCACGCTTGCGTCAGGGCGCGTGATCCGGTTCGATCACGCCCCGACAAAGCAGAACTCGAGGAACGCCGACGATGCCGCCTCCCCAATCCGCGACCGCGCGTCACCCGGACAAGCCGGCCGCGGTCGACGCCTCGATCGCCGCGCTCGAACGCCCGACGCCGGCCGGCGCCAATGCGCCGGGCTTCGGCAGCGACGTGGTGGCTGAGACGCTGCGGGCGTTCGATATCCCCTTTATCGCGCGTGACGCCGGGGGCGAGCTATCGCGGGCTGCATGACAGCATTGTCAATTATCTCGGCAACACCGCGCCGCAGATGCTGCTGTGCGTGCACGAGGAATCCGCGGTCGCCATCGCGCATGGCTACGCCAAGGTCACCGGCAAAGCGATGGCCGCCGCTGTGCACTCGAATGTCGGGCTTCAGCACGCGACCATGGCGATGTTCAATGCCTGGTGCGACCGCATGCCGGTTCTGGTGTTGGGCGCAACCGGCCCGGTCGACGCCATGAAGCGCCGGCCGTGGATCGACTGGATCCACACCGCCCGCGACCAGGGCGCGCTCATTCGCGACTACACCAAGTGGGATGATCAGCCGGCCTCGCCGGGCGCTGCGCGCGAAGCGCTCCTGCGCGGCACCTGGATCGCCAACACGGCGCCGCAAGGGCCGGTCTATATCAACCTCGACGCCGAGATGCAGGAGGCGAAGCTCGCCGAGCCGCTGCCGCCAATAGACGCCGCCCGCTACATGCCACCGATCGAAACCGCAGCGCCCGCCGATCTTGCGCAGCAAGCGGCGGCGATGCTGAAGTCGGCCAAGCAGGTTGTGATCCTCGCCGGCCGGGCCTCGCGCGATCTCGGTGCCTGGAACGCGCGCTTGGCGCTCGCCGAGGCGCTCAACGCCAGCGTGGTCACCGATCTCAAGATCGGCGCGAGCTTTCCGACCGATCATCCGCTGCACGCCGGCGCGCCCCGCGATGTGACGCCCGACAGCGTTCCGGCCGTGCGCGACGCCGACGTGATCTTAAGTCTCGACTGGGTCGATCTGGCCGGGGCGTTGCGCTCCCTTGGCCCCTCCCCCGCGGCGAAAATCATTCAGGTGTCGCTCGATCACCGCATCCACAACGGCTGGAGCATGGATTATCAGGCGTTGCCGCCGGTCGATCTTTTCCTTTCCGCCGATCCCGACCTTGTGGTTCCGGAACTGGTGAAAGCCATCGGCGCGACCGGCAAGCCGCGCGCCGCGGCGCATCCGCGTACTCAAGCCGAGCAAGAGCCGGCCGGTTTCACCAACGAGCACATCGCTCGCGCCCTGCGGAAAGCGCTCGGCGAGCGGCCGACGACGCTCACGCACCTACCGATCTCCTGGGAGGACCGCTGGTGGACATTCCGCCATCCGCTCGATTTTCTCGGCTCCGATGGCGGCGGCGGCATCGGCGGCGGGCCGGGCATTTCGGTCGGCGCGGCGCTGGCGCTGAAAAATTCCGGCCGGCTGCCGGTCGCCGTCTGCGGCGACGGCGACTTTCTGATGGGCGTAACCGCGGTGTGGACGGCGGTGCACTACAAAATTCCGCTGCTGTTCGTCATCGCCAACAATCGCTCGTTCTACAATGACGAATTGCACCAGGAACGAATGGCGCGCATGCGCAATCGTCCCGTGGAAAACAAATGGATCGGCCAGCGTATGTCCGACCCGGACATCGATCTTGCCGCCATGGGCCGCGCCCAGGGCGCAATCGGCTTCGGTCCGATCACCAAGTCTGCCGATCTTGCCGGGGCGCTGGAACAGGCAATTGCCGCCGTCGATGCCGGCGGCGTCGCCGTCGTCGATGTACGTGTCGAGCCTGGCTATACCGGTGCCATGACCGCGGCGATGACGCGCGCCAAAAGTTGAGGAGGAAACAAAATGAACACCGCTGTCCCGCTCAAATCCGTCAAAGCCGAGCCGCTTCGCCTGCCCGAGCACCGCGATGCGTTTTATGGCGGCGACTGGCATGCGCCGAAATCCGGTCGTCATGTCGACAGCATCAATCCAGGCACGGCGGAGTCGCTCGGACCGGTTGCCGATTGCGGCGCCGCCGATATCGACGCCGCGGTTGGCGCGGCGAAAAAAGCCTTCGACGGCTGGCGCAACACCCCGCCGCTCGAGCGCGCGCGGCTGCTCAAGCGCATCGCCAACGTGCTGCGCGAGAACGCCGATGAGCTTGCCATGATCGACGCGGCCGATTGCGGCAATCCGGTGCATGAGATGGTGATGGACGCGACCATCGCCGCCGCCCAGATCGATTTCTATGCCGGCCTCGTCACCGAGATGAAGGGCGCATCGATCCCGATGGGCCCGGGCGTGGTCAATTTCTCGGTGCGCGAACCGCGCGGCGTGGTCGGGCGTATCATTCCGTTCAATCATCCCTTCATGTTCTGCGCCGGCAAGGCCGGCGCGCCGCTGGCGACCGGCAACACAGTGGTGATGAAGCCGCCGGAGCAGGCACCGCTCTCCTCGCTGCGCCTCGCCGAGCTCATCGGCGGTATCCTGCCGCCCGGCGTGCTCAACATAGTGCCGGGCGGCCGCGAAGCGGGCTCGGCGCTCACCACCCATCCCGACGTCGCCATGATCGCGCTGATCGGCTCGGTCCCGACGGGCCGCGCGGTAATGAAGGCGGCCGCCGATACGCTTAAGCCAGTGATGCTCGAGCTCGGCGGCAAAAATGCGCTGATCGCCTATCCGGACGCCGACCCCGACGAAGTCGCGGGCGGCGTCATCGGCGGCATGAATTTTACCTGGTGCGGCCAGTCCTGCGGCTCGACCAGCCGCGCCTTCGTCCATGAGAAGATTTACGACGCCGTGCTCGCCAAGGTGAAAGCCAAGATCGACCATTACAAGCCGGGCATCGCCACCGATCGCTCGACCACCATGGGCTCGATCATCTCCAAGACCCAGTATGAGCGCATCCTCGGCTTCATCGAGTTTGGCAAACAGGAAGGCGCGCGGCTCCTCTGCGGCGGCGGCCCGCCGGCCGATCCGGCACTGGCCAAGGGCTTCTTCATCGAGCCGACCGTGTTCGCCGACGTGCAGCCGACCATGCGCATCGCGCGCGAAGAAATCTTCGGCCCCGTGCTTTCGATCTTCAAATGGAGCGATGAAGGCAAGATGCTCGAACAGGTGAACGCCGTCGAATACGGCCTCACCGCGTCGATCTGGACCAATGATCTGTCGACCGCGCACCGCACCGCCGGCGCGGTGCAGGCCGGCTTCGTCTGGATCAACGAGGTCTCCAAACACTTCCTCGGCGCGCCGTTCGGTGGCTACAAGCAGTCCGGCATCGGCCGCGAGGAATGTTTCGAGGAAATGCTGGCCTACACGCAGGAAAAGAACATCCACGTGAAGCTTCGGCCGGCGAAGTGAGTACTCTCTCCCCGCTTGCGGGGAGAGAGAAATGTTCGCGCGCGTCGCCGTCGCGCGTTGCGAGCGATCAGAACTCGAACTGACGCACCGCCCACGACACCTGATAAAGGATGGCGCCCGCCACGAACGCGCGGTGATAGAGTGGCCGGCGCACGAACATCCCGATGACGGACAGCACGACGAAGGCTGTCTGCCGCAACAGATATTCCAGGCCTAAAGCGCGCAAGTGATCGAGGCCCTTGAACGCCGTATCGGCGACGTCGACCAGGAAGATGACGGCGAGAAGCCCGTAAAACCACTTCTGCCGCGAATAGAAGTATTCCTCCAGGTTCATTTTCCTGTCGGCCTGATCCGGAAACAGGATTGTGCAAATAAGGAACAACAGGATCGCATAGCCGATGACGAAAAGATAAAGGCCGAACGTCCATTTCTCGATCCTCGCGAGCCCGAGCTCGAACCACCAGAAATGCACGATCATCAGCAGCAAAAACACCGCCCAGCCGGTATGCACCAGGCCAACGCGATGCCAGTCCTGGTCCTGCACCGGCCGCGCCAGGCCGGTTATCAGCCGCGATAGACTTAAGGCGGTTATGATCCCGACCAATATGCGAACGTGAAAAAAGGCTTCGGCTGAGGTCATTGCAATCGTTTCCGATTTCGACGAGACGACGCCCTGCACTCCAAAATTACGGCCGCTCCCCATGGCGGCCCGTCGGCGCCATGCACATCAAAGTTTATACGTTTCGTACGTCGCCGGATGAAACAGTTCGTCGACGGACACGTGCCGCGACGACAACCCCTGCGCGTGATGCTGGCCGAGGAAATAGTCGAGCACCTTGCGGTTTTGCTCGACCCCGTATGACCAGAAATCCTCGCCCATGAGCGCGCGCGCGTCTTTGAGCGCTTCTTCGACGAAGGGCAGCGTCACCTTGGTCGATGAGGTGTCGGACAGCTTCTTCAGGCCAAGCTGCTTCGCCTGCTCGAACGCCTTGAACACCGCGCCGGGAAGCCAGGGATGGCGTTCGGCCAGTGCGCGGCGGATACCGACAACATGCATGATTGGAAACATTCGCGTGCGCTTGAAATAATCCTTCGCCACCGCGGCCGGGTCGGAGAACAACCAGCCGATATTCGGATGGCCCTTCTCGACCAGCGTCGGCGGCCGCGGCGCGATGAAACCGTCGATCTCGCCTCCCTCCAGCAGCCCGGAAATGGTCGCGCCTTCCGGTGCATTGTCGAGGCGGACGCCGGCCGGCAGATTGATGGTGAGTTTTTCTGGCCGTCCCGGCTCCTCGATTCCGCCGCGGATCCAATGAATGTCTGCGGGCTTGACGCCGTAATCGTCTTCCAAGAGAGCGCGCGCCCAGACATTGGCGGTGAGCTGATATTCCGGCACGCCGACCTTGCGGCCTTTGAGGTCGGCGGGTTTCTTCACCCGGTCGGTGCGGACGTAGATCGAAGTATGGCGGAAGGTGCGCGAGACGAAGGCCGGCACCGCGATATACGGAGAATCGCCCCGCGCGGTTTTCACCGTGTAGCTCGACAACGACAATTCGCAGATGTCGAATTCGCTGGCGCGCAAGGCGCGGAAGAAAATCTCTTCAGGGCCGAGCGTCATGTAGATCGGGTCGACGCCGTCGATAGCGACGATGCCGTCGATCAGCGCGCGGGTACGGTCGTAGTCGCCGACGGCGACCGAAAGTTCAAGCTTGGCCATTGAAATTCTCTTGTCATGCGGAGAGGAAATCTACATAGCCGCAGGCGCCGGCTTGTGCCAATAGATGGCGTTTTTTCTAGCGCCCATGCCCGAGATTGAAACATGATGCGCTTGCCGATCTACCAGGTGGATGCGTTCACGGACAGGTTGTTCGGCGGCAATCCGGCCGCCGTTTGCCCGCTCGAGGCATGGCTGCCCGACGCGACCATGCAGGCGATTGCAGCCGAGAACAATCTCTCCGAGACCGCCTTCTTCGTCGGTGACGGCGGCGATTACGCGCTGCGCTGGTTTACCCCCGCGGTCGAGGTCGATTTATGCGGGCATGCCACGCTCGCCTCCGGCTATGTCGTCATGCGCTTTCTCGAACCGCAGCGCGAAAGCGTGAGCTTTCACACCCGGAAGGCGGGGGAACTGATCGTGACCCGGCATGACGACATGCTGGTTATGGATTTTCCGGCGTGGCCAGCCGCCCCCTGTACGCCACCGCCCGGCCTCTTCGCGGCGCTGGGCGGCGCCCCGCGCGAAGTCTTGCGCGCCCGCGATCATCTCATCGTCTATGACAGCGCGGATGAGATCGCGGCGCTCAAGCCCGACTTCACAGCGCTCGCCAAGATCGACTGCTGGGCGGCGATCGTCACAGCACCCGGCGAGGATGGAATCGATTTCGTTTCGCGCTTTTTTGCGCCGGCGCAAGGCGTGCCCGAAGATCCGGTCACCGGCTCCTCGCACTGCACGCTCACACCCTATTGGGCCAAGCGGCTGGAGAAGACCGAGCTCGAAGCGCGGCAGCTGTCGCGGCGCGGCGGCGCGCTCCGCTGCACGCTGAACGGCGACCGGGTGAGCATCGCCGGGCGTGCCGCGCTTTATCTCGAAGGCCAGATTTCAGTTGAAACGCCCTGACGTGAGCAACGTGCCAATATCACCGATCAAGTGCCGCCTGATTTTGCAGCAAAGTCTGGCGCCGATCCCTGGGGTTGCGCCTTGACAGCGGGAACATTGACCGCCCCCCGCTGCCGTGCCGCACGCGCTCGTGGCCGGATCGCCGCAGGCGGCGCGGCACCGCCAATTATGATTGGGTCCGCATCAGCGTCGCGGACGGCAATTCGCCGAATGCCCGATAACAATCCCTGCTGAATCGCTCCACATGACTAAAGCCGCAGGTGAGGGCAACGTCCTTGACCGTTGTTGTTAAATCGGCGGATTGCAATAATCGCTGCGAGTGCTTCAATCGTGTTTGCTTTACAAAAGTCATAGGTGAAAATCCGCGACTGTACCGAAACGCACGAAACACGCTTCGCGCGCTCGTGCCAGCCACCGCCGCAATGTCTTCCATCGTGATCGGCTGGTCCCAATTCGCTTCGATATATTCCTCGGCGCGGCGGACCTGCCGCGACGCAAGCGCGGACGGATCGCACTCCAACAGGCGGCTGTAATTGTGCCGGTTGCAATACAGAAACGCCAGCATCAGCCCCTGTTCCAATTCGGCCAAGACCAGGCCTGGCAGCGTTTCGTCGGCCCGGCTCACCTGGCCGACAACGAGCAGGATCAGATCGCGCAAGGCCCGTGCCTGGGGGGACGCGAAATCCTGTATCGGGTCCATCTTCAAGGGTTTGACAGCCGGCTCGCCGGTGATTGCCGTCAATGTCCGGGCCAGTGCGCCCGGATCAATTCGCATTGACAGTAGGTTTTGGCCAGCTTCGAAGTTCATCCTAAAATTCAATCCGGGAGAAATGACCACGCCGCGCTCGGGAGATGCTGATACCGGAGTCTTCGCCAGCACAAATTCGCTGCGTCCCGCTACCGGTATGACCTGCGTAAACCAATGAGCCTCAGGAAAACCCAGCCGAACTCCTGCGTATTTCGAATAAGTCAACGCGATGTGCTGAAGATGGCAGCTGTTAATCGACGCGTGAACCTGCTCCGCCAGGCCGTTAATTTCGATCGACGGCTTGCTGCATATCAGCCCGAGCGCGTCCTCCATCGACCCGATTTTGGTCGTTCGGACGATGCGAAACCGGCTCAGGGGTTCGCAGTGATTCATGCTGCAAGCGTGTCATGCCAAAAAGGTGGATGCAAGAATGGTACCCGCCGCAATCGAGCGTCGGCAAAGCTAGGCCCCAAAAGCAGGGCGTGTACCGTATCTGACAAGACCGGCACGTGACCATCAAGGTCGAAGAGCTTTTTTGCAAACCAACAATTGTCGGTTGCAAGCCGACGCGACGGGTCAACTCGACGCGTTCACGGCGTCCACGCAACGCCGGCTTTTCCGTCAACTGCCGACCTGTCGACGCGTTAGTGCGAACCGACGCGTCGGGCCATACGCAGACGTTGGCCTACGTCCACTAATGACTCGTCGTGCACTTCGGCAAGCGGGCGAAAGAGGCCGGCAAATCAAAGATTATGCGGCCGAGATAAGGACTCCGACACCGCAATAGGCAGCGTGAAGTGAAACGTGGCACCTCGTTCGGGGTTGGCCTGAGCCCACAAACGACCCCCATGCGAACTCGACAATCCGACGACTAATCGACAATCCCATCCCTATGCCTTCCGGCTTCGTGGTGAAGAATGCTTCAAAAATTCGTCCCTGCTCTTCGGCCGGAAGCCCTATGCCGGAATCAATCACCGAAATCAGCAAATCATTTTCGGACTTGCTCGACATAACGCGCAGTTCGCCCCCATTAGATTTCATCGCATCGATGGCATTGAGGATGAGATTCATCAGCACCTGCTGAAGTTGCACACGGTCCCCGGTGGTTGCCGGCAGCGTCCGGTCGAGCTCGGTCCGGATCGAAATTGACTGCCGGAACGCCGCGTTCTCGGTTAGTGCGACGATCTCTTGGACAATTTCGTTAAGGTCAATCGATTCTCTCTGGGACGCGCCTCGTCGGTACAGCGCGTGATTTCGGTCGACGATATCGGAGGCGCGATTTAGGTCATTGACAATCTTCGACACAACTTTACGAGCCGCTTTGAAGTCCGGCGGATGGCGCTCCAACCAACGCAAACAGGTTGCAACATCCATTACGGCCGCGGCAATGGGCTGTTTGAGTTCATGAGCAAGCGATGCAGTCAGTTCTGCCATCACGCTCAGGCGGCTGATTTGCGCGAGGTCCTCTTCCAGCCGACGCAACCTCTCGCGCTCTTCGTCGGCGCGTTTGCGGTCGGTGATGTCGTTATTTGTTTCGAGTGTCGCGACGGG
This sequence comes from uncultured Alphaproteobacteria bacterium, assembly GCA_963832605.1. Classification (GTDB taxonomy): domain Bacteria; phylum Pseudomonadota; class Alphaproteobacteria; order Rhizobiales; family Xanthobacteraceae; genus BOG-931. The sequence goes on along the minus strand of CAWHUO010000015.1, from coordinate 7,063 downwards.
CATACCACGCGCGTCTCGCTGCAATGACCAGCGGCCTGCCACCGAGACCCGTGTTCCATCACTCTTGGTGCGCACGAGCTCGCCTTCCCAGCGGCCGGCGCTCAGCAGTTCCTCCTTGATGCGCTCGAACGGCGCCGGGAAGGTCGTCTTCAAAAATTCGGCACCAGGCCTGCCGACCGCTTGCTCTGCCGTCCATCCGTACAGTGCCTCCGCGCCGCGATTCCAGTATCTGATCACGCTGTTCATGTCCCAGACAAAAATGGCATCGTGGGTCAAATCGAGCAGGCGTGCTTGCTCCCGCAGCGTTTGTTCGGCACGTTTGCGATCGTCAACGTCGGTCGATATTCCGTACCACTTGAGGAATTTTCCCTGACTATCGCGTAGGGGAACGGCACGGACCATGAACCAGCGATATTGGCCGTCGCCGGCGCGGCGGTATCGCACCTCACTCTCGAACGGTGTACTGGCCGAGAGCGCCGCGAGCCACCCGTTTGCGTGACGGTCAAGATCGTCGGGATGAACTGCGGCCTGCCAGCCTGAACCTGCAGATTCCGCAGCGGATAACCCGGAGTATTCCCGCCATTGCCGATTGACGAATTCAACGTGACCGTCCTGCCGCGCGGTCCAGGCGGCCGTTGGAATCGCTTCGATAACGTCCCGAAGTTCCTTCTCGCTCCGGCGTAGCGCATCCTCCGCTTTCTGTCGTTCCTCTCTCTCTCGTAGCGCCCGGCGCACCGACGGCACGAGCTTCGACAGTCGCGTTTTTAGAACATAATCCGTGGCGCCGAATTTACGCGCCTCGATTGCCGACTCTTCCCCGAACGTGCCGGAAACAAAGATGAAAGGAAGATCTGGACGGATGCTCAGCGAAAGCTTCAATGCAGAAAGACCGTCGAACGATGGAAGCTTGTAATCGGCCAGAACAAGATCAATTTGTTGGCTCACAAGCCCAGTCAAGAACTCAGCGCGCGTTTTAACGACGTTAACATCGCAAACGATCTGATCGGCTTCAAGAGTCGCTTGAACGAGCTCCGCATCATTTTGGTCATCTTCCAGCAGAAGAATGCGCAGAGAAGACATCAAGTCAGCCTTTTGATACTGCCCGGGGGCGGCTCGTTAATGATTGCCCAGAAGACGCCGAGTTCCTTCACATCGTTGACAAACTCATGAAAATCGACCGGCTTAACGACATAGGCATTCACCCCGAGTTTGTAGCTTCTCATCATATCTTTCTCCTCGTGGGAAGACGTCAGCACCACTACGGGAATCATCTTCAGCTGTTCGTCGGACCTGAGTTTCTGCAGGACTTCCAATCCATCGACCTTCGGCAGCTTTAAGTCGAGCAAGATCACGGCCGGATTACCGTCGGGACGCCCCTCGAACTTCCCCCGACTGTGAAGGTAATCGAGAGCTTCCTGGCCATCGCGCGCAATCACAACCTCGTTAGCCAAGTTATATTCTTCCAAAGCGTTCAGGCTGAGCTCCACGTCCCTCGGGTCGTCCTCGACGAGTAAGATGCGCCCGAATTTATCCATGTGCTCGGACTCCAGTGCTCTGTATTTAATTCTTTGGAACTGAGAAATAGAATGTCGCGCCATGATCCAGCGCTCCCTCGGCCCGGACTTCCCCTCCGTGCCGATGGACGATGCGTTGAACGGTCGCCAGTCCTATACCGGTCCCTTCAAATTCTTCGGACAGATGCAGTCGTTGAAAGACACCGAAAAGCTTATCGACATATCTCGTGTCAAAGCCGGCGCCGTTATCCCGCACGAACACCTCCATGCCGTTTGGTCCATCGGCGCACCCGATTTCGACCTCGGCTGGTGATCTCAGCCTGGTGAATTTAACTGCATTGGAAATGAGGTTGACAAGCACCAGTTTGAGCATGGACCGGTCGCCTTGACAGGTAGGAAGGACACCGATCTTCCAGACTATGTTCCGGCCCCTCGTCTCCTGCCTCAGCTCGGCAACCACTTCGTTCGCCAGTTGCGTTAGATCTACTTTTGTCTTCTTTGTTTCGGCACGGCCAATCCGCGAAAATGCCAACAAGTCATCGATCAGACTGCCCATTCTTTTCGCCGATTCGAGGATCGTCTTCATGTATCGACGGCTCCTATCATCCAGCGAAGAAGAAGCCTCCTTCTGCAGCAGTTCGCCATAACCGACGACATGGCGTAGCGGCGCGCGGAGGTCATGCGACACCGAATAGGCGAAGGACTCCAACTCTTTGTTGGCCGTCTCGAGTTCATCGGCCCGCTTTTTCAATTCTCGATTTCAATCTGCTGATTTCCTCCTCACGATACTTACGCGCAGTAATGTCGTTGTTCGTCTCCAGGACAGAGACGGCCCGGTCCGACTCGCTGCGCCGCAGCGCCCACCGGCAGGCGACGATGACGTTGCTGCCGTCAGCCTTTACCCGCTTGAGCTCGCCTTCCCAGCGCCCCGTCCGCAGCAGCTGCTCATGAAGTTCCTCGAGGGGCGCGGGAAAAGCGGTGTCGAGGAGTTCGTACGATCGTCTCCCGACTGCCTCTTCCGCGCGCCACCCGTAGAGCTCCTCTGCCCCGCGATTCCAGTAAGTAATGACACTGTTCAGATCGCGGACCAAAATGGAGTCATGGGTCTGATCGAGGAGGCGCGCATGCTGAGTGCGCTGCTCCACCTCGGCCTCAAGACGATCGCGCGTTTCACGTAGATCGGTCTCAACTCGGCGCCGAGCGGTAGCAAAGCCGCCAACAATCACCGCCCATATGATAAAAGTAAAAAAGTATGGCAGATCCTTGCCAGAAACGTAAAATGAATCAAGGGGCTCTGTGAAAAAGTAGTCGAAACACACCGTGGACAGTACGACCGCCAACACGGAAGGTCCAACGCCGGCATGCCAGGCGACGAGAGCAATGGCTAGAACAAACAGCGGCAATCCGACATCACGAAACTCGTAAAACTGGACCACAAGCGCCAGCGCGAGCGCGGCCGCGACGCAACCGACCGAAAAGCCATAACGTAGTGTCGGGGAGTAGCCCGTCCGCAAGTCCAGGTTCAGGTACGCCACGTTCCCTCACTCCAACACGTGTGGGCGCCCTCGGCGATATTATCAATAATAACAGTTCTGCTTTGAGGGGAAACAGGCTCACCTTACGCCCCCTATTCAGCGCTTCTGGGCTGCGCGCAGGCAAGGCCTGACTGGTCACTTTACGCGTCCTCGCAAAAGCGGGGCCCAGTTGACAACGTCTGTAGAATCCCTCCGGAGCTCACTCCGACTTCGATCGGGAGCGGGAATGAGCGGAAGCTTCTTGCTACGACGCGCGCTCATTATTAGCGGCGCGCAGATGTCCGTTATCCGGCGCATTCCGGACTAAGGTAGGGCATGGCCGATGTCGCAGAGGGGCAGAAGCAGACGTGACGGCGGCAATTCGCGATGTCTGCTTCTGCCCTGATTGTGTTGCAAAACTCCTGTTGAGACGACTCACCAACGATGATTCCGTTGGATTGAAGCGGGCATTGACGGGAGCGGTTCATGATGGGTCGGCGGGAAGGCGGACAGGGTCAGTTCTTTTATTCGTTTGATCTGGACAAGGTGGTGCCACCCGATCATCTGGTCCGGCAAATCGACGGCGTTCTCGATCTCGGTTGGGTGCACAAGCAGCTTGCTCCTTATTACTCGCACACGGGCCGACCATCGATCGATCCGGCGCTGATGATCCGGATGTTGATCGTTGGCTACGTGTTTGCGATCCGCTCGGAACGCCAGCTTTGCGCCGAGGTCCGAGTCAATCTGGCCTATCGGTGGTTTTGCAAGCTCGGCATCGAGGACAAGATACCCGATCATTCGGTGTTCTGTAGGGCGCGGCACGAGCGATTTCGCAACAGCGACGCCCTACGTCGGGTGTTCGAGGAAGTCGTGGCGATGTGCATCGCGGCGGGGCTGGTCGGTGGAGAGGCATTCTCAGTCGATGCGAGCCTGATCAAGGCGGACGTGGACAAGAAGAAGCGGGTTCCCGGCGACCAGCCGATTGCCTGGCCGCCGGCGCAGGAGGCTTCCCATTCGGTTCGAGAGTACCTTGCGGCACTCGATGCCGCCCGTAATTAACGAAGAGAATGATGATGGGGGTGGTGGCGGATCGAGCGGTAGCGGCAGTCGAAGCAGGCCTCCAAAAGAAGTCTCGTTGACCGATCCGCAGGCGGCATGGGTTGTCAGGCCGGGCGTGGACCCGTTCTTTGCCTACGATGTGAACTATCTGATCGACAATAAGGTCGGGATCATCGTCGACGCCGAAGGCACACGGGCCAACCGCATAGCGGAGATTGCTGTCACCCAGACCATGGTGGAGCGCGTCGGCCGCCGCTTCAATCTTCGACCCCAGAGGCTCGCAGGCGATACTGTTTATGGCGCGGTCAGGCTGCTCAAGTGGCTAGTGGATCGCAACATCGCACCGCACGTTCCGGTGTGGGACAAGTCGGCACGCCACGACGGCAGCTTCAGCCGAGCTGACTTTGTCTTCGACCGCGAGCGCAACATTTATGTTTGCCCAGGCGGCGCCGAACTCACCAGCACCGGCAACATCGATCAGGGACACACCGTCTACTACAGGGCCAGCAAGAACGACTGCTCAATCTGCTCGTTGAAGCCAAAATGCACGACAGCCATCGTTCGCAAGGTCACACGCGATGTTGACGAGGATGTACGCGACCAGGTTCGTGCGCTGGTCGACACCGAGGCCTTCCAAAAATCACGTCGCGAGCGCAAGAAGATCGAAATGCGATTTGCGCATATGAAGCGCATCTTGCGGCTCGACCGGCTTCGACTGCGGGGCTTGAGCGGGGCCAGGGACGAAGTGTTGCTCACCGCGACCGCCCAGAACCTGCGCCGTCTCGCCAAGCTCCTGTGCCATCCACCGCCATTGGCGGCGGCTTGTCCGGCCTAGCTGGCGCATCAGTTTGAAGTTGACGCGTCGCCGCCGCAGCCGCCTCACCGTGAGGTACGTAAAGGCCATGCAAAACTGACCGAAAAGCTTCGTCGACAAATACGACCGAGTTTAACAACACAATCGCCCTCGTTGCAGACACTGCGTGTGCAAGATGAGTGCTTGCCGTGGGAGCGTTTACCGCCCGGCAAACGGCTCCGCCGGCGCGATGTCGGTGAGGCGGAATTGCACGCGTTCCTCGCCCTGACAGCGATCGAGCGCGAAGGAGCCGGCGGCATGGACCTGCCGGCCGCGGTTTTGCCAGCAGCGCGGCGCCGAGTTTTTGTCCGGCGGCGCGGAAGGCGATGGCGTTGACGCCGGCGCCGTCGGCGGATTTAAGCCGCACGCGCATGTGCGCCTGGCCGACTTCCTCGGCATAGGCGACGCGTGTGCGCCGGCAGCGCGATCACCGGCTCCGGATTGCCGGAACCGAACGGCCCGGCGCGCTCGATCATGCGCGACGAGATCGGCGTTCGCCGCCGCCGCGCTCACCGCGCCGTCGATCAAAAGACCATTCGAGCGGCGCGCGGCTGTCCACATCGGCGCCAAGCGCCGCTTCGAAGAAAGCGCGCAGCGGCGCCAGCGCGTCCTTGCGCAGCGTCACGCCCGCCGCCATGGCGTGGCCGCCGCCCTTGACGAGCAATCCCTCGGTCACGGCGCGACGCACCGCGCGGCCGATATCGACGCCGGCGATCGAGCGGCCCGATCCGGTGCCGATGCCGCCGGGCTCGAGCGCGATGGCAAATGCCGGACGGCCGAATTTCTCCTTGAGCCGCGCCGCGACGATGCCGACGACGCCGGGATGCCAGCCTTCCGCCGCGGTGACCACCACCGCTCCCTTCTCCTCGATGCCGAGCGCCGCCATCGCCTCGGCTTCCGCCTGCGCCAGCGTATCCATTTCGATCGCCTGGCGTTCGCGATTGAGCCGGTCGAGCTCGGCGGCGATTCTGCGCCGCTTTGTCCGGATCGTCTTCGAGCAGCAGCCGCACGCCGAGATCGGCGCGGCCGATGCGCCCGCCGGCATTGATGCGCGGGCCCAGCAAAAATCCGAGATGCCAGGCCTCCGGCGGACCGGAGAGCCGCGCCACGTCCATCAGGCTCACGTGGCCGGCGCGCTCGCGCCGGCGCAGCGCGATCAAGCCCTTGGCGACGAAGGCGCGATTGAGTCCGATGAGCGGCACCACGTCGGCGACGGTGCCGAGCGCGACATCGTCGAGGAACGCCAGAAGATCGGGCTCGGGCCGCTCCGCGGTCCAGAAACCGCGCGCGCGCAGCTCGCGGTTCACCGCCACCACGGTCATGAAGATCAAGCCCGACGGCGGCGAGATGGCCGAGGCCGGAAAGATCGTCGCGCCGGTTCGGATTGACGATGGCGAAGGCCGGCGGCAGCACTTCATCGGCCTGGTGATGATCGATGACGACGACATCGACGCCAAGCGCGCGCGCTTCGGCCAGCGGCTCGATGCTGGTGGTGCCGCAATCGACCGTCACCAAGCAGCGTTGCGCCGCGCGCGGCGAGCGATCGCACCGCTTCGACATTTGGGCCATAGCCCTCGAACAGCCGATCGGGAATGTGGATCAGCGGTTCGACGCCGGCATGGCGCAGAAAGCGCGCCAGCAGCGCGGCCGAGGTCGCACCGTCAACATCGTAATCGCCGAAGATAGCGACCGTCTCGCCGCGCACGATCGCGTCCGCAATCCGCGCGGCCGCCTCCGGCATCGCGGTGAGCACGTTCGGATCGGGCATCGATCGCTTGACGGTCGGATCGAGGAACGCCTCGACCGCGTCGACCTCGACGTTGCGGCCGGCGAGAATGCGCGCCAGCAGTTCGGGAAGATCGTGGCGCTGGGCAATGGCCAGCGCGCGCGCCGACCCGCGCTGCTCGAGCCGGTCGCGCCACGCCCGCCCGGTCGCCGAGCTTTCGACGCCGAGGAAAAGGCCGTCGTACAACGAACTCGCGGGGTTCGAAGCCCATCGGATGACCCTAACCGATTCGCCGGATCGGCTCGATTGCGTGCGGGCGGACGCGTGAACGCGCGGTAATGCGTGTTTCCGGGTGAGAAGCGCACATCCCAACTGCAGCCCTCACCGGCACTTTTGA
>CAWHUO010000014.1:0-134420 GCA_963832605.1 uncultured Alphaproteobacteria bacterium | reverse complement strand
TACGGCCTGGCTGTCGAACATTTCCCAGAACGTGGCCAACGCCAACACCACCGGCTACAAGAATGCCGAGACGGAATTCGCCACCGTCGTCGACCAGGTCGGCGCCGCCTCCTCCGCCGGCGGTGGCGTCACCGCCACGCTGCGCTCGACTGAATACGCTGCAGGGTTTCGGTGGTCGGCACGTCGACCACCACCGACCTCGCCATCCAAGGCGACGGCTATTTCGTTGTCTCCGATGCCAGCGGCGACCTCTACCTGACCCGCAACGGCTCGTTCGTGCCCGACGCCGAGGGCAACCTGGTCAACTCGGCCGGCTACTACCTGATGGGCTACAACGTCCAGGACGGCGAGGCGTCGGGCACCTCGAATTCGCTCGCCGGCCTGGTCAAGGTCAACACCATCACTTCGGGCGAGGCGGCGACGCCGACCACGACCGGCAACGCTCGCGGTCAACCTGCCGTCGACCGCCTCGGTCGACACCGGCACGCTGCCCTCCGCCAATAGCGCCGCCTCGACCTACACCGAGGAAACCTCGCTCGTCGCCTACGACAACCTCGGCGCTGCGCACACGCTCAACATCTACTTCACCAAGACCGGCAGAACCGGCCGGCGACTACACCTGGGAGGTCGACGTCTACGACGCCGCCGACGCGTCCGCGGCAGGCGGCTTCCCCTATTCAGCCGGGCCGCTCGCGACCCAGACGCTGACCTTCAGCCCAGCCAACGGCGACTTGACCAGCGGCTCGCCGATCACCTTCACCATTCCCAACGGCCAGAGCATGAGCCTCGACCTCAGCCAGACCACTCAGCTGGCGTCGCAGTTTCGCCGTCAACGCCGCGACCGCCAACGGCAACGCGCCGAGCTCGCTGACCGACGTCACGATCAGCTCCAACGGCACGCTCGACTTCCAATACAGCAACGGCGTGTCGAGCCCCGGCTACGACATCCCGCTGGCGACGGTCGCCAGCCAGGACAATCTGACCTCGGTCGACGGCAACGCTTTCCAGGCCAACCAGAACTCCGGCACGGTCCGCGTCGGCATCGCCGGCACCGGCGGGCTCGGCTCGATCGCCTCCTCGTCGCTCGAAGATTCGACCGTCGACCTCGCCACCGAGCTGACCGACATGATCCAGGCGCAGAGCGCCTACCAGGCCAATTCCAAGGTTTTCCAGACCGGCGCCAACCTGCTCGACATCCTGAACAATCTGAAGGCGTAGCGCCGTCGCCGCCTGAGGCGAGCCATGAGTCTGTCGTCCGCCTTCAACATCATCAACTCCGCGTTCGTGGCGAACGCGGCGCAGTCGGCGGTCATCGCGAGCAATATCTCGAACGCCAGCACGACCGGCTATTCGCGCGAGATCGCCAACGTCGTCACGACCTCCGTGCGGCGGCGTCGAAGTCGCTTCGGTGACGCGCGAGGCCAACGCGGCGCTGCTCGACCAGGTCAACACGTCGACGTCGCAGTCCGCCTACCAACAGGCGCTATCGCGACGGCCTGACGACGCTGGCGCAGACGGTGAGCGACAGCTCCTCGGCGACCTCGTCGTCCGGCGCCTACGCGAACGGCAATTCGCCCTCGGCGATGCTCGCCAACCTGCAGAGCGCGCTCGACGACCTACGACGCCTCGCCGAGCAGCACCGTCGGCGGCGCAAGGCGCCGTGACCGCCGCCGCACGACCTCGCCCAGTCGCTCAACGCCGGCGCCGCGGCGGTGCAGCAGCGTGCGCGAGCACGGCCGATTCCGACATGGCCTCGGCGGTCATCACCGATCAATTCGCTGCTCACCCAGTTCAGCCCGGTCAACGCGACGATCGTCTCCGGGCACGGCGACCGGCGCCGACGTCGCGAGCGCCGAGGACACGCGCGACCGCATCCTCACCCAGATTGTCGCAGCAGATCGGCGTCTCGACCGTCGCCGAATCCCGACGGCTCGATGTCGATCTACACCGACAGCGGCGTGACGCTGTTCCAGGGCGGCGCGCCGCGCACGCTCAGCTTCACCCCGACCGCGACGTTCGACCGACGGCGCGAGCGGCAATCGCGGTGATGGTCGACGGCGTGCCGATCACCGGGTCGTCGTCGCCGATGGCGATCCAGTCCGGCGCCCTCGGCGGGCCACGCCAACCTGCGCGACGTCGTCGCGCCGCAATATCAGGCGCAGCTCGACCAGATCGCCGGCGACCTCATCAGCGCCTTCGCCGAAACCGATCAGACTGGCGGAACCGCGCCGACGTTGCCCGGCCTGTTCACCTTTCGCCGGCGCGACCGGCGTGCCCGGACCTCGGCGACGACCGGCCTCGCGTCCGAGATCGAGGTCAACGCCGAACGTCGATCCGTCGCAGGGCGGCGACGTCGATCTGCTTGCGCGACGGCGGCATCTCCGACCCCGACCAATTCCGCCTACACCTACAACTCGACCGGCGCGGCGGGCTACACCGGCCGCATCGCAGCAGTTGATCAGCGCGCATCGACGACGACCGCAGAGCTTCGACGCGCGCGGCGGGCCTCGGAACGTCGTCGACGCCTCACGCGATTACGCCGACGCTTCGGTCAGCTGGCTGCAGAGCCAGAACCAGCAGGCGAGCAACGCAGCTCGACTATCAGAACTCCGCTGGTCGACCCAGGCGACGTCGGCGCTGTCGAACGCGACCGGCGTCAATCTCGACGCCGAAATGACCAACATGCTGACCATCGAGAACTCCTACACGACGTCCGCCAAGCTGCTGACGACCGTCAACGCGATGTTCACGCCCTGCTCAACGCGGTGTGACGCCATGAGCTGCCTCAACGTCTCCACCCCCTATCTCGGCACGGCGCTGCTCCTGCCGGTGCGGCAGGCGCAGAGCGCAGCTCGCGAACTCGACGCCGAGGCGACCACCGGGCAATACGCCGACCTCGGCCTGCAGCTCGGCGACCAGTCCGGCTACGAGCTGTCGCTGCGCAAGCAGACCGATCTGCTGCAAACGCTCACCGCCGCCAACAACCTCACCGTCGCCAATCTCGAGACCGCGCAGGCCGCGCTGACCTCGATCCGCACCGACGCCGCAGAGCGCGGTCGCAGACGCCTGACTTCGCTGACGCGCCGGTTCGGCGCCGCCGCCTCAACTTGCAGGCCACCGGGCGCAACGCGCTGCAGGAGCTGATCTCCGATCGCAACACCACGCCGGCGGACGGTATGTGTTCGGCGGCGACAACACCGCGCGTCGCGCCGATGGCCGACTATTTCTCGCGACGACTTCGGCGGCCAAGACGCGCGATCGACAGCGCGTTCCAGAGCGACTTCGGCTTTCGCCGACCTCGGCGAGCGCCGTCGAACATCACCGCCTCGGCAGATGCAGAGCTTCCTCAGCGGACCGTTCGCCGCGGTGTTCAGCGGCGCAAACTGGACGACGACTGGTCGTCGGCGTCGAGCGACGAACACGACGGCGCAGATCGCCCCGGCGCAGACGGTCGACGACCTCGACCAACGCCAACCAGCCGGCTTCCAGCAGCTCGCCCAGGGCTACGCGATGCTCGCCGAATTCGGCGGCATCGTCGCTGAGCGCCGCCGCGCAGCAGGCGGTCGTCATCGGCCGCGACCGTCGCTGATCACATCAGGGCATCGCTCGATCACCGACACGCAGGCGACGCTCGGCGTCGCGCAGAGCTCAGATCACCGACGCCAACGACCGCGATGAGCACGCAAATGACGATCTCTGCAGACGCAGATCGGCAGTCTCGACAACGTCGACGCCGACAGCGATCGCGACGAGACTCAACAGCGCTGACGACCCAGCTCGAGACCGCCTACCAGCTCACCGCCCAGATGCATAAGATGAACCTCGCCCAGTATCTGCCGTCGCATGACGAGGAGCGTCCGATGTACGAATTCGCCTACAACGAAATCGTCGAGGATTCGCTCGCAAGTCGATGCGGGCGCACGAGGCGCGCGCGATCGACCGCGTCATCGCGCATGCTGCGCGAGGCCGCAGGCAGACCGGGCCGCAGTCGCGCCAGGCGATCAACGCGCTCTATCTACTGCGCACGCTGTGGACGATCTTTCTCGACGATCTCAACGGATCCCGACAACGAGCTGCCGGACCGCTGCGCGCCGGCATCATCTCGATCGGCATCTGGATGATCAAGGAAATCGAGCGCCTGCGCTCGCGGCGAGGCCGACGACCTCACCCCGATGATCGAGATCAACGAGATCATTCGCGACGGACTGAAGTGAGGCGAGCCATGAACATCACGCTGCGCGCCGGCGAGACGCATCTACATCAACGGCGCCGTCCTGCGGGTCGACCGCAAGGCGACGATCGAGCTGATCAACGATGCGACTTTCCTGCTGGAAACCCATGTCATGCAGGCCGAAGACGCGACGACGCCGCTGCGGCAGATCTATTTCGTCGTGCAGGTCATGCTGATGGACCCGGCCTCGACGCGCGACCACGACGCAGCTGTCGCGCTCGCTGATCGACGATGGCGCTGCGAGGCCTTCGAGACGCCGGCAGATCCGTCGCGGGCTTGACGACGTCGCCGAGCTGATCGCCCGCGGCGCGCTATTTCGAGGCGATGAAGGCGCTGCGCGCGCTGTTCCGCTCGAAGAGGCGGAGATGTATCCGAACGGCAAGCCGCAGACGCTCGCACGCGGCCTGAAGGAGAACGACCATGAGCACCGTGTCGATACCCGCCGTCACCAGCGCGACCTCCGACGCAGCTCGGCGCAGCCGCGGCCGCCGCGACGGCCGCGGCGCCGACCAACTCGCTGAGCTACAACGACTTCCTCACGCTGCTGATGGCGGAGATGCAGAACCAGGATCCGACCCAGCCGATGGACCCCACCGCAGATGGTGACGCAGCTCGCGACCGTCTCCGATGTCGGGCAGGCGGTGCAGACCAACACGACGCTGTCCTCGCTGCTGACCCAACCTCGCTGTCGCAGGCGGAGATCATGGTCGGCCAGACGATCACCTCGGCGGACGGCACGACCTCGGGACGGTGACCTCGGTCACCGTGGCGAGCATCGGGCGCGACCGCGACGCTGACCAACGGCAAGACCGGTCGACTCTGGGCACCGGCGTGACCAGTGCAATGAACGAAGCCGACGCCTCGATCTCCTGCAGCGGCGATCTGGATGGTCATCGTCGGCGCCGGGCCGGCGGTCGTCGCGGCGATGGTGGTCGGCGTCGGCGATCGCGCTGTTGCAGGCGCTGACGCAGGTGCAGGAGATGACGCTGACCTTCGTGCCGAAGATCGTCGTGGTCTTCCTCGTCGTCAGCCTGACCGCGTCGTTCATCGGCGCGCAGTTCTACGTCTTCACCGAAAGCGTCTACGGCGCGGATCGAGCACGGCTTCGACCGCTGAGCGCGCGCTCGGCGGCGGGCGCGCGGCCTGAAGCGCCGCGCCGGCGAGACTCGCGCAAGCTTCGCCGGGCATGTCGCTCGCGAGGCGTCGAGGGAGAGCCCGAACATGTCGTCGACGTCGCTGCCGGCGAGCGCGCCGGCGCCAGCCGCGCGGGCAAGGACATCGGCTTCGCGGTCGGCATCGTCGCTGATCCTGTGCCTGTTCTTCCTGCCCGTTCCGGCGATCGATGATCGACTTCGGGCTGGCGCTTTCGATCGCGCTGTCGGTGCTGATCCTGATGGTCGCGCTGTGGATCCAGAAGCCGCTCGAATTCTCCGCCTTCCCGACCGTGCTGCTGGTCGCGACGGTGCTGCGGCTCGCGCTCAACATCTCGACGACGCGGCTGATCCTCGTCGCACGGCGCCGAGGGCGATCGACCGCGGCCGGCTACATCATCGGCGGCTTCGCCCAGCTGGTGATGGGCGGCGACTTCGTCATCGGCATCATCGTCTTCCTCATCCTGGTCACCATCAACTTCCTGGTCATCACCAAGGGCGCGACGCGCATCGCCGAAGTCGGCGCGCGCTTCACCCTCGACGCCATTCCCGGCAAGCAGATGGCGATCGACGCCGACCTGTCCGCCGGCCTGATCGACGAGAAGGTCGGCGCAGCAGCGCCGCCGCGAGCTCGAAGAGGAGAGCGCCTTCTTCGGCTCGATGGACGGCGCGTCGAAATTCGTGCGCGGCGACGCCATCGCCGGCCTGATCATCCTCGCGCGTCAACATCTTCGGCGGCATCGTCATCGGCGTCACCCGCCACGGCACTGACGCTGTCGGCCGCCGCCGACGTCTTCACCAAGCTGTCGGTCGGCGACGGCCTGGTCTCGCAGATCCCGGCGCTGATCATCTCGCTCGCCGCCGGCCTGCTGGTCGCCAAGGGCGGCACGCGCGGCTCGGCCGAAAAGGCGGTGCTCGGCCAGCTCAGCAATTATCCGACGCGCGCTGTTCATGGCGGCGCTGCTGATGTTCATCCTCGGCGTCATTCCGGGGCTGCCGTTCCTGCCGTTCGCCGCGCTCGGCGGGCTGCTGGCCTTCGTCGGCTTCGCCATCCCCAAGCGCCAGGCCAAGGACGCGCCAGGCCGCGGCGGCGCGAAGCGCGCGCGCGAGGAGAAGGCGCGCGCCGAGCGAAGAGCTCGATCAAGGAGCAGCTGAAGCCGGTCGAGGTCGAGCTGTGCTCTCCAAGGAGCTGGCCGCGACGCTGCTGTCGCAGTACGCCGAGATCGCGTCGCGCGTCGCCAAGATGCGGCGCAAGTTCGCGCGCGAATACGGCTTCGTCGTGCCGGAGATCAAGCTCACCGACGAGATCAGCGCGCCGGCCAAGACCTATCAGATCCGCATTCACGGCACGCGTCGCGGCGACGCAGGAACTCGAGTGCCACGAGTTGCTGGTCATCGTCGGCGACGGCCGCCGCCCCAACGTGCCCGGCGCTACCGCGGAGAGAACCATGGGCCCGGCAAGGATGCGAGAGAGCTTGACAACGACGCCCGGAATTAGAGAACAGCCAAGACCCATAGCAGACAAGGCACCCCCCCAGCACTACTCCGCTGGGGTCTTACCGGATATCAACTCGCACTTTGGATAGGCGGAAGGTACTTGCCCAGTCTCACGGGATTTTGAGCTTCTTTTGTCGGCAAGTAGATCCGGTAGTTGATCCGGAATAGTCCGCTTGGCGGACTAGGAAGCCAGTTACTTTCGTGCTTTGGCGCTTGGTTTTGGATGTAGATGTCTAATGATCCATCCGGATTGTAGGTCAGACCCTTGGTTCGGTCTCCGATTGAAAATCGATTGATGGAATTTTTGACCAGCTGAAAGTCGGAGCCATACATCGTGAACGACCAAAAGCCATGCTTGAGCGTGGGCGGGATTTCGTCTTTGTTAAAGTGAACGACATATTTGTTCACTCCATCGAGCAATCGGGCGCTGCCGTCTTCATAGGTGCTGAAATATTCTGCCTCATCACGATCATGAACGAACAGGCCTTCTAAAGCCCCTGCAGCTCGGTCGAAATAGTCAAAACCGTAGGTGCCTGGACGTAGATTGTTCCAGCGTGTGGGATATGGCGTGCCGCGGAACTTTACTTTCCACTTCATGATCTGCGGCCCCATCTCCGCTGCACGGGAAAGCCCCTTATGGGCCGCTTCGTCCAGCTTAGAGATGTCCATCGGCTGACCAACATTGATGCCGCCGCGGCTGAGCAATATTACGGCAGCCTCTTGGTCCTTCGGTGGGGGGTTCTCGGTGAGCAGATCGGCCACTGTTTGGAAGTAGGCCAAGTCTCCCTCGTAATCGGGGCGTTTGGCGAGCTCGGGCACCGATGCCTTACCAAACTTGTTCTTATCGCCCCAGTTGGTCAGCGAGGTCAGGTAAAACTTTTCCTGCAATGCATTGACCTTCAGCAGATCATCGCTGTCCTGCGGAACAACGCCGATGCGAATGGCAAATATGACGGTATTGCTGGGCACGCGATGTTCAACCACGCCCTTTGGAAGCTGGCCTTTCCAATGGGGGCCAACAAACGCATGGTCACCGCCGATGCCGCTAGTTGCGCGTGTACCGATGTAGAAAAGATTATTGGTGTAGACGTCGGCGACTTCGACTGACCAGTAGCGGTCCAGAATATCGGGGGCTGTCAAGATGATTGGTTCGTCCGCGAGCTCAAGCAGCGCACCGCTATAAACGGTGTCATTGTTTGGCGTGTAGGGCATGACGTCGTCGGCCGTCGCGAGCGTCTTCATATGACCGATTTGATTGATCGGTGCTGCCGGTGCGAACTTCTTCGCTTTTTCCAGAGCGACCGGGTTCAGCCGTACCTTGCGTTCCCGTTCCAAGATCGTAAGGGGAAGGGCAAAAACGTAATTTTGGACTCCGACCGAATAATGCCACTCCTCCTCGGACTGGGCGTCCCGTATACGAATATCGTCGCTTGAGCTGCCCGCTGCGGCTGTCTTGGCAGCCCGTTCTTGAGCGAGTAGCGGCCGAGGCGTTGTTCCCGCCGCCGCGACTGTGACCAATGCGGCAGCTTCGAGTAATTTGCGTTTCGTCAGCATTAACCGGTCCTTTTTGATAAAGGTTATATGATGCGTATCAGACCTGAGCCTTTCCTATTTGATGTAGGTCAATTGCCTTATGTCGGCTTTTGGCCCATCGCGACATTCCGCTGCGCCGTAAAATTTGGTTGCTATCGCGGCACTGCGGACATCAATTGAGCCTCACCAATGAAGTTCGACTGATGAGTACGCGCC
Organism: uncultured Alphaproteobacteria bacterium; assembly: GCA_963832605.1. GTDB lineage: Bacteria > Pseudomonadota > Alphaproteobacteria > Rhizobiales > Xanthobacteraceae > BOG-931. The sequence continues at coordinate 125,792 of CAWHUO010000014.1, read as the reverse complement.
CTAAGACGCGCCGCGTGCCCCGTCGGCGCATGATCCGCGCGCTGGTGGATGCGTACGCAGGGATGCTAACTCATAATTGCTGTCTGGCCAAAGGCGACCCCTGCGTGAGGCGGCGAAAGCCACTGTCACCGACATCCACCATCTGCTCCGGCCCGGCGCATGCGCATCGCGGAGAGGCCGCAATGCCGGATGACGCTTCCCGGATTTCGCTCCACTTAATCTCGGCTATGCCTGCTGTTTTGCGCACTGGCCATGTCACAATTCCATTGACTGACGTCTCCGTTTAAGCTACAAACTGCCCGCGAATCTCGCTCACTTCAGGGACGTCTACCGGTGACAGCCGTTGGATGGGGCGAGTGCGGTTCCTGCGGGCGGGGCTTGTGACCCCGCTCCCGGGCGGCTCGGGTATCGTTCGCCCCGGCATTATGACCGGGGCGCCAGGTGCCTGGCTTAAGCGCGATCCAAAGGCGAGGGTAACGCCTTCGCACTTCATCGCGTGAAGCATGGCCTGGGCTGAGTCAACGCGTTCGGTCGCTGCGACAAGAGCCGCGGCGAAGCGCCGGAAGGCGAGCGGGCCGCGTCAAGGTCCGCTGCCGCGCCCGGGCATCAGCAAGCGGCAACGTTTGTTGGTGTGGCGCGGACAATGGATGGTGCGCCTTTCGGCGCTCCGCCTCCCTGTTTTGCCGGGGGCGAGTCTAGAAGTGCGCTTGGTTCTTTCGTGCAGCAAACCTCGGACGCATGAGCGCCGCGAGAACGAAATTGTTTTTCCGCCCCCGCGACAGCGGGGGAGGAGGAGAAAGATGCCGCGGCGGAAAAAATCGGGAATGAAGGGGCTCTACAACAAGCGGCTGACGCCGGATGAGCAGGTGGTGGAGCGCGAAGCCGCCTTCGCGGCGATCCGGCGCTTGTATGCCGAAGCGCTGCCCCTATGGCGGTTCTGCAGGCGCGGCTATTGCCGGCGGCACCAGCAATGCAGCGGCGAGCTGCGGCCTTGCCTGGAGCGCGGCTGGCCGCTGATGCCGCCGGCGCTGCAGAAGCAGGCCTATGATCAGGTCCAGGTCGGCGGACTGCGCCGCTTGCCGGCGGCGTCGCATACCGAATGGCATTTGCGCCGCTACCCGCCGTCGAACTTCGTGCATTGAAGAGGCGCGGACGTGGGGCGCAAGCGAAGTTAGAGCGTGATGAATTCAGGTTGGTGGCATCATTGGTTCGTCTTGGCCGGACGTGTTCCGGCCATCCACGTCTTTGCGGCGCGGCCTTGAAGACGTGGATGCCCGCGACAAGCGCGGACATGACGACTACAATCGGTTTGATGGAAAAACAGAATTGAGAATGTCGATGAACGCCCCCCTCACCGCCCACCCGACGCCGCCCTACAAGCACACGCCGCTGTTTCCGCTCGGCAAGGATGCAACGCCCTACCGCAAGATCGCCGTTTATGATTCTGCTGGCGGCGCCTTGGGCGTGCGCGCCGAGCGCGTCATGGGCGAGGAGGTGCTGGTGGTGCCGCGCGAGGCGCTGCGCGCGCTGGCGGAAGCGGCCTTCACCGACATCAATCATCTGCTCCGCCCCGCGCATCTGCAAAGCCTCAAAGCCATCGTCGAGGACCCGGAGGCGTCGGACAACGACAAGTTCGTCGCCTACGACTTTCTCAAGAACGCCAACATCGCCGCCGGCGGCGTCTTGCCGATGTGCCAGGACACCGGCACCGCCATCATCATGGGCAAGAAGGGCCGGCTCATCTGGACCGACGGCGGCGACGAGGGCGCGCTCGCCGAGGGCGCGCGCGATGCGTATCTCAAACGCAATCTGCGCTATTCGCAGCTGGCGCCGATTTCCATGTTCGAGGAGAAGAACACCCGCTCGAACATGCCGGCGCAGGTCGAGCTCTACGCCGAGGGCGCCGGCGAGCATGACGCCGCCTACAAGTTTTTGTTCATCGCCAAGGGCGGCGGCTCGGCCAACAAATCGTTCCTGTTCCAGGCGACGCCGTCGATCCTGTCGCGCGAACGGCTGCTGCCGTTCCTGAAAGAGAAAGTGCTGACGCTCGGCACCGCCGCCTGCCCGCCCTACCATCTCGCCATCGTCATCGGCGGCACCTCGGCCGAGATGACCATGAAGACCGTCAAGCTCGCCTCCTGCCAATATTACGACACCCTGCCCGACCACGGCTCCGAGGACGGCCACGCCTTTCGCGATAAGGAGATGGAGCGCGACATCCAGAAGATGACGCAGTCGCTCGGCGTCGGCGCGCAGTTCGGCGGCAAATATTTCTGCCACGACGTGCGCGTGATCCGGCTGCCGCGCCACGGCGCCTCGCTGCCGATCGGGCTCGGCGTATCGTGCTCGGCCGACCGCCAGGCGCTCGGCAAGATCACCCGCGATGGCGTGTTCCTCGAGGAGCTGGAGCACAATCCGGCGAAATATCTGCCCGAGGTTGACGAGGCTAAACTCGGCGGCGAGGTGGTGCACATCGATCTCAACAAGCCGATGAAGGACATTCTGGCGCAACTCGCCAGGCATCCGATCAAGACGCGGCTGTCGCTGTCGGGGCCGATGATCGTCGCCCGCGACGCCGCGCACGGCAAGCTGCGCGAACGCCTGGAGCGCGGCGAACCGCTGCCCGATTATTTCAAAGATCATCCGGTCTATTACGCCGGCCCGGCGAAGACGCCGGAAGGCTACGCGTCGGGCGCGTTCGGCCCGACCACCGCCGGCCGCATGGATTCCTTCGTCCACGATTTCCAGGCCGCCGGCGGCTCGATGGTGATGCTGGCGAAAGGCAACCGCGCCGCCAGCGTGCGCGAGGCCTGCAAGAAACACGGCGGCTTTTATCTCGCCTCGATCGGCGGCGCCGCCGCGAATCTCGCCGAGCACTGCATCAAGAAGGTCGAATGCATCGAATATCCCGAGCTCGGCATGGAAGCGATCTGGCGCATCGAAGTGGTGGATTTCCCGGCCTTCATCGTCATCGACGACAAGGGCAACGACTTCTTCAAGGAACTGAATTTGGGGTGATAAGCCGATCACTCCAACTCCCTCTCCCCTCGCGGGAGAGGGAAAAACACATCGTTCGCCGGTCGACCCGAATTAATGTCCGAGGCAGGTTTCGTTTACCGTACTGTGCGGATGTGTTGTCTCTTCGTAACCAAATGGTTACGTTTAACGTAACCAAATGGCTACACTCAAGCGCAAGCCGAACGAGGCGGTATTCCGGGCGATCGCCGATCCGACGCGCCGCGAAATCCTCGGCATGCTGCGGCGCGGCCGCTACAGCGTCGGCGACATCGCCGGAAACTTCCGAACCAGCCGGCCGGCGATTTCGAAGCATCTTCGCGTGCTGCGCGCCGCCGGTCTGGTGGCGACGGAAAAGGCCGGGACGGCGCGGATCTGCCGCCTCAACGCCGCGCCGCTGCGCGCCGTCGACGACTGGCTGCGCGATTATCAGGAGCTGTGGTGCGAGAGCCTGCGCAGTCTCAAGAAATATGTGGAGGAGGATCGATGAACGCGACCGGCACCATCGACGCGATTGTCGAGGAGATCACCATCAAGGCTTCAGCCGAGCGCATCTTCGAGGCGCTGATCGATCCGGCGCAGCGCGTGGCGTGGTGGGGTATGAAGGGCCGCTTCGAAACGACCCATATGGAATCCGATCCGCGTCCGGGCGGCCGCTGGCTGATGAGCGGCACCGGCATGGGCGGAAAGCCGTTCCAGGTCGCCGGCGTCTACCGGATCATCGAACGCCCGCGCGTGCTCGCTTTCACCTGGCTTCCGGATTGGGACGAGAACGCGACCGAGACGCTGGTGCGCTTCGATCTCAACGAGGACGGCGGCGTGACGACGGTGCGTTTGACCCATTCGGGATTTGCCAGCGACGCCTCACGCACGCGCCATCAGGGCTGGCCGCAAATTATGTCCTGGCTCAAGGGATATGTCGAAAGCTGACGCGGCGTCCCGAACTCAGGCCGCTTCCGCGCTTTTGATCTGGCCCGGCTTCGCGGCCGGGACCGCCGAAGTACGGATGAGCTCGGCGCCGCAGCTTCGGCAGGCATAGACGGTATCTTCGACTTCCGAGGTGATGGGGCGGCGGGAGTGGTAGACCATGCGGCCTGCGCAGGCCGGGCAGGGCATCATCAGCGAGGGCAAGCTTGACGGTGGTGAAACCGTTCGATGACGCATCGGGTTACCAGCAATTTAACATTTCTGTAATGTTCCCGCTCTTCAACGCCGAGTCAATAGTTATTGTGCGATGCACACAGAGAGGCCTGCGACGCCGCAAGTGCATAGCGGGGAACCGGTTTTGGGAACTTGCCGGCTGCAGCAGCAATGCGGCGTGCTGCGACGCACGCCCGGCTGACCTCGGCCCCTCTTAAGCCGTTGAGAGCGCGGAAACGCAGGCAACGCCAAGCGCGGCCAAGCTAACGCGAGTCGCCGCGACCGAGCCGTCGACGTCGATGCCGCGGCAGGCGTCCTCGACGACGAAAACGGCGAAGCCCTCGCGGCTTGCGTCCTCCGCCGAATAGCGCACGCAAAAATCGAAGGCGAGGCCGGCGAGAAAAACCCGGGTCAGCCCGCGCTCGCGCAAATAGCCGATCAAGCCGGTCGGTGTCTTGCGGTCGTTCTCATAAAACGCCGAATAGGAATCGATGGTGCGGTCCATGCCCTTGCGCAGCAGCGGCGCGGCGTGGGGAATTTGCAGCGCCGGATGAAACGCGGCGCCCGGCGTTCCCTGCACGCAGTGGTCGGGCCACAGCACCTGCGGACCATAAGGCGCGGCAACGGTCTCATAAGGCTTCTTGCCGGGATGGGTCGATGCAAAAGAGAAATGTCCGCGCGGGTGCCAGTCCTGGGTCAGCACCACATTGCGAAACCGCGCTGCGAGGCGATTGACGATCGGCACCACCTCATCGCCGCGCGGCACCGCCAACGCGCCGCCCGGACAAAAATCATTCTGCACGTCCACCACTATAAGGACGTCGTTGCCGTTGATGGTTGCGCGTTCGTCCATGCTCGGTCGGGGAATGCGGTCTTGGCAACATCACGGCGCCGCTTTCGCCAGCGTGCGGCGATCGACTTCGGCCGCAAGCTCTTTGAGCTCGTCGGCCACCTCGACTGGATAGGTCGTGGCCGGCTCGATGGCGCGCAAGGCCTGCGGCAATCGTTCGAGCTCGCGCTTGGCATGGCGGCGGATGTCGTCGAGCGACGGTGCCGGCCGCAAGCGGCGGCCGTCCTGCATGACCAGCTCGATGAGCGGCTCGCCTTCCTTCGTGTCGCCTTCGCGGGCAAGGACGTCGCCGATCATCCGGCCGTCCGCTCCATAGCGCCGCCAGACCTGTTTGCGCCCCGGCCACGTGGCTTTTTTGGTCGACAGCTTGCGGCGCGGCAGGCCGTCATATTCCTGCAATTTGTAAACGCAATCGACGGCCGGCACGTCCGCAGAGGTCGTCAGGCTGGTACCGACACCGTAGCCGTCGATCGGGGCATTCCGCTGCGTAAGCGCCGCGAGCTGATCCTCATCGAGGCCGCCGCTGGCGAAGATCGTCACGTCGCGAAGTCCGCCGGCATCGAGGATGCCGCGGACCGTGCGCGAAAGCTCAATCAGGTCGCCGGAGTCGATGCGCACACTGCGAACCGCGATGCCGGCCGCTTTGAGCCGCGGCGCCAATTCCACGACCTTCCGCGCCGCCGCCTCGGTGTCGTAGGTGTCAATCAGCAACACCAGATTGTCCGGCCGCGACTGCGCGAAAGCCGTGAACGCCGCCGTCTCATCGTCGAACGCCTCAATGAAAGAATGCGCCATCGTGCCGTAGATCGGGATGCCGAACTGTTCGCCGGCGAGCACGGTCGCGGTCCCGGCAAAGCCGACAAGGTAGCTCGCCCGCGCCGCCATCAGCCCGGCCTCGCCGCCATGGGCGCGGCGCAAGCCGAAATCGACCAGCAGCTTGTCGGGCGCCGCAAAGATCATGCGCGCTGCTTTTGCGGCAATCAGCGATTGGAAGTGCAGAATATTAATGAGCCGCGATTCAACGAATTGCGCCTGCGGGAGCGGCGCAGTCACTCTTAAGATCGGCTCATTGGCGAAGAACACCGTGCCCTCGGGCATGGCGTGGACGTCGCCGGTGAAACGGAACTCGGCGAGATAATCGAGAAGGTTCTTCCCGAACCGGCCGGTGCTCTTGAGCCATTCGATCTCCTCCGGCGGGAAACGAAGGTTTTCCAGGTAGTCGAGCGCCTGCTCCAGGCCGGCGGCGACCAGGAAGCCCCGGCGCGCCGGCAGGGTGCGGACGAAAAACTCGAAGACCGCGGTTTTCGTCTCGCCATGGTCCAGGTAGGCCTGGATCATGTTGATCTGGTAGAGGTCCGTGAGTAGCGCGCTCGGTCGCCCCGCTATCGTCATCCGCTCCCCCGAATAAACGCCGACCGCCCGGCAGATCGGCCCTAACCCTAACCCCGCCCGAAATGCGGTTTCGCCCCCACCTCCGGGAGCCGATCCGGCCAATTCCCTCAATCTTTACAATAGTAGATTGCGGCCAAGCACGTTCACCTTTTATTTGCGATGATCTCGCGACCGCGGCGGCCGAGATGGCGCATTGTGGCAGTTGACCTCGGCAACGACCAAACCAAGCTCGCGCCTGGCCAGACCGTAACGCTATCGTACGAGGTTAGCGTCACGGACGCGCAAAACTCCGCCGCGAACGCAAACGAAACGATCTCGATGGGAGGACCCGGCGACGACAATTTCGTGTTCGCGCCCGGCGTCGGTGCCGACACCATCATCAATTTCAATCCGCAGCAGGACACCATCGAGCTCGACAACTTCGGCAATATTCAAAACGTGCAGCAACTGGCGTCGATGATCACCAGCGACGCGCATGGCGATGCGGTGATCGAGCTCGGCCACAACGACAGCGTCACCATCCCGGCGATGAGCGCGAGCTATCTGCAGGCGCATTTGCAGAGCGTCGTGCATCTGCATTGATGCTGAAACTGCCCGCCTTCGAAGGCCTGAGGTGATACTGACTTGCTCTAGCCGGCCACGGGCGTGGCAATCGCGGCCGGTCTCTCCGCCGCACGGCGCGCCGCCTCGCCGCCGCCGATATCGACCAGGGCGAGCGGCGCTGGCGCCACCCGGTTGCGCCCGTCCGCCTTGGCGCGGTACAGCGCCCGGTCCGCCGTCGCCAACAGCGCCGACAAACTGCGGCCGGTTTCCCGTGCCATGGCGACACCGACGCTAACGGTAGCGTTCGCCTCGAGCCCGGGGACGCTCAGCGCCGCGAACTCGCGCCGCAACCCCTCGGCGGTATTGAGCGCATGCGCCATCGAGGCGCCGACCAGGAGGCAGGCGAACTCCTCGCCGCCGAGGCGGCCGAACAGATCGCCCGGCCTAATCGACCCGGCAACAAGATCGCAGAACGACTTGAGCACGCGGTCTCCGGCCTGGTGGCCGGCGGTGTCGTTGACCTCCTTGAAGCGATCGAGATCGAACAGCAGCAACGCGGCCGGCCGGCGGTCGGCGATCGCCACTTCGAGGAGCTGCGCGCCGCGCTCGAAGAAAGCCCGGCGATTGGCGACCCCGGTCAGTGCATCGGTCAGCGCCGCCTTTCTCTGCTCCAGCTCGCCACGTTCCTTCGACATCGCCACCCGCAGGAACGGCAGGCAAACATTAGCGAACAGCATCTGAAAGGCCATCACCGTGACGATCGGGCCCTGCGGCTGACCGGAGTTGACCGAAGCTGTCAGCACCTTGGCGAAGGGAATGCGCGCCAGCAGGAAGCCAGCGTGCGCCACGATCAGCACCAAGGTCGGCCAGCGCGAGATCAGCTCGCGGTCGCGCGCGTACCAAAGCTCGCGCGCAGCCAACAACGCATAGCTCGCGAGCACAATGGAAACGAGGTCAATGCGGGCCGTGGTCGACTGAGCGAAGCGGTCGAACTGAAAGGCGACAATCCAGATTACGGCGCCCGTTGCCATCAAGGCAATGTGGATACGCCGGCCTTCGAACGAGCGGGCGCCGCCCCACATCATCCCATAGGCGCCGCAGATCAGCACGTTGGCGCTACAGACCGACCAGCTATTCGGCATGAAACCGTGCAGCGCGAGCAGCGCCGCCGCCGTGGCGCCCATGAGATAGCCGGTGCCCCAAATGGCCAGCGCCGGCGTGTTGCGATTCTGCATCCACGCGAAGATGAGCAACAGTCCGCCAATGACCGAAACGAACACCGTGACCGCGAACAGGGTCGGCAGATCGATGACGAAATGAGAGGTAGCGACGGTCGGCACTGGCAGTCCCCCAATACCCGTTTTGCGGGTATACGGGTTACTACCAGCTCAATCCTGCGCTCTATTTGCTGGTTTGCTTAAAATTGTACGGATTGCCGTACAGAACCGGGCGGAATGAGCGGGGCGGTCGCAATCCGCTCTATTTGCCCCAGCCGAAATGGTAGTTCACGCCGGCGCGGAAGACGTTCTCCTGCAGCGCGACATTGTCGGGCGGCAAGGCGCTACAGCCGGTGCAATTAAAGCTGCCAAGATCGATGCGGAGGTATTCCGCCTTCGCCGTCCAGTTGCCGGGCAGAGCGACTTCGAGGCCGGCGCCGAGCGACCAGCCGGCGTTGGTGGCGTCGCCGCCAGCGAAGCCGGGCGCGGCGGCGCGGATATCGCCGACGGCAAGGCCACCGGTGACATAAGGCATCACGCGGTCGAACGAATAGCCGATGCGTCCGCGCACGGTCGAGAGCCAGCTGTCGCTGGTGCTGCAGCCGCCCGGACACCCGACCGACGTGCTGTTGCCGTCAAAGCCGGACCAGTCGACGTCGCCCTCGATGCCGAAGACCACTTTGCCGAGCTGCTTGTTGTAGCCGACCGTGCCGCCCGCCTGTGCGCCGGAAAGATTGATCCCGGTACCATTCGCGCTCCAGGTGGAATTGCCCCAACCGCCGCCGCCATTGGCGCCCAAATAGAAGCCGGTCCAGTCATAGATTTGCGGCGGCGCTGCCGGCGGCGCCTTGTAGAGCGGAGCGAGCGAGAGGTCGGCCGCGGCGGCGCATTGCGCGATCATGAGCGCGCTCACCGCGAAACATCCGGCCAAAATCCTCTTCATTCCTACACTTCCAATCTTGCGAATGCCGATTCGTACGGCACGCCGGCATGACACTGCGCCCCGCTTCCTTACCCCGGACTTACCAGGTCGATCAGTGCCGAGGCTCGCCAATGTTTACGGTTACTCTATTGGCGACAAAGGGCAAAATTGAGCCGCGCCCGAGGCCTCCCGCGGGCCGCAACGGAGCTATGTTCTTCGCCTCGCACACGCAAGCTTAAGCCCGGCCACGGGCGTTAAATTGTTCCGACGCGCATGGACGCTGGGCGATTTGAAGTTCCTGCCCTCCGGCGGCAAACTCGCCAACCGATGTCCTGGCTCCTCTTTGCGTTTTCCGGCCCGGTCCTGTGGGCCGTCTCCACCCATTTGGACAAATATCTCGTCGAACGATTTTTCAAACACAGCGACGTGGCGGTGCTGGTGGTTTTTACCGCCTTGATCGGCGTGCTGGCACTGCCGCTCATCGCCTTCTACGAACCGACGATCACCCACCACGATGCCGGCAGCATCGCGCTGATCGTGCTTTCCGGCATCCTCTATATGGGCGCGATGCTGTTCTATCTGCGCGCCCTGCAAACGGAAGAAGCCTCGGTGGTGTCGCCGTTCTTCCAGGCGGCGCCGCTATTCGGCTATGTGCTGGGCTATGTCGTCCTCGGCGAGACCCTGTCGCCCCTGCAAATAACGGGCGGCGCATTGATCCTCGCCGGGACGCTGATCGTCTCAGTACGCTTCGGCGGGAGCTTCGGCGTGTTCAAGCTGCGGCTGGCTTTGCTGATGCTCGCCTGCGGATTGGCGCTCGCGCTCAGCGCCTTGATCTTCAAGATCTTTGCCCTCCAGGTCGATTTCTGGGCCACTACGTTCTGGATGTTCGCCGGCGAAGCGATTTTCGGCGCCGCACTGTTGATGATCCCCTCTTATCGCCGTCAATTCGTCGCAGTTTTGCGCGCCAACACGACCGCGCTGTTGACCATCAGCGGATCAAACGAACTGATCAATCTCGGAGGCGGCCTGGGCAGCCGTTACGCCTTGCTGTTCGCGCCGCTGAGCATCGTGCAAGCGATCAGCGGTACGACCACGCTGTTCGTGTTCGCCTTTGGCGTCGCACTCAGCGTGCTCTGGCCGCGCTTGGCACGAGAGACGTTGTCATTCCGCGATCTACTGCAAAAGGGCGCGGCGGCTCTATGCGTCGCTGTCGGCGTCGCGCTGGTGGTGCGCTGATTACGTTTCGCCCTCGCAGGAAATGCCAAATTGCGAGATGGCTTCGTCGAGATAATCCGCAAGCAGCGGAATTCCCAATAGATAGTGGGCGGTGCGCCGATTATGAGCGCGCGCGGCTTCTGCGCGCAATTCCTCCCAGTCGTCGATGGTGCCGTCGCCCCGGCCGAGCCAGGTGAGCGCGACCAAGTCGACCTGCTCATCCACGCTCATGGGCTGGATGATGGCGACGAGCTCCTGCACGACGGGATCGTCCTTATGGTCCTCAAGCACGGACAGCATCGCATCGTCGGTCGCGTTCGATGCATCGTCCGGATCGGTGACGACGTCCTTGACGTCGAACTCGCGCGCCTTGGCGATGATAAAGCACAGCTTCTCGGTGGAGATCGACAGATCGGGGATGTCATCCTCCGCCATGGCAGTCCTCATGCGGTTTGCAGATCTTTATCGGGCGTGCGGCGAAAGCCAATCCGTCACGGCGGCGATGCAACGCAAATGGCGACCAACGGAGCGTTGGCCGCATTGGCGTCAACGCCGCACGATGCCTGGCGTTCGCCGAGAAACGTTGCGGGTTTTCGCTCCGGTCCGCAATAGGCGCTGACCAGCACTTCGTTGCCATTACAAGCAACCGCGCAATATCCGGCCAGGCAGTCCGACCGCAATACGCGTAGGGTCGGGCTGGGCGGACCCTGTTCGCCGCGCGGCCCCGGCGGACCGGCCGGACCGACCGGGCCCGGCGGTCCCGCGGCGCCGGGATCGCCCTTCGGTCCGGGCGGACCTGGCGGCTCCGGAATCACCTTTTGGGCCCTCGAAGCAGCCGGCGAGCCCCACCAGCAGGACCCCCAGAACGATTAACCGCCCAGTGCGCATTTCTTCAACCTGTCGCTTGGGAGAGCGGCATCGGCGCCCCACATCAGTGAATGAAGGATGCGCAGCAGAATAGCAAACTTTACCGCGCGTTAAAGGCAGCCACGCCGCAATCGAAGAAGAAGCCAGGGGTTGTAGCTCGACGGCGCAAAAATGCGATATAGAAGCCGCAGAAAAGTGAGCGGCTTTCCAGGCTCTGAAGAAAAAGATGAATTGGATCTCCAACGTTGTGCGGCCAAAAATCCGCAGCATGCTGCGGCGCGAGGTGCCGGAGAATCTCTGGATCAAATGTCCGGAGACCGGGCAGCTCGTGTTCTACAAGGACGTCGAAGCGAACCAGTTCGTCATCCCCGGCTCCAATTATCACATGCGCATGAGCGCCGCCGCTCGCCTCAAATCGATGTTCGACAACGAGACCTGGTTCGATATCGCCGTACCGACGGTACCGGTCGATCCGCTGAAGTTTCGCGACGAGCGCCGCTACGTCGATCGCCTCAAGGATGCGCGCAGCAAGACCGGGAACAATGATGCGGTGAAGCTCGGCTACGGCAAGCTCGACGGCCTGGGCATAGTCGTGGGCGTGCAGGATTTCGATTTCATGGGCGGCTCGCTCGGCATGGCCGCGGGCGAGGCCGTGATCAAGGGGCTCGACACCGCGGTGGAGAAGGGCTGCCCATTCGTGCTGTTTGCCGCCTCCGGCGGCGCGCGCATGCAGGAAGGCATTCTGTCGCTGATGCAGATGCCGCGCACCACCATTGCCGTGCAAAATCTGCGTGAGACGCGCAAGCCCTACATCGTCGTGCTGACCAATCCAACGACTGGTGGCGTCACCGCCTCCTACGCCATGCTGGGCGACGTGCACATCGCCGAGCCTGGCGCGCTGATCGGCTTCGCCGGTCCGCGGGTCATCGAACAGACAATCCGCGAAAAGCTGCCGGAGGGTTTTCAGAAGTCCGAATACCTTCTGGCCCACGGCATGGTCGACATGGTGGTGCATCGTCACGATTTGCGGGCCACGATCGCGCGGCTGTGCCGGCTCTTGCTGAAGGCGCCGGCCGGCCCTCCGAGCCCGCGCGTCAGTTTGCCGGCGCCGGCGTGAACACGCCGCGTTCTGACGCGCCTGCAATCGGCGCCATCCTTGCGCGGTTGCTGGCGCTGCATCCCAAACGGATCGATCTGTCGCTCGACCGCGTCGAGCGCATCCTGGCAGCACTTGGCCATCCGCAGCGGCGACTGCCGCCGGTGATTCATGTGGCCGGGACCAACGGCAAAGGCTCGACCATCGCTTTCATGCGCGCGATCCTGGAAGCCGCGGGGCAGCGGGTACATGTCTACACCTCGCCCAATCTGGTGCGTCTCAACGAGCGCTTCCGCATTGGACGACCGGGCGGCGGCAGGTTCGTCGCCGACGATGAGCTCACCGACGCCCTGGCCCAATGCGAAGCCAAGAACGGCGACGCGCCGATCACCGTGTTTGAGATCGAGACGGCCGCGGCCTTTCTCCTGTTCACCCGTCATCCGGCCGACGTTGTTCTCCTCGAGGTCGGTCTCGGCGGCCGGCTCGACGCCACCAACGTCATCGAGCGCCCGCTGGCGAGCGTGATCACCCGTCTGTCGCTCGATCATCGCGATTTCCTCGGCGACACCATCGAGCAGATCGCCGCCGAGAAGGCCGGCATTCTGAAAGCCGGCGCGCCGGGCATTGTCGCCAGCCAGACCGGCGAAGCGCTTGCGGTCATCGAGCGGCAGGCGGCGCGACTCAAGGCGCCGCTGTCCATTGCCGGCGAAGACTGGACCGCCACCGAGGAACGCGGGCGACTGGTTTATCAGGATAGCGACGGGCTTCTCGACCTGCCGGCGCCCAAGCTTTACGGGCGTCATCAATTCGAGAATGCCGGCGCCGCGATCGCGACTCTGCGCGCCGCCGGCCTGAAGCTGCCCTCCCCGGCTTTCGAAGCCGGCATGATCCGCGTCGATTGGCCGGGGCGGATGCAACGCCTGTCACAGGGCCGGCTTACCGCCTTGCTGGCGCCGGAAAGCGAGTTATGGCTTGATGGCGGCCATAACGCCGACGGCGGCCGGGTCATTGCCGCGGCCATCGCCGACCTCGAAGAGCGCGTGTCGCGACCGCTCATTTTGATCATCGGCATGCTGTCGACCAAGGACAGCGAAGGTTTTTTGCGCAATTTTTCCGGGCTCGCCCGCCGCGTGATCGCTGTGCCGATCCATCAGGACAACGCGCTGCCAGCGGCCGCGTTGGCCGAGGTTGCACGCGCCATCGGCATTCCGGCGATCGCCTGCGACGATGTCGAAACCGCACTTGCGGTCGCCGGCAAGCTCGAGCTTGAACCCGCCCCGCGCATCCTGATCACCGGCTCGCTCTATCTCGCCGGCGAAGTCTTGGCCGCCAACGGCACGCCGCCAGAGTAAACGGCGCCGCCGTCACCGCGCGACGATATTCTGCATTTCGTTCGGCCGGCCGGCGAGAAACCCCCGCATGTTCTCGATCACCAGCGGCATGATCAGGTCCTCGTATTCGCTGGTGTAGCCGCCGAGATGCGGCGTGATGAAGACGTTCGGCAGGTCCCAGAACGGACTGTCGGCTGGCAGCGGCTCGGTCTGGAAAACGTCGAGGCCGGCGCCGGCAATGCGGCGCTCGCGCAAGGCGGCAATGAGCGCCGCCTCATCGACGGTCTGGCCGCGGCCGGCACTGATGTAATAGGCCGAGGGCTTCATGGCCGCGAATACCGCGCGGTCGAACAACAGCGCGTTGCCGGCGTTGGCGGGCAAGACATTGATCAGAAAATCGGCGCGGCCCGCGGCGTCCTCTAGCCGCTCCGTCGGCATCACCTCGTCGAAGCCTTCGACGGGGCGCGGCGTGCGCGTGAGGCCGACGACATGCATGCCGAACGCCTTGAGCAGCTGCCCGATGGCGATGCCGACGACACCGACACCGACGATGACCGCGGTCTTGCCGTAAAACAGGTTCCAAAACCGCCGCTCCCAGACATGGGCTCTCTGATCATCGACCAAACGCGCGACGCCGCGGCTTACGCCCATCATCAGATAAACCACGGTCTCGCGCATCGGCGCGCCGTGAATGCCGCGGCCGCTGGCGAGCAAGACCTCGGGCCTGAGCGAGGGCTGACGCAACAGATGATCGATGCCGGTCGCCAGACACTGCACCCATTTCAGCTGCGTGGCGCGGCGGAAAAAATCATCTTTTAGTTCGATGCCAAACGAGATCAGCACGTCGATATCGGAGAGGTCTTGCGGCAGCTCGGATAATTCGTGGGCGAGCACGAATTGCAGCGTCGGGAATTCCGCCCGCAAGCGATCGCGATAGATTTCGGCGTGCCCGTCGAGAATGAGAATTTTTGGATTCATGGCTGCTTTCGAGAAGGAGAAGAGGAGCGCACCGTCCTTACATCACTGCGGCCCGGTCATGGCCAAGAAAGCCTGCTCGATTGTCGCCGCGCCGGCTTGCGCCACCAGCTGTTTCGGCGTGGTATCGGCCAGGACCTTGCCGTGATGCAGCACGACCACGCGGTCGGCATTCGTCACCTCATCGCATAGATGCGTCGCCCACAGCACGGCGACTGAGCGCTCCGTGCGCAGGCTCAAGATAAGCTTGAGAAGCTCGCTGCGGCTTGCCGGATCGAGGCCGACCGTCGCCTCGTCCATGAGCAGCACGCGCGGCTCGTGCAGCAGCGCGCGGGCGAGCTCGACGCGGCGGCGATTGCCGCCGCTCAATTGCCCGGCCTTGTCGTGCGCGCGTTCGGCAAGCCCGAGCCGGGCCAGCTCACTTTCGATACGCGGCTTCGCGACGGCGCGCGGAATTCCGTGAAGGCCGGCGTGGAACAGGAGGTTGCCGGTCACCGTAAGCTCGAGGTCGAGGGTCGGCTGCTGAAACACGATGCCGAGCAGCGCCAGCGCCGGCACCGGATCGCGCAGCATATCATGCCCCATGATCTCGATGCGGCCGGAATCCGGCACGAACAGTCCGGAGAGAAGCTGGAACAGCGTGGTCTTTCCGGCACCGTTAGGACCGAGGAGCGCGATGAACTCGCCGGCGGAAGCCTTGAGACTGACCCCGTCCACCGCGCGAATGGCGCCATAGGTCTTGACCACGCTGTCGAGAAGAAGCGCCGGCGCGCCTTCATCCGTTGCCATTCGTCCCAGGCCCTGCCTTGTCCGTGGTCTCTATTAAGACGCAGGCTGGGGGCGATGCAATGAAGTCGGCCAAGCGGCGCCGGCCGTGCAGCGTAGGCTTATGCCGCACAAGTCAAAGTAGATGCGGCGTCCCGCCGTCACCGAATAAAGGTGCCGCTGCGCAGCTCGGTAAACGCCTGCTGCAACTCGGTCTGCGTATTCATCACGATCGGGCCGTACCAGGCGACCGGCTCCTCGATCGGCTTTCCGGAAACGAGCAGAAAACGGATGCCTTGGTCGCCGGCCTGCACGGTGACCTCATCGCCACTGTCGAACAGCACCAGCGAGCGGTTTCCGGTCTGCTCGCGGACCAGGATCTCGTTGGCGCCGTCGGTCTTTTCGGTCAGCACGCCAAACGGTTGCGATGCCGCGCGGAAGTTGCCCGATCCTTCGAACACATAGGCGAAGGCGTGGCGCTCGAGCTCGACCGGCAGGGTCTTGCGCTGTCCCGGCGGCACCGAGACGTCGAGATAGCGCGGGTCGGCGGCGACGCCCTCGACCGGGCCGCGCCTGCCCCAGAAGTCGCCGCACACAATACGCACGCGGGTGCCGTCGTCATCGACGATTTCGGGAATTTCGCCGGCCTTGATGTCCTGGTAGCGCGGCGCCGTCATCTTCAGCGATGACGGCAGGTTGGCCCAGAGCTGGAAGCCGTGCATGCGGCCGTGCTGGTCGCCCTGCGGCATTTCCTGGTGGAGAATGCCGCGGCCGGCCGTCATCCATTGCACGTCGCCGGAGCCGAGATTGCCGCGATTGCCCAGGCTGTCGCCGTGCTCGACATTGCCCGCCAGCACGTAAGTGATGGTCTCGATGCCGCGATGCGGATGCCAGGGGAAGCCGGCGCGATACTCGTCCGGCCGGTCATTGCGGAAATCGTCCAGCAGCAGGAACGGATCGAACTCGGTGGTGTCGCCGAAGCCGAAAGCGCGGCGCAGATGCACGCCGGCGCCCTCGATGGTGGGCTTCGATGAGACGATGCGTTTGACCGGTCGAATGGACATGGCGAGTTGACCCCTGGCGAGTTGACCCCTCGCGAATGATAAGTAAGCCTTTGATCTCACGGGGGACATGGGTAGCCGCGGTGCGGCCGCAAGAAGGTACATCGGTGATACCGAGCCCTTACCTTACGCGTCATTCCGGGGCGGCGCGAAGCGGCGAACCCGGAATCCATATCCACGAGTGCTGGGATTATGGATTCCGGGCCCGGCCCTTTGGGCCGCCCCGGAATGACGAGACAATCACTCCCCCTCCGCCACCACGTCGTGGAACTTGGTGTAGTCGAGCATGAAGCGGCCCTGCGGAGAAACGCTGGTGATATCGCGATAGCGGTGCCGCCAGCGGACGTCCTGCCAGGAGTACACGCGCCGCGCATAAAGCTGCTGCGCCGAGCTGTCATCGACGCCGCCGACATTGAGCACAAGCAACGTGTCGCTTTGCTCGAAATCGGCGGCGGTCAATCCATGCAAGGGGCTATCCTTGTCGATGACGTGAAAGAGCATCCAGCTCAGCACGAACATCGGATGCTCGCGGCGATCGAGCTTCAGCTCATAGAAGCGGCGCAGCTGATCGCCTTCCGCGGTGCGCTCGGCGCGAATGATCCAGAGCCGCGCGTTGGCCCGGGAGATCGTGTTGTGGCGCGCGTTGGCCATGCGGATCATGAGCGTCGCTGTGCCGTCGGACTGCGTGACAACCGGATAATTGGCGAAGACGAAGCGGGCGCGCGGCCGCGAAAACCGCGCGAAGATCAACCCGGTCATCACCGCGAGGAAGCACATGCCGGTGAAAATCTCGATCGTAGCGATGAGATGGCCGTAATTGGTCTGTGGATGCATGTCGCCATAGCCGACCGTCGCCAGCGTCTCGATAGAGAAATAAAACAGCTCGAGCGGACTCTTGCCGCCGGCATTGGCGATCGGGTCATCGCCGAGGTAATAAAGAAAAGCAAAA
The DNA here is from genome assembly GCA_963832605.1 of uncultured Alphaproteobacteria bacterium. Lineage (GTDB taxonomy): Bacteria > Pseudomonadota > Alphaproteobacteria > Rhizobiales > Xanthobacteraceae > BOG-931. Next base: position 108,454 of record CAWHUO010000014.1, on the reverse strand, counting down.
GCGGCGTTGAGCAGGACGAAAATCAGCGCCGCGCTGCCGAAAAATACCGGCCAGTAAACGGTCATCGACCGATGATAGAGGTCGGTCCAGAAACCCTGGCTTAAGCCTAGAGTTCTCGATCTCGCGATGACCGAACCTGATCAGCTGGGATCTGGTGCGCGCTCTTGGCTTTCGTCGCGGCTTTGCCAATGCGGCGGCACCCTACCCCGCCGCCGTCGCCGCCGCCTTGGTTTTGAGGCGGCTGAACACCTTGCGGGCATTGCCTTCGAAAATCTTGTGTCGGTCGGCCTCGCCGAGCTTGGACGCGTTGTCGATGTAGCGCCTGGTGTCGTCGAAATAAAACCCGGTCTTCGGGTCGACGCCTTTGACCGCGCCCACCATTTCGGAGGCGAACAGGATGTTGTCGGCGGGCACCACTTCAGTGAGCAGATTGATGCCAGGCTGATGATAGACGCAGGTATCGAAAAAAATGTTGTGTTTGATGATGTCGACGAGCTCGGGCCGCCCGTTGTTCAGCGCCAGGCCACGGAAGCGGCCCCAATGAAACGGCACCGCGCCGCCGCCATGGGGGATGATCAGCTTCAGTGTGGGAAAATCCTTGAATAGGTCGGAAAGGATAAGCTGCATGAACGCCATGGTGTCGGCGTTGAGATAATATGATCCGGTCGTATGCATCGCCGGATTGCAGCAGCCGGACACGTGGATCATGGCCGGCACGTCGAGCTCGACCATTTTTTCGTAGAACGGGTACCACCATTTATCGGTGAGCGGCGGCGCATTGAAATAACCACCGGAAGGATCGGGATTGAGGTTGCAGCCGATGAAGCCGAGCTCCTTGATGCAGCGCTCCAGTTCGCCGATCGAATGCTGCGGCGGGACACCCTGCGATTGCGGCAATTGGCAGACGCCGATGAAGTTGTTGGGATAAAGCGAGACAACGCGCGCAATCAGATCGTTGCAGATCTGCGACCATTCGAGGCTGACGCTCTCGTCGCCGACGTGATGGCCCATGCCGGAAGCGCGCGGCGAGAAAATCGTCAGGTCGGTGCCGCGCTCGCGCTGCAGCTTGAGCTGGTTCTGTTCGATGCTCTCACGGATTTCGTCGTCGGGCATTTTCAGCGCCGCGCGCGAAGGCATCGCCGCCTTGTCCTTGGCGTTGGCCGCTGCGGTCTGTTCCTTGCGGAAGCGGTGCAAATCCTTGGGCTCGGTGGTGTAGTGGCCGTGGCAATCGATGATCATGATCTCGTCGGTGGTGCGGGTTGCGGAAGACAAATGCTACGGCGCGCGGCGGCATTGTCAAACCGCCCTGCAGCTACGGCATTACTGGCCGGCGCTCTGCGGCAGACCGCGCAGCCAGCCGGCGGCCACATCAAGCGCGGCCGGATCCGAGAATATGCCGAAGTGGCTGATGCCGGGGAATATCTTCACTTCGGCCTGCGGCGCGTCAGCGGCAAAAACAGCCCGCAGTTTCTCTGCATCGTTCGCCTCGTCGTCCGCTCCCACCAGGACGAGAGTCGGCCCGAGCGCGCGGATATCGTTCTGGTATCGGGAGCGGGGATGATAGGAAACGTTCAGGCGATACGAATAGGACAGCGTCTCCGTTCCATCCCAGAACTTCGCCGGCTTGTTGAACTCGATGAGCGGGAGTCCGTCAAAGCCGTGAATACCGATCGCGTTGAGCGCGAGGAGCCCATAGAGGCGCCGCCAATGCACATTGGCCCAGCCGCCGGCCGTGCCACCGCGGACAGACGGAGCCCGCGGAATGATCGGACTGAGCAGCAAATAGCTCGATACGTTGCGCGCGTGCGCGCCGCCGGCAAAGCGGATGGCAAGCCCGCCGCCGCTGGAATGGCCGCCGAGCGTGATCGGACCATCATGATGCTCGGAGCGGAGGAATTGGATCAGGTCGTCGAGGTCGTCTTCCAATTGACCGATATAGTCGACGTCGCCGCGCCGCCGTCCCGATTGATAGTGCCCGCGCAGATTGGGCAGCACCACTTTCGCCGCCCCGCCAAGGCTGATGGCGGAAGCCAGGGCGTGATAACCGCCGCCATGGTACGACGATCCGTGAATGAAGATCAGGATGCGATCCGCGGTCGAATCGTAATAGCGGTAGGCCAGCTCCTCGCCATCGCGGGCCTTATAACGGCGGAGACTCGGCGGGTCGATCTCGGTCGGGATGTTCCGCAGTGAGGTAAAATCGAACACGTCTTTCGGCTGGGGCATTGGCGGCAGCGGCGAGGCGACGAGTACGAGCGCGACGACGAGGGCGATGACGAACAGCCCTCCGATCAACGCCGCCACGATCATGAGCACCTTCACGATCCGGTACCACTCTTGCTGGAAACCGCCCGCCCGGCGCGGCAAGCCAACGTAGCACGCGGCCTATGACCTTGTAACGAAGCCGGGGCTCGCCTCTCGGCTGGCGGATCGTTTAGGATGCCGGCCGCATCAGGGGAGACTTGACCGAATGGCTGAACTTCCAAGGCTCAACGGCGTCATCCGCGCACTCGAAGCCGGCCAGCACGCGCTGACCTGTTTCACGCCCGCCGAGATCAACAGCGCCGTCGCCATGAGCACTTCGAAATTCGACGGTTGCGTATTCGAGATGGAGCATCAGCCGTGGGACGGCCGACTGCTGCGCGATTGCCTGCAATACATGCTCAACCGTGCGCAGATCGCCAAGGCGGCGTCGGTGGTGCCGGGCGTAACGCCGATGGCGCGCGTGCCGGTGAACGGCGTCGAGATGGCGCAGTGGCAGGCTAAGCAGGCACTCGACATGGGCTGCTACGGCATCATTTTCCCGCACATTTCGACGGTCGAGGAAGCCGCCAACGCGGTCGGCGCCTGCCGCTATCCGCGGCTCAGGAGCGCCGCGAATTACGTGCCTGCCGGCATCCGCGGCGACGGTCCTACGACCGCGGCGCGCTATTGGGGGCTGACCCAGCAGGAATATTACCAGAAAGCCGACGTCTGGCCGCTCAATCCGCAGGGCGAAATTTTTTGCGTCCTGCAGATTGAGGATACAAGCGGCGTCGAGAACCTCGACGACATGCTCAAGAACGTGCCGGGGATCGGCTGCATCCTGATCGGCGAAGGCGACCTGTCGCAGGAACTTGGCTATCCGCGCCAATACGAGCACAAGACCGTGCTCGAATGGATGAAGCGCGTGGTCGACACCTGCAAGAAGCACAATGTCGTGGTCGGCCACCCGCATGTGGAGCAAGGTAATGTCGAGCGCGTCATTAAGGAAGGCTATCGCTTCCTGATGTGCGCGCCGGTGCAAAGCTTTGGCCACCTTGAAGCAGCGCGGAAGCATACGGGGCGGGCGTAGTTACCTTCCACTCCGCCTCGGGAGGATGATTACGTTGTCAGCGACGCCGTTGAGGGCGCTCGCAAGACCTACGCAAGATATCAAACAGGCCATTTCTCGCTGCGTAATCGTGATGGAGAATTAGAGTCGTCCCGTCGCACACGGCATTAGTGCCCATAATGCTGCCGGCGGGCATCTCTAGTTGTTCCTTACCGTTGCAAACGATCACGATCGTTCTGCGGAACACAACGCTGTTGCCGTCGAAGCTCACTGCGCTGCACGGGAATGGAGCGAGCGGTGAAAGCGAATACCTTAGTCCTTGCGCGTAGGTTTGGGAGCACACCAATAAAATCGCCACGCCTATCAGCAAGATCGAACAAATGCGTGCCACTGCTACCTCCCCAGCCCCGTTCAGTGCCGCTGATCACTCCATTCCCAACCCGCCCCTTTCCTCAATAAAGCGCGCGATCTCGTCAACGCCCTTGCCAGCGCGCAGATTGGTAAAGACGAACGGGCGCGCACCACGCATGCGCTTCGACTCGCGCTCCATCACCTCGAGCGAGGCGCCGACATAGGGCGCGAGATCGATCTTGTTGATCACCAACAGATCCGAGCGGGTGATGCCCGGGCCGCCTTTCGACGGAATCTTGTCGCCGGCGGCGACGTCGATAACGTAGATGGTGAGATCGGCCAGCTCCGGCGAAAACGTCGCGGCCAGATTGTCGCCGCCGGATTCGATCAGCACGAGATCGAGCGCGGGGAATTTTTGCCGCATGTCGGCTATTGCGGCGAGGTTGGCGGAAGCGTCCTCGCGGATTGCGGTGTGTGGGCAGCCGCCGGTCTCGACTCCGGCGATGCGGTCGGGCACGAGCGCGCCGGAGCGCACCAGATATTCGGCATCCCACTTGGTGTAGATGTCGTTGGTGATGGCGGCGATCTCGTACCGGTCGCGCAAACGCTTGCACAGCGCGTCCATCAGCGCGGTCTTGCCCGAGCCGACCGGGCCGCCGACGCCGACGCGCAAAGGGCCGTGATGCGAGCGCATGTCCGAGGCTCCCATTTCAGGCTGTAAGCTTAACAGACTAAGGAAGCGCTTGGGGAGTACGCTGAACCGCAGTTCGGCATCAAGAACCTGAGCCTCGATCCGTGTGCGTCCGGCTCTCCTTCTGCAGGTAGGCAACGATGTCTTTGCGCGAGGGTTCGTCAAGAACGCGGATCGGCATTTTGACGCCGGCAATGAACGCTCGCGGATCGGCAAGCCACCGCACGAGATTGTCCGCCGACCAGACCAGGCCGGCATTCTTGAGCGCCACGGAATAATTGTAGCCGGCGGCGGCGCCGGCCCGGCGGCCGACCACGCCGCCAAGCATCGGACCGATCTTGTTGCTGTCGAGCGCGTGACAGGCCGTGCACCGCTCGGCGAAGAGCGCGCGGCCGTGCTCCGCATCCGGTGCGGCGTCCACGAGAAAGCGCGACAGGTCCTTTGCCTTGTCGGGGTTGACCGAACGGAACAGCGTATAGCCGAGCGTGATGGTGGACACGCCGCGCATTTCCGGGTCTTTGCCAAAAGCCGGATCGACATAGAACACGACCGGCATCTTGACCTTCTCATGCGCGTCGAGGCGCTCCTCGTTGAAACAAAAGCATTGGATCTTATTGAAATAGATGCCGCTCGTTTGCGGCGTGACGTTGAACGTCGCGTGGGCGACCATCGGCGCGTTGCCGATGTTCTCGGCGGTAAAGAACACGAGTTGCTGCTCGCCGAGGTGTACGGTCACCGCCCGCTGCACCGGTTCAAAACGCCAGGGCAGACCCGGCGCGACGCTGGAGTCGAACGCAACCGTCACGGTCTGCTGCGAGATCGTTGCCGAATCGTTGAGCACCCTTTGCGTCGTACCACCGTAGCCGGTCGCCGCGCAGAACATCCGGTAGAGCGTCGGCGAATACGCGACGGTGCCGCACATCATGCCGAGCACGGCGATACACGGCACGATGACCTTCACGTTTCGCCAGTGCCGACGCTCCATCGTTCACTCGTTTTTTACCTTGCGCCGCTGTCAGGTGAATCGACCTCGGCTGAGCCTTACCGTCCATAATGTCGGCAAAGTGATGCAGCTATGCGGCCTTTTGTCCGCAACGCCGGGCCGTCTTGCGTGGCTCGCCATCAGGAGCGAAACAATCGTGTATATTGGGTCTCGTGGCGCATGCTTGCCAGATCGGCGCGCAGCGCACAGTTGCCGACTTCATCAAGCGGCGTCTCAAGCGCCCGCGTGGCGGCGGCCGCGACGGCCTCTTCCAAAGCGACCAGGACGCGCTGGCCGTCGGTCTGGCCAAGGGGAATGAGGCGCACGCCCGCGGAAATCCAGTTGGCGACAAGCGCGTGCAGAAAGGCGTGCAGCGCCGCTTCGCGGGCGATGCCGTGTCCGGCACAAGCGACCCCGACGGCGACCGGCAACGCTACCGGTCCCTTCCAGACAGCGTCGAGACGCTCCAGCGCCGGGCACGGCCACGCGGCACGGGTCGCATCCAGGAAGGCGCGGCCCTGCGCCGTCGTCTCCAGAAAGCGCTCCTTCGAGGGGACGAACGCGGCGGCAAGCTCGGCGACGGCGCACAACGCCGCATCATCTTTTTCCGCAATGGCACGATGAGCGTGAACAAAAAATACCGCATCGCAGAAGCCGCCGCCCTCGCCGAGCATGACCGCAAGCCATGCCCGCAGCGTCTCGGCGTCCTTGATGTCGCCAGCCTCGACCGCCCACTCGATGCCGCTCGAATAGGAAAAGGCGCCGACCGGATAGGCGGGCGACAACCAGGCCATCAAGCGATAGAGGGCGGCGAACTCTGTTCGCTCGTTCCCGCGCGAGCGTGAATCCAGACCTTCAGCCGCTTTGGTCGCTTTCCTGGGTCCCCGCTTTCGCGGGGATGAGCGGAGCAGCGGCTTAGCCATGGTCACGTCGTGGTCATGGTGATGGCTGTGGCCGTGAGGCCATGCTGGTGCTCATAGGCGCCACGCTCGGGATCGAACGGCGCTTCGATCGGCGACAGCCGCGCGCCGAGCCCGCGCAGCATGTCCTCGATGACATGATCGCGCCGGATGCGCAGGCGGTCGCCGACAATCTGTACGTCGATGTGCCGGTTGCCGATGTGCCAGGCGAGCCGCGCCAGCTCGTGGGCGTTGGCTGCGGCGATTTCGACGAGCGGCTCCGGCCGGCCGACAATACGCACGATGGCGCCATCGTCGAGCACGAGACCGTCGCCGTCGCGCAGCGCCGTTGCTTGCGGCAGGTCGAGAAGAAATTTCGTGCCGCGCTCGCCGCTCAGAACGACGCGGCGGCGATGGCGCTCATGCGCGTCGAGCGTCACGGAATCGACCGCGTTGGCGGCGTCCCAATGGCCGGCAGCTCTGACTTCGCGCGCGTGTTTCATGTCGAAAGCCTGGTCTCGTTCTAGCGCGAGAACCATGCCGTCCGATAGCCCGCAGCCTTGCACGCGCCGATGTTGGAGGCCGCGCCGAAGGCCGATATGTTGCGACCCTCAGGCGGGGAATCCAGGCATGAGCATCAAGGGCAAGGCGTATATCGCCGGCGCGTTCGAGCATCCGACGCGGCATGCGCCGGACAAGACCGTGGCGCAGCTCCACGCCGAGGTGGCGCTGGGCGCGCTGGCCGATGCCGGGCTCACCCGCGACGACGTCGACGGCTATTTCTGCTCCGGCGATGCGCCGGGCCCCGGCCCCGCCTCCATGGCGGAATACATGAACTTGAAGCTTCGCCATGCCGAATCCACCGAGCTTGGCGGCACCTCCTACATCACGCTCGCCTCGCATGCGGCCGAGGCGATCGCTGCCGGCAAATGCGACGTCGCGCTGATCACGCTCGCGGGGCGGCCGCGCAGCGAAGGCATGGCGACCGGCACGGCGCCGCGGGCCCGACCCGCCGACCAGCCCGAGGCCGGATGGGAGGCGCCTTACGCCATCACCACGGCGAACGGCTACGCCATGTGCGCGATGCGGCACATGCACCAATACGGCACCACCAGCGAGCAGCTTGCCTGGGTCAAGGTCGCGGCTTCGCACCACGCGCAACACAATCCGCACGCCATGCTGCCCGAGGTCGTGACCGTCGAGGACGTCGTGAGCTCGCCGCTGATCGCCGATCCGCTGCACCGGCTCGATTGCTGCGTCATCAGCGACGGCGGCGGCGCGCTTGTGCTGGTGCGGCCGGAGATCGCCAAAAAGCTCAACCGGCCGCTGGTCAAAATCATCGGCGCCGGCGAAGCGGTGAAGCATCTCGCCGGCGGCACGCTTCGATCTCACCACCTCCGGCGCCGCGCGTTCCGGGCCGATCGCGTTCGCCGAAGCCGGCGTCACGCCTGCCGACATCAAATACGCCTCGATCTACGACAGCTTCACCATCACCGTCGTCATGCAGATCGAAGACCTCGGCTTCTGCGCCAAGGGCGCCGGCGGAAAATTCGTCGCCGACGGCAATCTGATTTCCGGCGTCGGCAAGCTGCCGTTCAACACCGACGGCGGCGGGCTATGCAACAATCATCCGGCCAATCGCGGCAGCATGACCAAGGTGATCGAAGCGGTGCGGCAGCTGCGCGGCGAGGCGCATCCGGCGGTGCAGGTCAAGAACTGCGATCTGGCGCTGGCGCAGGGCACCGGCTTTCAGCTCGCCACGCGCCATGGCAGCGCCACGCTGATCATGGAACGGGAGTAAAGCGATGACGCCGCAAGATTACCTCGCCGGTCGTCACCGCCGAAACGCAGGCCTTCTGGGACGCGGCGCGCGAAGGCCGGTTCATGATCCCGGTCTGCGCCGCTTGCGGCAAGGCGCATTGGTATCCGCGCGCCATCTGCCCGTTCTGCTCGAGCGACAAGATCGAATGGCGCGACGCGTCCGGCAAATGGCACGATCTACACCTTCAGCGTCATGCGCCGGGCCAAGGAGCCCTACGTCATCGCCCATGTGACGCTCGCCGAAGGGCCTGACCATGCTGACCAATATCGTCGATTGCGATTTCGACGCGCTGCGCATCGGCCAGCCGGTCCTGGTCGTATTTCAAGCGAACCGAGAACGGCCCGCCGGTGCCGATGTTCAAGCCGGTCTAATCACGTCGGCAGCATGAATTTGCCTGCGCGCGAGCTCGGAGCGGCCGAAGACATTTCTTTTGCGGTACCGGATTGCAAACGATCGAAGCGCGCCAGACGCTGACCGATCTCGTTGTGCGCCAGAAAGCCTTTTTTGGCGCGCAGCACCATGATTTCGTTGACGGTAGACCACGACAAGCCAATCGCCTTGGTGATGACCACCAGCGTTTCCGATCGGTCCCGTGTCATCGCCCGCTCGACGAACTGGAGCGACAGATCGGCACATCACCGCCAAAGCGACAAATGACCTCGCCGTAGGCGCCGCTCTTCGCGAGAGTGGACAGCGCGGCTTCGTCAAGTCGGCCAGCCTTTTGCAGGTTCTCGATCGATTTGAGGGCTGCGGTGTAGTCGAAAGACTTCGAAAGCGCGCGCGCTTCGACATGCCGCGCGGCCTCCGCAACGGCCCGACGGACCTCCGCCTTTGCCCGCGGGTGCGAAGCCTCCAGCTTGGCGCGAACGGCTTGCGATGCTTTCGCAACGAGCGCGACCAGCAAAGGCGAGGGAATTTCCGGTCGCGAGCCGACAAATTCGGCGAGCAAATCGTCGCCTTCCGACCGGCGGACAAGTGCGGAAAATCCGCGGTCGGAAATGCTTGCACCGAAGTTGTCGACGGTACTGAGCACGACCTCCCGATCTCCCAGTTCGACCAATACGTCGGTGACCGCTTCGCTCAGCGATCCGCGTTGCGAGATCGCGAGCATATGACCCTGGCCTTTCGTCCGCGCAATTTCGACCAGGGTCTTATCGTCGAGCCGCGAAGTTTGCGCCAGGACCGGGCCGGCCACCTCGATGGCCTCATCGAATGCCAGTGCGCGAATAATCTTGGGCGGCGAATTTCGAATCGGCGCAAGGCGCTTGGCGAGCAGTTCCCGCGCGGATTGCTCGATCTCGGCTGCAAGCCGAAGAATGACATCGTCGAATATCGAAAGGTCTTCGCCGGTGAATTCGTCCGACCCTTTGACAAATAAATCGGTAACCTTGCGCAACATCGCGCTGCGCCGGTCGGCCGACGCGCTCGCGATGGCGCTGTCCACTTCCCGGATAAATGCGAGTTCGTCAGGCATCGCTGGTATGATCCGCGGCCATTCGGGTAATCGATCGTGGGCGGGTGGGCCGCTCCGCGACCCGCCGTCGCATCATGGTGGCAAGCGGTAAACTAAAGATTGAGGATCGGCGGACGGTTTCAAACGGCCGGCCTTCTGGATAGATTAATAAAGTAATGCAAGGAGCTGGCCTGATGCAGTTCGGTCGTTTCGGCAGGGCCTGCGCCCGCCGGCTGGCTTCGTTCCAACAATGATCAACAAAATCGTGCAAACCATGGCCGAGGCGATGGCTGGGATCCGCGACGGTAGCGTCGTGCTGATCGGCGGCTTCGGCAGCATCGGTCAGCCCAACGCGCTGATCGACGGCCTGATCGAGCAGGGCGCCAAGGACCTGACCGTGGTCGCCAATAACGCCGGCGTCGGCCATACTGGCCTGGCGCGGCTGATGGAAGTCGGCCGCGTGCGCAAGATCATCTGTTCGTATCCGCGCACCTCGGATCCAGTGGTGTTCGAGAAGCTTTACCGCGAAGGCCGCATTGAGCTCGAAGTCATGCCGCAGGGCACCATGGCGGAGCGCATGCGCGCCGCGGGCGCCGGTATCCCGGCGTTCTACACGCCGACCTCGGTGGGGACGAAGCTTGCGGAAGGCAAAGAGGTGAGGGAATTTGCCGGCCGGCAATACGTGCTGGAAGAGGCGTTCTTCGGCGATGTGGCGCTGATCGAAGCCTGGGAGGCGGATCGCTGGGGCAACCTGACCTACCGCTCGTCGGCGCGGAATTTCAATCCGGTGATGGCGACGGCGGCGAAGTTGACCATCGCCCAAGCGCAGCACATTGTCGACCTCGGCGCGCTTGACCCGGAAAAGATCGGAACGCCGGGGATTTACGTCAACCGCGTGGTGCACGTGCCCTATGGCGAACCGGTCGTGACCTGAGGAGGCTTTAGGTGAAGCCTGGCGATTGCAAGCCCTGGACGCGGGAGGAGATCGCTGCGCGCGCCGCCCGCGACATCCCCGAGGGTTTTTACGTCAATCTCGGCATTGGCATTCCGGTACTGGTGGCGAACTACGTGCCGGCGGACCGCGAAGTCGTCATCCAGTCGGAGAACGGCATCCTCGGCATGGGCGCGGAGCCCGAGCCGGACAAGATCAATCGCTGGCTGATCAACGCCAGCAAGAAGTATGTCACGCTGGTGCCGGGCGGCTCTTACGTTCACCACGCCGACAGTTTCGCCATGATCCGCGGCGGGCATCTCGATCTCTGCGTGCTCGGGGCCTTTCAAGTCGCCGAAAACGGCGATTTCGCCAACTGGTCGAAGTCCGACACCGACATGCCCTCCGTCGGCGGCGCCATGGACCTTGCCGTCGGCGCCAAGAGCGTCTGGCTCTTGATGGAACACGCGACCAAGGGCGGCGAGAGCAAACTAATGCGCCGTTGCACCTATCCGCTCACCGCCGTCGGCGCGGCGAAGCGCGTCTATACCGATCGCGCCGTGCTCGACATTACCGCCGACGGCTTCGTCGTCCGCGACATGGCGCCGGGGCTGACCTTCGAGGCGCTGCAGGACGTGACTGACGCGCCGCTGCGGATGGCGAATTAGCCGGGCTTCACTGCGCGACCGCCGGCGCGGGCTTGGGCGCCGGCTCTGCCTTTTTCGGCTTTTTCGGCTTGTCAGTCGTTGACTTCGTTTCCAGTCCGGGAGGCGGGCTGGCGGCGAGCGTGGACGAGGACATCGGCGTCCAATGTTTCGGCGTCTTTTCGGTTGCAGCCTTCGCATCCGCGGCCTTGCCCTCTGAGGCCTTTCCGTCGAGCGCCTTCGTTTCCCTTGCTTTCTGATCGGTCGCCTTATCGCCGGCGGCCGTATCGTCGCTTGCTTTGGCGGTGGCGCCCTTCGCTGGCGCCTTTCTCTTATGATGCGGAGCCGCCTCGACGGCGCTGAGGTTGGCGAGCTCCGCTTGCGTCCGCGTCGGCCCGGTATAGACCACGACCGGTGTCACCGCGCCGAGTTCGGACAGCAGCCCGGCGCCTTTGGGCGTCGGCGCGCGCAAGCTTGAGAGGATTGTGGAGAACGGCGTGTCGACGCCGGCGCCATTCCCATTGTTTACCTCTTCGTCCTCGTCCTCCGCGGCTGGGCGTTTACGATGCGGCCCGCAGATCTCGTCGTGCAGATTGGGCGGATCGGCATTGATCGGCGCCAATGCATTGACCGATCCAAGCGCGGGCGTCAGCCACTCGAGCGGATTCTGCTGAAAGCCGCTTTCCAGAAGTTCCGCTGCCTTCACCGCGCGCGCCGCAGAGGACGGCGCGCCGAGCACCACCGCGATCAATTGCTTGCCGTTGCGGGTTGCGGTAGCGACCAGATTGAAGCCGGAGGCGCAGATGAAACCGGTCTTCATGCCGTCGGCGCCGGGATAGCGGCCGAGCAGCTTGTTGTAATTCACCACCACCCGTCTGCCGAATTTGATCGCCGGGATGTGCCAATAGTAATTGTATTCGGGGAAATCGTGGATCAGCGCCCGCGCCAGGATGGCAAGGTCGCGCGCCGACATGATTTGGCCATCGGCCGGCAGGCCATTGGGATTGACGAAATTCGATTCCGTCATGCCGAGGCGATGCGCCGTCTGCGTCATGTCTTCGGCAAAGCTCTCGATCGAACCGTCGACGCCTTCGGCGAGCAGGACGGCCATGTCGTTGGCCGACTTCACCATCATCATCTTGATCGCGTTGTCGACCGTCACCTGGGTGCCGACGGCAAAGCCCATTTTGGTCGGCGACTGGAGGAGCGCGTTACGCGAAACCGTGAACAACGTGTCCTGGGTGATGCGACCCTGCTTCACCGCTTGCAGCGTGACATACAAGGTCATCAGTTTGGTCACCGAGGCGGGGTACCACGGATAGGTCGCATTCTCCGCGCGCAGCACCTTGCCGGACTCGGCCTCGACCAGAATTGATGCGCCGGCATGAGCCGTCGTCGGCGGCAAGGCCGCCGCACACAGAGGACTCAGCGCGATGGCAAGAGTCAGCGCCCGAAAAGTCTGCGATTGATTCACGCGTCGCGGTCCGTTTGGTTGGTCGGGCCCAGGGCGTCGCCTCGGGTATCGCCAAGGAACCGACAAAGGGGCCGCGCAGGGTTCACGAAAGGTTCCCGAAGCTCTGGTGGCGAACTATCTAACCCTAAGCAACGCTCGAACGCAAAGGTGAATCCCGTTATCATCAAGGCCCGAGTGGTTGCGCCACAGCGCCTTGGAGCGCAATCGCTCCAGATTGAATCGATTGGCGCTCTAACTTTTGGTGGAGCATGATCTTTTCGGAAAACCAGCTTCCACTTTTCCGGATCATGCTCTAGCAAATGAAAAGCGACCAAATTTCGGCAATGGAGCGAACATGACCGCCTGCATCGTGGGATGGGCGCATACGCCCTTCGGCAAGCTGACCGGCGAAACGGTCGAGAGCCTCATCGTAAAAGTGGCGACGGAGGCGCTCGCCGACGCCGGCATTGCCGCACACGACGTCGACGAAATCGTGCTCGGCCATTTCAATGCCGGCTTCTCGGCGCAGGATTTCACGGCTTCGCTGGTGCTGCAGGCCTCGCCCGATCTGCGCTTCAAGCGCGCCACCCGCGTGGAGAATGCCTGCGCGACCGGTTCCGCCGCCGTGCATCAGGGGCTCAAGGCGATCGCCGCCAAGTCGGCGCGCATCGTCCTCGTGGTCGGCGTCGAGCAGATGACGACGACGCCTGCAGCCGAAGTTGGCCACAATCTGCTCAAGGCCTCCTACGTGCGCGAGGAAGCCGACATCGACGGCGGCTTCGCCGGCATTTTCGGCAAGATCGCCAGCCTTTATTTCCAGCGCTGGGGCGACCAATCGGACGCGCTGGCGCGCATCGCCGCCAAGAACCACAAGAACGGCGTCGGCAATCCTTACGCGCAGATCCGCAAGGACCTCGGCTACGACTTCTGCCGCACCGAGAGCGACAAGAATCCGCGCGTCGCCGGCCCGCTCAAGCGCACCGACTGCTCGCTGCGTGTCCGACGGCGCCGCGGCTTTGGTGCTCACCGACGTCGAGACCGCGCTGAAACTTAAAAAGGCGATCGTGTTCCGCGCCGCCGAGCACGTGCAGGATTTCCTGCCGATGTCGCGGCGCGACATTCTCAAGTTCGAAGGCTGTGCCGTGGCCTGGCAGCGCGCGCTGCACGAAGCGGGGTTAGGCATTGCCGACCTTTCCTTCGCCGAGGTGCACGACTGCTTCACCATCGCCGAGCTGATCGAATACGAAGCCATGGGGCTCGCTCCGGAAGGACAAGGCGCGCGGGTGATCGCCGAAGGCACCGTGGCCAAGGACGGCAAGTTGCCGATCAACCCCTCCGGCGGTCTCAAAGCCAAAGGCCATCCGATCGGCGCCACCGGCGTGTCGATGCACGCGATCGCCTCGATGCAGCTCACCGGCACCGCCGGCGACATGCAGGTCAAGGACGCTCGCCTTGCCGGCATCTTCAACATGGGTGGCGCCGCAGTCGCTAATTACGTCAGCGTCCTCGAGCGGCTGCGCTAAAGTCAGCCCAGCTCGCCCAAACTGGCACGCAAGGTATCGGCGCTGGAGCTCTTGAGGAGGCGCTCCGTTTGTGCGTGCGCGCGTTTCCAGATCGGCGCCGCGGCGGCAAGCCGAGCGCGGCCCGCGGGCGTGAGCGTCAGCCGGCGGCTGCGTTTGTCTTCGCGGTCGACCTTCACCTTGACCAGGCCGCGGCGCTCAAGCGGCTTGAGGTTGGCGGTCAGCGTCGTGCGATCGAGCGCGAGCAAGGCCGCCACGTCGCCCATAGTCGGCGGCGCCGGCTCGGTTCAGCGCGTTCAACAGTGAGAATTGGCCCTGGGTCAACCCCACTGGACGCAGCGCGTCGTCGAAACGCCGTGCCAGCGCCCGCGCCGCGCGCTGCACGTGCAGACACAGGCAATTGTCGCGGACATGATGGGTGAAGGCATAAGAGACTTCGCCGGAGGCTTCGTCGCGGGTTGACATGCGCAATTATGTTGATATCAACTCTTATTGTCAAGACCGATTGTCCCCGACAAAAGAAAGGAGAGTTGCATGCACGTCCAACCCTATCTCAACTTCGACGGCCGCTGCGATGAAGCGCTGGAATTCTACAAAAAGGCGATCGGCGCCAAGGTCGGGATGCTGATGCGCTGGAAGGACAGCCCCGACAAGAGCATGTGCACGCCGGCAAACGCCGACAAGGTGATGCATTCGCAGTTCGACATCGGTGACACCACGGTGATGGCGTCCGACGGACGCAACTCCGGCAAGCCGAACTTTACCGGCATCGCCCTGTCGATTACGGCCAACAGCGAAGCCGACGCCGACAGGATCTTCGCCGGGCTCGCCGACGGCGGCCAGGTGCAGATGCCGCTGGGCAAGACGTTCTTCTCACAGCGGTTCGGCATGGTCGCCGATAAATTCGGTGTCGGCTGGATGATCCTTGTGGCACACTGAAGCCCGTCGTCATCAATGTCGAGGGGCGGGAGTGATGGGTGCAGAACCAAGCGGCCAGGACTTCGTCATTTCCCGCGTCCTCGACGCGCCGCGCGAGCGCGTCTGGCAGGTACTGACGGAGCCGGAGCACGTGCGGGAATGGTGGAGCCCGACCGGCTTCACCATGATCGCCATCAGCGTCGATCTGCGGCCGGGCGGCGTGTTTCATTGCGGCATGCGGTCGGCCGAGGGTTACAAGATGTGGGGCAAGTTCACTTATCGCGAGATT
The DNA here is from genome assembly GCA_963832605.1 of uncultured Alphaproteobacteria bacterium. Taxonomy (GTDB): domain Bacteria; phylum Pseudomonadota; class Alphaproteobacteria; order Rhizobiales; family Xanthobacteraceae; genus BOG-931. The sequence continues at coordinate 93,188 of CAWHUO010000014.1, read as the reverse complement.
GTCGCCCCGGAGCGAATCGTCTTCGTCAACTCGTTCTCCAACGAGGCCGGCGGCGTCGCCAAGCACCCTATCGTTCCTACCTGGCCGATGGAGACGCTGATCACCATTACGCTCGGCGAGGAGCCAGGCGGCAAGACCAACTTCGGCGTCCGCTGGGCCCCCCACGATGCGACGGAGATAGAGCAGAAAACCTTCGACGTCGCTCACGTCGGCATGAAAGCCACCTGGACCGGCACGCTCGACCGGCTCGCCGCCTATCTGGCGAAAGCGTGAACCGCGCCTGCAGTCCGACGCGGTCTAAAGGAAACAACAAACATGGCGGCTATCAAACAGAGGATCACTCCTTTTCTTTGGTTCGATAGCCAGGCCGAAGCGGCGGCCAAGCTCTACATTTCCGTATTCGAGAACTCCCGAATCAAACGGATCGCCCGCTATGGAAAGGCCGGCCGCGACGTGCACGGGAAAGAGGCCGGCTCGGTCATGACCGTCGAGTTCGAGATCGACGGGCAGACATTCATTGCGCTCAATGGCGGCCCGCATGTCAAATTCAACGAGGCAATCTCGTTTCAGATTGTGTGCGAGAGCCAGGATGAAATCGATCATTTCTGGAGCCGACTGTCGCAGGACGGGCAAGAAGGGCCCTGCGGCTGGCTGAAGGACAAATACGGCGTCTCGTGGCAGGTGGTGCCGTCGGTCTTGCCGCAGATGATGACCGATGCCGACAGCTCAAAAACAGAGCGCGTCATGAATGCGTTTCTGAAAATGAAGAAATTCGATGTGGAAACGCTGCAGCGGGCTTATGCAGGATAGTCGTAGCTCGGGCCGTCACCGCGAAGCGGTGTCGCTGACGCTGCGCTCGGCCGTCGGCGGCAGGAATGACGGATCGAACGCGCCCGCGGCCTTGTCTTTCGCCTTGAAGCGATAAGTCAGCGCGATCTGGTCGAGCGCCGCGACGAAGCGTTCGGCATCGACGGCGCCATAGCCGTTGATTTTCACCCCCGGCGTGACGATGTTGTCGTGGACCGCCATGTGCAGGCGGTCGAGTTCCGCGTTCTTGTTGGCGGTGTCTTCTCGACGGAGCACCGCCTCAATGGCGGCGGCCCGATCGCGCACGGTCTCCTTCAGAGCTTTCACATAAGCGCGCAGGAACGCGCGGACGGCATCGGGTTTCGCCTCGGCGAAGCTCGACGCTACCATGATGGCATCGCCGTAAAGCTCGACCCCGTAGTCGGCCATCTGGAGCACAACGAGGTCGGCAGCCGGCACACCGCCCTCCTTGAGATCGACATCGGCGGTGAAAGCATCGCCGGTGATGGCGTCCACTTCGCCCGCGGCCAGCATCGGTTCGCGCACCGCTAGGCCGACGTCTTCGATAACGACTTTCTTGGCATCGATGCCGTTTACATGCGCGAAGATCGGCCACTGGGCAAAGCTCATATCCGAGGACGGTGCGCCGAGTGTCTTGCCCTCCAGATCCCGCGGCGCGGCGATCCCGCGGCTTTTGCGCGCGACGATGGCGTAAGGGGGCTTGTCAAACACGATGAACACGGCCTTGATCGGCGTGTTGGCGGCATCGCGCTGCTTGATCAGCAGGTTGATATCGGAGACGCCCATGTCGTAGGTCCCCGCCGCGAGCCGGTCGAGGGCTTCGCGTGGGCCGCCAGTCGCGGCGTCGATGGTCACGCCGAGCCCTTCGGCCTTGAAGTAACCCTTGTCGATGGCAAGGAAGAAGGGCGCCGCAGGTCCATCGATTTTGCGATCGAGCGTAAAATGGATTGCGGTTTCGGCGTGGGCCGCGATCGGCGACGCCAGAGAAGCGAGCGCAACAAACCATGCCAAAGCCGCGGACCGGGTTAGCCGCGTGAGGTCGAGGATGGCCATGCCCGGTTCCTTGTCTAGTTCCGTGACTTTAATGCCCGGCGCCCCAGCTCCTCCGTTGCGGCCCGATAAAGAACATGCCGCGGCGATGCGCAAGAGAAAGCTGCAGTGCCATGCGTTGCCGCGATCTTATCCGCCATCAAGGCTGAGCCGGCGATGAACAGGCGTGCATTAACCGTGCCGACCTTCCGGGCCCCGTTCGCACCACCGGACGAGGACTTGGCGGCCGGTTTTCTCGCCGGCGCAACCCGCGATGCCGCCGCCGAGCGCCGCATCGACGCACGCGCACGCCGATGGGTCGAGGCGATCCGCGCCCGCGCCGGCGGGCTCGGTGGCATCGAGGATTTCCTGCACGCCTACTCCTTATCGACCAAGGAGGGGCTTGCGCTCATGGTGCTCGCCGAGGCGCTCCTGCGCGTGCCCGATGCGACCACCGCGGACCGCCTGATCGAGGACAAGCTTGCCGCCGGCCGCTGGCTCGACGGCGAGGTTAAATCCACCGCACTGCTGGTTTCGGCCTCGGCCTGGACGCTGGGCATCGCCACCCGCATCATCCACCCGGGCGAGACGCCGGAGACGATCCTTGACACCATCGCGCGGCGGCTGGGACTGCCGACGTTGCGCACCGCGACCCGTCAGGCCATGCGGCTGATCGGCTCGCACTTCGTGCTTGGCCAGACCATCGAAGAAGCGCTCGCCCGCGCCCGGGGTCACGGCGAATTTCGCTATTCGTTCGATATGCTCGGCGAGGGCGCCCGCACCGCGGCCGATGCCGCCAAATATTTTGATGCCTACGCGGTTGCGATCAAAGCCATCGGATCGAGCGCCGGCAATGCGCTCCTGCCGGCGCGTCCCGGAATTTCGGTCAAGCTTTCGGCACTGCATCCGCGCTTCGAAGCGATCTCGTGTGAGCGGGTACTGGCGGAACTCGTGCCCAGCCTGCTCGAGCTCGCGCGTCTTGCCAAATCGCATGAGCTGCAATTCACAGTCGATGCGGAGGAAGCAGACCGGCTGGAACTGTCGGTCGAAGTCATCGGCGCCGTACTCGCTGATCCATCGCTGCGCGGCTGGGACGGATTCGGGCTTGCGGTACAAGCGTATCAAAAACGTGCTTTGGCGCTAATCGGCTGGATCGAGGAGGCGGCCGCCGCATGCGGCGGCCGGCTGACCGTCCGCCTGGTCAAGGGCGCCTATTGGGATACCGAGATCAAGCGCGCGCAAGAACGCGGGCTGGCCGACTATCCGGTGTTCACGCGCAAGGCGATGACCGATCTTTGCTACACCGCCTGCGTAAAAAAGCTCCTCGCCGCGCGCGAGCGCGTGTTTCCGCAATTTGCCACCCACAACGCGCTTACCGTCGCCAGCGTGATCGAGAACGCCGGCGGCGTCGAGGGATACGAGTTCCAGCGCCTGCATGGCATGGGCGAAGCGCTTTATGCGGCGCTTCTCGCGGAATTGCCCGATGCCGTGTGCCGAGTCTATGCGCCGGTCGGCGGCCATCGCGATCTGCTCGCTTATCTGGTGCGGCGGCTCCTGGAGAACGGCGCCAATTCCTCCTTCGTCTCCGCCGCTGCCGACCCCAACGTACCGATCGACGAGATTCTGCGCCGTCCGCAAAGCCGCATTGCCGGCCCGCGCGACGCGCGTAATCAAAAAATTCCGCTGCCGCGCGATCTCTATCAGCCGGAACGGCGTAACTCCGCCGGCATCGAGTTCGGCGAGCGTGCGAGCCTCGACGCGCTCCTGGACGAAGCTCGCGCCGGCACACAGGCCTCGGCCGAAGCGGCGCCGCTCATCGACGGCATCGCACTACCCGGCATCGAGCGGGCGGTGCTGTCGCCGATCGACGGCCGCAATATCGGCGTCGTGCGCGAAGGCGACGCCGCGATCGCGCGCGCGGCGATGGCGGCGGCCGCCGGCGGCTTTCCGTCCTGGGCGGCGACGCCTTGCGACGCGCGCGCACACACGCTCGATCGTGCCGCCGACCTGATCGAGAAAGACCGCGGCGGATTACTCGCCCTGCTGCAGGACGAAGGCGGCAAGACGCTCGACGACGCGCTCTCGGAAGTGCGCGAGGCGGTCGACTATTGCCGCTATTATGCCGCGCAAGCGCGCATTAGCCTTGAGCCGCAAGCGATGCCGGGGCCGACCGGCGAAAGCAATCTGCTGCGCTACCGGGGACGCGGCGTCTTTGTTTGCATCAGCCCGTGGAACTTTCCGCTGGCGATCTTTCTCGGCCAGGTAAGTGCCGCACTGGTCGCCGGCAACGCCGTCGTCGCCAAGCCGGCGGAGCAGACGCCGCTGATCGCCGCGCGCGCTATTGCGCTGCTGCACGAGGCTGGCGTACCGCCAACCGCGCTACATCTCGTGCCCGGCGATGGCCAAGTCGGCGCCCTCCTCATTGCCGATGACAACGCTGCCGGCGTCGCCTTCACCGGTTCCACGGAAGTCGGCCGGACCATAAACCGCGCGCTCGCTGAAAAGAGCGGGCCGATCGTGCCGCTGATCGCCGAGACCGGCGGCATCAATGCCATGATCGTCGACGCGACCGCGCTGCCGGAACAGGTGATCGACGACGTGATCACCTCCGCCTTCCGCTCCGCCGGCCAGCGTTGCTCGGCGCTGCGGCTTCTTTGCCTGCAGGAGGACATCGCCGACTGGATGCTCGCCATGCTGATCGGCGCGGTGCGCGAACTGAAAGTCGGCGATCCGCGCGACGTGGCAACCCATGTGGGGCCGGTGATCGACGCCGAAGCTAAGCAAAAACTCGAACGCTGGATCGCCGACATGGAAAGTGCGGATTGCGTCCGCTACCGCTGGGATAGCGACCAGGCGCTCCCGCGCAGCGGGACGTATGTGGCGCCGGCGATCATCGAGCTCGATCGCGCGCGCGAGCTAAAAGAAGAGGTCTTCGGGCCCGTGCTTCACGTCGTGCGCTGGCGCGCGGAAGAGCTTGATGCGCTCCTCGATGACATCGCGGATAACGGCACGGCGCTGACGCTCGGCATCCATTCGCGCATCGATCTGACCATCGAGCGCATCGTGGCGCGGCTTCCGCACGGCAATGTCTACGTCAATCGCAGCATGATCGGCGCCGTGGTCGGCACTCAGCCCTTTGGCGGAACGCATCTGTCCGGGACCGGCCCCAAGGCCGGCGGGCCAAACTACCTCCGCCGCTTCGCGACCGAACAGGTCGTCACCGTCAACACCGCGGCCGCGGGCGGCAATGCCGGGCTTTTGGCGCAGGATGAGTGAGTTCACATCCGGCCACCGGCCTTGCCATTGAAATAAGTGCGCGCCAAACTCCCGGGGCTTTCGCCGTGGTTGCAAGGGAGGCGAACATGAGTGTGGCCGAACTAACAAACGCCGAGGCGGCGCAGCCGAACCCGACCACGAACGAAGCAAGGAACATCGAGGTAGTCCGCAAATACTTCGACGGCTGCAACACCGGCGAGCTGTCCGATCTCCTGGCCACGCTCACACCGGACGTCGTTCATTATTTCCTGCCGGCGCGTTTTCCACCGATCCGGGGCGCCGAGCATCTCGCCCGGTATTGGCGCAAGTACAAGCTGGTGCTCGACCCGATCTGGTCGGTCGACCACGCCATCGCGCAGGGCAACGAAGTCGTCAGTGAATGGAGCTGCATCTGGACTCCGCGAGGAACGCAGAACCGCCTCATGTTACGCGGCAGCGAATGGTACGTCTTGCGCCAAGGAAAAATCGCCGAAATCCGGGCCTATTTTATGCACGACGACCACGGGACCACTGAGCTTATGGGTTTCCCGTATGGCGATCGCGGCTACCTGACCCTTTGAAAGTGCCCATCTGAAAGTCCTGCGGAAGGCCGCTCGACATGCCCGCCATGGTCGGCAAATGCCGCGCTTCTTCGCAAGATGAACAAAATAAGCCGCCTGCCCGACCCGCCACCGATAACTTTAACACAATTGCGACGTTATCGCGCTATCTTGGTGGGCAATGCCTGATTCGATCACCCGGCTTTACCATGCCGCGCTCCTGTGCCGGCACGACGATCCATCGACCTCGCGGACGGCGCGGCTGTTGCGCTCCGGCCGCAGCAAGATGGCCAAAAAGCTTGCCGAGGAGGCCATCGAGGTCGTTATCGACGCCATGAATGGCGATCGCGATGCCGTGGTCAAGGAAAGCGCCGATCTCATTTACAACATGGTGATCCTGTGGATCGCCAGCGGCATCCGCCCGGAGGATATCTGGAAGGAAATGGACCGCCGCGAGCGGCTCCTCGGTATTGCCGAGAAGGTGCCGAAGAAGGCCCCTGACGACAGCGCTCGCCGCCAAATCGTCGTGCTCGAAGGCCGCCGGCTGCGCAAGCGGCGCTGATCTCGGCCCCACCTGGGCTGCGTCCGCCCAACGCCGGCCCCGCTATTTTGAGCCCCCAAGGTTAAGCTTTTCCGCACGCGGAGGCCCCGCCCTGAGATCGGTAGGGGTCGGAAAACTTCGCATGCTTTGAAGGCCCGCCGTGGCCGGGCCCTTCCACAAAGTGTATTTTCCGGCGGCGATCGGCATTGACCGAACGCCTTTGGAGCCAAGCATGCATCGGCGGAAATTCATAAGTCTGGCCATCGGCGCGGCGGCCACCTGGCCGCTTGCCGCGCGCGCGGAAGCGATGCGCCGCCTCGGCCTCCTCTTTGCCACCAGCGCGCAAGCGGCCAAAGCGCGGGGTTTGCTGGAGGCGGTTATGCAAGGATTGAAAGACTACGGATTGGTCGAGGGCCAGAATATCACCTTCGAGTATCGTTTCGCCGATGGCAAAGATGAGGTATTGCCGAAGCTCGCCGCGGAATTGGTGCAGTCGCGAGTGGACGCAATCGTGACCGACGGCACGCAGGCCACCGCGGCGGCGAAAAATGCCACGCGAACCGTACCCATCATCATGGCGTTGTGCAACGATCCGCTGGCCAGCGGTTTCGTTGCAAGCCTCAGCCGGCCTGGCGGGAACATCACCGGGAACAGTCTTCAGGCGCCCGAGCTGGCAGGCAAGCGGCTGCAACTGCTGACCGAAGTGATTCCCAGCCTTGCGCGCGTGGCGGTTTTGTTAAATCCGTCAAACCCATGCCATGCGCTGTTGCTCAAGCAACCTACAAACCGCGGCGCAGTCGCTGAATATCGAGCCTCACGTCGTGGAGGCGACGGCGTCGGAGGAGTTCGACAGCGCTTTTGTCGCAATCACCGCGAACGCGCGCTCAGAGCTTTGCTCGTCAATGCGGACTCGATGTTCTTCGGCCAAACTCCGCGCCTCGTGGCGTTCACGGCGAACGGCCCGCCTGCCGGCGATCTTTCCGGAGTTGCCGCTTGTCCAGGCCGGCCGGCTTCATGGCCTACGGCCCGATCGTCCTGGTCGGTTTCCGGCGGACGGGCGACCTTCGTGGATAAAATTTTTCGCGGCGGCAAACCCGGCAGATATTGCCGGTTCAGCAGCCCACGAAGTTCGAGATCGCGATCAATCTCAAGACCGCCAAGGCGCTCGGCCTCACCGTTCCGGATAAGCTGATCTTCGCCGCCGACGAGGTGATCGAATGAGGCGGCGCGACTTCGTCGCGTTCATGGGTGGCGCAGCCACCGCACCGTTCAAGTGGCCGCTTGCCGCCCGCGCGCAGCCGCCCGACCGACTTGCCCGGATCGGATACCTCGGTATCGGCTCTCCCTCGCGAGCGAGGGCTTATGACGAAGCGTTCCGAGCGGGACTTCATGAGCTTGGCTACGTCGAAGGCAAGAACCTCCACATCGAATTTCGCTATGCCGAAGGCGGCGAGAACCAGATTCCCGGTCTGGCGAGCGAACTGGCCGGCTTGAACCTCGACGTCATCGTGACCTACGCAACCGGAGTCTTCGCGGCAAAACGTGCGACCGCGACAATTCCGATTGTTTTCGCGGCGGCCGCCGATGTTGTCGCCATGGGTGTCGTGTCCAGCCTCGCGCATCCGGGCGGCAATATCACGGGACTGACCTTCTTCTATCCGGAGCTGATGGCAAAGCGGCTGCAGCTGCTTAAGGAAATTGTGCCGTCGATGTCCGGAGCAGGCGTTCTCTTAGTTCGAGACAATCCGTCAACAAAGAGTGTCCTGGAAGCCATGGGCGCTACCGCCAAGGCATTGCAGGTGGACTTGCGACCAATCGATGTGAGCGGACCGACCGAGTTCGAGCGTGCATTTTCAGCTTGGGCCGATGCGCAAGTCGGCGGCTTTGTGGCGTCCGATCACACGCGCATCTCCTTCAACGCCCATGCGATCGCCGCGCTCGCCGCAAAGTATCGCCTTCCTTCCATTGGCCCCCTGGAATTGCCGGCAAGCGGCGGCCTGATGGGTTACGGGGTGAACTTTACCGACATGTTTCGCCGCGCCGCGGTTCTGGTCGACAAGATCCTCAATGGCGCGAAGCCCGGCGACATTCCGATCGAACAGGCGACCACATTCAAATCGGTGCTTAACCTCAAGACCGCCAAGGCGCTCGGCGTCACCGTTCCCGACAAGCTGCTCGCCACCACCGATGAGGTGATCGAATGAGGCGGCGGCATCTCATCGCGCTATTGGGCGGCGCAGCGGCGTCGCCGATGGCTTGGCCGCTCGGCGCGCGGGCGCAGCCGCCGGATCACGTGCGCCGGATCGGGGTACTGATGGACGTCGCCAAAGACGAACCAGAAGGACAGGCGCGCGTCGCCGCGTTGCAGGAAGGCCTGCAGAACCTGGGTTGGATCGACGGCCGCAACATCAGGATCGAGTATCGCTGGGCCGATAGCATCGATCGCGTTCGGGCCTATACGGCGGAGATGGTAAAGCTGGCGCCCGACCTCATCGTCGCCAATGGAACGCCGGTTGTCGACGCGCTGCATCGGGCGACGCGCTCGATCCCGATCGTTTTCGTGCTGTCTAATGATCCGGTCGGTTTGGGCCACGTCGCGAGCATGGCAAGGCCCGGCGGCAATATCACCGGCTTTATTTTTATGGAGCTGTCACTGATCGGCAAATGGCTGGATCTGCTCAAGCAGGCCGCGCCCGGCCTAACCCGCACCGCGCTCGTATTCGATCCGGATACAACTCCCTATTATCTCCCGTATCTGCGTTCGATCGAGACCGCGCCGTCGTCGATGCCGTTGGATCTCAAGGGGACGCCGGTTCGCGACGCAACCGAGCTCGAAGGCTTGATCGAACCCATTGCGCGCGAGGCAGGCGGCAGCTTGATCTCGCCGGCAGGCCCGTTCAACGTCATCCACGGCCGAACGATCGCGCAATTGACCGAGCGTTTTCGGCTGCCCGCAATCTCGATCTATCGGCAATTCGCCGCGGACGGCGGGCTGATGGCGTATGGACCCGACTCGGCCGACATATTTCGGCGCTCGGCGGAATACGTCGATCGTATCCTGAAGGGAGAAAGCCCGGCCGATCTTCCGGTGCAAGCGCCGACCAAATTCAGTTTCATCATCAACCTCAAGACCGCCAAGGCGCTCGGCCTCGACGTGCCGCCGACGCTACTCGCGCTGGCCGACGAAGTGATAGAATGAGGCGTAAAATGGCTCAGCCGCCGGTTGCAACCGCGACGGCGAGGGTTCAGATTTTGCTGACCGTGCAACGCGCAAAAACGGGCCGACGACCGCATGAGAGCGCTGGCTGATCATCGCAAAGGACGCATGCGGGCGCTGCTGGACCGCTTCGGCGGTGTTGCGCCAGCCGCCGGAACATCGATCCTGCGCAGCCGGCTGTTCATCAAATATGTCGTGCTGTTCGTCGTCGTCGTCGGCCTCGCGCTCGCCGCCAACGCCGTCTTCGACATCTACTTCTCCTATCAGGAGCAGAAGACCTCGCTGGTGCGCATTCAGCGCGAGCAGGCGGAAGCCGCCGCCGGCAAGATCGGCCAGTTCATCAGCGAGATCGAAAGCCAGGTCGGTTGGACGACCCAGCTGCCGTGGTCAGCCAGCACGCTGGAACAGCGCCGCTTCGACGCGTTGCGGCTGTTGCGGCAGGTGCCTGCCATCACCGAGCTCGCCGAGATCGACTCGACCGGCCACGAGCAGCTGCGGGTGTCGCGGCTGGCGATGGAAGTCGTCGGCAGCGGCAACGACGTGTCCAAGGAACCGGCTTTCACCGAAGCGGTGGCGCACAAGGTCTATTACGGCCCGGTCTATTTCCGCCGCGAGTCCGAGCCGTATATGACGCTGTCGCTGGCGGGAACGCGGCGCGATACCGGCGTGAGCATCGCCCAGGTCAATCTGAAACTGATCTGGGACGTGCTGTCGCGAGATCAAATTCGCCGGCCACGGCCGCGCCTATGTCGTCGACGCCGCCGGCCGCCTGATCGCCCATCCCGACATCAGCCTGGTGCTGCGCAATACCGATATGTCGCAGCTCGCGCAGGTGCAAGAGCGCCCGCGCCAAGGTCGCCGGCAATACCGGCGAGCAGGTGCAGGAAGCCGAGGACATCGAGGGCCACAAGGTGCTCACCGCTTCGGCGCCGGTCGCCCCACTCGGCTGGCTCGTGTTCGTCGAAACGCCGATCGAGGAAGCTTACGCGCCGCTCTACGCCTCGATCGAGCGGACCGGGCTCGTGCTGCTCGGCGCGCTCGCGCTCGCCTTTGCCGCGGGTATGTTCCTCGCCCGGCGCATGGTGGTGCCGATCCAGGCGCTGCGCACCGGCGCCGCGCTCATCGGCGCCGGCGACCTCGGCCAGCGCATCGCCATCAAGACCGGCGACGAGGTCGAGGCGCTGGCCGATCAGTTCAACGACATGGCCGGCCGCCTGCAGGAGTCCTACGCCGACCTGGAGCAAAAAGTCGACGTACGCACGCACGAGCTGACCGAATCGCTGGCGCAGCAGACGGCGACGTCGGAAGTGCTGCGCGTCATCTCGAGTTCGCCCGGCGAACTGAAGCCGGTGTTCGATACGATGCTGGAGAATGCCGTCCGCATCTGCGGCGCCACGTTCGGCAATCTGGTAGTCCCCGAAGGCGACGCTTTTCGCGTTGTCGCCATGCACAATGCTCCGGAAACGTTTAGCGACTTTCGGCGGCCGGATCCGGTGTTTCGTCTCGGCCCGCGGGCGCCACTGTCGCGCGTAGCGGCAACGAACCAGTTGTTACATGTTTACGACTTGGTCGAAGACGATTCCTACAAGGAACGTGATCCGACGGTCGTTCGATTTGTCGAAAGTGCCGGGGTGCGGACGCTTCTCCTCGTGCCGATGCTCAAGGAAAATAAGTTTATTGGCGCGATCGTCATCTTCCGCCAGGAAGTCCGCCCCTTCACCGACAAGCAGATTGACCTCGTCAAGAATTTCGCCGCCCAGGCGGTCATCGCCATCGAGAACACACGGCTGCTCAGTGAACTGCGCGAGTCGCTGGCGCAGCAGACGGCGACCTCAGAGGTGTTGGGCGTCGTTTCAAGTTCCCCGGGGGAACTGCAGCCGGTGTTTCAAAGCATGCTGGAAAATGCCACCCGCCTTTGCGGCGCTAATTTCGGCATCCTGTCGCTCCATGAAGGCGGAGTCGTCCGCATCGGCACCATGCACAACATGCCGGAGGCCTTCGCCGAGCGATTTAGCCGCGATCCAATCATTCACGCCGGCCCGCTTGCGCCAATATCGCGCGTCATCGCCACCAAGGATGTCGTCCACGTAGTCGATCTCGCACAGGACCCGGCCTACACGGAGCGCGATCCTCCCGTCGTGGCTATGGTCGAAGCCGGCGGCGTGCGCAGCATTCTGGTGGTTCCGATGCTCAAGGAGGGCGAAATCATCGGCGCGCTGAGCATCTACAGCCGAGAGGTTCGCCCCTTCACTGACAAGCAGATCGATCTCATCAAAAATTTCGCCGCCCAGGCGGTCATCGCCATCGAGAACACGCGGTTGCTCAGCGAACTGCGCGAATCGCTGGCGCAGCAGACGGCGACCGCCGACGTGCTCAAGGTCATCAGCAGTTCCGCCTTCGATTTGCAGACGGTCCTCGACACGCTGGTGGAATTGGCGGCGCGGCTTTGCGCGGCCGACAAAGGCGTCATTAACAAGCGCGAAGGCGAAGCATATCGGGTGGTGGCGAGCCACGGATATTCGCCGGAAATGAAGCGTTTCTTTGCCGAGAATCTGCTGCCGCCGGATCGCGGCAGCATCACCGGGAGAGCCGCGCTCGAGGGCAAGCCCGTTCATATTCCGGACGTGCTGGCCGATCCTGAATACCGCGCCAGCGACTATCAGGAGACCGGCGGATACAGAACGGTTTTTTGCGTGCCGCTGATCCGCGAGGGAATAACCATCGGCGTGTTCGGGCTGCTGCGCGACGAAGTGAATCCGTTCACCGAGAAGCAGATCGAGCTGGTGACGACGTTCGCCGATCAGGCCGTGATCGCCATCGAGAATGTGCGGCTGTTCGACGAAGTCCAGTCGCGTACTCGCGACCTCCAGGAGTTGCTGGCCAGGCAGACCGCCACGTCCGATATCCTGCGCGTCATCAGTCAATCGCCGACCGACGTGCGGCCCGTCTTCGACAGTATCGTCCTCACCGCCGCGCGACTGCTCCGCTGCGATTTGGTGTTTGTGCATATTTGCGACGGCGCCACCTTTTCGCCCGCGGCCCTGGCCTCGCCGGAAGGCCTGCTGGCGGACCTCGGGCCGATCAATTTGCCGATCGACCCCAGCGTCAACTTTCCCTCGCGTGCGATCGTCGACAAAAAAATGCTGCACCTGCCGGACTGGTCGCTGATCGACATGCCCGAGCACGAGCGAAACATCCACAACATATTCGGCGTGAACTCGGCGCTGTACTTGCCGCTGTTGCGCGAAGACGAGTGCATTGGGCTGCTCACGCTGGTGGGGAAACGAGCGAATATTTTCGGGGCTGCTGAAATCACACAGGCGGAATCCTTCCGCGACCAGGCCCTGATCGCAATCGAAAACACGCGGCTGTTCAACGAGACCAAAGAAGCGCTGGAGCAGCAGACCGCCACATCCGAAGTGCTCCGCGTTATCTCAAGTTCTCCGGGCGATCTTGAGCCGGTCTTCGCGGCAATGCTGGATAACGCGACCCGGCTTTGCGAAGCTCCTTTTGGCACGATGCTCCTGCGCGACGGGAATGTTCTTCGCATCGTCGCCAGGCATGTTCCGCCCGCTCCCACCGCGACGTTTGAGCGAGGCTCGGAACTCGTCATATCCGATAATGCAAGCCACCCGCTGGTCCGCGTCCTCGACTCGAAGGAGGTCATTCACTTTGCCGATATGCGGACCGACCCGTCCTACATCGGGGGCAATCCGCGCGTCGTCGCCCTCGTCGATCTCGTCGGTGCGCGGACCGGACTGTGCGTACCGATGCTGAAGGACGATGAGTGCATAGGGGCGTTCGTCGCTATCAGACTGGAAGTGCGGCCGTTCACCGACAAACAGATCGAGTTGGTAAAGAACTTTGCCGCCCAGGCAGTCATCGCCATCGAGAACGCGCGGCTCCTGAGCGAGCTGCGCGAGTCGTTGGAACAGCAGACCGCGACCGCCAAGGTACTCGAGGTGATCAGCCGCTCGGCGTTTGATCTCCGCGCAGTGTTCGAAACGGTGGTCGAAAGTTCGGCGAGGCTGTGCTCGGCCGATCGCGCGCTGATCCATCGCTTCGATGGGGAGGCGCTGCGGATCGTGGCGGCGTTCAACGCTTCCGACCAGTTGAAGGAGTGGATGGAACAAAATCCGCTTCGCCTCGTCCGGAACACCGGCGCCGGCCGCGCGGCGCTCGAACGCCGGACAATCCACTGTCCCGATATCATGAGCGACCCGGAATTCACGCTGCCGGCCAAATTCATTGAGACCGTGCGCAGCGTCGTATGGGTGCCCATTCTCAAAGGCGATGACCTGCTCGGCATCTTGACGCTGTATCATCTTCAGGTCCGGCCGTTCACGGAAAAGCAGATCGCGCTGGTCGAGACTTTCGCCGACCAAGCCGCCATCGCCATCGAGAACGTGCGGCTGTTCGAGGCCGAGCAGCAGCGCACCGCCGAGCTTACCGAATCGCTTGAGCAGCAGACCGCAACATCGGAAGTGCTGCGCGTGATCAGTTCATCGCCGGGCCAGCTGGAGCCGGTCTTCGCGGCCATCTTGGATAACGCGACTCGGATTTGCCAAGCCAATTTCGGTACATTGTTCTTGCGCGAAGGCGAAGCGCTGCGGGTGGCCGCGCATCATGGCTCATTGACGAAGGCTTGGGACGAGCAGTGGCGGGTTGGAACGCTGATTCAGGCGGACGCTTCACTCCAGGCATTCCAGACACTCTCGGGCCGGCAGCCACTCCAGGTCGTGGACCTGAGCAAGGCATCTTCGTATCTCTCCCGCAATCCCAAGGCCGTTAACTCCGTCGAGGTCGGCGGCATCCGCACGATGGTCACCGTGCCGATGCTCAAGGACAGCGAGGCGATCGGTGTCATTACCATCTTTCGCACCGAGGTCCGCGAATTCACCGACAAGCAGATTGCCCTCGTGACAAGCTTCGCCGCCCAGGCCGTCATCGCCATCGAGAATGCGCGGCTGCTGACGGAATTGCGCCAACGCACCGACGAGCTTGGCCGCTCGGTCGGCGAGTTGCGCGCCCTCGGCGAGGTCTCGCAAGCGGTCAACTCGACCCTCGATCTCGAAACCGTGCTCTCGACCATCGTCGCCAAGGCGGTGCAGCTCTCCAGCACCGACGCCGGCGCGATCTACGTGTTCGATGAGGCCGATCGCGAATTGCATCTGCGCGCCACCTACGGCATGGACCGGGAGTTGATAGATGCGCTGTCGCAGCGGCATATCGGCCTCGACGAGTCGGTGGTCACCGTAGCGCTGGAGCACCGCGACCCGCTTCAGGTCGCCGACTTGCGGGAGGAGCCGCCGAATCCCATCAACGAGATCACCCTTCGCGCCGGTTACCGCGCGCGGCTGACGGCGCCGCTGTTCCGCGGCGACGAAGTGGTCGGCCTGCTGGTGGTCCGCCGCCGCACCCCCGGCGCGTTTCCGCCAAACACCATCGATCTGATCAAGACGTTCGCGGCGCAATCGGTGCTGGCGATCCAGAACGCACGCCTGTTCCACGAAATCGAGGACAAGCGCCGCGAGCTTGAGGTCGCCGGGCAGCACAAGTCGCAGTTCCTCGCCAATATGAGCCACGAGCTGCGCACGCCGCTCAATGCCATCATCGGCTACAGCGAAATCCTCCAGGAGGAAGTGACGGATCTCGGCCAGCAAGATCTCGTCCCCGACCTCAAGAAGATCGAAGGCGCCGGCCGCCACCTGCTTGGTCTGATCAACGACATTCTCGATCTGTCGAAGGTCGAGGCTGGCCGCATGGACCTGTTCCTCGAGGACGTGGAGGTCGTGCCGCTGCTCGACGAGGTGCGCGCGCTCATTGTTCCGCTGGCGGAGAAGAACGGTAACGTTCTCGAATACCGATTGGCGGAAGACCTCGGCAGTATTCGCACCGACCGCACCAAGCTCAAGCAAAGCCTGCTCAATATTCTCAGCAACGGCAGCAAGTTCACGCAGAACGGCCGGCTGACCTTGGTGGCGGAACGCTTCGAGAGCGATCGGGCGATGGTGCGCTTTGCCGTTTCCGACACCGGCATCGGCATGACTGAGGAACAGATCGGCCGGCTGTTCCAAGCCTTCAGCCAGGCGGATGCGTCCACGACCAAGAAATACGGCGGCACCGGCCTTGGCTTGGCGATCTCCCGGCAGTTCTGCAAGCTTTTGGGTGGCGACATCACGGTAACCAGCCGGCCCGGCGAAGGTTCGACGTTTACGATCACCTTGCCGGCCCACAGCGATGAACCGGCGCAGATCAAACCTGCCGATGCCCCGCGCATTGTGGCGGAGGCCAACAATGCCGCCACCGTCCTCATCGTCGACGACGACCCGGCAGCACGGGAGCTGCTGGGCGCCGCCCTGAAAAACGCCGGCTATCGCCTCGTTCACGCCGGCAGCGGCGACGAGGCCATGACACTGGCGCGCACCGTACGCCCGGATGCGATCACACTCGACGTGATGATGCCCAAGCCTGACGGCTGGGAGGTCTTGAGCGCGCTCAAGGCCGACGCCGATCTCTGCGATATTCCCGTCGTCATGGTCACCATGGTTCCGGATCGCGGCATCGGGCTATCGCTCGGCGCGGTCGATGTGTTGACCAAGCCGGTCGACCGCGCGCGGCTGACCGCCCTGATCCATCGCCTGGTCCGGCGCGAGGGTCCGGTGCTCGTGGTCGAGGACGATGCCGATACCCGCGATATGATGCGGCACACGATCGAGAAACTCGGCCTGGCCGTGGCCGAAGCCGCCAACGGCCGTCTGGCGCTGTCCTGGCTCGGTCAGCATGTGCCGCCGGCGCTGATCCTGCTCGATCTGATGATGCCGGAGATGGACGGCTTCGAATTCCTCGACGCCATTGCCGCCCGCCCGGAATGGCGCGAAATCCCGGTGGTCGTAGTCACTGCGAAGCAGCTCACTGCGGCCGAGCGCGAACGCCTGTCGCGGCAGGCGCGCAAGGTGATGGAAAAAGCTACGGCGACCAAGGTCGATATCGCAGCCGCCATCAGCGCGGCGGTCCGGCGTCGGCCGGCGCGCGTGCCGGCGACGGCCAAATGACGGGGAACGGCTAGGGGCAGGAGTTAATCCATGGCGAAAGTTTTGTTGGTCGAAGACAACGAAATGAACCGCGACATGCTGTCCCGCCGCCTCGTTCGCCGCGGCTTCGAGGTGGTGTTCGCGGTAAACGGCAAGGAAGGCGTCGACCTCGCCCGCAGCGAAAAACCCGACATCATCCTGATGGACATGAGCCTGCCGGTCATGGACGGATGGGAGGCGACACGCTGCGTCAAGTCCGACGCCGCCACCCGCGGCGTGCCGGTGATCGGGCTCACGGCGCACGCCATGAGCGGCGATCGCGAAAAGGCAATCGAAGCCGGATGCGATGATTACGACACCAAGCCGGTCGAGTTCGACCGTCTGATCGGCAAGATCGAAAGGCTGCTCGGCGCGGCAAAAGCCTAGCGGCTCACCGTGCCCAAGGAGGGGCCTTGTCCAGGACCGTGCCAGACCAGCGCCTGAAGCGGGCCTTGACTGCGTTCCTGCGGCAGGAAGTACAGGCGCCGGCCACCGCCGTTACCGATTTTCTCGACATGATCATCGAGGATGCGCGCGCCTCGCAGCCCGAGACCCTGCTCGCCGATCTCAACCGGATGCGCAGCGCGAGCGTGCAGCTGAACGCGTTCGTGAAAAGCCTTATCCAGGATTCAACGGCCGACCGGCAGAAGGACGAAACCCTCGAAGCCTTCCACCGCCGCCTGCGCCACGACCTGCGCACGCCGCTCAACGCCATCAAGGGCTATAGCGAGCTGCTCATCGAGGACATGGATGCGGATCGCGAGCATCCGCTGCGGCTCGACCTTACCAAGCTCAAGCAATCCGCCAACCAGCTCCTCGGCCAGATCGACGCCATGGCCGCGCTGGCGCGGCGCGAACAAGCCGAAGCGGTCGACGAGACGAGCCGGGCGCTCAAGGTCGATCTCGTCGCCGACGTGCTGCGCACCGTGCAGCCGTTGCCCGCGGGCGGCGCCGCGCGAGGCGGCGCATGCGAGCCGCATCCTCATCGTCGACGACAACGCATCCAATCGCGACGTGCTCGAGCGCCGGCTTGTCGCGCGAGGGCCATCAGGTGACGACCGCGGCCAACGGCGCGGCGGCACTGGAGCTCGCGGTCAGGGAGACCTTCGATCTCATCCTGCTCGATCTCATCATGCCGGAAATGAGCGGCTTCGAGGTGCTGCGCCGGCTCAAGGCGGCGGAGCACACCAGCGACATTCCGGTCATCGTGATCTCGGCGCTCGACGAGCTTGACAGCGTGGTGCGCTGCATCGAAGCCGGCGCCGAGGATTATCTGACCAAGCCGTTCAATCCGATCCTGCTGCGCGCCCGCATCGGCGCCTCGCTGGAAAAGAAGTGGCTGCGCGACCGGGAAAAGAAATTCGTCGCCGACCTGGAACAGGAAAAAGCCCGCTCCGAGACCCTGCTCCTGAACATTCTGCCGCAGAGCATCGTCAACCGCATGCGCAACGGCGAAATGGTGATCGCCGATCGGATCGGCGAAGCCACCATCCTGTTCTGCGATCTCGTCGGTTTCACCACCCTCAGTCACGAATTGCCGGCTGACCGCACCATCGACTTTCTCAGCAGGATTTTCTCGGCGTTCGACCAGCTCGCCGCGGAGCTTGGCGTCGAGAAGATCAAGACCATCGGCGACGCCTACATGGTCGCCGCCGGAATCCCCGAGGCGCAGGCCGACCATGCCGACCGCATTGCCGCGCTAGCTCCGCGCATGTTGGACGCGGTGTCGACGATTGCCGCTGCGACGGAGCTAAACCTGCAGGCGCGCATCGGCATCCATAGCGGCCCGATCACCGCCGGCGTCATCGGCACGCACAAATTCGTCTACGACGTATGGGGCGACACCGTGAACACCGCGAGCCGCATGGAATCGCAATCGCTGCCCGGCCGCATTCAGGTTTCGGCCGTCACCCGCGCCGCCCTCGGCGATCGTTTCAAGCTCGAACGCCGCGGCCTCATCGAGGTCAAGGGCAAGGGAACGATGGAAACCTATTTCCTGAACGATCGCTGAGCAGGAGCTGCTCCGATGGCGGTCAGAATTTCATCACCATTCGTAGTTCGGTCTTGAAGTTGTAAACCGGATAATCGTCGATAATTGGAACGCTGACTTCCAGCGACGCGGTCCAGTCGTCGGTGATCTTCCGGCCGAACATGAAATCAAACGGCAGGAAGAGACGTCCGGTCTGGCCGGAAATTGGATCGCCGAAATTGATACGGACGTCGTTGCTTGGATAAAAGGTCACGAACCAGCGATCCGGCAAACCGACGTTGAATGTCGGCGCAATCTGCGGTTCGCTGATGTTGCGCCGCGACGGATCGCCGGCGAAGCTGATGGCATAGCGAACCACCGGTACGAAATAGGTTTCCGGTCCGATGTCGAGGAACGAATAGCGCACCCCGAACCCTGGCATGATCTGCCACTTGCCGCTTCCCAACGAGTCCTCGGCGGTAGGCGCGACCAGACGAGCACCGAAGCCGAAAGCCCAGTGCCGATCGATATCGTGCATGAGCGCGGCCTGGACCGCGGTATCGCCGATGCCGAATTCGCGGTCGGTGCCGGTGGGATCGAATGTGGTCTTGTCGACGACCGGAATCTGAGCCAGCAGCCCGTACCTCCAGCCGCCGTCAAGGTCACCCTTCCAATTGGCCCGCAGCAGCCAGCTTGCCCGGTCGGTTTGGGTCGTCGCCCCTGAGGTTTGATAAATGAACCGCGTGTCGAAGCTTGTGAGCGGGCGGGTAAAATCTTCGCCGTTATAGTCGGGGTCTTGTTGATATGGATCGGACGGTTGTGCCTGCAGCCCCTGGCCGTAGCCCGGCGCCGCCGTCTCGCCAACAGCGGGAAGGGTGCAGCAGACGACCGCAGCCCATGCGATGGAAAACGCAAGGACCGTATGTGCACTGCGATCTTGTATCTCGGCGCTCACCCGCAGCGAAACTACCACGAGACCGAGCGCGCGCCCTAAAACCGATCTCCGGGGGCGGCGGCTCATTGGATACTCCGCTTCCGCCGAACGCGACGGGTCGCATCAGAAACTCACCAATCTGCTGCGGCCAATTTGCTCCATTTGAGCTCAATCAATCGGCGCTGTTGATCTACATCAATGGAACATATCCCTCGCTCGGTCTAAGGCAGGGAGCGAGGGAGACACACTTGCTCACTCGCTGCCGGCTATGACGCCAGCCAAAGTTTAGTGTTTTCAAGCTGGAGGCCCGATTTGCGCGGGCAGACGCAACCTTCAAGACGATTGAGCGCGATCCCGAGTTGCGCCGGCCTGATGACTCGTTTCGCTTGTACGCACGCGCAAAGCGCCGGCATCGAACTGCCTTCCTTATTGCGGCGCGCCGGCCTCACCACTCGAGACATCGAGGATGAGAACATCCCGCTCAAGGTACCGGGCCAAATCAAGTGCCTCAACTTGATTGCCGAATTGCTGAACGACCGATTGCTCGGATTTCACGTGGTGCAAAACCTCGACCTGCGACGGCTGGGATTCTTGTATTACGTCGCTGCTTCTTCCGAAACTCTTGGCGAAGCCTTGCAAAGGGTCGCGCGCTACTCCGGGATCGTCAACGAAGGCGTCAGGTTGGAAACGAAATCCGGCAGGACGCTTCGGATCAGTTTCGCCTATGCCGGCGTCTCACGACATTCTGACCGGCATCAGATCGAAGCCTGGATCACAGCCATTGTTCGGACCTGCCGCGAACTGACGGGTCGGGGACTCCGGCCTGCCAGCGTCCTGCTCACGCACCAGCGCATCCCGGAGTCCCAGGATCTCGATAGCTTTCTGGGCCGCAAGGTGGAATTCGGAGCCGGCGTGGACGAGGTGTCGTTCTCCGGTGAAGCTGCAAAGTTGCCGATTGTCAGCGCCGATCCGTATCTCAACCAAGTGCTAATCAAATGCTGTGAGCAGGCCCTGACGGGCCGGAAAGCACGTCTCGACGTGCTGCAAGCCAGTGTTGAAAACGAAATTGCGGTGCTGCTGCCGCACGGGCAGGCGCGGGTCGATCTCGTCGCGCAAAAGCTCGGTACCAGCGCACGATCACTGCGGCGTAAGCTTTCCGCCGAAGGCGTCACATTTGAACGCCTCCGGGAGGATTTGCGATTTGCGCTGGCCAAACGCTATTTGGCGGAACGGGACCTGCCGATCTCTCGTATTGCCTGGCTGCTCGGCTATCGCGAGGTAAGCGCGTTTTCGCACGCTTTCCGCCGCTGGGCGGGGCGCACGCCCCGCGCGGCTCGTTCCCGGCGACAGCAGCCCGCCTCTTCGGCTTTCTCCAAGCCGCGCACTCGACATTAGATCGCGTCGCGATCCTTGTGCTTTTGGCACGCAGGAACAAATTTCTGTCCCGGGATCGCAAGTTTTTACAGATCGATTAGCGTAACAGGCGCGCAAATGAATTTTCGCAACCTGTTGTGACCTCGGAAATCATCAAATACCTGCGCGACGTCGCGCAAACCTGTACGCGCCTGGCGCGCGCATGCCCGCATTTGGAAACGTCGCGCGGTCTCGAGGAGGTCGCTGTCGATTTGATGGCCAAAGCCGAGGAACTGGAGCGTCTTTTCGGAGATTGACGCCGGCCGGCAGGTCCGCTGTAGGCCCGTTTTCCGCGATTGAGATGATGATAATGGCCAAAAAGATACCCCATCCCATCGACAAGCATGTCGGAAGCCGAGTTCGAATGCGCCGGCTGATGCTCAGGATGAGCCAGGGAAAGCTCGCCGCCGAACTCGGCATAACCTTTCAGCAGGTGCAGAAATACGAAAAAGGCACAGACCGCATCAGCGCGAGCCGGCTGCAGGCGATGTCGCAAGCGCTGCAGGTCGCTGTGCCATTCTTCTTTGAGGGTGCTCCACAGATCACCGGCCGCTCGGCAACGAGCGCAGAGGCGCCGTCGCCTGCCTACCTCTCCGACTTTCTCGCCTCATCCGATGGGCTAAAACTGGCGAGGGCGTTCATAAAGATCGACGACCCAAGGTTAGCACGCCGTTTTGTCCGCCTCGTCGAGGAGCTCGCGGGCGTGTCCAACGCGCCGGACGTTGCCTAGGAGCATCTTTCCGGCGCTTCTTTCAGCACGCGACGCGCCATTTAACAGATCATTTTAGATTCCATCGCGGAAATTGATCTGCGTCGAAGCATCCAAGCGTTAGAATTATAGACCTACCTTTTTTGCAATGAGCAGTTTTGAACACTCTTTAGTTTCGGCATTGAGCTTCGCTCATGTCAACTGACGAACCGGAGAAAGGAAATCTCATGTCGCATCGAACCATCATTTCCATCGCCGCGGCTGCCATTCTTGGCGTCGCCTGTGTTTCGACGGATGCGTTGGCCTATCGAGGCGGGTTTCGCGGCGGCCGTGTCGGCGGCTATCATGGCGGCGTGCATCGTGCCGGCGTCTATCGTGGCGGCGTCTACCGTGGGGCCTATGTGCGCCGCGGCGTCGGCGTGGGTGTTGGTGCCGCAGCCGTCGGTGCTGCGGCGGTCGGCGGCGCAGCAGCAGCTCCCTACTACAACAGGTACTACAATAGCGCCGGATGCGGATATCCCCCCTACCCGCCCTGCTATTGAGGAGCTTGCCTTTCGTGCGGGCGAAGCCGCCGACGATGATCCGGAGCGCGGACGCGGTCCGGTAACGAAAACGTCGTTTGCACGGACTACTAAATTCATGGTCGACTTCCCAAACTCTTTGTGGCTTTGCGCCGCCGCGTGATCTTTCTGCTTGGTAGTGGCTGGAACGCAATCGGCGGCGCTAATGTCGCTTGACTGATCTACGTCAATAAGCAGTGAACATCCGCTGCTAAGAGTTTTCCTTTTATCTAACCGATAACGCCGGTCCACGGCGCACGATTGGAAGAGGGCTTCGGCTGCCGGCGCGGTTCCGGCGGCCGCCAACTGGGAGGAAATGGACCATGGTGTTGGCCAGGAATCTCTTGCTCAGTTTGCTCACGCTGTTCGCTGCGGTGACAACGATTGTCACATCGGCTTCGGCACAACAGCCGCAAAAGCCGAACATTATCGTCATCATGGGCGATGACATCGGCATGTGGAATATCGGCGCCTACCACCGCGGCATGATGGCGGGGCGCACGCCGAACATCGACAAGCTTGCCGCCGAAGGCATGCTGTTCACCGACTACTACGCCGAGGCGAGTTGCACGGCGGGCCGCGCCAATTTCATCACCGGCGAGCTGCCGATCCGCACCGGCATGACCACCGTCGGTCAAGCCGGCGCTACCATTGGTATTCCGGCGCAGGCGGTGACCATCGCGACGGCGTTGAAGTCGATGGGGTACGCCACCGGCCAGTTCGGCAAGAACCATCTCGGCGACCTCAACGAGTTCCTGCCGACCGTTCACGGCTTCGACGAGTTCTTCGGTTATCTCTATCACCTCGACGCCATGGAGGATCCCGCGCATCCCGGCTACCCGCAGGATTTGTTGAACGTCGTCGGACCGCGCAACATGGTCCATAGCTGGGCCACCGAAACCGACGACCAGACGGTAATGCCGCGCTGGGGCAAGGTCGGCAAGCAGCGGATCGAAGACGCCGGCACGCTCTATCCGAAACGGATGGAAACCGTGGACGACGAGATCCGCGACCTTTCCTTCAAATTCATGGACAAGGCGAAAGCCGACGGCAAGCCATTCTTCGTCTGGCTCAACCCGACGCGCATGCACATCGTCACGCATCTATCGCCCAAATACGAGGCGATGCGCAATTCAAACAACGGCTGGACCATCCACGAAGCCGGCATGGCCCAGCTCGATGACGATGTCGGTCTGGTGATGCAGAAACTCAAGGACATGGGCGTCGACGACAACACCATTGTCGTATTCACCACGGACAACGGCACTGAAGTGTTCACCTGGCCAGACGGCGGGCAGACGCCGTTCGCGCAGAGCAAAGGGACGGTGCTGGAAGGCGGCTTCCGCGTGCCGGCAATGATCCGTTGGCCGGGCAAGGTGCCGGCCGGCAAAGTCGAGAACGGCATTATCTCCGGCCTCGACTGGTTCCCGACTTTCGTCGCGGCGGCCGGCAACCCGAACATCATTGAAGAGCTGAAAAAGGGCAAGCAGCTCGGCGACACGACCTACAAGGTGCATCTGGACGGCTACAACCAGATGGACATGATCACCGGCAAGGGACCGTCGAACCGGCACGAAATCTGGTATTTCGGCGAAAGCGAGCTGGGCGCCGTGCGCATCGACGACTTCAAGTACCGATTCATTGACCAGCCTGGCGGCTGGCTTGGTGAAAAAACCAAGATCGACGTGCCCATCCTGATCAACCTGCGCCTCGATCCATTCGAGCGCACCGGCTGGCCCGACAGCGGGACCAAATTCGGAGCGCAGCAGTACTTCGACTGGTTTAAATACGAATTCTGGCGTTTCGTGTTTGTTCAGCAGCAGGTCGAGAAATTGGCCATGACTGCGATCGAATTTCCGCCGATGCAAAAGGGCGCGAGCTTCAATCTCGATGCCGTGAAGGCGAAAATTGCAGCGGCGCAAGCGGCGGTCGGCAAGTAACAAGAACTAAAGCCGCTTTCAATCAAACACGCCGCGCTGTTCGTCTGTCCAGGGCCCACAGCGCGGCAGCCTTTGTCGGGATTCCACCCCACCACTAATGTGGCCGATGAAAGATGACCGCCATGAAGCCGGCCATGAGGCCGTTCGTTTCTTCTCCGGGCATCAGCCGCCGCATCCTGCTCTCAGCGTTGGCGGCATTGCCCGCCTTGTCAATGCCGCTCCTCGCCGTCCCCGCACAGGCGCAGACCGATCCCCTCCCCTCCTGGAACAACGGGCCTGCTAAACAGGCGATTCTCGACTTCGTGCGCGTCACCACAGACCCGGCAAGCTCAAAGCTCGTACCGCTCGAGGAACGCATCGCCACTTTCGATCAGGACGGCACCCTTTGGGTGGAACATCCGATCTACAGCCAGCTCGTATATTGCTTCGACCGGGTGCCTGCGGTGGTCAACGCGAAGCCCGGGCTCGCGAATGTCGAGCCGTTCAAGACCGTTCTGTCAGGGGACCGCGACGCCATTGCTAAGCTCTCGCTCCGGGACTTGGAAGAAATTGCTGCTGCTACGCTCAGCGGCATGACGGTGGATGAGTTTGATGCCGAAGCGAAGAAGTGGCTTGCCGCTGCCAAGGACCCGCGCTGGAAACGACCCTATACCGAGCTGACCTACCAGCCAATGCGCGAAGTGATGAGTTACCTCCGCGCGAACGGTTATAAGACCTATATCGTGACTGGCGGCGGCCAAGACTTCGTGCGCGTGTACTCCGAGCGTGTGTATGGCATCCCGCCCGAGCAAGTCGTCGGCAGTGCGGGCGAAACGACTTTTGGCTACGATAAAGATGGCAAGCCAATCCTGATCAAAGAACCAAAACTTCTTATCAACGATGACAACGCCGGCAAGCCGGAAGGCATTCACCTGATGATCGGTCGGCGTCCTCATGCGGCGTTTGGCAATTCCACTGGCGACCGGCAGATGCTGGAATACACGGGAGCGGGCGACGGTGCGCGGCTGATGATGCTTGTGCTGCACGACGATGCGCAGCGCGAATACGCCTACGGGCCGGCCGAAGGACTTCCGGACACCAAGGTCGGTACATTCACTCAGGCGCTCTACGACGAAGCGAAGAAGGATGGATGGACCGTCATCAGCATGAAAAACGACTGGAAGCGGATATTTGCGTTCGAATAGCCCGGCAAATTTGCGGTATTGTTCCGGACAAGGTCGCCAGCATCTGGCGGAGCAACCGTTGCTTCCCTAGCCAGACTTAATCTCCGGAGCAAGATTATGAACCGACGAATTGCCGCAGCCGTCTTCATATCCGCGTTGGTACTGAGCGTCGCGCCGGCGCATGCCGGCCCCTGCACCGACCAAATCGCGCAGTTCGAGCTCGCGGTGCGGCAATCCGCCGGCAGGCCAGGCGCCGGGCCGTTTGCGCGGCAGTCGATCGGCGCGCAGACCGATCGCCAGCCAACGCCTGCTTCGATCAGGCGGGCCGAGAAACGGGCACGGGCGCAGTTTGCAGCGACCTTGGCGCGCGCCAAGCGGTTCAATGCACGAGGCGATCGGGCCGCGTGCACGCGCGCGCGCGATGCCGCCAAGGACATGTATAATCTGCAGTGAACGATCGGCGCGTGGCATTCGAAGATCGTGGCTCGTTCCAGACAGAATTCAGGGAAAAAGCGCGGTCCGCCCAAATCGGCTGCCCCGCCGGAAATCGCCAACGCGGGTTCCCACGGCGTTGATGGGAATCCGCAGCGGCGGTCGTGGCGAACAATCGTTACTGCCGCATCCGTCGCTGCGGTGGTCGTCGCTGCAGTCGGGCTGGGCCTCTACTTCCTCACTGGCAGTGAGATGGCCTGGACCGCGCGGGATGCAGTCGGCCGCAACGTTCGTCGGCAGCGAGACCTGTGCCGGGTGCCATCGGGCGGAAGCCGAGCTTTGGCGCGGTTCGCAGCACAAACACGCAATGGATCATGCAACCGAGAAATCGGTGCTCGGCGATTTCTCTGATGCAAGCTTCGACTATTACGGGGTGAAATCGCGCTTCTTTCGCAAGGACGGCAAGTTCTTCGTCGAGACCGACGGGCCGGACGGCAAGCTCGCCACGTTCGAGGTGAAATACACGTTCGGCATCGACCCGCTGCAGCAATACCTGGTCGAATTCCCCGACGGACGAATACAGGCGCTATCGATCGCATGGGACAGCCGACCGAAGGAACAAGGCGGCCAGCACTGGTTTCACCTCTACCCGAACGAAGAGATCAAGCACGACGATGTGCTGCATTGGACCAAGTTGAATCAGAACTGGAATTTCATGTGCGCCGAGTGTCATTCGACCGGCGTGCGCAAGAATTATGATGCAGCCAATGATCATTTCAATACCACGTGGGCGGAGATCAGCGTCGGCTGCGAGACCTGCCACGGCCGGGGTTCGCGGCATATTGCCTGGGCGCGCGAGCGGCTGAGCTGGTGGCCGTTCGGCAAACATGAGGACAAGTCGGAGGGTCTCGCTTTGCGCTTCGACGAGCGCAGCCAGGTCACGTGGCGGCGCGACCCGCGAACCGGCAATCCGCAGCGCAATTTCACGCCGGCGATTTTGCGCAAGGAGGTCGAGACCTGCGGGCTGTGCCATGCGCGCCGGGCCGAATTCTCCGAGGATTGGGTGCCCGGCCAGTGGCTGTCGGATACGCACGTCGTTTCGGAGCTCGGCCGCGGACTTTATTCCGCCGACGGGCAGATGCAGGACGAAGTCTACAATTACGGCTCGTTCAAGCAGAGCAAGATGTTTGCTGCCGGTGTCACCTGCAGCGACTGCCACGATCCGCACGGCGCCAAACTAAAAGTCTCCGGCGACGGCGTTTGTCTGCAATGCCACGCGCCGGACAAGTACGCGACCGCGGCGCATAACCATCATGAGGCCGCGAAGGCGCCCGTCGCTTGCGCATCATGTCACATGCCGACGCGTACCTACATGGTCGTCGATCCGCGGCACGATCACAGTCTGCGGATACCGCGACCGGACCTGTCGGTGAAGCTCGGCACGCCCAATGCGTGCAGCGACTGTCACGCGGACAAATCGGCAGCATGGGCCGCCGCTGCGATCGAGAGCTGGTACGGGCCGAACCGCGAGGGTTTCCAGAACTACGCCGGCGCATTCCATGCGGCCTGGGCCGATCAGCCTGATGCTGCAAAACTTCTTGCCGCCGTCGCAGCCGATTCGAATGCCCCGGCATTTGCGCGCGCCAGCGCATTGACTGATCTTGCTCCGAGCCTCTCGGCCGCGAACGGCGACTTGGCGCGCGCCGGCCTGTCGGACCCCGATCCGATGGTGCGGATCGGCGCTCTCGACATGCTCGAAAGCGTGCCGGCCAATCAGATTTGGCCACTGGCTTCACCGCTGCTTGACGATCGCAGCCGCGGCGTGCGCATCCGGGCAGCGTCGCTGCTGGCGGTGGTGCCGACCGCGAACCAGCCAGTCGCCGACCGCGAACGGTTCGAGCGCGCGGCCGCCGAATTTATCGACGCCCAGCACTTCAATGCCGATCGGCCGGAATCGCGCTCCGCGCTAGGAAGTTTCTTTGCGAAGCGCGGCCGGACGGAAGAGGCGGAGGCCGAGTACAAAGCCGCGTTGCAGTTGAGCCCGCAATACGCCCCCGCTGCCGTCAATCTCGCCGACCTATATCGAGGGACGGGAAGGGAAGCCGACGGCGAGACCGTGCTGCGAGCGGCGCTCATTGCGTCGCCGCAGGATGCGGGCCTGCATCACGCGCTCGGCCTTTCCCTGGTTCGGCTTAAGCGCGTCGATGCGGCGCTTGACGAATTGCGCCGCGCCGCTGAGCTCGATCCTCACCAGGCGCGATATGCATATGTCTACGCGGTCGCCCTGCATTCGACCGGGCGCGGCGGCGACGCCATTTCGGAGCTCAAAGAGAATTTGGCCCGGCATCCGGGCGATCGAGATACGCTGCTCGCGCTCATCTCATTCAGCCGCGATGGCGGAGATGCGAGCGCCGCCCTCGACTACGCGGAGCAGCTGGCTCGCATCACCCCTGAGGATCGCGGATTAACCGCGCTCATCGAGGAGCTCCGACATCCGACGGGAAAACCCGGAGCGGATGCAAAGGAGGGTTCACCCGCCGTGACGCCGCAAAACGCGCAATAGCCTCAAGCCGAGAATGGTGACAGCCCCGGCGTTTTTCGTGGACAAGCTTCCCCCTCCCCGCTAAGCAAACCGCCCATGCTCCGACGTCTTTATGATTGGTGCGTCGACGCCGCCGACAGGCCGCATGCCGCGGCGCTGGTCTGCTCTCTTACAATTATAGCTGTTGATGATTGATCAGCTCATTTCGGCCCTTGCCGCCTGGGTCGTTGCTGTCATTTCCGCCACCGGATATCTCGGCGTCGTCTTCCTGATGGCGATCGAATCCGCATGCATCCCGCTTCCTTCGGAGGTGATCATGCCGTTCGCCGGCTATCTCATCTCCATTGGCAAGATGAGCTTGATCGGCGCCGCAACCGCCGGTGCGGTAGGCTGCAATGTCGGCTCGACTGTCGCCTACTACGTGGCCGCCAAAGGCGGCAGGGCGGCGCTCGAACGCTGGGGCAAATACGTTTTGATCAGCCGCGCCGAACTTGAACGCACCGACCGCTTTTTTGCCCGCTACGGCACCATCACGGTCTTTGTCGGCAGGCTGCTCCCGGTGGTGCGAACGTTTATTGCGTTCCCGGCCGGACTGGCGCGGATGCCGATGATGAAATTCCAGATTTATACCTTCCTCGGCTCTTGGCCGTGGTGCTTTGCTCTCGCTTATGCCGGGTATTTGCTTGGCGCGCGCTGGGACAGCGATCCGACGCTGCGCAAGCTCTTCCACGATTTCGATGCCGTGATCGCGGTCGTTCTTTTGGTCGGATTTGCCTGGTTCATCTGGTCACGGCGGAGGGAAAGCCGCGCATAGCCGCGGCCGCCGGCTTTGCGTCGGTGTTGGCTTTATCGCGGTCGTGCGCGTATTCTAGCCGACCGGCGCGGACTCGGCGGGCGACAGGCTGACCCGTCGACGCGGCATCCGCGCCGCACCTGATATGCTGACCATGACGAGGTTCGCTGAGCTCAAAACCTTCCGTGCTGCCGCTCTCGTGGCGATGCTCGCGGCAGCACTGTCAGCCGCCGCAATCGGTAAGGCGATAGCCGAGGGCGACGGACCTCCCGGCACCCCCAGCGCCGGGCAGCCGCCGCCGCAACCATCGGTTCCGCCTGCCCCCTCCCCGGCCGCCGCGCCGTCCATTCCGCCGCTGCCTCCTGCCGCCAGCAAGCCGGGCTTGCTCGATCAGGTGAGGGCTTGGTGGGACGATTCGATCGGCTTCTTCGACGCCAAGATCAAGGACACGCGCGGCACCGTCGATGATCTCAACAAAAAATCAAGCGACGCCGCCAAAGGCGTCGCTGTTACGACGCACGAAGCGGTGAAGGGGGCCCTGGACGTAAGCAAGGACGCGGCCGCGGTAACCCAGGGGGCGGTGAAGGGCGCATTGGACGTGAGCAAGGACGCCGCCGCGGTGACGCAAGGGGCGGTGAAGGGGGCACTCGACGCGAGCAAAGACGCGGCCGGTGCGATCGTGCGGCTACCGAACACGCGGGTCGTGACGGTACAGGAACGCTGCGTGACAGCGCCAAACGGCGCGCCGGATTGCGCCGCGGCCGCGACCAGCGCTTGCCGCAGCAAGGGCTTCGCCGGCGGCACGCCGCTCGATGTTCGCACCGCGGAAAAATGTGATACCACGCAGGCGCTGCAGCAGGGCCAGCGCCTGGGCAAGGGTGAGTGTCCGATCGAATCCGTGATCACGCGCGCCATGTGCCAATAGGTGGAGCGTCATCTTTCTCGAAAACCCGTTTCCGCCCCTGAATCGAATTTGGGGCAGACATTTTTCCGGATCAGCTCAAAGGGAGGTACGCGCGGCGATGATGTCCGAAGCCGATCGCAACAAGGCCGCCGATATTCTGCTTGCCGCCGAGAAGGCGCGCCAACAGGCGGTGCAGCTGTCCAAGACCTGGCCCGACATCACCATGGAAGACGCCTACGCGATCTCCACCGCGGTCGCCAATCGCAAGATCGCGGCCGGCGCCAAGCTCATCGGGCACAAGGTCGGGCTGACCTCGAAGGCGATGCAGCGCTCCTCACAGATCAACGAGCCGGATTACGGGCACCTCCTCGACACCATGATGGTCGCCGACGGCGCCAGTGTCCCGCATGAGAATTATTGCCTGCCGCGGGTCGAGATCGAACTCGCTTTCATCCTCGGCAAGCCGTTGCGCGGCCCCGGCATCGGGCTGCCGGAGGTCCTGCGTGCGACCGAATATGTCGTGCCCGCGATCGAGATCGTCGACGCCCGGCTGCAGGATCCGCGCAAGATCTTCGATACCGTATCCGACAACGGCGCCGCCGCCGGCATCGTCATTGGCGGCCGGCCGGTCGGCCCGCTCGACATCGACCTGCGCTGGGTCGGCGGCATCATGTACCGCAACGCCGAGATCGAAGAGACCGGCGTTGCCGCCGGCGTGCTCGGCCATCCCGCGCTCGGCGTCGCCTGGCTCGCCAACAAGCTCGGGGCACATGGCGTGACCCTCGAGCCCGGCCATCTCGTACTCGCCGGCTCGTTCACGCGGGTGGTCCACGCCAAGAAGGGCGACACGCTGCACGCCGATTTCGGCGCGCTCGGCGGCATTGCCGTGCAGTTTGTTTGATCTGGCCGTCATTCCGGAAGCCGCGAAGCGGCTATCCGGAATCCATAACCCCAGATCCTTCGGCCCGGTCTCTACCTATCCAAAAACCTGCGCGGTTCGTGGTTATGGATTCCGGGCTCGCCACTTCGTGGCGCCCCGGAATGACGTGTCAGGCGTATTGAACCCCAGCCGCTTTGGCGCAATCATGGTGCAGGCGACGCGGAGCGAAGGCGGTCGTGGTCGCAGGAAATTACACACGTTGGATTTTCGCCGCCGCCGCAGTCTTTGTGCCGGCGACGCTCATTCATGCGGCGTTGCCGACCGAGAAGGATATTCCGGACCGCACCTGGCTCACCGGTCAGCTTCTGATCGCATCGCCGCAAATGCGGCAACCGCCGTTCGATCACGCTGTCATTCTGATGGCGCAGCACAGCCGCGAGGGCGCCTTGGGCGTGGTGATCAATCGCCCGGTCGATCGGCGCCCCATTGCCGGCTTGCTCGCGGCGTTCGGGGCGGATGCAAGCGGCGTCACCGACAGCGTCCGCGTCTTTGTCGGCGGCCCGGTCGATCCCGCCGTCGGTATCGTGATCCACAGCATCGATTATCGCCGCCCCGACACCTTGGACATTGATGGCCGCGTCGCGCTCACCTCCGCTCCCGATGTTCTGCGCGACATCGGGCTGGGCAAAGGACCGAACAAGAGCCTCCTTGCCTTCGGCTATGCCGGCTGGGCACCGTCGCAGCTCGAGGACGAACTCGCGCACGGCGTCTGGGTAACCGTGCCGGAAGATCCCGCGCTGGTTTTCGACGATGACCGCGCCAAGGTATGGGCCGACGCGCTCGCCCGCTACAAACCCGGCCGCTGAAGAGCGGAAATCAGGCCGTTGCCAGCTCCGGCAAGTCGTCCTTCGCCTCCGTGATCACTTCCGCGCATGGCTTGCATTCGAAGGTCAGGAGTTCGGGAAGGGCGCCGAGTGCGGGAATAACTTGCGCGAGACGCATGGGTTTGCCGCAATGCGGGCAAATCATGGTCGGTTTTGGTCGTTCTTGGATCATGCCGGCACTATCGCCGCCCTGCGGGAGTCGCGCATTGACATGAATCAACCGTCGCGTGCGGAGCCCGTCATTCGCCGGCCGAGCGCCGCGCGCCTGGATTGACGAGGCCCCCGCGTTGACACGCCCGGCCATCGGCCTACATTAAATGTGTTCCGAGGGGAGCTCCCAAGGAGGGAGCTGAGAAATCGCTATCCCCCACCCTTCCCTCCCCCGCTAGCGGGGGAGGGAAGGGCGGGGGTTGCAACCGCGACAAACCCTTTGAACCTGATCCGGGTCATGCCGGCGAAGGGACAGGAATACTTTTCCACTGCCCGCCCGCACCCCGACCAGTATTGCAACGCGCCGCCGCGATTAGCGCATCGCGGAGGAGCGCCGCCGAGATGTGTCGAGGAACTTAAACATGCCGCCCGCTGTTTTCATTGCCAGGATTGTCGGGCCGGTGTTCGTCGTCATCGGCGTAAGCATCTTACTGAACGAGCCGATCTATAACGCCATCGTCATCGAGGCCGTGCACAGCCCGACGCTCATTTACTTTTCCGGACTGCTGTCGCTGCCGCTCGGCATCGCCATGCTCAACGTCTATCGGGCATGGACCG
Source organism: uncultured Alphaproteobacteria bacterium (assembly GCA_963832605.1). Classification (GTDB taxonomy): domain Bacteria; phylum Pseudomonadota; class Alphaproteobacteria; order Rhizobiales; family Xanthobacteraceae; genus BOG-931. The sequence goes on along the minus strand of CAWHUO010000014.1, from coordinate 60,794 downwards.
GCGACTGGCGCGTCATCATCACCATTCTCGGCTGGCTCCTGACCATCGGCGGCGTCATCCGCATCGGCCTGCCGCAGACCACCGCGGTCATCGGCAATGCGATGTTTTCAGGACCCGCGGCCATGCCGATCGTCGCCGTCATCGTTCTCATTGTCGGTGGTTGGTTGAGCTTCGAGGGTTATTGGCGAGCAAAGGGCGCGTGACATGCAACCTGTTATTTTTATAGCAAGACTCGTCGGCCCGCTGTTTGTCGTGCTTGGCGTCGGCTGCCTGCTGAACCAGCAAGTTTATACCGACATGATCGGGCAGGCGGTGCTGGTCCCGGTCGTGATCTACCTGTCGGGCCTGATGGCGTTTCTGGCCGGCGTCGCCATGCTCAACTGCTATCACGCCTGGACCGCCGACTGGCGCGTCATCATCACCATTCTCGGCTGGCTCCTGGTGATCGCCGGCATCATCCGCATTGTGCTGCCGGCGGCTGCGGCCGTCGCCGCCATTGCGCTCTATTCGGGCGGGTACACGATGGCGATCGTCGGCGTCATCGTTCTCGTCATCGGCGGCTTTCTCAGTTTCAAGGGCTACCGGACCGAGGCATAGCCGGCGGCAAAGACAGGCATGCATGATCGCTATCGTGCAAAAGGTGAAAATCTAGGAGTGCATCGATGAACAAGCATATTCCCGAATCGGATCTCGCCACGCCGAAGGTCACCACCGGCCCGCTCGCCGGCTCGCGCAAGGTCTATGCGCGGCCCGATGCGGCGCCCGAGCTGAAGGTGCCGCTGCGCGAGATTGCGCTCGATGCCTCGTCCGGCGAGCCGCCGCTGCCGGTCTACGATCCGTCCGGCCCCTATACCGATCCCGATGCCACGCTCGACGTGGAGAAGGGTCTCGCCCGTACCCGCATCGACTGGGTGCGCGAGCGCGGCGGCGTCGAAGCCTATGACGGCCGGCCGATCAAGCCGGTCGACAACGGCAACGCCACCGGCAAGCATCTCGCCCGCAATTTCCCCAACACGCCGAAGCCGCTGCGGGCCGTCTCCACTTCACCTCTCCCGCCTGCAGGGGGAGGGTCGCGCGCGAAGCGCGGCGGGTGAGGTGCCCTGAGCTGCCCAACCCTCCACCCGCCAGCTGCGCCGGCCGAGTTCCCCGCTGCAGGAGCGGCGAGCACTACCCCCTCACCCAGCTGGAATGGGCGCGGGCCGGCGTCATCACCAAGGAAATGATCTACATCGCCGAGCGCGAGAATCTCGGCCGCAAGCAAATGCTCGACAGCCGCGCAGGCCGCGCATGACGACGGCGAAAGCTTCGGCGCCTCCGTGCCGCTGTTCGTCACCCCGGAATTCGTGCGCAGCGAAGTCGCGCGCGGCCGCGCCATCATTCCCGCAAACATCAATCACGGCGAGCTCGAGCCGATGATCATCGGCCGGAACTTTCTCACCAAAATCAATGCCAATATCGGCAACTCCGCCGTCACGTCTTCGGTAGAAGAGGAAGTCGAGAAGATGGTGTGGGCGATCCGCTGGGGCGCCGACACGGTGATGGACCTCTCCACTGGGCGGAACATCCACAACACCCGCGAATGGATCCTGCGCAACAGCCCGGTCCCGATCGGCACCGTGCCGATCTACCAGGCGCTGGAGAAGGTCAACGGCGACCCCGTCAAGCTCGACTGGGAGTGCTACAAGGACACGCTGATCGAGCAGTGCGAGCAGGGCGTCGATTATTTCACCATCCACGCCGGCGTGCGGCTCGCCTACATCCACCTCACCGCCAACCGCGTCACCGGCATTGTCTCGCGCGGCGGCTCGATCATGGCCAAGTGGTGCCTGGCGCATCACAAGGAAAGCTTCCTCTACGAGCGCTTCGACGAGATTTGCGACTTGATGCGCAAATACGACGTGTCGTTCTCGCTCGGCGACGGCTTGCGCCCCGGCTCGATCCGCGACGCTAACGACCGCGCCCAATTCGCCGAACTGGAGACGCTGGGCGAACTGACCAAGATCGCCTGGGCCAAAGGCTGCCAGGTGATGATCGAAGGCCCCGGCCACGTGCCGCTGCACAAGATCAAGATCAACGTCGACAAGCAGCTCAAGGAGTGCGGCGAGGCGCCGTTCTATACGCTCGGGCCGCTGGTCACCGACATCGCCCCGGCCTACGACCACATCACCTCGGCGATCGGCGCCGCCATGATCGGCTGGTTCGGCACCGCCATGCTCTGCTACGTCACGCCGAAGGAGCATCTCGGGCTGCCCGACCGCGACGACGTCAAGCAGGGCGTCATCGCCTACAAGATCGCCGCCCACGCCGCCGACCTCGCCAAGGGCCACCCGGCGGCGCAGCTCCGCGACGACGCGCTCTCGCGCGCGCGCTTCGAGTTCCGCTGGAACGACCAGTTCAACCTGAGCCTCGACCCCGACACCGCGCGCGACTACCACGACGAGACACTGCCCAAGGAGGCGCACAAGGTGGCGCATTTCTGCTCGATGTGCGGCCCGAAATTCTGCTCGATGAAGATCACCCAGGACGTCCGCGACTACGCAGCGACGCTGAATGACAAGGAGCAGGGGATGGCGCAGATGTCGCAGAAGTTTCTTGACCTCGGCGCGCAGGTTTATGTCGAGGCGGAGAAGGTAAAGGAAAGCAATGAGGCGCTCTGACGAGCTTATCCGCCGGAGCTTTAGCGAAGGTGGAAGAACGTGGAATAGGGCCTTGTAAACTTCGCCGCATTGCTGGATTTAGGGGCGAGCAACCATGGGTTGCTCGCCCCTTTTTTGTTTTTCCAAGTCCTCCTGAGGAGACAGGCCCGCAGCCTGGCATTCAAATGAAATTCGATGTCATCGGCCGCATAAACAATATGCGTCTCCCCGACGGAAAGACTGCAATTCTCTATTCTGTCTATGAGGCTGTCAGCAATTCAATTCACGCGATCAATGACAGGTTCTCCGAGGCAAGCGCGGCATCAAAAGGAAAGGTCCACGTCGATATTTCCGTCGTTTTGCCTTCGACCCGCAAAAAGAGAACTCGATCGTCGGCAAGCGTTCAACGCAAGTTCAAGGAGACAGCCGAGAAACGACGATCACTTTGGCTGATCTTCGCCCTGAGCAGCGTGGAAGAATAAGGCCTTCGTCATACCTGAAAGACCTGGCACTTCATTTTTTCCCGCAATACATTGCTGGAACATTGCCAGAAGTCACAATCACATACAAAGGTGATACCTCTAGCCTTAATGATTTCATCGCTCACAAGGTTGAGAAGCCGAAAGAAGAACTCGTCGAAGTGGATTTTGGAGAAGGCAAAACCACACTTCGAATCGATCATTTATTCGTAGATTCCTCCATCTCTACTGGATTACGAAACGCCTACCTGCTGACGGCGCATGGTCGTCTAGTAGGCGATCCGGTTTCAATCGAACGCAAGTACGCTCTGAGAGACCTCCCCGAGGGCAAAGCATATGTAGCGGTGGTAAGCGGAGATTTTCTCGACGAGCGCGTGGATCAAGAGCGTTTAGGGTTTAAGCTAACGGCCGACCAACGCGAAATCCTCGAAGCGGCTATCCTTAGTTCAACTGAGCGCTTCTTGAAGGAGCATATCGACAGAATGCGGGCGCGACAAAAGGCAACCGTGATCAGCCTTGTGGAAGAGCACCCGCAATTAGCAATGCAATTCGCGAGCATTGACGACTATGTTAATAGTCTTTCTCCCGGTATGGACGAAGAACAAATTGGGCAAAACCTGTTCGTGCTCCTATATCGAGACGAAAAGGACCTACGAAAACGTATTCAAGAATTGGATCAACTTTCCTCCTTGGAGCCGAAATCCCGCGAAGAAGCTCAGGAGATTCTTCAAGAAATCTCCAATCAAGAAAAACATAGGTTAGCCGAGCTAGTGGTGAAGCGGCATCAGGTCTTGCAAATGGCCAATGTCCTTCTCAAATATGAGAACGAAGAAAGGCGAAGCTACCACTATGAGCGCGTTATACATGACCTGATTTGTCCTATGGGCAAGATGTATCACTTGGGAGAATACTCAGGACATAATCTTTGGATGTTGGACGATAGTCTAGCGGGCTATGAGTTATTTGCTTCTGACAAGACGATTAGCTCACTTGCGGATGAGGCCGGTTCAAAAAAAGGAGCCGGATATCATTTTCTTTAATAATCCCCTCGGATTCCGTCGTGAGGGTGCAAGCGACCCCGTTGTCATCGTTGAATTTAAAAGACCGGGAGACGAAAAACCTTCGCAGGACCCGGTCGGTCAAGTCCTTGGTTACATTGAAGAGCTCCGAGGGTCGGCGGTGCGCGACATCGAAGGGGGCGTTATTTCTGACATCGATGAACCCACACCCTTCGAGTGCATCATCGTCTGTGAGCTCACTGAAACGACAAGGAAGCAGTTTAGTAGATCGATTGCTCAAAACCCGACTCCAGATGGCGAGGGATACTACGGGTACTCCAAGCCGCATAATGCCTATGTGAGAGCAATGTCATTTAGGAAAATGCTTCGAGATGCGGAGCGCCGCAATCAAGCATTCTTCGACGCACTCGATCTCGAAAGCCCCTCTCTTGCTGCCAAGAGGCGGGCTGCGCGAGCTCGAAACCGAGGAGCGGCAACGAACAATAGTTCGCCAGAACTGCGGACTTAGCGCGCAGTAAGCCGGTTCGAGTGCAGCGGTATCCGGACCGCTTGCCAGCGCCTCGCTCCAACGGACTACTCGCTATCTCTGCCAAACACACCGTGTTTGTGGCCGAAGCTGCAATCAGCACGGAACTTGGGTCGGAACCGACTTTCGAATTCATCTGAAAGAGCATTGTAGAAATCGTCAAGTGCGCCACTGAGATGCTTGACACTCGTTTTGAATTTGTTGCGCAGACGGTCAATCGCCTCATTGTACGATCTATTCAAATTGATTTTTCGACCAAACCGGTCGACTCCAGTCATACCCTGTCCTCGGAACGTGAAAAGAGCGACTATTTTAAATGTTGTGTCATCGTCTGTTAGAGATTCTTCTTCGCCTCGATGAAATCTGACATTTCGTTCGGCACGCAGATCCAATTGTACGTCCGAAATTGCTTGTAGCTTCTGACAACACGGATGATTTCCCGACGCTGTTCGGATACGGTCAATACTTGCTTGTCTGGGCGGGATATTCAATTCCAGAACCTCAACTGCAAGAAGGCAGCAGCAATCGAGAATCGAGATTGTTCTCATCAAGAATGCATCGTGAATGAAATTGCAAAATTCGTACGCCGACATCGGAAGCTCCTTTACCCGAGTAGGCGCTTTGGGCCACAAAAGATCGCCGACGTGATTTAGTGACTCAACCCGCCGAGTAAGGAGCGTCGTCCGTTCATTGACATCCAACACGTACTTCGCATCCGGATACCTCGCCGCTTCTTTGTAGTCATCGAAATACATTCCGACGACGCTTAAGTCGTAGATTCGGCCAATCAGCTTGTGATTGTCAGACGAAACAATATACCGACGCGGCCGTCGAGCCATTTGCCTCAAACTCGTCTTATGCTGCTCCGGCCTCGCGCTGCCATTTACGAAGCGAAATATTCCGATTGCAAAATTCCATCAGTATCTCGCCAAAGTCATGCATCCAGTAGATGAAATCGACTGAGTTCATATCTCTGTCTTCTTCATAGAAACCGGAAAAATCTTCGAACACAAAATCGTAGGTGCCATCCGGAAATTGGTGCCATTCCCCGGAAATCCAGAACTGCGCTAAGCCTGCCAGCAATTGTCTCTCAAGGTCGCTAATGTTCCAGAACGGCTTCACGCCGATCAGCTCCAAATTGGGCAACCATGTTCTCGCTGCGAGCAGTCTGCCCTTAGGATTGGTCGTTTTTCCAACCTTAAAACGCTCGCCGTCTTTCACAATGTAGAGCCACCCCGGATCAAGCCGAGATACGCCAAAAATGTCTAGATTTGGCCGAAATTCACTTCGCTTTTCGGATGCCATGAATGGTTCCCCATGCGAATCGCCGGAGTGAGCGTAATAGGACACGTGAAGAACACCAATCCAGCCCGTAGCACCATTAAATAGCAAAGCGTAGCCCGGATTGAGTGAAACGAAATCCGGGGCAAACTTCGCGGCACAATCCCGGATTTCGCTTTGCTCAATCCGGGCTACTTGCTTGCTACTTGCTTGCTACTTGCTTGCTTTAGACCGTGGCCGCCATGCGCGCCCGCGCGCCGGGGACGAGGGTCGGCGGCGCCTTGTTGAGCGTCTCGATGGCAAAGCCCGCGGCGGCCTTGTAGCCGGCCATGAACGCGGTGCGTTCCGCCGCCGGGATGACGTCGTCGATATTGTCGAACGTGCCGCCGCAACGCTCGTCGACCATGTTGAGAAGCCCGAACGGTCCGGCGCCACGGTTGCGCAGGATCAGCTGAGAAATCGGGCCGCACAGTTTCGCGTCGTAGGCTTCGAGCGCCGCCGGCGTGGCGCCGTGCTCGACCATGCACGCCCCGAGGATGCGGGTATCGACGATCGCCTGGCTGCCGCCATTGGAGCCGGTCGGATACATGGGATGGGCGGCATCGCCGAGCAGCACCACCGGGCCGTCGCGCCAGGTCGGCACCGGATCGCGGTCGATCATCGGATTTTCGAACGCGCCATCGGCGCCGCGGATCAGGGCGGGCACGTCGAGCCAATCCCAGATCCAGTTGTCGAAGTGGTGGACGAAATCGGAGGTCGGCACCTGCCGGAACCAGCCGCTCTGCTTCCAGCCCTCGCTGTTGTCCATGGTGACCTCGGCGATCCAGTTGATCATCGAGAGCCCCGTTCCCGGGTCGGGATGCGAGATTGGATAGAACACGATCCGCTGGCGGTGCGTGCCGAGGCCGACAAAGGACGAGCCGGTGCGGATCGGCTTGCCCCAGGTGGTGCCGCGCCACATCACCGCGCCGCCCCAATGGATCGGCGGCTGGCCGGGATGCATCTGCGCCCGCACGGCAGAGTGGATGCCGTCGGCGCCGATCAGCAGCGCGCCGCGCGGCTCGGAGGTCGAGCCGTCGGCGTGCTCGACCAGCGCGCTGACACTGCCGTCGGCATGTCTGCGATAGCCGGCAACTTTGCTGCCGAGTCTTACCGCCCCGGCCCCCAGCCGCTCCACGACCTTGTCGTGCAGCAGCAGATGGAAGTGCCCGCGATGCACCGCGTATTGCGGCCAGCTGTAGCCCGCCAGTTTTCCCCGTGGCTCCGCGTAGATGTCGTTGCCGTTCAGTCCGACCAGCGCCCATTCCCTGGCCGGAAGGCCGACCCGGTCGAGATCGGCCTCGGTGATGCTGAGATCGTAGAGCTCGCGCACGGCATTGGGTTGCAGATTGATGCCGACGCCGAGCGGGCGCATGTCGCGCACCGCTTCGAAGACGATACAGGGCACGCCAATCTGATGCAGCGTAAGAGCGGCCGCGAGCCCGCCAATGCCGCCGCCGGCAATGATCACGCGGTTGTCGGTCACGCTGTCACGCATCACGCTGCCCACTCCCCCCTCATTCTTTAAGGCCGGACGCGGTTGACGTCCATATTCGTCGTCCGTGAGCGGAGCGCAATCCGGGACAAGCCTTGCGGTCCAACATAACGCTTCGCTCCATGCGGGCTACTTGCTACGGGTCGCGCCGTACCTCAAAACCGCTGCGACAATCCCATGAACACCTGCACGGTCGGCGCCGCCCGGTTGAGGCCGAAATCGGCGCCGGCGTCGAGCTGGACGTTGGGCGTGAGCAGATAGATCAAGGCGGTGTCCAGCGTGTAGACCGGCGGCGTATTCGGGTCAGTGCCGACCGCGGAATAGAACTCGATCGCGGCGCTCAGATTTCTTGATGCCCGGAACGGCATGGTTGAGGTTGACGAGCTCGACGAAATTGGCGTGGCGGCCGTTGTCGTCGGCGTTTTTCAGCGCGTCGACTTCGCTCATCAGCGTCAGGCCGAAATCCAAAGGCAGCTGCAGCTGGAACGGCGCGATCAGCCCCTCCTCGACGGCGCCATTGCTCAGCGGGCTGTTGCTCGGCAGCTTCACATAGGGGATGACCGCGAGCGCCGCGGCGCCGCTGTCGTTGCCGAACAGATTGATCTTCGATTTGACAAAGATGTCGCCAAAGCCGGAAGCGCGGGCCACGGCGCCGCTGATATTGTTGGTCGCCGTCAGGTTTTGATAGCCGTTGTATTGCAGCTCGAAATCCGCCCAGTTGGTCAGGCCGAATTTCCACACCGGATCGGCCGCCTGGTAGAGCCGCGTAGTCACGCCGCCGACATTGGTCTGCGAATAGTTCAGGAGATCGGTCTCGTATTGGAAATGCCCGGCGTCGACGGTGTAGGCGGAATCGGCCTTCGGCGGCCGGTCGGGCGCGAAGCCGCGAAGCTCGTTGTCCGGCGTCGGATTAAAGAAGGTGTAGCCGCTTTTGTCCGGCGCCGCGGTGGGCGCCGCTGCGGGCGCGTCTGCCGCCGGCTGTTGCGCAGCCGTCTGCGCGTCTTGCGCCTCGGCGACGCGACCGGCCACAGCGCAAAACAGCACGGCGCCGCACAGCGTGCGCGCCAAACACGATTTCGCGAACACCGGCACCGCGCGCCCCTTCATCCCGGAAGGCGTAGGATGGCCCCGAAGCAAACCCTATCACGAAGCGCGCAGAGCAGGCGCGGCTTTAGCCCGTTGAGGTTTCGAAGAGCCGACGCGCAACTCGTTCCACCTCTCCCCGATGGGGAAAGGCGAATTTTTGTTGGCTGCGTCTCACAGCCCCTCAAACAGCGCCGTGGACAAATAACGCTCGGCGAAGTCGGGGACGATGACGACGATATTCTTGCCGGCGAATTCCGCGCGGGCGCCGACGGAGAGCGCCGCGGCGACGGCGGCGCCCGAAGAGATGCCGCAGGGAATGCCTTCGCGGCGGGCAAGCGCGCGGGCGGTGTCGAAGGCCGATTGATTGGAGACGCGCGCGACCTCGTCGATGACGGCGCGGTCCAGAATGTCGGGGACGAAGCCGGCGCCGATGCCCTGAATCTTGTGCGGCCCCGGGTTTGCCGCCGGACAGCACCGGGCTGTCTTCCGGCTCCACGGCGACGATGTGCAGCGACGGCTTCCTCGGTTTGAGCACTTCGCCCACGCCGGTGATGGTGCCGCCGGTGCCGACGCCGGCGACGAACACATCGATGGCGCCGCCGGTGTCGCGCCAGATTTCCTCCGCGGTGGTGCGGCGATGGATCTCCGGATTGGCGGGATTTTTGAACTGCTGCGGCACGATCGCATTCGGCGTCTCGCGCGCCAGCTCCTCGGCGCGGGCGATGGCGCCGTTCATGCCCTGCGCCGCCGGCGTCAGCACCAGCTCGGCGCCAAGCAGCGCCAGCATCTTGCGGCGCTCGATCGACATCGATTCCGGCATGACCAGGATCAGCCGGTAGCCGCGCGCGGCGGCGACGAAAGCGAGCGCGATACCGGTGTTGCCCGAGGTCGGCTCGATCAGCACCGAGCCTTGGCGAATCTTGCCTTGCGCCTCCAGCGCATCGATCATGGAAACGCCGATGCGGTCCTTGACGCTGCTGATCGGATTGAAGAATTCGAGTTTGGCGAGAATGTTCGCCTTGACGCCGTGCTCTTTCGGTAAACGGTTGAGCCGGACCAGCGGTGTCGCGCCGATCGTTTCGGTGATCGAATCATAAACACGTCCGCGGAATTCGGCGTGGGCGTGCGATGCCGTCGCCGCAGCGGACCGCGGTGGAGTTTCGGACAAGACTTGCGACATGGCTTTTTCTCCGGGCTGCGAAGGGATTTTCAACAGGCGGCTAGGCGACCGTAAGTGTAGCCCAAAGTCAGCTCGCATGTCGTGCGACCGCGTCCGGCGGTCACGCCTGGGGTGCCGGTGCGGCTTCGCGGAATCCGTTCGGCAGATCCGACGGATGAGCCGGCGCGACAAGCCGACCTATCGCGGCTACAATCGTCGCTGCGAGCGGAGCCAGGATGCGCAGCTATTTTCAGTCCATGAGCGTTGGTGTTTCAGCCGCCGCCGGCCTGCTCGCTGCATTGGCCGGCGCCGCGTTCGCCGCCGAAACCGGGGAACCGACGATGCACTTCTACAATTCACCGGCCGCTGCGGCCGCAAAACTTCCGTTCAGTCAAGCGGTGCGCGTGGGCGATATCCTTTATCTCTCCGGCGCCCTCGGAAATGTGCCCGGCAGCAGACAACTCGTTCCCGGCGGCATCGAGGCCGAAACCAAGCAGACCATGGAGAATATCGGCGCGGTGCTGAAGGCCAACGCCCTCGGTTTCGACGACGTGTTCAAATGCACGGTGATGCTCGCCGACATGTCCAAGTGGGAAGCCTTCAACAAAGTGTACGTCAGCTATTTCAAGCGGACCACTTGCCGGCACGATCTGCTTTCGGCGCGAGCGCATTGGCGCTTGGCGCGCAAGTGGAGCTGGAGTGCTGGGCCTATGCGGGCAAAAGCTGAGATCGCCCGGCACCAACTCACAGCGTAACCTCTGGTGACCTCATGAGCAACGGTAGTCCACTTTCGCTTAACGAGCTCGACGAGCGTATCGCGATCGTTCGCGACAATATCCGGGAGCTGATCGAACAGGCGGCCGCTTACTCCGGCGCCGAGGACGAGCAGCGAAACGCGGATCGGATCGCCCAACAGAATGAGGAGCTGGAACGGCTGCTCAAGCAACGCGATGAATTGCTGAAGAAATAAGCCGACCCCGAAAGAAGGCAGCATCAAGAGCAGCCCGTGGCGCGCTGTTGATAAACGATCCCCTCACCCGGCTCGTTGCTCGCGGCCGCTCACAACTCGCCGCTCCCCGCTCTCAGTAAAGACCCCACCCCATGGCCGATACCCTCGCGTTCGATCCCGCCACCACCGACGACCGCGCGGTCTACCGGCTGCTCATCGGCTCCGTCGTGCCGCGTCCGATCGGCTGGGCTTCGACCGTGAGCCCGAACGGCGTCGCCAATCTGGCGCCGTTTTCGTTTTTCACGGTGGTGTGCGTCTCTCCGCCGATGGTGTCGTTGACCATCATGCCCAAGCCTGGCGGCAAGGAGAAGCACACGCTCGCGAACGTGCGGGCGACCGGCGAATTCTGCTTCAACGTGGTGACGCGGCCGGTGTGGCAGCAGATGGTGGACTCAGCCAACGGCTTTCCGGAAGGCGACTCTGAATTCGCCGAGACCGGGCTGACGCCGATCCCGAGCGTGAAAGTCAAGCCGCCGCGGGTCAAAGAGGTGCCGATCCATTTCGAGTGCAAGCTGCATCAGGTGCTGGAGTTCGGCCCCAAGCGGCAGGCGCTGGTCATCGGTGAGGTGGTCTACATTCACGTCGATCCGGCCTGCATGACCGACGGCTATATCGACATGCGCAAGCTCGATCCGGTCGGGCGCCTTAACGGCTTCTTCTACACCACGCTGGGCGAAATCCTCGAGCGCAAGTTCGACGACGGCGGCGCGCGGTAGCGAGGCGGCACCGGAAGCCCTTCACGCCTCCGCGGCCGTGCGCCGCTGATAGGATTCGATTGCGTCGCGCAAGGGCTGCGGCAGCGGCACGGGCTTGCGTGTCTCCAGCGACATCATGGCGGTGACCATGCGGGCGCGCAGCCGCTCGAGTCCATCGCGATGGCAGACGATGGCGACGCCGAGCGAGGAGCGGCCGATGCGCTCGACCAGCAGGGTGAGCGCGATCACTTCGCCGATCCGGCTCGGGATCTTGAAGTCGCACTCGATGTGGACGAACGGGAAGCCATAGCGGCGGCCCATGATCAGTTCGGCATAATTGTGCTTGAGCTCCTGCGTGTACCAGTCCTCGATCAGGCCGTTGAACATGTCGAAATAGTGCGGGAAGTAGACGATGCCGGCCGGGTCGCAATGCGAGAACCGGATCGGCACGCTGCGGGTGAAGGCGCCGGCCGGCGGCACAAATCGATCCTGATGCATGGGACGATATCCTGTTGCAGTCTTCCGAGCGTGCAGCGCTACGCGAGGCGCGACCCCGGACTAGGCTGGCGGCGCCGAGGGTAAATTCCACGAAGCCGCGGGGCAAATCGTGACACCTGGATCTGGATTATATGATTTCTACGACGCCGCGACGCCGCTCAAGGACTTCGTCGTGGCGCGGCCCAGTCTCTTGCGCCACTGCACCGCGATTCCAAAGCGGTGATGCGGCGCCAATTTCCAGGGCGAGTCACAGAGGGGTTGGGGCGCTCAATACGCTGCCGCCAACGCGAACTAGAAACACACGCCGATGCGGCGTGCCTTTTGCCAAACAATCCTGCAGGTTTTTTTACCCCGCCGTGATTGAGCACGAATTTCTTCGGAATTGCTTCGCTGCCGTGAACTTCGAGACAAGCGCCACCGGCGCTGAGATCCACAATGTCGCAAACGACAGGAGGGCTTTTCAAATCAACGAATATCGTTCCGGTCTTGGAGATCAGGCCGCTCGGTCGAACACGCTGAAACCTTCTGTGCTCTGACATTTCAAATCTGCCGCAATTAAGTCTCTCAACGCCAAGGCTATCACGGCTATGGTAAATGCAGCGCAGCGCAGCGCGACGCGGACTGGCGATAGGCAGAAATACTGTTAACCGGCGGTTTATCTGATCTTGAAGAAAGCACCGAGTGCGCAACAAAGCTCGGGCGGGCTGCAGGCTCCGCGCCGCATTTGTAGATGATTTTAACATCCGTTTGACCTAAGCGGGGCGTGGCAAACTATGGAGAATATCGGCGCCCTCTGCAGGCAAGCAGTGACTTAATCCCGGATACGCTCTGGCCCCTCGATAAGCAGAAGAAAGGCCGCCCCTAGGAGCGGCCTTTTGTTCGCGGCCGAAGCAGCGTGCAGGATTAGTCGACGACTTCGACGATACGACGGATGCGCGGATCGACCAGAACCGTATGCCTGTTGACTACCGTGTAACGATATTCGCGCACGCCATACTCCGGGGGCACCTCGTAATAGGTCACGCCGGCTTCGGGCAGCACGGCGCCAACCCTGACATCTCCCGTGTAAGCATAAGACGGGTAATGCCGCTCCACGACGTAACCGTGAAACCGCGGCCGCTGATCCACGCCCAAAACGAAATGGGGGAACGCCCAGTCCCGCCGATCGCAGGTTACCCGGGGCTCAATCCCGGGCTATGGCGTCGCAGCGCGCTTGGCGCATGCGTGCGTTGCGTTCTGATCGGGCTTGAGTTGATGCAAATCAAATTCTGCCAGCCTACAAACGCGCCACTGTTTATTATTCTTGCGCGACCTGATCGGGTGACTACGTCGCGCCGGCATGCCGTGAGATAAAAAGGGGGTGCAAAATGCCCATAGGCGAAGTGTCTGCAAGATTGAGAGTGCCGGGGTTGACCGGCCTGAGGCATCTCGCTTCAGCAGTTGCGTTGTTGCTGATGGCAGCCGCCTCGGCCGCCGCCGAAGAGCCCATCAAGATCGGCTTCGGCATGTCGCTCACCGGACCGCTTGCCGCCAACGGCAAGATGTCGCTGGTGGCGATGCAAGTGTGGGAAAGCGACATCAACGCGCAAGGCGGCCTGCTCGGGCGGCCGGTCAAGCTTGTCTATTACGATGATCAGAGCAAGCCCGCCGAAGTGCCGGCGATCTACGCGAAGCTGCTCGATGTCGACAAGGTCGACCTCATCGTCTCCGGCTATGCCTCGACTCAGATTGCCGCCGCCATGCCGGTGGCCATCGGGCGGAAAAAGCTGCTGGTGAGCCTGTTCGGGACCGGCATCAACAACGAGTTCAAATACGACAGATATTTCGCGATGATCCCGAACGGGCCGACGCCGAAGCCGGCCTTCACGCGCGGCTTCTTCAAGGTGGCCGAAGCGCAGCAGCCAAAGCCGGAGACCATCGCCTTGGCCTATGCCGACGCCGAGTTCGGTCAGAACGCGTGCGAGGGCGCCCGCGAGAACGCCAAGGCGTCCGGATTTAAGATCGTTTACGACAAGAGCTATCCGCCGGCGACGGTCGATTTCACGCCGATCGTGCGCGCGATCCAGGCGCGGAATCCGGACCTGCTGGTGATCTGCTCCTATCCGCTCGATACCGTCGGCATGATCAAGACCGTCCATGAAGTGGGTTTTAAACCCAAGATGTGGGGTGGGGCGATGGTCGGCCTGCAGGCCACCGCATTCAAAACCCAACTCGGGCCGATGCTCAACGGCATCGTTAACTTCGAGACCTGGCTGCCGGTCAAGTCGATGGAGTTTCCCGGCTCGCTGGAGCTTTTGAAAAAATACCAGGAACGCGCGCCTGCCGCCGGGACCGACCCGCTGGGCTATTACATGCCGGTGTGGGCCTACGCCGATCTGCAGGTGCTAGGCCAGGCGATCGCCGCGACCAAGAGTCTCAATGACGACGTGCTCGCCGCTCATATGCACCAGGCCACCTTCAACACCGTGGTCGGCGAGGTCAAATTCGGGCCGCTCGGCGAATGGGCGGAGGAGCGTACGCTGGCCGCGCAATTTCAGAACATCAAGAGCAACAGCATCGATGAATTCCGCGATACGAAAACCGAAGCCATCGTTTATCCGCCGCAATTCAAGAGCGGCGAGCCCATCTATCCTTACGAGAATGCGATCGTGAAGTAGCGAGCATATCCCCGGTTGCGCACGCAAAGAGCGCAGGTCGGCAGGGCACACAGTTGCGCTGCGCTTTTCCGCGCGGCGAATTTGCCAACTCAGCCGCTGCGGCCGTCCTTGGCTTGCCCGTCCAGCCAGTCCGACAGGCTGCCCCTGTTTTTTTTCTTGGCTTTACGTTTTGCAGCGCCCGGCTGCCCCGAACCGTCGGAGTCTCTGGCCAATCGCAGCGCCTTGAGCCGCTCGGTCTTCGCGCGCAACGCCGCTGCCGTGCTTTCATATTCGGCCGTTGCCTTTTTGGCATCCTCCGCCCGCACTATTTTTGCGAACTGCGCGTTCGCTTCATACTTTCCGGATTTCTCCGCCATATCGCCGTCCCTTTCGGTGAATTTTCCGCGTGCGCATTGGCATACAGGCCGCCGCTCCGATTGGCGAGGCGAAATCCGGCTAAATGGTGCTGCCGGCGTAGTTTTTGCAACAAAAGCCATGTAACGTTAAGGGGCGGGTTTATCGGTCACACTGATCCTGGAGGGGGCGGCGTGTATCTCTCGAATGAAAGTCTTCTCGTCATCCTGGTGGTCGGACTGATTGCCGGCTGGCTGGCCGGCAAAATCGTGCGCGGGGCCGGTTATGGGCTGATCGGCGATCTGGTCATCGGCGTTGTCGGCGCATTCATCGGTGACTGGCTGCTGCCGCGGCTCGGCATCTTTCTCGGCGTCGGCATTGTCGCAGCTATCATCAACGCCACCATCGGCGCCGTCTTGCTTCTGCTGTTGGTGCGGCTGCTGCGCGGCGGCGGCGGCGGTTGGGGCAGGCGCCGGTGGTGATAGTCCACAAGAAGCGCCCTTCCGAAGCGCGTCATTGCCCTTGCCGATCATGAACTAGCCCCCACCAGGCAAAGGGCCCATATCGATCCGCAATCGTAACCGGGTTGAGCCCGCAGTCGCATGTTGCATGCCCGAGGTAGTTTCCGCGAAGCGCCGGGCAAAATCGTGACGGCCGATCTGGGATTGGCGCCTCAATCCAGAAATCAGCTACCTCTAAGTCTTGGTCTAACTCATTTCGAGCTCCGGCCATGCGCACTGGGCGCATCAGACCAGCATTCACGCCGGCATCTCTGGCTTCATCGCCAACATCTATCTCCACGAGACCGATATGCTGCTGAAAGACGTCGTCACCGCGGCGCGATCCACGAAGGAATGATACGTTCCTAGGGCTTTTAGTAAGCACGCCTAGGCCGGATGAGCTGCGATTTTATCTTGATCTTTTGGCAGGGGATGCACATCCAACCAGAGGCTCCGCGCGGTGACGGTCGGATCAATCCCCGCATTGGTCCACCACGCCGCTTCATCACCGCAGCGGTGGACCTCGCGATGATGGCCTCGGCATAATGGGACAGTGAACTCGTCGCTCACTTTACGTCCGAGCGCTCGGCTCTGCGCAAAGCGGAGGTGGTGAGCATCAGAGGGCCGCCGCCCGCAAATCAGACAAGGATGCTGGGCGACAAACTTGACATGATCCCGATCACGAATCCGGCGCGGCTCCGGCAGTGTCAGAACGCTCTTATCGATCACTTTGGACCGCGCGCGATTCTTCGGCTTTCGTCCGTCCTGTTGATGCGGTGATACATTGGCGGGTTCCCCGGCCGATTGAGGTAGGTCAGCAATGTCGGTCGTAAGGATTGCCATCCTCGCCCGGAAGGCTTTCTCTACACGCTGAGCATCGGCTGCGGTCAGTCTGTTCTTTTCAGCGAGGGACCGGTGCGCCCACAGTGCGGCTTCGTCGCCGGAGCCGAGATCGTTGAGCTCCGCAACAAGCCGATCGCCTAGTTCTGCCGAGGCTACGGGGCCGAGAATTGCTTGGATAGATTGCAAATGAACCTTGGCATCGCTGGCACTGCTGGTCCGGTGGGCTGGGCCGGCACTCTGTTGGCCACCATTCAGCCGACCGTTGGTGCCCGGCTTTGGCTTCTCAGGGTCCGCCATTCGGCTTGTCGGCGCCGCTCGGCCAAACTGCGGCGTCGCTCAACATGATGGTTGTGCTGGCGCTGCCCTATATCGCGCTACGCAACGACCAACAGGACGCGCTCGGCGCCGGGCTCGCGGTCACTGAATACGCGCTTGCTGGAAAGTCGGCGGACGAGATGCGCGGCCTCTGGCAGTGGGTCTGGAGCCGGCTGACACTGAGTGCGGAAGCCGCTCCACAAACGGACGTGTGCGCTGCGACTTTGCCGGCCGACGGCCAAGCGGAATTGCGCGCCGTCGGTTAGCCAGCCGCGCGAAGTATATAGACACGCGTTGAAGAAAGGGCCGAAAGCTGCCGCGCTTAATTGCCGACCGGCCGGGGCGGACGCGGGGGATCGCCATCGGCCGCGGACGAGTTGGCACGCAGGAAGTCGGGGATTTTCTTGAGGGCGGACAATAGACCATTGTCCTCCCCTTGAGCCGTCTCCTGGGCCGGAGGCGACGGCTGCGACGCCGGCAATGGCTCAACGGCGGCAACCGGCCGCGATTTTACTTCGACCGCGGCAAGCGGATCCGGCTCGACCGTAGCTTGCTGCAGCGGTTGTGACGCCAAATCAGCAGCACGCGGCGTTACCGCAACCGCGCTAGCACCTTCGGGTTTATCAGCCGGCGGCGTCGGGACCGCAACGGCGACTGGTGCTGGCGGCAAGTCGGCCTGGTGCGGTGACGCGTCGGACGGCACCGGGGCCGGCCGACTGGCGTCGACATTCGCGAGCGCGGCGCGGACCCGGGCTTCGACCGAATCGTCGTCCCCTGCCTTGCTCGCAGCGGCGCTCGTGTCGGTAGTCACCGGCTTGTGCGCCGCCGGGCTGGCCGTCGTCACCGCCGTCCGCACGGTTTGCGTAACTGGGGAACTGGCATCCTGGGCGGGCGCGTGGTGCTTCTCGCCGGCGTCGGCAGAAACGGCGCGGACGCGCGGGCTCGTGGATGCCGCTTTGGAGGTCCCGCCGGAAGCGGGAGCAACCTGGACGGTGGCTGGTGCCGGTGTAGCAGAGAACAAATAGCCGCCGAGGTGCGCCACCAGATAGCCGCTGACGGCGGTAGCGATGCCGGCGGCCACCATCTCGACGAGCTTAATCGTGAAACGCGAGAGGTACGTACCCTTGTCCGCCACGGACATCCCCCGAATCTACTGGGTCAAATCGCCTGATCCTGGCCCAGATACAACGGCCAGTATCGGGCAAAATTGAGATCGTCTGGTCCCAACGGGCGAGCAGCCATAGACTGTAATAATTAACACAAAATCGAGAGCCAAGGCGGGCTGCGCTCCCTACTTCCCGGCGGCCTTGCGCAGCGCCGCGTTGATGCGGTCCTGCCAGCCCGGGCCGTCTGCCTGAAAGAAGTCGAGCACGTCGCGGTCGATGCGCAGCGACACCGTTTCCTTCGCCCCCGGCAACGACGGCGCTTTCGGCGGCAGCTCCGCCGGCTTGGTGGTCGCCGCCTTGAACGCCTTCTCGGCGGCGGTGCGCGGATCGTAGGTCGGTCGCCGGGCCATGCCCGATTTATAGCACACGCCCTAGGCGGGCTTCATCACCGAAACACGACCAATGCGAGGACGAGCAGGACCACGAAAATAACCACGAAAATGTAGAACAGGATGCGGGCGACATCGGCGCTTGCGGCCGATATGCCGGTGAATCCGAAAATCGCCGCCACCACGGAAATCAGAAAAAATACCAGCGCCCATTTCAGCAATGACATCGTCGAGCCTCTCGGCCGGCCGCCTTTGCCGGCTGTGTCGCGCGGTGGTAACCGAAAGAGGCGGTTTTGGTTCCGCAGCATCGCCGCCCATGGTTGGCGCCCGGCGCGGATTCCCGGTGACGCCAAAACGGGCTACTTCCCCGCCGCATCATTGATTGCACGCAACAGCGTCAGCACCGCGCGATTAAGCGGGGTGGCGATGCCGTGCCGCCCGCCCGCGGCGACGATGGCGCCGGTCAACGCCTCGACCTCCAGGGTTCGCCCAGCGAGGCGGTCGAAATACATCGACGTGCCGAGCTCGCCCGCAAACGTATGCAGCGTCGCGATCGTAAGGTCTGTCTCGTCGTCGGAAAGCCGAACGCCATCGGCGCGTGCGACAGTGACCGCCTCGTCGAGAACCGCACGGCAAAGCTCTGCCACGTCCGGACGCCGCAGCACCGCCTGGCGCTGCAGCGTCAGCGCCGTGATCGGATTGGCCACGGCGTTGATCAAGAGCTTGCGCCACGCCAGCGTGGCGAAGTCGTCGCTCAACAACACGCGCAATCCGGTGCCTTCGAAGAGTTGCGCAAACGCGCGGCCTTCCTCGTCATTCGCCGTCACGAGATCGTGCGCGCCGGTATGGCGCAGCCGCACCCGATCGTCCGCGAGCCGCTCGCCGTTGTAGTAGACGAGGACCGGCACCACCACGGCGCCGGCGGCAAGCGGCGCGACGCGCGCGACGTGGTCGATGCCGTTCTGCAACACGGCCGCGCGCGTCGATGGCACGCACAAGCGCGCAAGCCAGGGCGCCGCCGCTTCGGTCTGGTGGGCCTTGGTGCAAAGGAGCACCCAGTCGACAGCATCGGCCTGGTCGGGATCGGTGAGCCCCCGTAGCCGCAACTCGACCGCGCCCTCCGGCCGCTCGAGTACGAGCCGCTCAATCGGCCGGCGCACGCAGACAATCACCTCGTGGCGGCCGGCGGCGGCGAGGCTGCCGGCGGCGGCGCCACCGATGCTGCCGATGCCTACCACGGCCAAACGGCGCTGCGGCTGTTGGGATGCTTGTTGTGGCGCGGGCACAGGCCATGGTCGGCCAGATAGTTGACAAAGTCAAGTATCTTCCCCGATCCGAGTCGCGCCACCTATATCCGACCGATTCTCATCGGCGGTTCGCGAGCGGTGAGAAAACACGCGAGCGGCTGGGCGCCGAGTGTGACCGTTTTGTCTCACTCGCGTCGAATCGCTTTGCACTGCCATGCTTGCCGCGCTGCTGCCGCGTTGGCGCCTTCATTGGCCGCAACTTGGCGGCGTGTCACTACAAGGAAAGGGTCGTAGCGTGAAGTATCACATCTTGTTTGGAGCCGCCGTTGTCGCGACACTCGCTTTGCCGCTCGCGGCGCAAGCGCAGGGCATTCCCGACGGAGTCGCACACGGTGCGTATGTCGGAAACAACACGGCAGGGCCGATCGGCGGGATCGTCGGCGGAGCGGTTGGCGGCGTTGTCGGCGGCGTCGAAGGCCTGCTCGGCATCGGACCGGTTTACGCCGCCTACTCGGAGGGCGTGCCCCGCGTCTATCACCATCGGCATTTGATCCGGCATTCGTATCGGCGCGTTCATCACAAGCCGGCGACGAGCTAACGCGAGATCAGGACAAGCGGAAGCCGGTACTCCGAAGAGTTCATGCACCAACAAAGCTTTGGAGCGCCAGTCGATCCAATGTGAAACGATTGCGCTCGAACGGCGCTTCGGATTTCTGTTGCCTCTCCCCATTGAATTGGGGAGAGGTCACCGCCGCGCACCCGCGCTCGTGGCTGTGGATTTCTCAATTGCTGGAAAGCGGCGCCAGTGCGCTCCGCGCTTTTTACCCATGCATTGTCTCGAATCGGTTATGAAGAGAACATGGGAAAATCAACACGGACGCCCGTCCTGGCCGCTGGCGGGATCGTCATTCGCAGCGGCCAAAAGCCGCTGATCGCCGTCGTTCAGCGCCGCCGGGACAACGCCTGGGTCCTACCCAAAGGCAAGCTCAAGCCAAACGAGAAGCCGATCGTTGCCGCCAGGCGCGAGGCGACGGAAGAGACCGGCTCCGACGTGCGCGTGCACGAGTTTCTTGGCGTGATTTCCTATCTCGGCGGCAGCGGGCCGAAGCTCGCGCACTTCTGGCGCATGCAGGCGGTGAACGGCGCAGCCGGCAAGCCGACCGACGACATCAAGGCCGTCGAATGGCTGCCGCTGGCGGCGGCCGTCGAGCGGCTGAGCTTGTCACACGAGCAGTTCTTCCTGCGCAGCATCGGCCACCAGGCGCTGAAACGGACCCTGAAAAAGGCCCGCATCAAGCCGCAGCCACACGACGCAGCTCTACTGCCGGGCGAGAAACCGCTGCACGCCGCCCCTCCTGAGGGCGCGGCGCCACAACGCGCCAAAGCGCGACCGCGCTGGGACATGCTGGCGCGGCTCAAGCGCTGGCAGGCTGCGATCGGCAGAACGGGGTGGTCGGGCTAACGTCGCCGCTCTTGTCCGGCGCCCAATGCCGGCAAGTCGTTATTTACCGCCGCTTTATTGTCCCGCCGCCTTGCCCTCCCGCACACAGCGATAGCGGGCCTGCTCCAACGCGGCGTCCAGTACACTGGCGATTGCATCGGGCAGCGAGCAATGGGGCGATGCGTCACGCGTGGCATAGGACGCATCGCAATAGGTTTTGGACAGGTTCAGCTTCGAAAGGCAGTTGGCGCGATCTTGTTCGGTTTTTTCCAAGACGCGTTTGCACTCTGCCGCCCATGACGCATCGTGCTCGGCGCCGGCATCGCTGACACAAGCTTGATAGCGGATGTCGGCTGCAGCCTTCACCCTGGATGGGAGTGGTTGCTGGTCCTGTTGTTGTGCGAGCGATCGCAATTGCGCCGCACGCGTCGCCGCCGCGGCACGCACTTGCGCCAAGCTTTGCGCGTCGCCAGGTTCCGCATTCGGTTGCGGTACATAGCCGGCATAGTCATGTCCTCCGGCGGGTGCCACCAGCAAAACTGTCACAATGCCAAGCTTGAGGAGCCCGCCGATCTTTGCCGCCAACGCCCGCCCCCATCTCGGCCGCCGGCCCTAGGGCAATGCCGCCTTGCGCTCCTGCAGACAACGATTTCGCGCCTTATTCAAGCCGCCATCCAAATCGCTGGCAGTGGCCACCGGCAGCGTACAAGTGGGCGAGCCATCGCGGTTTTGATAGGCCGCATCGCAATAACCCCGCGACAATTTCGACTTGGCAAGGCAGTTCGCATGATCTTGCAACGCCTTCTCTGCAATCCGTTTGCATTCTGCCGCCCACGCCACATCGTGGGCGGCGCCGGCGCTGTTTAGACAGGCCTGATAGCGAAGCTCTGCGACGGCTGTCCCCATGGCCTGCCGTCGGGCCGATACCTGTTGGTCCGCAGCCACCTTCACCTGCTCGGCACGCTTCTGCGCGTAGGCCCGGGTTTTCTCCAGGGCGCGCTCATTCTCCAACTCCGCGTCGCGGCGCGGCAGATACACCGCGTAGTAATACCCGATGCCGGATGAGGCGAGCAAAAGCGACGCGATGACGCTGAGCTTGAGAAGGGCGTCGATCTTCGCCGCCAATGCCGGCCTCCCGCGCTGCCCGAATCAGGACAATGAATTTCGCTCCGAAAGTGGTTTGCAACGCGTAAAAGCCACGGGCCTGCCGGCACTATTCATAGATGTGAACTGCTTCTCGTGCCCAAATTTCTGCTTCACACTGCCGCCGTGCCGCCACTCATTCAGAATGGCGGAAATCTGGAGGGAAAACTCGTGAGACTTACGACAGCCATCCTGGTTGCCGCCGGCTGTGCGTTCACCTGGACGCATGCCGGCGCTGCGACCGCCGACGATGTGAAATGGATCAATCAGTGCATCGCCGACAACAAGGGCGATGCGTCCGCGGACGTGGTCCGCAAATACTGCACGTGCATGAACAACAAGATGAGCGACAACGAGACCCAGTCGATCACGCAGTGGGAAAAGACGCATGTCGCCGAACGCAAGGCCTGCGACGCGGAGGCCGGTTGGAAATAGATTTAGGCGCCACTGCGCCAAATGCGGAGATCAGGCGGATCAGTGAAAGCATGGTCCGCAGGACATCCAGTGGACGGCGGACAACTTGCTGATCCGCCGTTCGCGTTTTTATCGGCCGCAGGACGATCCCGTCCTTTCCGAGGCGGATGATGACGGTTGCGCTATCCGGTCGCAGCAAGGGAGTGGCCGGTAAAGGCGTAGATCAAAATGCCGCCAGCCAGGACCAGGGCCATGAGCAAAAGCGGGGTCAGGAACCGCGTGTCATTCTTTCGATCGATATCGTGTTGAGTCGGCATGGTATGCGCCTTTCGCTGCCTTTACAGCGAAACGGGCGCGCACGGGTTGCGGTTCCTTAAGCAAAACGCAGCGCTCGTGCTGCGCGCTGCCAGCTCCGCCATCGGCCTGCGATCATCCCCGCTGGCAGATTGACCGTTCCTTAACGTCCCGCCGCCACGCTCGACGCGAACCGCGAGCCCTCTCATGCATCAAATTGTTTATACCAGCACCGCCAACCAGGATTTTTCGGTGGCCGAGCTGAAAAGGTTATTGGTTGGCGCACGCACGCGCAACAAGGCGGTCGGCGTCACCGGCATGCTGGTGTTTCACGACGGCACGTTCCTGCAGGCACTGGAAGGCGAAAAGCGCGCCGTCAACGAAATTTTTGCCAGCATCCGGAACGATCCGCGCCACCGCGATCTCGTCGTCTTGCATCGCGGCCCGGGGCCCGAGCAACGCGTGTTCGGCGACTGGGCGATGGGCTTTGCCGATTTTTCCGGCGCCGCCGACATTCTCAAAGGCTTTGTGCGACTCAACGAGGAATTGCAGCTGAAGGACCTCGATAGCGTCCACGCGGTGGAGCTATTGACCGCCTGCGCCGGCGACGAAACGCTCAAAGCCGCCGGCTAGCGCACAGCGGCGCTCTCGGATATTTACTATTCGGGACTGCGCAGCTTCGGCGGGTGAGCAAGGCGCCAATGATCGATCGAGAGCCCGGCCGCGACCGCCACCGCGATGACGCCCACCGCGACCGCGATGTTCTCGATGGAGCGCAACAAAAACGCCGAGCCCAAGGCCCACAGCGGCGTCGGCTCCTGATCCCAGGAAACCGGCATTACGTCCCATAGAAACGTCCGCCGCAACGCGAAGGCTGCAGCGAAAATCAGAAGACTCAGCACGAACAGCTTGAGGGCGACACGCACCGACATGGTGACTCCTAAAGCCCGCGGCTTCGCATTGGCTTCACAATTTAGCCAGACCGAGACAATAGGGAGTTGACGCGGATCAAATTGGGAGTAGGTGCCAATACCCTACGCAAATCCCCCTAGACGAAGCCCATTCGCCTTCGCCTCGAAGCTTTCGTGACGACTAGACAGAACCTGCGAGAGAAGCGCCGCGCGAAACGAGGCAAACGAAGCCTCGCGCCATCAATTTCGGTCTGCTATGTTGATCGGGATCAGGGGAAACAAT
The DNA here is from genome assembly GCA_963832605.1 of uncultured Alphaproteobacteria bacterium. Taxonomy (GTDB): domain Bacteria; phylum Pseudomonadota; class Alphaproteobacteria; order Rhizobiales; family Xanthobacteraceae; genus BOG-931. The sequence goes on along the minus strand of CAWHUO010000014.1, from coordinate 36,996 downwards.
GACGCACGTCACCTACAAAATCGTCCGCCACGAAGACGGCTGGGCCTACACCGTCAACGGCGTTTTTTCCGAGAGCTTTCCCACGCATGCGGAAGCGCTCGATGCCGCGCGGCTGGCTGCCGCAGAGCAGCGCGCCCCGGGCCGGACCGAGGCGATCGAGTACGAGGACGAGAACGGCAAATGGCGTAGCGAACTCGCCCGCGGCGACGATCGCCCGGAAACCGACGTCGAGGACAGCGCCTGATAACGACCCGCTCGGGATCCGGCCCGGGCGGTTCAGGTGCGCACATCTTGCCGCTCAGAACGGAAGACTCACGACCCCGTTACGAAAGTGATGGCAACGATAAGGGCCGATGACGAGGTCGCGGTAGCATTTCACGACGCCATGGCGGGTGTGCCGCTCTGCAAATTGCGCCAATTGCAATGTTGAAGCGGTCGTGGCGGTTTCTTTCACGCCCGTCGCAGCGGCCGGAACGGCGCCCGCGCTTTGACAGCAAAGAAGACCGAGACCGGCGGCGAAGCTCAAGGCAGTGAACATCTTTTGCATGGATTCCTCCTGACGATGACCCCCAAACCAAACTAACCGACCCGGGCCTGTCGGGTTCCATATGAGTTACTTCGTTATTTGCTCAGGTTACGGCGCCCTTGCGCAGCACCTCGACCCGCAGCGGCAGCACCGCTCCGAACCAGACCGCATGCGCGGTGTGATCGCGGTAGTCGTCGCCGGTCTCGGGATGCAGCAGGATTGTCAATCCGTCGCGGTTGAGCATCAGCCAGAGGAGGAACGACGACAGCAGCTCGCTCGTGAACGCGATCTGATACATCGATTGCGTGTGCCGGCCGACCAGTTCGTCGTGCCAGCGGCCGAGCTTGGCCTGCGGAAATTCAGCGGCGATCCGCCGGCGCAGACGCTCGGCCCGGGCACGCGTTGTTGCCGGCTCGTAATAGACGTGCGCGTGATAGGCCGCGATCGCCCCTGGATCGCTCTTCGCTGCCGCGCCGGCAATTTCGTCAGACATCAAGGATCAGCAAAAAAATTCTTACGGATGCGGCGCGCTGTTGCGAACCTTGCTGAAATGACGGGCGAGCCCCAGCGCCATGACGAGCGCACCCAGCGCGGTAGCGATGGAAATGGCCGGCGGCGGCGGCAGCGGCGGCAAGAAAATGCGCAGCAACGCGACGCCTACGACGAGGTTTAGAAAGCCCCACAGGACGTTGACGATCGCCGAAGATTTGCCGACGCCGCGGGGCGAAGCAAACGGCGTCTGAAATTTGTTGCCGCAAATGCCCTGCAGGAAATGCGGAAGGCCATTGGCGAGGAAAGCGCCGGCGAAGAAATGCGCGACATAATCATACCACAGCATGACACAATCCTTTGTTGCTCTGCGAATACCTTCGACATCTCGGTAAGTTGCGCGGTTCGGGCCTTCTGGCGTCACCACGGCTGTGCGGCTCGCCGTCGCGGATGATAAAGGCTCGCCAACAGCACGGCGAGGATGCCGGTCAGAAAAATCCCGTCGAAGGTTCCGGCGCCGCCGATGGACGCGACCGGCGCGCCCAGGCCACGCACTTTGTCGAGATTGGTGAGATCGGCGCCGATCAGCGTACCCATGCTGCCGGCGATGTACGCCAGCGGCGCGGCATTCTCGCGCGACAGCAGCATGGCGACGATGGCGGTGACCAGGGCCGGTAGAAATACCGGCACCGCAATGCCGATGCCGGGCACCGGATTGGCGAGCCAGTGCAGCACCAAGGCCACAGCAGCAGTCGCGATCACGCCGTTCACCCATAAGCCGCGGGTGATGAGGAGATAGACCGACATCAAGGTCGGGATGACGGCGCCGCCGACATTGACGGCGATCACCGTGCCCGCCCCATGCTCGAGCACCGGCACGTTATACTGCATGCCGAAAAACTCGATCACCCGGTTCGACATGATCCGTTCCGGCGGCAGCTCGGCGATCGGGATATTGAAATAGCTGCCGACCAGCGAACCGAACAGCAGCAGCATGGCCGTCGTCGAACTCACGCCGAGGTTCTGATAGGCTTGGCGCAACGCGCTCAACACCAGAAAGATCGACAGCAGCAGGAACATGCCGACCAGGATCGAAAAAAAGCCGGGGGTCAGCGGCAGGTAATGGAACTGGCTTAGTTGCATTGGCGCGGCTCCAAACTTTTAGCTAAGCACGATAGCGCAGCGAGCGGAGATTGCCCATGACGGAAGTCGCGCCGGGGCGCGAGCCCGCACTGCCGCGGTGGGTGCCGGCAGTACTGAGCTTTGTCGCCGGCTATGTCGACAGCTATACCTTCCTCGCGCTGTTCGGGCTCTTTGTCGCCCAGGTCACCGGGAGCTTCGTCACTGCCGGCGCCGAGCTTGTCACCCACGACATCGGCATTACCGGGAAGATCATCGCCATCGTCGCTTTCCTGATCGCCGCGGCCTTGACCGCGGGATTGATCCGGCTTGTCAGTGGCAGTGGCCGTGACGCGCTGCCCTGGATGCTCGCATTCGAGACGCTGCTTCTGATCGCGTTTTGCGTCCTGATGCTGGCCGGGCCGCCGGTCACCGGCGCCAACGACTGGCACGGCATCCTCGCCGGCCTGTTTGGCGCCATGGCGATGGGCACGCAGAGCGTCGTGGTGCGGCTGCTCATGCGTGGCATTCCGCAGACCAACGTGATGACCGGCAACATGACCCAGCTCGGCATCGGGACGACCGAGCTGTTGTTGGCCTGGCGGCGCCGTGCGCGCGACCCGGGCGGCGTCGACAGCGCGCGCGAATTCGCCGGCGCGCGGTCGCGGCTCTTCATCGTTCTGGCCATCGCCATAGGATTCATTCTCGGTGCCGCGTGCGGCGCCGTGGCCTTTGCAACCGCCGGCCTGCCCGGCACCCCGCTCGCCGTCGTGCTGGTCGGCGCGCTGACGCTGTGGGCGATCCGGCGCGAGCGGTGACGTGACGCCGGCGGTGACCTTGCGAAGTCCGTCAGCGATCAACGGCGCCCTTTGCAGGCCGGGCCGGCATTGACCGCGTCCCGCGCACCGCGTTGCCAGACCTTGCGGCTCGTCTCTGTCGCCGCGCATCTTTCGGGCGCAGCGGAGCCCGGCTGTGCTCATTGTTGAGATGCACGAGCTGCTTCAACATTCGCATGAAGGCATCACGCTGGCCGGGCGTGAGCGGCGCTAAAATCAGCCGCTGCGTGGACGTAACGGTCGGCTCAATGTCGCGCAGCAGCCGGCGGCCTGGCGCCGTAATGTAAAGCGACTTGGTACGCCGGTCGACCGCACCGTCGAGACGTTTGATGAGCTTCTTCTTTTCCAGGCGGGCGACCACGTCGCCGATAGTGGACCGGTCGAAGGCGATGATATTGCACAGCGCCGTTTGATCGATGCCGGGGTGATTGCCGATGGCGAAGATCGCCGAATATTGCACCGGCGTGATGTCGAATTTCCGGTTCTGATCCATGAACAGGGCGAACGAAATCTGTTGCAGCCGGCGAATGAGATGGCCCGGTCTTTCATCCAGTATTTCATCATCGGAAGGGCCGCCATTGCGCATCGGCGATCTCGGCTCGCATGTCCGTTGGCGCATGACTATCATGCGGCTCCCATGGAAACTATCACATTGTCTGTACACTGACCATATTCTTCAGTATGCTGACGAACGTGCCGGCGTTGACGCCAATGCCGGCTCGCTCGCTAACGGCGCATGCGATCGACCGCGTCGAGCAAGTGGTGCGGCAGTAAATCAGTGCGACAGTAAATCAGGGAGTGAGCGATGCCGGAGCATCCCGAAGCGATCGTTGCAGGAAAAAAGCGCCCCTTTACCGGCGCGGAATTTCTGGAGTTGCTGCGCGACGGCCGTGAAGTCTACATCTACGGCGAGCGGGTCAAGGACGTCACCACGCATCCGGCATTCCGCAATGGCGCAGCTTCGGTCGCGCTTCTGTATGACGCCCTGCACGCCAAAGAGACCAAGGACGTGCTCACTTCGCCGACCGACACCGGCTCGGGCGGCTACACCCACAAATTCTTCAAGGTGGCGCGCTCGCGCGAGGATGTGGTGGCGCAGCGCGACGCCATCGCTGCCTGGGCACGCATTACTTATGGTTGGCTCGGGCGGAGTCCGGACTACAAGGCCGCCTTCCTCAACACGCTCGGCGCCAATGCCGAGTTCTACGGCAAGTTCGCCGACAACGCGCGCGCCTGGCACAAGCGCGGCCAGGAGGCCGTGCTGTTTCTCAACCACGCGCTGGTCAATCCGCCGATCGACCGCAACAAGCCGGTCGAAGAGGTCAAGGACGTCTACATCACCATCCAGAAGGAAACCGACGCCGGCATCTACGTCTCCGGCGCCAAGGTCGTCGCCACCAACTCAGCGCTCACGCATTACAATTTTCTCGGCCAGAACATGGGACAGGAGATCACCGATCCGAGCATGGTGGTGATGTTCATCGCGCCGATGAACACGCCCGGCATCAAGATGATCTGCCGGCCATCATACGAGTATGCCGCTGCCGCCACCGGCTCGCCGTTCGACTATCCGCTGACGTCGCGTTTCGACGAGAACGACGCCATTTTCGTTTTCGATAACGCGTTCATCCCTTGGGAAAACGTCATCATCCATCGCGACATCGAGCGGCTGAAAACTTTTTATCCGCAATCGGGCTTTTTCAACGGCTTCACCATGCAGGGCTGCACCCGATTGGCCGTGAAGCTCGATTTCATCGCCGGGCTTCTTTACAAAGCGGCGCGTGCGACCGGGGTCGAAGCGTTCCGCGGCGTGCAGGCGCAGATCGGCGAAGTGATCGGCTGGCGCAATCTATTCTGGTCGCTCACCGACGCCATGGCGTTCAACCCGGTGCCCTGGGTCAACGGCGCGGTGTTGCCCAACCCGCGCGGCTCCGCCAGCTATCGCCTGTTCATGACCGAGGCCTATCCGGCGGTGCGCAACATCGTCGAGAAGGTGGTTGCGTCGGGCCTGATCTATCTGCCCTCGCACGCGCGCGACTTCAAGAATCCGGACATCGACAAATACCTGGCGAAATACGTGCGCGGCTCGAACGGTATCGATTACAAGGAGCGTATCAAGATCATGAAGCTCCTGTGGGACGCCATCGGCACCGAATTCGGCGCCCGCCATGAGCTTTATGAAATGAACTATTCCGGCAGCCACGAGCTGATCCGCGTCTTCCAGCTGCAACAGGCGCAGTCAAACGGCGCACTCAAGGCGATGGAAGGGCTCGCCGAGCAGTGCATGGCCGACTACGACGAGGACGGCTGGCGCCATCCGGCCTACACCGGCCCGGAGGATATTTCGGTACTGGGGAAGGACTAAGCCGCCAGCCGAAACGGCGCTCGATAGCGCGCTTAACCGAACCTTAACCATACTCGGGCGAGACACAACCGGGGGCGACGAGACGACACCGGCGCGAATTGCCATGGCCGTTCCGGGCGCACGTCGCCTGCAATCACATCGCTGGATCAAACTGCTTGGCGGCTGGGCCGTAGGCACGCCCACCGTATCGGTCGGCCGCGACTGCGTTCGCGCGCCGTCGTCGGAGGCGACATCCCGGCATGAAAGTGAGCGAACTAAATGAACCGCAAACTGCGGCGAGCGAAGGCGCGCGAGCTTCGTGGCGACTCGGTCCCGGCCGCGAGCGGCGGCATGATGCCGTGCGGGCTCGGATTCGTCTCCGATGATGTGGCCTCGTTGTTCAGCGAATCGCTGCGTTGCCTTCAGTGCGGGCAAATGACCAAGGTGGTCGCCCTATGTGATCGGATTCTTTCGCTCAAACCCGATTTGCCGGACGTGCATTGCAACCGGGGCGTCGCTCTTGCCCATCTGGGCAAGCTGCAAGACGCGGAGGAAGCGTACCGCCAAGTCATTGCGCTCCGTCCGGACCACCCCGAGGCGCACGGCAATTTGGGCGAAATCCTGCGTTGCCTGGGCAGAGTAGATGACGCCGAGAAGGCGCTTCGCTACGCGATTGCACTACGGCCGCAATTCGCCGACGCCTTCTCAAATCTCGGGAACGCGCTGCGGCAGCGCGGCAGCTTCGCCGAGGCGGAAGCCGCATACCGCGAGGCCATCGCCCTCAAACCGCGTTTTCCCGAAGCGCACAATAATCTCGGCAACGTCCTCGTCGATCTTGGCAGGCCGGAGGAGGCGGAGGGCGAACTGCGCCAAGCCATTGCGCTCCGTCCGCGGTTCGCCGCGGCGTTTTGCAATCTCGGCAATGCGCTCAGGGAGCAGGGCAAACTGGCGGAGGCGGAAGCCGCCTGCCGGCAGGCTATCGCGCTCGAACCGCGCTTTGCCGAAGCCTACAATAATCTCGGCAACGTCCTGCTCGATCTTGGCCGGCCGGTCGATGCCGAGAAGACCCTGCGTGAGGCGATTGCGCTCTGCCCGCAGCTGGCCGCGGCATTTTGCAACCTCGGCTACGCGTTGCGGGAGCAGAACCGGCTGGCTGAGGCGGAAGCCGCATACCGGTGGGCTCTCGCGCTCAAGCCGAATTTTGCGGACGCCTACAATAACCTCAGCACGACATTGAAGTACCTCGGCCGGTTGGCGGACGCCCGCCGCGCCGCGGAACAAGCCGTGCACTTGGCGCCGCAAAATCCCTTGCCGTTCCTCAATCTAAGCGAGCTCCAACACTTCGACCCCGATGATCCCCATCTCGCCGCCATGGAAGATTTGGCCCGGAACATCGCATCGCGTTCCGTCAAGCAGCAGATTGAGCTGCATTTCGCTCTGGCCAAGGCTTACGGCGATGTCGGCCGGTACGACGATTTATTTCGCGCCCTTGTTTCCGGCAACGCGCTCAAACGCCGGCAAGTCGCCTATGACGAAACCGCAACAATGGCGGTGTATGAGCGAATTCGCCAAGTCTTCACGCCCGAGCTGATGCGGAAATTTCCCGGCGCCGGAGAGCCATCGTCGGTGCCGGTGTTTGTCGTGGGGATGCCGCGTTCCGGCACAACCCTCGTCGAGCAAATTCTGGCCAGTCATCCGCAGGTGTTCGGCGGCGGTGAACTGCCGATTCTCAGCAACACGCTCGACAGCATCCAGCCGGCCGGGAGCGCCGCTCTTCCCTTGCCGGACCTGATGCTCAACGTGTCGGGCGAGGATTTACGGCGACTGGGAACGCGATATGTGTCCGAGATCACCCGGTTGGCGCCGACCGCAACGTATGTCGTCGACAAGATGCCGTCGAATTTTTTCTTCGCCGGTCTCATTCACCTGGCGCTGCCCAACGCACGTATCATTCACGTCGTCCGCGATCCCATTGACACCTGCGTGTCCTGCTTCTCCAAGCTGTTCGCCGCCGGCCAGCCTCATACCTACGACTTGCCCGAGCTCGGCCGCTATTACCGGGGCTATCAGGCCCTGATGCAGCACTGGCATGGCGTTTTACCGCCGGGGCGAATTCTCGACGTGCATTACGAAGACGTCGTCGCCGACCTGGAAGGCCAGGCGCGGCGTCTCATCGCTCACTGTGGACTGGAATGGGAGCCGCGCTGTCTCGCCTTTCATGAGACGCAGCGACCGGTGCATACGGCGAGCGCGAGCCAGGTCCGTCAACCGCTCTACCGCACCGCGATCGGCCGCGCGCAATTCTACGAGCCGTTCCTTGAGCCGCTGCGCGCGGCGTTATCGGGCCATACCCCGCAGGATCAATATGGATCGCTTGCCTCCAGGATCTCCTGACCCATCAGCAGGCAAGAGCCATTAATCCGTGCATAGATGAAACGCATCCGGTACGTGGCTTTGTAGATGTGACCCCAGACTTCGAGCACGTCGAAGCGGCCGTTGCCTTTAAGCGCCTTGATCGGAGCCAATACCTTGACGTCCTTTTCGACGTCGACCGGCTCGCTTGCCTCAACGTTGCCGTGAAAGCGAAGGAGCTGCGTGGCTTTTTCAATCGCATCGGCGGAACAAGGATGAGGCTGTGCATGTGCCGCAGTGGCAGCTGGAATCAACAAGAACGCCGCAATCATGACCTTCGTGGCCATATGTACCGGCGCCGCCGCCATCACGGCGGGGTGTCCTTCGGCGGCATCCGCGGCGGCGGCAGCGGCGCAAACACAATGCTTTCGCTTTGGTCGTGCGCCACGCCCGGGTCGAGCGGACCTCCCTCCATCGGGTCGCCGCCGGCGGTCGTGGCGATTGAGCTCGGCGTGATCTCGCGCGCGGTGATCTGACTCTCGCCGCCTTCGCCGGTGCCGTGATCCGCGGTGCGGCCGCCTTGCGGCCTGCCGTCGGCGCTGGCCTTGATGGCGGCTTCGGTTTTTTCCGCCAAGTGGACGTCATAAGGCAGCCGATAAGCGCGCGGCACGCCGCTCGGCCGATTGTCGTCGTCGAGCTCTTCGACCCAAAGATGGATCGCGCCCGGATCACCGGCGAGCGAATGCGGCTCGACGATGCGCGCCTGCAGAAGTTTGAAATGCGCCGGCAGCGGATCGACCGCCGACCAGCCGAGCAGCCCGCGCGTCGCATAGAAGCTGACGACATAGAACGCGCTGGTGACGATGATGGCGCCGGCTTTGAGCGGCAGCGGCAGCCGCGTGAACAGGCAGGCCACGAGCAACAGCACGCCGATCACCGCATAGGCGATCGAAAGGCCGACAATATCGGTGGTCAGGCTGGTCATAGTTTTTTCATGTAGTGGGTCTTGGGATCGAGGTCGGCGCCGTTTTGATGCACGTTGCGGAAGGTTTCCATCAGTGATTTCTGCCGCGAATTGACATCGATGACCTTGCCATCGCCATCGAGAGTGAAGCGCACGGCGGTCTTTTCGTCGCCGGTGTGATCGACAGTGACCGTATTGTCAAAGACGACCAGTGCGGCCGGATTGAGCTTCTGCACCTTGACCGTTGCCGCCACCGGCAGACCAGTGATCGCCTGAAAGTGCGAGACATTGACGGTGTACTCGCCGGGGACGATGCCGCGGATGGTGACGATTTCCTCGCGGATCGGCGACGGGATTTTCCTGCCGGCGACGAGGATGAAGTCGTTGGCGCCGCCGCGATCGTCACGTTCAAGCACCATGAATCCGGCCTCGCGATGCCGATACCAGGCGATATTGCCGGCTGCATCCTGCACCATCAGATCAAGGTCGTCCGGATGATTGTCGGGCCAGTCCATGGTGATGATGAACTCGGCCTTGGAATCGACCTTACCCTCCTTGGACTCCGGCGTGATCGCGAGCAGCGCGATGAAGAACAGGAAGGCGACTACCTGCAGCGCCTTGAACAGCATGACGCTGAACGGATCGAACGGCTCCTCGCGCGGATAGAGACCGAAGTCGTCAAGCATCGTGGCGTTCCAGCGCCGGCACGACATGCGTCTCCGTAAGCCTGACCGCGTGCGAGAACACGCGCGCGGTGGCGCCGTCGAGCATGTAGTACTGGACTTTCAGGAGGATCGAGCCGACGAGGCCGGCGAGCGTCGTGTACATCGCCACCGCCATGCCGTCGCCCATCAATCCCATCGACGATTTGAGCAGCGTGTGGTCGGCCACGTCCAAGCCGGCGATCGGCGCCACCGGGTGTTTGCGTGACGTTCGCTCCGCCTGGCGAGGCTCCCCGGCGCCTGTGCAGCCAGATCGAAGCGCTGGGCGCGCCGGCTCCAGCGTTTTTTGCCTCGGCCTACCGTTTCCTTCTGGGTCCGCAAACGCCGGTCAAGCGCTACCTCACGTTCCGCGACAAAGACGCCGGGTTTATCGTGTCCGCCTCCGAACCGAACGCCGCGCTTCGGCTGGCCTGGCACCATGTCTCCGTCGTCGTTGGCGCCGCGGCCGTCATGGCATCAGGCATTGCGGTGCTTGCGACGCTGATGATTGGACATGCTCTGATCCCGGCGCGAACGATCATTGACGGACTGCGCCAGTTGCAGCAGGGCGATCTCGGCTGGCGTCTTCCCGGCTTTCGCACCGTCGAGTTCAACCTCATCGCCCGCGCTGTCAACGACCTCGCCGGTGAACTGTCCCGCACGAACGCGGCCCGTACGGCGCTCACTGCGCGCCTATTTCAGGTTCAGGAAGAAGAACGCCGAGCGCTGGCGCGGGACCTTCACGACGAGTTCGGACAGTGTCTGACGGCGACGGCGGCCCTTGCGGCCAGCATCGAAACCGCAGCGGCGCCGGAACGGACCGACCTCGTCGACGATGCCCGCGCTATTGCCAGGATCCAGAAGCAGATGATGGAAAACCTCCGTAGCGCGCTGGTGCGCCTGAGGTCGCAGGACATCGAGGAAATCGGACTGGAAGCAACTCTCCGGCAACTCATCTTGGACCACAACATGCGTGCCGGCTCGGGGGCTGTCTTCCGCCTGAACGTGACCGGCAAGCTCACTGCACTGCCGAAACAGGTTGCGATCGACATTTACCGCATCGCGCAGGAATGCCTCACCAATGCGGTGCGCCACGGATCGCCCACGGAAGTACAGTTGAGCGTCGAGCGGACGACGACCGGGAGCGAGACGATCGCGATCACCGTCGAGGATGACGGCGGCGGCGACGCGGGTCGCCTCGCTCGCCATCAAGGGCATGGGATACTTGGAATCCGCGAAAGGATCGGCACGCGAGGCGGCAGCCTGTCGATCACGCAGGCCGCGAGGGGCCTGTGCGTGTCGGCGATAATGCCCCTGACAAGTCCTGGCGCTGCGCTTGCGTTTCGCGAGGCGCCCGCATGAGCGGGGTCAGTATCCTTCTCGTCGACGATCATCCGGTCGTGCGCGAGGGCTACCGTCGGCTGCTTGAACGTCAGGCAGGATTCCGTGTGTGCGCGGAGGCTGGTGACGCGAAGCAGGCTTATCACGCGTACAAGGACAACCACCCGGACATCGTCGTGATGGACCTCGCTTTGCCGGGCGCGGGCGGCCTCGAGGCGATCCGCCATATTCGCCAATGGGACAAGGACGCCAAGATCCTCGTTTTCACGATGCATGTCGGCGTAGCATTCGCGCTCAAGGCGTTCGAAGCGGGCACATCGGGATACGTTACGAAAAGCGCCGAACCCGGCGAACTAGTGCGCGCCGTGAACGTGGTCGCGGGAGGGGGACGATTCCTGAGCGAGGACATGTCGCGCGCCGTCGCGGCAGACCGTCTCGGGGGGCCGCATCTGATCGTCGAGCAACTGGGACCTCGGGAAACGGAAATCCTTCGCCTCCTGGCCTCCGGAATGACAAGCGACGCGATTGCGCAACTGCTCAACCTCAGTCCGAAGACGGTCCGGAATCATCACTACGCCATCAAGAGCAAGATCGGAGCGAAGAACGACGCGCATCTCGTCTGGCTCGCGGTCGGTGCGGGTCTCGTCAGCATCGCGGACGCCCGCTTCGACGTTGATCACGTGTAACGGAGGTCGCGCCGGCGACCGGCGACATCATCATATGCGACCGCGATCTCGAAACCATAGAGAACTGGATCAAAAAGCAGCCGAGCCGGCGGTCCATGATCGACCTTGGGCGCCATCAAACAACTTTTGTTGAGTTCTTTTGCCGTTAGGGCGTCATTGCATTTGCGAGCGCCCGGCAAAGAAAGCATCCACTTCACACATCAATGAAGCCGGCCCAACTGACGCCGGGCAATTTACCCAACCTCGTCGGGCAAAGAGCTGTTTTACCGACTGACTGCGGCGGGATATTTGAGATAAGGGCATTATCCCCACAACCAAAGAAGAACTCATTCATGAACGCTCATGTCATGAACAACTCCTCAACTCGTCGAAGTGTGCGTCGGCCTTGAGATCAATGGGTATCTCCCGGCCGAGTTATGATGGTCACATCCAAACAACGGGTTTGCGCCGAGAGGCCAGGCTTGCTTTGGGCTTGTTCGCATCGGTGCGCCACCCCAATGCTGTCAGCAGGAGGACACACGATGCGTTATCTCTGGGTAGAACTCACCACCGTAGGCGCGATCATCGCGCTCGCCGGTTCAGGCTACGCCAATGATCAGCTGATCAAGATGTCGCAGAACCCGAACGATTGGGTCATGCCGGCACGGACCTACGACGCGCAGCGCTACTCTCACCTCAAGCATATCAACGCCAGCAACGTCGGCAAGCTGCAGGTCGCCTGGTCGTTCTCAACCGGCGTGCTGCGCGGTCATGAAGGCGCGCCGCTGGTCGTCGGCAACGTCATGTACGTGCACGCGCCGTTCCCGAACAACGTTTTTGCGCTTGATCTCGATCACGACGGAAAGATTCTTTGGAAATACGAGCCGAAGCAGGATCCGAGCGTGATTCCGGTGATGTGCTGCGATACCGTCAATCGCGGCCTATCCTACGGCGACGGCAAAGTTTTCCTGAATCAGGCCGACACGACTCTCGTCGCGCTCGATGCCAAGACCGGGAAAGTTGCGTGGTCGGTGAAGAACGGCGATCCCGCCAAGGGCGAAAGCGGCACTTCGGCGCCGTTCGTCATCAAGGACAAGGTCTTGGTCGGCATTTCCGGCGGCGAGTTTGGCGTGCGATGCCACGTGACCGCCTACGATATGAAGGAGGGCAAGCGGGTGTGGCGCGCCTACTCGGAGGGACCGGATAATGAAATTCTGTTCGATCCCAACAAGACGACCGCACTTGGCAAGCCGGTCGGCAAGGATTTAAGCATCAAGACGTGGGAAGGCGATCAGTGGAAGATCGGGGGCGGCTGCACCTGGGGCTGGATGGCTTTCGATCCGCAGCTGAACCTTGTCTATTACGGATCGGGCAATCCCTCGACCTGGAATCCCAGCCAGCGGCCAGGCGATAACAAGTGGTCGATGACGATTTTTGCCCGCGACCCGGATACCGGCACGGCTAAATGGGTCTATCAGATGACGCCCCACGACGAGTGGGACTATGACGGCGTCAACGAAATGATCCTCACCGATCAGCAGATCGGCGGTAAGGAGCGCAAGCTGCTGACGCATTTCGACCGCAATGGTCTCGGCTACACCCTCGATCGCACGGATGGCGAGCTTCTCGTCGCCCAGAAGTACGATCCGAAGGTGAACTGGACCACCGGCGTCGATATGGACAAGAGCTCGCCGAACTACGGCCGTCCAGCGGTCGTTGCTCAGTATTCCACCGGGCACGGCGGTGCGGAACATAACACGACGGATATCTGCCCGGCGGCGATTGGATCGAAGGACCAACAGCCGGCGGCCTACTCGCCGGAAACGCAGCTGTTCTACGTGCCGACCAACCATGTCTGCATGGACTATGAGCCGTTCAAGGTCAGCTACACGGCTGGTCAGCCCTACGTCGGGGCGACGCTGTCCATGTACCCGCCGAAAGGCGAGTCCAATATGGGCAACTTCATCGCGTGGGACGGCAAGACCGGAAAGATCGTCTGGTCCGATCCTGAGCAGTTCTCGGTGTGGTCGGGCGCACTGGCGACGGCCGGCGGCGTCGTGTTCTACGGAACGCTCGAGGGCTACCTGAAGGCGGTCGACGCCAAGACGGGCAAGGAACTCTACAAGTTCAAAACCGCATCCGGCATCATCGGCAACGTGATGACCTACGAGCACAATGGCAAACAGTACGTGGCAGTGCTGTCGGGCGTTGGCGGCTGGGCCGGCATCGGACTGGCGGCCGGCCTGACCGATCCGCATGCGGGTTTGGGGACGGTCGGCGCCTACGCCGCGCTCGCCAACTACACGTCGCTCGGCGGTCAGCTCACGGTGTTCGCGCTGCCGGAGTGAGGTATCGCGTAAAGAGAAAAGAGCAGACTCGCTCCGGCGCGCCGCGGCAGCGGTGCGCCGGAGCTGTCCGCAGCGGCTTGGTTCCCCCTCCGGTCTTTCTAACGCGCGCGCATTGGGAGGATCTGTGCGCGCGCTAAAGCGAACCGGAAAAGCGCATCAAGCGGGCTGCGGTTCTTTGGCCAGCACCGGATAGTCGGTGTAGCCCTTCGGCCCCGGCGTATAGAACGTCGTAGGGTCGGGCGCATTGACCGACGCGCCGGCCTTCCAACGGTCAACGAGGTCCGGGTTGGCCAGGATCGGGCGGCCGACGGCGATCAGGTCGGCCTTGCCGGCCTTCAGATCGCTTTCGGCGCGCGAAGCGTCGTAACCGCCGGAGAGAATGAGCGCGCCTTTGAACTCCTTGCGGAACGTGTCCTTGATCGACTGCGGCACCTTCGGCGCGCCCATCGACGAGTGATCGACCAGATGGACGTAGACGAGGCCGAGCGCATTGAGCTCCCGCGCCAGATACGCGTAGTCCGCTTCCATCTCCGGATAGGCGGGCATGTCGTTGAACGCGCCATAGGGCGACAGCCTTATGCCGACCTTGTCCTTGCCGATCGCGGCGATCACCGCCTTGGCGACTTCAAGCGCAAAGCGCGCGCGGTTCTCGATCGCGCCGCCGTAAGCGTCGGTGCGCCGGTTCGAATTCGGGCGGATGAATTGCTCGATCAGATAACCGTTGGCGCCATGCAGCTCGACGCCGTCGAAGCCGGCCGCGACCGCATTCTTTGCCGCTTGCACGTATTCACCAATCGCGGTCTTGATATCCGCCTCGGTCATCGCCTTCGGCGTCGCGTGCGGCTTCATGCCTTCCGCGTCGGTATAGATCTCGCCCGCGGCGGCGACCGCCGATGGCGCCACGACGCGTGGCGCCAGCCGGCAGATTGTTTGGATGTCCGATCCGCCCGGTGTGCATCAGCTGCAGAAAGATCTTGGCGCCCCTGGCGTGCACGGCGTCCGTCACGCGTTTCCAGCCCGCGACTTGCGCGGCGGAGAATGCGCCCGGTATGCGCGGATAGCCGAGCCCGTTTGGCGACGGTGACGTTCCTTCGGTGATGATCAGCCCCGCGGACGCGCGCTGTTTGTAGTATTCCACCATCAAATCGTTCGGGACATTGCCGGTGGCGCGATTGCGGGTCAAAGGCGACATGACCAGGCGATTTTGCAGCGTGAGCGAACCGAGCTTGGTCGGCGAAAAGAGCAATGACATGGTGACACTCCAAAGATGATGTCAGCGGACCCGCTGACCGGAAGGTACATGGTGCGATGCACAGGACCGCACAAGTGGAACGACAAACACGTATGAAACGGTCCACCGCGCTGCGAGTAGCGTTAGCGGCGAGCTAATAAATGCGTTTTTCCTGATTCGCGCTGAAATCAGAACGATCCTCTCTTTCTGAGCCCGATTGCGCGACGTCCGCAGCGTGCGCGCCGACTTAGGTTTGCGCGCACGCGCATCTGCATGGCAGCAATTCGATTCTCGCCCGGGCTCACGCGTGTTACCGCTCAGGCTCACGCGTGTTACTGGCCGGTCTCCAGCCACTTCTGCTCGCGGGCATAGAACGCCGCAGCAGATCGGGCCGATCGTCGCCGAGAAGCTTCGGGTTCAGCTTGTAGCCGCGCTTGATCTGCGTGTAGCCCATGAATTTGTAGGACGGCCGCAGCGTCGCGATGATCGTCCAGTCCACCGGCAACGGATTGCGCGGGTCGACCGTCTCGATCCGGTCGCGCTGATAGATGCCCTCGAACGAGCCGAGCTTCCAGCCGCCTTCAGTTTTGATAACGCGCGAGAAGAACCGGCAATACTGGAACATGTCGAGCTCGATGCCGTCGAACGTGAGCCGGTCGAAGATGCACGCCGGCAACTCGACCAACGCGCGGCCGTCCTTGATCTCGAGCCGCGCCGGCATGATCCAGTGCTTGGCCTGGCTAGCGCCCGACGACATCTTCTGGCGCGAGGCCTCGGCGAAATCCTCGACGGTGCCGTCGAACCAGGAGGTGCGCACCGGCGCCTTCGGCACATAGCATGCGACCATGCCGGCAAAGTCGCGCTGGTCGCGGCATAGCCGCTCGAAGCGGACCAGGTCGAAGATTTCCGTGCGGTCGAGCAGGCGCTCTAGCCGTACCTGCATTGTCTTGTCGGTCATCGTGGCGTTTCTCCTCCCTTGCGCAAAGTCTATCCTCTTGCAAAGAAAGCACAGAAGAAAGCTGGTCCGCTTGGCCGCATAGCCGGCATGCGGACAGCGTCAAAGGGAGGCCGTCAATGCCCGACGCCGTCATTGTTTCCACCGCCCGCACGCCGATCGGCAAAGCCTATCGCGGCGCCTTCAACATGACCCACGGCGCCGATCTCGGTGGTCATGTCGTGCATCATGCGGTGGAGCGCGCCGGCATCGAGCCCGGCGAGGTCGAAGACGTCATTCTCGGCTGCGCGCTGCCGGAGCGCGCCACCGGCCAGAACATTGCGCGGCAGGTGGCGATCCGCGCCGGCATGCCGGTCACCGTCGGCGGCATGACGGTGAACCGCTTCTGCAGTTCGGGCTTGCAGGCGATTGCGCTCGCGGCGCAGCGCATCATCGCCGGCGAGGCGTCGGTGATCGCCGCCGGCGGGCTGGAAAGCATCAGCCTCGTCCAGGACGGCAAGAGCCTACAGGCTCCCGATGAGTGGATCGTGGAGCACAAGCCCGCGCTCTACATGCCGATGATCGACACCGCCGACAATGTCGCGGCGCGCTACAAGGTCAGCCGCGAAGCCCAGGATGCCTATGCACTGGAAAGCCAGCGCCGCACCGCGACGGCACAGCAGGCCAGACGTTTCGACGACGAGATCGTGCCGTTGCCGACCACAAAGAAGGTCGTGGACAAAAAGACCAACGTCGAAAGCCTTGAGCAAGTGACGCTCAAAAGCGACGAGGGCAACCGCCCCGACACCACACTGGAAGGACTCGCCGCGCTCAAGCCCGTGCGCGAGGGCGGCTTCATCACCGCCGGCAACGCCAGCCAGCTGTCGGACGGCGCCTCCGCCTGCGTGGTGATGGATGCCAAGCTTGCCGAGCGCCGCGGCCTGAAGCCGCTCGGCAGCTTCCGCGGCTTTGCCGTCGCCGGCTGCGAGCCCGACGAGATGGGCATCGGGCCGGTCTTCGCCGTGCCCAAGCTGCTTGAGCCGCCACGGGCTGAAGATCGACGACATCGATCTGTGGGAGCTGAACGAAGCGTTCGCCAGCCAGGTGCTCTATTGCCGCGACCGGCTCGGCATTCCGCAGGCGCGGCTCAATGTCGACGGCGGCGCCATCTCGATCGGCCATCCCTACGGCATGAGCGGCGCGCGCATGACCGGCCACGTGCTGATCGAAGGCGCCCGGCGCGGCGCCAAATTCGCCGTCGTCACCATGTGCGTCGGCGGCGGCATGGGTGCCGCCGGCCTGTTCGAGATTCATTAGGGCCGTAGGCCGGATTGAGCGGCGGCGAAATCCGGGATCGGAGTTCCCGCCGCTTTGCATCTACTTTTGCTCGATCAACGGCCGCGGCGAAAAATCAACGCTCAGATTATTCGCCGGCATTGGCACGGTTTCGATCAGGGTAAAGCCGTGGCGCAAGGCCAAATGCGTCACGTCGGTCAGATCGCGAATGCCCCAGGCCGGGTTGCGGGCGCGCAGCGAGGCGTCGAACGCTTCGTTGCTCGGCGCGGTGTGGCGGCCCTCGATCCGGTAAGGACCGTAAAGAAACAGCACGCCGCCTGGCGGCACATGCGGCTTGCGCCGCGCATCAGGCCCTCGGTGACTGCCCAGGGCGCGATGTGAATCATATTGTTGCACACGATCGCATCGGCGTAAGCGAGCGACCACGGTTCCTCCGTCGTATCGAGCAGGAGTGGCGCTAGCAGATTGGCCACGTCCGCAGCGGCGCGGTGTGCGGCGATGCTCGCCAGCGCGCCGGCATCGATATCGGTGGGCCGCCACGACAGCGACGGCAAGCCGCTGGCAAAGAACACCGCATGCTCACCGCTGCCGCTGGCGATTTCGACCACGACGCCCTCGCGCGGCAGTACGCGCTGCAGCACAGCGAGGATCGGCTCGCGGTTGCGGGCGACATGGGCGTGATAGAGCCGCGGATCGGATGCTGCGATCATCTGTTTATTTCTATGTCTTTCCCTTTTGCGGACGCGAAATGGGTATTCATGTAGCAACGACCGCATTAGCGCCGCAGGCCGAGCAGACAGATATATTCCCAGGCCATCGTGGCGCCCGCCAGAGCCGTGATCTCGGCCGCGTCGTAGGCCGGCGCCACCTCGACCACATCCATACCAACAAATTGTAGCTTCTGCAGCCGCCGCAAGATCGCCTGCACTTGCCAGCTCGCAAGTCCACCGATCTCCGGTGTTCCCGTGCCGGGCGCGAAGGCGGGATCGAGGGCGTCGATATCGAGGCTGAGATAGACCGGCGTATCGCCCACGACCTCGCGATACGCCCGGCAATGGCAGCGGGACCCGCTTCATGCATATCCTGGGCCGTGATCGTCACCACGCCGCGCGCCGCAGTCCAATCATGAACCTCGCGCGGTACCGGCGAGCGGATGCCGACTTGAACCATCTGGTGCGGGATAACGAGGCCCTCCTCGATGGCATGGTAGAAAACCGAGGCGTGTCCGTAAGCCTGCCCGAAATTGTCGGGCCAGGTATCGACGTGCGCATCGAGGTGAACAAGCGCGACCGGGCCGCGCCTTTTCGCCAGCGCGCGAAGGAGCGGCAGCGTGATGCTGTGGTCGCCGCCTAGCGCGATGAGATGCTCGATCTTCTGCGCCTGCTCCTCGATCAGCGCCATGCTGGCGACCAGGTCGCCGAGCGCGAGCGCGAAGTCGCCGATGTCCGCTAATGGCAGCTTTGCCGCGATCGACCCAATGCTGCGGATGTTCGCCGTCCACCAGCATCCGGCTCGCCTGCCGCATTGCGCTGGGTCCAAAGCGGGCGCCGCTGCGGTTGGTGGTGCCGAGGTCGAGAGGAATTCCGGCAACGCAGATCGGCGCGGCGGGATCGCGGCGGCTGGTGCCGAGGAATGTCGGCGGGATCGCGTAGGTCGCCACCCCGGTCATGGCTGCGTCCGCGGCGGAACCGCAAAGCGGAACACCGCCGCGGCAACAGCGCAGGTCCAGTCGCCATTGGCGGCGCCGGCAGCCGCCGCCGTCACCGAAAGACTGTCGACGATGAGATCGCTCATTTCATAAACACGCTTACGCTCATCCCAGGCGGCGCCGGGATCGAACTCGACGCCCAGCGTGGACGCGAGCATGGTCGCCGCGAGATCCTCGACATACTCACCGACCTCCGCCTCGGTCATGCCGAAGCCGTGGTGTTCCGAGATGTAGCCATAATGAGCCGGATCCTTGGGCCGGGCGAGGCCAATTCCGGCGGCGATCCGGCGGCCGGGCTCGTTCGTTTCGGCGCGCGCCATCACGCAGAATGTGATCTCGCCGGGGCTCAAAGTGGCAATTCCGGCGGCGGGCGCGATGAGCTCGCAATGGGGCGGCAGGATCGAGGACACGGTCACGAGGTTCTGCTGCTCGATATCCGCATCGCGCAACGCATATTCGAATGCCGTGAGCAGATGCCGGTGAGTGCCGATGCCGCGGGTCAGGAATACGCTCTTTGGAATAGGAAACATTCGGCCTCCCCGTGATCGCGTTGATGCTCGCAATCGCCGCCACCGAGCGGCCTCTGCGAGACATATCTCGGCTGGCATCGTGGATTTCGATGACCAACCTGTGACACGCGCAAAATGCCTCGCGCGCGCTGCATGGGCTGCGCGAATGGGTGCCATGCCCCTTCGCGGATCAGATGCCGTCCGGTTACATGCCGCTTATCCCCTTGGGAATGCGCGATGAATGCCTATGTTCGCCAAGGCGCCTTTTCACGGCGACGTATAAGCCGACCGCGCGCGCAGTCCTCTACCGCGTACCTTCACCGTCGACCACTCGTTCATCAAGCCCAAGGATCCGTTCCATGCCGCAATCAATGTCTCAGGCCTCGGTGCCGGGTTTCGAAATCAGCCTCAATGCGCTGTCCGCCGTGCTCGACAAGGCCGCGGCTTTCGCCGCCGCCAAAAAAATCGATGGCGCGGTGCTGCTGCATTCGCGCCTGTCCCCCGACATGTTCGATCTTACGCGGCAGGTGCAGACCGCGGCGGATAACGCCAAGAACGGCTCGGCGCGGCTCGCCGGGGTCGAGCCGCCCCGCTACGAAGACAATGAAACGACGATCGATCAGCTCAAAGAGCGGATCGCGAAAACCGTCGCCTATCTGAAGACGCTCGACCGCAGCAAGATCGATGCCTCGGCCGATCGCGAGATCACGTTTCCGCTGGGCCCGGCCAAGGGCCACATGACGGGCGCCGACTACCTCAACCATTTTCTGCTGCCGAACTTCCATTTCCATGTCACCGCCGCCTACGCGATCCTGCGTCATGCCGGCGTGGATATCGGCAAGCGCGATTTCATGGGGGCGATCCCCATCAAGATGACCTGAGGCCGGCGCGGCGGCGAAGCCTTTCACCGCCATACCGTTCACCTCAATTCAGGACGCGTCCGGGATACTGGGCGCGCGCAGGAATGAATCCGCTCAGCGTTAGGAAAGACGATGGCCAACGATAACAAAACCACCGAGGCCGATGCCGGCTCCGAAAAAGGAGGCGGCTGCAAAGATCGAGAGCGCGGCGGGTGAAGCCAAAGCCGATCCCGCTCCGAAAAAGGAGGCCGCTGCAAAGGACAAGAGTGCTGCGGGCGAAGCCGTAGCCAAGGCCGAGGGCGGCGACACCGCCGCCGCTGCACCTTCCAACTACAGCCGCGGCGAAGGCCAGAAGCCGGTCACCGCGGCCTACAAGGAAAATTGGAACGCGATTTTTGCCAAGAAGAGCGCAAAGAACAACGCAAAGAAGACCGCCAAAAAGACTTCAAAGAAGCACAAGCGATAATTCGCGCTGCGAACAGCGCCATCAGTGCGCCATGTCGAAGCTGACCGTGATGCGCACGTGCAATGTGTCCTCGCCGGCGGCGATCGGCACCGACGCCGCTAGCGCGCCCGCTGTCCGCATCGCCATCGGCATCGGCGGGGCGTATCCGGAATCTTCCGTGATCCATTTGACGCTGCCGAGAGTGAGGCCGGCAGCGTGCGCATACAATTCCGCCTTGCGCCGCGCGTCGACGACCGCGGCCTCCCGGGCCTGGTCGAGCGCTTTGGAAACGTCGGAATGCAGAAATTCGATGCTGCCGACGTCCGTCGCGCCCGTCGTAACGAGTCGATCGAGAATATCGCCGACTTTACCGATCTGCCGGACCGTCACGTGGATCTGGTTTGAGACACCAAAGCCGGTGAGTTTCTGTTCGCTGTTCGGCGGATGCGATTCGTAAATCGGCTGGACCGAAAAACGCGACGTCTGAATGTCCTTTTGCTCGATGCCCGCGCTCAGCAGCATCGCGATGATCGCCGCCATCGCCTTAGCGTTCGCGTCGGCCGCCTCCTTGGCAGTCTTGGCCCTGGTGGTCACGCCGCTTCCGATCCGCGCATAGTCCGGCGCCAGGCTGACGCTGCCTTCGCCGATAACGACCACCCCGCGCTCCGGCGACAATTGCGACTGCTGCGCCTGCGCCGGCATTACAAACACCGCCGCCGCGACGACAGCCACCGCAGCGTCGAAAACAGCGTTCACAATGAACTTCATGACTGTCCTCCCGATTATGGGACCTGTTTGTTCGTTCTTTGCGGGCGTCAATAAGGCAGTGCATCAATCGCAGGCGTCGTACAGCGGTCACGCACCGGTCCGCGATGGGCGCCCGATAGTGGGAGTCCGGCATTAACCCGCCCCGCTGAACAGCAGCTGTACGCGCGTTACCTCGTGTACCATTCCTCTGGCACAAGGCCGCGGCCTCGCCACTCTTCCGTCAGACCTACACCGTCGAGTTCCACCCCACACGTCTTCGGCGGCGTGATCAAGGACGATGATCTGCAACCGGCCGTTGGCGGCTCGGACCTCCGATCCAAGCAAGGCGAAGACCTTCCGCACGGCCTCGACGTCCTCATCGCGCCACGGGACGTCGGCACTGTCCGAACTCGTCGTCACCTGCGGCCCTCTTTGGAAAATACACTTGGCTCGGCTGGTCGTAGATCAAGAGGCCCGGCACGAAATGGTGGGGCTCGGTGAGAAAGAACTTCTGCAGGGCCAGCGTCATCGCGACATGGTAGGCAAGCCAGTTGGCGCCGCTTCCAATCTCCCAGAGATAATCGTCGCGGCTTCCGCGAACGACCTTGATCGTCAGATCGTTGATGATCAGGTGCGCCGGCGCGTCAGGCCATTCGACGTCGAGCTGTGGTACGAACTGGTTGGCAGAGGCCTCGATCCGGCTGAGCGCGTTGCGGAGCTTCCGCTAAATCTCTGCCTCCGAGATGACGGCCTGCAGACGTCCTATCTCCGCTCGCAGACCTGCAATTTCATCCCGAAGCGTCGACGACTGGTCGGCACGGTCGTAGAGCCGCAGGGCTTGCTCGAGCCGCCCGAGGAACCGTTCAGTGCGATCGAAGTGGTTCGCCTGCTCGCTCGCCTCCTCAGAATCCCTCTCAAGGCTGGAGATCTCTGTGCGGATCTCGTTCAGGCGGCTTAGTACTTCCTCCGTCGCGGCGCGCTGGCGCAACGTTTCCCGGTCGAGCGTATCCGAGACCGTCGGATGCGACCGGACCTTCACTTCCAGCGCATCGAGATTTTCGCATAGCGTCAGCAGTCGCTGACGGTCACCTTTGCCGAGCTTGGTTATCGGATCGCTGGAATCTCCCTCCATCATGCCTCGCAACCACTCGGCAAGGGCGAGACGGTCGCGCTGGATGTACATCGCGCCGCCGTAGGCGTCGCTACTCTCGCGCAGCCGCCGAAGCTCGTTGAGATGCTGACGATGCTCGGTCAGCCGCAGCGCCGTCTCCTCCTCATCGCGGCGAAGGGCTTCGAGTTCGCGTCAACGTGACGTCGATCCCCGCGAGGCTCGGCCTGGCGTCCCGCGCGTGAGAAGCCACTAATCCCCTCAGCAGATCCACGATAATGGGCCAGTCTGTGGGGATCGTTTGATCCGACGGCAATAAGCCGAGTTCGATGCCCTGTCTCAACCAGCCCTGGGCTTCGAGCCGCCATGCATCCGTCGCGGAAACGACCTCGCGAAGTTCCGTCTCCTTACGGCGGAGGATGCGACTCAGGCGATCCACTTCGTACCTTGCCTGCAGCACGGCCCCGGTGATAGCGCCCAAGATGTAGGGAAAGATCGTCTTCAGTTTCTCGCGGTGCTCCGTCGTATCTGCTTTGAAGAACAGCACGTTCGGATTCGCCACGATGTTCTGCGGCTGAAAAGTGAAAGCCATCAGATCCCGGAAGCTCGGATGCGATCTGAAGGTCCCCTCCGCCCCGGGCTCGAAGTCGAGATTGCTGAGGCCCGCGAGCCGATTGAGCTTGTCCTTCACCTCGTCGACATTGGTCGTCTTGTTTTCAATCCTGTGCGGAACTTCGAAATCGGGTCCTTCGATCAGCACCATGTCACTGGTGCTCTGCTGTTCGCCGGGCTCCCGCCTGGCCAGAAACATCTGACCTTCGATGGTGTCGACGACGATGCCGAACCAGCTGCAGTTCTCGCGGATGATGCCGACCGGAATCGTGCACTTGTCGGCACCGAGGCAGTAGTCGATGATCGGGATCACGGCCGGCTTGCCAGTCTTCGACGCCCCGCTGATCACGTTCACGTCTCCGCGCCGGAACTCCAGCACGCGCGGCGCCGCATCGATACGCGGCCACAGAATGAGTTTGCGAAGCTGGAAGAACATTAGAAGCCCACAGCAAGAGTCGACGCCACCTGGTTCAAGGTTACTTTGGAGAACCAGTAGCCGATCTTGTCCGCGGCGCTGGAAAAACTCCTGATGCGCTCGGGTAATCTCGGCTTTGTGGCATCGGGCTGGGGAGTGTTCGCGCGCAGCGTCGCGGCGTCGTAGTCCAGCGTCAGCAGGGCGCTGGCAACGCCCATGCCGATCGATTGGAGGCTCAAATGCCGCAGCGCGAGGGCGCGCTCGTGCACGGCAAACAACAACTCGCGCTGTTCGCCTAGTTTCGCTGCAAACAGAGCGAGGCCAGAAGCCTTCCGCGTCGAGTTGATCATCTCCAATGTCGGACGGTGGAGCACAAGCGGCAGGACGAGGAAGGCGAGGGGCAGGATCGGCGGACGACCATCTTCGCTTTGGAAACCGAGTCCGAACCGCCACAGAGCGAAAGCGCATAGGGCCGGGTTCTGGACGATCTCAATCTCGCTCAGCGGCGAGGTGCCGAATGGCTCCGTCAAACTCATCCGTCACTCTCGTTCAATAGCGATTTGTAGTCCGGATGCCATCCCAATCGCATGAGATCAGCCAAGTTGTTAAAGCAACCATGGACGAAATGGCCCAGAACTTCGCGGCCATTTAACGGAGCCTGCAGGAGAGCGCAGCGGCGATACGTTAAGCGGCCGCGGACGAGAGCCTCCTTGTCCGAGTCTACATCGGCAATCTCGCCGCAGATCAGACCATGGCG
The DNA here is from genome assembly GCA_963832605.1 of uncultured Alphaproteobacteria bacterium. Taxonomy (GTDB): domain Bacteria; phylum Pseudomonadota; class Alphaproteobacteria; order Rhizobiales; family Xanthobacteraceae; genus BOG-931. The sequence continues at coordinate 12,689 of CAWHUO010000014.1, read as the reverse complement.
ACCCACCAGATTGTCGTCCCAATCCTCGAGGCTTCCCTCGTGGATCAGACCGGCTTCCGCCCATTTGGACTTGTCCGCTGAAGTGCGCAGGAAGTCACTGACGGCGCGTACGCGTTCATCCTCGCTCACCTCGATGATCTCCAGCTGCCGGATAAACACCGGGCGCATTGAAAGAAGCGCAGCGACTTCGCCTTCGGCGGGCACCGGCGCGAACGACGAGAGCAGGCCCGGAATATTGGTCTTCTGAATAAACCTGATGAAGTCTGCTCGGAATGCATCGCCATCGACGGCGCCCGGCTTTCCGGTTCGAATGAGCGCGTCCACACGCTCTTTGGCCCTGCCGATCGCCGACTCGCAGAGCAGATCGATCAGTTCGGGCGCCACGGTCTTCCTTAAGAGGTCGCGCAGCGCGTCTAGCGGATTGGCATCCACGTTGAGAAGTTTGAACTGCGTCACCACCGCGGCCTGATGGTCGGGCGGCGCTCCCAGGAAAGTCTGCAGATACGGCTCGCAGGCGTTCGGCTTTTTCAGCTTCGCGCGCTTCGACTTCACCAGCTCGACGAACACAGCCGCCTCAGCTGGTGTCGAGGCGTCGCTCATCGCCTGTGCGAGCTCGCCTTGATGTGGCGGTGTGACATAGAGACGGAATTTGGACCCCGAAGGAATCTTGCCGGCCAATAGCGCATCGATCCAGTTCGCGACCGTCTTCCAGAAATCTTCCGACCAGTCGCCGAGCGGATTGCTTTTCAGCGCGCTCTTTGTCTGCTCGAGCATCAGCGTTCCGTCGGCGTAGTGCACGGCGACGTCGTCAAGGTGCTCTAGCGAGACCTTTGCCCCCTTCGGGCTGTCGAGCAGGTGGAAGGTGAAACGCACCGGCTGCAAGGCGAAGCCGAGATACGGCCCCGGCGCGGCATGCTTCACCCCTTTGACTGCAATGTTCACTTCCGGCCCTCAACCGGTCTCTCGGCAAATTTCCGGCCCGCAACGCGCTATCGCTGTTGCCCTTTTGTCCTGCCAAATCATAGGCGTGCACACCCAAAAGTGGTAGTCCTGCGCAAAGTTTAACCGATCTATCCACCGCCCTATGACGCCTGATGACGCGCCCGCGTTGCCTATTTAGAGACAATGCTGTTGACAATCGTCCTTGTTTCAGTTACAATATCCTTTGCGAATCTCGCTCGGTGAAGGACGCCTTCGGCCGAGGGTACTCCCGAAAGCGGAGCGAGTGCGGTGCCCGCGGGCGGACCGATACAGTCCGCTCCCGGGCAGACCCGGGACTTAGATTGCCCAGCATTCCTCGAAATGGACGATCATCGATATTCGTGCAGTATTTCGCTCTAAGATGTGGATGGTGATAGCTGGTTTGTTCCGCTGTTGCCCGCTCAGTGTTACCTATATGAGCTTGGGGTAACAGCTAGAAGGGGCCAATCATGCCCCGCATACGTCTGACCAAATCGGTAATCGATGGCCTGCCGGTTCTCCCTAAGGACACGGTGTATTGGGATTCCCGCTTGCCCGGCTTCGGCGTAAAGGTGACGCCCCAAGGCCGCAAGGTGTTTCTGGTGATGTACCGCTTGGCTGGCGCCGGTTCGCGGTTACGCAAGTACACCATCGGCCCCTATGGCCGCGTTACCCTGCCGATGGCGCGAGCCCAAGCCCAGAGAATCTTTGCAGCCAGGCTTGATGGACGAGACCCGGCTGAAGAGAAAAAGCAGTCGCGGCGTCGGCTCGTGGTCGATCGCGTCGACGGCTTGGTTGAGACCTTCATCCAGGATCATGTTTGCCAGATTGGGACCAGCAGACGAATAACGAACCTGCTTCGCCGAGACGTCATTGCCCACTGGGGCTCAAAGAGCATTCATGAAATCAAAAAGCGGGATGTGAGCGATCTGGTGAGCCAGATTGCCCAGCGAAACGCCCACGCTGCACATAGACTACTGAAGACATTGAAGACCTTCTTCCGGTGGTGTGTGGGTCGTGCAGTCATCGATTTTTCTCCCGCTGAGGGACTATCGTCGACGTATAGGGAGGTCAGCCGTGACCGTGTGCTCAATGACTATGAGCTTTCAGCCATTATCGTGGCCGCCCGGCAGATGTCAGGGCCCTATGGCGGCATCGTTGAATTTCTGGCGTTGACCGGCCAGCGCCGCGAGGAAGTCGCGCAACTCAAGCGGGCCGAACTCGACGAGCAGGCACGGACATGGTCAATTCCCGGTTCGAGGACCAAGAACAAGAAAGCGCATATCGTCCACCTGTCCGAACCCGCTTGGAAAGTCATTGCAGCGCGTCCCGCAGGTGACTTCGTCTTTGCCACATCTCGTGGCAAGAACTTTCAAGCCTTTCGGAAAGGAAAGCAAAAGCTTGACGAGCTGTCAGGAGTTAAGGGTTGGCGTCTTCATGACCTGCGACGAACAATTGTTTCAGGCATGGCACGGCTGGGCGTCCCGCCGCACGTCGCGGACAAGATCCTCAATCATCAGTCGGGAACGATCTCCGGAGTGGCTGCCGTCTATCAGCGGCATGATTTTTTGGCTGAACGGAAACAAGCGCTGGATCGTTGGGGTACTCACGTCGAACACATTGTTCAGACTTTCGCAGGACAAGACGCCAGCAGCATCAAGACGGTATCAGAACATCTCGAAACCGCTGAGACCAGCATTTGAAAGTCCGCTTTGGTGCGCATTGCGGACCAATGTCGGAGATCAACTGACGTCTGTTATGGGCCAGACGCCAGACATTCTGATGCCGGATGGCGAGGAGGCGCAGGATACGCGCTTTTTTTATATAACACCACTTGAAGGCGACCTGTTTGCGGTAAAACAATGTGGAATTGCTTTAGGCGCCATAAGGCGGCGCATGTGGCATTTTTATTACTTCTTTCGATGCAAATTCCGAGAGACTGCGATCTCATCAACTCTGGTCCAACAAACGCTTACACCCATCAAGCGTCAAAACAATTAGTTCGTCAGGCCAACTAGGGTGAAATACGATCACTTATTCAACAAAGATCGCGGCCCCTGCAGCTCCAAGACAAACACTACACGATCAGCTGCCCCTGTTGGCTTCGAGAAATGCAATAATTTTGGCGCGCTCCTCGGCGGAGGCGACGCCCCCATAGGGCTTCATGTTGTTGCCGGGCACCACTTGGTCGGGATTACTCATGTAGCGGTCGAGCGTCGCCCTGTCCCATACCAGATCGGCGCCTTTCATTGCATCTGAATAACTATAATTTGGCAGCGAACCCGCCTTGCGGCCGACGATCTTGTACAGGTTTGGCCCGAGACGATTGTCACCTTCCTTCAGCGTGTGGCAGGTGCGGCAGACATTATTGAACGCGAGCTGACCGTCCTGCTCCGCCGCGCTCCTAGCGACCGGCTCTTGGCCGATCGCATCCGCACGGATGGCGACGAGGGCGGCAAGCGACAGCACGAAGCGATGGAAAATCATGCGGCTCTCCCATGTGAGGGTCATTGATCCACGTCAATGCAGGGCCTTGTGTGTAACTGTATCAATAAAATTGGGTGATTTTACTGCTTCTCATTCTAAATGGAGGGGTGCAAATGCTTTCACTCAGGATTCTCGCGATCGGCGTCTGCCTGGCATCCGCTATGGTGCCAAGCTCAGCCGCGGATGCTGCCTCAAAAAACCTGCCACTCAGACTAGCTCAGATGACGCCTAATGTATGTTGGGAAGCTTGTTCGACACCGTGCGGCAAAACATACGAGAAGTGCAGGGCACATGCCAACCCCAGCAGCCGTCAGCTTTCAGGCTGCCTCACAGTGTTGGAGGCATGCCGCAATCAATGCCGCGACCAATGCGGCTTTAAGAAATAATTACCCCCGCCGGCAGGATCGGAACCAAATAATCCTTTGCCGTGAATTGGCGCGCTGTAGCGTTCCTGCGCTCGCAGAGTAGCGAGCTGGCAACTAGAGCGCCTTCAGCGGTCGAAACTCGTGGCGGACAGCCGAAGAGCGACGGAAGCGAAAGACGCGCTCCAAGAGCCGTCTCTCCTGACCTTGCCATACCGCGTTAACTCGGCAGCGATAGCCCCTCGGCTACGGCCTTGCTGAACAGTCTGACCACCCACGGACCATAATCGCCAGCGTTTGATGGGCGACCGAATATTTCACTGCGACCCTACGACCGAATCCATAAATTGAGGCAGGCGATAATTTTTTTCTCGTTCGGACGCGTCGAGAGTTGCGGCTTCATTGAGATACTGTGCGGCTTGTGTCGTAAGCTGTTCGGCGCAAGCATCGTGCCCTAAATGTCGAAATCGACGGGCGAGTGTTAGCAACCGGGATGCGTGGGTGCGCAAGTGCTCTACCTTACTCATGCTCACATCTTTCTGAGACTACGCTACTGGCGAATAAACCCGGCATGAAGAATGCCGAGGCAATCATGGGCTTCCGTGTGGTAGTAGTCCCGCAACCAGCGACAGTCTGGTCAGCAAAGGTGACAATTACGTGACAATGCCTTCGTCACGTTCAAGTTCATAAGCCGTCTTCGGCGCTTAGGAGTTGCCGCGAGTCCACTTGCCCTAAGTTGTGCGGCCAGGCTGGAGGGCCGGCGTCCGTATATTCAAAGGTTGCGACTATAACAATTACGACGCAAATGACTGCTGAATAAGCGTGTCTAGTTTCGGCCGACGACACACGATGACTGGAATGGTGCTGTGCGTCAGCACCTTAAGGGTTTCGCTACCGAGCACGATGGCTGACATTCCGCGTCGCCCATGAGAGGCCATTTGGATGACATCGCAACCTCGAATTCTGGGCGATATCAATAATTGCCTGATAGGGGTGCTCGTGCTCAATATGTACCAAGTCGCATGGCACGCCCGCCACCGCAGCAATATTCTTCGCAATATCTAGGTATCGGTCCGCCAGAGCCGTCATGTCCTTTTCGTATTGCTCGGGCGTGTCCGCGATCATGCTAGGGTTCGCGGTAAAAACATGGAACGGCGTCGTTACCGTTACTACCGTAACTCGGGCACCGAGAGCCTTTGCCAATGCAATGCCCTCCTGAAGGGCCAGTTTTGATAGTTCCGAGCCATCCGTCGGAATCAGAATGTGCTGATACATGCAATTTCACTCCCTTGTCGATATCTCCCGTGCAGCGACGCGGCGGCGGCTATCGACGTGCCATTGCTGCATGGGCGTAAGTCGGGCATTGATTTGGCGCAAGACCTCAACCGACAAATGGCGGCGGAACTTCGTGGCTTGGGACGACCTTCGCAATGTGTACGGGCAAATCATCCAGGGGCGTAAACGGTGTGGTACGCAATTTTGCGATGAAATGGGATCGCGCATCGCAGCGGACGCCGCAGACGTATAACATGCAACCCGCTGTTTTCATCGCTAAGCTCACAGGTCCAGCGCTAGTCGTGATCGGGGTTGGCGTATTGCTGAACGAGCCAAACTATTCCGCCATGATAACGGAGGCCACGCACAGCCCCACTATCATCTACCTTTCCGGGCTGCTCTCGCTGCTGCCTGGCCTTGCCATTCTCAATGTGTATCGGATGTGGACGGCGGACTGGCGCGTCGTAATCACTATCCTCGGTTGGCTCTTGGCGATAGGCGGCATCGTCCGCATCGTACTGCCGCAGTTCACCACGACGCTGGCAACCACACTGTATTCAACTTCGGCCAGCCTGACGGTCTTCGCCGTCTTCGTGCTCGTGCTGGGCGGCTATCTCAGTTTCGAGGGGTATCGGCGTAGATAGGCGAATAAGCGCCAGCGCCAAAAGCGTGACAAGACTTCCGTAGCGGCTCATTAGCGCCAATTTTGTTGCGTCACCGGGAAGGTCCGTTGTGGGTCAGGCTCGGTCTTCGGCCGAAGTCCGCTTCATGTCCGCTTTCGCCCCGATCGCGACGAGGAAAAGTGTCCCTTCAGTGTCAGTTGTGCTCACCGCCTTGAGAAGCGCCGCAGACAGTGCGTCGCGTCGGGATCGGCAAGGACGGCAGACGCAAAGTAGGCCGAGAACTCCATAAGGAACCTCGGCGCAAAGAAAAAGTCCGGTACGCAGTAAGCATCCGGGCTTAAGGTGAGTCATGCGTCTGCGGCATCCTGGGGGGTTGCCGCGAGTGGAAGGCTACAAAGGTGCAGTGGCCGGATTGTGGCTCATAGGAACAGTTGATGACTTTGCCGCGCTTTACCCGCTGTGGCGGTAGCCGCTCGGGGTTCTGGTTCAACCGAAACAAGCTCTTCCTTGAGCTCCGCTTCGAATGATCAAGCGGCGAAGCCAGTATTCGCACCGGCCGGATTTGCGGCTGCGGAATTTGGGCGCGGTGTGTCGGAATGACTTGCCAAAACGAGCGAAGACTATCGCGTCGCCCAAACGTACAAGAACCAAAGCAGGACGACGCCCGTAACCAGCAGCATCCAAAGCTGAACGTGAACATCTAACAGTGCAACGTCGGCGATCAGCCACTCTCCCATTGCCGCCTCCCGTACTATGCAGGGCAATTTGGGATTAGGTTTTCTCCAATTTCACATCACGGTCCTGGCAGGCTTACGACCCAGCTCATCGAGCAGCGCCTTCGCTTCCTTCAGATCGAGCGTGTCGAAGCCTTCGGTGAACGAGCCATAGACCGGAGCGAGGAGATTGCGGGCCGCCTCCTGCTTGTCCTGATCGCGCCATAGCGCGGCAAGTGCGATGGCGCGCGCAACTCAAACGTCTTTGTCTTTTGCGATCGGGCAATCGCGAGCGCGTGCTGGAATGCGGCCTCGGCGGCCTCCGCCTGCGCCGGCACGCGCCGCAGAAGAAGTGCGCCGCGCCTGCGATGAAGCTCCGCGTCGAGCCAATGCTGCTTCAGCGGCTGTTTCTCTGCAACAAAGGCGTCAATCGCGGCAAGACCGGCTTCGACGTTGCCCGCATCCGCCTCGGCTGTGGCCTGAAGTGCGTCCATGAGTGCCAGCCAGTTCAATACCGGCTGGTCGTAGCAAAGCATCGATCCGCGCCGGAGCTCAGGCAGGCCGCGCTGCTCGTCGCCCGCGCAGCCGCGCGCCCAGCCATCGAAGAATGTGCCCACGGCAATCCAAACCGGCATGCCGTGCTCGCGGCCGAGTGCAAGAGTGGCATCGGCATAATGAGCGGCGCGGCTCAGATCGCCAGCCACGGTGTCGAAAGCGCACATGCAGAACTTCCCATAAACCAGCGTGGGCATGTGTCCGCTTCGCGAGGCCCGCCCGACTGCCTTTTCGGCAAAGGCGCGGGCGCGATCGATCTCGCTAAGTCCGAAAAGAACGAAGGCGAGGTAGATCGAGGCAGCGACACTTGGATCCTGTCCAAAGCGCAGCGCGAGATTGCTATCGTCCTCGGGAGCCGCCGCCGCAACGGCTTTCTCCAGGTAATGCCGGGCGTTGATGTAGTCGCCGCCGAACCAACGTGTCGTCCCGATTACACGGTAAGCGACGACGCTCTCCGGCACGTCCGGATTGCTCTCGATCTCTCGGGGAGTCCTGTTCGCGCACTGATTGCCTGTCCTAATTTGGCCGAGATGGCGCCGCAAAAGGTTCTCTTGCCACTTGGGGAATCGGGGACCTTCATGTACGTCCGCATTGCTAGCGTCAGCGCTTTGCTTGTTGCCGCGTTCTTGTTGAGCGCGTGTGAAGCACCACCGCCTTGCCCGCCTGGATATCACCTGGGTCCCTACGGCCGCAGGTGTATACCTAATGCGGCCTATCCGCCGCCCCCTGGGTACGTGCCGCCGCCCGGCGCACCGCAATATGCGCCGCCACCGCCCGGGTCTCCGCCACCTGAGCCGCCGCCACCGCCGCCGCGTTCATAGTTGCCCTCCGCGCGGCCCCACTTAGGCTTTGGTGCAAGTTTCACTCGTTCCGACGCTGTGGCTCCGGCAGCTTGGCGAAGTTCGCCGCCATCCGCCGCGCCTCGTCCCTGGTGAGGAGCTTGGCGGCTGCTCGCCGGCTAGGCTCGTCCTCGAAATAGAAATAAAAGCCTTGATCACCAGCTCGACCGCGTGCGTCACGAGGAAGGTCTTCGGCCAGTGCGGCTGCGGCCCCTCCATGTCAGGAAACGAGATCGCGGCGTTGCGGAACCGGCGAGCGCGATCAAGAAAGTCGAGCGCGGTAATATAAGCTGGCAACGTTCTTGGTGTTTTAGGACGCCGCCTGATGTCGGACAACTTGGCGCAGTTCACCGCCATGCGCCGGGCCTCGTCCTTGGTGAGGAGCTTGGCGGCTGCGCGTCGGCCGGGCTCCTGCTCAAGTAGAAATACCCGAACGCCTGACCATTCGCGTTGCGGACGATGAAGCAGGCGGCTTGCTCCTCGACGGACCACGGCGGCGGGAAGCGGCGCGGCGTCACCGTGGCATTATGCGAGGCACTCTGCTTGCCGCGCAAAGAGGGGGACACCGGGAGCAATATTTGATATCGTTTTATGGGCTGGCGCAGCCGATGGAGTTGGTCATGCCGCTCGCACATTCCGATCTACAAACGTTGACGTCTCCGCTAGTTGTTAGGCAGCGGAGGTTTTCCGCTAATTGGTCGCGTGCGCTCCTCCTTGGAACTTTACTGTTTGCCACCCTGAACTCGCCACGGGCGCAAGATACAGGCGCGTTGCCAACCGTCAAAACTAATCCAGCCTACCCAGCCGAGTCAGAAATCACGTTTCAATGGAATTATGTCTGCCCGATCGATAGACCCTGCACATTTGTTTGTCGGGGAGCAGGAGGAGGAGGAGGATCGGACCACGTAACTCGCTTGGATATCTATTTGGGAACGTTACCTCTCAGCGCAGATCAGCCACGGGCGGCCGCCATTTTCTATGACTTTTCCTCACGAGAGTTTCCTCACTCCGCCGGTTTCGCCATAAGCACAGGGATAAACTCATTGTCCTGCCAAATTAATGGAATGAACCTAGTTTATTCTGGTCCGGCGACGGACACGGCCACCACACCCTCGAAAAAACCAAACCAGGCTCCGCCGGAGATCAGCCGGAAGTAGGTGCTACTCGATGAGGCACGTCGGCGAGTGTCACTAGCGTCACGCCGGGGATCATGACCAGCGGCCCGCATTGGCGGCGTTGGCAGCGATGCAGCCGCCGCTCGATCAAAAAGAAGCCCCGGCGGGTGGGACCGGGGCTTCTCGCCAGAAGGGACGCCGAGCCTCAGACCATCGTTCGGCGCCAATCAGAACTCTAGCGCCCAACGGGCCTTAGCAAAGCTCCGACTAAGGCAATGGTTGACCGAAGATGAATGCTGTCCAACCGCGCAATTAGCCCCCAATAGCGGTCGAATGATGCGCCACGGCGAATTGTAGAAATGGGTCCATTTGCAGACATTGCGACCCGAGCGGGTGACAGTCTGAACGGACCACGTGGATAGGGATAGTAGCCGCAAACCCGGCCGTGCTAATTCGATTTTGGTTTAGGGCCCATGCCGAAATGCACTACTAAGCAGGTTAGCAATTGATCGACCGTGTAGGGTTTCGCCAGAAAGGCCGAATTCTCGACGAACAAGGCTCTCGTTCCGTCCGTAACGCCTTTGGCCGGTGGTGTACAGCACCTTGAGATCCGGATGGCGCTCGACCGCCTCTTTCGCATGATCAAGGCCGGCGTGAATTTCACCCTTCAGGCCGATGTCGGTGAACAAAAGATCTACCGGCTGGTCGCCCTCAGCAACGCCAGCGCCTCGACAGCCGTACTTGCTGAAAGCGTCCGATGGCCCTGCTCTTGGAGATATGATTCCGCAAGCACCCGGACCTGGTCCTCATCTTCAACGATCAGCACAACAGCCATAAGGTTTCCCCGATGTAATGGACAATACAGAGCGGGAGTAATCGCGCCTAGCCCCCCGACATCTCTGCGAAGTATGAGAGAGCCCCGCAGGAGTTGGCGGGCGATTCCGTGACGGGTCACCTCGGGGCTGGGGGGAGAACGGCTCTGCACGTATAAAGTCGGTTTCGAAAGTCATGAAGCACGAGCGATCCGACGCACGAGCAGCATGACGGATGCGGCGTAGAGACGATGCGCTAACTCCGCAGCTGCACCGACGGCGCGCGAGGCTCGACCGGGATGCTGTCGCCCAATGCCACCCGCGCGGTTAGGCAGTGCGCGACTTTCGTATCGTCGAGGGATTAGAATAGCCGCGCTCGCTCCAACTTCCTCGCGGTCGGAAGTGGCGCGCCACCATGTTACCTTGCCACCTTGCAAGTGAGCACGGAGGCTAAAATGTATAAGCGCATCCTACTAGCCTACGACGGTTCGGTAGAAGGGCGGACCGCTCTTCGCGAAGGGGCTCTCTTGGCACGTCAGTGCGGGGCTCAGGTGTTCCTTTTATCCATCCTCGTCGATACGGGTACATTTCTGTTGGCGGATGTAGCCCACGCCGGAGCCTTCATTCAGGTGGAAGATGACTTCACGGACGTGCTTAACGAGGGAGTTGCCCGACTGAGGCAACTCGGTTTTGATCCCGTCGCAAAGATGGTGAGAGGCGAGCCCGCTAAAGAAATTGGGGCCTACGCGAGGCAGATCGAGGCTGACCTTATCATCGTAGGCCATCGACGGCAGGGTGCTTTTGAGCGCTGGTGGTCAGGTCCCAGGGGAGCCTATCTTATGGACTATACTGATTGCAGTTTGTTGGTTGCCCGCAATGTGATCAGCGACGAAGCGATTGAAGCCGCGCGCCTCGCGAGTAGCCAGACGACGGACTAGTCCGCACACAAGCGCGCCTTGTCAGGCTGCGGTGCCGGCTTTTCGCCGTTAGGTGGCTCGTTCGGCGGGTCAGTATCCAAAAGGGTCGGGATAGGCAGCATCGGCGGCACAGGGCATGTCACGCGCTATTGCTCCAGCCCTGCGCGGTGAACCCTCCCGCCGGTTTGCATCACCTCCCACTGTGTGAATGCCGCCTCCACCGCTACAAAATATTCATGCTCGCTGTAATCGGGGTGCTTCTTGACGGCGGCGCGAGCCCTTGCAAGCCGGCCGCGGCGTGCGGGTCCAACCGCATTCTCCGCGAGAACCTCCGTCAGCGCGTCTGTGAACTCCCGATAAAATCTAGCAATGTCGGCGCTCATGATATGTCTCCGACTTAGACACGTCAGTTCAGGAAGGCCCCCTTCGCCGAGCCACGAAGCCTACTCAGGCTGGCGCGTGTGAAGGTAGCAGGGTTCCATAATCCCTGGGGAGTTATTTGGTTGTTAGGAACTTTGAGTGTTTAAGAGCGTTTTCTTTTCATCTTTCACCTGCTCAACCACTGCTGGTCAGGACTAAAGGACCCTTTATGCTTGATACGAAGACACGCGAACGCGCGGAAACCTTATTCGATCGCAGTCAAAAGCGAGAAAGCGAACTTGAGGATCCGTTGAAACAAGAGGCGGCTCGCCATGAGGCTGCCGTCGCGAATATGCACCGATTGAGAGCTTTGCGGCTGTCCCGACGTGCACAGTCAATTTTGGATTAAGCCCAAAATTCCGGTTTCGCAAGGGCGTGCATTGGGCGCGCGAGCGCTCGCGAACGGCCTGCCCAAATCTTTGGATTTGACCTTGGATGTTGGTCATTCTGCCAAGCCGGTTGGTATGGCGGAAATTAAATAAAGCGGGCGTGGAATTTCTCTGATCTGCAGCTCGCGAGCCGTCAAGATTATGATGTCCGCTATTGCTCCGTTTCCAGACTAACGCTGCATCGCAACGAACCGCCGCTTTGGGCCAATTCCAGACATGGTGGCCGTCTTACGACGATGCGGTAAGCTCTTCTTCTTCGGCCCATGCCTCGCCCGCAAATTACAATAGCGCGACCGTCAGGCACAGCACTCGCATTCGTCCCGCGACCAAGCTTCGCGGCCTTCCTTCACCAAGAAGTACACGATTGCCAGTGAGCCGACGCCATCGATCCACCACGCGCCCACAAGCCACTGCGCCGCGAGACTGACGACAACCACAAATGACAGCCATCCGCATGTCACAGCTTCCATGGCGTCGGCGCGGAGCGCACGGCTTCCGATCTTCTCGGCAATTGCGATCTTGCGTCGCGCCAAGTAGCGCATGGCGGGAATGGCGATCAGCGCGACGAGGAAGCCCGGCCAAGAGAATTCATCGCCGGTTCTGTTCCATAGTTGCCATACGGCCGCTGCCGTAACGTAGACGGCCAAGGCGAACAGCAACGCGCCGCCGATGCGACTGGCGATGCGCTCAGCATACTCGGAAAATTTCTGCCCGTGGCGAAGCTCGACAGACAAGCGCCACATCAGCACGCCTGCCGATGCCAACTCGATTACGCTATCGAGGCCAAAGGCGACCAGTACAAGGCTTCCGGCTGTCACCCCGGCCCCAATGGCAACGACGGCTTCAACCGTCATCCATCCGATTGTCAGCCATTCAAGCCCGAACGCCTCGCGAATGAGCGGCAGCCGGTCAGGTCGCGGCGGCAAGAAAAGCGGTGGCGGGGCGCAAGAGTTTGCCATGCGCGAAGGATATCCCAATCAGGCCCCAATGTCTGTTGCGGGTCTTAGCGCCGTTATGAGCCCGATCACGCGATGTCCGCTTTCCTCCCGATCGCTTCTCTAATCGGCCATTCAGGGTCAAGCGCTTTCAGACCAACCACCACCACTACAGTGTCGATGTCGCTCACGGGCTCGTGCTTCTCTTCGGAATTGGCACCAGGCCCTTCCATCATGGGAGTCGAAGACGAGGCGGAACAATCTACCGAGCGGCCTTGCCGTTAGAC
>CAWHUO010000013.1:0-320498 GCA_963832605.1 uncultured Alphaproteobacteria bacterium | reverse complement strand
TCCGTAGGCCTTCAGGATCGCCGTCGGGAACAAAGATGCGGATTGTAAATGGATCGCTCATGTTCCCTCGCCTCCAACATCGCCGCGCCCGATCCTGTCCCACTTCTCGCGGAATTCATCTGCGTGGTATTTGCTCGGTTGGAGCCAGTACGAAATCCGACCCTCTATTTCGCCACGGTGGGCAAGGCGCGCAACCTCATCTGGTGTCATGATGAAGCACTCCGGTTTGCTGGTAGCCTTCGTGACGATTATCCAGAAGTCCCCCATTAGCCCGTTAATTGATTTGCCGAGAGGGACAGGCGGCGGCGCTGCTCTCCTTCGAAAGTGCCTTGACCTGAATGCCCAATTTGCGGTCGGCGATGGCGTCGTAGGCCAAGAGGTCGATGCCCCGCGCGTTCCTGGAAGTCGGCATCACGTTCCAGCCCATCTGAGACAAGCGATAGGCCGCGAAGTACATGCCGACGTTGCCGACCACCTGCGACCGGGCCATTTTGTCTGTCCGTCTGACGAGCCAAAAACGCTCCCGAATGGTATTCCGTGCAACCCCGTGTAGACCAGCCCAGTCTGACGGTGACACGACGCATCACCACATAACGGATATGTGCGGAAGGGTCATCCAGAGCAGCGCACCGTTACGTTACGCCCTTTTCGATGGCATGGACGTGCGCGACAGCCGCGTCCACAACTATCCGCCGCGCTGGAACGGTGCGCCGAGCCAAGAACTGCTGGTCATCCGGCGCAACCATCAGACCGGCGAAGTCTCGCTCGACCCGCTGCGCTGGGGTCTGATTCCCTATTGGTGCGAGGACCCGAAAGGCGGGCGCAAGCCGATCAACGCCAAGTGCGAGACCGTGGACAGTCTGCCAACCTTCCGCGACGCCTATCGCCGGCGGCGCTGCATCGTGCCGGTGGACGGCTTCTTCGAGTGGAAGGCGATCAAGGGGCAGAAGGCCAAGCAGCCCTACGCCATCGCCATGAAGGACGGCAGCCCTTTTGGGCTCGGCGGGCTGTGGGAGAACTGGAAGGACCCGACTTCGGGCGAGTGGATGCGCACCTTCGCGATCATCACGACGCGACGCCAACGAATTGGTGGCCGAAATCCACGACCGCATGCCGCTGATCCTCGCGCCCGGCGACTATGCCCGCTGGCTGAGCGACGAGCCCGACCCGCGTGACTTGATGCGGCCGTTCCCGGCCGAGCCGATGCGGATGTGGCCGATCTCGACGCGGGTCAACAAGCCGGAGAATGACGATCCTTCGATTGTCGAGCCGATCGAACTGTCTGCTGCATAGCACCCATTTCCGAGCGTTACCAAAGCTGACGTCCGTCCCTGTCGCGCGGCCCGCGCGCAACGGCAGTTGACAGTACATCCGACCCTATGTAGACTTCGCTACTATGGGTGGTCATCCGAGAATGTCTCCCCAGCTGATAAAGATTCTTGGCGCGTTCACGGCCCATCCTCGAGCGGAATTATCAGGTGCGGAGATTGCGAAGCAAACAGGGCTCGCGTCGGGAACGCTGTACCGAATCCTATTACGGCTCGAGAAGGCCGGTTGGTTGGACAGCCGATGGGAAGTGGCTCTCCGATGGAGCTGGGACGGCCACGGCGACGATTTTACCGAATAACTGCGGACGGAGCAAAAAGCGTCCAGGGGATAGCCCGCGAATTGGCGCCGGTGCGGGGGGGGGGAAACTGGCATGGAGCTGATTGGCGCGATCGCTTTCGCGCTCTTGCGATCCTGGGAGCCGCCGTTTCGAGACAGATCACCGACGAATTCAAGGCGTGGCCGCCGGCATTCGTGCGGTATCTGATCGACGCTGCCGTTCAGCTATTGCACGAAGACCAACGCGAACGCTTTGCGGAGGAATGGTTGATCCACGTCAGCGAGATACCGGGCGAGATCGGGAAGCTCGTGGTCGCTTTTGGGTTTGAGCAGGCCGCCTGGAGATGTCTCCTGATCTCCAGCAGGACCTTCCGTTTGTGGTTTGTAAGCGCGCGATCGACCTTTTCTTCTCGTGCCTTGCTTTAGTTGCGGTGTTGCCGCTTCTCGTCGCAATTGCGATTGCGGTCAGCTGATTCGCCTGGACCAATCTTATTTGGTCAAGCACGTCGCGGATATAAAAATAAAATTATAAGGATATTGAAATTCCGCACTGTTCCCATCCACGACGATCCGCAATTCAAGAACCCTCAAGTTACAAAGGTCGGGCGATGGCTGCGAATCTCTCGCTTGATGAGTTGCCACAACTCTTCAATGTTCTTCATGGTGATATGTCCATGGTTGGACCGCGTCCACGATTGGTTTCGCCTAACCAAACGCGTGGTGGAGAGCGATTTAGCCAATACGATGCCAAGCCGGGCGTGACTGGGTGGGCTCAAATACATGGATTGCGAGGCGTAACAAAAAATGCGCAACGGATCGTCGAGTACGACGCTTGGTACGCGGAAAATCGAACTATCTTGCTCGATCTAAAAATTCTCGCCCGCACAATTTTCGAAATCTTCCGCCCGCGTTGCCCTTAGCAGGGCGGGCTTCTTACCAAAGCCCTGGCCGAATCGTAGAAACCTTGAAAGCACGCTGCTATGTTGTCGGCCCGCGTCTGGGCTTGTGTCGGCCCGCGTCTGGGCTTGGCTTCATCGGACAACCGCCGAGGGTCGCCGTGCTCCTTGAGCTGGGAGACGACGTGATCGGCGACGGCATAGCGTTCGTCTTCCATCAGCCCCTGGGCGGACGATCTTGGCGGCGCGGCTGAGGGCGTACGCTAGCTGTATCGAAGTGCGTCGCCACGGTCTGAGAACATAAAGCGAACAGAAGTCAACCATCGTCCCCGCATAGCTTCAGGCTTGCCCCACGGTACATCTTCTGGCATCACACCAAGCATCAACTGACGACGGAGGTTACGATGGCCGACAAGATACGAGAAAATCGCGTGCGCCGCAGGCCGACCGCGCTGGCCTGCAACTGGTGAAAAGCCGCAGCCGCGACCCAAAGGCTGTGGACTACGGACTCTATGCCCTAATGAACATCCAAGCGGGCGGCGCGATCAATCCCGCGATAGCCAATCGGTGGGTCTGTAGCTGGTCGCTCGATCAGGTTGAGGATTACCTGGCCAATTAAGAACGGCTGAAACTGTGCGCCGGAATTGCAGCCTTACCCTCTGTTGCTCGCGCGCCAGCGATAGCGGCGCAAGCGCCCGAAGGCGGAGGCGACGACGAAGTGAGGCCGTTTGGATTGCACTTGATGGACGACCATGACGACGTTGCGAAAGGGTGATCGTTTCTTCGGGATATTGCTCGAAACATGTCGAGATTTGGACCGATCAATAACTCGGCCGCGCGTAAGACCTGTTGATGAATTGCCGCGTGACATCCGCGCTCGAGTTTCCGCGACCTTTGCGTGAGAACAACCCGCTTGGTACCCGATTTCGTGCGGATGTTAAGGTTTGTCAAAAACATTGGAGCGATGGCCGCTCGAAGGGGCCGCCATATCTTCGAGCCGACACAGATACGATTGTCAGGGCAAATGACTACACGCCGGACAGAATTATAATCGCGGTCCAGCGCGCTGGCACGATTAGTGGCCGCGCCTATGATTGGATTGTCATTGGAAGAAATGATCTCGCATCATTCGCACAACTGAGGCGCATAGCTTACGCCTCGGCCAGCTTGCAAGTCCCAGCCGAAAGGCGCGATCGGTGGGAGCGTGAACGAAATGACCTGATCGGATCGTATGCGCTCGCAAGGTCACATGGAATTTGCGAGGGCTGTAAACAACCAGCACCCTTTCTCCGGCGCAACGATGCTCCTTGTCTCGAAATCCATCATATCCTCCGGTTGGCAAGCGGTGGCGCCGATCATCCCACTAATGTCGCCGCCCTGTGTCCAAATTGTCACCGGCGAACAGAGCACGCGAAACATGCTTTTGAGTTCAACATCGATATCAGAAGAAACATTGCTTCTATCGAGGAAGAACTGGGATCAGTCGCATTTTAGGTGCTGACAGGACCTCTCACCGCTTGGGCGATGAGCCCGCGTGACTTGATGCAGCTAGGCTGTTGCTTAGAGACTGAATAGTCTCGGCAATGGCTTGAACGGCTTCCCAGAACTTGACGATTGCGCGCGGATCTTGGCAAGCTCGCATTGATCTGAATGACACGACGGCTCGCCTTGTTGTTGGTCAGGCCCGCGTTAAGCTGCATTGTTTGGGGTGTAAAGCTACGGTGTGGAAAGGCTCGCTGCCCCCGGTACCGCACCTCATCAGGGTCGAGAGAGATTACCGTAGTTTCTTCAATCCAGACGGCTCCAGTCTCGTAACGACCTGCGATCTCATCAAGTTCCTGAATGGTCTCGTTGACGAAAACCGACATAGCCTGGCCGTGAAGCTCCTTGTCGATCGCCTCGGTAATAGTCGTCGTCCGAACCTCATCAATCGTGGCAAAAACTGCTTCCAACGCCGCGAGTGCCGCGTCAGCAAATCCATTGATTTCACCCTCATCGCTTAACACAGTGTCGGGCCTAACGTGGGTCCTGTCGTTGAGCTCCTGAAAGGAATGAAAACTCCGAGTGCAGGTCCTTGGGATTGAGGTTCAATGTTTTTTTCAGGAAATCGTCCGTAAGCCCGCCCCGACAGGTATAGAGCGCCCGCTGTCGTCGGGTCGGACCCGGAAGATCCTTATCTTGCTTGAACCAGGGGCAGCGCATGACATCGGCGTCGGGAGACATGTGCTCAAGAATGTGAGAAAACATTTCCCGGAGAGTGGCCGCGAATTGGTGCGCACGCATTTTGTTTCCGGACTGACCGAGCACCTGGAGAGCGCTGTCGAGCATGTCATGAGAGAACTTATCCGGCAGCCGCTGGCGAAGCCTTTGTAGTGCGTCGTCTGGCATGGGTGGCACAGATCGCTACTTTTAAGTTGCGCGGAGGCTATATGAAAGAGTGCGGAAGCCAAAGCGTCCACGCTGTACGTAATCCTCACAAGAAGGCCAGTTTGTTGGCGTCCATCGGCAGGATAGTGCTGTGTTGCCGAGAACGCCTTCCTCCTGGCGGATATCGCAATTCCGAACGGCTCGTTATCAAGCGCTGCCTTCACTGTTATCCCCGTGGCGATGTTGTTCTATCTCTCAGGGTTTTCTTCGACGGTAGGTTCATGGACGGTTTGGAGCCAATATGGGCGGCCGTGACCGATGCGGCATCGCGCAACCCCTGAAATTGGCCAGACGGCCTTTCAGCGCCACGGACAGCCGCATCCACAACTATCCGCCGCGCTGGAACGGTGCGCGCAGCCAAGCGAGAGTACCTCGCCGATTGTCTCGATACCCATGAGAACAAATGGTGTACGCTGGCAGTTCGCGAGAGGGACCGCCCCCGGCCACGCATGAAGATCAATCACGACTGCGAACACGCCTAACGCCAAAGCAGTTCGATGAAGTGGCGAGCAACCACGACTATTGACCTGTCGCAATGGCGAACGCGAATTGCTGAGTGGCAGAAGCAGAAGGCGGGACCTTTCTCGGCGTGGGTTCGGCGCTTGTCTGACGAGCTGCCAAAAATCGGCTCGATCTTCGTCAACTCAATATTTTGTGTTCTGAGTGGACCTATTATTTGGTTCTTCGAACCAGCCTCGTTATTGCAGATAACCGCCATTCTTTTAATTGGATTCACGCTTTTTCTGTTCCAATCGAACCGCCGTCTTCAAGCCGGTGCTGTGCTTTTCTGCCTTCTTGGCTTAGTCGTTTTTAAGTCTGTAACCGCCTCGTACCTAATCGCCTCAGACCAAAATCGGTTTCGTTATCGGACGATTGAAGAACGATCCTATCTCGAATTTCCACTGCCACCAAAAAATCTAGCGTGGATCGTAAACTGGGTAGGGGCTGATCGGATACTCACTGTCGAGTTTTGCGACGACACGAAGGTTGTTGTACTGCCGCTTCTTCCCTACCGGCCCTTGTTTCCCAAGGACAACGCGATCGACGAAACAGGTTTTCGCAGGTTACCCCCTTTCAAATTTCACCGGACCCAATTGACGGTGGAGGCAATCGTCAATCCGCCGCAGCTGACGCGGCGCGCGGATCATTCGGCCTTCAATTCGGGTTTAGCGCCGGAGACGACAATTCAACGCCGCTGACGAGCCTTTTGCCTCGTTCCCTGAAGTGCACCAAGCTGCGGAACTTTCCCTTAATCCCAATTCTGGAACTGCTTCCTTGGGTTCCAGACGAAGCAGGTTCACTTATCAAAGCTGTCGTCAGAGTGGAGAAACTTCAGAAGATTTACTCTGAACGCGCAGCAAATTTGGATGATTTGCTCCAAATGCGCATGAGTAACGACAACAGCGCGTACGGTGCGCTTCTCAATGTGTTTGTATATTCGTTAGCTTACCGAATGTTCGACGGAAATGTTTTTGGGCCGTTGCGTGCCCAACTTGGGAGAGAGCTGTGCAAAGAGGTTGGTGGCCATCAAAGTACATTTACGGGGACGCCATTTGTCCCCCTCCGCGACAGCTTCCTTGAGCGTCTGATTGATGTGTTTGGCTCCAACGCACGCTTGGTAGTGCGGGAGTGCCGCCTCTCCGACGATCTCATTCATCACTATCGAAGTTTGGAGCCGGGCCCGGAGCCGATACCGTTTTTCCAGACTTTCCGGAGCTGTCTAAAAACGCGCGACTTGACGATGAAAGAGTGCCTGGCGCGGAGCGATGCTAACGTAGCCACCTCGAGTTGCAGTGGCCCAACCTGCGGCGCAACAACTTCGCGGGATGTGCCGGACGAAATGGTGTTCGCGACCGCAGATTACGAGCGGTTCGATGGATTGGCTGCGAATAAACAGGGCGGATTTCTTGACATCAAATCGACAAACCAAGCGAGTGCCCAGAGTTACGCGACAGGGAAGAGAACAGACACTTTATCGATTGGTGGATCGCGCGCGCGAAGAAGATACTGGAACAATTGGCGGAGTGCTCCTCGGCTTGGCGGGAGAAATATGTTCAAAGCCGAGAATGGCTACAAAGTGCGTTGACGTGCGCTAGGGCAAAGAACCTCAGTGACAGTTCTTATCAAGAAGAAAACGCAGGACTTATGATGGACTTTGTCTATGCGTCGAAATGCGATAAGAGCATCGACAAACTTGCGAAGCGAAATGTCACAAAGCAAATATCTCAATTCTTTGACCAGCTCGACACACTTGTTGATGATTTGAATAGATACTCCATGTTGATTGGCGACTCCAGAAGCCGTTCGTTGATCGATGCTCTTCAGATATTTAAGGACATCAAGACGAACGTATGCGGCACGCACGCGGTTTCAGAATGCTTAGACGAATACTATGTGTGGCAAGACTTTGAACGTTTACAAAATATCCTGTTGGAGAGCCTCGGTTTTTGCGCCTGCAAGGTAACAGCGAAGAAGCAGTAATAGGCGCCTTCGCAAGACTTAGATAACATCATCGTTGACATGGCAATCTGCGACACTCTTCAGGACGAAGAGTTTAGCAGGCGTGCAGGATATAGCCGCACTAGTTTTTGCGACTCTCGGGGTCTATCTGACTATCGTCAACTTGGGTCAAAACCTCTCTGGCGCTTGGTTGAAAGAGGAGATGATGCGCGCGATCCCGGGTTCAAATACGAATTTGAAACGGATGGCACCGACAAGCACTTTATCGTTAAACAGTTCCTAGACAAGTAGTGTCGTCTCCCCAGTAGCTAGAAGCCGATAAACCACGCCAGCTTCGCTATACTGCGTACCGGGCTTTTTCTTTGCCAATACCGTCATCGCTTCCTGCTACGTTGTCGGCCCGCTTCCCGGCTTGGCTTCGTCGGATAACCGGCAGCTGAAAATGAGATATGCACGCAAATCGCATGAATTGCATTGGCCAAATTGTTGGCTCTCCGTTCCCCCCTATACACGCGGCGCACTCGGCAGCTTAACGCGCCCCCGCTCGCGCTGCCTCCTCGGTCCACAACCCAGTGGTAGTGGTCGCCCTGGGCCTAGGAAGCCCGCCGGGCGCGTTCTTTGGGGCCGACTAGGGGGTTTGGGCCTCGGCACACGCAAAGGCCGCTCCCTGACCTTCCTCGTAGGAATAAACTCCCAGGACCCCAACCTAGTCGCCCGGAGAAGCCCACCGGTGCATTCTCTGGAGTAGCCTAGGTCCAAAGGCCCCCGAACCTAGCAGGCCCTTCCCTGCCTTCCTGAAGGGCGCGCGTGGCGTGGCCAGCGGCTCTAGCCGTAATGCCTGAGGTAATGCCTATTTACTAAACGCCGCGGATTTTAAGCACGGGTGATTAGGCGTAAGTTTTTGATATAGTTTGGCTCCCCGGGCCGGATTCGAACCAGCGACCAACCGGTTAACAGCCGGTTGCTCTACCGCTGAGCTACCGGGGAACTTGGCGGCTCGTTTAACTCAAAGCGCGACTGCCTATAACAAAGCCGCGCCGGCTTTGAAAGCCGCCCGCAACGTCAGTTCGTGCAATTAAGTTGTGGAGGCCACGCCCGGAATTGAACCGGGGTAAACGGTTTTGCAGACCGCTGCGTAACCACTCCGCCACGTGGCCTCATGGGCAATCGCCGGATCCGCCTGTTCGCGGCCGCCAATGCCTGACGCTCTATAAAGGAAGCTGGCCGGTCGGACAACGGCGCCACCGCACCGGACCTATATAGTTTAGCTGTATAGTTTAACGCGAGGCGGGCGACGCCGTGCTGCTATAGCCGCCACGCGGCCGCCCCTGCGCTTGCGTTTTGGCTGACCGTGCCGCACAACGCTTGCTTCGCCAATAAGGGAACCCAACACATGTTCGACGCCGCGACTGCGCGCCGACTGATGGTGGAAGGACAGGTCCGCACCGCCGACGTCACCGATGCCGACTTGTTGGAAGCCATGCTGACGCTGCCGCGCGAACGATTCCTGCCGCCGTCGCTTGCGCAGCTGGCTTACCTCGATGGCGATGTCCCAATCGGCAAGGGACGCGCCATGCTCAAGCCGATGGTGCTCGCCAAGCTGATCCAGGCGGCCCATGTGGGCCCAGGGGATCGTGTCCTCGATGTGGGATGTGGAACCGGGTATTCGACGGCCGTGCTGGCGCGACTTGCCGGCGCAGTTATTGGATTGGAGGAGGACCCGGAGCTGGCGCGGCAAGCCAAGGATGCACTCGCGGCGGTGAACGCGGTGCAAGCGGAGGTCGCCATCGGGCCTTTGACGGCCGGATGGCCTCCCGGCGCTGCCTATGATGTTATTCTTCTCAATGGCGCTACCGAAATCGCGCCCGAGGCGCTGGGCCGCCAACTGAAGCCGGCCGGCCGGTTGGTCGGCGTTTATGGCCGCCCTCCGGCGGCCAAGGCGACGATTTTTCACCTGATCGAAGGCCGCCTCGTCGGCCGGCCGATTTTTGATGCCGCGGCCCGGCTTTTGCCCGGTTTCGTCGCACCGCCCGCGTTCGTCTTCTGAGGTGCCGTCAATACAATTGCGGTTGCCGATGATTCTTGGGCCATAGCTGTGGCGTATATGTGCCAGCTCTGATAATTTTGCAGAAAAGGGTGGTTACGGGGGTTTCACGGCATTGGCTGGCCGCATAAGGTGTGATCCGGGATGAGGGACGCGGTCGAGTGGGCTGCGACGAGTATTGTGTTGTAGGCGGCGATCCGCCGGGGATGCCGAAAGGCGAGGGCAGCGACGTCGCATGGGCGCGAGAGGGGCGAAAGCGCGTATCGGGGTCGTGGTAGGCCTTAGCTTGGCGGCTGCTGGTCTCGGCTTAGGCTGTGCCGGGGCGAGGGCTGATACGCTTGAATGGGCGTTGGTGCAGGCCTACCAGAATAATCCATCGCTCAATGCACAACGCGCGGCGTTGCGTGTCATCGACGAGAACGTGCCGCAGGCCTTGTCGGGATATCGCCCGAAGGTGAGCGTTGGCGTTCTTGGCGGCTATAATTACACCAGCGCGCAGCAGGCGTTTCCGATAGCCGGCACGCTGACGCAGACCTCATTTACCGAGCAGTTTTACTCGCGCAGCGTCGGCGTAACCGGGACGCAGAACCTGTTTAACGGGTTCCAGACCGCCAATCGCACCCGCCAGGCGGAAAGCCAGGTTGACGGCGCGCGCGAGACCTTGCGCCTCACCGAGCAGCAGATTTTGCTCGATGCCTCCACCGCCTACATGAATTTGTTGCGCGATGGGGCGATCCTCGAGCTCAACGAGAACAACGTTCAAGTTCTCACCGAGCAGTTGAAACAGACGCGCGATCGCTTCAATGTCGGCGAGGTGACGCGCACCGACGTCGCCCAGGCCGAATTGCGGCTGGCCGCCGGGCGGTCCGCGCTCTTGGGTGCGCAGTCGAACTTCGTCACCTCACAGGCCAATTACCGGCGGGTAATTGGTGTCGATCCCGGTAAGCTCGCGCCTGGCACGCCGGTTGACCGGCTGTCGCCCAACACACTGGCGAAAGCGATCGCGCAAGGGCAGGCGCAGAGCCCATCGGTTCTTGCCGCGATGTACGGGGTCGACGTTGCCGAGCTCGGAGTCAAGATCAGCGAAGGCGCGCTTTATCCGAACTTTTCGGTCACGGCGAGCGCGTCACAGGGTTGGCAGCCGGCGTTCGAAACCATCAGAGAGACGCAAGCTTCAGTCATTGGTCAATTGACGATACCGATCTATCAGGGCGGCGGTGAATATTCCACAATCCGCCAGTCCAAGGAGACTTTGGGGCAGCAGCGGCTCAGTCTCGACGTCAACCGCGATCAGGCGCGCGCGACGGTGGTGCAGAGCTGGGGTCAGCTTGACGCCGCCAAGGCGCAGATCGAAGCGACGACCGCACAAGTCAACTCCGCGGAGATCGCGCTCAACGGCGTGCGCGAGGAGGCCCGGGTAGGCCAGCGTACCACCCTTGATGTGCTCAATGCGCAGCAGGAACTCGTCAATGCGCGCGTTGCGCTGGTTACCGCCCAGCATGACCGCGTGGTGGCCTCGTACACCTTGCTCGCGTCCGTCGGGGCGCTGTCGATGCAGAGGCTCGGCCTCAATGTCGTGATCTACGATGCGATGGTGCACTATCAGCAAGTGCGCGACGCCTGGGCCGGCGTGCGTAACCCGGACGGCAGATAGGCCGGACAGCAGGCGGCTGGAACGATTGGCGCTCGTAGCCCACAGGTTGGGTTGCCTTCAACCTTCGCCGTGACATACTTGACCATGGTTGGGCTTACGTGATTCGCGGTCGGCAGACGTTGGCGATCGTCATCCGCCTGTAGGGCCGTGGTCGGGGGCAAGCACGGATTGAAATGAGGATGCGCGCATGACGCAGCCGGCGAGGTCGCAGGAACCGTCGATGGAGGAGATTCTCGCCTCCATTCGCCGCATCATCGCCGATGACGATGCCAGCAAAACGGGGCAACGAGCGCCGGAGGCGCCGAAGGCTGCGCCCCGACCTGCGGCACCGCCGCCGCGAGCCTCGTTCCCACCACCCCCGCCCCCGCCGCCTGAACCGGAGCCTAGTCTCCCGGAGATGGAAGACGAAGAATTGTCGTTCGATCAGCCGGCCTTGGGCGGCGCAGCCTTCGAAGAGTTGTCCGATATTCTCGATCTCACCGAGTTCGATGGCGGCGCCGATGCCCAGCCAGCCCACCGCGCCAATGCCAAGCCCGGCATCGGGGCCGCCCCCGCAATTCCGCAAGATCGAAGGTTATTCCGATGTGAGCTTCGATGAGGCGGAGCAAAAGCCTCCTGTGCAAAGAGCTTTCGAAGGGTCGGGGCGCCGCGCAGGCGGCGAGGACGTGCTGCTGTCGAGCACCACGAGCGCGGCAGTCGACTCCGCTTTCAATACGTTGGCGCAGACCGTACTGGTGCAGAACGCGCGCACGCTCGAGGACTTGGTGCGCGAGATGCTGCGGCCACTGTTGAAGACTTGGCTGGACGACAATTTGCCCGGCATGGTCGAGCGCTTGGTGCGCGCCGAGATCGAGCGCGTCGCGCGCGGGCGCTGAAGCCGCTGTCGTTTTGCTGCTTGTCATTCCGGGGCTGAGAGAAGCGGAGCCCGGAATGTCCGCGCGGCGCTAGACGCCTTTCAGCGCGGCGGCGAGCTTTAGCGCGTGATCGGAAAGCACCGCCGCGTCTTCCTTGAAGCTTGCCGGCGGCTTGAGCGCCACGCCGATCTTGCGCGGTATGACGTGGACATGCAGGTGAAACACGATCTGGCCGCCGGCCGGCTCGTTGAACTGCTGAATGGTGAGGCCGTCGGCGGAAAAGACCGTCGCGGCCGCGCGCGCAATGATTTGCGTCACTTTGGCGAGCTGCGCGAGATCGTCGGGGGCGATGTCGAGTATCGTGCGGGCCGGTGCTTTGGGGATCACCAGCGTATGGCCCGGCGCCCGCGGCATGATGTCGAGAAAAGCGAAGGCGTTGTCGTCCTCGTAGACTTTGTGCGCTGGCAATTCGCCGCGCAGGATCTTGGCAAAGACATTGTTGGGATCGTAACTCGGCATCGTGCTCTCCGCCGCTCGCTCGCGGATTCTAATCAATCGGCCTCGAACGCGAAATCCCGGCGATAGGGTCCCGTAGCCGCAAGTTCGGCGCCGGCCGCCGCGACGTAGGTGCGCTCGCGTGCAAGATAATCGGCGATCGCCCGCCGCAATGCCGGATCGGCGATGAAATGGGCCGAGTAGGTCGTTGCCGGCATATAGCCGCGGGCGATTTTGTGCTCGCCTTGCGCGCCGGCCTCGACGCGGCGAAGCTTGTGCGCGATCGCATAGTCGATGGCCTGATAGTAGCACAGCTCGAAATGCAGGAACGGATGATGCTCGATGGCGCCCCAGTGCCGGCCAAACAAAGTGTGCGAGCCGATGAAATTGATGGCGCCGGCAATCCAGCGCCCGGAACGCTTGGCCATGACCAGCAGGATGCGGTCGCGCATGGTCTCGCCGACCAGTGAAAAGAACGGCCGGGTCAGATAGGGGCGGCCCCATTTGCGCGAACCGGTTTCCATGTAGAACGCGAAGAAATTGTCCCAAACGTCTTCGGTGAGGTCGCTGCCGGTGAGCCAGTGCACAGTGATGCCGTTGGTCAACGCCTCATGGCGTTCGCGGCGGATGGTCTTGCGCTTGCGCGCCGCGAGCGCGCCGAGAAAATCGTCGAAGCTGGCGTAGCCGGGATTTTCCCAATGGAACTGCTGGTCCATGCGCTGCAGGAAGCCGCGTTCGCCGAGGAAGCGGTATTCTGGTTCGGTCACGAAAGTGAGATGAACGCCGGAGGCGCCGTCGATGCGGCAAAGCTCGACCAGGCCGTTGACGAGCACGCCGCGCACCGCGTCGGCTTGCGCGACCCGGGCGCACCAACAGGCGCCGTCCGGCAGCTGGCGTAAAGGGGACGGCAACCTGCAATTTCGGGTAATAGCTGCCGCCAGCATGGGCATAGGCCTCGGCCCAGCCGTAGTCGAACACATATTCGCCGCGCGAGTGGCTCTTGAGGTAGCACGGCGCGGCGGCAACGAGCGTGCCGTCGGCGGCTTTGACCAACAGGTGCTGAACCCGCCAGCCGGAATGGCCCCCGACCGATTTCGACGCCTCCAAAGCTGAAAGAAAATCGTACGATAAGAACGGGTTAAAGACGGTTTCCTGATCCGCTAATGGAAGTGATTGGCCCGGCCCTTCGCAAGCCGCCGCGGCAGGGCGCCGAAGCCGTCTCCGTTTGCGGGTTGGCGCAAGCGTCCCAAGCGGCGGCCCCGGCCTCGCTGATCGCGCTCACCGCTATGACGCGCAGGTCACCCGCCGTCACGCGCGCTCGATCTGGCGGCGGCCGTTCCTCGTTTCCGGCATGATTCATGGCCGAAAGCCTTCAAAAATGATCTGGTCGGCGGAACGCGCCGCGCGTTGCCGCTCGACCTCCGTCCGCACTACCCAGGTCAGCAGCGGCAGGCACAAAATGTGCCGCGCGAAGGCGGGAGCGAACGCCGGCAGATTGTCGAACGCATAAGCCACGAAGTGCGGCCGCGCCGTCAAGGCCGGGAGCAATGATCCCATGCCGTGGCGCAACCATGGCGGCATCTGATCCCAGTAGGGGTGTGGCCGGTATTTGGCTGCAACAATTCCGCGCGGCAGGCGCGGGGCTTTTTGCCGCAGCACTTGCAACTGCAGCGGATCGAAGGACATCGGCGCTACCGGCCCGGCGTATCCGGAAAGCACCGACGCCACGCGAGCAGGAAGACGATCGTCGCTGTCAAACCGGCTTTTCAGCTCAATGAGCAGGGTGGCACGTCCACCGACTAGGTCACACAGTTCGCCGAGCGTCAGCATGCGCTCGGTGCTGTTGTGGAAGGCAATGCGCTTGAGCTCGTACAGCACTCAACCGATCGAGCCGGCCCTCGCCATCGGTGAGGCGGCCGAGCGCATCATCATGATGCACCATGGCCTCGCCATCGGCGCTGATTTGCAAGTCGACTTCGATGCCGTAGCCGACTGCCAGGGCTGCGCCCACGGCGGCGGCGGTGTTCTCAAGGATGCCGCGCGCGGCGTCGTGCAGTCCGCGATGGGCGATCGGTCGCGCCGTGAGCCAATCCAGCTTGGTCACGCTCAGGAGACTTCGAACAGTCCCTCGACCTCCATCGCCGCGTTCTGCGGCAACGCCGAGACGCCGACGGTCGTGCGCGCGTGCTTGCCCTTCTCGCCGAACACCGCGACCATCAGGTCGGAAGCGCCATTCATCACCTTGGGACCCTCGACAAAGCCTGGCGCCGCGTTGACGAAACCGCCGAGCCGCACCACGCGCGCCACCTTGTCGAGATCGCCAAGCGCGGCCTTGACTTGAGCGAGTAAGTTCACGGCGCAGGCGCGTGCTGCCTTCTGTCCGTCCTCGATCGAGACGCCGCCGCCAAGCTGTCCCTTGGCGACGAGGCTGCCGCCGGCAAGGCAAATCTGGCCGGATACCATGAGCAGATTCCCGGTGCGCACGAACGGCACATAATTTGCGACCGGCGCAGCTGGCTCCGTGAGCACGATGCCGAGCTCGTTCAACTTCTTCTCCACGGTGCCGGCCATTGCCGTCCTCCACATCGCGTTTTTCGCGCCAAGTCTGGTTAAGCGCCAAGTCTGGTTTAAACGCCAAATCTCTTGGCCGATCGCCGCCTATCATGCAAGGTCCGACTGTCAGGCATGGTCCGCAGTTGCGGCCGGCGGCCGAGGTCCTTATCTTCGCCGCCATTCGCTAGACGAAATGCCATGAGATTCATTGGGGGGAACCGGCAGGGGTGGGGCGCAACTCCGGGATTGAACAACGCGAGGGGTTCACGACTGTGGCTAACGCTTTCGCATCGGGCAGCGCCGTCCTTGCCTGCACATTGCTGTTCGCCGTGCCTGGGTCCGGCGTCATGGCGCAAGAGATGCCGGTTGCACTCGTGCCGCATCGGGCCGTGTACGACCTCACGCTCGGTCAAGACTCGCGGCAACTCGCAGGTGGTGGGCGTGCGCGGGCGCATTCTCTACGACTTCGACGGCAATGCCTGCGATGGCTATACGCTGAAATTCCGTCAAGTCTCCGAATTGGACTCCGGAGAAGGCAAGGTCTCCACCAGCGACCTTCGCTCGACGACCTGGGAAGGCGGCGACGCCAAGAGCTTCAAATTCACGTCGGAAAACTTCCTTGACCAGGACCTCGTCAACTCGGTCGACGGCCACGCCGAACATGGCGCGGCTGGAACGGCTGTCGACCTGGCGAAGCCGCGAGCACAAGGTGCTCGATATCGACGCCGCGGTGGTATTCCCGACCGAGCACATGGTGCGGGTGATTGGCGCGGCGCGCGCCGGCAAGACCATTCTCGATTTTCCGGTCTTTGACGGATCGGACACTGGCGAGAAGGTGTACGACACGCTGACCGTGATTGGCGGCAAGCTCGCCGCCGATGAGCGCAAGCATGACGACGCCGCGGACAATGAGCCGAAGCTCGCCGCGGTCCCGCGCTGGCCGGTGACCATCAGCTATTTCGAAAAGAGCAAAGCCAAAGAGAGCACTGAGCAGACACCGGTCTACGCGATCGGCTTCGAGCTCTATGAGAATGGCATTTCGCGGGCGCTGACGCTCGACTACAACGACTTCGTCGTCACCGGCAAGCTTACCTCGCTGGACATCAAAGACGTAAAGCCGTGCCGTTGACGGGTTAACCGTCGGTGCGCGCGTTTCAACACGTTGATCCGGTTCAATTGAATTGAAATCGCGGTCTAGGCAGTGCTTAGCGCTTCTCCGGTCCCTCGAACGCCAATCCCCTGACCACGGCGTCTTCACCGAAACGCGCGCGGACGCGATCGACCGCATGCTCCGCCTCGGCCGCACGGCCATCCACGAAGTCCGCGGGATCGGCGTGGTCGGCGGTGGTGAGCGCGCTGAGGCCGACGCCGAGCAGGCGAAACTTCGTTCCGTCGGTCTCACGTTCAAGAAGACCGCGGGCAACGGCGAAAATTTTTCCCGCGAGCTGCGTCGGCGCGCCCAGGGAATGCGCGCGGGTGCGAATCTTAAAATCCGCGGTCTTCAGCTTCAGCGTCACGGTCGCGCCGGCCAGCGCTTTCTCTTTCACGCGCGCGGAGACTTCTTCCGTCTGCGTCCAGAGAATCCGCTCCAGCGCCCGGAAGTCGGACGGGTTGCCGTCGAAAGTCGTCTCGGCGGAGACGCTTTTGGTTTCGCGATCGGCGCTGACCTTGCGCTGATCGATCCCGCGCGCGAGTCGGGCGAGGCGGCGACCCTCTTCGCCATAGCGGCGCATCATCTCGGTTTCGCTGGTCTTCTGCAGATCGGCGATGTGTGAAAAGCCGTCGCGCGCCAAACGCGCCGCGCTCACCTTGCCGACGCCGAAGATGAAGCTCACCGGCTTCGGCGCCAGGAATTTCTGCGCTTCGCTCGCACCCAGCACGGCAAATCCGCGCGGCTTGTCGAGATCTGAGGCGATCTTGGCCAGGAACTTGTTGCAGGAGAGCCCGATCGAGACGGTGATCGAGAGCTTGCGCTCGACCTCGACCGCAAAGCGCGCGAGCACCTTGGCCGGGGAGAGCCCGTGCAGCCGCGCGGTCCCGGACAGATCGAGGAAGGCCTCGTCGATCGACAACGGCTCGACCAGCGGCGTCAGGGCCAGCATCATCTGGCGCACCTCGCGGCCGGCGCGCGAATATTTTTCAATGTTGGGCCGGATGACGCGGGCGTGCGGGCATAGCCGCAGCGCCTCGAACATCGGCATCGCCGACTTCACGCCGAAGGTGCGGGCGACATAGCACGCGGCGGCGACGACGCCGCGGCGGCCGCCGCCGACAATCACCGGCTCGGCAGCAAGCGTTGGGTCGTCGCGCTTTTCGATGGTGGCGTAGAACGCGTCGCAGTCGATATGGGCGATGGAGAGTTCTCCGAGTTCGTGATGGCGCAGCAAGCGCGGCGAGCTGCAGCTGTGGCAACGCGCCGCTTGCGCTGCGGCATCGGCGAGGCAATCGCGGCAGAAGGCGCTCACGGCGCGTTGCGCTCCTCAGCGCTTGCCGAGCGCGCCGCGGGCGCGTGCGATCTCGGCGGGATTGATGCCGGCGCTGTCGGCAAACGCGATCAAGAGAAACTCATCACCCAGCATATGCTCGAGCACGCCGACGAAAAACCCGGGCACGCGTGTCGCGGCGCGGATTTGTTCAAACGGTATTCCGGTCATGTCGAGGAAGCGGGCGAGCCTCTCCTGGTCTTCAGCGATGAAGCCAAGCGCCTGAATCGCCAGCATTTCCGCCGCTTCTCGATTTTGTCGCAGGCCCGACTTCATGCGCTTCCATTTGCCTTTCCGTAATATATCCGAACTAGCTTGACGACGCGCTCGGCAGCCGCATCGGCGGACTATGGAGGCGCTGGGCGCGGGGGCGCCGTTAACCCCGGGGCAGGTGAGGGACTAGGGGATGGCCAAAACCGTCCTGATCGTGGAGGACAACGAGCTCAATATGAAGCTCTTTCACGATCTGTTGGAAGCCCACGGTTACAACACGGTCGGCACCCGTAACGGCATCGAAGCGCTCGATCTGGCGCGCAAGCATCGGCCGGATCTGATTTTGATGGACATCCAGCTTCCCGAAGTCTCCGGGCTCGAAGTCACCAAATGGCTCAAGGACGATCAGGATCTCAGGGTCATTCCGGTTGTCGCTGTCACCGCCTTCGCCATGAAGGGCGATGAGGAACGCATCCGCGAGGGCGGCTGTGAAGCCTATCTCAGTAAGCCGATCTCGGTGGCCAAGTTCATCGAGACCATCCGCCATTTTTTGGGAAATCCCTAAGGACAAGCGATGACTGCCCGCGTTCTCGTCGTCGACGATGTTCCCGCGAACGTAAAGCTGCTCGAAGCGCGGCTGTCGGCCGAATATTTCGACGTGGTCACGGCGATGAGCGGCGACGAGGCGCTGGCGATCTGCGAGCGCGCCGAATGCGACCTCGTCCTGCTCGACGTCATGATGCCCGATATGGACGGATTCGAAGTGTGCCGGCGGCTAAAGAGCAATCCCGCCACGCATCACATTCCGGTGGTCATGGTGACCGCGCTCGACCAGCCCTCCGACCGGGTGCGCGGGCTGGAAGCCGGCGCCGACGACTTTTTGAGCAAGCCCACCCCCGAACTGGCGCTGATCGCGCGCGTGCGTTCGCTGGCGCGGCTCAAGATGGTCACCGACGAGCTGCGCATGCGCGCGGTGACCTCGCGCGAGATCGGCATTGAATTGCCGGAACGCGAAGCTGTCACTGACACTGGGCGCGGCGGCCGCGTGCTCATCGTCGACGACCGGCCGGCGTCCTATGAGCGCGTCGCCGCCACGCTCGCTTCGGAACAGAGCGTCGAGATCGAGACGGATCCGAACGAGGCGTTGTTCCGCGCCGCCGACGGCAATTACGACGTGCTGATCGTCTCGCTCGGACTGCAGAGTTTCGATGCGCTGCGGCTCTGCAGCCAGATCCGCTCCCTCGATCGCACCCGCAACCTGCCCATTCTTGCCATCGCCGAGCCCGACAATGAGGCGCGCATGCTGCGCGGCCTGGAAATCGGCGTGAACGACTATCTGATGCGACCGATCGATAAGAACGAGCTGCTGGCGCGCGCGCGCAGCCAGGTGCGCAAGCGCCGCTACACCGAGCGGCTGCGCGATAACGTCCAGATCTCGATCGAGATGGCGATCACCGACGCACTGACCGGCCTGTTCAACCGCCGCTATATGGAAAACCACCTGGTCACGCTGGTCGAACAGGCGAGCGCGCGCGGCAAGCCGCTGGCGGTGCTGGCGCTCGATATCGATTATTTCAAATCGATCAACGACACCCACGGCCACGATGCCGGTGACGACGTGCTGCGCGACTTCGCTCTGCGCATCAAACGATCGATCCGCGGCATTGATCTCGCGTGCCGCAGCGGCGGTGAGGAATTCATCATCGTCATGCCCGAAACCGACATGGCGGTCGCCGCCATGGTGGCGGAGCGCTTGCGCCGGCGCATTGCCGCCGAGCCGTTTGCCATCAGCGCCGGGACGCGCACCATTCCGGTCACGCTCTCGATCGGGATTGCGGCGTTACGCGGCCGGGACGACAGCCCGGCGACCCTGCTCAAACGCGCCGACCAGGCGCTTTATCGCGCCAAGCGCGACGGGCGAAACAGGGTGGTCCCCGACGCCGCCTAACGGGTTTTTTCCGGCCTTTTTGCATTTTGGCGGAACTTTGGCGATTGATTTCGCCTGCCAATGCGCTAGCTTTGCTACGGAAATCAGCAATGAATGGCAGACGCCTTCCTAAGCGAGCCGGAAAACGGCCCGGGAAGGTGTGGTTCGTGGGATAGCCCTACGGAGTGCTCAGGTCCGCCGCATCTCCTGGGTCCGTGGGGTTCGGCCGGCACGGGGGCGGTGGCGAGTGGCCTCCTCATGACACCGCTCCCGGCCGGCCACCTTGCCGGCCGCGAACGGGCGCATTTGCAGGCTGTGGGAGAACTGGAAAGACCCGGCTTCGGGCGAGTGGATTCGCACCTTCGCGATCATCACGACGCCGGCCAACGGATTGGTCGCCGAAATCCACGACCGCATGCCGCTGATCCTAGCGCCCGCCGATTACGCCCGGTGGCTGAGCGACGAGCCCGATCCACGTGACT
Organism: uncultured Alphaproteobacteria bacterium; assembly: GCA_963832605.1. Taxonomy (GTDB): domain Bacteria; phylum Pseudomonadota; class Alphaproteobacteria; order Rhizobiales; family Xanthobacteraceae; genus BOG-931. Next base: position 300,405 of record CAWHUO010000013.1, on the reverse strand, counting down.
TGATGCGACCGTTCCCCGCCGAGCCGATGCGCATGTGGCCGATCTCGACCCGCGTCAACAAGCCGGAAATGCTGACCCAGCGATCCTTGAGCCGATCGGGATGTCTGCTGCATAGCAGCTACCATCGGAGGCCTCCCAAAAGCCGATGTCAATCAGAGCTCTAGTTGGTATGGCGATGAGCAAGGATTGGCATCGTGGCGGCTAGGACCGGCTAACGTTTAAGGGCGGAACGGCGATTATTCAGGAGGTTTAGCGCTGCGGCGGCAATTTCCTCTACTGCCAATCCTGTGACGTTGATAGAAGGCCAATTGTACGTAGCGAATAGCTTTTTAGAGAGGATTATTTCCGCACGGACGTACTTAGCGAATTTCTTTTTAGAGTAGATTATTTCCCTAGGGAGGGACGCCGGGTCCGTGTGCGGGCCTGCTGGAAGCAAATTGCGTTGCTCCGTCGCGATATTCTCCCGAATTGCAACAATTTCATCTGACTGCGCAAACAATCCAATCACCAGCGGGCTTTTTAGTGAGGCGATGTGCCCTAGCGCGGGATCGTCATTCACTAGGTCAAAGTTCGCTACTTTAACTCCACAATTCGCAAGAAAAATAGAGGTCGGTGTCTTTGACGTTCGCAAAACGCCGACAAGCACGACATCGGCCTCCTCAAGATCGTCAGTCCATTGGCCATTGTCATGCTGCATTGTGTAGTTGAGCGCGTCAATGCGGCGAAAGTATTCGGCATTGAGCGTGTGCAAGCGCCCGACTTTGTGCATCGATACGGCGCCAAGGTAGGCTTGAAACAGCTGAAGAACCGGCCCAAGGGTCGAGAGGCATGGCAGTCCGAGCGCGCCGCATTTTTCCTCCAGCTTGGCGGCAAGATTCTCCTGCAGCAGCATGTAGAGCACAATGCCGGGGGAAGCCTCGATTTCGGCGAGCGCCCGGTCGAGCTGTTTCTGAACGCGAACGAGCGGATGCATGTGCTCGACTTGCATGAGCTTCGTGTATTGGGCCGCGGCGGCGCGAGCGACCGTAATCAGAGTTTCTCCGGTCCCCGCAGAGACCAGATGTAGATGGAAATAGCCGATTTCTCTTTCGTGTGGCCGAGGCCGGGGAACAACATAGCCTAGACTAGCGAGCGCATCGCTGTCATCCTGATCAAGCAACGCGTCGACAAAGATGGTAGTATAATTGAATATCGAATGTCTTACATTTGTCCCGCGGAGGTCGGCGCCTCTGAAGTCCACATTTCGAATGTCGATGTCCGATAAGGATACTCCCGCCAATTTGGCAAAGCGAAAGCACTTCGTAGGATCAAGGTTGCCACACTTGGCAAATTCCGCCAGCGAATTACCTTCAGCTGACAGCACGGCTTGAACGAGCGACCAATCCACATTCTCTAAATTAAGCGGCACACTTCTAGGATCGCGTTTCGGTCTTTTCTTTTTTGGAAACCGCTCTTCCATGGCCAGAAACGCCTTCCGCCGAGGGACCCTCTTTTCGTCGTGAAGGTGAAGACAGTAACTTTGTCTCCGATTGAGGAACCACCGCTATGCTGGATTTAGCATTCGCTGAGGGAATTTTTGCCGCAATCGTCGCATGGGCCAAAAGAACCTCACCACTTTTCTGGTCGTACCCTCTATCTGCCCGGGGCATTGAGTAGGAAGTTACTACCATCCCTGCTACAATCGATTTCAAGACCTGCAATGCCGATTGTCGGTCTGTCGTTTGTTTTTTTGACTCTGGAAACCAGCGCGACGGTCTAGCGATTACACGCTCAATTGATAGCATACCATGCGGAAGCCACAAATCAAAATGTACCCTACAGCTGACCTTCCGAGGCAATAGCCGAAATGCTGCCCAGGGCATAATGCCATCCAAATATTTGCCGTCCAGAGGACCGAAATTTTTTATAGGATCGCCACCGGTTCGAGCGCCAAACCTCCACCCGCCCGCTACGAATTCGACCCGAGAAATTTTTTCCTGAATTTCAGCTTTGTAACTCTTCGTGCCACTCGCGGCGCGGTTAATTCCCCCTTGCAGACTGAACGCGCCTTCCTGCTTTAGGGCAGATAGTGTGGTCTTCAAACCGGCTCCGACCGCTGTTTCGGTCTTTGTATCCCTTACCTCGGCGGTCTCGTCGGCAAAGTTTCCATCTTGTAATATTTCTTCCCGAACAGAAGCAGCATCGAGTTGGCAATTTTCTTGAAGTACTTGAAGAATTGCTTGCCGTACGCTGATGCGAAAAGCATCGGTTTCATCAGCTTGGATTGTAGCCGATCCAAAAGCCGCGAAGCCCCTTACGTGAAAGACTACGTTAGGCGCATTCTCTACGGGCGAAACGTTCAGATAGGCCAGTCTGTCGATAGCATTTACCGGCCCGTACACAGTGAACGCATCGTCTTCATCCGTGATGTCCATCACCGCCTCTCCTTGTCGGACGCCGGGCTCAGAGGGACTCATAGGATATGTGTGGTCGTAAATTGCAAAAAAGAGGGGCCTTTCGATTGTCCGACTGCGCGGCTCGACGGCCAGTCAACGCGGGTCCGGACAATGCGCTAGTTAGGGGGCGGCTCGCGCCGGAGCTTGGCTTCCTCGGACAGCCGCCAAGGGTAGCCGTGCTCCTTGAGCCGGGAGACGACGTGATCGGCCACTGCATAGCGCCTCGGGTCACGCCCGATGGGAACATAAAGCGAACAGAAGTAAAGCGGTGCGCCCGTGGCCGTATCGGGCCTTAGAATTGGGCCTATCTGGTGGGCGATGCCGCCCTCCCGAGTCATGCTCTTGAGGGGGTTGGTATCGTGAGGAGGCCACTCACCGCATTTGGCTCATCCTGGAACGAGAGACTCAGAGAAACGTGGAAGCAAGCGTCGGCGATTCCGCGAGCGCGTGTGCCATGAACTCCAGCGCGCTTCGCACCGCCGAACGGTCCGCCGGGCCGCCGAGGCACACCCGCACCGCCTCCGGCGGCACGCCTTCGGTCGCGAAGGCGTCGCTCGCGACCACGCTAACGCCGGTCGAGCGGGTGTGGCCGACGAACGCCGAGCGGGTCCATGGCTCCGGAAGCGACAGCCAGAGGTGAAAGCCGACCGGGTCGGCGCGGTACGTGGCCGCCGGCAGCGCCGCCTTCACCAGCCGCTGCCGCTCCATGGATTCCCGCCGGACCGCTGCGAGCAGCGCGTCCGCGGTGCCGTCGGTAATCCAGCGCGTCGCCAGCGCGATCGTGACCGGCGACGCCATCACGGTGGCAGTCCGCACCGACGAGGCGAACAGCCAGCCGGAACGGACGTCCGGCGCCACGACATAGGCGATCCGCAATCCGGCGCCGAGACATTTGGCGAGGCCGGCGACATGCCAAGCTATGTCCGGAGCGAGCGCCGCAAACGGCGGTGGGCCATCGACTGGCAAAAATCCGTACGGATCGTCTTCGACAATAACAACACCGAAGCGGCGAGCTATGGCGATGATTTCGGTCCGCCGCTGCTGCGAGATCGTGTGCGTGGTCGGATTGAGCAGCGTCGGATTGAGATAGAGCGCGCGCGGAGCGTATCGCTGGCAGGCATCGGCAAAGGCACCGGCATCGAGGCCCTCGTCGTCCATCGGGATACCGACATGCCGCAGGCCCAGCTGCGCGGCAATCGACCGCGCTCCTGGGTAAGTGAGCGATTCCGAAACGAGCACGTCGCCTGCCTTGGCCAGGACCCCGAGAATGCCGAGCAGGGCGGGATGGGCGCCGGGCGCGATGAACAGCCGATCCTGCTGCGGAACGAGCGCGCGATGTCGCAGCCAATGCGCCGCCGCGTCCTTGTCGGCCTGAACGCCGCCGAAACCTTGATACCGCATCAGATAAACGAGATCGCGGCCAAGCGCCTCCAGGCCATCCTGCATGCGGTCGAGCAATTCGGGATCGTCCGGCTCGGGCGGCAGGTTCATCGATAGATCGACGATCTCCGGGTGGCGCGCCATGGGGCCGTGCCGCCGTTTCGTCGGCGCGCGGACGAATGTGCCCTGTCCGACGCGGGATTCGATCAGGCCGCGCTTTTGCGCCTCGATATAGCCGCGCGCGACAGTGGTAAAATCGATGTCGAGATGGCGGGCAAGTTTGCGCTGCGGCGGCAATCGATCCAATGGAGCGAGCCGGCCGCTGCGTATGTCCTCAGCGATTGCGTCGGCGATGGCGAGATAGCGCGGCTTGCCGAGCCGGGATAGAAGCGGCATCCACTCGCCCATTTCTGGCTCCGTGTACCAACATATTCAGGTTGCCCGGCAGCAACAAAATTGACTGTATAGTGTTGCAAGGCGATTTCGCCAACAAAATTTGTTGTTAGGTTCCCTTGGTGATTTCCGGCACGATCGCGAACGAAAGTGTGCACTTCTATTCGGCATTGTGCTGCTCAAATTTAACGCCGCACCTCTGGATGAAAAATTATTCGCCAAAACCAGCGGCAGGAATTGATTGGAAAAGTGCGCGCACATGACTGGATTTGATGAATGGATGTGCATGCCAGCAATTGGCACACCCCTTGCTACCCCCTGACGCCGGCCAACACGCAGCGGCCGACAACGCTTGAGCAAGGAGCAGACTATGCCTGCCGTCACCATGCCTGCGCATAAGAAAGGTGACTTTCTCGTCGACTACGAGGAAAAAGTCTTTGAGGACGTCAAAGCGCTGCCCGGTGAGAAGGCGCTGGTGACGTTTCACACCGTCGCGTTCGAGGGCTCGATTGGCCTCGTCAATATCCTTCAGGCGCTCCGTCTTCATCGCAAGGGCTTCAAGACCACCGTGCTGCTCTACGGTCCGGGCGTGACGCTCGGCGTGCAACGCGGATTTCCCAAACTGGGCGATGAGCCGTTCCCCGGCGCGCAGAATTTCGGCAACCAGTTGACCAAATTCATGAGCGAAGGCGGCGAGATCTATTGCTGCCGTTTCGCGCTGCAGATGCTTTACGGTCACGGCGAGCCTTCGCTGTTGCCGGGCATCCGGCCGATCAGCCCGCTCGACGTGCTCGATCTCATTCTCCTGCACCGCCGCGACAATGCCTTCATGTTGAACACCTGGACGCTGTGAGGCTGCGAGCGAATAGCGCGCGGAGAACAACAGCATGACGCAGAAGAGTGCGGTTCGCGTCGCCGCGGTGCAGTTGGCGCCGGACCTCGAAACCTCCGGCGGAACTGTGACGAAGGTGCTTGCCGCGCTCGCTGAAGCTGCCGGGAAGGGGGCGCGGCTCGTCGTCTTCCCGGAGACTTTCGTGCCTTGGTACCCGTACTTTTCCTTTGTCCATCCGCCGGTGGTCACCGGAGCGGAGCATATTCGGCTTTATGAGAACGCCGTCGTCGTGCCGGGACCGGTCACCGAGGCGGTCGCGGCCATGGCCAAGCGTCACGGCCTCGTAGTCGTGCTCGGGATCAACGAGCGCGACCACGGCTCGCTCTACAACACGCAGCTCATTTTCGACGCCGACGGCAAGCTTGTCCTCAAGCGCCGCAAGATCACGCCGACCTTCCACGAACGGATGATCTGGGGGCAGGGCGACGGCTCGGGCCTTAAAGTCGTGGACACCGCCGTCGGCCGCGTCGGCGCGCTCGCCTGCTGGGAGCACTACAATCCGCTCGCCCGCTACGCGCTGATGGCGCAGCACGAAGAGATTCACGTCGCGCAGTTTCCCGGTTCGATGGTGGGCCCGATCTTCGCCGAGCAAATGGAAGTAACGATCCGCCACCATGCGCTTGAGAGCGGCTGCTTTGTCGTCAACGCCACCGGCTGGTTGAACGAGGAGCAGATCGCGAAGATTTCGCCCGATGAGAAACTGCGCAAGGCGCTGCGTGGCGGCTGCATGACGGCGATCGTGTCGCCGGAAGGCGCGCATCTGGTGCCGCCGCTGACGCAAGGCGAGGGAATGTTGCTCGCCGATCTCGATATGAATCTCATCATCAAGCGCAAGCGCATGATGGATTCGGTCGGCCATTACGCCCGCCCCGAGCTTCTCCATCTCGTGCTCGACAATCGCCCGGCGCATCCGCTGGAGATCGCGCCGCATCAGGAAACGGGTTCCGTCCACGAATTAGCGAATGGGAGTGCGTCCGATGAAACCGACGACGCCCACGGCCATGCCGACCGCGCAGCTGATCAGCGAGTTGCAGTCCTGCGGGGTTCGGCTCGTTGATCCAAAAGCCGGTCACGAAAGCCGCCGCGGCGGCGCCGGCCCGTCCGACCATAAGGCCATCACCATCGACGGCATGACCGTCATGGTGCCGGTGCTCACCGCGCCGGCCTTCGAAAGCCCCTACGTCGTCGAGAAGCCCGATGCGCTTGGGCGGAGCCGCATCAGCCGGGACGGTGTCCGCCTCGGCGACGTGAGCTTTCCGGCGCGGCCCCGTTTTTACGATCGCAGCACCGCGGATGGCGTTCCCTATTGGAAGATCGCGGTGCTGCACAGCCGCGATGTACTCGCGACCACCATCCTGCAAACCTGCATCCGTTATCAAAGCCGGACCAAGACCTGCCAGTTCTGCGCCATCGGACAATCGCTCGCCGCCGGGCGGACCATCGAGCGCAAGACGCCGGCGCAGCTCGCCGAGGTCGCCAAGGCCGCCGTCGAGCTCGACGGTGTGAAGCACATGGTGATGACCACCGGCACGCCGCCCGGCCACGACCGCGGCGCTGCAATCCTCGCCGAGAGCGCGCGCGCCGTGAAGGCAGCGGTCGATCTGCCGATCCAGGGCCAATGCGAACCGCCCGACGCAGACGCCTGGTTTACGCGCATGAAGAACGACGGCATCGATGCGCTCGGCATGCATCTTGAAGCGGTCACGCCGGAGGTGCGCGCTCGCGTCATGCCGGGGAAAGCGCAGGTTTCGCTCGCGCGCTATTTCGACGCTTTTGCCGCAGCGGTGCCGGTATTCGGGCGCGGGCAGGTGTCGACTTACATTCTCGCCGGCGTTGGCGACCCGAAGGAAGCGATCCTCGCGACATGCGAGAAGCTCGTAGCGCTCGGCGTCTATCCGTTCGTCGTGCCTTTCGTGCCGATCTCCGGCACGCCGCTGGAGAGCCATCCGCCGCCATCGCCAAGCTTCATGCACGAGATTCTCAAGCCGCTGGCGCTGATGCTGCGCGCCGGCGGCCTGCAAGCCACCGATATCAAGGCCGGCTGCGGCAAATGCGGAGCGTGCTCGGCGCTTTCGGCTTACGAGCGGGAGGCGGTCGCATGATCTTCGAGCCGTTTCCGGAATTCCTGCCGTCGGAATACCGCGTCAAGTTCGCTACCGAGGCGTGGGAATATCGCGAAGCCGCGGCGCTGCGGCGCATGGTATTTTGCGACGAGCAGAAAATCTTCGCCGGCACTGACCGCGATGCATTCGACGACATCGCGATTCCGATCGTGGCGCTGTCGTCGTTCGCCGTGGCGCCGCAGGAAGTCGTCGGCACGGTCCGCATCTACCAGCGGGAACCCGGCGTTTGGTGGGGTTCGCGGCTCGCCGTTGCCGCCGATTATCGCAGAGTTTCCGCGCTCGGCATCTCGCTCATTCGGCTTGCGGTCTCCTCGGCGCATGCGCGCGGCTGCAAGCGCTTTTATGCGCATGTGCAGGCGCAGAATGCGCCGATGTTCTCGCGGGTCGGCTGGCGCACGCTCGACGAGATCATGCTGCACGGCCGCGCCCATCACTTCATGCAGGCCGATCTTGGCCGCTATCCGCCGATAGCGGACGCCGAGACCGGATTTTTGCAGCTGCCAAAGAAGGCCGCCTGATGCTCGGCTCCGTCGCGCTTGGCGAACTCGCCGCGACGCTGCGCAGCGGCCGCGGACTGTTAGCCAAGCGCGACATCGCTGCCGCAGCCGCCGGGCTTTCGCTTTCGGTCGATTCCCTCATTCCGGTCGGCGATGACTGCGCCGCAATTCCGGATGGAGACGGCTATCTGTTGCTCGCCATTGAAGGCTTCATCAACGAGTTCGTGGCGCGCGATCCCTGGTTTGCCGGCTGGTGCGGCGTGATGGTCAATGTGGCGGATGTCGCCGCCATGGGCGGCCGGCCAATCGCCGTCGTCGATGCAATCTGGGCCGACAATGACGCAGCGGCGACACCACTGTTTGACGGCTTGCGCGCGGCGTCGGAAACCTATCGTGTGCCGGTCGTTGGCGGCCACACCAATGCCCGCACTGATCGCAGTCAACTGTCGGTCGCGATCCTGGGCCGCGCCAAAAGCCTTCTCACCTCATTTGACGCGCGGCCCGTGGACCGTTTGGTCGCGGCTGTAGACTTGCGCGGGCGCTACCGCGAGCCGTTCGCAAACTGGGAAGCGGCCACGGATGCGCCGCCGGCGCGGCTTTGTGCCGACCTCGCCGTGTTGCCGGTTCTTGCCGAACAAGGTCTCGCTGTAGCGGCCAAGGATATCTCCCAGGCTGGCCTTGTTGGCACTGCGATCATGCTGGCGGAGTGCTCCCGCGTCGGGGTGCGGATCAATATCGCGCGCGTCCCGAAGCCGGAAGGCGTTCCCCTTGGGCGTTGGCTGCAAACCTTCCCGAGCTTCGGCTTTCTGCTGGCGGTTCGGCCGGCGAACGTGCCGGCCGTGCTTGCCCGCTTCAATGATCGCGGCATAGCGGCATCCGATATCGGCGACTTCACCGCGGACCATCGCGTGGTCATCAGCGACGGTCGTGCTGCCGAGACGATCTGGGATTTTGCCCGTGAGCCGCTGCTGGGCTGCGTCCGAGTGGAGGTTTTCGCATGAGCCGAAATCCGCGCATTGCGATCCTCGCCCATTCGACCAATGCGCGCGGCGGCGTGGTGCATGCCCTTGAACTCGGCGACGCGCTCACTCGGCTTGGTTACGGGACGACGGTTTTTGCTCCCGACGCGACCGGCGCTGGATTCTTCCGCGACACGGTGTGCACCGCGTCGTGTGTGGCGGCTTCACCCGTTGGGCGCGACGTCCGTAGGATGGTCGAGACGCGTGTTGCCGACTATGTCCGCCACTTCGAACGTGCCGAAAACCGGCGCTTTGACGCGTGGCATGCGCAAGACGGCATTTCCGGAAACGCCTTGGCGACATTGAAAGAGCGCGGCTTGATTCCCAGCTTCGCCCGCACAGTTCATCACGTCGACACCTTCGACGACGAACGCCTGCGCACGCTGCAACTGCGCGCGATAGAAGCGGCCGATCATCTATTCGTGGTCAGCCGGCTGTGGCGGGATTGGCTGGCGCGCGAATTGGGACGCGAGGCCGGGCATGTCGGCAATGGCGTCGACACGAAGCGCTTCTCGCCGCTGCCCGACCAGACCGATGACGAGTTGCGTGCGCGCCTTGACCTGCCACCCGACGCGCCGGTTTTCCTCGCCGTCGGTGGAATCGAGGAACGCAAAAACAGCATCCGGCTTTTGCAGGCCTTTCAGACGCTGCGGTTACAGCATCCGTCGGCGCGCTGGGTCATCGCCGGCGGCGCCTCGTTGCTCGATCATGGGCATTATCAAGCCCGCTTTGCCGGCATGCTCGCGCATAGCGGCGGGTCGGCCGGCGCGGTGATTCGCACCGGGCCGCTGCGGCAGAGATTGATGCCGGCGCTTTATCGCGCCGCGACTGCGCTCGTTTTTCCCTCGATCAAGGAAGGCTTCGGCCTGGTCGTTCTCGAGGCGATGGCAAGTGGCATTCCCGTCGTAACCTCGCGCATCGCACCGTTCACCGAATATCTGAGCGAAGGCGATGTGCTGTGGTGCGATCCGTTCGACGTCGCCTCGATCGCCACCGCCATGACCTACTCGCTCGACGCGGCGCAGCGACGGAAGCTGATCGCGCGCGGCCTGCAAATTGCGGCGCGGCATGACTGGAACGATACCGCCCGCGCACATCTGGTGGTGTATGAGAAGCTGCGGGAGCCGGTCCATGCCTGAGATGCGTTTTCGCATCCGCTGGCCCGACGGCGCCACGGAGGCCTGCTACTCTCCCTCGCTCGTCATCACCAAGTTTTTTGCTCCGGGCGAAAGCTACGCGCTGGTCGATTTCGTGCAGCGCAGCCGCAGCGCCCTGAACATCGCGAGCGAGCGGGTGGAGGCAAAATACGGCTACGCCTGTTCGCGGGCGATGGCGCAGCTTCTCCGCATCGAGACGGTTGCGAAGACCTTCTCCGCTGTGGCCGAAGCGCGCGTCATTGTCGAAGCATTTGAGACATAGGGACGGCGTTCGATGAACACGATAACCCCCGTCGCGCATCATTCCGTTGCCGTGATCGGCGGCGGTCAGGCCGGGCTTTCGATTAGCTGGTATCTGACCCAAAGCGGCATCGATCATGTCGTGTTCGAGAAGGAGCGCGCCGGGCACGCCTGGCGCGCCGAGCGCTGGGATACATTTTGCCTCGTCACGCCCAACTGGCAGTGCCAGTTGCCCGGCTATCCGTATCGCGGGCCGGACCCGCACGGCTTCATGCTGCGTGATGAAATCGTCGCCTATATCGACGGCTTTGTCGCCTCGTTCGATCCGCCCTTGCTCGAAGGCGTGACGGTGCGGCATCTGCGCGGCGACGCGCAGCACGGATTCATGCTGGACACGACCAACGGCATCCATTTCGCCGATCAGGTGGTGGTCGCGAGCGGCGGCTATCAGATTCCGATCGTCCCACGCTGCGCCGAGCGCATCCCCGCCGACGTCGTGCAAATCCATTCGTCGCTCTATCGCAATCCCGACCTGCTGCCGGACGGCGCCGTGCTGGTGGTCGGCAGCGGGCAATCCGGCTGCCAGATCGCCGAGGACCTGCATCTCGCCGGCCGGCAGGTGCATCTGTGCGTCGGCGAGGCGCCGCGGGTGGCGCGGCGCTACCGCGGCAAGGACGTGGTCGAGTGGCTGCACCTGATGGGCTACTACGACTTGCCGGTGCACGAGCATCCGCTGCGCGAAGGCGTACGCGACAAGACCAATCACTACGTGACCGGCCGCGACGGCGGCCGCGATATCGATCTGCGTCAGCGCGCGCTGGAAGGCATGGAACTGTACGGACGTCTCTTGGACGTGACCAGCGATCGCCTGATATGTGCCGACGATCTCGCGCTCTGCCTCGACCAGGCCGACCAGGTTTCCGAAAGCATCAAGACCAGCATCGACGGCTTCATCGCCAAGAATGCCGTCGCCGCGCCGGAGGAGGACCGCTATCGGCCGGTATGGACTCCGCCGCTAGAGCGAGCGCAGCTCGACTACCGCGCAGCCGGCATCACATCCGCCGTGTGGTGCATCGGCTTTCGCACCGACTACAATTGGATTGATCTGCCGCTGTTCAACGGCCGCTGCCAGCCAAGCCATGTCCGCGGCGTGACCCCGGTCCCCGGCGTGTATTTTCTCGGGCTACCCTGGCTCCATACCTGGGGCTCCGGCCGTTTCTCTGGTGTTGCCAGAGACGCCGAATATCTCGCGGAGCACATTAAAGCGCGGATCGGATTGAGCGGCTCCGACCGGCGATTGGCCGCAGTGAACGAAGCCGCGATTGGCTCTTAACGGGCCTTGCTGCACCTCAGGATGAGGTCAAAAGCCTTACTTGATCTTGGCTTCGCGGAATTCGACGTGCTTTTTGGCAACGGGATCGTATTTCTTCTTCACCAGCTTGTCGGTCATCGTGCGCGAATTCTTGCGCGTCACATAATAGAAGCCGGTATCGGCGCTGGAAACCAGCTTGACTTTGATCGTTACGGCCTTGGCCATGGTCGGACCTCGAAATCCTTCGCTTGTTGGCGGTCAACCTAGTCGCCAAGTCGGCAATGTCAAGAAAGTCCCGAACGCCTGGAAACAGCGCGGTTAAAGGACTTCGCGGACGAAGCGCTTGTGCAGCATGCGGTAGAACGGCACCGGATGGTCGTGGCTCATACCGGTCAGGATGCGTTCCTGCAGCTCCTCCAGCGCCACCGCGGTGATGGCGGGAATATCGAGGCGGCGCGCCTCGGTGATCGGCATCCAGACGAGTTCGACCAGCTCCGAGTCAGGCCCAAAAAAGCCTTCGGCGCGATGGGCGACGGCGGTGATATCGGCGGCGAAAAAGCGGCTGTCGAAGCGCCGCGGCCGCCGTGGCGGGGTGATGGCGCGGGCGACGAAATGGATCGCGCTCAGGTCGGGAAGGACGCTCGCCTCGGCGAACGCCTGCCAGTCGGCGGCGGGGGCGACAATCTTGCCTTGGGCGCGAGCGCCGAGCATCAGGCCGGTCTCTTCGTAGGTTTCGCGTACGGCGGCAAGTGCGAAGGCGGCTGCCTTCGCGGCGCTCGGCCGCTTGACCCGTTGCATCAGCCGCGCGGTATCGCGCGCATGCAGCGGCGCCGCTGTTGGCATCAGCCGATCCGTCCGTTCGACGCGCCCGCCAGGAAAGACGAATTTACCGGGCAGGAACTTGTGCCGCTCATGCCGGCGTCCAAGCAGTACTTTCGGCACAGCTTCCGCGCGATCGATGAGAATAAGTGTAGCCGAATCCCGCGGTTTGATGTTGGCGAAGGATTGATCGCGGGCGGCCTCAGTCAGGCGTTCGGTCCGTCCGGCCTCCGTATTGGCTACAGTTGAGGTCGTTGTGTCGTCGTTCATGATGCTTTGCCGCGGTGTCCGCGCCGCTCTTTTCGCCGCGTCTCTTTTCGCTGCTGCGGCGGCTTGTGTCGAGGCCGTTGGCCCGCGGCGGCGTGAGCCTCGCGTACGAGCTTGAAACGGAGCGCGCCGGCGACCGGCGCCGCCTCGACCAATTCGACCGTGACCGGATCGCCAAGCCGATAGGTCGCGGCGCGACCGACGAAGGCGCGGGCCTTCTCGTCGTGGCGGAAATACTCTTCGCCGATATAACGCGCCGGGATCAAACCATCGGCGCCGGTCTCGTCCAATTCGACGAACAGGCCGGCGCGGGTCACCCCGGAAATATGCCCGTCGAAGGTCGCGCCGACGCGGTCGGCGAGAAAATGCGCGATCAGCCGGTCGGCGGTCTCGCGCTCGGCTTTCATGGCGCGGCGCTCGGTCGCCGAGATGTTGGCGGCGACCTCGGAAAGGGCGCGCCCATCCGTGCCGTCGGCAAGGCCGTCGGTGCCGAGCTTGACCGCCCGGATTAGCGCCCGATGCACGACGAGATCGGCGTAGCGGCGGATCGGCGACGTGAAATGGGCGTAGCGGCGCAGATTGAGGCCGAAATGGCCGAAATTCTCGGCCGAATATTCGGCCTGCGCCTGGCTGCGCAGCACGACTTCGTTGACCAGCCGTTCGACGTCGCGGCCCTTGACCCGTTGCAGGATGCGGTTGAACGCATCCGGCCGCAGCGCGCCGCCTTTCGGCAACGAGATATCGAGGGTTGTCAAAAATTCGCGCAGCGCGTTGATCTTCTCCGGCGCCGGCTCGTCGTGCACGCGATAGATCAGCGGCACCCGCGCGCGTTCGCAGGTTTCCGCCGCGGCCACATTGGCGAGGATCATGAATTCCTCGATCAGCCGGTGCGATTCCAGACGTTGCGGCATGATCACGCGATCGACGGTGCCGTCGGACTTGAGCACGATCTTACGCTCGGGAAGCTCGAGATCGAGCGGGCCGCGCTCGTCGCGGGCATGGCGCACAGTCCGATAGGCGGCATAAAGCGGCTCGAGGATCTTGGTGACGATCGGCTCAGTGATTTCGTCCGTTCGCCCGGAGACCGCGAGCTGGGCCTGTTCGTAATGTAGGCGCGCCGCCGAGCGGATCAGCACGCGGTGAAATGTGTGCGAGCGCTTGTGGCCGTCGGCGCCGATCGCCATGCGGACCGCGAGCGCTGGGCGGTCTTCGCCCGGCCGCAGCGAGCATAAGTCGTTGGAGATGCGCTCCGGCAGCATCGGCACGACGCGGTCGGGAAAATAGACCGAATTGCCGCGCTCGACTGCGGCGTGATCAAGCGCCGAACCTGGACGGACGTAATGGGCGACGTCGGCGATGGCGACGCTGACGAGATGGCCGCCGGCATTGCGCGGGTCCGGATCGGGCACGGCGTGCACGGCGTCGTCGTGGTCCTTGGCGTCGGGCGGATCGATGGTGACGAACGGCACATGACGCCAATCCTCGCGGCCCTCGTGCATCGCTGCGCGCGCAGCTTCCGCCTCGGCGACCACCGAACGGGCAAAAGCGTGCGGGAGGCCGTGAGCGTGGATGGCGATCAGGCTGACGGCCCGCTCGCTCTTGAGCGAACCGAGCCGCTCGACGACCGAGCCGGCCGGCAATCCGAACTTGCCGTGACGTGCAACCTCCACGGCAACAAGATCGCCATCCACCGCACCTCCGGTATTGGCGCTGGGAATGGTGATCTCGCGACCGAGCTGTTTTTTGTCGATCGGCACCAGTCTGCCGCCACCGTGCGGCAGGCCGCGAAAAATGCCGAGCACGCGGTGCTTGGCGCGGTCGATCAGTTTGATGACGCGCCCACTCGTCTCCTCGTCGCCGGTTCGCTCGATGCGCAACAGCGCGCGGTCGCCGACGCCGGCAACTTCTCCCGGCCGGGCGCGGCGGGGGACGGCGACATGAATGACGGGCGGCGAGCCGTGCGCCTCCTCGTCCCATTCCGTGGGCCGCGCCAGCAATTCGCCGTCGCTATCGCGGCCGGTGATGTCGGCAAGCACCACCGACGGCAAGGTCCCGCCGTGATGCAGCCGCTTGCGCCGCCGCTCGACGTGACCTTCTTCGGCGAGTTCGCGCAGCATGCGCTTGAGGGCTGCCCGGTCGGCATTCTTGGCGCCGAACGCGCGTGCGATCTCGCGCGTGCCTACCTTGCCGGTGTGCTCGCGGATGAAGGCAAGAAGCTCCTCGCGGGAGGGAAGGGAGGTATCTTTCATGGGCCGCTTATTGGCCATGTCGGTGGCCAGCGGCCCATGTGCAAGCTATTCGGCAGCTTGGGTGGTCTTTCGCGGCAGCTTGCTGCTGACGGATTTCTTCGCGGCGGGCCCGGGCGGCCTCTTCGAGGACGCCTTGACGTGCCGCGCGGTACCAGGCGACGGGCGTTTTGCCTTGCGCGGACGCGCATGCGGTGCCGGACCGCGTTCGGACCGCGCGTCGATGAGCACGGCCGCCTCTTCAAGCGTAATGGTCTCCGGCGTCTTGTCCCGCGGCAGCGTGGCGTTGACGCCGTCGTGGCTGACATAAGGACCATAGCGGCCGTTCTTGGCCACAATCGGTCCGCCCCGGGTCGGATGGTCGCCGAGCGGGCGGCCTGGATCGGAGCCGAAACGGCGAAAACGCGGGCCCTTGGCGAGCTTTTCGGCAATCAGCGTCACCGCCCGATTGAGGCCGATGTGAAAAATGTCATCGCCAGCTTCGAGGTTAGCGTAGGTCTTGCCATGCTGGATATAAGGTCCGAAGCGGCCGATGCCGGCGCGGATTGGCTCACCGTCCTCAGGATGCCGGCCGACTTCGCGCGGTAGCGACAGCAATGCCAACGCACGGTCGAGGTCGACATCTTCGGGCACAGTCCCCTTCGGCAGACCGGCGCGTTTCGGCTTTTCGCCATCGACCGCTTCGCCGAGTTGCACATAAGGACCGAAGCGGCCGCTGCGCAGCGTCACTTCGAGACCGGTCTTGGGATCTTCGCCGAGCTTTTTGGTGCCGATATCGCCTGAGCCATCAGCGGGCACCGACAGCGGCCGGGTGTAACGGCACTCCGGATAAGTCGAGCAGCCGATGAAGGCCCCGAACTTGGAAAGCTTGAGCGTGAGTCGGCCATTGCTGCAGTTCGGGCATTGGCGGGGGTCGCCGCCATCGGCGCGCGGTGGAAACAGATGGGGGGCGAGCAGCGCATCGAGCGCGTCGATGACCGCGGAGATCTTCAGGTCCTTGATCTCATCGACCGCGCCGATGAAATCGCGCCAGAAATCGCGCAGCACCTCGCGCCACGCCACCTCATTATTGGAGATGAGATCGAGCTGCTCCTCCAAGCCCGCCGTGAAGTCGTATTCGACGTATTTGGCGAAAAAGCTCTCCAGGAAGGCGACAACGATACGGCCGCGGTCTTCCGGATGCAGCCGCCGTTTGTCGAGCCGGACATATTTGCGGTCCTTGAGCACCTGCAGAATTGACGCATAAGTCGAGGGCCGGCCAATGCCGAGCTCTTCCAGGCGCTTGACCAGCGAGGCCTCGGAGTAGCGCGGCGGCGGCTCGGTAAAGTGCTGGGTCGCGGTGATCGAGCGCTTGGTCAGATGCTCGCCCGCGCTCATCTGCGGCAGCTTGCGCGCCTCCTCGTCGTCGGGATCTTCGTCCTGCCCCTCCTGATAGAGGGCGAGGAAGCCGTCGAATTTCACCACCGTGCCGGTCGCACGCAGCTCCAGAAGCCGGCCCGCGACCTTCGCCGTGACGTCGGCCGTCGTTCGCTCGAGTTCGGCCAATTCCATCTGGCTCGCCACCGTGCGCAACCAGATCAACTCATAGAGCTTGGCCTGGTCCGCATCGAGAAAGCTTTTGGTTTCGCTTGGCCGCCGGACAAGCTCGGTCGGACGGATGGCCTCGTGCGCTTCCTGCGCGTTCTTGGCCTTGGTTTCGTAACGGCGCGGGGAGGGCGGGACGTAGCGCGCGCCATAGTCAGTCTCGATCACGCGGCGCGTGGCTCTGACCGCCTCATCGGCGATCTGCACGCCGTCGGTGCGCATATAAGTAATGAGGCCGACGGCTTCGCCTTTGATATCGATGCCTTCGTAGAGCCGCTGCGCCACGCGCATGGTGTGCGCCGGGGCAAAGCCGAGCTTGCGGCTTGCTTCCTGTTGCAGGGTCGAGGTGGTGAAGGGTGGTTGCGGATGCCGCTTGACCGGTTTCGCTTCGACCCCGGCGACGGTGAAGGCGGCGGTTTCGAGCGCCTGCTTGAAAGCCTCCGCCTCGGCGCCCGAGCCGATGTCGAGACGCTGAAGCTTTTTGCCATCGGCGCCGACCAGGCGCGCGTCGAACGTCTCGCTACGCGGCGTCGCCAGTGTCGCGATGAGCGACCAATATTCCTTGCGGACGAATTTCTCGATCTCCAGCTCGCGGTCGCAGACCAGCCGCAACGCGACCGACTGGACCCGTCCGGCCGAGCGCGCGCCCGGGAGCTTGCGCCAGAGCACCGGCGAAAGGGTAAAGCCGACCAGGTAATCGAGCGCCCGGCGCGCCAGATAGGCGTCGACCAAAGCCTGGTCGATGCGGCGCGGATGCGCCATGGCCTCGGTCACGGATTGCTTGGTGATGGCATTGAAGACCACCCGCTCGATCGGCTGCCCGTTCAACGCCTTCTTTTGCTTGAGCACTTCGAGCACGTGCCAGGAGATGGCTTCGCCTTCGCGGTCGGGGTCGGTAGCCAGAATGACCCTGTCCGCATCTTTGGCCGCCCGGGCGATATCGTTGAGGCGCTTCTGCGCCTTGGCGTCCACTTCCCAAATCATGTGGAAATCGGCCTCGGGATCGACCGAGCCGTTCTTTGCCGGCAGGTCGCGGACGTGCCCGAAAGAGGCCAAAACCTCATAGCCGCGGCCAAGGTACTTATTGATCGTTTTCGCCTTGGCGGGCAATTCCACCACTACGAGATTCATGACAACCTATTGATAAAGGCCATTTTTTCCGGTTTGCGACCGCGCCAGGAGGCGCCGGGCCGCCGGGAACATGGGTAATGCAAACCCTGCTGTCAAATCGTTACCGCAGCCAAGCTTGGCCTTGGTGAGGCTTAAAACCCGGCCGAATGCGGCAAATTGGTCAACGTAAAATAAAATCTGGCGGCTCTTTGAATGCTCCTCATGGTTGCTATTTTTATATAGATATATAAAAACGAGTGTACCACTTAAACTAAATCCTCAGGGCACCGCCGGCCGGCGCGGCGAGTAAGGGCCTGATGACATCCGAAAACGGTCCCATATCTCCGGATCCCTACGGCGCAGCCGCCTATATCGCCTCGCTTGCCGAAGAATTGGCGCGGCTGGCCAAGCGCCATGATCTCGAAACACTCGCTTACATTCTCGACATGGCGCGCTTGGAGGCCGATCAAATCTCGAAGCGCTGGGGCCCGCCGTCGGGTTGACAAACCACGGCGCTGCCTCTGGGCGGATGGCTCAATGCGCCTGCGCGCCGACGCGCGCGAGAAAATCGCGGCTCGGGTGACCGTCGGGGATCATGCCGAACCGCTGTTGCAGGTCGCGCACCGCATCCCGCAGCTCGAAGTCGAAATGGCCGTCGAAATCGGCAACCTTGTAGCCCAGCGCGGCGAGCTGGCGCTGCAGCGCCACCCGCTGGTCGCGCGACGGCTGGAAGTCATCGACCGGCCAAGCGCCGCGGAAAGCGGGAAGGCCATGCAGTCGATCCGAAAGCTCCGCCACGGCAAGGGCGTAGGCATCCGAATTATTGAACCGCTTGAGCACAATGAAATTATCGGTGACGAGGAAGGCCGGCCCCACGGAGCCGCTGGGAAAGAACAGGATGGCGCTGCCGGCGCTCGGGAAACTGCCGCCGCCGGCGCGGCGCAAGCCGCGCTGGGCCCACTCGGCGAAGGTGCCGCGGCTGACGCGGTAGTCGAACCCCTGCGGCACTATGACCTCAAAACCCCAAGGCACGCCCGGCTGCCAGCCGGATTTCTGCACATAGTTTGCGATCGAGGCGAGCACATCGGGCACGCTGCGCCAGATATCGGCTTTGCCGTCGCCGTCGAAATCGACGGCGTAGGTCAAGAAACTCGAGGGCAGGAATTGCGGCTGTCCCATCGCGCCTGCCCAGGAACCGACGAATTCCCAGCGCGGGATGTGACCGCCCTGCAAAATCTTTAGCGCACACAACAATTGATCGCGGAAAAAGGGATGCTGAAAGCGCGCCTGCGCCAACGTCGCGAGCGAGCGAAATACATCCCAGCGCTGCTCGCCCTGGCCGAAGGACGACTCGATGCCCCAGATGCTGACGAGGATGGATTGATCAACGCCATACCTGTCCTCGACAGCGCGCAAGGTTGCGGACCATTGCGCCGATTTGCGCATGCCCGCGGCGATCCGCGACGGCGAGGCCAAGCTTGCGAGATACGTGCCGAACGGTTTGCCGTATTCCGGCTCGCGCCGCATCGCCGCAAGCACGCCAGCGTCGGGCGTGAGTCCCGCAAAAGCTGTGTCGAAAGTGACGCGGGAAATGCCTTGCTTCGCCGCATCCGGCCAAAGCTCTTCGAGGAACGCGACGAACGAAGGGTCGGCCTCGCATGCGGCGTAGGCGCTGGCAAGCATGAGGGCCAGCACCAGCAACGCCCGCTGCACCAACATCTTCGTCGCAAAAGGGTGACTCGACATTGTAATATCGCCGACACACTTGGAGATGCGATTAGACCGGGTCAATCGGCCAACGCCTGTCCAGGAGCTTTTTATGCGCAGCGTCGTGATCACGGGAACGTCCACGGGCATCGGCTGGGGCAGTGCAAAAGTCCTCATCGCCAATGGCTTCCGCGTTTTTGGCAGCGTGCGCAAAGTCGCTGACGCAGAGCGTCTTGCCGGCGAATTCGGCGCCTCCTTTGTCCCGCTGATCTTCGACGTGACCGATGAAGCTGCGGTGAAAGCCGCCGCGGCGAATGTGCGCCGCGAGCTTGCGGGCGAGAAGCTCTTCGGCCTGGTCAACAACGCCGGCGTCGCCGTCGCCGGTCCGCTCATGCAGTTGCCGATCGCGGAATTTCGTCACCAGATCGACATCAACCTGGTCGGCGCCGTGATCACCACTCAAGCCTTTGCGCCGCTGCTGGGCATCGATCCGGAGCTGCGAGGCAGTCCCGGCCGCATTGTCAACATCAGCTCGGTCGGCGGTCGCAACGCCGTTCCGTTCCTCGCTCCTTACAACGCCTCGAAATTCGCCCTTGAAGGTCTGTCCGAGAGCCTGCGGCGCGAATTGCTGCCGTTCGGAATCGACGTCATTGTCATCGGACCGGGCGCGGTGGCGACGCCGATCTGGGACAAAGCCGAGCAAATCGACATCGCTCCCTATCGCGACACGCCTTACGCCGTGCCGCTCGAGCGCCTGCGCGCCTACATGCTGGGAATGGGCAAGAACGGCCTGCCGCCGGAACGGATCGGCGAGGCGGTGTTGCATGCGCTGACCGCGCCGAAACCGAAGGTCCGCTACGCGGTCTCGCCGCAGCCGCTGCAGGATTTTTTGGCGCGCCATCTTCCCAGGCGCGCGGTCGACCGCATGATCGGCGGCCGGCTCGGCTTGCTGCCTGCGCGTCGTTAGGATCGGCAGGAAGTTGAACCGCGCTACGCGAGCGACACCAAGCCGCCGCCATGGCGTTCAAGCCGGCCGGCAATTTCAAGCTCGAGCAGCACCATCCGCACCACCGCGGGCGAGCTTCCCGACAACCGCACCAGATCATCGATCTGCACCGGAGCTGGGCCGAGCAAGCCGACAATGCGCGCTCGTTCATTGGCTGCCGGTTCGATGTCCTCGCCGGTGCCTTCCTCGCCCGGCGGCAACTCCGGTTCGCGTGCCGGCAACTCTCTTTCCTGCATGATCGGCTGCAGCACGGCGACGATATCGGCGGTCTCGGTCACCGGCGTCGCTCCCTGCTTGATCAGGCCATTGGTGCCCTCGGCGCGCGGATCGAGCGGCGAGCCGGGAACGGCGAACACTTCGCGGCCCTGTTCGAGGGCGAAGCGCGCGGTGATCAGCGAGCCCGAGCGCTTGGCCGCCTCGACAATGACGACGCCGAGCGACAGCCCGGAGATCAAGCGATTGCGGCGTGGGAAATCGCGCGCACGCGGCTCCCAGCCGAACGGCATTTCCGAGACTGCGGCGCCGGCCGGCAGGATGGCATCAAGCAGATCGGTGTGCTCGGGCGGATAGACGCGGTCGTGGCCGCCGGCCAGCACCGCTATCGTTCCGGTGTCGAGCGAGGCGCGGTGCGCGGCCGCGTCGATGCCGCGCGCCAACCCGGAGACGATGGCGAAGCCGGCCTCGCCCAGTTCGTGCGCGATGAGTTGCGTGAACTTTTGCCCCGCCCCCGAGGCGTTACGCGAGCCAACGATTGCCACCATGGGCAACGCCAACGCGCGACTATTTCCGCGGATCGCGATCAAGGGCGGCGCGTCATCGATCATCTGCAGCCGCAGCGGATAATCCGGCTCGCCGAGCGCGACGAAGGCGACCTCAAGCTTCTTCGCAGCGGCGAGCTCTCGCTCGGCGTCTTGGCGCGAGCAGATTTTCATGGCGGCGTCAGCGCCGCCGCGGCGCGCCAGCGTTGGCAGCGCTTCAAGCGCGGCGCGGGCGCCGCCGAAGTGGTTGACGAGAGCGCGAAACGTTCGCGGCCCCGGTATTATGGCGCAAACGCCACAAGCCTAGCGGCTATAGCTATAAGCGTTGTTCTGGCATTCGGTGATAGGCACGGGAAATTTTCCGATCTGGTCGATTTCATACCGACCGCAAAAGCCGATTATTTTGGAGCCAAAGAAACTGAAATCATCAGTAAATTTCACGAAGCCATAGAGGTACAGAAAAATTTGGCCTTTATTGACGGCTTCCGCTTGTGCCCAGTTAAATCCTTGGTCCGTTGGACCGATAGTGAAATAACGTTCGCTCCCCGCCAAGATAATCCCAGTGGCTGTAAATGTGGATTTGGAGAAATCAGGCTTTTCGGGAAGGGTTTTGCCGACCCAAACCGCGAGTTTAAGTTCGCTGAAATAAGCTCCCGCTCGCCCTCTGTTGGTGAGCGTCAAATTAATAGTAATTGGTTGGTCCGCTATGAGCGGTACCGGACTAGCACTGTCGATCTGTGTGTAAATTTCGGCTCGCTCGCTTTGAATAAAAGCCCAAGCCTGAATGCCTCCTACGCAAGCCAAAACGAAAGTGAATATTCCAACGACGCGAGTCCATCGCACCATGGACCGTTCAAGGGGATTATAGTCCTTGGGCTTATGGGGATCGGCGCGTGGTTGGGTGTGTGGAGCATCGTTTTCTGGGATCGCTTGGGGATTTGGCGCTGGCTCGTAAGCGCCTTCGGTTGGCTTCTTATGATTGGCTGCATTGTCCAAGGCTTGCCGATCCGCCCCTAAATCTCTTCCAATGCTACGCCGTCAAGTTCCAGTGCCGCAAGGCACGCCAGAAACCACGTCGCCGGGAATGTGCCCCGTTTAAGCTTATTCGTTACCGACGCCTCGGTTTCGTCTTTGAAGCCATGCCTTTTGAGCCGCTTCGCCAGCTCCACATAGGTTACCTCGGCTTCCCGTAGTTTGTGCTTTAGGAACGCGGCAGCCCGCTCCGCCCATTCCTCTTCGGATTTGATGTTCATGGAGCCATGCCCCTATCGCATGCGATAGCCTATCACATATGATATTTTGCACTTGACTGTCAATGCCTATCGGATATGATAGCTTACATAGACGATAGGTGCGCAGATGGCCCAACATTTCCTGCTTTCCGAACGCCGCCAAAACCCTTTCGTTGGCGACCGTTTTCACCATGAAGGATGCCGACGCGGAAATGACTTTCCGCCGTATCCGTTGGGCCGAAACCGAAGGCGAGCCGGTATGCAGCCATTGCGGCGGAGTGGATGCCTACGATTGCCGCCGGTTGAAAGGTGCTCCCCGCTTCCGTTGCCGCGCCTGCAAAAAGGACTTCACCCTGACCACGTCGGGAACGCTGTTCGCCTCCCACAAGCTTCCGCTGCGCTGCTATCTCGCCGCCATCGCGATCTTCTGCAATGAGGTGAAGGGCAAGTCCGCGCTGGCCCTCTCCCGCGATCTGAACGTCTCCTACAAGTGCGCGTTCGTGTTGCTCCACAAGTTGCGCGAGGCGATGGCAGAGGAAATGAAGGGCCGCGTGATCGGCGGCGAAGGCAAGATTGCGGAGGTCGACTGCGGCTATTTCGGCGGCTACGTGCGGCCCGCGAATCTCGCCGAATATCGGGTTGATCGGCGCTTGCTTCCAATCAGTCCGGCAAGCGCAAGGCGGTCATCGTGATCCGCGAGCGCAACGGCAATACGCTCCCGGCCGTGTTCCGCACCGAAGGCCAAGCCCTTTCATTCATCAAATCGCGCATCGCTAAAGGCACGGTCGTCAACGCTGACGAGTCAGCGAACTGGAATGAGCTGCATAGCCGCTTTGAAATGAAGCGCATCAACCACGAAGAAGCCTACAGTCTCGACGGCGCTTGCACGAATTGGGCAGAGGAATTTTTCAGCCGCATGCGCCGCGCCGAGATCGGCCACCATCACCATATCGCCGGGAATTATTTGCTCCGCTACGCGCAAGAGGCAAGCTGGCGAGAAGATAACCGTCGCGCGTCAAATGGCGATCAGACTTACCGGATTGCTGGCCTCGCAATGAAGCGCAAGCCGTCAGTCGATTTTACAGGGTACTGGCAGCGGCATGTTTCAAGCTAATGGATAGTACCTGCGGCGCGCTCGAAAGCACCAATGACGTCGATACCTAAGCGTCCAGCCGCAATAGCCCCGATAATCAAAATAAGGGACCACACTAAAGCACCTCCTGTTGCCTCCAACACGCCCTGCCACCATTTATGATGCGACTTTGCGGCCTCATCCTTATACGCATCAAGCGCGGCGTTCAAAAAGCTAGTCTTTTCTTCCTCGACGATACCTTGGACAAACTCGTACAAAACCGTATCGGCGCTCTCGTCGATGAAATCACATGAATGCGGGATAGCACTATCATAGTAGTTCTTGTATTTGGTCTCACCCGGCCAACTCGCCTGCTCAGATGCCCACTTATGTTCGGCATCGGTATATAGGCCGAGCGCGACAAACATTTTCACTTTGTCGTCGCCGTCGTATCGCTGTTTGAAGTATTCGTATGCCAGTACGTGCGGCGGCTTTGCCATAGCAAAGCAGGCGCGTAAATGCGCCCCTCCCTCTCCAGTTGTAGAGGAAAGTTACTCGCCCGCAGCGGCTTTGTCAGCCTCTTCTTTCTTGACTTCTTGACCGATTTCTTTGCTGAGCTTGTCAGTCAAACTATCGATAGTTCGGCTTACCTTGCGCGACGCCTCACGTATCACGTCACTGCCTGGCCATGTTGATTGGTCTATGTCTTTTTTCAATGGCTGACCCATCGACGTTCTCCCTCCGCCGGCACCGCTCGCAGAGTGTGACCACCGTTTATGGCGCTGGCAAGAGTATACGAGCAACGGCACTATGGCTGTTTCGTTCCTTATGTGGGGTTAACGCCGGATAAGTGCAAGCAACGGTTGCGGAATTTCCGCCGCGTCAAAATCGCCACACCTGAAAAAAAATAACTCGGCACGGGGCACTGGCGATCAGATTGGCGCGATTACCCAGCGTCCTGGTAATCCTTCACCTGCGCGTTTGATAGTTTTGCCGTCATGATTTTGGAGCGATGTTTGCACGCTAGCGATCAGCCCACGCATAGCCTTGGGTGTGACGCCTGACACGCCGCGCCCGACAAGCATGGCCTCCGTGATCTCCCGCGCCGTGAGCGGCCCTGGAGCCTTCCTGAGCACGTCCAGGGCATGCCGCAGGATGGTCCCGCGCTTGAATACGCCGTTGCCCTTGTAGCGCCTACGGCAAGCTATGCCCCGGACGTTGTAAGCCGGGTCGAATAGCCGGATGACGGCCTCGACATGCTTCATGCTCTCGGCGAGGCGCTTGGCGTCCTTCCGGTTCTCCAGAATCCGGCCGCCCAGATCGGCGTGAAGCCGGACGAGGAACGGCACGGCGGGATGGTCCGGGGTCGGTTTGAATGCGTGCGGCATCTGCGCGACTCAGCTAGATTGTAGATGCGCGCCCACGCCCAAAAGGCGCGGACTAAGCATCCCCAGTGGCCTCGGCCTGCCCGGTCGGGGCCACTACCTTGTCAAGCAAATAGGTTGCGTTGGCTGGACCGCTTGTGGCGTTTGCGCCATAATACCGCGCGGCCCGACATTCTGGCTGCGGATGAGCCGCAGCCAGTCGAGCCGCTGCTCGTCTGTGAGCTGAACGCCCTCTTTCCCCTCGCTCACCCTGCCCCCACGCGCTTAACCCGTGTCTTTCGGTTACAATCATAGCGCGAAAACGCCTGCCGTGGTGAAGAATGGGCCGCGACGCCATCCCAATAAACGCATGTCGGCCATGCGACTTTCGTGTTCGCGGTGCGCTTTTGACTTAGCGCAAGGCACAACCCGGGCCAGGCATCAGGCTGCTTGCAACGGAGGGCGCTATGAGCAACGACATCCATCAACCGCCGAAACTTGGCGTCGCGCCGGTCTTCGACGCGATCGCCAATTGGGTCAAAAAATACCGCGATGCCGTCGGTCTGCGTGCTGAACTGGCGCATTGCGGCGCTGACGAGGTGGCGCACATAGCGCACGATCTCGGCATGAATTCGGAGGAGTTCGTATCACTTGCGAGCAAGGGGCCGCACGCCGCCGATCAGTTGCCGAAACTGCTGCGCGCGCTCGGCGTCGATCCGGTCGAGCTCGCGTCCGTCGATCCGGGCAACCTGCGCGCCTTGGAGCGCATTTGTATCACCTGCGGCCACAAGGACCAGTGCGAGCACGACCTTGCCGCGGGCAACGCTGCGAAGCACAGCTATCGCGACTATTGCCCGAACGCGAAATCCATTAATGCGCTGTTCCAGTCGAAGTTCGAAATGTAGCTTGGTCCGACGAGACGTCTGATTCAGCTACTGGGAGGCCGAGGGCCTCGGACACGAGCTATTTGCAGCGATCGACCCGATTTATGGGTTGGATGTCTCCACGAACGCGGCGCCTCAAACCACAAGGAAGACCATGAGAAAATCCGTTATCGCTTTGGCTTGTGCCTTCACCTGCTTCTTGGCGCAGGACGCCTTCGCGGCCGTCAAGTACAAGCGCTTTCCGCACTGCCCGGAGGGCCTGGTAAGCGCCAAAACCTGTGAATGCCACGCCGGCACGTCGAACAAATATCAGTTTTGTCATGCCGGCCACTATTGCCACACCGTTAAAGGCATGTGCCGGCAATAGCGCGGCGTACTTTCAGGAGCCGCCGGCGCCTTTGGTGCTGGCGCCAATTTTGCCTTCCGTGCCGGCTAGAAGCCGCGCGATGTTGGCGCGGTGCATGATCCATAACAGCACCGACAGCAGCAAAAACACTGGCGCGTCCCGTGTGTCGCCGCGCCACCATAGAAAGGCTGGTGTCGCGGCGCTGGCGATCAGCGCCGCGAGCGACGAGTAACGGGACAGCGCCGCGACGGCGAGCCAGACCGCGCAGAAGAAGACGGCCGCGGGCCAGGCGATGCCGAGCAGGACGCCGATATAGGTCGCCACGCCCTTGCCGCCGCGAAAGCGCAGCCAGACCGGAAAGAGATGGCCGAGAAAGGCGCCTATCGCTGCGACGAGCGCGAGGTCGTGACCAAAGACATAATCGATCACCAGCACCGCCGCGGTGCCCTTGAGCATGTCGGCGATGAGTGTCGCGGCGGCCAGCCCCTTGCGCCCGGTGCGCAAGACGTTCGTGGCGCCGATATTACCGGAGCCGATGCTGCGCAGGTCCGGCCCGCCAGCGAGCCGCGTCAGCAAAACGCCGAACGGAATCGAGCCGCACAAATAACCGAACACGAAGGCGGCGGCATATGATGGCAGCGCATGCATGGCGGCAGCCTATTACCGTCATCCTGAGGCGGCCGCGTAGCGGCCCTCGAAGGATGCCCGGCCCGGGCCGTCGCCCTTCGAGGCTCGCTGCGCTCCCACCTCAGGGTGATGGAAGAGAGTCATCTAACTGGCGCGGACCTTGTGCGCTCGCTCGCGCGGCGCAAAGCCGGCCGCCACTGCATCGGCTTCGCTGGCATGGATGACGAGATGCTTGAGCTTTTCCGCCGGCATCCGCACCAGCGAAGCCAGGCCGGGTGAAAATGTCTTACGGGTAATATCGCCGACGACGAAATGCGCGGCCTCCTCCGCCTCGATGTCGGTCTCGCAATAGAGGCAGCGCAGCCGGCAATGCTGCGGCGAGTTCTCTTCGACGATGTAAAATTTGTTGGCGGCGTATTGGCTTTCGGCAGGATCGCGGGTGATGCAGTTGGGGTTGACGCAATGCACGCCGGTGCCGATCGGCTGCACGTAAACCGGATGCTCGGGCTTGGCAAAGCCGCCGGCGTATTTATGCAGCGACTTGTTCCTGTGCAGATGCAACAGAAGCGAAATGAGCGCCATGCGAACGGGGACGCCATAGGCGGCCTGGCGGAAATAGATCGCGCGGCGGTCGGTATCGAACGAGGCGTCGAGCTCGTTGACCCGTGGCAGCGGATGCATGACGCTAGCCTGCGCGTATTTGGCTTCGCCCAAAAACTTGGCGTCGATCTTCGGATAGGGCCGCTCTTTCTCGGTCCAGCGCTCCTTCTGAAACCGGGTCACGTAGACGGCATCGATTTTCTTCTGCAGCACGAGGCCGTAATCGATTTCGGGTTCGGCATAGAGCGAGAGTTGATGCGGCTGATCGGCGGTGACGTAAAGCGCGTCGATCGAGCCAGCACCGGGCTGTCCGGGCGCTTTTGAGATCATGCGGCAGTGGAATTCCTCGCGCAGCCGGCGATCGACGTGCGGCGGCAGCTCCATTCCGGGTGCGGGCAGGGGATCGATGGTGGCGCCGAACCGCGCCAGCGCGTAGACAAAGGAATGAATGGTGCGGCTGCCTTTGAGGTCGCCGGAAATTGCGATCTTCATGTTCTTGAAGCGCTTGTTCTTTGAGCGCAACGTGAACAGGTCGCACAGGGTTTGTGTCGGGTGCTCATGGCTGCCGTCGCCGCCATTGATCACCGGAATTTGCGCATATTCGGCCGCAAGCCGGGCGGCGCCATCGCGCGGGTGACGGACGACAATGATGTCGGCGTAGTTGCCGGTCACCCGGATGGTGTCGGCGAGGCTTTCGCCTTTGGCCGCGGAACTCACTGCCGGATCGGCGCTGGTGATATTGGCGCCGCCGAGCCGCAGCATGGCGCTTTCGAACGACAGCCGCGTGCGCGTCGACGGCTCGTAGAACAAGCTAGCCAGGATGAACTTGGAGGCGATGCTGATACCGCGCCCGATCCGGTAGGGGATATTGTCGTCCGAAAGTTCCCTCAAAAACCCCTGCGCGACCTGGAAGATCGTCTCGATCTCCTTATTGGTGAGATCGTTGATCGAAACGATGTGGCGCGTCAGCGGCTGGGGTTTGGTCATTAAAGCGCTGCTATAGGCCCAATCTGAGCGCTCCCGCAAGCCCGCCAGCGTGCGTTGTGAACCGATGCACCGAAAACGCAACGGCCCGGCGGGCTTGTGTTACGATGCGCAGCCCCGGGGAGGCGAACGACCATGACCACGAGCCCGCGCTTCGATACCCAGGAAGTCTTCAATCAGTCACCGCTTTACGAAGACATCGACTTGTTTTCGAGCGATGTCCCGCTGATCGAAGCCGTGGAAGCCAACGGCGCCAGCAGCGAGGCGGCGGCGCTGTCCGCCTTCGGGCGGCAATGGGGCACGGCGGAGATGTTCGCGCTAGCGCGCCGCGCGAACGAGAACCCGCCGAAGCTTTACGCCTTCAACCCGAAGGGCTTTCGCCGCGACGTGATCGAATTTCATCCCGCCTATCACGATTTGATGCGGGCGAGCATCGCCGCGGGCCTGCATGCCTCGACCTGGACACCATCCGGGCAGCGCGCCGCACCGCCGGCGGAGGTGGCGCGGGCGGCGCGTTATTACATGACGGCGCAGGTCGAGAGCGGGCACCTGTGTCCGATCACCATGACCCGCGCGGCGCTGCCGGCGCTCGCGGCCGCGCCGGCGCTGCTGGCGCAAGTGGCGCCGAAAGTCGTCACCTTGAGCTACGATCCGGTGTTCCGCCCGTGGTGGGAAAAACAGGGCATGACGCTCGGCATGGGCATGACCGAGAAACAGGGCGGCACGGACGTTCGTGCCAACTCCACGGTCGCGACACCCACCGGAGACTTTTATACCATCAGCGGGCACAAATGGTTTCTCTCGGCGCCGATGTGCGATGCCTTTCTGGTGCTGGCGCAGGCGCCGGGCGGGCTCACCTGTTTTTTCATGCCGCGCTTCCGGCCCGACGGCTCGGTCAATGCACTGCGGCTGCAGCGGCTGAAGGACAAGCTCGGCAATCGGTCTAATGCCTCGAGCGAAGTCGAGTTCGCCGATGCGTTCGCGCTGCGGATCGGCGACGAGGGCGCCGGCGTGCGCACCATCATCCAGATGGTGCAGTTGACCCGGCTCGATTGCGCGCTGGCTTCGGCCGGCTTCATGCGTATGGCGCTGGCGCAGGCCGTGCACCATTGCCGCTATCGCTCCGTGTTCCAGAAACATCTGTATGACCAGCCGATGATGCGCGCGGTGCTGGCGGATTTGGCCCTGGAAGTGGAAGGCGCGGTCGCCCTCGTCATGCGGCTGGCGCGCGCGTTCGATCTTGGCGCTGCGGACCCGCGCGAGGCGGCTTACGCCCGCCTGGTCACGCCAGCGGCGAAATATTGGATCTGCAAGACCGCGCCGAGCTTCATCTACGAGGCCATGGAATGCCTCGGCGGCAACGGCTACGTCGAGGAGAGCGTACTGCCGCGGCTTTATCGCGAGGCGCCAGTCAACGCCATCTGGGAGGGCTCCGGCAACGTCATGTGTCTCGACGTGCTGCGTGCGCTCAAGCGCGACCGGGAGGCAGCCGAGCTGTTTGCCGATTTGGCGCGGGACACTTCGCCCCTAATTGGCGAGGACACCGTGCTTTTCGAACCCAAGAACGAGTTTGAAAGCGAAGCCA
The DNA here is from genome assembly GCA_963832605.1 of uncultured Alphaproteobacteria bacterium. GTDB lineage: Bacteria > Pseudomonadota > Alphaproteobacteria > Rhizobiales > Xanthobacteraceae > BOG-931. The sequence continues at coordinate 270,766 of CAWHUO010000013.1, read as the reverse complement.
CCGCGCGCGTCACGGTCGGCAAGCTCGCCGCCGTGGCGGCGGCTGCGGCGCTCGCGACCAGCGCGCCGCCGGCCGTGGTCGACGCGTTCGTGCAGACACGGCTCTTGCAGCCGCACGCCGCGCTCTATGGCGCCGACGGTATCGATGCGCGGACGGCTGAGCTTCTGTTGCAGCGCGCGCTGCCGGAAGGGTGAGCGTCCTATTTCCGCGCCAACCTATCGAGCGCCCCTTGCAGGATGTAAGCAGCGGCATGCTGGTCGATGACGGCTTTACGTTTCGCGCGGCTGGCATCGGCGGCGATCAGCGCGCGTTCGACCGCCGCGGTCGACAGCCGCTCGTCCCATAGCGCGATCGGCAGCTCGGTGAGCTTGGCGAGATTGCGGGCAAATGCGCGGGTCGATTGCGCTCGCGGGCCCTCGGTACCGTCCATGTTGACCGGCAGCCCGAGGACGAATCCGACGGCGCGCCGCTCATTGCAAAGCGCCAGCAGGCGCTCGGCATCGAGATTGAAACGCTTGCGCGAAATGGTTTCGACCGGGGCAGCGAGCCGCCGATCCGGGTCGCTGACGGCCACCCCGATGGTTTTGCTGCCGAGATCAAGACCGATCAGCGCGCCCCGCGTCGGAAGGAGCGGAGCAGCGTCCATGAGCGCAAGAACGGGCATGGCGCGTCGTTAGCACGCACACAGTGCGGCGGCCACGCCGCCAAAAAAGGAAAACGCCCGCTAGGAGCGGGCGCTTTCTTGCAACACAAACATCGCTGGTTCAGCGATGCGCGTGGTCGGAAGCAATGCGGTCGATATCCGAACGGGTGATCCCGATATCGGCCAGTTCGCGATCGCTCAAATTCGAGAGCTCCCGCGTGACCACCTCGTGCCGCTTCCACGCGTGAAAGAGGCGGGCAATCGATGCAAACATATCCAAGTCCTTTCCCCGGCGATGCGCCCGGCGGTTCGCCGGAATCTCGCTCCAGATATAGGTCGCCGAGTGCACTGCACTATGGATTTTGTTGCAGTGCAGCTAAGACTTTGATGCATTCCTAGTGTATTGAATGGTAAAGAGATTCCCAATTTGGCCGAGCAACGAATCCAACGAGGCTGACGCCGCTATTGTTGCCGAGCGCGCCCGCATTCAGCCACGGCTCGATCCTCTCTCCGCCGCACTTCGCCAGTCTTATTCGTCCCGGTGTTGCGTAAACGGGGATGACACGAATGGGCACCTCTGAGGATCATCGGAAGTGGGCGGAAGAGTGCGTCGCCATGGCGCGCGCCACCGACGACCATAACGACAAGGCCCTTTGGTTGACCTTGGCGCAGTCATGGGTGCAGCTGGCCGAGCATGTTGCTCGTATAGGACACCCGGAGCACGCCGCCGAGACCGCGAGCGAAGACGCGTTCGCGACCCCCTCGGCGGATTAACGCCAGCAGGCGGCGGCGATTCGGGCGAGCCGTGAGGCTTCGCCCGCGGCAGTTACTGTCCGTGATCGGCGAGCACTTGCCGGCAGGCGCCGCTTATCCGCGCGCGGTTCGTCTGCAGGCAGTCGAGGATCGCGAAGACGTCTGCTTGATCGTTATCTTTCACCAGCTGCCGGCAAAACCTCATGACGTCCGGATGGCAGGCAGCGCGTTCCTGATCGTTGCCTTGTCCGAGGGGATTAGCCACCGGCGGCGGCTGCGGCGGTACTTGCGCCAGCGTTAATGTCCCGGCCGTCAACAAGGCAGTGATCGTGAAGACGCAAGTGCGAAACATGATGACCTCTTTAAACGCTGTGGGAACTGCCGAACGCCCTAAGAACTGTCAATGACGGGAAGCTGTAGACGGTTGCTTCTCCGCAGCATTTACTTGCGTGCCGCGACCCGGCGGAGATACATCTCGCCGCAGGGCGGTTAGCTCAGCTGGTAGAGCGCCTGCTTTACACGCAGGATGTCGGCGGTTCGAGTCCGTCACCGCCCACCAGCCTTTGCATGCGGAGCGCCGCGAAGGCCGCCCGCCGAACTTCATCCGAAGCGAGAGCGGGCAGCGCCTGCGCGCCACGCTTGGGTATGCCAATCAAATCACGGAGGAAGGGTGACGGAGGGCCGACGGTCGAATTCGCCGTCATGTGTCCTCCGTTCTCCGGCGTCCGACCTCAGATCGCTTCCTTTAGTTCCTTTGAGGCGCGGAACGCGACTTTCTTGCTGGCCTTGATCTGGATGGCTTCGCCGGTGGCCGGGATTGCGGCCCATGCGCGCGGCGCGCTTGCGCACTTGCAGGATGCCCAGCCCGCCAATGCGGATGCGCTCACCCTTTTTAAGGTGCTTGACGATCTGGCCGACCAGACCGCCGAGGATGGCTTCCGCCTGCTTTTTCGAAAGTTCGTTGTCTTCCGCAAGGCTTGCCGCGAGATGCTTTAATGTAACGGTTGTGGCTGGTTTGGTCGCCATTTGACCCTCCTCGATGAAGCGCTGACGGGCGAAAAGTGCCCGTCATCACGATGCAGTTAGACGATTCGGTTTCGGCTGACCACGCTTGTTTTGCCGATTCCACCGATGTTTTTGCGATTACCGCGTCATCACGCCTCGCTCTGTGGCGCGTACAAGGCAAGCGAAAAGGCCCATTTGGGGCCAGAATCCTTGACTTGCGAATAAGGCGGGCCTTAACTGCGCACCGCGCCCGCGGGGGCGTAGCTCAGTTGGTTAGAGCGTCGGCCTGTCACGCCGAAGGTCGCGGGTTCGAGTCCCGTCGCTCCCGCCATGATTTCAAGCGCTTAGCATCTCCGCCCGGTCGCTGTTTTCGACGCCCGAATGCCTGGGTTGCGAATAGCTTTGCCGCGGTAGCGACGCACAGGCCCGTCTTGCGCCTTTTTGTGCACTGCGCTAAGGCTCGCAGCGTCAGTTTTCCAGCGCGAATCCGCAGAGATTTGGGGCAAATCGGCGCAGTCCCGGCTTGCGCGGAACCGGCGCATTGGGGGGCATGTTCCTGGGGTAAGGAAGACGGCTGTCGAGCCATGGCCGACCAGAGGGACGCCCGATGACACAATCGCTTAATCAACTCCTGCTCGGCTATCTGCCGCTCGTCGTCTTCATTGGGGTGGCCGGCCGTGATCGGATTGGCGCTCCTTCTCTCCGCCTTCGTTCTCGCCTACAAGCAACCCGATCCGGAAAAGCTTTCTGCCTACGAGTGCGGCTTCAACGCCTTCGACGATGCGCGCATGAAATTCGATGTGCGCTTCTACCTTGTCGCCATCCTGTTCATCATCTTCGACCTCGAAGTCAGCTTCCTGTTTCCCTGGGCGGTCGCCTTCGGCAAGCTCGGTCTGTTCGGCTTCTGCTCGATGATGCTTTTCCTTGCGGTGCTTACGATCGGCTTTATCTATGAATGGAAGAAGGGAGCGCTCGAATGGAACTGAGCGAACCCGCGATCGTCGTGCCGCGCCAGGAACTGGTTGCCGTCCGCGGCGGAAAGCCCGCTGGCGCCAGCGATCCGTTTTTCGCCAACCTCAACGGTGAGCTGTCCGACAAGGGATTCCTTGTCGCTGCGGCGGACGACCTCATCGCCTGGGCACGGACCGGCTCGCTGATGTGGATGACGTTCGGGCTCGCCTGCTGCGCGGTCGAGATGATGCAGATGTCGATGCCGCGCTACGACGCCGAACGATTCGGTTTCGCGCCTCGCGCCTCGCCGCGGCAGTCGGACGTCATGATCGTCGCCGGCACGCTCACCAACAAAATGGCGCCGGCGTTGCGCAAGGTTTACGACCAGATGCCGGAGCCGCGCTACGTGATCTCCATGGGTTCGTGCGCGAATGGCGGCGGCTATTACCACTACTCCTATTCCGTGGTACGCGGCTGCGACCGCATCGTGCCGGTCGACATCTACGTGCCGGGCTGTCCGCCAACCGCCGAAGCGCTCTTGTACGGGGTGCTTCTGTTGCAGAAGAAAATCCGCCGCACCTCCACGATCGAACGCTGACGATGGATGAGACACTCGAAACTCTCGGCCGAACCATTGCCGATGCGCTTGCTCCCTCGGTCACGGGTTACTCGGTCGCGCATCATGAGCTGACGGTGCGCGCGCAGGCGCCCGACATCGTTTCGGTCATGCGTTTTCTGCGCGACGATCCGCGTTGTCTGTTCTGGAATATCGTCGACGTGACCGCGGTCGACTGGCCGGGCCGCGAACGGCGGTTCGACGTCGTCTATCATCTGCTTTCGCCCAAGCACAATGTGCGCGTGCGGGTGAAGATCGAAACCGACGAGACGACTCCGGTCCCTTCGATCATCGACGTGTTCCCCGGCACCGATTGGTTCGAGCGCGAGGTTTACGACCTCTATGGCGTTGTGTTCACCGGTCACCCGGACATGCGCCGAACTCCTGACCGACTACGGCTTCGACGGCCATCCGCTGCGCAAGGATTTTCCGCTCACCGGCTTTGTCGAGGTGCGCTACGACGACGAGCTCAAGCGCGTCGTGTATTCGCCGGTGCGGCTGGCGCAGGAATTCCGCAACTTCGATTTCCTCTCGCCCTGGGAAGGCACCGACTATGTGCTGCCGGGCGACGAGAAGGCCGGGAAAATCGGCGGCGGCGGGCAAGGGTCTTGAAGAGGGACGTGCGGATGAAGCCAACGCTCAAGCCCGGGCTCACCCATCGTCTCGCCTACAAGGTCGCCGAGCACAAGACCGTTCCGTTTACTTATCCGGAGTCGCCGGAAATTGCGTCGATGCCGAAGGTGTTCGCCACCGGCTTCATGATTATGCTGATGGAGTGGGTTTGCACGGACCTGATCGTGCCGCATCTCGATCCCGGAGAAGGAAGTCTCGGCGTGCATGTCGATGTGAGCCATCTGGCGGCGACGCCGCCGGGCATGACGGTCACCGCCGAGGCCGAATGCGTGGAAGTCATCGGCCCGCGCGTGGCCTTCAACGTCAAGGCGCATGACGGCATCGATCTCATCGGCGAAGGCCGCCACGAACGCTTCGTCATCATGTGGGACAAGTTCAACGCGCGCATTGCGGCGAAAGCCGCGAAGGTCGCTGAGATGGCATGATGGCCGAGACTGGCGAACGAAACTTCACCATCAATTTTGGGCCCCAACATCCTGCGGCCCACGGCGTGCTGCGCCTCGTGCTTGAGCTGGACGGCGAAGTTGTCGAGCGGGTCGATCCGCACATCGGGCTCCTGCACCGCGGTACCGAGAAGCTGATCGAGCATAAGACTTATCTGCAGGCGATCCCGTATTTCGACCGGCTCGACTACGTGGCGCCGATCAACCAGGAGCACGCTTTCTGCCTCGCCGCCGAGAAGCTGCTCGATCTAAAAATTCCCAAACGCGCGCAGATCGTCCGCGTACTTTATTGCGAGATCGGCCGGCTGCTCTCGCATCTTCTCAACGTCACCACGCAGGCGATGGACGTGGGCGCGCTGACGCCGCCGTTGTGGGGATTTGAGGAACGCGAGAAGCTGATGGGCTTCTACGAACGCGCCTCGGGCTCGCGCATGCACGCAGCCTATTTCCGCGTCGGCGGCGTGCATCAGGATTTGCCGGCGAAGCTGATCGATGACATCGAGGCTTTTTGCGACCCGTTCCTCAAAGTGTGCGACGATCTTGAGGAGTTGCTCACCGAGAACCGCATCTTCAAGCAGCGCAACGTCGACATTGGCGTGGTAAGCCTCGCCGACGCCTGGGCTTGGGGCTTTTCCGGTGTCATGGTGCGCGGCTCGGGCGCGGTATGGGACTTGCGCAAGGCGCAGCCCTACGAATGCTACGCCGAGCTCGATTTCGATATTCCGGTGGGCAAGAACGGCGACTGCTACGACCGCTACTGCATCCGCATGGAAGAGATGCGCCAGTCGATCCGTATCATGAAGCAGTGCGTGGAAAAATTGCGCTCGGCGGAGGCGCAGGGCCCGGTCGTCGTCGAAGACAACAAGATCGCGCCGCCGCGCCGCGCGCAGATGAAGCGCTCGATGGAGTCGCTCATCCATCACTTCAAGCTTTACACCGAAGGCTTCCACGTGCCGCCGGGCGAAGTGTACGCCGCGGTCGAGGCGCCGAAGGGCGAGTTCGGCGTCTACCTCATCGCCGACGGCAGCAACCGGCCGTACAAGTGCAAGATCCGGGCGCCGAGCTTCGCCCATCTCCAAGCCATGGATTTTCTTTCCCGCGGCCACATGCTCGCGGACATCTCCGCGATCTTGGGCTCGATCGACGTCGTGTTCGGCGAGGTCGACCGATGAGCGTGCGCCGCCTCGCCGAAAAGCAGCCGCCGAGCTTTGCGTTCACGCCGCAAAATCTCGAATGGGCGAAAGCGCAGATCGCCAAATATCCGCCTGGCCGTCAGCAGTCTGCCGTGATCCCGCTGCTGTGGCGGGCGCAGGAGCAATCGGGCGGCTGGCTGCCGCAGAAAGCGATCGAGGCGGTGGCGCAGATGCTCGGCATGGCGAAAATTCGCGTGCTCGAAGTGGCGACCTTCTACACCATGTTCAACCTTGCCCCAGTCGGTCGCTTCTACGTGCAATTATGCGGCACGACGCCTTGCATGCTGCGCGGTTCTGAGGACCTGAAGAAAGTCTGTAAGCGCATGATCGGCGCGCAGGATCATGTTTCGGCCGACGGAGTGTTCTCCTGGACCGAGGTCGAGTGCCTCGGCGCCTGCGTAAATGCGCCGATGGTGCAGATCAATTACGATTATTACGAGGACCTCACTGCTGAATCGCTGACGCGCATCCTCAACGAGCTGGCGGCGGGAAAGACGCCCAAGCCGGGTCCGCAAGTCGACCGACACAATTCGGCGCCGGTCGGCGGTGAGACGACGCTAACCGATCCGTCGCTCTACGCCGGCAACGGAAAACGCGGCGAGCCAGGCGAAGCCTTGACCGACAGCAAGGCCAAAAAGCCGGGCGAGGCCGCCAACATTCAGGAAGCGCCGATGCCGACGCCGCCGATCGGCGATGCAACCGAGCCGAGACGCCAATAATGCTCGCCGACAAGGACCGCATTTTCAAAAACCTCTACGGCCGCCACGATTGGGGCCTTGCCGGCGCGCGAGCCCGCGGCGGCTGGGATGGTACCAAAGCGATCCTGGATAAGGGCCGCGACGGCATCGTCAACGAAGTGAAGGCCTCAGGACAGCGCGGCCGCGGCGGCGCGGGCTTCCCGACCGGGCTGAAATGGTCGTTCATGCCCAAGCAGTCCGACGGCCGGCCGAGCTATCTGGTGATCAATGCCGACGAGTCCGAGCCCGGTACCTGCAAAGACCGCGAGGTGATGCGGAACGATCCGCATCTCCTCGTCGAGGGATGCCTGATCGCCGGCTGCGCCATGGGTGCGCACACCTGTTACATCTACATTCGCGGCGAATTCATCCGCGAGCGCGAACGGGTGCAGGCCGCGGTGGACCAGGCCTACGAAGCCAATCTCATCGGCAAGAACAACATCAACGGCTTCGACTTCGACATTATCGTTCACCACGGCGCCGGCGCGTATATTTGCGGCGAGGAGACGGCGCTGCTCGAAAGCCTCGAGGGCAAGAAGGGTCAGCCGCGGTTGAAGCCGCCATTCCCGGCCAATATGGGCCTCTATGGCTGCCCCACCACCGTCAACAATGTCGAGACCATCGCGCAGGTGCCCGACATTATGCGGCGCGGCGCCGCCTGGTTCGCCGGCATCGGCCGGCAGAACAACACCGGGACCAAGCTGTTCTGTATTTCCGGCCATGTCGAGCGGCCGTGCAATGTGGAAGAGACGATGGGGATACCGCTGCGCGAACTGATTGAGAGGCATGCCGGCGGCGTGCGCGGCGGCTGGAGCAATCTGCTCGCCGTTATCCCGGGCGGTTCGTCCATGCCGCTCATACCGGCGGGTCCCGACCAGGCCGACACGCTGCTGATGGATTTCGACGGCTGCCGCGACAAGAAATCGGCGCTCGGTACGGCCGCTGTCATCGTCATGGACAAGTCGGCCGATATCGTGCGCGCCATGGCGCGCATCTCCTATTTCTACAAGCACGAAAGCTGCGGCCAGTGCACGCCGTGCCGCGAGGGCATGGGCTGGATGTGGCGCGTGCTCACGCGCATGGCCGAAGGCCGCGCGTTAAAACGCGAAATTGACATGCTGTGGCAGGTCACGACCCAGATCGAAGGTCACACCATTTGCGCTTTTGGCGACGGCGCCGCCTGGCCGGTGCAGGGTCTGCTGCGGCATTTCAGGCCCGAGATCGAACGCCGCATCGACGAATATTGCGCCAATCCCGACACCGAGGGCGTGCTCGATCCGCCCGTGCCCCAGGCTGCGGAGTAGGAGCGAAGATGTCAGTGACCGGTATCCGACCGCTGTTGCGCGTCGTCACGCTGTTGATGCGGCTGGACATTGCCGCCTCCATGGCCATTGCCGCGGGATTGTTGTTCTGGCTGACGTGGCATTCGTGAAGGGATCGACGGAATTAAGCGCCATGAGCGAACACCGACATCTCGCCCAGCTCAACATCGGACGGCTTCGCTTTCCGACCGACGATCCGCGCATGGCCGACTTCATGAATAATCTCGATCTGGTCAATTCGTTGGCCGAGCGCAGCAAAGGCTTTGTTTGGCGGTTGAAGGACGAGAGCAACAACGCCACGGCCTTCCGGCCTTTCCCTGATCCGAACATGGCGGTCAATCTATCGGTGTGGGAAAGCGTCGAGGCACTCGAACGCTTCGTGTGGCAGACCGTACACAAGCGCTTTTACGGCCGCCGTCCGGAGTGGTTCGACACGATGGACCCGCCGCATTTCGTCATGTGGTGGGTCCCTTCTGGCCACATACCCACGCTGGACGAAGCGAAAGAGCGGCTGGGCCATCTTACCGCGCACGGGCCCTCCGAGCATGCGTTCGGTTGGGAGAGCGTCCCGGCTGCGCAATTGTGGAAGACGGCGCGGTGCGCCGCGCCGAACGGACAAGCGGCATGACCAAGCTTATTGTCGACGGCATAGAGATCGACGTCCCGCCGGAGTACACGCTGCTCCAGGCCTGCGAGGTCGCGGGGGCGGAAATTCCGCGCTTCTGTTTTCAGGAGCGGCTATCGATCGCCGGCAATTGCCGCATGTGCCTCATCGAGGTCGCCGGCATGCCGAAGCCGCAAGCCTCCTGCGCCATGGGCGTGAAGGATTTGCCGCCGAACAAGGACGGCTCGCCGAAGGTGCTCTTGACGCGCTCGCCGATGGTGCGCAAGGCGCGCGAAGGGGTGATGGAATTCCTGCTGATCAATCACCCGCTCGATTGCCCGATCTGCGACCAGGGCGGCGAATGCGACCTGCAGGACCAGGCCATGGCCTACGGCGTCGACCAGAGCCGCTTCCGCGAGAACAAGCGCGCCGTCGAGGACAAATATCTCGGCGCACTCGTCAAGACTTCGATGAACCGCTGTATCCAATGCACGCGCTGCATCCGCTTTGCGACCGAGGTCGCCGGCGTGCCCGAGCTTGGCGCCATCGGGCGCGGCGAGGACATGGAGATCACGACCTATCTCGAAGAGGCGATGACATCCGAACTGCAGGGCAACGTGGTCGATCTCTGCCCGGTCGGCGCGCTCACGTCGAAGCCCTACGCGTTCGCGGCGCGCCCGTGGGAGCTCAACAAGACCGAGTTGATCGACGTCATGGACGGGCTCGGCTCGGCGATTCGCATCGATACCCGGGGCCGCGAGGTGATGCGCATCCTGCCGCGCACCAATGACGACGTGAATGAAGAGTGGATTTCGGACAAGACCCGGCATGTCGTCGATGGCTTGCGCACGCAACGGCTCGATCAGCCCTATGTGCGCACGAGCGGCCGTTTGCATGCGGCCACATGGAGCGAGGCCTTTGCCGCGATCGCGCAAAAGCTTGCGCGGGCCAATCCCAAACGGGTCGGCGCACTGGTCGGCGATCTCGCCGCGGTCGAGGAAATCTTTGCGCTGAAGGATTTGATGACGCGGCTCGGCGTCGGCAATCTCGATTGCCGGCAGGACGGCGCGGCGCTCGACCCGAAATGGGGCCGCGCCAGCTATCTGTTCAACTCAACCATCGCCGGCGTCGACGCCGCCGATGCGCTGCTCATGGTCGGCTGCAACCCACGCCACGAGGCGGCGGTGCTCAACGCGCGCATTCGCAAGCGTTGGCGCACGGCAAGAAATTTTTCCGTTGGCGTTATTGGCGCCAAGGCTCCGCTCACCTACCCCTACGACTATCTCGGCGGCGGGACGGAAACGCTCGCCGACATTGGGCGTCACAGCTTTGCTGATGTGATGCGTAAGGCGGAGCGTCCACTCGTATTGGTCGGTGCCGGGGCTTTCGCGCGAGCAGACGGCGCTGCCGTTGCTTCGCTCGCGGCGAAAGCAGCGATCGAACTGGGCGCCGTCAAGGACGGCTGGAACGGCTTCAGTGTGCTGCACCATGCTGCCTCGCGCGTGGGCGGGCTTGATCTCGGCTTCGTGCCGGGCGAGGGCGGCTTGACCGCTCGGCAGATGGCGGCATCCGGCACGCTCGATGTTTTGTTTCTGCTCGGCGCTGACGAGATCGACATCGCGCCGGGCGCTTTCGTCATCTATATCGGCACGCACGGTGACCGCGGCGCGGGGCGCGCCGACGTGGTGCTGCCGGGCGCGGCGTACCCGGAAAAATCGGCGACTTACGTGAATACCGAAGGGCGGGTGCAGATGGCGACGCGCGCCTCCTTTCCGCCGGGCGACGCCCGCGAGGACTGGGCGATTCTGCGTGCGCTGTCGGACGTCTTGGGGAAAAAGCTGCCCTACGATTTGCTCGCGGCGCTGCGCCAAGCGCTCTATCGGGCGCATCCGCATTTCGTGCGCATTGGACAGATTGCGCCGGGCGATCCCGCCGATGTGCAAAAGCTCGCCGCACTGGGCGGCACGACGGACAAGGCGCCGTTTCGCTCGGTGATCGAGGATTTTTACTTCACCAATCCGATCGCGCGCTGTTCGGCGGTCATGGCGGAGTGTTCCGCCATTGCCGCCGGGCGCACGGCAATGACGGCGGCAGAATAGGGACCGAGACGATGGCGGCGTTCTGGTCCGATTACATCTGGCCTTTGGTGATCATGGTCGCCGAAAGCGTGCTGCTGCTTGTGGTCCTGCTCATCGCCATCGCCTATGTGCTCTACGCCGACAGAAAAATCTGGGCGGCGGTGCAGATCCGGCGCGGCCCGAACGTGGTCGGCCCGTGGGGGCTGCTGCAGTCGTTTGCCGATCTGTTGAAATTCGTGCTCAAGGAACCGGTGATCCCGGCCGGCGCCAACAAAGGCGTATTCCTGCTGGCGCCGCTCGTCACCTGCACGCTGGCGCTCGCTGCCTGGGCGGTGATCCCGATCAGCGCCGGCATGGTGATCGCCAACATCAATGTCGGCGTGCTCTACATCTTCGCCATTTCCTCGCTCATGGTCTATGGCGTGATCATGGCTGGCTGGGCGTCAAACTCGAAATATCCGTTCCTGGCGGCGCTGCGCTCGGCGGCGCAGATGGTGTCCTACGAGGTCTCGATCGGATTTGTGTTCATCACCGTGCTGCTCTGCGTCGGCTCGCTCAATCTTAGCGCCATTGTCGAGGCGCAGAACAGCGCGTGGGGTTTTCTCGGCTGGTACTGGCTGCCGCTCTTGCCGATGTTTGTGGTCTTCTTCATTTCCGCGCTTGCCGAAACCAACCGCCCGCCGTTCGATTTGGTCGAGGCGGAATCCGAACTGGTCGCCGGTTACATGGTCGAATACGGCTCGACGCCGTACATGATGTTCATGCTCGGCGAATATGTCGCGATCGCCAGCATGTGCGCCATGGCCACGATCCTGTTCCTCGGCGGCTGGCTGCCGCCGTTCCCGGTGCCGCCGTTCACCTGGATCCCGGGCCTGATCTGGTTCGTGCTCAAGGCCAGCTTCATGTTCTTCATGTTCGCCATGGTGAAGGCGTTCGTGCCGCGCTACCGCTATGACCAGCTGATGCGGCTCGGCTGGAAAGTCTTCCTGCCGATCTCGCTCGCTATGGTCGCGATCGTCGCCGGTGTCCTCGAGATCATCAGAGGCTGACATGAGCTTAGATCAGGCCGCGCGTCAGATTTTCCTGAAGGAGTTCGTGCAGGCTTTTTTCCTGTCGATGCGCTACTTCTTCAAGCCGAAGGCGACGCTCAATTATCCGTTCGAGAAGGGCTCGCTGTCGCCGCGCTTCCGCGGCGAGCACGCGCTGCGGCGCTATCCGAACGGCGAAGAGCGCTGCATCGCCTGCAAGCTGTGCGAGGCGATCTGCCCGGCGCAGGCCATCACCATCGAAGCGGGCCCGCGGCGAAACGACGGCACCCGTCGCACCACCCGCTACGACATCGACATGGTCAAATGCATCTATTGCGGGCTGTGCCAGGAAGCCTGCCCGGTCGATGCCATCGTCGAGGGTCCAAACTTCGAATTCGCCGCCGAAACGCGCGAGGAGCTTTACTACGACAAGGAGCGTCTTTTGGCCAACGGTGACCGCTGGGAGCGCGAACTCGCCAAGGCCATCGAACTCGACGCGCCGTATCGCTGAGACGCCGCGCCAATGATACTGCAAGCGATCTTCTTTTATCTCTTTGCCGCCGTATGCATCGCCTCGGCGATCATGGTGATCGTCGCCAAGAACCCGGTGCATTCGGTGCTGTTTCTCATTCTCGCCTTCGTCAACGCTGCCGGCCTGTTCGTGCTCCTGGGCGCGGAGTTCCTCGCCATGATCCTCATCGTGGTCTATGTCGGTGCCGTCGCCGTGCTGTTTCTGTTCGTGGTGATGATGCTCGACGTCGATTTTTCCGAGCTGCGCGACGGGTTCCTCAACTACCTGCCGATAGGCGCTACGGTCGGCATCATCCTGTTGATCGAGCTTCTCTTCATTGTCGGGGCTTGGGCGATAAATCCCGGCGTGCCAAAGGCGATCACTGCGCCGATTCCTTCGGCCGCCGATATCAGCAACACGCAGGCGCTCGGCCTCGTGCTCTATACCCGTTACGTCTACTTCTTCGAGGCGGCCGGCGTCATCCTGCTCGTCGCCATGATCGGCGCCATCGTGCTGACGCTGCATCACCGGCCGAACGTCAAACGGCAGAGCATCGCCCAGCAGATGGCGCGGCGGCGATCGAGCGCCATCGACGTCGTCAAGGTGAAGTCGGGGCAGGGGCTGCCATGACCATCGGGCTCGGACATTATCTTTCGGTTGCGGCGATCCTGTTCACGCTCGGGATTTTCGGCATCTTTCTCAACCGCAAGAACGTCATTGTCATTCTGATGTCGATCGAGCTCATTCTGCTCGCCGTCAACATCAATCTGGTCGCGTTCTCCGCTTTCCTCGGCGACATTGTCGGCCAGGTCTACGCGCTGATCGTGCTCACCGTCGCGGCGGCGGAAGCCGCGATCGGGCTTGCGATCCTGGTGGCCTATTACCGTAACCGCGGCTCTATCGCGGTTGAAGACGTGAATTTGATGAAAGGCTAGTGCGGCATGTACGAAGCCATCGTCTTTCTGCCGCTTCTAGGCGCTGTCATCGCCGGCGTGATCACGCTTGTCGGCGCCCACAGCCGGCATCCCGGCGAAGATCCGCCGCCGCCGCACGACGATCATGCCGCTCCGCTCGTGCCCGAGCACCCCATTCACGGCGCGCCGCTGCCGCAATCGGCGCATGCCGAAATCGATCACCCGAGCCTGGAGAAGGATGAGGTCGCGGAACCGACCGCCGGCTCGCGGGCCGCCGAACTGATCACCACGACGCTGCTCGGCATTTCCTGGGTGCTCTCCTGCTTCGCCTTTGTCGATGTCGGCCTTAACGGCCATGACGCGCGGGTGCCGCTGTTCAACTTCATCACTTCCGGCGATCTCAAGGTCGATTGGGCGCTGCGCATCGACCCGCTCACCGCCGTCATGCTGGTGGTGGTGACCACCGTCTCCGCGCTCGTGCATCTCTATTCGATCGGCTACATGGCCGACGATCCGCATAAGCCGCGCTTTTTCTCCTACCTGTCGTTCTTCACCTTCGCCATGCTGATGCTGGTGACCGCCGATAATCTCGCCCAATTGTTCTTCGGCTGGGAAGGCGTCGGGCTTGCGAGCTATCTGCTCATCGGCTTCTGGTTTCACAAGCCCGAAGCCAATGCGGCGGCGATCAAGGCGTTTCTCGTCAATCGGGTCGGCGATTTCGGCTTCTCGCTGGGAATATTCGCCGTGTTCCTGCTCACCGGCTCGATCAATTTCGACACCATCTTCGCGCAAGCGCCCGACCTGGTCGGCAAGAACTTCCACTATCTCGGCTTCAATGCCGATGCGCTGACTGTCATCTGTCTGCTCTTGTTCATGGGCGCCATGGGCAAATCGGCGCAGTTTTTGCTGCACACCTGGCTTCCGGACGCCATGGAGGGGCCGACCCCGGTGTCGGCGCTCATCCACGCCGCCACCATGGTGACCGCCGGCGTGTTCATGGTGGCGCGGCTTTCGCCGCTGTTTGAGCTGGCGCCGAACGCGCAGGCTTTCGTCACCTTCATTGGCGCCACGACCGCCATCTTCGCCGCTTCGATCGCGCTCGTGCAGAACGACATCAAACGCATCATCGCCTACTCGACCTGCTCGCAGCTCGGCTACATGTTCGTCGCCATGGGGGTCGGGGCCTATTCGATCGGCATGTTCCACCTGTTTACCCACGCCTTTTTCAAGGCCCTGCTGTTCCTCGGCTCCGGCTCGGTGATCCTCGCCATGCATCACGAGCAGGACATCCGCAAAATGGGCGGGCTGTGGCGCAAAATTCCCTTCACCTACGCGATGATGCTGATCGGTACTTTGGCGCTGACCGGGTTTCCGTTCACTGCCGGCTATTTCTCGAAGGACGCGATCATCGACGCCGACGACACGGTCAAGGGTTTGGCCGCAAGCTACGGCTTCGTCATGACGGTCGCCGCCGCGGCGCTGACTTCGTTCTATTCCTGGCGGCTCATCTTCAAGACCTTCCACGGCGAGCCGTACGATCGTCATCATTATGAGGCGGCGCATGAAAGCTCCAAGGTGATGCTGATACCGCTTGCGGTCCTGGCGATCGGATGCATTGGGGCAGGCTGGCCGTTCCTGCACTTTTTCGAGGGCCAAGGCGCGGAAGAGTTTTTCCGCAACTCGCTGATGTTCGGATCGAATAATCACGTGCTGGAGGATATGGAGCAGCTGCCGCTCGCGGTCTCGCTGGCGCCAACAATAATGATGATCGGCGGCTTCCTCGTGGCCTGGCAATTCTACATCCGCCGGCCCGATATCCCCGCGGCGCTGGCGCGCGATCAAGGCGTGCTCTACCGCTTCCTGCTCAACGCCTGGTATTTCGACAAGATCTACGACGTCATTTTTGTTCGTCCGACGATGTGGCTTGGCCGCCTGCTGTGGAAAGGGGGTGACGGCTTTATCATCGACGGCTTCGGGCCCGACGGCGTCTCCGCGCTCGTGCTCGACGTCACTCGCAACGTCGTCCGGCTGCAGACTGGCTATCTCTATCACTACGCCTTCGCCATGCTGATCGGCGTGGCCGCGTTCATCACCTGGTTCATGTTCGCAGGGGCGCATTGATGACGAGCTGGCCGATCCTTTCCGTCGTCACCTTCCTCCCGATCGCCGGCGCGATTTTCATCGCCTTCCTGCGCGACGACGAAGCGAGCGTGAGTAACGCGCGCTGGGTCGCGCTGTGGACCACGCTCGTCACCTTTGCGGTCTCGCTCATTCTGGTCTGGCGGTTTGATCCCGGCTCCGCCGACTTCCAGTTCCTGGAAAAGCGGCCGTGGCTCGGCGGCGCCATCAATTATTCCATGGGCGTCGACGGCATCTCGCTGCCGTTCGTGATTTTGACCACCGCATTGATGCCGATCTCGATCCTGGCAAGCTGGACTTCGATCCAGCGCCGGGTGCGCGAATACATGATCGCCTTCCTGGTGCTCGAGACGTTGATGGTCGGCACTTTTTGCGCGCTGGATCTGGTGCTGTTCTATCTGTTCTTCGAGGGCGGTCTGATCCCGATGTTCCTGATCATCGGCGTTTGGGGCGGCCCGCGCCGGGTCTATGCGAGCTTCAAGTTCTTTCTCTACACGTTCGCCGGCTCGGTGCTGATGCTGCTCGCCATCATGGCGATGTATTGGGAAGCCGGCACCACCGACATCCCGACGCTGTTGCATCATGCGTTCCCGCGCGGCTTGCAGACCTGGGCATGGTTCGCGTTCCTCGCCTCCTTCGCGGTCAAGATGCCGATGTGGCCGGTCCACACCTGGCTTCCCGACGCGCATGTCGAGGCGCCGACCGCCGGCTCCGTCATTCTCGCCGCCATCCTGCTCAAGATGGGCGGTTACGGCTTCCTGCGCTTTTCGCTGCCGATGTTTCCGCAAGCCTCCGTTGACTTGGCGCCGCTCATTTACGCGCTGTCGGTCATTGCCATCGTCTACACCTCGCTGGTCGCCTTGATGCAGGAGGATGTGAAAAAGCTCATCGCCTATTCTTCTGTAGCGCATATGGGCTTTGTCACCATGGGACTGTTCGCGATGACGGCGCAGGGGGTCGCTGGCGGCATTTTCCAGATGATCTCGCACGGCATTGTTTCCGCCGCTTTGTTCCTTTGCGTCGGCGTCATCTACGACCGCATGCACACGCGCGAGATCGCGGCCTATGGCGGGCTCGTCAACCGCATGCCGATCTACGCCTTCGCTTTCATGGTGTTCACCTTGGCCAATATCGGGCTGCCGGGTACCTCGGGTTTCATCGGTGAATTCCTGACCCTTATCGGCACCTTCCGGGTCAACAATTGGGTGGCGACGCTAGCGACGCTCGGCACCATCCTGTCGGCTGCCTACGCGCTGTGGCTTTACCGCAAAGTGATCTTTGGCAAGCTGGAAAAGCCGAGCCTGTTCAATATCAAGGATATCGGCTGGCGCGAGATGGCGATCCTGGCGCCGCTGGTGATCCTGACCATCGTGTTCGGCATCTATCCCAAGCCGGTACTCGATATTTCGGCCGTTTCGGTGACGCAGCTGATCGACAACTTCCAGCATGCGGTCTCAAGCGTGCAAGCGGCGGCGCTGACGAGGTAAGATGATGAACGCGGTTGTGACCATGACCGGCCTCGTCCCGCTGCTGCCCGAAATCGTGCTCGGCATCGGCGCCATGGCGCTGCTGATGCTCGGCGTCTTCCGCGGCGAAGGCACCCTGGTCCTGATCGACGTCGCCTCGATCGTGCTGCTGGTGATCGCCGGCGTCATCGTGCTGCTGCTGCCCGAAGGCAAGCTTGTCACTTTCAACGGCAGCTTCGTGGTCGACGACTTCGCCCGCTTTCTGAAAATCCTGGCTGTTGCCGGCTCGGCCGCCGCGATCCTGATGTCGATCGATTACGACAAGCGCGCCCGCGAGCAGCGGTTCGAATATTCCGTGCTGATCGTGCTGTCGACGCTCGGCATGCTGATGCTGATCTCGGCCGCCGACCTGATCGCCCTCTATCTCGGCCTCGAACTGATGAGCCTGCCGCTCTACGTGGTGGCCGCGAGCCATCGCTCGTCGCTGCGGTCGACGGAAGCGGGCCTCAAATATTTCGTACTTGGGGCGCTGTCGTCGGGAATGCTGCTCTACGGCGCCTCGCTGGTCTATGGCTTCACCGGCACCGTGAGTTTTGCCGGTATCGCGCAATCGGCAGCGGACGCCGGCAGCGGATTGATTTTCGGCCTCGTCTTTCTCTTCGCCGGCTTCTGCTTCAAGGTTTCGGCGGTTCCGTTTCATATGTGGACGCCGGACGTCTATGAAGGCGCCCCGACGCCGATCACGGCGTTTTTCGCCGCGGCGCCGAAAGTGGCCGGCATCGCCATGTTCGTGCGGGCTGCCGTCACCGCCTTTCCCGGCATCACTGCGCAATGGCAGGAGATCGTCGCGTTCGTCGCCCTCGCCTCGATGCTGCTCGGCTCGTTCGCCGCGATCGGTCAGCGCAACATCAAGCGGCTGATGGCCTATTCGTCGATCGGCCATATGGGCTTTGCGCTAGTCGGCCTGGCCGCCGGCACCTCCGAAGGCGTCCAGGGCGTCCTCGTCTACATGGCGATCTACATCACCATGACGCTCGGCGTATTCGCCGTGATCCTGTCGATGCGGCGAAGCGGGGGGATGGTGGAATCGATCGACCAGCTCGCGGGGCTCGCCCGCACCAGCCCGACCATGGCGTTTTTTCTGGCGATGCTGTTGTTCTCGATGGCCGGCGTGCCGCCGCTCGCCGGCTTCTTCGCCAAATTCTATGTCTTTCTCGCCGCGATCAAAGCCGGTCTCTATGTGCTCGCCGTGATCGGCGTACTGGCGAGCGCGGTCGGCGCTTATTACTATTTGGCGATCGTGAAGACCATGTATTTTGACGAGCCGGCCGAAGGGTTTGCTGGCATGCCCTATGAGCTCAAGGTGGTGCTAGCGGTTTGCGGCCTGTTCAACATTTTGTTCTTCCTCTACCCGGGGCCGCTCGTCGGCGTCGCCAGCGCCGCCGCCCATTCGCTGTTCTAGAGCGCAATCGTTTCATATTGAATCGATTGGCGCTCTATCATCTTGGTGGAGCATGATCCTTTCGGAAAACCGGCTGCCACTTTTCCGGATCATGCTCTAATGCAGCTTGATCCGATCGCGATCGAGGCCGGCGTAGGGCTTGTGGCGCTGGGGATGATCGGCTCGACCAACGCGGAAGCCGGCACCCGCGCCCGGGGCGGCGAACGCGGACCGCTGTGGATCACCGCCGAAGCGCAGACCGCGGGCCGCGGCCGCCTCGGTCGGTCCTGGAATTCGCCGCCGGGAAATCTTTACGCCAGCCTGTTGCTCAGCGACCCATCGCCGTTCGAGCACGCGCCCGAACTCGCGTTCGTCGCCGCGTTGGCGCTGCGTGACGCGATCGTCGCCGAAGCGCCCGCGCTCGGGCCGCAGCTTTCTTTCAAATGGCCGAACGACCTGTTGCTGGCCGGCGCGAAATGCGCCGGCATTCTGATCGAGGGAGAGATCGGCGCTGGCAACACCCTGACCGTCGTGATCGGCATCGGCGTGAATTGCGCGCACCATCCGCCGGTGGCGTCCGAGCCTCCGCCCGACACGAAGCCGGCACCGGCGCATGCCACCCCCTTCGGCGAGCAGGCGGTCCTGTTTCCCGCGACCGATCTGCGTGCGCACGGCGCCGACGTTACGCCGCAGCGGTTATTCATGCGGCTGTCGGCGGCGATGTGCGGGCGTATCACGCAGTGGGGCCGCGGCGAGGGCTTTACCGCCATTCTTGGCGGCTGGCTCTCCGCCGCGCAGGGCCTCGGTGAGCCGATCCGCGTGCGCAACGGCAACGGCGAAAAAATCGGCCGCTTCGTCGGGCTCGATCGGTCCGGCCGCCTGGTGCTTGAGCTTTCCGGCGGTACCCTGGAGAAAATATCGGCGGGCGACGTATTCCCGTTTAGCCGCCGTCGGGGCTGGAAGATGCCCGGCCGGCAAGGCTGATCAATGGTTAGTCCGGTCGATGAGCTTGTGTTCGCGCCGCTGGGTGGCATCGGCGAGATCGGGATGAATCTCTCGATCTATGGCTTTGGCGAGGGCCGGCGGCGCCAATGGCTCATCGTCGATTGCGGGGTTTCCTTCGCTGCCGAGGAGCACTTGCCCGGCGTCGATCTCATCTTGCCGGACATCCGCTATCTCATCGAGGAGCGGCGCAACATTGTCGGGCTCGTGCTCACCCATGCGCACGAAGACCATATGGGCGCGCTCATCGACCTGTGGCCGCGATTGAACGTGCCGCTTTACGCCACGCCGTTTACGGCCGCCTTGTTCGAGGCGCGGCGGCTGTCCGAGCCCCGCGCGCCGCAAATTCCGGTCAACGTCGTGCCGCTCGGCGGGCATCTCGATCTCGGTCCGTTCGCCGTCGACTTCATCAGCGTCGCCCACTCGATCCCGGAATCCAACGCGCTCGCGATCCGCACCCCGCTCGGCACCATACTGCACACCGGCGACTGGAAGATCGACCTCACGCCGCTGGTCGGCTCCAAGACCGACGCGGCAAAGCTCACCGCGCTTGGCGACGCCGGCGTGCTGGCGCTTGTCGGCGATTCCACCAACGCCGTGCGCGACGGCCGCTCTCCCTCGGAGGCGGACGTCGCCAAGACGCTGGCCGAACTCGTCCGCACCGCTCCGGCGCGCGTGGCGGTGACGACGTTTGCCTCTCATGTCGACCGAATCCGCGCGGTGGCCGATGCCGCGCGCGCCGCCGAGCGCGAAGTCGTCGTGGTCGGTCGCGCCATGGAGCGGGTGGTGCAGGTCGCGCGCGAAACCGGCTATCTCGACGGCGTGCAGGATTTCCGCCCGGCCGAGAGCTACGGCTATCTGCCGCCCGACAAGGTTTTGGCGCTATGCACCGGCAGCCAGGGCGAGCCGCGCGCCGCGCTCTCGCGCATCGCCCAGGACGAGCATCCCGAAGTGACGCTCACGCGCGGCGACCGCGTGATCTTCTCTTCGCGCGCCATTCCCGGCAACGAGAAGGCGGTCGACCGCGTAATCAACGGCTTGGTGACGCAGGGCATCGAGGTCATTACCGACCGCAGCCGCCTGGTGCACGTGTCCGGCCACCCGCGGCGTGACGAGCTTCGCGACATGATCGGCTGGGTCAGACCGCAGATCCTTATTCCCGCGCATGGCGAAGCGCTGCACCTTGCCGAGCACGCCAAGCTCGCGCGCGCCGCTGGCGTTCCGCAGGTGATCGTCTGCCGCGATGGCGATCTCGTACGCTTGGCACCGGGGGCGGCGGAGATCATCGACGAAATTCCCTCCGGCCGCCTCTACAAGGACGGCGCGCTATTGGTCGAGGCTGAGGCCCGCACGGTCACATCACGCCGGCGGCTCGCTTTCGCCGGCATGGCCTCAGTGGCGTTGGCGTTGAGCGACAAGGGCGTGCTCGTCGCCGATCCCGAGATCGAGCTAATCGGCATTCCCGAGACCGATGCCGCCGGCCGGCGCATGGATGAGATCGTCGGCGACGCCATCGAAGAGGCGTTCGAAGCGCTGCCGAAGCCGCGGCGACGCGATCCCAACGAAGTCGCCGAGGCGGTCCGGCGCGCGGTGCGCGGGGCGCTGGCCGAGCGCTGGAACAAGAAGCCGATCTGCCACGTCCACGTCTTGGTCGTGTGAACTCTTGCTCGTGTGACTCCGCCGGCCGCATTGTCCGAGACGCAAACCGTTCATATGTTTAGTGAAATTGAAGATCGGCCGAAACGATGTTCAAGTGGTTTACTCCTCTGCTGCTGTTTGCCGGCAAGCCGGAGGTTCTGATCCGCCTTCTGGTCGGCGTGCTGGCCGGTGCCGTGTTGTTCTTCGGCGTCTGGCTGATATCGAACATCGCCCTGACCTTCGATACGCTGAAGAATCCCTACATCGCCGCCGCGTATGGCGCGTTCCTGTTGCTGTTCTTCGTTGTCGTCGGGATGGTGGCCTGGCTGCGTTTGCGCCGCCTATCGTCCCCGGCAAAACTTGTCGCCCAGCGCGTGGAGCTAGCACGGCCGCTGCCCGACGAGATCGTCAGCAAGCGGGCGAAAGAACTCTCCAACAAATGGGCGGCTGAAAGCCGGCCCGCGTTGCGCCACCCGATCGAACGCGCGAGTTTGCCGGCGTCAGTGCAGGCCGAGCCGGAGCGTGCCGTCGGTCCGGCGCGAGCGACGCTCATCGTCACCGGTCCGGCCTATACCGGAAAGACGGCGTTAATCGGGGTTCTCGCCGAGGCAGGCGGCGAGCCTTCGTCCGACACTGGCGACATTATTCGCTTGGTCGACGCCGGACCGATCGACGGCGACGAGCCGCATATCGCCGCTTTGGTCGCGAACGCGGCGCGGAGCGACGGTGTCCTGTTCGTCGTCGATCAAGATTTGCGCGCCCCCGAAGTGGCGGCCGTCAAACGCTTCGCTGCCGGCGGGAAGCCGGTCTACGTGGTTTTGAACAAGACCGACCAATTCAACGCCACTGATCGCGACGCCATTCTGGTGTCGATCCGCGCCAAGATGCCGGCCGGCTTTCCTCCCGGCCACGTCGTGGCGGTTGCCGGCGCGCCCGTTCCGGTCACGCGCGAGATCGAAGACGCCCGCGGCGCGGTGCGGATTGAATTGCGCCGGCCGTCGAGCGACGTCGCCGCCCTGACGAACCTCATCAACCGCGTCATCGGGCCGAGCCCGGGACGGACGCTGCAATTTGAAGCCGTGACCTAGTCGAGGATTGCCGATCTGATGCAAGATCAATCCGTATTGCCCGATACGATCGAAGCGCTGCGCCAGCTGTCCGCCGACTCGCGGCTGCGTCCGCAAGAGCGGGCGAGCGTTGAGAAGGAGATGCATGACATCGACGCGTTCGCCGTGAAGCTCGAGAACGGCCGCGTCGAGATTGCCGCCTTCGGCGAAGTCGGGTCGGGCAAGAGCGCGCTGCTCAACGCGCTCGCCGGCGAAAAGATCTTCGCCGTTTCCGCCGAGCACGGCTCCACCGACAAAGTCGCCAAGGCTGGCTTTAAGAACACCAAGCTGGTCCTGGTCGATACGCCGGGCATCAACGAAGCGGCCGGCGAACTGCGGGGAAAGCTGGCCGAGGAAACTGTTCGCTATACCGACCTGGTTTTGTTCGTCGCCGACGGCGATCTCAACCGGGTCGAGCTCGACGCGCTGCAGCAGCTGTGCGATCTGCACAAGCCGGTGCTTCTGGTCATCAACAAAGCGGATTTATACGGACCGGCGCAGATCAAGGAGATCTCCGAGTCGATCCTGCGCAAGGTCGGCCACCGGCTTGGCGCCGACGACATCGTCTTCGCCGCCGCTGCGCCGCGCGAGGCCGAGCGAGAAATCCACAAGGCCGACGGCACGATTGAAATCGTGCGGTTCCAGCCGAAATCCAAAATCGATCTTTTGGAAGCGCGCATGCTCGAAGTCCTCGACCGCGAGGGCAAGGCGATTATCGCGCTCAACGCCAGCCTGTTTGCCACCGATGTGAGCGAGCAGATCAAACAACTGAAACAGCAGGTGCGGGGCAGGGAAGTCACACGGCTGATCTATTATTTCATGCTGGGCAAGGCGCTGGTGGTGGGCGCCAATCCGGTGCCGGTGTTCGACGTGCTCACCGGCATGGCGACCGACGCGCTGATGGTGCAACGCATCGGCGCGATCTACGGCACCGACTTTTCGCTGAAGAATGCGCAAAGCATGGTTTTGGAAATCTTGCGGGCCTGGGGACTGATGGCTGCGGCCGAGTATGGCCTGCACCTTGCCGCCGACCTGTTGCGAGCGGTCACCTTCGGCACCAGCACCGTGCTCACCGCCGTGCCGCAGGGTCTCGCTGCGGCCTGGAGCAGCTACGTCGTCGGCCAGGCCGCCAACGTCTATTTCCGTGACGCGGGCTGGAGCGGGCGGTCGCCGAAGGACATTGTGCAGGACATTCTCGCCGGTGCCGAAACACAGAAGACCAGCATCCTGGCGCCGATCCGGGATCAACTGAAAGCAAAGTTCGGCCGCTAAGCGGCAGGCTGATAGGATGCCGGATTAGGCTAGATTGGCCCGTTGGCGGCAGGAGGCGAGGCGATGATCGGCAGGCTCAACCATGTGGCGATCGCAGTGCGCGACATCGACAAGGCGGCGGCCCTGTATCGGGATGTCCTCGGCGCCGAGGTTTCTGCCGCGGTGCCGCAGCCCGACCACGGCGTGACCACGGTCTTCATCAACCTGCCCAACACCAAGATCGAGCTGCTAGAGCCGCTCGGCGAGGGCTCGCCGATCGCCAAATTTCTCGAGCGTAATCCCGACGGCGGCATGCATCATGTCTGCTATGAGGTCGAGGATATCCGCGCCGCCCGCGATACGCTCAAGGCCTCCGGCGCGCGGGTCCTCGGCGACGGCGAGCCCCGCATCGGTGCCCACGGCAAGCCGGTCCTTTTCCTGCATCCGAAGGATTTTTCCGGCACTTTGGTCGAGCTTGAGCAGGCCTAGTGCATGATCCGGAAAAGATCACGCGCCGCTAAAGAGACACCATGCCAGTCACTACCGCATTCGCCATTTTTTTCCTGATCTGGTGGGTGGTGCTGTTCGCGGTGCTGCCATGGGGCATCCGCAGCCAGCACGAACACGGGGATGTCGCGCCCGGCACCGATCCCGGCGCTCCGGCAATCCCGAATTTAAGACGGAAGCTGTTATGGACGACGGTGGTCTCGATCGTGATCTTCGCCGCCTGCTACGTGGTTTACGTCAACCGGCTGGTCACGCTTGAAGGCTTGCTACGGCCCTTCGGGACGCACTGATCGATCGAGCCAAGACGCGGGGCTATTGCCCACGGGTCCATCTGCCTACGCAAGCGCACAAAAAAACAGCAGGGCCAAGGCCCTGCCGTAAAATCTTCACCTGATCCTTGATCCGCGCCCCTTACTCTCGCGATTTTGGCTCGTCAGCGTGGCGGCAGCGTTGATATCGCGCCGTTGGACCATCCTCCCAAGACTTGGACCGCCCTCTCCTGGATGCCAAAAAGGTATTAGGCTCCGGGAGAAGCGCACAGTGTTCGTACTCGATCTTCGATCCAATGTCATCATCTTACCGAGGTTGGGTGACAAAAAAATTTAAGGCGGCCGCTTTTTGGGGAACCCGATGCTTAAATCGGCATCCCTTGCAATTCCGGCAGGGTTGCGGATTCACTGCCGAGGCGATAGCGGTTTCTCCCATCACATCGAGATTTCATGCGCCTTTCCCGCTACTTCCTGCCCATCCTGCGAGAAACGCCCAAGGAAGCTGAGATCGCTTCCCACCGCCTGATGCTGCGCGCTGGCATGATCCGCCAGGAGGCGGCCGGCATCTATGCCTTTCTGCCCCTCGGGCTCCGCGTGCTCGACAAAGTATGCCGCATCGTGCGCGAGGAGCAGAACCGCTCCGGCGCCATCGAGCTGTTGATGCCGACCATTCAATCGGCGGAGCTCTGGCGCGAGAGCGGTCGGTACGACGACTATGGCAAGGAGATGCTGCGCATCAAGGACCGGCACGAGCGCGAGATGCTCTACGGCCCGACCAATGAGGAGATGATCACCGAGATTTTTCGCGCCTATGTCCGCTCCTACAAGGACCTGCCGCTCAACCTCTATCACCTGCAGTGGAAGTTCCGCGACGAGGTGCGGCCGCGCTTCGGGCTGATGCGCGGGCGCGAGTTCCTGATGAAGGACGCCTATTCGTTCGATGTGGATTTTGCCGGCGCCAAACACGCCTACAACCGCATGTTCGTGGCTTACCTGCGCACCTTCGCGCGCATGGGCTTGCAGTCGATCCCGATGGCGGCGGAAAGCGGACCGATCGGCGGCGATCTCTCCCACGAGTTTATCGTGCTCGCCGACACCGGCGAAAGCGAAGTGTTCTGCCACCGCGATTACCTCGATTTCACGGTCCCCGGGCCGGACGTGGATTTCGACAGCGTCTCCGGCTTGCAGGCGATTGTCGACAAATGGACCGGGCTTTATGCGGCGACCTCGGACAAGCACGACGCCGCGGTCTTTGCCAAAATGCCCGCGGAAAAGCAGATCTCGGCGCGCGGCATCGAAGTCGGTCAGGTCTTCTATTTCGGCACCAAATATTCCGAGCCGATGAAGGCGCTCGTGGCTGGTCCCGACGGTATTGAGCGGCCGGTGCATATGGGCTCTTACGGTATCGGACCGACCCGGCTGGTCGCCGCCCTGATCGAGGTTTTCCACGACGAGGCGGGCATCCGCTGGCCGGAGCCCGTCGCGCCGTTCAAAGTCGCGATCCTCAATCTCAAGCAAGGCGCGAGCGACACCGACGCCGCTTGCGAAAAGCTCTATGCGGCGCTCACGGCCAAAGGCATCGACACGCTCTATCACGATCTCGACGAACGGCCCGGCTCGAAATTCGCCACCGCCGACCTCATCGGTATTCCCTGGCAAATCCTCGTGGGGCCGCGGGGGCTCGCCGAAGGCAAAGTCGAGGTCAAGCGCCGGTTCGATGGCACGCGGGAACTCATGACGCCCGCGGACGCGCTGGTCCGGCTGGCATGATCCGGAAATGTGGGCGCCGGCTCACCGAAAAGATCATGCTCAGCCAAAATCTTAGAGCGCCAATCGATGCGATCTTACGCGATTGTGCTCTAAGCGCGTAAAGCTGTGCGTCGCCGTGTCGCGACGCAATGTTTGGCGGCTTGAAACCGCCAAAATCATGTGAAACTCGGTTCTTGCGGGGACCAGACCTTAATGCGAGAGCCTACCGGCACTCATCCCTTCGCGCCTTTCGAGTGGATGCTATCGCTGCGCTACCTGCGTGCGCGGCGCAGGGAAGGATTCATCTCGGTCATTGCCGGGTTCTCCTTTCTCGGCATCATGCTCGGCGTGGCGACGCTGATCATCGTCATGGCGGTGATGAATGGGTTCCGCCAGGAACTTTTGGAAAAGATCCTCGGCCTCAACGGCCATCTGCTGATCCAGCCGCTCGAATCCCCGCTCACCGATTGGCAGGCGGTTGCCGACCGTGTCGGCAAAGTGCCCGGCGTGCTGCTGGCGGCGCCGATCGTCGAAGGGCAGGCGCTGGCGTCGTCGCCGTTCAATGCCTCTGGCGTCCTAGTGCGCGGTATTCGCGCCGGCGATCTGGCACGACTGTCCTCAATCGCGAGGAACATCAAGCAGGGCACGCTCGACGGTTTCGACGAAGGCCAGGGCATCGCCATCGGCAGCCGGCTCGCCGAGCAGCTTTCGCTGCGCGCCGGCGACAACCTCACGCTGGTGGCGCCGCGCGGCGCGGTGACGCCGATGGGCACGACGCCGCGCATCAAAGCCTACAAGATCGCGGCCGTGTTCGAGATCGGCATGTCCGAATACGACGCCGCCTTCGTCTTCATGCCGCTGACCGAGGCGCAGGCCTATTTCAATCGCGCGGGTGACGTCACCGCGATCGAGATCTATACCGACGATCCGGATCGGGTCGACCGTTACCGGCAGCTCGTCACCGAAGCCGCGGCGCGGCCGATCTACATGATTGATTGGCGCCAGAGGAACGCCACCTTCTTCAACGCGCTGCAGGTCGAGCGCAACGTGATGTTTCTGATCCTGACGCTGATTGTGCTGGTGGCGGCGCTCAACATCGTCTCCGGCCTGATCATGCTGGTGAAGGACAAAGGCAGCGACATCGCCATCCTGCGCACCATGGGCGCGACGCAAGGCGCGATCATGCGCATCTTTCTCATCACCGGCGCCGCCATCGGCGTGGTCGGCACGGTGGTCGGATTCCTGCTCGGTACCATCATCTGCCTGAACATCGAATCGATCCGGCACTTTCTGTCGTGGCTCACCAATACCGAGCTGTTCTCGCCCGAGCTTTACTTCCTGTCACGGCTGCCGGCCGACATGAATGCCGGCGAAACCCTGGCGGTTGTGATCATGGCGCTGGGGCTGTCGCTGTTGGCGACGCTCTACCCGTCCTGGCGCGCGGCGCGGCTCGATCCGGTCGAAGCCTTGCGTTACGAGTGATCCCACGCAATGGACGACACCACCACCATAACGGGGCCTGCGCCGTCGACCACCGCCGACGACAACCACCCGATCGTGTTCCTGCATGAGATCACCCGGCGGTTTCGCCAGGGCGATACCACGCTCGATATTCTCAAAGGCGTCGAGCTTGCGGTCTGGCCCGGGCAGTCGGTGGCGCTGGTGGCGCCGTCGGGCGCCGGGAAATCGACGCTGCTGCACATCGCCGGGCTGCTGGAGCACGCCGACGCCGGCGAGGTCTATATCGAACTCGGTCGCCACCTCGCACATGACCGACATTGCGCGCACCCGCATCCGGCGCGCCGATATCGGCTTCGTCTATCAATTCCACCATCTGCTGCCGGAATTTTCCGCGGTCGAGAACGTGATGCTGCCGCAGATGATCCGCGGGCTGAGCCGCAAGGAGGCGTCCACGCGCGCGACCGAGCTCCTGTCCTATCTCGGGCTCAAGGAGCGCCTGACGCACCGGCCGGCGGAACTGTCGGGCGGCGAGCAGCAGCGTGTCGCCATCGCCCGGGCGGTCGCCAATGCGCCGCGCATTCTGTTGGCGGACGAGCCGACCGGCAATCTCGACACGCGCACCGCCGACCGCGTCTTTGCCACGCTCGGGCAATTGGTCCGCGCCTCAGGCCTCGCCGCTATCGTCGCCACCCACAATCTCGACATTGCCGCGCAGATGGACCGGCGCGTGACCATTCGCGACGGCGCGGTGGTGGAGCTGAGCTGAGCCCTCCGTCATCCTGAGGCGCGCGCCGCAGGCGCGCCTCGAAGGATGAGGAAGATAAAAAACACGAGGCCGCCCGCGGGCGGCCTCGCTGACATTCATTCGACGGCGCGCTGATCAGCAGACGCGGCACCAGCAGCGATAGGGGCCGCAGACCCTGCGCCAGCCGGGCCGGCAGCCGCCGCCCCAGCCAAAGCAGGCCGCTTGCTTGACCGGACTCGCGTTCTGCGCCTGCCCTTGCAGGCTGGCGGCACCCGGCTGCTGCGTTTGCGCGTTGGCGAGCGCGATCGATCCCAGCATCAGCGCCCCGGCGGCCAAAGTGATTGCGAGCTTACCCATCAGACCCTCCTCTTCGGTGGTGGTTGAAAAGCACAACAAACCAACCCCGAAAATGCGGCGATAACGCGCTCATTTCGGGTGCCGGAAGCCCTCGATGCCGTAGTCAATCAGCGCCAAGCCGGCGTCTTAGCAGGGACGGCACCAGCAGCGGACCGGATTGCAAACCCTGACCCATCCGAGCGGGCAGGCGCCGCGCAATCCGCGACAGGCTGTCTCGTGGAGCGGAGTTGCGTTGCGCAGCATGGCGTGGAAGCCCGCCGCTCCCTGCTGCTGGGTCTGCGCGCCGGCGATGCCGGCCATTGCCGTCAGCGCGACCGCAGCTACTGCCAATGTCATTGAAAGCTTACGCATCAGTGCCTCCTTGGATGATTTTGGGGACGAGGAATTAGAGGAAGAACGCGACAGCAAAGCGACGATACGCTCGATTTTACGCGGTTGCCAAGCCTTCTGGCTCGTGCGGCCGAAGGCTATCAACACGCTAAATACCGCTATAGGCGCGCCTAATCCTTCCCCAGCCGGTCTTGGCCCAGGGCGGCCAAAGCGACGTCGCGCAAGCTTGTCATGCTTCGCTCGCCTTTGCGGGCCGCATCAATGATCCGCTTGGCTATGACCTCGTGGACGAGATGGGGCTGCCCGGTGTCGTGCAATTCCCGCAACGCCGCATCGAACGCCTGGCCCATGACGCGGGTGGTGGCGTCGTCGAAGACACCTCTGGGTACGAATGGAAGAATGGACCCCACGGGAAGCTCCTGCGCGGGCGGTGCACTCCTCGAAACCTGATCTTAGCGCAAATTCCCCGCGGCGGCGCCGTTATTCACCGCTATTCCAACGCGGCCTTCGCGTGCCTTTGCAACTGCTTTTGCCGTTCTCTGGCGAGCATGGACCACGCTTCCGCCATTTCCTCAAGCTGCCTCTTGTGGGTCGGATCTTGCATTCTTGCCGCCATTCTCAGGCATTCGTCGGCGTGCTGTTGATACTCTGAAACCTTACGCATTAATGCCCCCCAAGACGACAACTAAAGACCACAGCTAAAGACGACAGCTTAAGTCAAAACAAACGCGACAAGACGCGAGTCGTTCCAACAGCGTGCTCATCGCCGCCACCCTTGCACTTGCCAGATGCGGTGGCTGACGCCCACGGGCCGCGGTGGGCAGTTTCTATGATGCACCGCGCGATCCGCGCTGGCGACCGCCGGGGATATTCGGCATAGTGGTGCCATGGCCAAGAACTCGTGTCACCTTCAAATACAAGCGCATTGCCGAGGACGACTGGGAGATCGAAGCGCATTATCCCGGCGTCGAGATTCGCACCATCAAAGGCTTCAAGAGCAAAGCCGAAGCCGACGAATGGCTGCAGGGGACCCGCCGCATCGACTGGCTGCGGTCCCAGGGCTACGCGAAGTGACGAGGCACCATGGCGGCGGATGCTAACGAAGAACCGGTGATGCTGCCGTTCCCCAACAAGGAGGGGACGGGTTGGCACGTTATTGTGCGATATCATCAAGGCCACGAGCGGCGCATCGAGGGCTTTGCCACCAAAAATGAAGCTGTGGATTGGATAACGGAAAACGCCGGGCAGGTCGATGAGCAGCCGTGATGCCGGCGCCGCGCGAGCCTGAAAATTGAGTGCCAAGAGACGTGCCGAGATTGCCGAAAGTGCAGGGCGTAGCAATTGGGAACGACGCAAGAGTTATTCAATCAGCGCCCCGATTTCCTCTAAGACTTGGAGGTGTTCAGCTGTCCTCATTGGAGCCGCGCTAAAATAGCGTTCTTTATCATACGAGACTCCTACTCGTCTCTCTAGTATAAAGCGCTGAACGGTCGCTGGCGCTGGTACAGTTTTGGTGGTTTTGTCGAAATCGAAATCAATGCGCGCTAGGCGCATCGGTACATCCACATCATAAATTCCAGCCAACGGCTTAGAGATGGCACGAGTGATTTGATCTAAAGAGCGAACAAGCCTTTCAGGTGATTTAGAGAGCTCAATAACAAGCTGACTTTGAAAGTACCGGCGCGGTCGAGTGACAAAATCACGAAACGAAAACTCCTTTTGAGCTAGTTCTATTACCTCGTCCAAAAAAGCTTCTGCCACGTCCGTCTTAGCTGCATTTATTACCAAACCGTCGCGGTAGATTGCAAAATCGGTAATTCGGCAAATCTCACCCTGAAACTTGAATTGACCATTTTCAAATTTGTAGCCGTTTTTTGCCGCATCTTCTGTTGCCAAATCAGGAACTTTCAAGAACTTATATTTGTTCTTTATTCCATCAACTATGACTTCGGTCCACCGTTCCAATAAGAGGTAACACCTCTTCAAGAGGGAATAGACAAGTGACGCGCGCAGTCTCGTAGGCAACTATCTTCATAAGGCAGCGGCCATACTTTCTGGAGCAATCTGCTTAATAGGGGTGCTCGCGCTTTGGAGCGCACTTGCGCTTTGCCACTGTTCTTGTGCCGGCAAATCAATAGTTTCCGCGGACGGAGATTCGTCTAAGTGTGAGAAATTGACTGGTGCCCGCCCCAGAAGCGAGGAACGAGAAAGAGTGGGCTCGCTAGCAGCGATGCCAACCAACAAATCACTAATGGTGTCTACGGTGAGATTGCTTGGTGCCCCAAGCCATCGGTTGACAACATCCGCTTTTCTTCCGATGCGCCTTGCTAGCTTTGCCTGCGTCAGCCCATTGGTTTGTTCATCCAAAAACAATCCAAGAATGAAATCAAAAACGCGCCCGCGCAGCCGCTCCTGAAAGTACGCAAGTTTAGCAGGCGGAATAGGTGGCCCATCATGACCCGCCTCGATCTCTTTCAGTAGTTGCGTGTGTGAGATAGTCATTGAGATTATCTCCCCTTACTGGATCGTACTTCGGAAAGAGTATTGACCACTGTTCTTTGCACTCACGGACAGCACGTTTCCAATGCTTAGAATACCGATCGCCGAGCGGCAGCTTGTCTAACCACGAAACCTTCACGGAACGCGGAGCGCAAACGAATGCTACAAGCACATTCCTTTCCGCAAATCGGCAGAAAACTCGCAATCCAGGTTTCTCTCTGCTGCGAAAATCGAAAACGGAATCTTCTATTGGGTCCAATCTACCCAACTGGGCCTCTCGGGCCGCAAACGGAGTCATGCAAACTTTCAACAGGTTCCCCCCGCACGATACCCTGGAGGCCAGCTGTCAAGCGCGCGCATCGCTTGCCCATCAATCCGTCGTCCCATGGGCCAACAACTAGCTCGTTGATGGACGCTGACATGAGTACGGTCCGGGCGTTCGGATCACCAGGAAAGGGTGGAAGCTCGAAAAGCACTTTCTGTCTTACTAAGCTTTTCCAATGGGTCCATATTGACATATAAGTCAAGAACCGTAAATGGTCAATTAAAGGTGCGACAGTCTGATTCACTCAACCGAGGGTTACCACCGTCTGATTATGCTTTGTCAAGGCAATAGCCGCCTTCTTGACGGTAGTGGGTCAGTTTGAAGAATAAGGCAGGCCGCTTTCGGGGCTTGCAGCCTTGGCCGGACGGCACGTATTTGCGTGCGGAGCTATCCAAAAAGCCTCTTAAGCATCGTTTTTGCCACAGTTCAAACTGACCATCTTGACTCCCGCGAACAATTAGCGAACTATGTTCCCTTTCTGTTCAGGGGAGAACGTCATGGTTCGCGCCGTTGCCGAGGAGGCTTTAGCGCTGGCGTCCATCACTTTGTTCCTGGCCATGGTGGCCGTGTGGGCGCAGGTGCTCGGGTTCGTTTGACAAGGTCGGACTGATCGCGCCGGCGTGGTGAGAGCATCGCGTTCCGCGCCAGTGCAGCCGGGCTTTCGCCAGCGAAGGCCCGGCGGTCCGGACCTTGCCTAGCGCCGCAGACGGCCGCCCGGATCCGACGGGAGGGCCAGACGGGCGCAAGAGTTCCTGTCGCGAAACTTTCTGTGCGCGGCGATGGCCGTGCCGCGCTCGGCGATAGACAGCGCGGCTTGCGATCCGCATCTTCGCCCGGCGCAAAATCGTGATCCGCGCGTAGCCAGATCGACATGCCCGACGCCAAGCCCGCCACCGCCGCGACTCCCGGTTTCGTGCACTTGCACGTGCATTCGTCCTATTCGCTCTTGGAAGGCGCGCTGACCATCGCGCGGCTGGCGGAGCTTGCCAAAAAGGACCGGCAGCCGGCGTTGGCGCTCACCGATACCGACAACATGTTCGGCGCGCTCGAATTCTCGGAAAAACTGGCGAGCGCCGGCATTCAGCCGATCGTCGGTTGCGCGCTTGCCGTCGATTTCGGCGACCAGGACAACCGCACCACGACAATGGGCGAGGGGTTTCCGCGGCTGGTTCTGCTCGGCGCGCGCGAGGACGGTTATCGGAGCCTGATGCGGCTGTGCTCGCGCGCCTATCTCGGCACCGAGCCGACGGAACGCCCGCACATCAAGCTCGACTGGCTCGCGGACGAGACCGCGGGATTGATTGCGCTCAGCGGCGGGCCCGGCGGGCCGCTTGACGCTGCCATCGCCGGCGGCCAAAGCGCGCTGGCGCTGGCGCGTTGCGAGCACTTGCAGCGCCTGTTCGGCGACCGGCTTTACATCGAATTGCAGCGCCACGGCATGCCCGCCGAGCGGGCGGCGGAGCCGGGCTTGATCGAGCTTGCCTATACGCGCGGCATTCCGCTCCTCGCCAGCAACGAGCCGTTTTTTGCTACCCGCGAGGATTACGAGGCTCACGACGCGCTACTGTGCATCGCCGAGGGCAAACTGATCGCCGACGGCGATCGCCGCCAGCTCACGCCGGAGCACCGCTTCAAGACCCGCGCCGAAATGACCGCCTTGTTCGCCGATCTGCCGGAAGCGCTGTCGACCACCGTCGAGGTCGCCCAGCGCTGCGCCTATCGCCCGCGCACGCTGGCGCCGATCCTGCCGCGCTTCTCCACCGCGGACGCGGGGCGGGCGCCCGAGACCGAGGCGGCCAAGCAAGTGAGCGTCACCCACGAAGTTCAAGACGAAGCGCAGGAGCTGCGCCGCGCCGCCTTTGCCGGACTGGAGCGCCGGCTCGCGCGCCACCCGCTGGCGCCTGGGCAGACCGCCGAGGATTACCGCGATCGGCTCGCCTTCGAGCTCGGCGTCATCGAGCGCATGAAATACGCCGGCTATTTCCTCATTGTCGCCGACTTCATCCAATGGGCGAAGGCGCAGGGGATACCGGTCGGGCCCGGCCGCGGCTCCGGCGCCGGCTCGCTGGTCGCCTACGCACTCACCATCACCGACCTCGATCCGATCCGCTTCGGGCTTTTGTTCGAGCGCTTCCTCAATCCCGAGCGCATCTCCATGCCGGACTTCGACATCGACTTCTGCCAGGACCGGCGTGACGAAGTGATCCACTACGTGCAGCAGAAATACGGCCGCGAGCAGGTGGCGCAGATCATCACCTTCGGCACCTTGCAGGCGCGCGGCGTGCTGCGCGATGTCGGGCGCGTGCTGCAGATGCCCTACGGCCAGGTCGACAAGCTCTGCAAGCTTGTGCCGCAGAACCCGGCGAACCCGGTCACGCTCGCGCGCGCGATCGACGATGAGCCGCGTCTGCAGGCAGAGCGCGATCGCGATCCGGTCGCCCGGCGTGCCTTCGACATCGCGCAAAAACTCGAAGGGCTGCACCGCCACGCCTCTACGCATGCGGCCGGCATTGTCATCGGCGATCGGCCCTTGACCGAACTGGTGCCGCTCTACCGCGATCCAAAAACCATGATGCCGGTGACCCAGTTCAACATGAAATGGGTCGAGCCGGCGGGATTGGTGAAGTTCGATTTCCTGGGCTTAAAAACGCTGACCGTGCTCGATCTCGCCGTCAAGCTGGTGCGGCGTCGCGGCGTCGAACTCGACCTGACCACGCTGCCGCTCGACGACACCAAGAGCTACGAGATGCTGGCGCGGGGCGAGACGGTCGGGGTGTTCCAGGTGGAAAGCGCCGGCATGCGCCGCGCGCTCATCGACATGCGGCCGGACCGGTTCGAGGATTTGATCGTGCTGGTAGCGCTCTATCGGCCGGGGCCGATGGCGAACATTCCGACCTATTGCGCACGCAAGGCCGGCATCGAGCCGATCGAGTACGTGCACCCGAAGCTGCAGCCGATTCTGGCGCCGACCTACGGCATCATCACCTATCAGGAACAGGTTCAGCAAATTGCGCGCGATCTCGCCGGATACAGTCTCGGCAAGGCCGACATATTGCGCCGCGCGATGGGCAAGAAGGACAGGAAAGAGATGGCGTCGCAGCGCGGCGACTTCATCTCCGGATCAGTCGAACGCGGCATCGCGCGCGCCGACGCCGAAATGATCTTCGATACCTGCGCCAAGTTTGCCGAATACGGCTTCAACAAATCGCACTCGGCGCCGTACGCGCTGTTGACCTATCAGACCGCCTACATGAAGGCGAACTATCCGGTCGAGTTTCTCGCCGCCTCGATGACGCTCGACATGGGCAACACCGACAAGCTTGCGGAATTCCGCGCCGAGGCGGAGCGCCTCGCCATCAAGGTCGAGCCGCCTTCGATCAATCGCTCCGGCGTCGAATTCGATGTCGCCGGCAAAACGATCTACTATGCGCTGGCGGCGCTGCGCGGAGTCGGGCGCCAGGCGGTCGAGAGCATCCTTGCCGCGCGCGGCGAGCGCCCCTTCGCCGACCTTGCCGACTTCGCCCGCCGCATCAATCCGCGCGCCGTCAACAAGCGCGTGCTGGAAAGTCTCGTTGCCGCCGGGGCCTTCGACGCCACCGAGAAAAACCGCGCGCGGGTTTTCGCCGCGGTCGATACGCTCCTTGCCACCGCGCAGCGCGCGCATGAGGATGCGGCGATCGGCCAGTCGGAATTGTTCGCCGGTCCGGCGTCGCCGGAGCGGGTCGTGCTGCCAGCAGTGGAGCCGTGGCTGCCGGCGCAGCGGCTACAGCGCGAATACGAGGCGGTCGGGTTTTTCTTAAGCGGCCACCCGCTCGACGACTACGCCGCCGCGCTCAAGCGTTTGCGGGTGCAGTCCTGGTCCGAGTTTTCCCGCGCGGTCAAGGCCGGCGCCAGCGCCGGCCGCGTCGCCGGGACGGTTGTTGCGCGCACCGAACGCCGCACCAAGAACGGCACCAAAATGGGCATTATCGGTCTCTCCGATCCGAGCGGCCATTACGAGGCGGTGCTGTTTGCCGAAGGCTTGGCGCAGTATCGCGACCTGCTCGAGCCGGGGGCCGCCCTGCTTTTGTTCCTCACCGCCGAGGTACAGGGCGACGAAGTCCGCGCCCGCATTCAATCGGTCGAGCCGCTCGATCAGGCGGCGGCGAAAATGCAGAAGGGCTTGCGCGTGTTCCTGCGCGACGATGCGCCGATCGAAGGCGTGGCCAAGCGGCTCGAGCCGATTGGGCTCAACGGCAGCCGCAACGGCGCCGATCACGGCGACGGCGAAGTGTCGATGGTGCTGATGCTCGGCGACGGCAACGAGGTCGAGGTCAAGCTCCCCGGACGTTTCAAGGTCTCGCCGCAGATCGCCGGCGCCATCAAGGCGGTGATCGGCGTGGTGACGGTTGAAGCGCTTTAATCCGCTGTCGCCATTGCGAGCCAACGGGTCCGGCCCGAAGCGGCCGGCCCGATGACAGGCTCCGCGAAGCAGTCCAGCACTTCGGCAATTGCATCTAGCGCCAGACATTTCCACTCGCTATCTGAGGCGCGCTGCGGTAAGGAACCGCCCCTTCCAACCATTCCGGCAGTTTTGGCGCCCGCGATATGCTTCGGATCGAGAATCTTGTCTTTGATGCCTGGGGCCGGCGCTTTTTCAATTCGGCAAGCGTGGCAATTCCGCCGGGCGCGAAAGTAGGCCTGGTCGGACGCAACGGGGTTGGCAAATCGACGCTGTTCAAGCTGATCGTTGGCGATCTCGTGCCGCTCGGTGGCGAAATCCTGCTGCCGAAACGCGCCCGCATCGGCTCGGTCGATCAGGAGCACCCGGCTACACCCACGAGTCTCCTGGACACGATTCTCGCCGCCGACACGCGGCGCGAAGCCCTCAACACCGCGCTGGAGATCGCCGAACCGGAAGAGCTGGCGGAGATCTATCAAGCAGCTCACTGCCATCGATGCCGATCGCGCGCCGGCGCGCGCGGCGGAAATCTTAAGCGGGCTCGGCTTCGCCAATGCCGATCTGGAGCGGCCGATGGCGGAGTTCTCCGGCGGCTGGCGGATGCGGGTGGCGCTGGCGGCGTCGCTGTTCGCGGAACCGGATGTCCTCCTCCTCGACGAGCCGACCAATTACCTCGACCTCGAGGGCGCGCTGTGGCTGGAAGCGCGGCTGCAAAAGTATCCGCACACCGCCTTGATCATCAGCCATGACCGCGAGCTTCTCAACAATTCGGTCGACGCCATCTTGCACCTGAGCGCCGGCAAGCTCGAGCTCTACACCGGCGGCTACAACGATTTCGAAACTCGGCGCGCCGAGAAGTCGCGGCTGCAGACGGCGACCCGGGTCAAGCAGGAGGCCGAGCGCGCGCACCTGCAAAAGTTCATCGATCGGTTCCGGGCGAAGGCGAGCAAGGCAGCGCAAGCCCAGTCGCGCATCAAGCGCCTGGCGAAGCTCGAGCCGATCGCCGAGGTGGTGGAGGAACGCGTGGCGCCGTTCACACTGCCTTCGCCGGCGCGGCCACTGGCGCCGCCCTTGATCCAGCTTGAGGCCGCGGCTGTCGGCTATAACGGCACCGCGGTCCTGCGCAATCTCAACCTGCGGCTCGACGTCGACGACCGCATCGGGCTTCTCGGCGTCAATGGCGCCGGCAAATCGACCTTCGCCAAAATGATCGCCGGCGCGCTGCCGCTGCAATCCGGGGAGATGAAACGGGAGCAACGCATTCGCGTCGGCTGGTTTCATCAGCACCAGATCGAGGCGCTCGATCCCGACGACACGCCATTGGACATTCTTCGCCGCGAACGGCCGGACGATAGCGAGTCTTCGCGCCGGTCGCGGCTGGCGCAATTCGGGCTCTCATTCGACAAGCAGGAAACCACGGTCGCCAACCTTTCCGGCGGCGAGCGCGCGCGGCTGTTGCTGAACCTCGTGGCAATGGCACAGCCGCACCTTCTCATCCTCGACGAGCCGACCAATCACCTCGACATCGATAGCCGCCGCGCGCTCCTCGATGCGCTCAACGACTACGAGGGCGCCGTCATTCTCATCACCCACGACCGCTCGCTGATCGAACTGGTCGCCGACCGGCTGTGGCTCACCGCCGACGGCCGCATCAAGCCATTTGCCGGCGATATGGACGACTACGCCCGTTTCGTCCTTGACCGCGCCAAAGCGGGCGCAGCATCACCCTCGCAACAGCCCGCAAACGCGCAAATGGCGGAATTGGCCGTTGCCGGCGGCACGAGCAGAGACGAGGCGGCTGCCGCCGCGGCGCGCCTTGCCGCCAAGAAAGCTGCAAAAAAGCGGCGGCGGCGGGGGTACTAACGACCGCGGCTCGCCCGTGCCCAACGTTCAAGTTGCGTCGCGGGGCGATATCCCTATATAAGGCGCCCAACTTCACACGCGGACCTTGGCCTTAACAGCCGTCCGGTGCCCGACCATAAGGTCGGGCTCAGCGGTTCGCGGCGGATCAACCGGAGAACTAATATGGCGCTGCCCGACTACAGCATGCGCCAGCTTTTGGAAGCTGGCGTTCATTTTGGCCATCAGGCCCATCGTTGGAATCCGAAGATGGCGGAGTACATCTTCGGCACCCGCAACAACATCCACATCATCGATTTGACACAGACCGTGCCGATGCTGCACCGCGCGTTGCAGGCGGTCTCGGACACGGTGGCCAATGGCGGACGCGTGCTCTTCGTCGGCACCAAGCGCCAGGCGCAGGACGCGATCGCCGAAGCCGCTAAAAAGTCGGCGCAATATTACGTCAATTCGCGCTGGCTCGGCGGCACGCTGACCAATTGGAAGACGGTCTCCAATTCGATCAAGCGGCTGCGGACGCTGGAGGAGATGCTCGCGTCCAACGAGGCGCAGGGCTACACCAAGAAAGAGCGGCTGACGCTGCAACGCGAGCGCGACAAGCTCGACCGCGCGCTCGGCGGCATCAAGGATATGGGCGGACTTCCCGACCTCGTGTTCGTCATCGACACCAACAAAGAAGACATCGCCATCAAGGAAGCGCGGCGCCTCAACGTTCCAGTTGCTGCCGTCGTCGATACCAATTGCGATCCGGACGGCATCACCTATGTCGTGCCCGGCAACGACGACGCCAGCCGCGCCATCACACTCTACTGCGACCTCGTCGCCAAGGCGGTGATCGACGGTATTTCACGCGGGCAGGGCGAGCGTATCGACTTGGGCGCGTTGGCCGAACCGCAGATCATGGAAGAGCTGCCGACTGAGACCGACAAGCTTGGTTTCCAGCCGCTTTCCGGGCCGCGCGGGGTGGCCGACGATCTCAAGAAGTTTCCAGGTGTGTCGCCGGCCATCGAAAAGCAGCTCAACGACCTCGGTATCTTTCACGTCTGGCAGATCGCCGAGCTGTCGCCGGTTGCCGCGCACAATATCGGCGAGGAGG
Organism: uncultured Alphaproteobacteria bacterium; assembly: GCA_963832605.1. Lineage (GTDB taxonomy): Bacteria > Pseudomonadota > Alphaproteobacteria > Rhizobiales > Xanthobacteraceae > BOG-931. Next base: position 231,653 of record CAWHUO010000013.1, on the reverse strand, counting down.
TCGGGCTGCCCGGCCGGGTCGAAGGCTGGATCGCCCGGGCCAAGGAGCAAATGGCCACCGAGGCCGAGTGATCTGTCCCGGGCCGCCGCGCCGAGGCGATGCTGGAGCCGACATGCACGGAGCGTGATTTCTCAACTCCGCGTACCTATTTCATAGCCAGTGTTTGGGGGTTCCAGGGTTGCGCCTCGTGGCGGGCCTCGGAATGACCGCTGCGACGAGGATCAAGGAAAATGGCGAACATCAGCGCAGGCATGGTGAAAGAGCTCCGCGACAAGACCGGTGCGGGCATGATGGATTGCAAGGCGGCGCTCGGCGAGAGCGGCGGCGATCTCGAGGCCGCGGTCGACTGGCTGCGCAAGAAGGGGCTGGCCAAGGCGGCGAAGAAGGCGGGACGGATCGCGGCCGACGGCCTGATTGGCGTCGCGCTCGCGGCCAATAAGGGCGTCGTCGTCGAGGTCAATTCGGAAACCGACTTCGTGGCGCGCAACGACCTCTTCCAAGGCCTGGTGAAAATGATCGCCGATGTCGCCCTCGACGTTGGCGCCGATGTGGACAAAATCCTTGCCGCACGTATCGGTGATCGCACCGCCGCCGACGCCATCAACGAGACCATCGCCAAGGTTGGCGAGAACATGACGCTGCGCCGCGCCGCAGCGCTGTCCGTCGGCAAGGGCGTAGTCGCGAGCTATGTGCACAATTCTGTTATCGACGGCCTTGGCAAGATCGGCGTGATCGTGGCGCTCGAATCGGCCGGGAAAGCGGACGAGCTCAAGGCCTTCGGCCGCATGGTGGCGATGCATGTCGCTGCCGCCAATCCACAGGCGATCGATTCGTCCGGTCTCGATCCCGCCATCGTCGAACGTGAGAAAGGAGTGCTGGCCGCAAAGGCGGAGGGCAAGCCTGCCAACGTTGTCGAGAAGATCGTCGAGTCCGGCCTCAGGACCTTTTACAAGGAAGTCTGCCTGCTTGAGCAGGGCTACGCCATCGAAGAAGGAAAGAAGACCGTGGCGCAGGCCGTCAAAGAGGCCGAGGCCAAGGTTGGCGCTCCGATCAAGATCGTCGGTTTCGTGCGCTACGCGCTCGGCGAAGGCATCGACCGGCCCGGTGGCGATTTTGGCGGCGAAGTTGCAGCTCTTGCCGGCACGCATTAGCGTGCAGCACTAACGTGCAGGGTGGGTTGAGCGGAGCGAAGCCCACCGAAAAAATGTCGAGAGCGATGGGGTTCGCAACGCTCAACCCATCCCTGAAGCGGCGGACTTCGCTCGATGGCGAGCTCGAATTACCGACGTGTGATCGTCAAGCTCTCCGGCGAAGCCCTGAGCGGCCCCGAAAAATTCGGCATCCACCAGGCGACGATCGACGGCTTTGCCGCCGATCTGGTCGCTGCCCATAAGCTGGGAATGGACATCGGCGTCGTGGTCGGCGGTGGCAATATCCTGCGCGGCGCGACGATATCCGAGAATGGACTGTCGCGGCCGACCGCCGATTCCATGGGAATGCTGGCCACGGTCATGAATGCACTCGTGCTCGAGACCGCCATCGAACGTGCCGGCGTGAGCGCCCGCACCATGTCGGCTCTGGCTATGCCGCAAGTCTGCGAGACCTATGAGCGCCAGCGGGCGCTACGGCATCTGGAGGATGGCCGCATCATCGTTTTCGCCGGCGGCACCGGCAATCCGTACTTCACGACCGACACAACGGCGGTCCTGCGCGCGGCGGAAATGGGGTGCGATGCCGTGCTCAAGGCAACCGATGTCGATGGGGTTTATACGGCCGACCCAAAGCGGGATGCGACGGCGAAACGATACGATCGCCTCGACCATCAGGAGGCGCTCGACCGCAATTTGAAGATCATGGATGCGACAGCCTTCGCGCTTGCCCGGGAGAACCGTATGCCTATCATCGTATTTTCGATCCGCGGGCACGGCGCGATCGAAACCGTTTTACGCGGGAAGGGTCACTTCACCACTGTCGGCTGACGATGTTCGTTGGCGGGCGGCAATGGCCGTTCGGATCGCGGAGGGCGCTATGACGACAGCTGCATTCGACATGAATGATCTGAAGCGCCGCATGCAGGGAGCGATCGCCTCGCTCAAGCAGGAGCTTTCCGGCTTGCGCACCGGCCGCGCTTCGACGGCGCTGCTCGAACATGTCCAGGTCGAGGCCTATGGCAGTCACATGCCGCTCAATCAGCTCGCGACGATCAGCGTCCCCGAACCTCGGCTGCTTAACGTCCAGGTCTGGGATCGATCGATGATCCACGCGGTCGAGAAGGCAATTTCCGCGGCCAATCTTGGCTTGACCCCCTCAAGCGAGGGCCAAGTCCTTAAGCTGCGAATCCCCGAGCTTAACGAGGAGCGGCGGCGCGAAATTGTGAAGGTCGCGCACAAATATGCCGAGGCTGCACGGGTGGCCGTGCGTCACGTCCGCCGCGACGGCCTCGACCTTCTCAAAAAGCTGGAGAAGGAGCACAAGATCAGCGAGGACGATCACAATCGGCAGGCCGGAGATGTTCAGAAGGCGACCGACGCGACCATCGCCGAGGTCGACAAGCTGCTTGCCGGCAAGGAAAAGGAGATCATGACGGTTTGAGCGACGCGGCAAGAACGAGAGAGAAGGCGAGTGCGCCGCTCCCGGCGGGGAGTGATTGCTTCGAGGTGCCGCGGCACGTTGCCATCATCATGGATGGCAACGGGCGCTGGGCGGCCGCTCGCGGCTTGCCGCGGGTTGAAGGTCACCGGCGCGGCGTCGAGGCATTGCGCCGCACGGTGCGCGCAGCCGGGGACCTCGGTATTTCGGTGCTGACCATTTTCTCTTTCAGCTCGGAGAACTGGTCGCGCCCGCCGTCGGAAATCACCGACCTCATGGGTTTGTTGCGCCGCTTCATCCGCAACGACCTTGCCGATCTGCACAAGAGCAATGTGCGCGTGCGCATCATCGGCGAACGCGAGGGCCTCGATCACGACATCTGCCTGCTGCTGCAAGAGGCGGAAGATCTGACGCACGGCAATGATGGCCTCACGCTCGTCGTGGCCTTTAATTACGGGGCACGCCAGGAGATCGCACGCGCGGCACGCCAGCTTGCGATCGAGGTGGCGGCGGGGCGTCTCTCGGCCGACGAGGTGACGCCGGAGCGTCTCGGCAGTTATTTGCACGCGCCCGATATTCCCGATCCCGACGTGATCATCCGCACCAGCGGCGAGCAGCGACTCTCCAATTTTCTGCTGTGGCAGGCAGCGTACAGCGAACTGGTTTTTGTGCCGATTAACTGGCCCGACTTCGACCGTGCGGCGCTCGAAGGCGCGATTGCGGAGTACCGCCGCCGCGAACGCCGCTTCGGCGGGTTGGCCGCCCAGATCGGATCGTGACCAAACCCGACCATGGCGGCGGCCGCACCGGAGCAAGTGGATCGGGGGGCAGGGGCGGTACGAACAACCTGACGCTGCGGGTTGCTTCGGCGGCCGTGCTCGCGCCGGTGGTGCTCGCAATCACTTATGTCGGAGGCTGGTACTTCGTTGCTTTGTGCGCGCTCGCGACCGCCGGCATTCTCTGGGAATGGGCATCACTCGTTACGCGCCGCGCTGATCCACGCATCTTGATTCCGGGATGGACGGCGTTGGCGGTGGGGTCAGTGCTTGCGGGCTTCGATCTGGCGCCAGCCGCGTTCGGCATAATCGCCATTGGCGCGGTGTTCGCCGCGCTTGCCGTGGCCACGTGGCGGCCGGACAACGGCCCCGCCTCCACCACACCAGTTTGGGCCGCCGGCGGTGTGGTTTATGCCGGCATGACCCTGCTTGCCCCGGCGCTGTTGCGGCGCGACCCGCAATTGGGTCTCGCAGCACTTTTATTCTTGTTTGCAACCGTTTGGATTACCGATATTTTCGCGTTTGTGTGCGGCCGGGCTATCGGCGGTCCGGCGCTGTGGCCGCGGGTTAGTCCGAACAAGACCTGGGCCGGCGCGTTCGGCGGACTCATCGGGGGGGTAGCCGCGGGCGTCGCGGTCGCCTATACGATCGGTCTCGGCAAGCTGGGGATCGTTGGGGTTATGGCGTTGGTGTTGTCAGTCCTGGCGCAGGCCGGCGACTTGTTCGAGTTTGCTGTCAAACGGCGTTTCGGTGCCAAGGACGCGAGCCACCTAATCCCGGGTCATGGCGGGTTGATGGATCGTCTCGACGGCTTCCTGGTCGCCGCCTTTGCTGCCCTGCTTATCGGAATACTTCGTCAAGGAACGGGTGCGCCAGCCCGCGGCTTCTTGGTATGGTAAGCCGATGAAAAGAAGCAGCCCCTGGCGAGAGTGGAACTGGCACCTGTGCCACGCACGGTGACGCTCCTTGGCGCCACCGGCTCGATCGGGTCGAGCACGATCGATCTGCTGAGACAGGACCCCGCCCGCTATCGAATCGAAGCCGTTACCGCGCATCGCAGTGCCGCGGCATTGGCGCGCTTGGCGCGGGAGCTTGGCGCGCGCTTTGCCGCGGTGGCCGATCCCGATGCTTATGGCGAACTCAAAGCCGAGCTTTCCGGCTCCGGCATCGAGGCGGGCGCCGGTGCCGAGGCCATTGTCGAGGCAGCGCTTCGCCCCGCGGATTGGGTGATGGCGGCAATCACTGGGGCGACGAGCCTTCAGCCGACGCTCGCCGCGGCCGAACGCGGCGCAACGGTGGCGCTCGCCAACAAGGAATGTCTGGTCTGTGCCGGTGCGTTGTTCATGCGCCGCGCCGCAGCGGCTGGTGCCAAGTCTTGCCGGTCGATTCGGAGCACAACGCGATCTTCCAAGCGTTAGGCGCCGGCCGGCGTGAAGATGTGCGCCGCATCGTGCTAACAGCGTCGGGCGGGCCGTTTCGCACCTGGCCGCTCGAGGCGATCCGAAAAGTGACGGTGGAGCAGGCGCTTAAACATCCGACTTGGTCCATGGGACCGAAGGTCACGATCGATTCGGCGACCTTGATGAACAAGGGCCTCGAACTGATCGAGGCTCATCACCTGTTCGCGCTGGGAATAGGCGCGTTGGATGTGGTCGTCCACCCGCAGTCGGTCGTCCACGGCCTGGTGGAATTTCGCGACGGTTCGGTCGTCGCCCAGCTCGGATCGCCCGACATGCGCATCCCGATTGCCCACTGCCTGGCCTGGCCGGTGCGCATGGGGACACCCGCGCCGCGGCTCGATCTCGCCCGACTTGCTACGCTCACATTCGAAGAGCCTGATCCAATACGTTTTCCGGCGCTGGCGCTTGCGCGCCGGGCGCTGGCTGCCGGCGGGGCTGCGCCAACTGTTCTCAATGCGGCCAATGAAATCGCGGTGCGCGAGTTTGTCGGCCGGCGCTTGGGCTTCAGCGGTATCCCCGCTCTCGTTGAGGCGACGCTTGATGCTGCCGAACGGCGTGGCGCGATGGCTGAGCCGCAATCGGTCGAGGACGCGCTCGCCATTGACCATAACGCAAGAAGGTTGGCACTCGACCTCTTGCCCGAAATTGCCGCAATGGCATCCTAGCGTGGGAACTGGGCCGGGATAACAGGGGAATGGGTGGGCAGTGTCATGGGGTCATATTTTTTGTCACACTTGCACACCCTTGGCGGCGGCGTCGTCGGGTATCTCATCCCGTTCCTGTTCGTGCTCAGCCTCGTGGTGTTTTTTCATGAGCTGGGCCATTTCCTGATCGCCCGCTGGTGCGGCGTGCGGATTTTGGTGTTCTCCATCGGCTTTGGGCCGGAAATCGTCGGCTTCAATGACCGCCATGGGACACGATGGAAGATCTCCGCGATTCCGCTCGGCGGCTTCGTCAAGTTTTTCGGTGACGACAATGCGGCGAGCGTGCCGGATCATGCTTCGGCCGTGGGCATGGACCCGAGCGACCGCGCGCAGAGCTTTATGTTTCAGCCTGTCCTCAAGCGGGCGGCCATCGTCGTGGCCGGACCTTTGGCAAATTTTGTTTTGGCCATCGCGATTTTTGCCGCGGTCTTCATGCTGTACGGCAAACAGACGACGAGCGCGCGCGTCGATTCTGTACAACCCGGCAGCGCTGCGGCGGCTGCGGGGTTTGAGCCCGGCGATCTCGTCGTCGCGATTAATGGTCGAGCCATCGACAATTTTGCCGAGATGCAGCGCATCGTCAGCACGAGCGCCGGCGAGAGCTTGAGCATCACTGTCGATCGCGACGGCGTCCAACGTGTCCTTAGCGCCACGCCGGCGCTCAAGGAGGTCAAAGACAATTTCGGCAACGTCCAGCGCATCGGCATACTCGGCATCAGCCGCTCCATGGCTGCTGAGGATCTGAAGCTGCAGCCGGTCGCTCCGCCGCAGGCCATTTTAATGAGCGTCGAGGAAACCTGGTCCGTGGTCGACCGCACCTTGAGCTACATTGGCGGCGTCATCAGCGGCCGCGAGGCCGCGAATCAGCTTGGAGGGCCGATCCGTATCGCCCAGATGTCGGGGCAAGTGGCGAGCTTCGGCTTTGTCCCGCTCATTCAGCTTGCCGCCGTGCTGTCGATATCGATTGGCCTGCTCAATCTGTTCCCCATTCCGCTGCTCGACGGCGGTCACCTTTTGTTCTACCTGATTGAGGGCGTGCGTGGCCGGCCATTGTCCGAAAAAGCACAGGAAGTGGGATTCCGCATCGGTTTGGCGATCGTCCTGATGTTGATGATATTTGCAACTTTCAATGACATCGTCCATCTGACAACGTCCTAGCGGGCGGGGCCGCGCAGGGGGTCTTGACGTCGGACGGAGAGGCAAATCCGCGTGCCAAACCAAAACGGAGAGAAATTGTCACAGAATTGAGACGTAAGCTGAGGGAGACTGCGAGCAACCCGCCATTTGGGGGCGGCCACAAGGGGGATAAGGGCGCATTGCGCATGAATATGTGTGTGCGGGTGAGACGAGGGCTTGTCGTGGCCGGCTTGCTCCTCGGCGGAGTATTATTTGGCGGTGCTCCCGGCGCGGTATTTGCCGCGCCGGCGGAAACCGGCGCGACCGCCAGTTCGATCGTGATCGAGGGCAACCGGCGCGTCGAGGCCGATACCATCCGTTCTTACTTCAAGCTCGCGCCGGGCGAACGTCTCGATGCGGCCAAGATCGACTCCGCCCTCAAAGCGCTTTACGCCTCGGGCCTTTTTCAGGATATCCGCATTTCCCAGTCGGGTGGTCGGCTCCTCGTGACTGTGGTGGAGGCCCCGGTCATCGATCGCCTCGCCTTCGAAGGCAACAACAAGATCAAGGACGAGCAGCTACAGCAGGAGATTCAGTCGAAAGCGCGGGGAAGCCTTTCGCGCGCCGCTGTGCAGGCCGACGTCCAACGCATCATCGAAGTGTATCATCGTAATGGTCGTTTCGACGTCCAGGTGGTGCCGAAGATCGTCGAGCGGCCGAATAACCGCGTCGACCTGATTTTCGAGATCAAGGAAGGAGAGAAGACCGGCGTCAAAACCATCATCTTCGTCGGCAACCACGCCTATTCGGACTATCGGCTGAAGGAGGTGATCAAGACGTCGACATCGAACATCCTGAGCTTCCTGCAGACCACCGACGTCTATGACCCCGATCGCATCGAAGCCGATCGCGACCTGATCCGACGCTTTTACTTAAGCCACGGCTACGCCGACGTGCAGGTGGTTTCCGCCACCGGCGAGTACGATCCGCGGCAGAAGGGCTTCACCATCACTTTTACGATCGAGGAAGGACCGCTGTACCATTTTGGCACGATCGACATTCAATCCAACATTCGTTCCGTCGACGCAAATAGGCTGCGCTCCGCTCTGCGCATGCGCCAGGGCGACGTCTACAATGGCGAGGCGATCGAGAAGACCATCGAAGACCTGACCGTCGAGATCAGCAAACACGGCTATCCCTTCGCTACGGTGCGCCCGCGCGGTGACCGCAACGCCCAGAACCGCACCGTCAGCGTCGCCTTCGTTATCGATGAGGGCGTGCGCGCCTATATCGAGCGCATCAATATTCGCGGCAATACCCGGACCCGCGATTACGTGATCCGCCGCGAGTTCGACATTTCCGAAGGCGACCCATACAACCGCGCGCTGATCGATCGCGCCGAGCGCCGCATCAAGAATCTCAATTTCTTCAAGAACGTGAAGATCACCAACGAGCCGGGCTCGGCGCCCGACCGGGTCGTGATCAATGTCGACGTCGAGGAGCAATCGACCGGCGACTTCTCGGTCATGGGCGGCTACTCCACGGCCGACGGCTTCATGGGGCAGGTGTCAATCTCCGAACGCAACCTTTTCGGAACCGGCCGTTACGCCAAGGCCTCGCTCACCTACGGCGAATTTATCCGTGGCATCGAGCTTAATTTTCTCGAGCCCTATTTCCTCGACCAGCGGATGTCCGCCGGAATCGATTTGTTTGCGCGGGAGACGTTGGCGAGCCCTTATCTCTCCTACGGAACCACGACCTACGGCACCACTCTGAAATTGGGCATCCCGCTGCGCGAAGACCTTTCCTTGCAGCTGCGCTATTCGATCTATTCGCAGCGGATCACACTGACGTCGAACTTGGACAACTGCGACAACCTCAACCCGAATTTCTCGACCACCTTCCCGACGGCGAACGGTGTGGCCGCCGCGGCCATGTCGGCTAGTGGTCTTGCCGCGGCCTATCCCGGCTATGCCAATGCCCTCTCCGGCGCGACCCTGAACAGTTCCGGCACGACCCAGCCCACCTGTATGTGGAACAACGGCGCGCCGTCTTACGAGGCCTCGCTGCCGATCCGCGAGGAGCTTTCCTACGGCGCCTATCTGACTTCGATGGTTGGATATGGATTGACCTTCAACACGCTCGATAACAACAAGCACCCGACCAATGGTCTGCTGGTCAATTTCGGTCAGGACTTCGCCGGTGTCGGCGGCAATGTCGCCTACATGCGTTCGATTATCGATGTCCGTAGCTACTACGAGGTTGTCTCCGATCTCGTCAGCGTCGTTCATCTGCAAGGCGGCGACATGCTGGGCTTCAACAAGTGCCCGGTGACGGATGCCTGTAATTCCAGCGACGGCTACGTACGCATGCTTGACGATTTCAAAATGGGCCCCAACCTGGTCCGCGGCTTCCAGCCGGCCGGCCTCGGACCGCGCGACGTCACGCCGCTTGCATCGGATGATGCGCTTGGCGGCACGATGTATTGGGGAGCGAGCCTCGAGTTCCAATATCCCTTCTATTTCCTGCCCAAGGATGCCGGCTTCCGCGGCGCCGTGTTTGTCGACTCCGGTGCCGAGTGGGGCTACCGAGGAGAGACCTCGTATCCCGCCACAGGTGAAGTCAACGGCCCCATCACCACCTCGACCGGCGTGACCTACATGTGCGGCAACTGCGCGCTGCTATATCAGGATACCGCGACCCCGCGCGTATCGGTGGGCGCCAGCGTGATCTGGGATTCGCCGTTCGGGCCGCTGCGGTTTGATTTCGCCTATCCAATCATGAAGCAGGCCTACGACCGCACGCAATGGTTCCAGTTCGGCGGCGGGGCGCGGTTCTGATCGGGGCCCGCGGCCCTCGTCCAGGCCGGGCGCATGCCGGAGTTCTTCCCAACCAACCGTGAGCTGACGATCGGCGAGATTGTCGCGCTCACGCGCGCCCAGCCGCGCGCGGGCGCGCCGCTCGAGCGGCGCATGAGCAACATTGCACCGCTTGATACGGCACGAGCCTCCGACATCAGTTTCCTCGACAATGCAAAATATCTCGGCGAGTTGAACGTCACCCGCGCCGGCGCCTGCTTGTTGGCGCCCCGCTTCGAGAGTGCGGCGCCGGATCGACTTGCCGTGCTGGTTACGGCGGAGCCCTATCGCGCCTTCGTGGCCGTGGCGCGTGCGCTATTCCCGACGGCACTGCGGCCGTCCTCGCTGTTCGGCGCCGGCGGCCACGCGGCCGGCTCCCACGTGCATGCCTCGGCGCGGGTCGAGGCCGGCGTGACCATCGATCCGCTCGCGGTGATCGGACCCGGCGCCGAGATCGGCGCCGGAACCCTCATTGCAGCCGGTGCGGTGATCGGCCCGCATGTCGCGATCGGACGCGACTGCGCCATCGGCGCCGGCGCGTCGGTGCTGCATGCACTGGTCGGCGACCGCGTGATCATCCATCCAGGCGCTCGCATCGGCCAGGATGGATTTGGCTATCTGCCGTCGCCGAAAGGCCATCCGAAGATTCCGCAGACGCGCCGCGTCATCATTCAGAACGACGTGGAGATCGGCGCCAACACGACGATCGACCGCGGTTCGACCCGGGATACCATCATCGGGGAGGGCACCAAGATCGACAATCTGGTGCAAATCGCGCACAACGTCAGCATCGGACGGCACTGCCTCATTGCTGGGCAGGTTGGCATATCGGGCAGCGCGCGCTTGGGAGATTTCGTTATGTTGGGCGGCAAGGTTGGCATCGCCGATCATGTCACGATCGGCACAGGCGCCAGCCTCGGCGCGCAAAGCGGGGTGATGGCTGATGTTCCCGCGGGCGCGCGCTATATCGGTTCCCCGGCCCAACCCGTGCGCGATTTCATGAAAGGGGTGGCGGTTTTGCGGCGGCTTGCGCGCGGTGGCAAGCGCGAGGGAGAGGCGGAATGACCGAAGAAACGCTCGGCCTCGCCGACATCCACGAAATTTTGCGATTGCTGCCGCATCGCTACCCTTTCCTGCTGGTGGACCGCATCATCGACATCCGCGGCGACGAGCACGGCGTCGGCATTAAGAACATTACGATCAACGAGCCGCAATTTACCGGGCACTTTCCGGAAAATCCGGTCATGCCCGGAGTGCTGATGATCGAGGGCATGGCGCAAACGGCGTGTGTGCTTTGCTTGCGACAACTGCCGCCGCGCGAAAAACCGCGAACGATGTTCTTTATGACCATCGACAAAGCCAAATTTCGAAAGCCGGCGCTGCCTGGCGACACGCTCGAATATCACGTCGACAAAATCGCGCACCGCCGCAACATGTGGTGGTACCGATGCGAGGCCAAGGTAGGCGATGTGCTCATCGCCGAAGCCGAGCTCGGCGCATTCATGTCAGAGGCCTAGATGCCCATCGACTCGACGGCGCGCGTGGCTGACGGAGCGCGCATAGGGGAGGGTGTGGATATCGGGCCCTATTGCGTTGTTGGATCCGCTGTCGAGCTTGGCGAGGGCGTGCGGCTGATCGCGCACGTTCACGTCACCGGCGTCACCACGATTGGTGATGGCACCGTCGTCTATCCCTTCGCCTCGCTCGGCACCCCGCCGCAATCAGTTCATTATCGCGGCGGCGCGACGCGCCTGGTGCTCGGGCCGCACTGCCAGGTGCGCGAGCACGTCACCATGAATACCGGCACCGAAGACGGCGGCGGTGTGACCAGCGTCGGCGAGCGCTGCTTTATCATGATAGGTTGTCACATCGGGCATGATTGCCACGTCGGCAATGCCGTGACCTTCGCCAACAACGTCGTGCTTGGCGGCCATGTCTCTATTGGCGATAACACATTTGTCGGCGGTTTGACCGCCGTCCATCAGCACAATCGTATCGGTGAAGGCGCTATGATTGGCGGAATGACACGGGTCCGTGCCGACGTCATTCCATTTGCCTTTGCCTATTTGGAGAACTTGGTCGGACTTAACGTTGTCGGCTTACGCCGGCGCGGCTCGACGCGCGCCGACCTGCATCGGCTGCGCCGGGCCTATCATGCGCTCTTCTTCGGCGAAGGCGTGTTCGCCGATAGAGTTGAAGCGATCGTAGGCGAATTCGCCGGCGATCCGTTGGTGGAAAAAATTGTCGCCTTCATCCATGCCGGCAAAACGCGGCGTTTGATGCAACCGCGTGGTGGACAAGAGACCGATGCGAACGGCGAAGATACGGCCTGACGAGCCGAGCACGGCTCCCGCATCCGCTGGCGGCGAGCCGGTAGCGGTCATCTGCGGCGGCGGCAGCTTTCCCGGCGCGGTGGCAGAGGCGATCATCCGACGCGGACGCCGGCCGGTGATGTTTGGGGTGAAGGGCTGGGCCGACTCCAAGGTGGTCGAGCGCTACCCGCACCATTGGATCGCGATCGGGCAAGCCGGGCGGCTCTTCCGGCTCGCCCGCGCCGAGCATTGCCGCGAGGCCCTGTTCATCGGCACCCTGCTGCGACCGCCGCTCTCGCAGATCCGCCTCGATTGGCAGACGCTCCGCTTGATGCCGCGCGTCGTTCGTTTTTTTCGCGGCGGTGACGACCGGCTGCTCTCCGGCGTTGCCAGCTTGTTCGAGGAAGGCGGGTTGCGCATTATCGGCTTGCGTGAGGTGGCGCCGGAAATCCTGGTCCCTGAAGGTGTGCTCGGCCGCTACCAACCTTCGGCGCGCGACAACGCCGATATTGCGCGCGCGCTCAAAGTGATCGCCGCGCTCGGACCGTTTGATGTCGGTCAGGCCGCCGTTGTGGCCGACAACCACGTGCTCGCCGTCGAAGCGGCGGAAGGGACCGACAATATGCTGGCGCGCGTCGCCGAATTGCGCCGGCAGCGGCGCGTAACGACGCCGCCAGGCGTGGGTGTCCTCGTGAAAGCGCCGAAGCCCGGTCAGGATCAGCGCTTCGATCTGCCCGCGATCGGCCCGCGAACCGTCGAGAACGTCGCCCAGGCGGGCCTCGCCGGCCTGGCCGTCGCCGCCGGCAGCACGATCATCGCCGAAGCCGCTGAAGTCACCGCCGCAGCCGACCGCACCAGGATTTTTCTCGTCGGCGTAGGCGAGGACGCGGCGCGATGAAACACGCTCCGCAGCCGCGGCCGCTGTCGCTCTATCTGGTGGCTGCGGAGGAATCTGGCGACGCGCTCGGCGCTTCCTTGGCGCGCGCGCTGCTGGCGCGTGAAACTGGCGCGGTCAAACTCGCCGGCGTCGGCGGGCGTGCCATGGCGGCGGCGGGAATTGCGAGCCCCTTTGCCATCGACGACCTTTCGATCATCGGCTTTAGCGCCATCCCGCGCCGGCTGCCGACGATCCTGCGCCGAATCCGTGAAACCGCCGACCGCATCATCGCCGCGCGTCCCGACGCGCTCATCATCATCGACAGCCCGGATTTCACCCATCGCGTGGCGCGTCGCGTGCGCGCCCGCGCGCCCGCGATCCCGATCCTCGACTATGTGTCGCCGTCGGTGTGGGCTTGGCGGCCCGGTCGCGCGCGTGCCATGCGCGGCTATGTCGATTGCGTGCTTGCGATCCTGCCGTTCGAGCCCGGCGCCCATCAACGGCTTGGCGGCCCGCCGTGCATCTATGTTGGCCATCCATTGATCGAGCGCCTCGCTGAACTGCGGCCGAATGCCGAAGAGGCGCGGCGCCGCCGCGCCGACCCGCCGCTCGTGCTCGTATTGCCCGGCAGCCGCTCGAGCGAGATCGGGCACCTGCTGGCGATTTTCGGCGACGCCATCGCTCTAGTCGCCGCCCGCATCGGGCCGCTGGAGCTGGTGCTCCCGACCATGCCGCACCATGCGGCGCGCGTGCGCGAGGTCGTTGCCGGCTGGGCCTTGCCGCCGCGCGTCGTCGTTGAACCGGCGGAGAAGTGGGCGAGCTTCCGCGCCGCGCGCGCGGCGCTTGCAGCGTCCGGCACAGTTACGCTTGAGCTTGCGCTTGCCGGCGTACCGACTGTTGCCGCATACCGGGTGACGCTTTTCGAGGAGATGATCGCTTATCTGGCCGGGCTGCGCGCCAGACTTACCAGCGTGATTCTCGCCAACCTTGTGGTTGGCGAGAACATCGTTCCGGAATTCCTGCAGCGCGATTGCACGCCGCAACGGCTTGCCGACGCGCTCATGCCGCTTCTCTCCGACACTCCGGAGCGGTCGCAGCAGATAGAGGCCTTCGGGCGGCTCGATCAGATTATGGCGGTTGGATCGGCGCCGAGCACCAAGGCCGCCGCAATCGTCCTCGATATCGCCCGCCGCGGTCGGCTTGATCTTGCCGCCCCGGCACATCAACGTTAACCCCCCGCTAACGCGGGTAGCGAATATCTAGCGGTTCCAACGAGCGGCGTGCTGCATGATCAAGCAAGCAAGAAAGGCAAAAGCCGCAAAGAGGCCGCCGATCCGCGCCGCGATCACCGGGGTACACGGCTACGTCCCGCCCGATGTGCTCACCAATGCTGAGCTCGCGCGCATGGTCGACACCAGCGACGCGTGGATCGTTGAACGCACCGGAATCAAGGAACGGCATATTCTCAAGGGCAAGGGGTTGGGCACCTCGCATATGGGGGCGGAGGCGGTGCGCGGTCTTCTGAAAAAGACCGGCACGGCGGCGGGAGACGTCGACCTTTTGATCTGCGCCACGACGACGCCGGACTTCGTGTTTCCCTCGACCGCCAATCTCATCTGCGACATGACCGGTATCCGCGGCATCGGCAGCTTCGACGTGCAAGCCGCGTGCTCCGGGTTCGTCTACGCGCTCACCATTGCCGCGCAATTCATCGAGACCGGCGCCTATCGCAAGATCGTGGTGGTCGGCGCCGACAAGATGTCGGCGATCATCGACTATACCGACCGCGCCACCTGCGTCCTGTTCGGCGACGGCGCCGGCGCCGTGCTGCTCGAGCCGAACGGCAAGTACGGCATTATCGACACGCTGATCGCATCCGACGGCGCCGGCATGAAGCACTTGCATCAGAAGGCTGGCGGCAGCCGGATGCCGCCGACAGCGGAGACCGTGGCCAAGCGCCTCCACTACGTCCATCAGGAAGGTGCTGCCGTCTACAAATACGCGGTGGCGCGCATGGCCGAAGTTGCAACCGAATTGATGAAGCGTAATCACTTGACGGCGGAGATGGTCGATTGGCTGGTGCCGCACCAGGCCAACAGTCGCATCATCGAAGCAACCGCCGAACGCATGGGACTGCCGCCGGAACGCGTGATGGTGACGATCTACAAATACGGTAACACCACCGCCGGCACGATCCCGCTCTGCCTGTGGGATTACGAGGGCAAGCTCAAAACTGGCGACCGGCTGATTCTCGCAGCGTTCGGCGGCGGCTTTACCTGGGGCGGCGTCTATTTGACCTGGGCCTATGACGGGCGTTCGCCGCGGAGCGAAAGCCGGGCGGGCAGGGGGACCGCGCACGCCGGCTGAAGCGGCTATAATCGCGTTCGCGGAGGAAGCCATGCACGACACCACGGCCGTTGCCACGACGCAGCAGAATTCACCGGTCCACTACAGCCCTAATCTCCGCTACGCAGAGCTGCATCGGCTTTACCCGAGTGTCGCTTATCTGCGCCGGCGCGCGCGCCGGCGCGTTCCGCATTTTGCCTTCGAATATGGCGACGGCGGCGCCGGCTTCGACGACGCCGGGATCAGGCGCAATTGGGCAGCACTCGATGCGGTCGAACTGGTGCCGCGCTACGGCCTCATACCGTCGCCGCCGCCATGCGATGTGGAACTCTTTGGCCGCCGCTTTTCCGCGCCGTTCGGCGTGGCGCCGATGGGCGGCCCGTCGATCGTGTGGCCCGGTGCCGACCTGCATCTCGCCCGCGCCGCGCAGCGCGCGCGCGTTCCCTACATATTGAGCACAGTTGGCGGCGCCACCATCGAACGCATCGCCGAGATTGCGCCGGACGTGTTCTGGTTCCAGCTTTATCGGTTTGCCAAGAACGATCACGCCATCGGTTTCGATCTGATACGGCGCGCCGAAGCCGCCGGCTGCCGCACGCTGGTGCTGACGCTCGATGTGCCGGTGCGCACCACGCGCCCGCGCGAAGCAGCCACCGGCATTGCCGGCGCTTTTAATCTTGGCCCCGGCATCCTCATGCAGATCGCGCGGTCGCCAGGCTGGATGCTGGCGCTGTTGCGCGACGGAATTCCGCGCTTTGCCAATATTCGTCCTTATGCCGCCGACGGAGCGTCGCTCGCCGAGATCATCGCCTTTACGCGGCGCGAACTGGGCGGCGCATTCACCTGGGAGGAGGTGCGAAAATATCGCGACCGCTGGAAAGGCATTTTGATCGTCAAGGGCATCCTGCATCCGCAGGATGCGGAACAGGCGTTATCGCTCGGCGTCGACGGCCTCATCGTTTCCAATCACGGCGGGCGGCAGATCGAGGCGTTGCCGGCGCCGATCGATGTGCTGCCGGCCATCGTCCGCCAGGTCGGCAAGCGCGCCACTGTGATGATGGATTCCGGCGTGCGCAGCGGCAGCGACGTCGTGCGCGCCTGCGCACTTGGCGCCGCGGCCGTTTTCGCCGGTAAAGCGTTTTTGTGGGGTCTGGGCGCGCTCGGCGCGGAGGGCCCCGGACACGTCATCGACTTGTTGATCGACGAGACGCGATCCGCGCTCGGGCAATTAGGCGCGCGCACCGTGGAAGAGCTGCGATCGCTGACGATCAGGCACCCGGGCGCGCTGCCGTTCTAGCGACGTATTCCTTAGGCGCCGCGTCTAGTAACACGGGCATCCGTTTGAATAGCCGTACGAGTATGGATAACCGTAGTACCCGCCATAGCCACCGTAACCCCCGTAGCCACCATAGCCACGTAGTAGCCATAGGGATAGCCATACCCGTAGTCATAGCCGGGCCAGCCGTAGCCTCGTCCGCCCCATCCGCGCCAACCGTAACCGCGCCAGCCGCCGTACCAACCCGGCCCGTGCCAGCCCCAACCGCGGTACCAGGCTTGGGCCGAGGTTGGTACCGCAATCGTTGCGGCGGCCAGGCTCGCTGTGGCAACTAAAGCCATCAGAATCTTTTTCATGGCATCACCTCCCGATAGCAACGCTCAACGTAGATTAACTAGGCTGCGCACCCAATTAATATTATTAGGTTCTCATGACGGCGCAATTGATCCAGCGCAAATCCTCTCAGAAACGTTTGGCTTTTGGTTTATGAACAGGGTGAATTGCGCCCTCGATCAATGAGTTGAAGGAACGGCCGAGGCGGATCAGAGGCGTTTCGCAATCATTACCGCAATAATAAATCGCGTCGTTTACTTGTGTTAAATTGCGCTGTGACGAATGCGCAGGAATGGAAAGAGAATTGGCGGCGGAGTCGAAGCACCAGCCGCCAATTCGCTGGGATAAATTAATCGCAACAGCGTGTAGCTCTGGTATCGCCCTCGCGTTCTGATCAGCGCACTTACGTTTGATGGGGGGTTGAAGACTGCGCCAATTTTGCTGCGTGATCGAGACTGGTGACGCAGCGCGCGCTGAGAACTTGGGACGCGACGAATTTGCTGAACGCAGTCTCACAGCCAAGCGGAAGTTTCCGTGCGCTGTCTGATGCCGGTTGAGGTTGGCCGCCAACGGGATCGGCGCCGGTTCGGCCGCTTGCCTTGAGTGGCGACAATTGAAGCGGCGACGATTGAGCTTCTCGCCCGGGTCTCGCCGCCGATTTCTGTCCGCGCAAGGACGTGGTCGAGCCGGTCACCCTTGCGCGCGGCGTTGCTTGTCGTCGATCTCACCTCAACGGAATAACTCGAAGCGGCATCAACACCGGCTTGCGATGTTCCGGTCAGTAGAGGCAGGCAAGCCACCCACGCGGCAACAACGGCACTGCTCAGAAGCCAGACGCCGACGAGAAGGCTTTTGCGGCGCTCGCGGCCGGTTCGCTCGAACAAACGACACTGTCGCGGCGAAAAATGGCGGTCGTTCTGCATGACGATCACTCTCGATGGAGTTTAACCGCTCCTTCGTAATCGTTTTGAGGGCCTCTCGGAAATTCAGAGAAAGTCCATAAGGAATATTCCTGAGGTCGGACCGATTGACCGCATAGCGCAGCGCATTTGGCGAGTTTTTAGATTGAGCGAGAAAGAGCTCTAATCGCCGACTATCATCCGCTACTTATCGGCGGTGCCGGCTGAGGCCATTTTCCAGCCGTCGGCGGCCTGGATGGTCCACTCCCGCAACAATTCCCAGGCGATAGCGAGCACGATCGGACCGACGAAAAGGCCGATCACCCCATGGGTCAGAATGCCGCCAATGACGCCGATGAGAATGACCAGCATCGGCGTTTTCAGGCCGTGCGCCATGATAAACGGGCGCAGCAGATTGTTCAACAAACCGACGGGAACCATATAGACCGAGAAAATAAGCGCGGTCGTCACGTCGAACTTTATCCAGCTCCACACGATCAGCGGCACGATGAGCAGCAAGGCATCGATCTGAACAATTCCAAGGATCAAAATAAGGAAGCTGAGGAAGCCGGCCGCGGGAACGCCGGCGACGATGAGGCCGATGCCAGCCAGCAGCGCCTGCAGGATTGAAACGCCGATGACGCCGCGCGCCAGATTGCGAATGGTGGCGCCGATCAAATCGACAAACTCGTCGCCCCGCCCGGCCGCAATCCGTCGAAACACCAATCGGGCGGAGCTGACCAGCTGTGGTCCCGGCAGGAGCAAAAATCCGGAGATCACCACCGCTAGCGATGAACTTGAGCATGCTGATCCCGGCATTGCCTGCAAGCTCCAGCAAAGTGCCGCTGATCGGCCGAAGCTGAGGTCCGATCTGAACCAGGGCGGCCTTCAGGTTGGTCGACGCCAGAGACCAGGAGGCATAGAGATTGTCGCCGATCAGCGGCCAGTCTTTCACGGCGTCAGGAGGCGGCGGCAGCGCAATATCGCCGGATCCGAGCCGCTCAGCGAGCGATCGAACCGTTTCAATCAGGCTCAGCCCGAGCCAAGCCGCCGGCCCGAACAGAATGACAAGGCATACAAGAGTGATCAACAGCGCCGCCGCCACGCGGTTCATATGAAGACTGCGGACCATCCAATCAAACAGCGGATACAAGACAACGGCAAGAATGATGCTCCAGACCATGATCGTCAAAAACGGCTTGACCAAAATGATGGCCCAGTAAAGCAGCAGCGCCAGGCAGGTAATCTGCACCATCAAATCGACGATTGCGGCACGACGGGCCCGAGTTTGAGCAATCGTTTCTGCACTGTCGTTCATGTCGGAGTTCCAATTTGTCAGGCGGATGCCGGGCGCACGGCTGCACCACCGCAACGATAAAATTACCAAAACCGCACTTTGCGCGATTGATCTTAGTCAATGAAAGATTGGGCGGGCCAGATCCGGCCTATCGCGCTGATCAGCATTTCTATCCTCGCCGATAACCTGCGGCGGCCGACCGCGGTCTAGCCGTCAAGGAGCAGCTTACCGAGACGTTCCAGCTCGATTGAGAAGCAGAACATCGAGAACAGCACGCCGCCGAGCAGCGCCGCCCGCCAAGGCACAAATTCCAGGTCGGCGGCGCGGACAATAACGACCGCCGAGAAAAGGCCGCTGACGAAAACGAAATTCAAGCGTGCAAGAAACAACACGGCATGGCCGGCGAAAATATGGTGCGGAACGGATAGCAAACGGAAAACCTTCAGGGTCGAAATCCAATAAGGCATCTGAATGAGCAATGAG
The DNA here is from genome assembly GCA_963832605.1 of uncultured Alphaproteobacteria bacterium. GTDB lineage: Bacteria > Pseudomonadota > Alphaproteobacteria > Rhizobiales > Xanthobacteraceae > BOG-931. The sequence goes on along the minus strand of CAWHUO010000013.1, from coordinate 212,327 downwards.
CCGACAACGGCCCAAGCGACAACCGCCAGATCGGCCCCCTTAACAAACGTACCCTGAAGAAGACTGCGGTAGATTGGCACGCCATGCCAAAGGATGATGATGGCGCCCGCAATTTCGAGCGCGAGAAGCACGGGGTACACACGGACCAAGGTCGTTGTGTTCGGCAATGTCACCATGGTCCCAGAGCCGCTTATCGCCGCCGGGCTAATTGATGATACGATAGCCACCCTGATGTAAAGCATCTCGTCGGCGATCAAGCGTCGTTTATCATGTCAAGCATAGCGGAATATTCGTCCCCTGAGACACTGCGGAACGGGCGCCGAGTTCGAAATCCGCGCCCTTCGGCCGGCAGACCGCGACGCCATGATGGCGGCCATCGACCGGACCAGCGCTCAGTCGCTCTATCGTCGTTTTTTCGGCGCGAAGCGCTACTTTACCGACCAGGAGAAATCATTTTTTCTCGATGTCGACTTTGTAAACCACGTGGCGCTGGTCGCGGTCTTAGAAGAGGGCGGGCAGCCGGTAATCGTTGGCGGCGGACGTTATATCGTTTCGAATCCGGGACAGGCGGAGGTGGCTTTCGCGATCGTTGACCAATATCAGGGGCAAGGGATCGGTGCGGCTCTGATGCGTCATCTCGCTGGCATCGCCCGCGAAGGCTGGGCTCCATGAACTTATCGCGGAAGTGCTGCCGGAGAACGCAGCTATGATGCGCGTATTCGAAACGAGTGGCCTTCGGTTTACCGAAAAGCGCGAGGCGCAGACCGTGCACTTCGTCCTTCACCTTAGCTAATGCGGACCGCTGTCAGCCGCCGGAAGTCGACGGTGTCGACGGCAGCCTAATCAATGATGTGATAGCCGCCGTCGATGTACAGCGTTTCCCCGGTGATGAGCCGAGCGGCGTCGTGCGCCAGGAACGCAGTAGCGACGCCGACGTCCTCGATGCTGACGAGGCGCCGTGCCGGCGCCTTTGCCTTCGCCTTGTCGAGCAACGCGTCGAATTCTGGAATTCCGGAAGCGGCGCGGGTCGCCAAAGGGCCCGGCGAGATGGCGTGGACGCGGATTCCTTTTGGTCCCAGTTCGGCGGCGATGTAACGCACTGCGCTCTCCAAGCCGGCTTTGGCGACCCCCATGATGTTGTAGTTCTTAACGACCATCTGGCTGCCGTAATAGGTCATCGTAAAGAGTGTGCCGCCCGCGCGCATGAGCGGCTCCGCGAGGTGCGCCATGCGAATGAACGTCCAGCAGGACACCTCCATCGTCGTCAGAAACCCTTCCCGCGAAACGTCGACCACACGTCCGCCAAGGGCGTCCTTTGGAGAGAAGGCAATGGAGTGGACCACGAAATCGAGTTTTCCCCAGCTCTCGGCGATGCGCTCGAAAACCGCTTCCATTTGCCCGGGCATGCGCGCGTCGAGCGGCATAACGATCTGCGCTTCGACTTCGCTTGCAAGCGGCTCGACGTATTTCCGCGCCTTGTCGTTGAGATAGGTTACGGCCAGCTCGGCGCCGAATGCGTGGAATGCCTTGGCGCAGCCCCAAGCGATCGAATTTTCGTTGGCAATGCCAACGATGAGGCCCTTTTTGCCTTGAAGAAGGGTGCCCGGCACGGTGGGTCTCATGTTCACGGATCGCCGCAGTTGCCTTGGAGGACCGGCATGTCAATTTGTCGTGTCTGCCACCTCGACTTTTCGCCAGGTTGAGTCAGGATTGAAGGCCGTCATGGCTTCGGCAATGTCGGCAGTATTTGGCCCGAGGTCTTTCTGAAACACCGTACCGGCGTAGTTGACGATGAAGGTCATAACGCCCGAGTTGCGATATTCGGCCGGATAGGCAACTAGCGCAAAACCCCCAATCATCTTGCCGTCCACAACATAGTCAGCGGCGCCGCCCGGTGCCGCCGGGCCCTGCTTGGTCAGGATCTTGTAGTAGTAGCCGTGATACGGCGAACGGCCTTGCCCCGGACGATAGCCCTGGCTCGACGCCTCGGCGAAGAGGTCGCCGAGCGGGCTTTGCTCCTCGCCGGGGGCCATCGGCCAATACAAGCCATTCTTCTTGCCCGCCTCGCTGATGAAGCGCTGAGCATAGACTCCGACGCCTGCGCCAGTGCGATCCTTGCCGGCGTATTCGATTTGCGCATCCACATAGGCGAGGCAAACCTTGATGGTGTCGAGCTCATTTCGACCGATCCGCCGATAAAGGATTTCACGGCTTCCGGCTTCGGTATCGAATGACCACTCGCCTTTGACCCGCAGAAGCGGGATCGGGAATGGGTAGTCGTCATTTCCGATTACCAGGATTGCCTTGCGGTCGCCCTGTATCGTGATCTGATGCTTGGCGTCATAAGAAGCGACAAACCGTGCGCGCGCGGCATCATCGGCGACCTTGTCGCCGGACGAGATGATGTCCTCACCATGGCGGCCGAGCACCACGAGCAAAGCCTTTTGGTCGCCGCTTCTCGCGGCGGCGACGAGTGCCTCAACGGCGCTCTGCGGCGTCGTGTAGTCCTGCTGCGCGACCGCGGCCGATGTGATCGTGCAGAAAAAGAAAATCGCCGTGGCTAGCGACGCCAACGATGCCACGAATGGTCTGTGGCCGGAACGACTGAAGCAGCGATTTGTGACCATGGCATCCTCGATTGCGCTACTGCGCTGGTGTTTCGATCCCGGTCGCTCGGATTTGCCCAAGTCAGTGCGCAACCGGCGGCGTGATTGGCACCCGCGCACCAGACGCAATCCACTCGTCGTAGGTTTGGAACTTCAGGCCGAGCTTATCGTAATAAACCCGCAAATAGCCGTCGCTTCCGCGCACGACCGCTTCTGGCATGATTGCTTGTACGTCCTGCGCCATCACGCCGACGTAAGGTTTCCGGCCCCCGTTGTAGGTGAAGCGATAGAAGCCGATGCCGTTGTCAAGGCGGCCAAGGAAGACGATGTCGTGTTTAAGATTTACGTCGGACCGCCGACCTCCGCCGCCACCGCGGCCGCCGCCACCGCCGCCTCGGAAGCCTCCGCCGCCGCCACCGCCACCCCGGAAACCTCCTCCGCCACCGCCACCCATGCTCGCGTGGCCGCGGCTCGACTGCAAACTTGCAGCTCGCCCGGAGCCGACATTGCCGAATGCATTGCCGCCGCCAGGGCGACCACCCGCGCGAGCACCGCCGCCGGGCGATTACCTGCGCCGCCGCCACCCGGTCGGTTCAGATTGCCGGCGTTCCGTCCTCCCGCGCCCCCAGCGCCGAGATTACCTCGATCGCCTCCCCCACGACCGGGCTGCAGCACTTGTTGCCCGCTTCTGCCGCGAAAATCCATGCGATTTTGCGCGCCGCCGCCGATGTTGCGATTGCCGCCGAATTTTTGCGCTACGTTGGCGTTGTTATAGCGCACGCCCCCACGATGCGCCGCGTTGTGGGTCCAGTTGCCGCTGCCGATATTGTTGACGTTGCGGTTGATGTTGATGTTGTTGTTGCCCCAATTCATTCCTCCGCCCCAGCAGCAACCGCCGGCGCCCCAACGCCCTAGCGCCCAGCCGGCGCCGAATGCAATCCCCGAGGCGATGACTCCGGCGCCGATGTAACCGGGCGCGCCGAAGTAATACGGCGGATAAGCGGCGTACGGCCAAGACCCATAGACCACACCCGGATCGTAATAGGGCACATAGACCGTGTTGGGATCCGTCGGCTGGATCACGATAACCTGCTTACCGCCCTCGTCCTGGGTCGATACGGTTTGCTGTTTGTTTGAGGTGAGTTTTTTGTTCGCTTGAGCCTTGGTGCGGAGCCTCTGCACCGCGTCCATCACATCCGGCTGCTGCGCCAGGACTGCGTCTCCGAGCTGCCGGGTCCAGTCGAGCTTGCTGCTCATCATGGCGAGCACATCCGGCGTGCCCGTGAGCGACTTTACGCTATCGTCCCATTTCTGCTTTTCGACCGCTGCCTTGAGCTGCTCGCCCTTTAAGGTCTTGTTGCCCTGGACCCAGCGTTCCGCCTCGATCACTTCCAGCGGATAAGTCGAAGCCATGAGAACTTCCGCGAGCAAAGTGTCGGGGTAAAGCGCAATGGGAGAGACCAGCGCTTCAAGCTGTTCCGGCTTGAGAAGGTCTGATTGGTCGGCTGGCGACGTTGAGCTTGGCGTCTGCGCCATCGCCGCCTGCGTTATGAAAAACAAAAATGCAAATGCGAGCGCCCTCATCATCATCGTCAATACTCCAAGTCCCTCTCGATGCGTCAGCAGACGGTATGAGTGGCTAACAAGATGCATTGTCTAAACTCGGCGAGATGGTTCCTTCCGATCCCCGCTGACTCTACCGGATCGAACTCGGATTGAACAGTGAGAACTTTTCGCGGCTGCGCGCTATGCGAGTTCCCTCCCGCCATGACATCCTCCCTTGCATCTTCTGGTAGTTTTGATTCTTTTAGCGTGGCACTCAAGCGTTCGTATTTGACGTAAATCAAAACCGGCGCAGGTAACTTTGAGGAGCGAACGCCGCCAGCCGGATGGTGGCGCTCTTGAGTTAGAACCCCACGGAGGGCTGAAGCAGAACGCTAGAGTCGTTCTGCTGACCGACGATCAGGCCAAATCGTGTGAATTGACCTTCGTCAAAGTTCTGTTGTTTTCCGAGCTTAGCGTTGTTGCGGGCGCTGCAATGGTTTCCCGTTCTTGTCAGTTTCTTGGCAGTTTTACGACGATCGATCCGCTGCTGGCGCGAAAAATGAAAACCGGAAGGATCGAGCACAATGCCGAAGTCGCAGGAGCTTCTTCCATCGCCGATAAACGAGGTTCCACGCCGCAGTTTGGCCTGTTTGCTCCGGCGATCGAGTACTTCATCGATGCCGCGCAGCGGACCATTCTGTTCTGGGATGTCATGCGACAGCGGGGCAATCAATATCGCGAGCATTTGGCCGAAACTGCCCCGCACGTGCTCGACTTCAAGGCGGAGCTGGTCGTCGACGGCCGCCAGCTCGACCGGCCGGTGAACTATTGTCTGGTGCGCATCATCCCGCCGGCCGATGTCGAAATCGATCCGGAGCGCCGGCCGTTTGTTATCGTCGATCCGCGCGCGGGGCACGGGCCCGGTATCGGCGGCTTCAAGGCCGACAGCGAGATCGGCGTCGCACTCAAAGCCGGTCACCCGTGCTATTTCATCGGGTTCCTGCCGGAGCCGATGCCGGGCCAGACCATCGAGGATATCGCGCGTGCCGAAGCGCTATTTCTGAAAAAAGTCGCGGAAATGCATCCGGAGGCCGATGGCAAGCCGTGCGTCATCGGCAACTGCCAGGCCGGCTGGGCGGTCATGATGCTCGCCGCCATTCGGCCTGAGCTGTTTGGTCCGATCATCATTGCCGGCTCGCCATTGTCATATTGGCAGGGCGTCCATGGCAAATATCCGATGCGATACACGGGCGGTTTGCTGGGCGGCAGCTGGCTGACGGCGTTCACCAGCGATCTGGGCAACGGCAAGTTCGACGGCGCCTGGCTGGTGCAGAATTTCGAAAATCAGAATCCGGCCAACACGCTGTGGACCAAGCAGTACAATCTCTACTCCAAGATCGACACCGAAGCGCCCCGCTATCTTGGCTTCGAGCGCTGGTGGGGCGGCCACGTCAACCTGAACGCCGAAGAGATCCAGTTTATCGTCGATGAGCTGTTCATCGGCAACAATCTCGCCGCCGGAAAGATTCAAACATCGGAAGGGCTGGCAATCGACCTTCGCAATATCCGCTCGCCGATCGTGGTTTTTTGCTCCGAGGGCGACAACGTCACGCCGCCGCAGCAGGCGCTCGGATGGATCCTCGATCTCTATCGAGGACGTCGACGAAATCCGCGCCTATGGCCAGACCATTATTTACACGATCCACGAGAAGATCGGCCATTTGGGCATCTTCGTGTCCGGCGGCGTCGCCCGAAAGCAGCATGACGAGTTCTCCAGCAATATCGATCTGATCGATACGCTGCCGCCCGGTCTCTATGAGGCGATATTCGAAGCCAAAACCGACAAGACCGCCAATCCCGATCTGGTCGGCGGCGATTGGGTGATGCGCTGCGAGGCGCGAACGCTCGACGACATCCGCGCGCTGGGCGGCAACGACGTCGCTGACGAGCGTCGTTTCGCCGCGGTCGACCGCGTGTCGCAGACCAACCTCGCGCTGTATCGCACGTTCATGCAGCCTCTCGTTCGAACCGCTCGTCAATCCCGACGTTTGCGGACCTGATGCGGCAACTCCATCCGTTGCGGCTGCAGTTCGAGCTTGTTCTCCGATGCGAACCCGCATGATGGCGCCGATCGCGGCGCTGGCCGAGCAGGTTCGGCAAAATCGACGGCCGGCGGCTGCCGACAATCCGTTCATTGCGATGCAGGAGAATGTATCCCATCAAATCGTTGCGGCGCTGGACGCTTGGCGCGACTTCAATGAAGCCGCGGCGGAGCGCGTGTTCATGACAACGTACGGATCGACAACGCTTCAGGCCGCGGTGGGTGTCGATCCTGCCTCGACGCTGCCGCTGCGAAAAGCCGCCAAGAGTGCGCTTCATCGCGAACTTGTGGAAAAGCGGGTTGCCGAGCTGAAATCGCGAATGGCGGCCGGCGGACTACGCGAGGCCGTGATTCGCGCGCTCCTCTTTGCCGGTATGGAGCGGGCCGCGGTCGATGAACGCGGCTTCGAAGCGGTTCGCCGCATCCGCCAGGCGCAGGACGATGTGTCCTTGTCCGCTTTCAAGGCAACCGTACGGGAGCAGTTTTACATGTTGCTGATCGACCCCGAAGCGGCACTGGCGGCAATTCCATCAATGCTTCCCGACGACCTGGACAACGCGGCAAAAGGCATTCGATCTGATCCGCCGAGTGCTGACCGCGCGCGGCGAACCATCGGCACAAGACCTGGCGCGCGTTCAACGGGTTGGCCAGACTATTCCGCGTCGACGGACATCTGTCTGCGACCAGAAATCCAGCGATCGCCTCCGACCAGCATGCGACGCCGCACGCAAAAGCGTCGTGATCGAGATCGCTGCCATCCAGATCGCTTCCATCAGATGCCGGTGAGGAAGATGACAAGGCAATTAGCGGCAGCACGGTCCGGGCAGGCTGGTACGATGGTTTCCGCAGCGCCGGCCGGTCCCGCACCCAACTCCAAATACGACAGCCTGATCGCCAAGGCGAAAGGGGTGGCGACTGCAAAAGCGATTGTCGTGCATCCTTGCGACGAGACTTCGCTTCGCGGCGCAACGGAGGCGGCGAAAATCGGCCTTATCAACCCCGTGTTGGTCGGTCCGGCGGCCAAGGTCGTCAGCGTGGCGCGGGAATACGACCTCGATATCGGGGAGTTCGAGCTTGTCGATGTCGCCCACAGCGATGAGGCCGCGGCAAAGGCGGTCGAACTGATCCGGGCAGGGCAGGGCGAACTCCTGATGAAAGGCAGCCTGCATACCGACGAGCTTATGCGCGCCGTCACCGCCGCCAATACCGGCTTGCGTACCGCGCGGCGGATAAGCCACGTGTTCATTATGGATGTACCGACCTACGCGGAAACGCTGTTTATCACCGACGCCGCGGTCAACATTTTTCCCGACCTCGATGCCAAGCGCGACATCGTCCAGAATGTCATCGATCTGTTCACCGGTTTGGGGCTTGGCACGCCGCGCGTTGCCATTCTCTCCGCGGTCGAAACCGTCACGTCCAAGATACCGTCGACGATCGATGCGGCCGCGCTGTGCAAGATGGCCGATCGCGGCCAAATTAGCGGCGGAATCCTCGACGGCCCGCTCGCGTTCGATAACGCAATTGATCCGGAGGCAGCGCGGATCAAGGGCATTCAATCCCCCGTTGCCGGCAGGGCGCAGATCCTGGTCGTGCCCGATCTCGAGGCCGGCAACATGCTGGCGAAAAATCTGATCTACCTGTCCAAGGCCGACTCGGCGGGTCTGGTTCTCGGTGCGCGCGTGCCAATCGTCCTCACCTCGCGTGCGGATTCGGTGCGTAGCCGAATGGCGTCGTGCGCGGCAGCGGTGCTCTATGCCGCGGCACGGCGGAATTCGATAGCCGTTCCCGCAGCGTGATCCGACATGGACGCGATTCTCGTCGTCAACGCCGGATCTTCGAGCGTCAAGTTCCAGATATTCGGGCTTCCAGAAGGCGGCGATCCGCCCCGGCTCATCAAAGGACAGTTTGATGGCATCGGGACGCAGCCGCGGTTGCGGGCGGAGACGCGTGACGGATCGCCGCTCGTCGACAGATCGTACGCACCGCATGAGATCGCCGACGTCAGCGTCGCAATGGCAACGACGGCAGACTGGTTGCGGGAAACCCAGACGGTCGCAGCTGGTCGCCGTCGGCCATCGCGTCGTTCACGGCGGTCCGGACTACGATCGGCCCGTTGTCGTCGATCGAGACGTGTTGGCGCGCTTGGAACGATACAGCTCGCTGGCGCCGCTCCATCAACCCAATAACCTCGCTCCCATTCGCTTGCTGCTGTTAAATCGGCCCGGAGCTGGTTCAGGTCGCCTGCTTCGACACGGCGTTTCATCGCACGCACGCCGCCGTCGCGGATCACTATGCGATCCCCGAATACTTTTACAGCGAGGGCGTCAGGCGATACGGATTTCATGGACTTTCGTACGAGTACATCGCCGGCGCGCCTGCGTCAGCTTGCACCAGACATTGCCAAGGGGCGCGTGATCGTCGCGCACCTCGGTAGCGGCGCTTCAATGTGTGCGCTCGCCGATGGACGTAGCGTAGAAAGCACGATGGGTTTTACCGCCCTCGACGGGCTGCCGATGGGCACGCGACCGGGGCAAATCGACCCCGGCGTGCTGCTCTATATGATCACCGAGAAAGGAATGACCCCGGCGGCGGTTGCAAATCTGCTCTATCGCGAAAGCGGCCTTAAAGGGATGTCCGGCCTCAGCAACGACATGCGTGAGCTGGAGGCAAGCGGGGCTCCCGCTGCGGCGCTCGCGATCGACCATTTTGTCTATCGCATCGGACTCTATGCCGGAATGCTGGCCGCCGCGCTCGGCGGGCTCGACGCGTTTGTGTTTACCGCCGGCATCGGCGAGAATTCGGCCACGATCCGCGCCCGGGTAGCCGAGAAACTCGCCTGGCTCGGCACCGTTTTCGATCCGACCGCCAATGCATCGAGAACATCGCTAATCTCGCAGCCGCAGAGTAAGGTTGCACTATACGTCGTTCCGACCGATGAGGAACTTATGATCGCACGGCACACGTTTTCGCTTCTCACGGCTTGAGCGAGGTGACGCGGTGCTGATAAAGTTCCCGAATACGCGCGTTAGCCAATTGATCTGGGTTAATGAAGGATTAGGCGCGTCGGAATTGTACTGGAATTTCGGAGGTATCGACAGTCGGTTTTCAGAGCATTTGAGGGGCACCAGCAATGAATAATCGCTTTCTCGTCGGCGTCGTGCTTGTGTTCGTGTTCGTTGCCGGTAGCTCGCCGCTGCCTGTCCTCTTGCATTCGTCGGTCGGTGGCCTGCTGTCTCCCACCGCGCAGGCGAAGTCGAGGGTGCGCAGTCTGCTCGATCGGCTGACCGGCAAGACGATGCCGGAGGGCATCGTAAAAACCAATGGCCGCATCGAGGCGACCCAGGTCGACGTCGCCGCGAAATACCCGGGCCGGCTGACCGACATCACCGTGGAAGAAGGCAGCGAGGTCAAGGCAGGACAGGTCGTAGGTCGTATATCGTCCCCGGAATACGAAGCTCAGCTGCGGGCCGCGCAATCGAACGTGGAGCGCGCCAAGCAGGCGATGGCAGAGGCGGTGTCGCTCATCGACCAGCGTAATGCGACCTTGGCGGCGGCCAAATCCGATTTCGAACGCGGCCAGGAACTCATCGGCAAGCAAATCATCACCCAACAAACGTTCGACCAGCGCCAGCGCAATTACGAAGCGTCTCAGGCCAGCGTCCAGGGTGCGATCGCGCAGCGCGACCAAGCCGACGCCGCCATCAAGAGCGCACAAGCCGAGGTCGAGCGCATCGAATCCGTATTGCATGACCTCGTTCTCGTCTCGCCGCGAACGGGGCGGGTGCAATACCAGCTGGCTCGGAATGGCGAAGTTGTCGCCGCCGGCGGCAAGGTTCTTACCATCCTCGACCTGCAGGATGTTTACATGACGATCTTCCTGCCGGCCGCGACCGCCGGCAGGCTTGAGATCGGCAGCGAGGCCCGCATCGTTTTGGATCCGGTTCCGCAATACGTCATCCCGGCCTCGGTGAGTTTTGTTGCCGCCGACGCGCAGTTCACGCCTAAGACCGTGGAGACCGCCGAGGAGCGCGAAAAGCTGATGTTCCGCGTCAAGCTCAAACTGGATGCGGAGGTTCTCAAAACCTACTCGCGCAGGGTGAAGACCGGCGTGCGCGGGCTCGGGATCGTGCGCACGAATGCCACGACGGCGTGGCCGGACGACCTTCAAGTCAAGCTGCCGCAATGACCGACGCCGTCGTCGCTCGGCTCACCAATGTCTCGCACCGTTACGGGGCGACCGTCGCGCTCGACGACGTCACGATTGAAGTCCCCGCGCGCAAGATGGTGGGGGTGATCGGGCCCGATGGGGTCGGCAAGTCCACATTGCTGGCGCTGATTTCCGGCGTGCGCACAATCCAGAGCGGAAAGGTCATCGTATTCGACGGCAATCTTGCGGACGCGGCCCACCTCAAAAGCCTCCGCGCGCGCATTGCCTACATGCCGCAAGGGCTCGGCCGCAATCTTTATCCGACGCTTAGCGTTTTCGAGAACATCGACTTCTTCGGCCGGCTGTTCGGGCAATCGGCGTCCGAGCGGCGCGGCCGCATCACCGAACTTCTGACCGCCACCGCGCTCGATCCGTTCGAGGACCGTCCGGCCGGCAAGCTCTCCGGCGGCATGAAGCAGAAGCTCAGTCTTTGCTGCGCACTGATCAACGATCCGGATTTGCTCATTCTCGACGAGCCGACCACCGGCGTCGATCCGCTCTCGCGCGGCCAGTTCTGGGACCTCATCAACACGATCCGCGCGCGGCGCCCGCAAATGAGCGTGATGGTGGCGACGGCCTACATGGACGAAGCGCAGCGCTTCGACTGGCTGATGGCGATGGACGACGGCAAGATCATCGCCCATGGCACGCTGCAGGAGTTGCTGGACAAGACGGCAGAGCCGACGCTTGACGAAGCGTTTATCGCGCTTCTGCCCGAGGAAAAGCGCGCGCTGCATCAAAAGGTGATCGTGCGGCCGCGTGTCGCTTCGGCCGGACGAAGTGCCGGCGATCGAGGCCGAGGGACTGACGCGGCGGTTCGGCGATTTCGTCGCCGTGGATCACGTCAACTTCCGCATCGCGCCGGGCGAAATCTTCGGCTTCCTCGGCTCCAACGGCTGCGGCAAATCGACGACGATGAAGATGCTGACCGGATTCCTGCCCGCGACCGAGGGCTGGGCGAAGCTGTTCGGCAGCCCGATGGGATCGAACGACATGGAGATGCGCCGCAACGTCGGCTACATGACGCAGGCCTTCTCGCTCTACGGCGAACTCACGGTGCGGCAAAATCTCGATCTGCACGCGCAGCTTTATCACCTGCCGCCCGATAAAATCGAAAGCCCGCATCAAGGAGCTTCTGAAGCGCTACGATCTGGACGAGCGTCGCCAACGCCAAGCCCGAGAGCCTGCCGCTCGGCATCAAGCAGCGGCTGCAGCTTGCGGTCGCGGTGCTGCACGAGCCCGCCATTCTCATTCTCGACGAGCCGACCTCGGGCGTCGATCCGATCGCGCGCGACGCGTTCTGGCGCACGCTGATCGATCTCTCGCGCGACGACGGCGTCACGATCTTTCTTTCGACCCATTTCATGAACGAGGCGGAGCGCTGCGACCGCATCTCGCTGATGCACGCGGGCAAGGTGCTGGCGGTCGGCGCGCCGCTGGATCTGGTCAAGGAGCGCGGCAGCGACTCGCTGGAGGACACGTTCGTCGGCTATCTCGCCGACGCGGCCGGCATCGACCGCTCGAAGAAAGTCGAAGCGCCGGCGCCCGCAGCGATGCCGATCGAGGCGGAACCGGTGCGCACGCCAAGGCGGTTCGATCTGGCCCGCCTGTGGGCCTATGCGCGCCGCGAGACCGTCGAGCTGTTGCGCGATCCGATCCGGCTCGCCTTTGCCGTCTTCGGCCCGATCATCCTGATGCTGGCCTTCGGCTACGGCATTTCCTTCGATATCGAAAACCTGCAGATGGCGGCGTTCGACCAGGACAACACGCCGGAAAGCCGGCAGCTGCTCGACGGCTTTTCCGGCTCCCGGTATTTCTCGGTGCAGCCGCCGATCACATCCGCGGCGGAAGCGGACCGGCGCCTGCGAAGCGGCAACACGCAGATCGTCGTCGAAGTTCCGAGCGGCTTTGGCCGCGATCTGCTGAACGGCGCGCGGCCCGAAGTCGACGCGTCGGTCGACGGCGCCATGACGTTCCGGGGCGAGACCGCGAGAAGCTACGTCACCGGCGTCGTCAGGAAGCAGGGCGAGGAGCTGCAGCAACAGTTGCGCGCGCGCGGGAAGCCCGAATGCCTGGAACGACGACGATATCCAGACGCGCTTTCGCTACAACCAGGCCTTCCTCAGCGTCAACGCCATGGTGCCGAGCGTGTTCATGCTCATGCTGTGCCTGATCCCCGCCATCATGTCGGCGATCGCGGTCGTGCGGGAGAAGGAAACCGGCTCCATCGCCAATTTCCGCTCCACCCCGATTACCAAGCTCGAGTTCCTGCTCGGCAAGCAACTTCCGTATGTCGCGGTCGCCATGGTGAATTTCGTTTTCTTGTTCCTGATGGCGATTTTCGTGTTCGGCGTGCCGATCAAGGGATCGTTTCTCACGTTGCTGATCGGCACGGTCGTCTATGTCATAGCGACAACCGGTTTCGGCCAGTTGATCTCATCGTTTACCCGCACCCAGGTCGCGGCGGTGTTTGCGACGGCGATCCTTTCCATCGTGCCGGCCGTGAATTTTTCCGGGCTGTTCGCACCGGTGTCGTCCCTCTCCGGCGGCGCGAAAATTCTCGGCCTGACGTTTCCGTCGGCCTGGTATCAGCCGATCACCGTCGGGGTCTTCGCCAAGGCGCTCGGAATGAGCGACCTCTGGCGAAACGTCGTGGCGATTGCGGTCATCGCGCTGGCCTACCTCATCCTGTCGCTCGTATTCCTGCGCAAGCAGGAGGCGTGACGTGTCCATGCCCCGCACGCAAGGCGTTCCACAATTGGCGAAGGCGACAACGCTGACGCTGCGCGATCACGTCTTCAATATCTTGCGTCTCGTGGTCAAGGAACTAAGAAGCATCCGCGCCGACCCGACAATGCTCGTCCTTGTCGCCTACGCCTTCAGCATTTCCGTCAATACGGTCGCGACCGGTGCCGTGACTGAAGCGACCAATCTTTCGGTCGGCATCGTGGACGAAGACGGTTCGGACCTCTCGCGGCAGATCGCCGAAGGCCTCGTCCGGCCGACATTCCAGCCCGCCGTGCAGATCCAAGCGTCCGAGATCGATGCGAAAATGGACAAGGGCGAGCTTTTGTTTGTCGTCGAGATTCCTCCCAACTTCCAGGCCAACATTCTCGCCCAGCGCAAGACCGAGATCCAAATCAACGTCGACGCCACCGCGGTGGCCCAGGCCGGCAATGGCGCCAGCTATCTCAGGACCGCCATATTCAATGAGGTTCAGAATTTCATCCACAAACGCGGCGACCCGTTAAGCGACCCGATCAATCTCGTCGTCCGCGCCAATTTCAACCCGAACCTGAAGACCGCCTGGTTCTCGGCGATGACCCAGGTCATCAACCAGATCACGCTCCTGACCGTGATCCTGACCGGCGCCGCGCTGATCCGCGAGCGTGAGCAGGGCACGGTCGAGCATCTTCTCGTCATGCCGGTCGTGCCGGCGGAAATCATGCTGGCGAAGATGTTCGCCAACGGCCTTGTCATCCTCGTGGCGGCAATGCTGTCGCTGGAGTTCGTGGTCCATCTGTGGATCGGCGCGCCGATCGCCGGGTCGATTTTTCTGTTCCTGCTCGGCGCGGCGCTTTATGCGCTGGTGGTCGCGGCGCTCGGCATCCTGCTCGGCACGCTGTCGACAACGATGGGCCAGTTCGGGCTGCTGGCGATGCCAGTGCTGATGGTCACGCAACTGCTTTCGGGCAGCAGCACCCCGATGGAGAGCATGCCGGTCTGGCTGCAATATGTGATGAAGACCATCAGCCCGACGCCGCATTTCGTCGCTTTTGCGCAGGCGGTGCTGTTCCGCGGCGCCGATCTTTCGCTGGTCTGGCGGCCGCTGCTGGCCATGCTCATCATCGGTTCGGTCTACTTTGCGGTTGCGATGAGCCGCTTCCGGCGCGTCATTTTCGGGAGCTAGACCACATGGCCAAGCGCAAAACGGCCGGCGACGGCAAGATGAAGCGAAAGGCTTATGAAAAGGAGCTGCGCAAGCTTCAGGTCGAGCTTTGCCACGTGCAGGATTGGGTCAAAGCAAAGGGGCTTCGCGTCATCATCGTCTGTTCGAAGGCCGCGACGCCGCCGGCAAGGGCGGGACGATCAAGGCCATCACCGAAAGAGTAAGCCCGCGTGTCTTCCGGGTGATCGCGCTGCCGGCGCCGTCCGATCGCGAAAAAACGCAGATGTATGTTCAGCGCTACATCGAACAGTTCCCCGCCGCCGGCGAAATCGTCATCTTCGACCGCAGCTGGTACAATCGGGCCGGCGTCGAGAACGTCATGGGATTTGCCAGCAAGCAGGAGGTGGAGCGCTTCCTGAGCCTCTGTCCGGAGATCGAAAAATACATCACCGACGCCGGCATCATCCTGATCAAATTCTGGCTGGAAGTCGGTCAAGGAAGAACAGGAGAGGCGGCTTTCTCGCGCGCATCAACGATCCGCTTCGGCAGTGGAAGTTCAGTCCGATGGACCTGGAATCGTATCGACGCTGGTACGATTACTCGCGGGCGCGCGACGCGATGCTCGAAGGCCACCGACAGTCGATTACGCGCCCTGGCATATTGTGAGTTCGGACGACAAAAGGCGCGCCCGGCTCAATTGCATCGCCAAGATTCTCGAACTCATTCCCTACAAGAAAGTATCGCGGCCGAAGGTCAAACTGCCGAAGCGATCCACCAAGGGCGAATACGACGATCAGGCGTCGTTGCAAGGCAGGAAGTTTGTTCCAGCGCAATTCTGACCTGCGCTTAACGTCGGTGTCCCCGTCAGTCGTCGTCGCCCTAGTGCCAAGCCGGCTCACCCGTTAGAACGCCACTTTTTTGCTCCGCGATTTTAAGAAGACATGTGCTTCACGGCTGGCGTCTATTGCAGCGAGATGGTCATTCCCGCCAGGCCAAGGGATACCTGAAATCCTACCTGTGCCCCATGCAGCTCCAGCACGACGCCCTTCTCGTTTTGCAGTCGCACCACAGCCGCGCCGCCAACGAACGTGCCGCCCGCGCCAGCCGCCCCATAGGTGCCCGCGATGTCCGCCGCACTCCGGAGATTTAAGGCAGTGCCCCTAAAATCCGCGCTCGCAATCCCCAGGCTGCCAAGGCCGAGACCTCCAATGCTCAACCGATAGACGTGGCCGTGGTAAGTCAATGTGCCCTGACCGCCGCCGGCGCCAACGATAAATCCCGCTTTCACGATCCTGAGGTGCACAATTCCAGTCGTCTGTGCGCGCGATTTGGTCGAAACGCCTACCGTTGTCACGACGGCAGCGATCGCCAATGCCGTCCTAATTGCACGTAAGAAACCGGACATCGCATCCTCCCCGGAATTTGAACTTCACAACTCGGATAATTGATCTTCTAGCAAAGTCAGAGCTTGGGCAAGCCAAAAGCTGGTTTGCGTCGGCGAACCCGTCTCAAATCGGACGCGCTCACTCTCATGCAATCAATCGAGAGAATTTTTAGGATGTTCAAGATTAGACAGCGAGAAGTCTTGCAACACAAAAACACCACGTCATCAAAAAACTCCTGCTGGAACAAAGCCTTGCCCCGGGGCAAGAGCCGGACAGCAATTGCTTCGATAGTTTTTGATCACGGGAGATTTTGCCACCTGTTGCGCAATCGACACACGAAAGGGAGATCGAAATGAGCTATACTTAAATTAGATCTCGATGAGATCGGGGGCAGACAATGATGGTTGGCATCGGGCGTACACTGGCAGCATGGACTTTTGTGTTTGCAGTCGCGGGACAGGCATTTGCGGCCGATCTTCCGCCACCGGTCGCGCCGCCGCCGCGGGCGCCAGCGGCCTACGTTCCGGCCCCGATACCGTACTACAACTGGACGGGTATCTATATCGGCGGCAATCTTGGTGGGGCTTGGGCCGGGGGCAGCTATACCGACCCATTCGGCAATAGCTTTAACTTGTCGGGGAGCAACTTCAAATTCCTCGGCGGCGGCCAGGTTGGCTTTAACTGGGAGTTCGGGCCCGGCGTCGTCATCGGCGCTGAGGCGATGTTCGATTGGCTGCCGGATAGCAACAATACCAGCAACACTGTGCGCTCGCTGGCCCCGGCTGGGCCACGCGGAGCGAACGGGAGTATAACGGCCAACAACCAGTGGCTGACGACCGTCACTGGCAAGCTCGGTTACGCTTGGGATCGCGTTCTCGTCTACGGCAAGGGCGGTGGCGCTTGGGTTGGAACCAATAGTCCATCGGTCACGCTCAATGGCGTGTCGACCTCGGTCAGCAACAGCAGCACCAATTGGGGCTGGACCGCTGGCGTCGGGCTTGAATACGCTTTCTGGGGCGGTTTGTCGGGCCGGGTCGAATACGACTATATCGGCCTGACCAACATGAACATCACTGTTCCGTCGACCTCAGCTACTCTCCCCGGCGACACGTTCACCGGCAGCAACCGCAGCATCCAGATGATTACTGTGGGGCTGAACTATAAGTTCGGCGGCTGGTGAGCGCTAGCTGGTGATCGGAAGGCGCAAAGCCCTCCGGTGCTTCCACTCAGATGAAGACGGTTTCTGATATCACTCTGGTGGCGCAGGCTACGGCCACGCTGGAGGCGTTGTCGCTTTCAGAAAAATGCGCGGAACTCGCTCTCAATCAGCGAACGGCTTCAAGCGGCAAGACAGCAATTCAAGATTTGCTATGGGCGCTGCGCCCGCTGACTGATCGGCGGGGATCGATTCCGCTTCCCTATGCGATTGCGTTTTTGATGGTTGCTCTGGACGAGGGCCAGGGAGTTTGCGCCTATGCGCGTGCCCTCGGCATCAGTCGCTCAGCAATGTCCAGATATCTTCGCGATATCGGCGACAGGGCGAGGAATGGCGGAGCGGGCCTGGGTCTGGTCACCCTGACGCCGCATCCGACCGATCCACGTCGTCGCAAAGTCGTTTTGACTCCCAAGGGGCGCTCAGTGGCGCGTGACGTGGTTCTGCCGATGCGAAGAGCTCACGCTGGGTAGGACCGAATCTCGCGACCGCCGATTATTTTTTGGCAAGATTTAGTTCGCGAACAAGGGTAGCCAACGCGGCGGTGCGGCGCAATTCGATGAACAGCAGCCAATTTAACGTGACACGCTCGATCGGCACTGTTGTAGCCGTTGCGTTAATTTTTGCAAACACGTCGTTCGCTCGCGGGCAAGAGATGATGACACAGAGCGATCGGCCAAATCGGGTGTCGATCGCCTATGGTGTACCGAAAAATCCCCATTTTCAGGAGCTGTATGATCTCTTACGGGATCGCAAAGCTCTGGAGAAGATCCAGGAAATATTAAGTCCATTTCGCTTGCCCGAGGAACTGACGATCAAGACGGCTGAATGTGGTGTAGTGAATTGCCGGTACACGCGAGAAAACGCCAAGCCAACCGTCATCATCTGTTACGAATTTTTGAAGAACATCTTGGATTCCTTGCCGAAGGAAACGACGCCCGCCGGGGTCACGCCGGCGGACGCCGCAGTCGGACAGTTTGTTTGGGTTACACTGCACGAGGTGGGGCATGCGATATTCGATATCTTTGACCTGCCAATATTTGGACATCCGGAAGACGCTGCCGATAACTTTGCGACGTACATCATGCTGCAATTTGGCAAGGGTCAGGCGCGGCGTCTGATTGGCGGCGCCGCTTGGGCCTGGCGGGCGTATCTGGGCGATTATCAGAAGAATCCGCTGGTGCGGATGCGGTTAGCCGATTTTACCGGCGCTCACGGTCTGCCCCAACAGCGCTTCTACAATCTCTTGTGTCTCGCCATCGGCGCCGACCCGGTGCAATATGCCGATCTCGCCCGCTATTTTCCAGCGAACGAAAAGCGAAGCTGCTCATTTGAATACGCGACCCTGTTCAGAGCTTTCAATAAGGAAATCCGCCCGCATATCGATCAGGAAGTTGCCAAGCGGGTGTTGGATACAAACTGGCTTCCCGATCCAGAGTCGAAACCCGTCCCTCAAAAGTAGCTCAAGGGACCAGGCGTCGTTGCAGGACAGGAGCGAAAGCCCGGTCCTCGCCAGCCATCATTTGCGCTAGTTCCGAGCGGAGCCACCCGTTAGAACGGTTGCCCACGACGGAACTTCGACAATGGCGGTTCTAACCGACACGGCAATCGAGATCACTGACGACCGGCTGGCCGCGCGCAACGCGCTGGTGCTCGCCGCGGCGCAGGCGCTGGCCGGCGGCAACAATACCGTGATCGTGGCGACCGGCGGGATCGCCGGCTCGCTGCTGGCGCCCGACCCGATGCTGGCGACGCTCCCGATCAGCTTCATGGTCGTCGGCATGTGGATCGGCACCCTGCCGGTCGGAATGTTGGCCAAAGCTTTCGGCCGCCGCTTCGCGCTGCAAGCCGGTTCGGTCTCGGGCGTGCTTTCTGGCCTGGTCTCGTGCCTGGCCATGCTGTCGGGATCGTTCTCTGCTGCTCCTGCTTCGGCACGCTGTGCGCCGGCCTCTACGCCGCCGCGCATCAATCCTATCGCTTTGCCGCCGCGGATACGGCGAGCGTCCATTTCCGCGCCAAGGCGATATCCTGGGTGCTTGCCGGCGGCATCTTTGCCGCCGTGATCGGGCCGCAGCTTGTCATTTTCACCAAAGACGCGTGGCCGCCTTATCTGTTCGCGGCGACCTATTTGGCGCAAGCGGCGTGCGCCGTCCTTGCCGCCGCAGTGCTGACTTTCCTCAGAATTCCGCGGCCGACTACGGTTCAGACGTTCGCCGACGGGCGGCCGCTTGCCGAGATCATCCGCAAGCCGCAATTCATCGTCGCCGTCGGCTGCGGTCTAGCCAGCTTTGGCACCATGAATCTGCTGATGACCTCGGCGCCGCTCGCCATGGTGATGTGCAATCACTCGGTCGGCGAGGCCGCGCTAGGCATTCAGTGGCACGTGATCGGCATGTACGCGCCGAGTTTTTTCACCGGCGCACTGATTACCCGTCTCGGATTGCGCACGATCATGGCGGGCGGCCTGTCGTTGATCGTGGCCGCTGCTGCGGTCGGATTCCTCGGCATCGGCCTGTGGAATTTCTGGGTGGCGCTGGTGCTGCTCGGCATCGGTTGGAACTTTGCCTTCATCAGTGCCACGACGCTCATTACCGAATGCCATGGTCCGCGCGAGCGCAACAAGGTGCAGGCATTCAACGACTTTCTCATCTTCGGCGCTATGGCGCTTGCCTCGTTCTCGTCCGGAGCGCTGCTTACACGTTACGGCTGGACGGCGGTCACCGAAGTAGTCTTCCCGGTTATCCTGACTGCGGCGGTGCTGCTCGCCTGGGGGACATTCGCGCGCCGGCCCAATCCGGTCTGAGACACGCTGCCAGGCGACGCCTCGCGCGACGCCCAGCTGTCGGCAGCGCGATCATTCTTCGCTCGCACGGCTCGTGTTTCTGATATACACCACCTGAGGCTGCTCTCAGCCACGTCATAATCTTTCCAACCGTGGGTGGCAAAGTGCGGTTCGGAAAAGCGCAACATTTGCAGCGTGAACATTACAGGGTGAGTGTCGTGGCAAAAACTGCGTTCGCGCTCGCCGGGCTTGGCGGCTTCAACGCCCACGGGGCCGGCTTTCTCGTCGCCTCCGCCAAGTGCGGCATCATCCCGGATATGGTGACGGCGACGAGCGGGCAGATCGTCGTCCTCGCCGACTGGCTGCAGGGCAAAGATCTCGAGAAGGCCTTGGTCGACCCGGAACTTCAGCACAACAGCCTGGCGGAACTCGGCATTCTCTTTTCCGGCGACCCCGGCATTTTTCGGCCGGCCTATCTGGAAACGCTGGGCCGATGGTTCACGCCGCCGTCGCCGAGGCGAAAGCCGCTGCAAGCGCTGTTCGATCGGCTGCTTCCGGCGCAGCTTTACGTACCGACGCGCAGCACGTCGGATTTTTCGACAATGGCCGACGTCTTCAACAATAAAGCGCGGATCGGCAATCGGGACATCGGGATCGTCTTCAACGCCTATAACGTAAGGACCGGCGAGGCCGCCCTGTTCGGCAATGACAAGGCAAGGGGCCTTTGGGACGGCCGCAAGGCCAATCCGCAGGCGACCAAAACCACGGTTCACCATCACGGCAAGTCCGCGACTGACGAGATCGATTTGCTTCCGATAACGGCCGAGGCCATCGAGGCGGCGCTTTGGCTCTCGCTCTATGGCTTTGACCGTCTGCCGCAGCCGCACCTGATCGATGGCGCCTACTTCCGGTCGTGCATCGTCTCCGAGCTTCACATGTTTGACCGGATCTTTGTGGCGCGCCCGCTGGCGCAAGGCTGGCTCGGGCAGGCCCCGAGCAACTATTTCGATGTTCAGGATTGGCAAACTGAAATGTGGTTCTCGGTCGGCTACAAAGCTGAGGTCGACGCGCTCACTCAAATCAACGGTCTCGTCGCCGCCGGCCACCTTGGGCCGCCCTTCAAGAAGGTGGACCTGATCGACATCGCGCCCGAAACTCCGGCGGGATTTTTCCACTACTTCGTCGAGCGCAAGGTCATCTACGACCGGGCCTATGACGAGGCGATGAAGACATTTGCGGCGTTGCGGCTGACGGCGCCAGCGAAGGCCTAGTCCGCGGCTTTGAGCGGGCCTCTGGCGGGCCACTTTGCGCCTTGCCATAAGCGTTTCGCCGCCGTTGCACCGCCCGGCCAATTATGGCATGTCCGCGCCAGCCTGCGCCGGGGCCTGATCTTCTGCGCGAAGGCTTTCCTTTCGGGCCGGGTTTGATCTCTGGCTCCCATCAACCGGGGTTCTTTCATGACGACGTTGTGGCTCATCGTTCTCTGCGGCGTTCTTGCGCTGATCTACGCTATTTGGGCCACAAGTTCGGTGATGCGAGCCGATCCCGGCAACGAAAAAATGCAGGAGATCGCTGCGGCGATACGTGAGGGCGCGCAGGCTTATCTACGGCGGCAATACACCACCATCGCCATCGTCGGCGTGGTGATCTTTGTGATCGTCAGCTATTTCCTCGGCTGGCTGGTCGGAGTTGGCTTTGCGGTCGGCGCCATTCTGTCCGGCGCCGCGGGCTTCATCGGCATGAACGTGTCGGTTCGCGCCAATGTTCGTACCGCGCAGGCCGCCATCGGTTCGCTCGCCGGCGGGCTTGAACTCGCATTTCGCGCTGGCGCGATCACCGGGCTCCTGGTTGCCGGGCTGGCCCTGCTCGGCGTGACCCTTTATTTCACTTTCCTCATCGGCGGCCTGCATCTGGCGCCGAACGACCGCACGGTGGTCGATTCCATGGTGGCGCTGGGCTTCGGCGCTTCGCTGATCTCGATCTTCGCGCGGCTTGGGCGGCGGCATCTTCACCAAGGGCGCCGACGTCGGCGGCGACCTCGTCGGCAAGGTCGAGGCCGGCATTCCGGAAGACGATCCACGTAATCCGGCCACTATTGCCGACAATGTCGGCGACAATGTCGGCGATTGCGCCGGCATGGCCGCCGATCTGTTCGAGACCTATGCAGTGACCACGGTCGCGACCATGGTGCTCGCCGCCATCTTCTTCGGCGGGGTCTCCACCGAGATGGTGATGCGGATGATGACCTTCCCGCTCGCTATTGGTGGGATTTGCATCATCGCCTCGATCATCGGCACCTTCTTCGTACGGCTTGGTGCCACCCAATCGATCATGGGCGCGCTGTACAAGGGCATGATCGCGACGGCGATTTTCTCGCTCATCGGTATCGCCGGCGTGACCCACTACCTCATCGGCTTTGGTCCGCTGGACGGCGTCAACTATTCCGGCGCGCAGCTGTTTTATTGCGGCATCGCCGGCCTGGTAGTGACGGCACTGATCATCGTGATCACCGAGTACTATACCGGCACCGATTATCGCCCGGTGCACTCGATCGCCCAGGCCTCGGTAACCGGCCACGGCACCAATGTGATTCAGGGCCTGGCCATATCGATGGAAGCGACCGCACTTCCAGCGCTGGTCATCATCGCCGGCATCCTGGTCAGCTATAACCTCGCCGGCCTGTTTGGCATCGCCATTGCGGTGACGACGATGCTGGCGCTCGCCGGCATCGTGGTCGCGCTCGATGCCTTCGGACCGGTCACCGACAATGCCGGCGGCATTGCCGAAATGGCCGGGCTGCCGAAGGAGGTGCGCAAATCGACCGATGCGCTCGACGCCGTCGGCAACACCACCAAGGCGGTGACCAAGGGTTACGCTATCGGTTCGGCCGGACTCGGCGCCCTGGTGCTGTTTGCCGCCTATAACCAGGACCTCAAATTCTTCATCGCCGGCGCCGACAAGCATCCTTATTTCCAGGGCGTCGCGCCCGATTTTTCCCTGGTTAATCCGTATGTCGTGGTTGGGCTCTTGTTCGGCGGCCTGTTGCCCTATCTGTTCGCCGCCATGGGCATGACCGCGGTCGGCCGTGCTGCGGCCTCGATCGTCGAAGAGGTGCGGCGGCAGTTCCGCGAGAAGCCCGGCATCATGCAGGGCAGGGACAAGCCCGACTACGGCCGCGCCGTCGATATGCTCACCCGCGCCGCGATCAAGGAGATGATCGTGCCGTCGCTGTTGCCGGTGCTCTCGCCGATCGTCGGCTATTTCATCATCTACTTCATCGCCGGCGGCGGCGCGCAGGGGAAGTCGGCGGCGTTTTCTGCGCTCGGCGCCATGCTGCTCGGCGTGATCGTTACCGGCCTGTTCGTGGCAATTTCCATGACCTCGGGCGGCGGCGCCTGGGACAACGCCAAGAAGTACATCGAGGACGGCCACTACGGCGGCAAGGGTTCAGACGCTCATAAGGCGGCTGTCACCGGCGATACCGTCGGCGATCCTTACAAGGACACCGCGGGCCCGGCGGTCAATCCGATGATCAAGATCACGAACATCGTGGCGCTCTTGTTGCTGGCTGTGCTCGCGCACTGATCGATAGCGAATGCCGTCGAAGCGAGGCGGGCGCCTCGCTTTGACGTTCATTGCTGGCCGATATCAAAAGCCCGGGATGCCGATGTGGCTGTTTTCCAGGGTGTGCAGCAGACTTTGGATGAGGCTATAGTCGGATCCGGCTGTCGGCGTGGTACGGCTGACGAAATCGAACACCTTGCCATCCTTGATGCCGTAAGCGGCGACGCGTTCGACCCGGCGATTTCTGTCGAAATAAACTGCGATCACGCGCTGGTCGGTGATATGGGTCGGCATAAACGAGACTGGCCGCTCGGCGCGCTGCGAGATGTAATAGAAAGCTTCGCCTGAGACCGTCGCTACCGTGGAGGGCGTGCCGAGCACGATCAGCACCTGCTCCTGCGAAGCGCCCAGCCGAATCTGCTCGAGCGCGCCTTCTGGCAGCACATAGCCCCGTTGGAATGTCTCGCCGAAACAGCCGCCGAGCGTGAGCGCGAGTGCGAACACCAGCGCATAGGGCGCCGCGGCGCGCCTTCCCCCACTCACTCCAAGACTGCTACGCATTCTGGCATCCACCTTGTGCCCGGCAGTCGCCTGCCGTACCTCGAAACCTTCAATTGGCAATTAACCGGACCCGTTTGGGGGATCGGCTCGGTTTCGCATTAGAGTGAGCTATCTCTATGAAATTACCGGGGTTTCGCCGCAGTTTCCACAACCGCAACATTCACGCGCTCTATGGCATGATCGTGACGCAAGCGCGCGCCGCAATCTTTTATACGGATTACGGGGTGGCGGATACGGTCCAAGGCCGCTTCGAGCTGATTGTGCTGCATTTGGTGCTGCTCTTGCGCCGGCTTGGGCAGCAGAACCGGCCGGGACCCAGTCCCGATCCCGGCCGCAGTCCGGCGCGGACCGTTGGGCAGCGGCTATTCGATGTGTTCTGCCGCGATCTCGACGACAATCTGCGGGAAATGGGTGTGGGCGACCTTGCGGTGCCGCGGGAAATGCGGCGTTTCGGCGAGGCGTTTTACGGCCGCCAGGCCGCCTATAGCGCCGCGCTCGCTGCCGCGGACGAGCGGGAGCTTGAGAAGGCGCTCGCACGCAATATCTTTGGAGTCGTCGGTGTCGACGATCGGGCGATGCGGCTGGCGCGCTATGCCCGCGCGGTGGCGCGGCAACTGGACACCGAGCAGGAGGGCGCTCTCGCATCCGGCAACGCTATCTTCCCCAGTCCGGAGGCCTTTGCACATGCATGAACATCGATCCAAGCCCATGCGTGAACATTCATCCGAGAAAACTGCCCAGATGCCGTGGCGCGTGCCTGTTGCGGTCGAAGATGTGGCCGAGACCGGCGCGCATTTCGACCTCGTAGCGGATGCGGACACGCGCGCCGCGGTGGCGCGCGTAGTGGGGTTGCGCGATTTGCCGCGCTTGCAGGCGAGCTTCCAGGTCAAGCGGCACGGCAAAGGCTTGCATGTCGCCGGCCGCGTTTCCGCAACGGTTGGGCAAGCCTGTGTGGTCACGCTCGAAGCGCTCGCCAATGAGGTTGAGGAGGACATCGACCTTGTTTTTTTGCCGCGGGCGGCCGCGCCGCCGGAAGGCGAAGAAGCAGGCGACGACGCTTGGGATGAAGCTGAGCCGCTGATCGGCGGAGTGGTCGATCTCGGCGCGCTCGCCACTGAATTTCTCATCCTCGGGATCGATCCCTATCCCCGCAAGCCCGGAGCGACGTTCCAGCCGCCGCCCGACGCAAAACCGGACGAAGGCCCATTCGCCGCACTGGCCGCACTCAAGAAGGGTCGGGATGGCCATTGATCGCAGTTGTTTCCGGGCGCCGAACCGCTATTCTCGGTTTCGGTCCGGTCTCCCGCCCGTTCAGACCCGGAGCGTGATCCCGAAATGTCGAAGCCGGTTCCTGCAAGAGGATCATGCGCGAACAAAAATTCTGGATCAATGATCCGATGCCGTTAAATCGGGTCGTGATCTAGGGCCGCGGTCATTCCCATGGCGCAGCCGATCCGCATTGCTCTCGACGCGATGGGGGGAGACCACGGCCCCGCCGTGGTTGTCGCCGGCGCCGACTTGGCATTGGCGCGCCACCCCGAGAGCCAATTTCTGTTCTTCGGCGATACGGGCGTGGTCGCGCCGCTCGTCGCCGCCCGCCCGGCGCTGAAGGCCGCCTCGCGGCTTGTTCACGCCGAGGTCGCGGTGCGGATGGGAGACAAGCCGAGCCAAGCGCTCCGTTACGGCCGCCGGAAATCATCGATGTGGCTGGCGATCGATGCGGTCAAGAAGCGTGAAGCCGATATGGCGGTATCGGCGGGCAACACCGGCGCGCTGATGGCGATGTCGAAATTCGAGCTGAAGACGTTGGCGGGAATCGAGCGGCCGGCGATTGCCGCGCTGTGGCCGACATTGCGCGGCGAATCGATCGTGCTCGACGTCGGTGCTTCGATCGGGGCGGACGCCGAGCATCTGGTCGATCTGGCGGTGATGGGCGCCGCCACGGCGCGCATCCTGTTCGGGATTGAGCGCGCAACGGTCGGCCTTCTCAACATCGGAGTCGAGGAAGTGAAGGGTCTTGAACCGGTACGCGAAGCGGGGCGTATTCTGCGCGAGGGGCAATGGCCCGATCTCGAATATCTCGGTTTTGTCGAAGGCGACGACATCGGCATGGGCAAGGTCGACGTCGTCGTTACCGAAGGCTTTGCCGGCAACATTGCGCTCAAGGCGGCCGAAGGCACCGCGCGCCAGATCGGCGAATATCTCAGGCGTGCGATGACCCGCTCGCTCAGCGCGCGGATCGGCTATTTGTTCGCGCGCCCGGCCTTCCAGCAGTTGCGCGAACGCATGGATCCGCGCCGGGCCAATGGCGGCGTTTTTCTCGGCCTCAACGGCATCGTCATCAAAAGCCATGGCGGCACCGACGCCGAAGGCTTCGCGGCCGCGATCGAGCTCGGCTACGGCATCGTGCGCGATCAGCTTCTAGCCAAGATCACCGCGGCGCTCGGACCACCGGGCAGGGAGCCGCAGCAAGTACTGGACGGAGCGGCTTTGTGACGTTTGTCCGCTCCGTTGTCCTCGGCTGCGGCAGCTATCTGCCGAACCAGGTCCTCACCAACGCCGACCTTGCGGCCAAGGTCGACACGTCAGACGAATGGATCGTGCAGCGCACCGGCATCCACGAGCGCCGCATCGCCGCACCCGGAGAGTTCACTTCGCATATGGCGACACGCGCGGCGCGCGCGGCGCTCGCGCATGCGCACCTTGACGCACAGGCGATCGATCTCGTGGTGCTCGCGACCTCGACGCCCGATAACACCTTTCCGGCGACAGCCGTTTCGGTACAGGCCGATCTCGGCATCACCCAAGGCGCCGCTTTCGACGTGCAGGCGGTATGTTCCGGATTCGTCTACGCACTGGCGACAGCCGACGCCCTCTTGCGATCGGGCGCATTCGCGCGCGCTCTGGTGATCGGATCGGAAACGTTCTCGCGCCTCCTCGATTGGACCGATCGCTCGACTTGCGTCTTGTTCGGCGATGGCGCCGGCGCCGTCGTGCTGGAGGCGCAGGAGCAGGCGGGCACGCGCGATGATCGCGGCGTCCTCACCGTGCGGCTGCGTGCGGACGGCCGGCACAAATCGAAGCTCTATGTGGATGGCGGACCATCATCGACCGGCACCGTTGGCCATTTGCGCATGGAGGGCCGCGAGGTGTTTCGCCATGCGGTGGCGATGATCACCGACGTGGTCCACGACGCATTTAAGGCGACCGGGCTGACGGTCGCCGACATCGATTGGTTCATTCCGCATCAGGCCAACAAGCGGATCATCGACGGCTCGGCGCACAAGCTCGGCATCGCGCCGACCAAGATCGTCAGCACGGTTGATCGCCACGGCAACACTTCGGCGGCTTCGATACCGCTGGCTCTCGCCGACGCCGTCACCGACCGCCGCATCAAGCGCGGCGATCTTTTGCTGCTCGAGGCGATGGGCGGCGGCTTCACCTGGGCCGCCGCGCTGGTGCGCTGGTGAGGTGTTTTGACCGCGCGTGAGCATTTTGGCGGATGGATCCCGGCTTCGCCGGATCATGCTCTGACACCCTGTGAAGGCCGTTGACCGCCCGGTGAGAAGCTAATATCGTTGATAATTCAGTACGATACGATTTCGATAATCGATCGCCGAGAGCGGGGCTGGCGATGACGCGAAAGACGATCACGCGCGCAGATTTGTGCGAGGCGGTCTATCAGAAGGTCGGGCTATCGCGCACCGAATCGGCGACGCTTGTCGAATTGGTGCTCAAGGAAATCACCGACTGCCTGGAACGCGGCGAGACCGTGAAATTGTCATCGTTCGGCTCGTTTGTGGTGCGCAAAAAGGGCCAGCGCATCGGCCGCAATCCCAAGACTGGCAAGGAAGTGCCGATCTCGCCGCGCCGGGTCATGGTGTTCAAGCCGTCTGCTATTCTCAAGCAGCGAATCAATTCCGGAGCGGACGGCGGCACGGACGTCGGGAATTAACGACTGATAGGGAGTGGGGCATTGGACAAGGCGCCGGATGCATTCCGCACCATCAGCGAAGTCGCCGAAGAGATAAACGTTCCGCAGCACGTGCTGCGGTTTTGGGAAAGCCGCTTCACCCAGATCCGGCCGCTCAAGCGTGGCGGCGGTCGACGCTATTATCGCCCGGATGACGTGGATTTGCTGCGCGGCGTGCGCCACTTGCTCTATGGCGAGGGCTATACCATTCGCGGCGTGCAGCGCATTCTGCGCGAAAACGGCCTGTCGTTCGTTCAGGCGGTGTGGCGTGACGGCGCCGAATTGCCGCCACTGGAGTTGGAGGAAAGCG
This sequence comes from uncultured Alphaproteobacteria bacterium, assembly GCA_963832605.1. Taxonomy (GTDB): domain Bacteria; phylum Pseudomonadota; class Alphaproteobacteria; order Rhizobiales; family Xanthobacteraceae; genus BOG-931. The sequence continues at coordinate 184,188 of CAWHUO010000013.1, read as the reverse complement.
AAGCGAGAGTCAGAAGCTGCGGCCAGCGTGAAGGAGGACCCGTCCGCTTTCGATTTCGCATCGCCGGACGCCGACGCGCAAACCAACGACGGTGCGTCCGGAAGGCGCGAACCGACACTGGCCCTGCCGCCGGTGGCTGAGCGAGCCCCGCAGCGGCGCGGCGCTAATACCGAGGACCGGCGCAAGCTGCAGGTGGCGCTCGACGATTTGATCGCCTGTCGCCGCCTGCTTGACGCCGCTCTGGCGGAAGATTTCGCCTCAGAAAATTAGGCGAACAGCGCGGTCGATCAGAGCCGCGAATTTCACGCCGACAGCGCCGTCATCTTTTTAGATTAAGGATGCTTCGCGGCAATGTTGGCGGCCTTGTGGTGTACCACCTTCTTGGTCTGGATCACCGCGCAGCCGTTACTGCCGCAGACGCTGACGACCTGCTGGACCAGGGCTGCGCGCGCGGCCGCAGCACCCACTGCCGCCGGCGCGAGAAGTGTCATCGCGTCGGCGCGCTGACCAAGAACGCCGCCTGATAGAATAAGCGCCGCAGCGAAAGCCGTGAGCAGAATTTCACGCATGCGTGTCCTCATTGCAGTTGCGAGGGATGTGAATCAGCCAAATCGCTGTCGTTGCCGCGATCATAACGCATTTGCCGGCGGAAGCTCGGCGAAGAGCGGCCCGAGGAATCTCTCATAGCAGCGCCAGCGTCCGACCGACGTTTTGTAAATAGGCTGCCGCACCTGTGTCGCACTGGCGGTGCGGACCGTGCGTTCGGTGCGGTGAAAGTCCAAACAGCGGGCGTCCCAGCCGAGGCCGCAATGGGCGATGATGCGCCGCGCCGCAGCCTCCAAATCGCCGACCAATTGCTCGTACTGCACGTCGAGAATCCGTCCCGGCGGTAATACACGCTGCCAGTGCGCCATCAAATCCCGATAGTGCCGGTAATAGCGGCCAAGCTCCGCAAGGTCATAGGTGTGGGTTTGCCCCTTGGTAAAATGCACCGAGAAGCAGGAGACGCAGGTATCGATCGGGTCACGCGTGGCGTGGATGATGGCGGCGTTGGGCAGCGCCAGATGGATCATGCCAGCATACAAAAAATTTGCCGGCATCTTGTCGGTTATTCGCGCCGCGCTGGGCGCTCGCTGGACAAGCTTCTCGAGATAACGATTGCGCCCAGGCGGCGAATATCTTCGAGCGACAAGCGCGACGCCATGTCGGGAAAGGCCGGCGATTGCGGCAGCACGGCGCGTGCGGAATCGACCGTCTGTTCGAACAGGCTCAGCTCGCCGGCGCCGAAAATGTCGGGGTGGCTCGCCAATATCTGCTCGATGAGCGTCGTGCCCGAGCGCGGCATCCCGACGATGAACACCGGAACCGGCGAACGTTCGCCGCAGCCTTCGCGGTCGCTGATGAACTCGCGCGTAAACTGCGCGCGCGTGCGATCCATCTGGCCGAGCGTCACCGCTTCGTCGTAGGCAACCTGCGCCCGCTTAAGCGCATTGCCTGCCAACAAGTGCCGGAATGCATTGTCCGGGCTGCCGCTGTGCTCGTGGGTCTTGGCCAGCGCAAAGTGCAGATGCATCCGGTTTGCGGCGGAAAGCGCAGCCGGGTTCGCGGCCATCGTTTCCAGCGCCGTGAAATATTGGTCGCCGGCCGCGAACGGTCTGCAGTGCAGCGAGATTGTCGTAATACGAAGCTTCGCGCGGCGACAGACGGATGGCCTGTTCGAGAGCGTCGCCAGATTCAGTGATCCGCCCTTGTTCCTTCAATATCAGTCCGAGGTTGTTATAGGCGCCGGCAAAGCCGGGACTGACCGCGATCGCCCGACGGAACTTTGCTTCCGCCTCGTCGTATCGCTCGAGGTGGGCAAGGGCGACACCCCAGTTGCAGAGCGTCTCCGGATTGTCGGGTCTGATCTTGGTGGCCCGCCGATAGGCCTGCGCGGCTTCCTCGAACTTTCCCAGCGCCGCCAGCGCCAGGCCGCGGTTATTATGGATCTCCGGGATGCGCGGCTTGAGCGCAAGGATTTGCTCGTAGTGGGCTACGGCCTCGAGCAATCGCCCGGCGCGATGGAGTGCCAACGCCTGGGAGGAGAGGGCGGAGATTTTGTCCGGCCGGGGCGCCGCGGCGAAAATGGGCGGGTATTGGTTCTGCCGCGCCAGCAGGCTGTTGGCCATGGGCTATCCCAAAAGCGTGCGCTGGAATCGCGCCCGAGCCGCGCGGCGACGCTCCCCGCCCTCGCTAAAAGACCATGGTGAATGAAAGGTTAACGCCCGGTGTGCTCGGCACGCGCCTTCAGCGCAGGCTGGCACAATTCAGCGTGTTACCGAGCCAGCTGCAATATGTTGTAGGCATTCTTGGCGCCGGTTGGGCCGCCGCAATCTGATTGCTTTGCGCCAGCACGGCGTCGGTCGCTTGTTCGCGCCGGACCTGATCAGTGCGAACCCCCTCGACGTGACCGCTCGCGGCGCGTCCGCTGGCGAGCTCGTCTTGCAGCTTGCGGTCGCTTTCTATCGACAATTTGTTGGCAAGACCGACGGGGATTTCGCCGCTCGCCAACTTGTTAAAGACCTCATCCGATCGCTGGGCATAGCCCTGCAGAATCGGTGACTGCCACGCCGCGTATTGATCGGCGTGGGCGATGATGATTTGCCGGCATTGCACGGCTCTGCTGTGCAGCTGAACAAGAGCTGATCGCTCGGCCGGTGTGAGTGGGTAGGGGTCCAATAGTTTGGCCGCGGTATCGGTACCGTCCCCCATCCAGAGCCGCCCGGCGATGATCTTGCCTTCCGTCGTGACCCGGTTCTCGGCGCCACATTTTGCGAACTTCGCACGGGCTTCCGTCGCCGCGTTGTCGGTTGCGAATTGCGTACAACCGGTCAACGCGAGCAGGGCAAATGCAGCCGGCAAGAACGAAAAAGCACGCATCACGCTTCCACTTAGTCCCAGGCCGGTAAAGATCATCCGGCAGCGAAGGCGCGAAAGCAAGGCGTATGCCGGACAGCCTCGTGCCGCAGGGGCCGTTGACTGTGAAGCAAAGAGTGCTCGATAGTGTGCGGGGCTGGAGATGCAATTGGGAGGCTAAAAATGAGACCAATTGTTACGCTCGCTCCGCTCATAACCATCGTCGCGGCGCTGTCGCTGTCAGGCGTGCGCCAGTCTGATGCAGGCCAGCCCTCGCTCTATGTCTGTAACGGCGAAAGCCCGCAGGGCTGCGCCTCCAGTCACGGTTGGACCCAGGGCCCCGGTTATTTTGTTTATTGCTATTCAAGCTCGCCGCAACAAACGGGTGCTTATTTCTGCGGCGGCGACCGGTATGGCATCACCCATGTTGCCAAGGGCGCTGGCGGTCAGTGTGGGTATGAGTGGTATTACGTGACCTGCCGATAGGAAGGGCCGTCCTTTGCGCCTCAGCGCTTGACGTTACACCCCTGTAGGGGGCCTACGCGCCCGGGGCCCCGCATCACCGTGATGTGATAGCCTTAGCTAAATTCGTGTCCCCTTGTGAATTGCAGATGATATTGTTTCAATAATCGGAGAAGTCACTAGGGAGGGTAAAAATGCGAGTCCTTACGCTTTCGCTTTCCTTGCTTGCCGCATCTGCGTTGCTCGCTCCGATGACATCGGATGCGAAGACTTTAAAAATGATGTCTGTCCAGACCCACAATGGAAAGACCGTGCAACTGCGAACCATGAAAATCGGCGGCCAGATGATGATTTTGGTGCCGATGTCCATGGCGTGCGAGGTGTTTGGTAAGCCTACCAGCGCCACATGCTGAGAACGACTGGGATATGAGGCAACGATCATCCGGATGACTTTTTCGGGACTCTTCGCGCCGACTTCGGGACTTTTGTTCCCTAAATCGGCTTCTGCCAGCCACCTGCGCAAGCATCAAAAAGCTGCGAAATATAAAGGGCTTTTTGGTCGGAGCGCCGAGATTTGCGGTTGCTCTCGTTGTTCATTGATCTAATTGATCTTTTGCGCTCTCCTGACGGCGCTTGTGTACACCCTTTGTGTACTTCGCACAAGGGCAATACCGCAACCCTGTGTCACCACCAGCAACAACTGAAAGTGGACGCGCTAGCATTCGCTCGCTACTGTGCAGCCGGGGACGGCGTTGGGGAAGTGGGGGCAGGGCGTGTTCAAGAGGGCAGTGGTCGTCTGCGCTGTGGCCTTTTCGGCGGCAGGCTGTGGTGCGATGCAAGCACAAAAACAGGCTGAAGCAGCGGCTGCGCTCCACGCTCAGCAAGAAGCCGAAGTTGACGATTGCAAACGGCAGTTCCCGACAGGGCCTCGAACGAACCATGTTGCGAGAACTCGGTGTGTGATTGCCGTGTACGCCCGCTATTCCACCGACCGCGCAAATCGTGACTTTGAGGCGCTTGTTGAAGCCAAATGGATTGCGATTGCCACGCAGATAGACGAAGGAAAAATAAGCGAAGAACAAGGCGAGGTTCTGGTTGCCGAAGCTCGCAGCGAAGCCGTTACGGAGGCGCGGCGGCGGACGGCTCAACAGCCGATGGCTGGCGGGGCTGTAATGGGTGCTGCACCACCAAACGCTTTGCAGCAAGCAGGTGCCGCGTTGCAGTCGGCGGGTACACCTCCGCCCCAAATCACCACATGCAACAGCACGCCTGGGGTTGGTGGTGTCAGGACGATCTGTCAGTAATCAGGGGTGGATGAACGATGCGCAGCACTAATTTCCCGTTGCTCGCTGTGATCCTGTTGCTCGCTTGGCACCACGCACCAATTTCGCCGGACGCTGAAGTTCTGGTGTGGCTGATCCTGGGCGTAATCGTTATCGGGATTGTGGCGTTGGTGTTGCTTGCGTTGGTCGAAACGTGGAGGGATCAATACCCTCGGGCCGTATGGTGTTTGACCCTGGTCGGGGCCGTCGTCGTAAATCAACGGTTCGCGGACTTCGGGAGCACCTACGGCTTCATAGTGTTCTTCGATCTGGCCGTGCTCTGGCTGTTGCTGGAATGGCTCCCACCGTGGCCGAAGTGGTGGCCCTACGGTAATTCAGGCTAGGCGAGCTAGTCCCGACTGCCTTAGCTGAGCATCGAAGCGACCGCCGAAGCCGAGTAGGGCTTGCCGCTAGGCGTGACATAGCCACGCGCTGCTAGATCAGCCGAAACCTTGAGAAGCGAACGCGGGCGCCCCTCTGTGCCACGCAACTCGATTGCCAAGGCAACTAACTCCTTACCCCCGTCACGTTCGACGTAACTCTTGCGGCCCCCACATTTCTCGCCGGCTGCAATCTTGCGATCACGTGCGGCTTTGAGCTTGGCAACCGTGGTGGCTTTGTCAAATTGAGCGATGGCACCGAGCACTTGGCGGACCAGAACTGCGGTCGGTGTATCCTCGGTAAAGAAGTCCGGCGCCGTAGCGGGGATCAGCGTCACGCCTAGCTTGCGCAGATGATCGTGACCGGCAAGCTGCACTGCTAGATCACGAGCGAACCTATCAGGGCTCTCTACAATGATCGTGCGCACGCCATTGCCGGCGATACGGTTGAGCATGGAAACGAAGCCGGGGCGCTCTGTAACTGCGTCTGAGCCCCGCACAGCCTTATCGTAGAACCAATCAACGATCACATAGCCGGCTGATTTGGCGTAGCCTTCAATCGCGGCCCGTTGGCGCTTGTCGCTATCCTTGTCGGCGCCGACATTGGTTGAGCTGCTGGTGCGCATATAGCCGAGAGCTTCAACCAGTTTTCCCTTGCGTGTCATAGCCTTAGCCTCGTTTTATACTGCTTCCTCAGGGAAACAGTACAGAGACCCAAGAGCCTGTCAAGCACATTGCGTGCGTGTGTTCTCTTTCTGAACGCTGCCTCGTTCTGTACAGTGCCTCGTATCACCGGCATTCGGCTTTTTGGCAGACGTCGGTGGCTGAGAGACCTGTTGCGCTCCCGCCCAACCGCAAGGAGCGCTAGGGCACGCGCGTGCAACGTCGGCGATTTTGCGAAAACCAAAAGGGGCCCCGGTTTAAGCAGGCCCCCGCCCCGGTTCGATTTCTGGATCAACTTCAAAAAAGCCGAGTAAAGCCGCCGACGCCGTCGAGCTTATTGCAGCGCTGTTACTTTGGGGCCCCAATGGGCACTTGAGCCTCTCCGGTAACTTCCACAGGCACCCCACCCATTCAAGCGAAAGCGTACTTCGCGTTGAGCACGCTCTTAATATCCAGTTGCGTTTCCTTTGGTGGCGGCGCTGGCACCACAGCCAAGTATTTTCTCCGCTCTTCGTCCCGCAGATCGTCCCATGCGCTTTTGCGTAGCTCATTCAACGGATCACAGTTCTCATAAATCCACACAAATTGCTCACGTATAATCTGTCTGAAGCGTGACGCATCTACGGCCAAGCACCCAAAACAATCGTGTACCGTGGCAAGTGATTTAATGCCTTCTTTATTAGCGGCGTTGACTGTGAGCATCAAATGCGCCGCGTCCAGGGCATGGACTAAGTTCGGAGCTACGGCGTTCTTGGCATCTTCCGCCGCTACGCTTTTCTCGTACCCATCCGCAATTTTGACCTTTACCGGGAAGTTACTAAGACGCAGTCTTATTTGTTTGGTACGGGGTGTGTGATACCGATTAATCCAAGGAACACCCGCAGGCGTCGTCCACTGCAAAGACCTATTTTCTTCTGCCAGCATAGACACTAATTGCTGCAGAAACCGCATTGTGTCGGCAGGGTATTTAATCACTTCAGTGATCGTCTGATAAATGTGCTTGGCTAGATAACTGCTTGCCTTCTTGCCACCGTCTGATCCAAAAGGGTGTTCTTTACCAAACTTCTTGGAAAGCGGGCGCATCGTGTCGTCGAAAATCTGATCGGCCATTCCCCACTGCTTGCTGCTGTAAGGGAACGTCATTACAGGACGCTTGACAACCTTGCGGGCACGTCCGGGCTCGTTAGTATCCCAAATGTACTTTAGGCACATTTCCGCTAGACCGCGCTTATCCGTGCTCTTACGGTCACGCTCGATACGCTCCTTCAAACGATCCGCCACCGTTTGGTAAATGTCCTGTGGTGCTGGCTGTGCAGTCAAGTTGACTTTCTTGCTCTCCGGTGCGCGCGTCATAGCACATAGATGTTGCAAGCCGTTACAAGAACCATCGAACGTCACAGGCAGATGAGACACATAATTGTCAACGCCAGCAGCTTCAGCAGCGGCAAGCTCCATACACGCGGCTAAGAACTGAAACTGCTTGTCAGCGCCCTTCCATTGTGTGTGCTTCAGTGGGTCGTTAGCGTAATCAGTTATTTCGCCGATATGCTGATCAACCCACGCCACACGCTCATCAAAAGTCTTTTTACCCATGTTGTCTAAGCCATACCTGTTTGCCAAGTGTACCTTCAGCCAGTACTCCCCTTGGGCACCAATAGCTGTGGTGGTACGCTCAGCAAACAAAAACAAAGCCCGCACATAATCCTCGCCCTGGAAATTGAAATTGGGAACGCCATACACGCGCCCACGAAAGTCGAGGTTCATTGCCGTGTAGAAGCACGCTTCTTTCGCCAGGCGTTCGGCAGTTTCCATGTGCTCGAAGTACATGACCGTGTTGTCAGAAACCTCTAGTTCGGGGCATTTGCGGATCACGTCGAGAATTTTGGTATTAATTTTCCACGGTACGGATTGGAGGGAATTGAGTGCGCGCAGCGCTGGTTCCATAGCCCCGCTTCTTATAGCAGCCGTAACAGCAGATTTAGTCTGTGAGTGCCTACTGCGCATCACGTTCAGGTAGCGCGCTAGACGTAGATCAGATGTCCCGCCTTTGTTCCATCCCGTCCAGGGTGGTGGACATTTGGTCGTCGGTTGCCAATGGATATTCCGTCCTACCAAATCTGAATAGACTTCTTTTAGGAGCGCAGCAGCGGAGGGTGAAATCTTCAGGAAAAACTTTGGGATTGGTATTTCCCCCAGCCACTCTGCTACTTTTTCGTCATAAATAAATAGGTCCGGTAGCGTGTCACGAAGCACCCACACTACCCACCGGCCAGCCAGTTGCTTCATCGTTGAGTTCCAATCCGGCGTCGTCCACCGCAGTTTTTCGTCAAGCCGCGTGTGTGCAGCTTTTTGTCTAGTCTTCTTGGCAGATTTGGTTTTTACGTACCTCTTGACTTGCGCCCCAATTTTCCTCTTGGGTTTAAGCAGGTCACGTAGATCACACTCCATCATAATCTGCGCGCCAACAGTCTCGCATGTGGTCGTCAGCGTATCGCTGTTTTCGGGCTCATCCGGTTCTGCTTCATCCGATTTTCCGATGCTATGCAGCACGCTTTGAAGGACACAAGCTGCTAGTACATCTGACTTTAATTTTCTGATGCTGTGTAAGAACGGCTGGTAGGTGAGGCTTTTATCTGCCCGACGCCGCGCCTCTAGTGCAGCGGCCAGCTTTGGTAGGTATTTACCCGATAGTGCCCGCGCTGGCGTTGTCGCCCCGTAACCTCCGGTGTCCTCAATGCGCCGCTGTTGTCGGACCGTCCGCGCCCGAGCCTCCGTTAACTCAATAGGTTCTTTATGTTCGTCGGCTTCTATGTGGGCCAAATCAGGCGTTTCCGTTGTGTAATCAATCGATTAGTTCTGCGGATGCCAACCTATAGGAGAGACTGGCTAGCAGCTTTCACCCTGCAACGCAAGTCGCTTTACAGCGGCGGTGTCTCCCCAACCCCACGACAAAACCAAAGGAACTTCCCAACGTGTCTAACGCCCCCCCGTCTTCTGAAGACGCACAAACGAATAATCCCCTCGTACTGATGGCTAAATTTGCGCGCGATAACCCGGCTGCGCGTCTGAGAATGCTCGCAGCACTTTATGAAATGCTCGATTTAAGCATTGCTATCACATCTTCCCTCCTAGCGGATGAGCTTCTGATTGCTGATGAAGCCGCCGCATCATCCCCTACAACACCCACCGAACTCCCAAACCTTCCCAAAGCTGAAGCTTAATACAAATGCCTATCATCAACATCGACCCGTCACAGATTACTGCTGCCCGCAATCAAGGCTACTCCGATGATGAAATCGCTGATTACCTTGGTCAGAGATTAAAGCAGTTTCAGGACGCCAAAGACAACGGTTATTCATCAACTGAAATTCTGGATCACCTAAGCGGCAAGCAAAGCGCACCAGCGACCACCGATCAGCAACAGAAAGCGGGACAGCAGTTCGACTTTACTGATCCCAACGGCCAGCGTTACACTGTCAATGGCCCTGCTAATGCCACCGCCGATCAAGCTTTTGACATTCTACAGAAGCACCTTGGTGGCCAGTATCAGAACCTACCCCCAATTCCCCCTGATTTTCAGCTGGAGCATCCTGACGGCAAAAGCCCGCCGCTGCCACCCGGCTTCGTACCAGAAGAAGGACCGAACAAATCTGCTTCCGACACACCCAACACCTACGGGGGCGATGCTAAGGCCCTCGCGAGCGGAGTTGCTAAGGGTGTGCTCGGCTTGCCCGAAGACGCAGCCAACCTGTGGAACCTTGGTGCTCGAGGGCTTGCAAAATTAGCCAACGTCGCTGGCGTTCCAGGAAGCGATTATGATCCAGCCAAAGATGACGTACATGTCCCCGCATGGTTCAACAAAGCCAAGGGCACGATAGAAGACCAGCTTCACACGCCACAGAACGACACTGAGCGTTGGTTGGATTGGGGAGGTCAGTTTGCTCCCGCTATCGCCACCGGCCCTGAAGGGCTGGCTGGTAAAGGCATGACGGCTGCTGCAAAGGTTCTAGCTAAGAGGGCCGTGCTGCAAGCTGCCGTCCCGGCTATGGCATCCAACGCAGCCGGTGCGGCCACTTCGGGTACGGAGCTTGAATCGTACGCTCGCATTGGTGCAGCGCTACTCGCTGGTGGCCTGGGTACCAAAGGTGCTGCGCCTGAAGCGGTCACGTCCGAGACTGTCAGTGATCTTGCCAATAAGAACTTTGACACTTTTCGCGCGGCTCCGGTGACGATCAAGCCTGATGTTGTCGAGAGCGCAGCCAAGAACATCCAGAACGACCTAGCGTCTTCGGGATTCTCAAAGGCTCCCGCTAACGACTTCGTTTCGCAGTACATCGGGAACAACAAGCCCGTCTCGCTGAACCAGTTGCAGGAAACACGGTCGCTGCTCGGCAAGGCAGCAAAGCGCTCTGATACGCCCGAAGGTGTTGCAGCAATCCGCGCCAAGCAGGGCTTCGACGCACTGATGGATAGCTTGACGCCTACTGACACCGTTGTCGGGGCGAACGCCCTTCCAGGGGCTATGGATGCCTTGCGACAGGGCCGTAGAAACTCGGCAGTGGCAAATCAACTAGCGCTCATAGAAGGAAAGCAGCAAGCCGGGATTGACAACGCCGCAGTAAACGTCACCCACGACCAAGACCTAGCAACCAGAAAGCAACTGAACTCGCTTCTGAAAAGCCGAGCGGCAATGCGGAAGCTGTCAAGCTATGAAGACGACATCAGAGCGGCGGCTCACGGAAAGCCATTGATGAAGGCCGCAGGTAAAGTCGGTGACGCTATAGGAGGCCACAACAGCTTCCTTATCCCTATCTTGACCGGAGAAGCTATCGGCCCCGGTGTGGGATTTGGAACGTACGCCGCGATGTACGGTGGTGGTATTGCGCTCAGAAAGCTTGCGGCACGTTCGACCACAAAGCAACTTGGGAACCTAACCAACAAAATCGCCTCCAAAGCAGTAGGGCTACCACCATCGCGTACGGCGGCACCAAATAACCCGCTGTTGACGCGAGCACTCATTGCTTCTTTGGCCGCGAGAGGACAGCAGCAGTGAAGACCAAACTGGAACGCTTGTTGGCCCAAGGTACGTGGCTGGCGTGTGAAATCGACGGACAGAACGTCCCATATTTCAAGATGCCGGACGCCACGCTTCAGAAGGAGCTACAATCGGCGCTTGATGCGTACATTAAAAAGACGTTGAAGGCAGGTGGCTGGCGCAAGGTGCACGCTACGGAGTACGAGCACCCCTTCTATAGTGACCTAATTCGTGAGCGTATGAACGAATTGGCTGAGCTAATGTCCGTACCGAAACGAAAGGGGCACTACTACGACTGCTGCCGGTTTGATCCAGAACTGCTGACGGAAGAAGGTGCCGCGAAAGCAGTCCGTAGGGAACGACGGAACAAAATGAAGATCGGGAATGAAGTGTTCACTACCTCAAAGGCACAGGCAGAGGCGTACATTGCAAAGGACACGAAGGAGGCAAAGGCTTGCTGGGCGGCGGCAGTAAACCCAGTGGCGTTCAATGCTCGCTGATCCCAAGTTCTACGCTGGCACCTATATCCAACGCACGCTAGCTCCCAATGGTGAACCACAGTTCACAGACAAGCCCCCAAAGCCCGTCTACATCAACAAAGCCACCAATCCGGCCCTCATTATCTCACTTGAGCACACCCCCGGTTGGGTCGATTTGTGGACCACGGCAAGCTAGACGAGAAGCCCCGTACCTAAACACTGCATTCAGTCATCGCACACTGTTGCTCTTCTAATGGGCGCAGTGTGTGGTGGGCGGTGCACATGGAACACTAATGAACGAAGAACAACCGAACGCACAACAACCGAAGAAGCCACGCAAGCAGCGCAAGAAGCTAGGGCGTCGCCAAGCGAAGAGAACAACCACGAAACTTACAGAGGAAACCAGAAAGATATGGGAGCAAGGCCCCGCCGCGTGGGCCGCGTACATGCGAGCTTGTAAGCTGAAACTACCGCTGCGTTTACGTTCGCGGATTGGCGTTGGGACGGTATGAGACGCGCCGAGGCCGAAGTGCATTGGGCGGAAGCTAGACGTAAGGCAGACATCATCATGGCGTATCTCGAAAAGCACAATCTCATTTAGTGACCAAAAGCAAACCAACGTGAACCGTTGGTGTCACAATCTGCCTCCCACCAAAGCTAACACTGCAAACATGGCGTGGCCTCCACAGGTCACGTCAAGCGGAGCGTCAGCTTCGCTAACCGGAGAACCAATGACTGCCTACGTGACTACTTCCGTACCGGAGCGTACGGAGCTTAGAAAACTCTACGACGACGCTATCGCTGAACTGAACCCCGCACGCGGCAACCGTCTCACCACACCGTTCTACCGTCAAACAGGGGATGCAGTGTTCGAGGCGGGCTATTTGGCGCTCGATGACACCGTAACTGCCACCAAGAGAATGCACACGGTGCCCGCTCCTGCCGGAAGCGGCAAAAGCTCGTTCTCGTACGCGCTGCTCATTGCCCTAACACGGTACGCCGATCAACACCCAAATGCACCCTATGGATCAGTCCTAGTCGTCAACGAGATTAAGAAGGCTGACGAAATTTATCGTGAACTAAGCGTGTACCTGCCTGGACGTGTTGCTATCTGGACGCATGACCACGACCGCAACTGCAAAAAGCTAGAGAGACTGACGGAGGAACCTGCCACCAAATTTACCCAACCAGAACTTAGGTACTGGCCTGTAATCATCGTCACTCACGCCCTTTATTTAGGGGTCAACGGAAACCACGCCCGTACGGTCATACGTGAGGGCCACGAAGGTGAACGTGCGCTTACCGTAGTAGACGAGAAACCCGAAGAAGCACCGTGCTTGGAGATCGCACAGTCTGAAGCTCAGTTGGTACGTGAAGCCCTCGTAGTGGCAAACCCGGACGCTAAAGAGCCAATGGACGCCCTGCTGAGGTTCATGGAGCAATATAACTCCGCTGATCCTAACAAGCTTCACCGTCCCGGCATTGAAATAGACTACGTAATGTTGGCCAGAGACCTCGGTTGGTTCAGGTCCGAAGCAGGAGAAAACACCGCTCGCGCCAACAAGGGCATTACAGGCATCAGTAAACTCTTCGCTTTCGTACGTTCTCTGGTAGCTGGTCGGGCCTGCATCGCGACTATAGGAGTGCTCCCGTACTTCTTTTGGTACGAAGAGCAGCGCGTAATTGATCGAAGCGCCGGGGCTATATTGTTGGACGCAACAGCAGACATTGACGGGGTTTCGAGGATCGTCACATGGCGGGTAGAGACCAAGCCACCAAAGGCCCGTTACGACAACTTGGACATAATTTGCGTACCTCAACACACCAAGACGCGATTGAGTGAGTACCTAAAGACAGCCTCTAACCAGCGCTCGTACGTCAAGTGGATGGTCAATACCATCAAGGAGCACATGGCACCTGGGGAGAAGGGCTTAGTGATCTGTAAGATGGACCTGTTTAAAGCAGAGCGCGTACCAACGTGGAACGAAGGAGACCCCAGGTTCAAAGAGCCTAAGATTTACACTGAGCAGTACGGTTGGGACATCGAAGGTAGGAGCCTTTGTGCTACCCATTGGGGCACTGGGATCGGGGAAAATTATTGGCACCAAGCAGATGTGGTCTTCCTCTTCGATGAGTTTATCGTACCCCGCAGAACTTCAGTAGCTCACACGCAGGGCTACAGAGGCCACCGTGCGGACCAAGGTGACTTAGGTTCTATGAAGACGCTCAACAGTAAGGCAAAAGGCGTCGATGCGATTGCTGAAGGTCAGATTTTACGTTGGACCAAACAGCTTGCACTAAGAGGCAACGCACGTAACTACGATGAGCATGGTGTGTGCGGTAAGCAGCGCCTTGTGGTGAGTGGTGACCTAAAGAGGTTTATGGCCAATGTTGGTCGATTGTTCCCAGGAGCTAAGACGAAGACCATAGGTGCCTCAACCGATAACGACACATGGGGGACCAAAGCCCTCCAAGTAATCAGCAGCACTCAGGGTAGCGTTTTGACCACTGTGGCCCTCGGTGAGAACTTGGGGAAGTCTTGGCGCAAGATCAGCCACCGCATTCTGACACCAGAATTTGAAAGGAGCATTGCGGGGATCGGTTGGCGGTACGTACGGCTCAAGGGCCGCTTAGGTGCCCGGTTTGAACGGACGGTAGCTGACCTACCGGAACCCCCCGTACCTCCATTTGTGCCGACCTTTGCCATGACCAACGGAACCCAAGGGGTGACCTTGGGGGCTTCCTAACGCCACCAATCCCCTAAGAAAAACCCTAGGGGTTTGTTGGCATTCGACGGGGTGACCTTGGGGGCTTCCTGGGCCAGCCTAAATTCACGTAAGTGATCCACCCCAATCACTTATATTCACTCAGGGAGCCCTGTAGGGTCACTAATCCCCCATGTACGCTAGGATCATACCAGCGGGAGCGAAGGGCACCACGGATCACCTATGAGGCCCCCCACGGTGCTCCTGGGGGCACGTACGACGCCGTTTCTGCCGAACGCTATTTTAGGTGTCCTTCAGTGCAACGACCATGAAAATCACACAAGACACCTGCACAGGTGCCTCGTACGTGAATTTAGGGCTCTCAAGTGTTCAGGAGCTTTGGTGCAGCACGTACGTTGCGCTGTGGGCGGGGCTATCGCCTGATATTGGGTGTGTACGAAAAGCGCAGCTTTGGTCACCAGAGCCCGCAAATGCTCTCAGGTGCCTATGTGCTTTGGTGGCCGAAAGTGAAACGACCACGAGAATAAGAAAACGCCACATAAGGTTTCGCTGGTTATCCTAATGCACCAATGAACAAAAAGTGCCTTAGTGAAACCAGCGTGTACTTATGTAGGGATTTTGATTGTCCTAATCTCGTACATAGGGATGTACGAACAACGCAGTGACCGTACGAAGCACAGTGCAGCGTTGGGTGCACATTGGTACCATTGAGGCGAAAATGAAAGTGGTGGTGCTCCGAGTGTCGCCATGTGGTCCACAGGTGGAGCGTGGGGTGTCAGGTTGTCTTCCCTAAGCTGCCCCACGTCCCCTGTGTTGACCGCTAGTTACCGATCTGGTCGTAAGCTTCGCACACAATTTCGTAAGGGTCGTACCCGGCTTTTAATATCACAGGATCAAGCGCTTCTATATCAGCGTCTGCCTGCTCAGCCCAAACCGTGTGCTGATGTGATCTACGCAAGTAATCCCCCATGACTGCTACAAGCGCCTCGCGGCTCATAACATCACCCTTCTTCATTTTTCGATCCTCATGTGGCCGATGGGTTGCGTAAATCCACGTCACAGGCGTCGGCCACGCGCTGTTCGGTGGTTCGTTAGATTTCATATCGAGGAAATCGCTGGATTACTTCCGACAAGTCCTTCAACGTCGGCTCTCCGTAGCCCCGACCCTCCGTAGCTGGCGCGTGTCCGCAGATGTAGTCCAACATCGTGCCCTCTTGCTCAACACGCCTGCCGATGAGCTTGAACGTGTGACGCCATGCGTGGTTTGGGCTGACCTGCTTATCGGTGATACCTAGCTCGCGCACCCACTTTGCTAACCGTTGTCGCACTTGGGCGGCTGGTGGCTTCTTCTGTTGCAACAGGTCAGCGCTAACAGGCCGCGCGTGCCTCGCACGATAGAACAGTGCCCCTTCGTGGCTTTGCGCAAACTCAAGGAACCCTTGTTCAATTAGGTGATCATGAATTGGCACTCGCCGCGCTTGGCCCGTCTTGCTCGTTCCCGCTTCAGGTGTCAGGTTCAGCGTCCAAATGCCGTCCACCTGTTCCACGTCCTTGGCACGTAGCTGTGTGATCTCTTGCGAACGTGCTCCAGAATAGGCCAGCAGCCACGGCACCCACCGCCGTGCGGCGTCGTAAGGCTTGCTTGTGTCAGTAACAGCGCTTGCAGCCGCCAGGATCGTTGTTCGCTCGCGTTCGTAGAACCATTTTGGGCGGTGCTGTTTGTGCCTTGGAACATCCACGACGACCGCTGCAAACGGATTGCTTGTTAGCTTACGTCTGGTTCCCCAAGAGAAAACGGTCTTTGCAGCCTTCAGCCATGTGTTGTGAACGGTGAAGGCCAATCGTTCCTCGGTAATTTGCTTGTCCAACCACTCTTGCGCTTCCTCCTGGGTAATCAACGTCGCGCTGCGGTCAGGGAAATCTCGCGTTAGCGTCCTAAATACGGTACGCCAGCTCTCGACCGTGCTGTGCGCGGGATGTCTCGCCTTCACCCACGCCTCGAACAAGGCCCAGGGTGATTGATCACCATCTACACCGGGGGCCGGGGACGAGAACTTTGGAAACCGCTTTGTGAACTCGTCCGGCGAATAATCGCCCTTAGCCCGGCTCTGCAACTGCAAAAGAGCGGTGATGTAGTTGTCCAATACGCAATCCAGGAATAGCGTCCGGGCTTCATTCGTCAACGCGATACCCCGGCTCGCAAGAAACTGAGCAGTGTCCGCACGATCAGCGACGACCGGCCTAACCCTAGCCCGCACGTCAGGGTGTCGCGTCCACTCAAGGTCGCTTATTGGCTGCTCCTTTACCTCATCGGGCGCGTCTTCAAGCAAGTCGTCCATCAACAACGAAAATCCCAGGGACCAATGTTCAGGGTCGCCAGGATCGTCTTCGTGGTGCGCGACAAACCATTTGTACCATTCACCAGCGAGGCCAAGTGCATCCTTGCGTGTCAGATCAATCCCGGTGCCACGCTGCACCGCTCGGATGCTTGCAATGCGGCTCGCGACCTCAGTTTCCCATTCGCGGAATTTCTGCTTGGCGACCTCTGGACCTACGCTCGAGGGGGCGGAGAATTTTGCCTCAACGCGCGCGCCGTACAAGCGGCCATAGTCCTCCCGCACGTCGTCAGGAAGGCGCTTTCGAGCCGTGTAGTTGCCTGCGCTGTTCTGCCGTAGCTTGATCATCCGCAACACACGTTTGTGTATCGGCTTGTGTACTACGCGCTGTTGTGAATGATGAGCAATTACAAAATGATGCGACGTTTCAACGCCGCGTAAGAGACGCTGGTCGGAGCGCCGAGATTTGAACTCGGGACCCCCAGTCCCCCAGACTGGTGCGCTAACCGGGCTGCGCTACGCTCCGCCAAGGCGGCCGGACTATAGTTAGCGGCTTCTCGCCGCACAAGCGACAAAGCCTGGTGCTCGCGCATCGGGGCGCGACCACGTATAGACTAGCGCTACCCGCTCTATCGACTCGCCGCACAATTGGACCCCCCGGTGAAACGGCTTTACAGCGCTTTCTTTAATTCGATGCGTGGACTTCGCTACGGCATCGTCAGATGAAGCGGCGTTGCGCGAGGAGACGATGCTTCTCGCCGCCGGGATCGTTCTCGGCCTGATCGTCGCGCCGAGCCTGACCTGGTACATCGTCATGGTCGGGTCGCTCCTCATCCTGCTGGCGGTGGAATTCCTCAACACCGGAATCGAGAAGCTCGCCGACTATGTCACGCGCGAGCAGCACGTCGAGATCCGTAGGATCAAGGATTTCGGTTCTGCGGCTGTGTTCTGCGCGATCTGTTTCGCCGGCCTTGTCTGGCTGGCCGCCATTGCCGTGCGCTGCGGCCTGATCGGCTGAACTTGCCGCTTGTTCGCAAGCATGATCGAGTCTCATCCGGGCAGATACACCTCAATCTGTCCGCTCTCGCACCGAACTGCCGTTAACTCGCGATTCAGGCTACCGGACGCTCTACGTAGCGCTGCGTAGTGGAATCATCGCCCGATGCGTTCAGGGTAGGAGCGACGGCGAGCGCCACGTCGACGTGGGCGCGGCGGAGGGCCATGGCCTCGCACATTGGCGGAAAGGAGCAAAAACGCGCCGCGCGCGCCGAGGCGCGCGAGCCATCGGCGTTGCCGGAATCGCCGATGCGCCGCCGATGGCGCCAGCGCAGGCGGATGAGATTCAAAGCCTCCACCGCTATGTGCGGCAAAAGCTGTCCGAGATCGAGCAGGTCTATCAGTACTCACCGGTCGGCCTTGTCCTCATGGACAAGGATTACCGCTACGTTCGCATCAACGAGCGCATGGCGGAGATCAACGGCCTGCCGGTCGAAGCGCATATCGGCCGTACACTGCGCGAAGTCGTGCCGGATATGGCCGACTACATCATGGAGCTGTATCGCCCGGTTTATGAGCGTGCCGAACCGGTGCTTAACGTCGAGCTGCAGGGCGAGACGCGCAAAGAGCCCGGCGTGCAGCATTATTGGCTGGCGAACTTCTTTCCCTTCCGGTCCGAGACCGGCGAGGTGGCCGGCCTGATCGGCGCGGTCGTCGACATCACCGAACTCAAGCGCCAGGAAACGCAAGTGCGGCAGAGCGAGGAGCGCTTCCGCACCATCTTCGAAGCCGCCACCGACGCCATTTTCGTTCACGACATCGAGGCTGGGAAATTCGTCGACCTCAATCAGCGCGCAGTCGACGCCTTTGGCTATAGCCGCGAGGAGCTCCTCGCCATGACCATCGGCGATCTCTCCCAGAACGTGCCGCCCTATACCCAGGCGGACGCGCTGGCGATCGTCGCGTTGGCGCAAACAACGCCGCAGAATTCGAATGGCGCTGCCGGAAGAAGGACGGAACGCTGTTCTGGGTCGACGTCGGCTTGCGGTTCGCGTCATTTGGAGAACGGCCTTATTTGCTGTCGACTTTGCATGACATCACCCGCCGCAAGGAGGCCGAAGAAAAACTGATCAAGATGGCGCAGTTCGATGTGCTTACTGGGCTGGTCAATCGCGGCGTGTTCGTGGCAAACCTCGATCGCGCGCTTGCCGACGCGCGGCGGCATGGCAGCCGGGTCACCGTACTCTATCTCGATCTCGATCATTTCAAGGACGTGAACGATACGTTGGGCCACCCGGTCGGCGACAGCTTGCTTAAGTCGGTGGCACAACGGCTCACCGACTCTCGGGCATCCGACACGGTCGCCCGTTTCGGCGGCGACGAGTTCGCCGTACTGATGGCTGATCTTGCCGAGCCGGCCGATGCCGGAATATTGGCGAAGAAGCTCATCGACGCGATCGGGCAATCCCTTCGGGTCGACGCCAACGAGGTCCACACAGGCATCAGTATCGGCATTGCCGTATCCGAGTCAGGAGACGGATGCCGAAACTTTGCTTTCGCACGCAGATGTGGCGCTCTACCGCGCAAAGGCGGAAGGCCGCCAGACCTTTCGCTTCTTCAATGACGCCATGGACCAGGAGGTTCGTAATCGGGTCAATCTGCTCACCGAGCTGCGCTGGGCGATCGCCAATGAGCAGTTCTTTCTTGTTTATCAGCCGCAGGTCGATCTCATCTCCGGCCGTATCACCGCCCTGGAGGCGCTGGTTAGATGGCGGCATCCAACACGCGGGGTGCTGACGCCAAATTCGTTTATTCCAGCGGCGGAGCGGAGCGGCCTGATCGTTGCCCTTGGCAAGTGGGTATTGGGGGAAGCGTGCCGCCAGGGCAAGATTTGGCTGGATCTATGCCTCGCGCCTGATCGCATCAGCGTCAATTTTTCCGCGCTTCAGTTCAAGACGCCGCGTGAGGTGGAGCGGGAGATCGATACCGCGCTCACCGAATCTGGGCTGCCCGCCTATCTGCTGGAAATCGAGCTGACCGAGACCACGCTCATGGCGACGAAGCGCGATCACGGCAGCACGCTTGAGCGGCTGCGCAAGCGCGGCGTCACCATCGCCATTGACGATTTCGGGACCGGCTATTCCTCCTTGGCTTATTTGCGCAGCTATCCGGTCGACCGGATCAAGCTGGCAAAGGAGTTCATTGCCGATCTGGTGACCGACCCAAGCAGTGCGGCGGTCGCCCAGGCCACCATCGGACTGGCACACCATTTGGGAATAGATCTGATCGCGGAAGGCGTGGAAACCGAGCAGCAGCTAGAAATGCTGAAATCTTGGGGATGTGAATTGGCGCAAGGCTTCTATTTCGCCGAGCCAATGTCGGTCGAGGAACTCACGCCCCTGTTGCGGCAGGGCAAGATCGCGGGCGGACGCCGCGGCGCCAGCGGCACGGGACGCGATGCGCGAGCGCTTGCCGCGTCGGCACATCCTTTATAGTCGCGCCGAGTCCCTCGGCACCAAGCCGCCGCCTGCCAAGTTAACGCTCACGAACGCGTCAGCCACGCAGCGTCGACTACGACCGGCGCGGGCATTCTTTGCGGCCAAGGATGACCCGGACATTGATCAATTGATGGCTGCGCCATGTGGTCAGATAAACGCGCGTATCGGGCGCCATGCTTGAAATGATCTTGGCGAAATCGCGCCAGTTCTTGAGCGGCGAGCCGTTGATGGCGGTGACCACGTCATAAGGCTCAATTTTTGCCATCGCCGCAGGACTGCCGGGTTTGGGACGACCGAAAATCGCTCCATAGGGTTCGGTCATGCCCAGGCTGTCGGCAAAGGCTTTGGTCATCGGGCTGACATGGACACCGATCCAGGCGCAAGCGCGGTCGCCGCCCTGCTGCTCGGCAATTGCATTTCTCGCCGCGGCAACGCTGTCGGGAGGCGAGGCGATCGGTGGGCGTGCTTCATTGGCCAGACAAAAAGAATTCGGCGAAGGCTTGCGCCAGCGCGAGTGGAATGAGAGCTATGCCGATGAGCGACTGCAGGCGCATTGCAATGTCTCCTTTTCGGCAAGACTTATCGTATTGGCTTGCAACCGTCACGCTTTCGGGCAGCTCCAAGGTCTGCTTCGATAAGGCTCATTGTGAGTGGGCTATTTCGGGAACGACACATACCCATGAAAAAGATCGGCTTCCTGTCATTTGGCCATTGGACTGCTTCGCCCCAGTCGCAGACGCGATCGGCTTCCGACGCGCTGCTGCAATCGATCGACTTGGCCGTCGCCGCCGAGGAACTCGGTGCGGACGGGGCTTATTTTCGCGTGCACCACTTCGCCCGCCAGCTCGGGTCGCCGTTCCCGCTGCTGGCCGCCGCCGGCGCGAGGACCAAGCGGATTGAGATTGGCACGGCGGTCATCGACATGCGGTACGAAAATCCTCTGTACATGGCAGAGGACGCCGGTGCGGCCGACCTCATCGCCGGCGGACGCCTGCAACTGGGCATCAGCCGCGGTTCTCCCGAGCAGGTGATCGATGGATGGCGCCACTTCGGTTATGCCCCGCCGGAGGGGATGACCGATGCCGACATGGCCAGACGGCATACGGAGGTCTTGCTCGAGGTGCTGCGTGGCGAGGGCTTCGCGCGCCCGAACCCACGGCCGATGTTCCCAAATCCTCCCGGTCTCCTGCGCGTCGAGCCCTACTCGGAGGGCTTGCGCGATCGCATCTGGTGGGGCGCCGCTACGAATGGCACGGGAGAGTGGGCGGCCAAGCTCGGGATGAATCTGCAGAGTTCAACGCTTAAGATTGATGAGAGCGGACGTCCGTTCCACGTCCAGCAGGCCGAGCAGATCCGGATATTCCGCGACGCCTGGAAGTCGGCCGGTCACGAGCGCGAGCCGCGGGTGTCGGTCAGCCGCAGCATCTTTGCCCTCGTGGACGGTCGCGACCGCGCCTATTTTGGCCGCGGCAACGATGACGATGACTTTATCGGCTTCCTCGGCGACAACACCCGAGCCATTTTTGGCCGCAGCTACGCCGCCGAGCCGGACATTCTCGTCGAGCAACTCGCGCAAGACGAAGCTATCGCCGAGGCCGACACACTGCTCCTGACCGTCCCTAATCAGCTTGGTGTCGACTACAACGCCCACGTCATCGAGGCGATCCTTAAATTTGTCGCCCCCGGCCTCGGCTGGCGCTGACACTTGCCACTTGCCAGCCCAAGGAAGCTCACGGCGGCGGCTGCGCGGGCTGCAACAGATCGCGCGATGTGCGCTACTTCCGCTATGACCTGACCTCAACTCCGGATTTTTTCTTGCGTCACACGAGGTGAGATGAAGGGCCAAAGCGGCCAGGAAGGCCCGCGGCTTCAGTGTGAACCCGTAAATTCTTGGTGCTCGGCAGCCGCTATGCGAAGGCAATCAGCGTAGCCCTGCGATCCTGGCGCCCCGAAGGCAGCACATCTCGCC
Organism: uncultured Alphaproteobacteria bacterium; assembly: GCA_963832605.1. GTDB lineage: Bacteria > Pseudomonadota > Alphaproteobacteria > Rhizobiales > Xanthobacteraceae > BOG-931. Next base: position 162,427 of record CAWHUO010000013.1, on the reverse strand, counting down.
TTGTCGATCGCGGTGAATGTCTTGACGGTTTCTTTTTGCTGCGCCTTGAGCTCATACCCTAGCGTGCCCGGAGGACAGTCGCCCTTCGTTGCGCCCGACGCGCAATCGACTGATTGCGTACTACATCCGCCGATAACAACACTGGCGAGGGTCGCGATCGAGGTTGCCAGACGCATTCTGCACCCACCCTACGAACTGCGCGCCAGTAGACGATACCAATGCCTTAATTTCGGTTACCGAAAACCGCCGGAGGACGTGTGATCCATGTCCCGCGCGCGATCGATGCTAGAAATCTCGTCGGCATAGCTTGCTCTTGACCCAACCGGATAAGGCAGGAAGGCAGGTCTCATGAATTATGACGAGCGGAATAAAAAGCGCTTTGCCCACCGCTCGCGGGCGCTCGTGCTCGGAGCCGGTGGTCCGGTAGGAAGAGCTTGGCAATCTGGACTGATCGCAGGGCTGATCGAGCGAAAGATTGATCTTGGCGACGCCTCGTTGATCATCGGAACCTCCGCCGGTGCGATCGTCGGCGCGCAGTTGGCATTGGGGTGGAAATTTGCCGCCCCCTCAAGCCTCGACCTGGCCGTCCAGACGCCGCCCGCGAGTTCGCTGCGCGGCCTGTCCGAACTGTTTGCCGCGATGGCACGCGCGCAGTTCGCTCGTCCGAACCTGAAAACGAGCGGGCGAAGATCGGCGCATTTGCGATCGAGGCGCAAACGCCCAGCGAAGAGGACTCTATCGCCAGGCCCGCATTCGCCCAGATCCGGGGACACTCCTGGCCCGCCCGATTCCGCGCGACTGCGGTGAACGCGCGCACGGGAAAGCTTCAGGTCTGGGATGCTTCATCCGGCGGCGTCTCTGGAGCGTGCCGTCGCTGCAAGCGCGGCGATCCCCGGCGTATGGCCGCCGATCACGATCAACGGGGAGCGATACTTCGACGGCGGCATTAGAAGCATGCTGAACGCCGACCTCGCGACGGGTTGCGATATTGTTATCGTCGTGTCCTGCTTCGCGCTGGAAGTGGCGGGTGGGATCAAGAATCCAGACATGGCGACCACAAACGCGGCGCAAATCGCGGAGTTGAGCGCGCTCCGCATTGCCGGCTCGACGGTGACGGTGATCGCGCCGAATGCGGCGTTTCTCGCCCTTACCCATCGTGGCGCAGCGATGATGGATGGCAATCTTGCGCCCGATGCCTTTCAAATCGGGTGTGCGCAGGCCTTCCAGGAGGCCGAAAATATACGCTCGGCGTGGAATTCATGAGGCAATTGGCCCCGGCTGCGAGCTTTTGCCGGGGCCAACGAGCCGTTGGCGACATTCAGCCCCCGTTTCCACCGTCGTTTCCGTGATCGCCATTTCCCGGCTTGAAATAGTCGCTATGCGGATGTCCGCCAGGCAGTCCGCAATTTTCGCCACACGCGGTCTGTGCATGCAAGGCGGACAACAGCGGTACTGACAGCAATGCCGTCAGTGACGCCGCGATGATTACTCGTTTCATGGTTTTTTCTCCTTCAGTCACGCGATGAGGCGCCTGCCGCCCCTATCTGGTGACAACTTCCCGGGCCGACGGCGCGGCTGTTGGTTGTTGATCGGACTTACCAATCAATTCATCCAGGCGTCGTGGTCAGTGGTGTAGCGCCTTGGCCAAACCAGTGCGGCGCCGGGTTTGTGTGCGCCGCACAAAAAACAAAAGTTTTCAAACGTGCGAAGGTTGCTTCCGCCAAGCATTAAATTTCCGCAATAGTTGAGGCGCACAAATCCAACGAACAGCAATTGCATAAGGTCGGAGCTTCCGACCGGCCTGTTCCGGGTCAAAGAGCGCCACACTCCGCATATTGGTGGCGAGTCCGCTTCTCTCCACGATGCAAACATCGCGCCGTCTGGACAGCGGCGAATTCCCCACGCGACAAGATTGCGTCGAATGTGGTGCAATCCTGCCGGCCACCCCCGCCGATCGCAACGCCAATCACGAATATTTGGATAGGGCAAACGCGCCAACTGGCACTATTCTCCAAGGCGAGCCCGACCGCCTGATCGGAGATGTCCAAGGGTAACTATTGTTGCTCCTCCTCAAAAGCAGCCGGGCAGACCATTCGAGCGCTAACGGAGTCATTGCGATGCTGGGCGTTCTGGCGATGGCAGCGCTGATTGGTGTCCTACTGACACCGACGACCGCATTGGCGATCTGCGAATGCTATCAGAAAGGCCGTCTTTTGTGATGCGAGCCAAGTCTGGCTGCATGCCGCGCCGAGGGCGGCGATTATTGCGACGACAGTTTAGGTTGCCGCAGCGAGGGCGGTGGTGAAGTGACGCTGCGGGTCAACCACGTCATTCTAGCGCGCGCCACGAACTTCTGCTCCTTCCCACGAAACGGACATATAGCTGCGTCGCACTAAGCGACGCGGAGGCCACAGGCGGACATCGGGGTTTTATTCGATCACCTCGTCGGTCAGTGCGAGCAACGTTGGCGGAACCTGCACATTTAGCGTCTTGGCGCTCTTTAGATTGATCACGAATTCAAATCTGCTCGCCTGTTGAACGGGGAGATCCGCCGGTTTTTCGCCCTTCAGGATCCTGCCGCAATAAACGCCGGCTTGGTGGAAACTGTCGGTGAAATCCGATCCGTAGCTCATGAGCCCGCCGGCTTCGGCAAAGGCGCGATTGGTATAGATCGCGGGCATACCAAGGTGTAACGCAAGCGTTGCTATGTCAGCACGGTGATCGAGGAATACGGAGCCGGGAGCGATCATCAGTGCTTTTGCCTGCTTTTGCTCGAATTCGGCGAGTGCTATTTCGATCTCGCCCATCGTACCAGCACGCACCACTTCGATCTGAAGCCCGTTGGTCATCGCCGCTGCCTTCACATCGACGATGAGTATCTGCGAACTTCGGCGATCCGTCGACCAGCAAGGCAAAGCTGGTCGCGTTCGGTAGCAGCTGATGCATAAGGTCGAGCCACTTCGGACCGAGCAGAGAATTCATGGTGGTTATCCCGGTGACGTTAGCGCCAGGTTTGTTCATGCTCGCTACGAGGCCGGTCCTTACAGGATCGGTACCAATGTTGAAGATGATTGGAATCGTCGCAGTCGCCGCCTTGGCCGCGAGCGCTGTCGAAAGACTTCCGGTCGCGGCGATTACCGCGACTCGGTGACGAACGAGATCAGCCGCCAGTCCCGAGAGCCTTTCATAATCGTTGTTCGCCCAGCGATACTCGATAGTGACATTCCGGCCCTCAACGAAACCTGCCTCTTTCAAGCCTTCGCGGAACGCTGTCACCGTGTTAGCGCTCGTTTCGAGCAGAAACGGACTCAGAAATCCTACTACCGGCATGCAGGCTGAGCGGCGAGCGTCGCGACCGGCCATGTCGCCGCAGCGCAGCCGACAGAAACAATAAAGTCCCGCCGTCTCATTGGCTGCCTCTTGCATAGGGCGACACTACTACACTGTTACAGCAAGATGCCTCGTGCGTCACGACGAGATCGGGAGCTCATGTCCGGTCTGGGTCCTAAAGCGTCGCTATCGTCATATTGGCGGCGAGTGCGCGCCAACGTCTAGACAGTGAATGGTTTGAAATGTGGTACGTGACGGGTCGGCAATAGCCGACATTTGATTGGCCGGCATCAAACATTTCTTGATCCGGGCGAATGATGTAGCGTCGCGGCGCTGTCGGCAACTTCAGATATCTGCGCTTGGGGAGGACCCGAGGATCAGGACCACCTCTACTTCTCATTCACGGGTCGATGATTACGGGCGAAATGCTCGAGCCGGTAACCGACCAGTTCGCAACGGCTATCGGGTAATCGCTCCTGACTTTTTTCTTCTTGCGCTCGATCTTGCCGCGGCGGCAGGCAAGCTCAGCGTCAGCGCGCGTCACACCCGAGCGATGACGGCGATCGGACCGCCGCCGGCAGGTCCCTGATGCTCCGCGCCGCCCGAAACGTAGACGGCGCCGGTGCCCGAGACGCCGCCGATCAACCCGCCGACGGCAGCGCGGGCGTGACGGGTCGAGCCGACATCTGAATCGTCGAGCATGGTATGGCGGAAGCCGCGTATCATGGCGTCGGGGGACGCCTCGGCCTTGGCGAAAATGTTGACCAGCCGCTGCGGCGTCCGCGGGTCGGCAAGGCCGAGGCCGACACTTTTGAGCGCCGCGACCACGGCGGCAAGATCGATCGAATCGCTCATCACCGCGTGGCCGATGACGAAGGGGCTCGCCGCGCGCGCAGAATTGCCCATCACGATGATGACGTTGTGCATGAGTTCGATGCCCGCGGACGCCGACGCCACGGAGGAAAACAGATCCCAATCCTTGAGCACGCGCGCCTCATCGAGGTCGCCCTCGATTTCGCCAAGCGCCTTGGCAACGCCGAGGGCCGACGCACCGCGTGAATAGCCCATTGAGCCGTAGGCGCTGGTGGTGACGGTCTTTTGCCCGCGATCGAGCGCGGCCTCGATGCGCTCGCTGGTCAGCAGCGGGCATTTGACCTGGACGAAATGCACGTCCCGTGCGATCGTCGATGCCGGCGTCGCGCATCGCCGTATGCACCGCCGTCATAGTTTCTTCGATCTGTACCTTGCGGCCGATTTCCTCGGGCAGGAAATTACGGGTATGGGCGATCCCGATGCTCAGGCGCTTGTTATCCCCGGCGTTGGCTTGGGCGCGGGGAGCATCTTCCACGTCGTTGCGCGAGAAGACGGTGAGGTGCGGGGAGAGCACCCCTTCGGTGCCGCCCGACATGACGAAGGCGATTTTGTCTTCGACCTCAGACGGTGGCAGCTTGAGATGCGGCGACAGCGCCTGGCACAGCGCCGCTACGGCATATTCCCGGGTGAAGTCATTGACCCCGCCGTTTCCTTCGGTTTTGCCGAGCACCGCACGGATCGACGCGGGCGCGACTTTGCCGGCTTCGATGAACCTCATCAGTCCGGAAACGTCGCCGGGACCCTTGGTCGGTATGCGCCAAACATCAACCGCGATCATGCTCACCCTGCCTTGCCGCTCGACCGCAAGGTCACTCGCCGCTTCGTCCCGCCGATGGCGTCAAGCCGCAGCGATCCCGGCCGGTGCGATCGAGATAATCTCCAATTAGTATAGCATTCCATGAGCGCCGCTTTACCTTGTTGCGTGCCAATGGCCCACCTGGCGATGATGCTCAGTCGGTTGGTTTTTCCGCCAACGAGCCGCCTCAGACATTTTTCGGGTGCGGAAGGTTGCCGCTGTAGGACTTTGCCAGAGGTGAAGCCCATAAGCCCAACTTGGAAGTGGTCAGGCGCAGCGCGACCAGGGTCTCGGCCAGACGCGTTGCGGCTGAAACGCCTTCGATGACCGGCAGCTGGTATGCGGCGGAGAGCTCAGCCGCCAGACCGGCCATGCCGGCGCAGCCGAGCACGATCCCGTCGGCGCGTTCATCGCGGATCGCAGCCTCGACCATCTCGGAAATGCGGGCGCGAGCATTGCTTGCCGGATCTTCGAGTGCGAGAACGGGAATGTCCGTCGCACGGACGCGCGCGCATCGTGCCGCCAGTCCGCTGATCGCCAGATTGCGCTCGATGATCGGAACTGAACGAGAGAGGGTTGTAATGACGGTAAAGCGGCTTGCGACCAGACTCGCGACGTGGAATGCGGCTTCGCCGATCCCGATCACGGGAGCAATGGCGGCGGAGCGCGCCGCATCAAGCCCGGTGTCGTCGAAGCAGGCGATGATGTACGCAGAGGCGCCGCCGGATGCCTCCGCGCGGAGAATTTCCTCGATCACGCCGGGGACGGCGAGGGCGCCGTCATAGACGCCCTCTATCGAAGCCGGCCCCGATGACGGCTGTACCGCAACAATTTCGCTGATCGAACTCGCCGCTTGGCGCGCCGCGGCCGCTATCGTCTCCGTCATCGCATGAGTGGTGTTGGGATTGACGATGACGATGCGCATCGTCAGACCATGCCCTGGCCGGCATCCGAACCGTGCCGCCGGCGGCGGCGCTGCACAAAAAAGATCACCCCCAACGCCGTGCCGATGACGAGAAATGAGACCGCCGTCGTCGTGGTGCCGAGCGCGTAGATCGCCGGCGTCGTCACCGTGGTCGTAAGCGCCTGCAGTTCGATCGGCAGCGTGTTCGCGGAGCCCATCGCCTGGCTCGAGCGGGCGAGTTCGTCCCAGGACAGCGTGAAGCCGAATAGCGCGACGCCGACCAGCGAAGGCGCGATCATCGGCAGCACCACATAGCGGATGGTCTGCCAAGGCGAGGCGCCGAGGTCGCGCGCGGCCTCCTCATAGGCGCGGTTGAAGCGATTGAAGACGGCAAACATGATGAGGAGCCCGAACGGCAGCGTCCACGATAGATGCGCGCCGAGCCCGGAGGTGAAGATGCCGAGTGCGGTCGAGTAATTGTCCTCGATCCAGCCGATGTCGAAGCTATCGCCCAGCGCCTTGACGCCATCGTCGAGGATGCGGAATTCGAGCGCGATGCCGAGCGAGACGACGATCGAGGGCATGATCAGGCTGCCTATTGCGGTGTAGAACAGCGCCGACGAGCCGCGAAAGCGGTTGCGGAAGGCGAGCCCGGCCATCAGCGACATGACGACGGTGAGCGCCATCACCAGAACGCCGAGTTCGAGCGAGTTGAACAAGCCCTGGCTGATGTCGATCAGCCCGATCCCCTGCCAGAGCTGGGCGAACCAGTGCACGGAAAAGCCGTTCATCGGCAGCGTCAGGCCGCCCTGCGGCCCCTGGAACGACAGCACCAGGATGGTGATCACCGGACCGTAGAGAAACAAGACGAACAGCGCGAACACGAGCGCGAGCCAGTAAAACGAGGCCGACCGCTTCTCGCTCATGGTCACAGCTCCTTGCGGATGTCGATAAAGCGGGTGAGGCCGTAGATAATGGCAAGCACCACGCCGAGCAGGATCACGGCGTTGGCGGCGGCGATCGGGAATTGCAAAAAGCCGGTTTCGACATTGATCTCCTTGCCGACCGAGGCGATCTGCTGCCCGCCCATGACGCCGATGGTGACGAAATCGCCCATGACCATGGTGACGACGAAGATCGAGCCGATGGCGATGCCGGTTTTCGACAGCGGCACCACGACATGGACGAGCACCTGCCAGCCTTTGGCGCCGGCGTCGCGCGCCGCTTCGATCAGCGATTTATCGATGCGCAGCATGGAATTGAGGATCGGCACGATCATGAACGCGGTGAGCAGGTGGACGAAGGCGATGGTGACCGCGAAATTGGAATACAGCAGCCATTCGACCGGCTGACTGACCAGGCCGAGTCCCGAGCAGCGCCTTGTTCACCAGCCCGTTGCGGCCGAGCAGCGGAATCCAGGAGATCATCCGGATCACGTCGGAGGTCCAGAACGGGATGATGCACATCAGCGCCAGCACCAGCTGCATGGTGAGCGTGCGGATGTGAAAGGCGAGGAAATAGGCGATAGTGAAGCCGATCACGAGCGTCACCGCCCAGACGATCAGGCAGAATTTCAGCGTCGACAGGTAAGTGGAGAAGGTCGTGCACAGCTTGGGCAAGCCGCTGATACACTGGTCGAACACGGCGAAGTAGTTGTGCAGCGTAAACGCCGGGATGATCGAATATTCGTTGTAGCGCCAGAAGCTGACCACCAGCGCGGCGACGAGCGGCAGAACAAAAAAGACGAAGAAGACGAGCGCCATCGGCGCCGCCTGCCAATACGGCGTCCAGCGCGACCGCGGTGCCTTCGCTTCGGTCTTGATCGGGCGCAGCGGGGGGCGGATTCCCCGGCAACGGCCGCGCCGCCGTCGGGGAGCTCCGGGTCGAACCTCATGCGGCGATGAACTGATTCCATTTGGTGATGAGGTATTCGTTTTCGTCCATGACCGAGTTCCAGCAGGCGATCCGGCCCATGCGCGTCTCGTAGGAGCCGCCGTCACGCACCGCGCCGGTTTTCTCGATCAGGGTGCCGTTAGGCGCGTGGATGTCCTGCGTCGCCGGCTTGCCCTCATACCAATAGGCCCACTCGTAAGGGGCGAGGACCTTTTTGGTGGTGGAGAGCACCGCCGGGTAGTAGCCCTGCCGGCTGAGATAGGCGCCGGCCCAGCCGGACAGGAACCAATTGATGAATTCGTAAGCCGCGTCCTGCTTCTTATTCGAAAGCGTACGCGGCAGCGCAAATCCCGTGCACCAGCCGCGATAGCCTTCGGCGAGCGGCACGTAATCGCATTTGATGCCCTTGGAACGCACCGCCGTCACCGCCGGCGACCACATCGACTGGATCACCACTTCGCCGGAGGCCATGAGATTTACCAACTCGTTGAAGTCGGTCCAGAAGGCGCGGAACTGGCCGCTTTTCTTGGCCTTGGTGAGGATCTCGATGGTCTTGTCGATCTCGGCCTTGGTCTGGTTGCCCTTGTCGCCGTATTTGATCTCGCCGGCCAACTCGATCGCCATGGCGGCGTCCATGATGCCGATTGAGGGCACGTTGATCAGCGCGGCTTTGCCTTTGAATTGCGGGTTGAGCAATTCCGACCAGTGCTCGATCGGACGGCCGATGAGGTCGGGCCGGATGCCGAGCGAGTCCGCGTTGTAGGTGGTCGGGATCAGCGTCAGCCACTCGGTTGGCGCCTCGGAGAACGTTTTGGAGTGCTTGCCTTCGAGATAGAACACCTTGAACGGAGCGGTGCCCTGGCGGCCGATGCTCTTGCCGTCGATGATGCCCTTGCTGAGCACGCTGGTGATATCGTCGGCGAGCTTGATCTTCTTGGCGTCCATGCCGACGAGATTGCCGGAGGGCACCAAACTCGGCAGCGAGAAGTATTCGACGTCGACCAGGTCGAACGAATCGGGCTGGGTGATGATGCGCTTGGTCACGACGTCGGTGGTGACCGGCACATACTCGATGATGATGCCGAGATCCTCTTTCACCTTCTTGGCGATGTCGGTCGACTGATTCACCGCGGTGCCGAGATAGCGCAGTGACACCGGCTCCGCCGCGTGCACGGCCGGAAAGCCGGTGACGGCGCCGGTTCCGGCGAGCCCGGCGAGCGTCGCCGAGCCTCGCAACAGCGTGCGGCGGGTGACGCCGCGACCTTTGGTCATGTCAGTCATTTCTTTGGCTCCTTCCTTCTTCGCTGCGAGTGAGCCGTGCTATGTCTAGCCGGCAAGCTTGTGCAGGTCGGCCGCGTCCCAGGACACGGAGACTTGTTGGTCGATCGAGACCGGTTGATCGTTGAAATTCTGCTCGGGAATGAGCGCCGTGAGGTCGAGGTCGCCTTCGGCGCGCAGACTGACGATGACGAAGACGCCCTGATATTCGACGTCGCGGACCGTCGCGGCGAGCTTGCCGGGGCCCGCGCGCAGGCGCAGCCGGTCGGCGCGCATGCCGTAGCGCTGGCCATCGATCGGCAAGACGTTATTGCCGCCGATGAAGCGGGCCACGAATTCCGTGCGCGGCTTGTTATAGATGTCGCGAGGGGCGCCGATCTGCTCGATGCGGCCGCCGTTCATCACCACGATCAGGTCGGCAAGCGCCATCGCCTCTTCCTGACTGTGGGTGACGTGGATGAAGGAGATGCCGAGATCGCGCTGCAGGCGTTTGAGTTCGGCGCGCATGCGGATGCGCAGGAACGGATCGAGTGCGGACAAGGGCTCGTCGAGCAGCAGGATTTGCGGATCGGTGACCAGCGCCCGCGCCAGCGCCACCCGCTGCTGCTGCCCGCCGGAAAGCTGAGCCGGCAGCCGTGCTGCATAATCCTGCATGGCGACGAGCTGCAGCGTCTCGCGGGAGCGCGCATGACGCTCGGCTTTGCCGACGCCTTTCATCCGCAGCGAGAATGCGACGTTGTCGAGCACCGACAAATGCGGAAACAGCGCGTAGTTCTGGAACATCATGGCAGTGCCGCGTGCCGCCGGCGGGGTGTCGCCGACCGCCTTGTTGCCGATCACGATGTCGCCGCTACTCACCGCCTCATGGCCGGCAATCATCCGCAGCGTCGAGGTCTTGCCGCAGCCGGATGGACCCAGCAGACAGCAATAGGTGCCGGCCTTGATTTTGAGCGAAATGCCGTCGACCGCCACGGTCTCGCCGTAGCGTTTGACGACGGAGGCGAGTTCGAGGTCGGCCGCGCGGCTCATATCGGTCTCCAGTGTCGCATTGGGTGGCAAGTGGCATGCCAAGCGCGAAGGCCCTCTTTCAGGCATGGCGAGGCCCATTGCCACATGACGGCGAAGATCGTCGTGGAAGGGATCGGAGAACGAAGCCGCGCAGAAAGCCTATTCAGAGGCCCATCCGCCTTGGCCGGGGTTCGCAACAAATGTCGAGGTTGCTGGGGGTAATGGCTGGAGAAAGGGCAACCTGCACAACTCTTCAGCAATTACTTTGACAAATTTTCCCCACGCTCAGGGTCAAGGCTGAAGGTTCATACATGTCCGCTTGGCTTGGATGGCAACCGTCAGCGATCCGCAGCCCCTCGTTATGGCCCACGAGCAGACCATTGAAATCACGAGGTACGGGCCTCCGGCTGGGCAGCGGCAACGGCGGCGGTCCGTGTGGCCGCCAGATAGGCGTGCAATTGCGCCACCACCGCGGCTCCTTCGCCGATTGCGGCGCCCACGCGCTTGACCGAGCCGGAGCGGACATCGCCAACGGCAAAAACGCCGGCGGCGCTTGATTGCAGGGACAGCGGCTGGACGGCCGCGTTGTGCAAACCCATGGCCTGCATCTGTACGCTTGCACCGGTCTGAACAAAGCCTTTGGCGTCGAGCGAAACGCAGCCTTGGAGCCAGTTCGTCGCCGGTTCGGCGCCGATAAAAAGGAAAAGGTGACGGGCAGGCTTTTCAGTCTCATTGCCCGACGGTCGGTGGCGACACCGAATACGCTGGAGCTGGCCCGCCTGCGAGCCGGAGAGTGCCACGACTTCTGTGTTCGTGAGCACTTCGATGTTCGGTGCGGCATTGATCCGATCGATGAGATATTGCGACATGGTTTCGGCAAGGGTCGACCCGCGCACCACGAGCCAGATTTTCGCGGCGTAATCGCGCAAGAACACGGCGGCTTGGCCGGCCGAGTTGCCGGCGCCAACCAGGACGATCTCCTCATGTCGGCAGAGCCGTGCCTCGATTGGCGAGGCCCAGTACCAGACGCCGCGTCCTTCGAACTCGCGCAGATTGGCGACATCGAGCCGCCGGTACCGCGCGCCTGACGCAATCACCACTGCCAAAGCCTTGGCACGTGCTCCATCAGCGAGTTCCAGCGCGAGGGGACTTTGGCCGCAGTCCATGCGCAGGACCTCGGTCGGAATCACCATCTCGGCACCGAATTTTTGCGCCTGAACGTAGGCGCGGGCCGTGAGCGTTTGGCCCGAGATGCCCGTCGGAAATCCCAGATAGTTCTCAATGCGGGCACTCGCTCCAGCTTGTCCGCCGAAGGCGCGGGCGTCGAATGCTACAACTGAAAGTCCCTCGGATGCAGCGTACACGGCGGTCGCGAGACCCGCCGGTCCGGCACCGATAATGGCGACATCGTAGGTGCGGTCCTGTTTCTCGATCCGCACCATCCCCAGCGCGCGTGCCAGTTCGCCTTCGCTCGGGTTCTTGAGAATTGGCCCTTTGGGACACGCCGCCAGCGGCAGGTCCGTTGGATTCGGCGCATATTTCTCGACCAGGTCCGCGGCATCGTGATCAAGCGCCGGATCGAGCACGTGATGTGGATAGGCGTTGCGCGTGAGAAAACCTTGCAGGCGCACGACATCGGGCGCGTCTTCGGAGCCGATCAGGACTGGGCCGCCGCCGCCGGTTTCAATCAGGGCGATGCGGCGCAGGATCAACGCGTTCATGATAAGGTCGCCGAGTTCGGGCTCCTCGATCATCACAGTTCGCAGATGGTCCGACGGGATCAGAAGGGTTTCCACGTCCTCGATGGCATAAACGTCGACAAGAGCGGGCCGGCCTGAGAGTTGTCCGACTTCAGCGACGAAATTGCCGAGGCTTTGCTCCACGATCGGAGCGAGATGGCCAAGCGGATCGCGGCGGGCCACCGTCACGCGGCCGGTTTTGAGCACGAACATACCCGGAGAAATTTCTCCGGTCACAAGCAGCGGCTGGCCCTTATTGTAGCGCCGCACTTGGCCGAAGCGGAGCAGCCGGTCAATTTCGGGGGCCGTGAATTTGGGGAACATCCTTTCGTCGCGTGAATCGATTGTCGGCATGGCCGTCCTCACGAGGTCAACGCAATCTAATTCGAAAGCAAGCTGAGCCGGTGCGCCGCGAGCAGCTAGCGGTCGAAGCCGGTCAGTCGCCGGCAGACTGCGGCTTCAGCTTAAATCTATGGTCGAGCATGGGGTGTGTCCATCGAGGCAAAGATGTTTGCGCCCGGCGCGGGCCAATGCCATTCGGGTTGGGGCGCGCCACCTCCGCTTTCGCACGGACCTGTTCAAAACTCCCCTGTTCAAAACTCCGGCCGAGTCCAATGCGCGCTTGACGCTGCGGTGCGGTGGATCATGCCTGAAGATCGCATCGTCGGATTGAGTCGCGTCGTTGGACAGGGAGGTCGAAAATGAAGCTGATCGGTGTTGTTTGCATTGCGGTCGCTCTCGTCGCGCTGCAGGGGGTCGCAACGACGACAAAAGCAAGCGACCAGGACGCGATCAATGCGCGTCTTGATGCCTTGGAAAAAGAAAACGCCGCGTTGCGGCAACGCCTCAATCGCATGGAGCGCGCGGCCGCCACGTCCCAGCGCGCCGCGAGCCGGCCAAATTCTGCCCAAACGTCTGAGCTGGAAACATCCGGCAGTTCCACTCTGGTCATGGACACCCATGGGCAGGCCATTCCGCCCCCCGACGTCTACAAAAATCCGGTCGGATGGAACTCGCCGCCACACTTCGAGGTCAGCGGGTCGCTATTGTTCCTGCAACCCGGTGCCGGCAACCTCGAATACGGGACGCTGGTAACTCCGTTTCCGATAGCGACACCCAATTGGGCCAATCAATCGCTCGCGCCGAACTTCAGCCCTGCCTTCGGTGTTGGGGCTCGCTATATGCCCAACGAGTCCAACGACATCGAATTAAACTGGACACATCTCAACAGTTCCACGAATGCTTCCTTTTCGGGCTCGCCGACGCAAATGGTGGGACCGCCTTATTTGATTGGCCCTGAAGCCAACGATTACAAGAACGGGCAGGGCTCGGTGCAATTCGCCTATGATTCCGTCAAATTCGACGGCGGCCATACCTTCTGCGCCGAATGTTCCTTCCAGTTGCGAGTCTTCGGCGGCGTGGAATTTGCTCGCATCAGCCAGACCCTCACCGGGCTGTTCGAAAGCCCGGATGGCACAGCGTCCAGTTCATACACGACCCCTTCGTTGTTTACCGGCGCCGGGCCCCGTGTCGGACTGAAAGGTCAGTATGCTTTGGGAGACTTCCAATTCATCGGCGAGTTCGCCGGCGCCGGCTTGATCGGGACCTCGCAGAGTCGCATCAATTTTTCGACGACGTCGCCGACGCTGGTCGGGAACAACCAGTCTTTGACATCGCCGAACGCGACGCAACTCATTCCCAGCATCGACGCCAGATTGGCCACCGCCTATACATTTCCGTCCAGTACCTACGGAGTGTTCAAGATCGAGGTCGGTTATCAAGCGGCGGTTTATTTCAACGCAGTCAATCAGTATTCTCTCACCCAAGTTCCTGTAAACGTTCCGATGATACCCCCAGTGGGGGTGTTCTTGGCGACGGAACAGCACCTGCAAAGCAACTTCACGGATCAGGGCCCGTATTTGACCGGCAAATGGCTTTTTTAGCGCTTGGTAGCCGTTGCTTGCGCGCGGCGGCGTGATGCCAGGACGGTGGTGCGGACGATCAATTTTTCGAGGGCGACGCGCTGGCCGAAAACCGGTTGTGTAAGTCTATAATTTGACTAAAGCCGCAGTCGCGCGTGCGGACGCTGCGCGCACAATTGCCACTGGCGCCGGCGATTACTGGTTCCGCCAGGTTCGCCGATTATGATCCCACCGGCCGTCGTCCCAGTTATGGTAGCCGCGCGCTTGGAGGCCCGGTAAATAATCATAAGGAGGCTCAATACCGACGGCCGTGCCCGTCAGCGGACTGTAATAGCCGCCTCCATACCAATAGCTGTGTTGCGGAAACACGAACATCTGGGCCCGCGCAAACTCCGCGGAGCCGAGCAGGATGGCTACCGCCGCCATGACGATTTTGCCTGACATGTGAAGCTCCTCGTTCTTCCGACTTACGGGATAATTCCGCGTGCCCAGTCATGTTCCCGCTCGCCAGCCGTGCGCTGGGCGGCACCGAGGTCATCCATACTCCTGGCCATTGCGCGGGACACGTCGCACTGCTGTGGCGCCCGGGACGGATGCTGTTCGCGGCCGATGTGTGCGAACCTTGGGGGCCTATTCGACTAGCCGTGACGGTGGCGTGCTGCGGGTCAATTTGACTCCGAAACCTTGCCGGATCGCGCTCCGCAGCAGGTGCGCCGCGGCGTCACGATGCGTACGAGCCGTTCGAACGTGTAGAACGTGTTGGGCAATATCGTGATCCGACCGCGGCCACAAAGCCCGCTTTTGATCAGGCGCTGCTTGGTCAATTCCGAAATCGTGAAAATCGGTCCGTTGCACCATATGCAAGCGAAGGGTCCTGCATCCGCGGATGGTCAGGACGCCACCGGCAGCATGTCCGCGGTGCCGTCATCCTCGGCGCCCCAGGCTTGGCGGCGCGCGAAATTGATGGTCGCCGCGGTCAAACCCCAGGTCATGCCGAGGAGAAGAAAAAAGTGACGCCAATGATCGGTGTCGACGATCAGGCCTTCGCAGGCTTCGCCGACGAAGCCGGCATACGCGGCGATGAGGTAATATTGCCACGGCGCCGGCACCAGTGCTGCGGGCAGCCCGATCGCCAAGGTCACTACGACCAGGGTCAGATAGGCCGCGCCACCGAGCCAGCCATAGACCAGGAAGCCCTGCATGTAGACGTCGTGCTGCTGGGTTCCGAAGACACGGCCGAATTCGAACGGCCCTATGCCGTTCGGATGATCGAGAATGACGCTCAGCGCGAGTTTTTGCTCCCAGAAGCGGCCGCCCGGCCCAACGTCATAGGGCTGGATCGCTTTCGCGCGCTCCAGGAACAGATCGTGGACCGAGCCGATGAACATCAGCGCGACGAACAGGAGCACCATCGCAATCAGGGCGCCGACGGTGAACAGCACAATACGGGCGCGCATGGCCCTGTCCGGCGTAGCCACGATGAGGATGACGATGACCACCGCGGCGGAGATCGCGAAATGCGCCCAGGCCCCCCGCGAAAAGCTCAACAGCAGACCGCCCAGCAAAATGACCGAAATGACGAGGCTGGAAAGCCGAATGCCGCGGGCGATCAGATCGATCAACAGCAGCATCAGCGGAAAGATCAGGAACGGCGCGTAGACGTTCGGGTCTTTGAAGGTGGCGCTGACGCGGTCGTTGGCGAGAAAAATGTCAGAGTGGGGCAGGAGGTGGAAGAAGCCGATATAGCCGGCGGCCGTGGCGATCAGCGCGGCGAAGATATAGGCGCGGCGCACAATGGTCAGCCGCAGCAAATCGCCGTCGCAGAACAGGCAGGCGAACATGACGCCCGCCATCGCCAAATAAACCGAGGTGGCGACATACTGGATGGTCTGTTGCTGATCGCCGACCTGGATCAGCGACAGACAACCGCCAACCAGCCAGACGGTCAGCAACATCAGCAGCGGAACGAGCTTGCGATCGAAGCGAACGCGGGCGCTTACGCACATGACCAGGAGCACGATCATCAGGGCATCGTGCGGCGACGGCTCGATGAAGGCGATCGAGCTCAACAGCACTGTAACAAACAAGACGAAGTTCAAGAGCCGTTGCGGCAGCGCCGCGGCGGTTGCGGGCGCGGCGGCGTCGTCGCCGTCGGTAAGAGCCGCCGGGCTCTCCATCGCGCTCAATACGCATTCTCCGTGCGGATGAGCGCGAACGGTGTTTGAGCTATGATGTAGAGGTCCAGCAAGAGCGACCAGTTCTCGATGTAATAGAGGTCGTGCTCGACGCGTTGCTGGATCTTTTCCTGGCTGTTGGTCTCGCCGCGCCAGCCGTGAATCTGCGCCCAGCCGGTAATGCCGGGTTTGACGCGGTGGCGGGCAAAATAGCCGTCGACCGCCTCGTCATAGAGGCGGTCCGCGGCCTTGGCCTGCACAGCATGCGGGCGCGGGCCGACCAGCGACAGGTTGCCGGCGAATACGACATTGAACAGCTGCGGCAGCTCGTCGAGGCTGGTCTTGCGGATGAAGCGGCCCACGCGCGTCACCCGCAGATCGCCGCGGGTCACTTGCCGGCTCGCATTCGCGTCTGCCTGATCGACATAGAGCGAGCGGAACTTGTAGATCTCGATGAGCTCATTGTTGAAGCCGTAGCGCTTCTGCTTGAAGAACACCGGCCCCCGGCTGTCGAGCTTGATGGCGACGGCGACGACGAGCATGACCGGCAACGCGCAAATGAGCGCCAGCGATCCGAAGATCTTGTCGAACAGCCATTTCATCACGACGTCCCAATCGGCGATCGGCTTGTCGAAAATGTCGAGCACCGGGACGCTGCCGACGTAGGAATAGGAACGCGGGCGATAGCGCAGCTTGTTGGTGTGCGCGGAGAGCCGGATGTCGACCGGCAGCACCCAGAGCTTTTTCAGCATCTGCAGGATGCGGCTTTCCGCCGAGATCGGCAGCGAGAAGATCACCAGATCGACGCGGGTGTGGCGAGCGAACTCCACCAAATCGTCGACCGTGCCGAGTTTGGCGACGCCGCCGCAGTCGGCCGCACTGCGGTCGTCGCCGCGATCGTCGAACACGCCAATGACGTGGACTTCGGAATCGCGCTGCGCGGCCAGCGAACGAATGAGCAATTCGCCGTTGGCGTCGGCGCCGACCACGACCGTGCGGCGATCGAGCCGGCCCTCCTGCGTCCAGCGGCGGACCAGAAGAAACAATCCGCGCCGGAAGCCGATCAGGGCGAACAGGCCGAGCACGTAGAAGCTGCCGAGCCAGGCGCGGGAGAACTGGTCGCCGGCCTTGGCGAAAAACGATACGCCGATGGCGATCAGAAACACCACCGACCAGGCCGAGGCGAGCCGCATGTATTGCTTTTCGTGCCCGCGGAAGGCCTGCACCTGATAGATGTCGGCCACCTGGAACGCCAGCATGGCCAACAGCGCAATGCCGAAGATAGCGGCGAAATAGTACCAGGCGAAGCCATGCGCGGGGACGACGTACGCGGCGTAGACAACGAAGCCGACCAGCGCCACCAGTGCGACTTCGATCACGCGGACGAGCCCGGCCAGCACGATCGGCGAGTAGGCGGGTTCATAAGGCTCTTTCGCGGCCTCTAGCGCGGCGGGAGAAAGCTGCGGCGGCGTGTCTGGCCGCGCGCCTTCGCGCGGTATCGCCGAGACTGCGGACAGCATTGCGGAAGCGGTATCGAAAATCGCGCCGTGCTCGAGCCTGGACATTTGCAACACGCGTTTTGCCGCCGGCGTCCGGGCGGGAAAGCGCCCCCGCGGGCGGTCTGGGCGGCAAAATAGTGAATAAAGTTCAAAAATTGGTTATGTGAATCGCGCAAGTTTTCGCATCGCGATGGCTTCGCGATAGGCGGTCAGGCCGCCGTCGACCATCGCCGCCAGCGAGAACTCCTGGCGCACCCGCGCCTTGACCAGCTGCGCGATGCGGCTCACCTGCGCCGGGGCATCAAGCGCATCGCGGATCGCACCCGCCAGCGCGTCAACATCGTCGGCGGCAATGAGCTGGTCGGATTCCGGTCCAAAAATCTCCGGGATGCCGCCGACCCGCGTGGCGATGATCGGCATGCCGGCGGCGGCGGCCTCCAGCACCACGTAGGGCAGCGACTCGGCGCGTGAGGGGATGACCAGCATCCGCCCCATGGCGAGCGCCTCGCGCGTCGGACGGAAGCCGGCGAAGCGGACCAGATCGGCAATCTGCAAGCGCTCGGCCTGGCGTCTCAGCTCGTCGCCATCCGGGCCTTCGCCGGCGATGGTCACGCTCACCGGCCGGCCGGAGGCTTTGAGGATCGCCAGCGCCTCGATCAGAATGTCGAACGCCTTCACCGGCCGCAATTCGCCGAGACAGACGAGATCGGTCGCATCGGCAGAGGGCGTGATCGGCGCGAATTCGGCGTTGCTGACGCCGTTATTGACAATGCGCACCATCGCCGGCGGCCGGCCGACCACGGAACGGAACAGGCCGGCGACATAGCTGCTCTCGAACAGAAAAAGATCGGTGCGCCATTTCAGCAGCCATTCCAGGGTGCGGTAGAAGCCGCCGCTCACCGTACCGGGCCGGTACACCAGCGAGCCGCCGTGCGGCGTATA
Source organism: uncultured Alphaproteobacteria bacterium (assembly GCA_963832605.1). Classification (GTDB taxonomy): domain Bacteria; phylum Pseudomonadota; class Alphaproteobacteria; order Rhizobiales; family Xanthobacteraceae; genus BOG-931. Next base: position 144,069 of record CAWHUO010000013.1, on the reverse strand, counting down.
GACGCGAATCGCATGCGGCGCGCTGAAGGTGAGCCGCGCCAGGGCGGCGCCCTTGGCGCCATGGCCGTGCAGCACGTCGGGCGCGGCAGCCGCGATCTGCCGCGAGATGACGCGCAGTGCGTTGATGTCGGAGGGGCGGAGCTCGCGGGTGATGGCGACGCGCTGCAGACCGAGCGCAAGCTGCGGGGTAAGCTCGGCCAGAGCTGCGTCGGCGCGCTGCCCGCCGGTCGTTGAGTCGACGATGAGCCCAACGCGATGGCCGCGCGCGGCCTGGCCGCGGGCGACGTCGACCACATGGCGGAACAAGCCGCCGAGCGGCGCCCGCAGAATATGCAAGATCTTCAGCGACGGAGCCGGTGCGGCTTGCGGCGCGCGCTCCGCGCTGGCGGCCATTGCGGCCGCAGCCGATGCGGCGGCGGCTTGCATCGCTACGGCCGGCCGCCCATCGCCCATGGTGCAATCCCTAAAAGGCGCAAGTCCTTAAAAGTCGCCGCAGAACGTTAAGTCCGATTGAGCCGTGCCGAGGTTAAAAAAGCCTGACTGTTATTGCGGCGACAGGGCAGTGGTACGTCGATACGGCCGCGCTTAACCGGATGGCAACCTTAATAGTTTGTTATTGCGCCGCTTATTCGTCGTTGGGAGTCGCACCATGAGTATGGCGTCGCAGTCGAGCCGGCCGTCGTTGCGCGGGCCCCATATCGACGCCGATTTCGATCTGCCGAGGCTCGGCGCCGCGCTCTGGCGCCAGCGCTATCAAATTCTGCGGCCGGCCATCCTGGTGGCGCTGCTCACCTTCGTCGTGGTCATTCTCATTCCGCCCAAATATCAGTCGGAGTCGCGCGTACTCGTCATCGGCCGCGACAATGTGTTTCTCCGCCCCGACGCGGACAAGGACATCATCGACCGCGGCATTGTCGATCAGGAGGCGGTGACCAGCCAGGCGCAGATCGTGCTCTCGCGCGAGGTCGCCAATGAAGTCATCACCAAGCTCAAGCTCGCCGACGTGCCCGAATTCGATCCGGCGCTCGGCGGCGTGTCGCTGATCAAATCGATCCTCGGCTTCCTCGGCATCATCAAGAACCCGCTGAGCATGACGCCGGAAGAGCGGGTGCTCGCCGCCTATTACGAGCGGCTCACTGTCTTCCCGGTGGAGAAATCCCGCGTCATTGTCATCGACTTCCTGTCGGAAAATCCCGAGCTTGCCGCCCGCGTCGCCAATGCCGTTGCCGATTCCTATCTGCAGCACCAGCAGCTCGCCAAGCAGGATCAGGCGCGCAGCGCCGGGCAATACCTCTCCGGCGAACTCGATTCCATGCGCAAGAAGGTGGCCGACGCCGAAGCCAAGGTCGAGGCATTCCGCGCCAAGTCCAATCTCCTGGTCGGGCCCAACGGCACCACCCTGTCGGCCCAGCAGCTCGGCGACCTCAACGGGCAACTCGCCACCGCCCGCGCGCAGAAAGCCGACGCCGAAGCCAAGGCCCGGCTCATTCGCGAGATGTTGAAGTCGGGGGCGGAGATCGATTCCTCCGACATTCTCAATTCCGAGCTGATCCGCCGGCTCTCCGAGCAGCGGGTGACGCTCCGCGCGCAGCTCGCCGAGCAATCGTCTTCGCTGCTCGACCAGCATCCGCGCATCAAGGAACTGAAGGCGCAGATCGCCGATCTCGACAGCCAGATCCGGCACGAGGCCGAGACCATCGCGCGCTCGCTGGAAAACAACTCCAAGCTTGCCGACGCCCGCGTCGAGGCGCAGCTCACGACCTTCGACCAGTTCAAGAGCCAGGCGGCCAACACCAACGAGCAGGATGTGCAGTTGCGCGCGCTCGAGCGCGAGGCCAAGTCGCAGCGCGACCTCTTGAAATCGTATCTCGGCAAATATCGTGAGGCGAGCGCCCGCGACACCCTCGGCGCCGCGCCGCCCGATGCCCGCATTATTTCCCGCGCCGTGGTCTCGAACGTGCCGGCCTATCCGAAAAAGCTTCCGACCGTGCTGATCGCCACGCTGGCGACGCTGGTGCTCACCTCCGGCCTGGTGCTGACCCGCGAATTGTTGGCCGCCCCGCCGATCACCGGCAGGCTCGGGGCAGTCGGCGCGGGGGGCGGCGCCGATGGTCGCGCCAAAGCGGGACCTGCTGGACGCGGCGGACGGGAAGGGCGGGGCGGATTTGGCGGACTGTTCGGCGGCGGCAGGTCCGCTACATCCGGTACCGCGGCGGCGGCCGCGCGCGCGGCAGAGCCGGCACCGATGTCGGATTCATTGGCCGCGCGGCTTGCGTCGCTGGCGAAAAAACAGCAACCGGTCGGCGTGCCGGTGAGCGCGATCGAGACCTTCGCCCATCAGCTGCATCAGGAGGGTTTCGAGAGCAGCCAGTTCGCCTTCTTGGCCGCCGCGGCTCACCTCGACACCGGCCGCATCGCCATCAAATTCGCCCGCGCGCTGGCCGACGAGAAGGCGAAGGTGGTGCTGGTCGGGCTCGGAGGGCCCGGCGCCGGCGACGCCGCGATCCGGCAGATTTCCAACGAGCCCGACGCCGCCGGGCTTGCCGAGCTTGCCGCTGGCACCGCCACGTCCGGCGCCATCATCACCAAGGACGCGAGTTCCGTCCTCAACCTCATCGTCTCCAGCCGTGCCGGCCGCACCGGCGCCGAACAGCGCGCGCTCATCGCCGCGCCCGGCATGAGCCAATATTTCGCCGCGCTGGCGGAAGCCTATGATCATGTGATCGTCGACGCCGGCGTGCTCGACGGCGCCGAGCTCGCCGCCATCGCCGGCATCGCCGCCCATGCGATCCTTATTGTCGAAACGCTGGCCGGTGCGGCGACCGCCAAGGCGCGCGAGCACCTGCTCGATTGCGGCTTCGACGACGTCACTATCCTGGTCGCCGGCCGCTCCGAGCCCGCCGCCTCCGCCATCCCCGACGTCGCCTCGCCAGTCGCCGCGTAGCCCTCACCCGGCCGCTGCGCGACCACCCTCTCCCGCAAGCGGGAGAGGGAAGGGTGAGGGCGCTTTGCTACTCCCTCTCCCGCGTGCGGGAGAGGGAAAGGTGAGGGCGCTTTGCTACTCCCTCTCCCGCGTGCGGGAGAGGGTCGGGGTGAGGGCCACTGCTTGCTGGATACTCTCCCAGACGCCCTCCCGATTACTCATGACCTCGTTGTTCCAAACGCGCAGAACACGCCAGCCATCGGCGCCAAGGAAACGATCGCGCGCGGCGTCATTCAAACTCTCGGCGTGCTGACCGCCGTTAAGCTCGACGACCAGCCGGCGCTCGATCGAGGCGAAGTTCGCGACGAAGGGGCTGATCGGCACTTGGCGTCGAAACTTGACGCCATTGAGCCGTCGGTCGCGCAAGAGCCGCCACATGATGCGCTCGGCCTAAGTGGCATTGCGGCGAAGTGCGCGGGCGACGTTTCGCTTCTGACCTTCGCGCATCTGTTACCCTCGTCCGGCCGCTTGCGCTGCCACCCTCACCCGGCCGCAAGTGCGGCCCCCTCTCCCGTAAACGGGAGAGGGGAAGGGTGAGGCGCTGTGCTACTCCCTCTCCCGCCTGCGGGAGAGGGTCGGGGTGAGGGGCAGTAAACCCCCCGAACATTTCCGCGTTTCCCGCGTCATATCGGTAACGCCGTCCAAAACTCGGAACCGGAGAACGGATATGACCGATCATTTTGCCCCGCCATCAGCACTGCCGCCCGCGCCCCCCGCGCCGCCCGCAGCCAGCGCTGACGATCTCGCGCAGCTTGTGCCGCTGTTGCAAACCTTGGCCGCGAGCCGCCGCGGGCTCTTGTTCGCGCCGCTCCTGGCGGCGCTGCCGGCGAGCCTGTTGAGCGAGCCCGCCCGCGCCATCGATCCCGCCGAAACCCAGGTCACGCTGCCCGACCAATACAAATGGCAGGCGTGGAGCGGCGCGCCGCCGCGCTCGTCCGAAACGGCGACGCTGTTCGGCGCGACCGACAAGCCCGGGCCCTATGTGGTGGTGATCCGCTGGCACCCGGGCTACATGAGCGCGCCGCACTCTTACGCCACCGACCGGTTCTGTTTTGTGCTCTCGGGCACCTGGTGGGTGAACTCGGGCGAGCATTTCGAGCCCGAGGCCACCGTGCCGGTGCCGGCCGGCGGCTTCGTCCGCCGCGTCGCGCGCACGCCGCACTATGACGGCGTGAAGAAGGGCGAGCCGTCGCCGGTCGTCATCGGCATCGTCGGCCTGGCCCCGATCGATCTCAAGCTGGTCGATCCCGGGAAGCCGCCGTGGCGGGAGGTGTAAGGGTGTGGACGTGAACCGCTATGCCAAATCCGCGTCGGAAATTTCGGCAAGCTTGGCCAAATGACGGAGCAGGCCGATCTTGAGCGCGCGATTGCCGTGAATCGGAATGGACAGGCGAACGACACTGCCGGACTTGCCGTAGATGTGGTGGCTACCGCTGATACGCAGTAATTGCCACCCGCGCCGCTCGACGAGCCGCGCGAACTCTCGTCCGGTGATCGCCTTCATATGGCAATTTCGAGAATGCGCTCCTTGCCGCCAGGCTTGGGGGCCGCAATGTCTACAGCGAGGCAGCCCTCGATCGCTTCATGGAGGTTGCGCACCAGCTCCTCCATCGTATCACCCTGCGTAGCGCAGCCCGGAATGGCGGGTACCTCGGCCCAGAAGCCGCCTTCCTCCGCCTCATGCACGACGGCCTTGATCTTCATGGTTTGCTCCGCAGATTCCGGCGCGAATTGCATTTGCCTATTATCACATTCCGCCCATGGGAGGGGGCGTCGTGAACGAGGCCGAGTGCCGCGCCGAACTGACCTGGTGGGTGAACTCGGGCGAGCATTTCGCGCCCGAGGCCACCGTTCCGGTGCCGGCCGGCGGCTTCGTCCGCCGCGTGGCGCGCACGCCGCATTATGACGGCGTGAAGAAGGGCGAGCCGTCGCCGGTCGTCATCGGCATCGTTGGCCTGGCCCCGATCGATCTCAAGCTGGTCGATCCTGGGAAGCCGCCATGGCGGGCAGTGTAAGGCACGAGGGCGATCGCGCGTAGCATAAGGTACGGAGGGGAGAGGGGCAGTTGGCTTAAACACAACTAGGACATTGCAGCGAGTTTCGCCGGTATGTCTGAAATCTTCTCGATTAACTGATACCGCCAAGCACCGAAGTGGGTCGCCGCGTTCAAACATCGTCCCAGACTTCGTCCTCGACGTTGTCCCATACCGGCGCCAGCGATCCCGCCTGGGCCTCGGCCAAGTTGCGCCATTCCCGGCGCTCCTGCCGATCGCGCAGATAGCCGACGAAATCCAGCACTTCGCGCGCCAGCTGATCGGGCAACGTCTTTACCTGCTCATAGACCAGATCGGCGATGGTCATGCCGGCCTCCGCATCGGTCGACGCCACCGGCGTCGCGTCGGCATGGTAGGTGAGAAACCGCGGGACAACAAGCAATGGCCGGACGAGCAAACAAGGGTGGGCGCGGATGCGTCGCGGGGGCGGTTTTTCTTTGCGTCATTGCCGGGCTTGACCCGGCAATCCATGCGGAGGGAAGGCTGTGTTTTCGTCGCCGCCTGTACTTCCGGCACTTCAGCATGGACCACCGGGTCATAGGCGAGCAAAGCGACGCCGTTCTTCGAACGGCTATGCCCGGTGGTGACAGAGGAGGGGCTTCGCGGGGCAGGATGATCGGCCCGTACCGGCCGCCATAGCGGCGCCGCAAAGGATTATCAACCAGGCGGGGACTAGGATCGCCGGCAAAAGGTTTTTTTGACATGGCCGGGCTTAAAGACACCATCATCCGCGGCGGACTGGAATCGCTGTATTTTTCCGGCGCGCATTGGGCGCTGCAGCCTTTGGTCGGCGGCGTCGGCGTCATTTTGACCATGCACCACGTGCGGCCGCCGCGGCCCGACCGCTTCCAGCCCAATCGGCTCCTTGAAATCACGCCGCGGTTTCTCTCCGGCGTGGTCAAACTCCTTCGCCGCTCCGGCGTCGACGTGGTCTCGCTCGACGAGATGCACCGCCGCCTGACCGCGCGCGATTTTGGCCGCCGCTTCGTCTGCCTCACCTTCGACGACGGCTATCGCGACATCCTGCTCTACGCCTATCCGATCCTTAAAGCCGCGCAGATGCCGTTCGCCGTCTATGTGCCGACCAGCTTTCCCGACCGGCACGGCGAATTGTGGTGGCTCGCGCTCGAGGCGGTGATCGCGAAGAACGAGCGCATCGGCCTCGTCATCGACGGGCGCAACCGCACCTTCGATTGCCGGACCGTTGCGGAAAAGCGCGCGCTCTACGACGAGCTTTACTGGTGGCTGCGGAGCCGGCCGACCGAAACCGAGCTGCGCGCCATCGTGCGCGATCTCGCCGCCTGCTACGCCGTCGATATCGCCGCGTTCTGCCGCGAGCTGTGCATGGACTGGCCCGAGATCGCGGCGCTCGCCGCCGATCCGCTGGTGACCATCGGCGCGCATACCGTCAATCACCAGATGCTGGCCAAGCTCCCGGAAAAAGCCGTGCGCGCGGAACTCGACTTAAGCCGCTCGGTGATCGAGGCGGCGCTCGGCATGCGGCCGGCGCATCTGTCTTATCCTTACGGGGATCCCAACTCGGCGGGGCCGCGCGAATTTAGCATCGCCGCCGAGCTCGGCTTTGCCACCGCGGTGACGACGCGGCCGGGCGTGCTGTTTGCCGAGCACGCCGCGCATCTGACCGCGCTGCCGCGCATTTCGCTCAACGGCGAGTATCAGCAATTGCGCTATGTGCGCGTGCTGCTCTCCGGCGCGGCGACCGCGATGTGGAACGGCTTCCGCCGCCAAGAGGCGGCTTAGTTGGTTTTCGTGGATCAGGCTCGCGGGCTCATCCACCAGATCACCGGCATCGCCGGGACGACCCAACCGAGGCCTGCGATCACGTAGTAGGCGACCGAAGCGATGGCGTTGTCGCGGATCGCCGGCATCTGCGCCAGCGCCATGGCGACCAGCGCCCAGACGATGACGAGAACAAACAGCGCAATCGCGCCGATGAATTTGCGCAGCCGTAGCGGCATTGGGCGAGCGACATCAGGTCCGTTGCAAGCGTTGGCCGCAGCACTATATGGTCCGCGCGCGCCCGACAAGCGAGCCGATGACTGAAGCGACCACCACCGACACCCACACGCGCGCGATCCGGCTGTGGCTCTATGCCGTCGCCGCGCTCGTTGTCGCGATGGTGCTGGTCGGCGGTGCCACCCGGCTCACCGAATCCGGCCTGTCGATCACCGAGTGGAAGCCGGTCATGGGCGTGCTGCCGCCGCTGGGCGAGGGAGAGTGGCAGGCCGCGTTCGCAAAATATCAGGCCATTCCGCAATACCGCGAACTCAACGCCGGCATGAGCCTTGCCGAATTCAAGACGATTTTCTGGTGGGAATGGACGCACCGGCTGCTTGGCCGGCTGATCGGCGCCGCGTTCCTGCTGCCGTTTCTGTGGTTTCTCTGGCGCGGCTTCGTGGCGCCGGCGTTGCGCCCGCGTCTGTGGTTCATTTTCGGGCTCGGTGCGCTGCAAGGCGCAGTCGGCTGGTGGATGGTCGCCTCCGGCCTCGCCGATCGCGTCGAAGTCTCGCAATACCGGCTGGCGACGCATCTCATCCTCGCCTGCGCGATCTATGTCGCACTTCTTTGGACCGCGCAGCAGATCGGCGAGCGACCGTCGGCAGCCGTGCCCGCGCGCTTTCGCGTAAGCGCCGTTGCGCTCCTTGTCCTTGTCCTCGTGCTGGCGCAGATCTATCTCGGCGCGCTGGTTGCCGGCTTGCGCGCCGGCTACGTCTACAACACCTGGCCGTTGATCGACGGCGCCTTTGTGCCCGACGCGGCGCGGCTGTTCTTCGCTGCGCCGGCCTGGCGGAATTTTTTCGAAAATACGCTGACCGTGCAGTTCGACCACCGCATGCTGGCTTATCTGATCTTTGTCGGAGCGGCGTTTCACGCCATCAACGTCGCGCGCACGGTAAAAGCCGGCCCCGCGCGCGCCGGCGCTTTACTTTTGTTCGCCGCGATCACGCTGCAAATGGCGCTCGGCATCGCGACGCTGTTGTTGGTCGTGCCCCTGCCGCTCGCGCTCTTGCATCAGGCGACGGCGATGCTGGTTTTGACCGCGGCGACGCTGCACGCGGCGAATGTAGGGTGGGTACGGCGCGCGGTCGAAGCTGTTCCGCGTGGGCAAAATCGTGCACGCGCCGTGCCCACGCGGTAGCGCAAGAGTGGACGATTTTGCCCACCCTACAATCAATCCGCCAGCGCTTGCTCGAGGTCGGCGATGATGTCGTCCTTGTCCTCGATGCCGATCGACAGCCGCACCACGTCGGGTCCGGCGCCAGCTTCTTTCTTCTGCGCATCCGACAGCTGCCGGTGCGTGGTCGAAGCGGGATGAATGATCAGCGAGCGCGTGTCGCCGATATTGGCGAGATGCGAGAATAGCTTGACGTTGGAGACGACCTTGACGCCGGCCTCGTAGCCGCCCTTGAGCCCGAAGGTAAACACCGCGCCGGCGCCGTTCGGGCAGTATTTTTTGGCGAGGTTGTAGTAGCGGTCGCCCGGCAGGCCGGGATAGCTCACCCACGCCACCTTCGGGTGCGCGGCCAGCCATCCGGCGACGGCCAGCGCGTTGTCGCAATGGGTGCGCATGCGTAGCGGCAGCGTCTCGATGCCGGTGAGAATGAGGAAGGCGTTGAACGGCGACAGGGCCGGCCCGAGATCGCGCAGCGCCAGCACCCGGCAGGCGATGGCGAAGGCGAAGTTGCCGAAGGTCTCGTGCAGCACGATGCCGTGATATTCCGGCCGCGGCTCGCACAGCATCGGATAGCGGCGCTCGCGCGACCAGTTGAAGGTGCCGGCGTCGACGATCACCCCACCGATCGAATTGCCGTGGCCGCCGAGAAATTTGGTGGCCGAGTGAATGATGATGTCTGCGCCATGATCGATCGGCTTGCACAGGAACGGCGTCGCCAGCGTGTTGTCGACGATGTAGGGCACGCCCGCGCGCTTGGCGACTTGTGAAACCGCCGCCATGTCGGTGATGACGCCGCCCGGATTGGCGATCGACTCGGTGAAGATCGCCTTGGTCTTCGGCGAGATCGCGCGCTCGAACGAGCCGATGTCGTCGGGGTCGGCCCACACCACGTTCCAGCCGAAATTCTTGAACGCGTGATTGAACTGGTTGATCGAACCGCCGTACAGCTTCTTGGACGCCACGAACTCGTCGCCCGGCTGCAGCAGGCAGTGAAACGCCAATACCTGCGCCGCATGTCCGGATGCCGCCGCAAGCCCCGCGGTGCCGCCTTCGAGCGCGGCGACGCGTTCCTCCAGTACCGCAGTGGTTGGGTTGCCGATGCGGGTATAGATGTTGCCGAAAGTCTGCAGGCCGAACAGCGAGGCGGCGTGATCGACGCTTTCGAAAACATAGGAGGTAGTCTGGTAGATCGGCGTTGCCCGTGCGCCGGTCGTGGGATCGGGCTGCGCGCCGGCGTGAACGGCAAGCGTGGCAAAGCCCGGAATGCGTTCATCCATCGGCCGGCCCTCAGCGATCCTGGTGACGGGAAGAAGCGCTTCCGGTTTATAGGACCAGCCGGAGCCGTCAAGGCGCGGCAACCGTCGTTTTCGCTAACATACGACCGCTGCACTTTGCGCGCGGCGGCGGCGAAAGGTCACTTTTTACGACGTGGCTTCACCCATGCCAGTGCGCCAACTGCGCGCGGCATGGCGGCGAGATGTGCGCGCGATTGTGCATGAGACAGCCGGCGACGCGCGAGCGGTCCGGGATAAATTGCCCGCACACCGTCATCGCGTCGTTCATGCAGGCGCCTTGGTCTTCCTGGTGATAAGTTGGCTCCGCAGCCCGATAGGCTGTCTGCGCTGCGGCGGGCGCGGCCACAAAAACGCACAGGACGAGTGTCAACACCGAACCGATTTTCATGGCTCGCTCCTCCTTTTTCACGTTGCGCGCTGACCGCGTTGAGTTCGAGCGCCTCACTCATTGGCTGGAGAAGAAATGAGAATAGGGGCAAAAAAGTTCCAGCACACCGGATCGGCGGCTTATCGGTCGCTTTGCTGTTTTAGTTCGCAATTCTGCGTTGGTTGCTTGAACAGAGAGATGTTCGCCGCATTTTTGCCGTCAGGTCGCGCCTTCCTCGCGCTGGGCGCGTTCGGCCGCTGCAGTATCGCCCCCGCGTGACGACGCGCGGTTGAGCGACAGGCGCTGGATACCGCCGCTTGCGGCCGCTTTCCTCGAACTGATAGTGCGGGTATTGACGCCCATCCAAGCGATCTCGGAAGACAAGCGGCCGTATTCGATCTTCGGACAGCGGTTCATCACCACCTTCAAGCCGTTGGCTTCGGCCAGCGCTGCGGCTTCGTCGTTGCGCACGCCGAGCTGCATCCAGATCACTTGCGGCCGCGGGTTCAGCGCAAGCGCCTCCTGCACGATGCCAAGCGCATATTGTGAGGCGCGGAAGATGTCGACCATGTCGAGCGGCTCGGGAATGTCGGCAAGCCGCGCGTAAATCCGCTGGCCGAGTATTTCGTGGCCGGCGTGTCCGGGATTTACCGGGATCATGTGGTAGCCGCGCTCGAGCAGATATTTGAAGGCAAAATAGCTCGGGCGGTTTTCCTTTTCCGAGGCGCCGACCATCGCGATCGACTTCACGGTGTTGAGAATGCCGCGAATGTAGCTGTCGGAATAGGAATTGTGCTTCATCGCGCGGGCCAGCGAAGGCAAAAGTGTGGCGCGAACATAGCTATGGTGCGCACCGGACGAAAGGGAAATCCCCGTCTCAGCGGTCCTCCCATTTCGGCTTGCGTTTCTCGATAAAAGCGCCGATGCCCTCGTCGGCGTCGCGACCGAGAAGATTTTCGACCATCACGTCGGCGGTGTATTTGTAAGCTTCGGCAAGCGGCATTTCGAGCTGACGATAGAACGCCTCCTTGCCGAGCCTGATCGCCCGTGTGGATTTCGCCGCGATTATTTTGGCGAGCTTGAGCGCCTCTTCGCGCTCGCTGCCAGGCGCAACCACGCGGTTGACGAGACCGATGCGCTCGGCATGCTCAGCCGAGATCATCTCGCCCGTGACCAGCATCTCCATCGCGTGCTTGCGCGCGACGTTGCGCGAAAGCGCGACCATCGGCGTCGAGCAGAACAGGCCGACATTGATGCCGGAGGTGGCAAACTTCGCGCTGCGCGAAGCGACCGCAAGGTCGCAGCTCCCCACCAGCTGACAGCCGGCCGCGGTCGCTGTTGCTTGTACCGCCGCGATGACTGGCTGCGGCAGCGCGACGATCTGCTGCATCATGCTGCTGCACATCGACATGATGTGCTTGAAGTAGGCGCGGCCGCCATCCTCATCGGCCCGGCGCCGATAGAGCTCCTTGAGGTCATGACCGGCGGAAAACGCCGGGCCGTTGGCCGCGAGCACGACCGCGCGCACCCGGTCGTCATGGGCGATCGCGGTGAGCGCATCGCCCAGCGCCTCGAGCATCGCCTCGGACAGGCTGTTGAGCGACTGCGGCCGGTTGAGCGTGAGCACCGCGACATCGGCGAAATCTTCGCGCAGAAGAATCAACGAGGAGGTAGCAGCAGCGGCGGCGGCTGTAGCGGAATGGGCGTTCATCGTCCTCTCCTCGGGTTCTTTTACCCTATGCGGATTTGGCAAGTCCGCTACCCCATTGTATCCGATCCGCACAGCAGGGAGCAGGGGCATGAAGGACATGGCGCCACCGAAACTGACGGTCAAGGAGCTCGAGCGCCTGCTCAGCGCCGAGTTTCCGCAAATGTTCAATCCGCAGAGTGGCTATGGCATCGAAGAAGTCTGGTATGGCGGCAGCCGCGTGCGCAAGCATTTTAATCCGCGATCGCTGCGCCCGGGTGGGACCATCGCGGGGACGACGATGATGACGCTCGCCGATTTTGCGCCGTATGTCGCTATCCTTGCCACGATTGGCTGGGTGCCGCTGGCGGTGACCACCAATCTCTCCATCAACTTTCTCAGAAAGCCCGAGCCGGGAGACCTTTTCGCTGAGGCGCGGTTGATCAAGCTTGGGAAACGCCTAGCGGTTGCCGAGATCGGCATTCGATCCGAGGGCGAGGACGACTTGGTGGCCCACGCGACGTCCACTTATTCAATCCCGCCTCAGAGGTGAAATAATACCTCCGCCGCAAATCCTTGAGATAATGACAAAATGACTGGCGACGGATTGACCTAAGCGCAATCCGCAGATAAATAGCCGCGCATGGCGCCGGGCAGCTGCGGCGCATCTCCACACGGAATAAGAACATGAAAACCTATTCGGCCAAGCCCGCCGAGGTCGACAAGAAGTGGGTGATGATCGATGCCGCCGGATTGGTCGTCGGCCGGCTTGCCTCAATCGTGGCGATGCGGCTGCGCGGCAAGCATAAGCCGACGTTCACACCCCATGTCGACTGCGGCGACAACGTCATTGTCATCAATGCCGCCAGGGTGGTGCTGACCGGCCGCAAAGTGGAGCAAAAGGTCTATTACAAGCACACGGGTTATATCGGCGGCATCAAGGAACGCACGGCAAAGTCGATCCTGAGCGGTCGTTTTCCCGAGCGCATTGTCGAAAAAGCGGTTGAGCGGATGCTGCCGCACGGGCCGTTGGGGCGCCGCCAATTGGGCAACCTCAGGGTCTATCCGCACGCCGAGCATCCGCACGCGGCCCAGCAGCCGGAGCAGATCGACATTGCCGCCATGAACCGCAAGAATAAGAGGATCGCGTGATGGCCGAGACCATGCAGGCGCTCGAGGAGCTTTCCACGCTGAAGCCCGCGGCGGCGCCGCAGCCGCCGAAATATGTGCAAAAACTCGACAAGCAGGGCCGCGCCTACGCTACCGGCAAGCGCAAAGACGCGGTAGCGCGAGTATGGATCAAGATGGGCGGCGGCAAGATCACGGTGAACGACCGGCCGGTGGAGACCTATTTCGCCCGCCCGGTGCTGCGTATGCTGATCCAGCAGCCGCTCGTCGCCGCCAGCCGCCAGGGCCAATACGACGTCGTCTGCACCGTCTCAGGCGGTGGCCTGTCGGGTCAGGCCGGTGCGGTGCGTCACGGCCTGTCGAAGGCGCTCATGCGCCACGAGCCGGACCTGCGCACCGTGCTCAAGCGCGGGGGCTTCTTGACCCGCGATCCGCGCGTGGTCGAGCGCAAGAAGTACGGCAAGGCCAAGGCGCGCCGCAGCTTCCAGTTCTCAAAGCGGTAATCGTCCAGCGCCAACTGAATGCCTTCGTCCGCTTTCGTGGGCTTCGGTGGATTAGCTGCGGCTCTGACCGCTAGGCGGAGACTTTTCATTCTGTAGGCGTCTCCTTCTTTGCCGGGTTTATGCGACACTGCTGTCTCGTGCTGTGGCGCGTAGCCTTCAGTGCATGGCTGCCAAATAGGAGTTCTCCTAAGAAGTTCGCTTGGATCGCAAAATTAGCGATAGTTTTTTTCCGATTTTTCCCAAAAAGTCTTCTGAAAGTCGCGGCATTAATCACACCCTTGGCAAAGGTTGAAGAGCAAACCTTCAGCGCAAAACACGCATCCGTGATAGGTGGTTTCCCTGATTGAGGGAGCTGTCGCGATGGATCTGGCGCCAGCATTGGTGTCACTCGATGTCGGAACTCTGTTCGTCATCGCCATTTGCGTGGCATCCTTGCTCGGCCTGTTTCTACTGTACGCCTGGACGCAGGAGCGCATCCGCGCGCTGGCCTGGTGGGGCGCGGCTTATTTAATCGGCGGGGCCTCCGGTGCACTCTGGCAATTCGGCCAGCTGATCGCACCGGCGCTACCCTCGAGCCTCGCGACCATCCTCTTGTTCGTCGCGGTGGGCATGATTTGGAGCGGCGCTCGGGTATTCCATGGCCGGCCGGTTCTCTGGGTCGCCATGCTATTCGGCGCTGTCTTTTGGCTGACAGCGTGTTTTGTGCCCGCTTTTACAGCCGCAGCCGCCTCCCGCATTGTAGTGAGTTCGCTCATTGTCGCCGGCTATACGTTCTTGACTGCCAGCGAGTTGCGGCGGGAACGGCGAAAATCCCTGCTCCGCCGCTGGCCCGCCCTTTTTGTTCCGATGCTGCACGGCGCCATCTTTCTCTTCCCGGTAGCGCTGGCGACCTTTGCGCCCGGCGGTGACGGAAGTCATGGTGTCGCTCGCGGCTGGATTGCCGTATTCGCGATCGAGATTGTGCTCTATGTCGTCGGCACCGCCTTCGTGGTGTTGATCCTGGCCAAAGACCGCACGGTGCATCTTTACAAAACGGCGGCGACAACCGACCCGCTTACCGGCCTGCTCAACCGCCGGGGATTTTTTGAGGCGGTGGACATGATCATGGCCCGCAGTCGAAACCGCAACGCGCCTGTCAACGTGCTCGGCTTCGATCTCGATCATTTCAAATCGATCAACGACCGTTTTGGACACGCCGTCGGCGATGACGTCTTGCAAATGTTTGCGAAGGTGGTGCGCGAGACCATGCGCGCGGACGACGTTATCGGTCGGCTCGGCGGCGAGGAATTCGTCGCGCTCGTGCCAGGCACGCTGGCCGATGCTGCCGGCGTTGCCGAACGCGTGCGCTCGGCTTTCGCCGCGACCGGCATCGTCCGCAACGATCAGCGCGTCGCGACGACCGTCAGTGTCGGAGTTGCGTGCGGCGCACCATCGGCCGCAATCGACACGCTACTGGAACGTGCCGACGTCGCGCTCTATCGCGCCAAAGAGCAAGGACGTAACCGGGTCGAGGCGGTCAACGAAATGGTCGGTGGCGCACCCGAGCACTATTCAGGGCGGCGAGGGGCAATGCGGTCGGCGCAAAATACAAAAGAAAAGGGCGCCGCCACGAACGGCGCCCCGGAAAGTTGCATCGCCTAGGCAATGCAGGGAGGATGGTTACGCGTACGCTTACGCAAACAGACCGTGTTTGAGCGTGGGATTCTGCTCTACGCCGAATAGTACATTTCGAACTCGACCGGATGCGGGGTGTGCTCGAAGCGGATGACTTCGCTCATCTTCAGGTCGACATAGGCGTCGATGAAGTCGTCGTCGAACACGCCGCCGGCGGTAAGGAAGCCGCGGTCCTTGTTGAGCTCCTCGAGCGCTTGGCGCAGCGAGCCGCAGACGGTCGGAATTTTCTTTAGTTCCTTCGGCGGCAGATCGTAGAGGTCCTTGTCGACTGCCTCGCCTGGATCCAACTTGTTCTTGATGCCGTCGAGGCCGGCCATCAGCATGGCCGCGAACGCCAGATACGGATTGGCCAAGCGGATCGGGGAAGCGCACTTCGACGCGCTTGGCTTTCGGGTTAGTGGTGTAGGGGATGCGGCAGGACGCCGAGCGGTTGCGCGCCGAATAGGCGAGCAACACCGGCGCCTCGAAGCCTGGCACCAGCCGCTTATACGAGTTCGTCGTCGGATTGGTGAAGGCGTTGATCGCCTTGGCGTGCTTGATGATGCCGGCGATGTATTGCAGGCAGATATCGGAAAGGTCGGAGTATTTGTTGCCGGCAAAGACCGGCTTGCCGCCTTTCCAGATTGACTGGTGGCAATGCATGCCGGAGCCGTTGTCGCCATAGATCGGCTTCGGCATGAAGCACGCCGTCTTGCCGTAGACCTGCGCGACCTGCTGGATGCAGTATTTGTAGATCTGCATCTGGTCGGCCATCACCGTCAGCGGCGAGAACTTCAGGCCCAGCTCGTGCTGAGCAGAGGCTACCTCGTGATGGTGCTTTTCAACCTTGGCGCCCATGCGCGCCATGGCGGCGAGCATCTCCGAGCGCATGTCCTGCACCGAGTCCTGCGGCGGCACCGGGAAGTAGCCCTTCTTGGTCCAGATCCGATGACCGAGATTGCCGCCTTCATATTCGGTGTCGGAATTGGTCGGGAATTCCACCGAGTCGAGCTTGAAGCCGGTGTTGTAGGGCTCGGCCTTGTACCTCACGTCGTCGAAGACGAAGAATTCGGCTTCGGGTCCGAAAAATACCGTGTCGCCGACGCCCATGGATTTGACCAT
Organism: uncultured Alphaproteobacteria bacterium; assembly: GCA_963832605.1. Lineage (GTDB taxonomy): Bacteria > Pseudomonadota > Alphaproteobacteria > Rhizobiales > Xanthobacteraceae > BOG-931. The sequence continues at coordinate 128,081 of CAWHUO010000013.1, read as the reverse complement.
CGCCTCGGCCCGCTTGGCGATGCCGCGCGGATCGCGATTGTAGGGCTCGCCGGTGGTCGGCTCGAGCACGTCGCAGACCAAGACCATCGTCGTTTCGGCGAAGAACGGATCGATGCAGGCGGATGCCGGATCAGGCATCAGGCACATGTCGGATTCGTTGATCGCCTTCCAGCCGGCGATTGAGGAGCCGTCGAACATCTGCCCCTCGGCAAAGGTGTCTTCCTCGATCATGGAAACGTCGAAGGTGACGTGCTGCCACTTGCCGCGCGGATCGGTGAAGCGAAAGTCGACGTATTTCACGTCGCTGTCCTTGATCATTTTCATGACATTCTTCGGCGTCGTCATGGCAGGCGTTTCCTTTCGTGCTTTTTGGTCAATGCCCCGGCGTACCGGTCAAATCCCGCTGCTGGCTAAAACGCAAGCAGTCAGACCGGACACTCAGATGGCGTCAATTCCGGATTCCCCCGTTCTGATCCGGATGGCTTCTTCGATCGTTGACACGAAAATTTTCCCGTCGCCGATCCGCCCGGTCTGGGCGGCGCGCCGGATCGCATCGATGGCTTTTTCGACCATGTCGTCGCCGAGCACAATCTCAATCTTCACCTTGGGCAGAAAATCCACGACATACTCGGCACCGCGGTAAAGCTCGGTGTGCCCCTTTTGCCGTCCAAACCCTTTGGCTTCGGTGACGGTTATTCCTTGCAGCCCCACTTCCTGCAGTGCCTCCTTCACTTCATCAAGTTTGAATGGCTTGATGATCGCCTCGATTTTCTTCATCGCGTTTCGTCTCCCGGTTCCGGAATGGATACGGCCATCGTTGGAACCGAGGCTTGGTTAGCAGGTCCCGTGCCAAGGCTTCGAAAGTGTGAAAAACGCAACTAGATCAGGTCGCTATACTGCTGTCGCGCTGCGGCGGCGAGGACTCATGAAATGCCGCCGCTATTAAAGTGGGCATCTTGCCTATTCTCACGTCAAAAAGCCGCGATGACAATGCCCAAAGCGTTCCTCACGCGTTCGTTTTGTGCCGGAATGTCTATCCTTGCAGCATCATGATTGAGCTTTTGAGCAATGCCGAGATGGCGCGAGCCGACAAACTGGCGATTGCCGGTGGCGTCGCCGGCATTGATCTCATGGAGCGAGCGGGCCGAGGCGTTGCCGACGCGGTGGCGACGCGTCATCCTATCGGAAGTCGTGTCGCCGTCGTGGCAGGTCCGGGAAATAACGGTGGGGATGGCTTTGTCGCGGCGCGGGTGCTCGCCCAGCGAGGCTTCCAAGTGCGGCTACTCCTTGCCGGGGGAGCAGAGCGCCTCAAAGGTGACGCCGCCATCGCTGCGCAGAAGTGGAAGGGACCGATAGAGCCCGCGCAAGCGAGCGGACTAGATGGTGCGGATGTGATCGTCGACGCGCTTTTCGGCGCGGGCCTTGATCGCCCGGTCGAAGGACTGCCGCGCACCTTGATCGAGAGTATGAACGCCCAGGCATCGCCTATTGTTGCGGTCGATCTACCGAGTGGAATCAACGGCAGTTCCGGGGCCGTCATGGGAACCGCTGTAAAGGCCACTCGCACGGTCACCTTCTTTCGCAAGAAGCCGGCGCATCTCCTTCTGCCTGGCCGACTCCATTGTGGTGCGGTTTCCGTGGTCAACATCGGCATTCCGGATTCCGTGGTGGCGCAAATTGCTCCGAAAACGTTCGAGAACACGCCGGCGCTCTGGCGCGCGCATTTTCCTATTCCGCGCGAGGCAGGGCACAAATATGATCGCGGCCACGCAGTGGTTGCGTCGGGTCCATCGTGGTCGACCGGGGCGGCGCGGCTAGCGGCCCGTGGGGCGCTACGCGCCGGTGCGGGACTGGTCACCATCGCGAGCCCGCGCGAGGCGCTTACCGTCAACGCCGTGTCCAATCTTGCTGTGATGGTGCGGCCCGTCGACGGGGCCGATGAGCTTAGGACGTTTCTCGCTGACCGCCGTTTGAACGCCTTCGCGATGGGTCCAGGAATAGGCGTTGGCGAGGCAACCTGCGAACTTGTCCTCGCGGCGCTCTCCGGCGAGCGCGGCGTGGTGCTTGACGCCGATGCCATCACCAGCTTTGCGAGCCGCCCACAGCGGCTCGCCGACGCACTGTTGCGGCGGCGCCAGCAAGCGACAATTTTGACGCCGCACGAAGGGGAATTTTCTCGCTATTTCGGTGTCTTGGACGAACGAACGAACGTCGGATCGAAGCTCGAAAGAGCCCGCCTCGCCGCGCAGCTAACAGGGGCGATCGTTGTCCTCAAGGGTGCTGATACCGTCGTTGCCGCCGCCGACGGCCGCGCGGCAATCGCCGCGAATGCCCCGCCATATCTAGCGACCGCGGGCGCTGGTGACGTGCTCGCCGGCATTGCGGCGGGTTTATTGGCCCAGGCTATGCCAGCCTTCGAAGCGGCGGCAGCCGCGGTCTGGCTCCATGGCGAAGCCGCCGCTGCAGTGGGGCCCGGTCTCATTTCCGAGGATTTGCCGGAAACGCTTCCCCGGGTTTATCGCGCCCTCCTCACCTGATGGTGCCGCCACGCGTCCTTAGTAAGAGTTTGCGCGGCGACACTCAGCGGCTATTTTTATGGTGCCCGGCGTCGCCTACATGATATAAGCCGCGCCGCCGGGCCGCCCTCCTGTCGCGGGCGTGGCGGAATTGGTAGACGCGCGGGATTTAGGTTCCCGTGACGAAAGTCGTGGGGGTTCGAGCCCCTCCGCCCGCACCAGCCGGGCGGCTCCTTTGCAAAACCCAAACGGGCCGCGCTCGATCTCGCGCCGTGAAGAGCAGTGCCAATGCGAGTGACTGAAACTTCGGCCGCAGGCCTCAAGCGCGAATATCGCGTCGTCGTGCCCGCAAGCGACCTTGAGGCGAAGGTCAATGAACGCCTGGATGATTTGAAGGGCCGCGTGCAACTGCGGGGCTTCCGCCCGGGAAGAGTTCCGGTTGCGCACCTCAAGCGCCTCTACGGCAAATCCGCCATGGCGGAAGTGATCGAGGCGGCGGTGCGTGAGGCCAACAGCAAGATCGTTACCGATCATGGATTCAAGCTCGCGACCGAGCCGAAGGTCGTGCTGCCGTCCGACGAGGGCGCGGTCCAAGGCGTCATCGAGGGCAAGTCCGATCTTGCCTACACGGTCGAGCTTGAGATCGTGCCGCCGATCACGCTCGCGGATTTCAAGACTATCAAGCTGACACGGCTGACGGCAGAGGTGACCGACGCCGAGATCGATAAAACCCTGCAGACGATCGCCGAGCAGAACCGGCCGTTCGTAGCCAAGGCCGAAGGCGCGCAAAACGGCGACCGCGTCACGCTGTCGTTCGAGGGCACGATCGGCGGCACGCCGTTCGAAGGAGGCAAAGGCGAGGACGTTCCGCTCGTTCTCGGCGCCGGCCAATTCATCCCGGGGTTCGAGGAGCACCTTGTCGGCCTCAAGGCGGGCGACAGCAAGACCTTCGACGTCAAGTTCCCCGACGACTATCGGGCGACGCACCTTGCCGGCAAGGACGCGACGTTTGCCGTCACCGTCAAAGCTGTGGAAGCGCCGGGCGCGGTCACCATCGACGACGACTTCGCCAAGACCCTTGGCGTGGATTCCCTGGCCAAGCTCAAGGACGCGATCAAGGAGCGCCTGCAGCGCGAACACGCCGGAGTATCGCGGCAGAAGCTCAAGCGGGCTTTGCTCGATCAGCTTGACGAGCTTCACAAATTCGAGCCGCCGCCGAGCCTCGTGGAGCAGGAATTCAACAGCGTCTGGTCCCAGATCGAGAAGGACCTCAAAGAGCAGGGCCGTACCTTCGCCGACGAGGATACCACCGAGGAAAAGGCCCGCGAAGAATATCGCGCCATCGCCGAACGCCGGGTCCGGCTTGGCTTGGTCATCGCTGAGATCGGCGAACGCAACACTATCAAGGTCAGCGACGAGCAGCTTAGAGCTTCAGTAATGGAACAAGTGCGGCAGTATCCCGGGCAGGAGCGGCAGATCTGGGAATTTTACCAGAAGAACCCAGGCGCGCTCGCTAACCTCCGTGCGCCCTTATACGAGGATAAAGTCGTGGACTTCCTGGTCGAGCTCGCCGAGGTCACCGAACAGCCGGTTTCACGAGACGAGTTGTTCAAGGAAGACGAGGAGTAGGGGTTCGGTGCTATTCCCCGCCGGTTGCGCGTCTTGTCGCCGGAACTTCCGCACATATCTGCCACAGTTGCATAGTCGATTGCGTGGCCATAGCTCGGTCCACAGCGGTTTCGACAAACCGCATAGACTCAAGCCACACTATGCGAGCACATTGACGCGTTAGCCCCGACAGGTGACCCCATGCGAGACCCGAAGGACACTTACATGCAATACCTCGTCCCCATGGTGGTCGAGCAGACCAACCGTGGCGAACGGGCCTACGACATTTATTCCCGGCTCTTGAAGGAGCGGATCATCTTCATCACCGGGCCGATCGAGGATGGCATGGCTTCGCTGGTTGTAGCCCAGCTGCTGTTCCTCGAAGCGGAAAACCCGAAAAAAGAAGTCTCGTTGTATATCAATTCGCCGGGCGGCATCGTGACCTCGGGTCTGGCGATCTATGACACCATGCAGTTCGTCCGACCGGCCGTGTCTACCTTGTGTACCGGGCAGGCCGCTTCCATGGCCTCGCTGCTGCTCGCTGCCGGAGCCAAAGATCTGCGCTTTGCGCTGCCCAACGCCCGTATCATGGTGCATCAGCCGTCCGGCGGCTTCCAAGGCCAGGCCACCGACATCATGCTTCACGCCCAGGAGATCCTGAACCTGAAGCGGCGATTGAATGAAATCTACGTCAAGCATACCGGTCAGCCGCTGAAGAAGATCGAGGATGCGCTCGAACGCGATATGTTCTTAACCTCCGATATGGCCAAGGATTTCGGCCTTATCGACAAGGTGATCGAAAAGCGTCCTGAGGAACCTGGCCTCAAAGTGGAGCAACCGCTCCTCAGCAAGGTATGAGCGCGGCGGCAGGCCGAATTGGCGGCAAAAACGGTTCCCGGCGGCTGGTCAAGAGCGATTTTCGCGAGTGTGCTCCGAAAAGCACACCGGTCCAAAGTGTCGTTATTGTTAATGGATTCTTGATTGGCACGCCGCTAGCATGCAGGCTTGTGCTAACGGACAGGGAACTGTCACTGTAGCGTCGTGTTCGAGCGCAGAGCGCGCAAGGTGCTACGGTTTCTTAGCGCGGCGGTTGGTAAGATCGAGGGTCACGCCGCCGCGCTTCGCGGTGAAGACGGAGATGGGAATGAGCAAGGTTGGCGGCGGCGATTTAAAGAATACGCTCTACTGCTCGTTCTGCGGCAAGAGCCAGCACGAGGTGCGCAAGCTCATCGCCGGGCCGACTGTCTTCATTTGCGACGAGTGCGTCGAGCTGTGCATGGACATCATCCGCGAGGAAAATAAGTCCTCGCTCGTGAAGTCACGCGATGGCATCCCGACGCCGCGCGAAATCCGCAAAGTGCTCGATGACTATGTGATCGGGCAGGATCACGCCAAGAAGGTGCTCTCGGTTGCCGTTCACAATCATTACAAGCGGCTCAATCACCAGAGCAAGCACAACGACGTCGAGCTGGCGAAGTCCAACATTCTGCTGATCGGTCCGACGGGCTCGGGCAAGACGCTCTTGGCGCAGACGCTCGCCCGCATCCTCGACGTACCGTTCACCATGGCGGACGCAACCACGCTGACCGAAGCCGGCTATGTCGGCGAGGACGTCGAGAACATTATCCTGAAGCTGTTGCAGTCGGCCGACTACAATGTTGAGCGCGCCCAGCGCGGTATCGTCTATATCGACGAAATCGACAAGATATCGCGGAAGTCCGACAATCCCTCGATCACCCGCGACGTGTCCGGGGAAGGCGTGCAGCAGGCGCTGCTCAAGATCATGGAAGGCACGATCGCGAGCGTGCCGCCGCAAGGCGGCCGTAAGCATCCGCAACAGGAATTCCTCCAGGTCGACACCACCAACATTCTGTTCGTTTGCGGCGGCGCTTTCGCCGGTCTCGAAAAGATCATCTCCGCACGCGGCCGTTCGACCTCGATCGGCTTCGGCGCGAGGGTGATGGCGCCGGAAGACCGTAAGCAGGGCGAGATCTTCCGCGACGTCGAGCCCGAGGATTTGTTGAAGTACGGCCTCATTCCGGAGTTCGTCGGCCGGCTTCCGGTCGTTGCGACGCTCGAAGACCTCGACGAGCCCTCGCTCAAGCGCATCCTCACCGAGCCGAAGAACGCGCTGGTGAAACAGTACCAGCGCATGTTCGAGATGGAGACGGTGGACCTCACGCTGGCCGAAGAGGCGCTCGCGGCGATTGCCCGCAAGGCCATCGACCGCAAGACCGGCGCGCGCGGCTTGCGCTCGATCATGGAGAGCATCCTGCTCGACACCATGTTTGATCTGCCGAGCCTGGAAGGCGTCGAGGAAGTCGTGATCTCGCGCGAGGTCGTCGAAGGCAGCGCCCGGCCACTTTACATCTACGCCGACCGGTCCGATCGCGCGAGCGATGCCGGCGGCGCGAGCGCCTAGCGCGGTGGCGGATTCCGCCTTTCCCGATTCGCCGCGCCGCAGACGGCTTGAGCTTTGCGACACGGCGTTTTGCGCGAAAAATCGCGCTTTCTTGACACGCTCGTGCGGCAACGCCACCTATAGTGAGCGCGCGAAGAAAGCGTACGAAGTATCGCGCAGCCGGCAGTCCGTTAGGGCGGCGCATTCTGCGGGTCCCGATGGACGTGCACAACAATAAGGAAGCGGGGCCATGACAAGTGCCACCAAGCCAAAGCCACCTTTGATGGCCGGGGAAAGCCGTGCCTACCCGGTGTTGCCGTTGCGGGACATCGTCGTTTTCCCGCACATGATCGTTCCGCTCTTCGTCGGCCGCGAGAAGTCGATCAAGGCGCTGGAAGAGGTCATGCGCTCGGATACCTTCATCTTGCTGGCGACGCAGAAAAACGCTTCGGATGACGATCCGGCGACCGACGCCATTTATAGCATCGGCACGCTGGCGAGCGTGCTGCAACTGCTGAAACTGCCGGATGGCACGGTCAAGGTGCTGGTGGAGGGCGCAGCCCGCGCCGAGGTGAAGCAATACACCGATCGCGAAGACTACTACGAAGCCGATGCGGTCGTGCTCGCGGACTCTTCAGGCGATCAGGTCGAAGCCGAAGCGCTGGCGCGCTCCGTGATCAACGAGTTCGAAGGCTATGTGAAGCTCAACAAGAAGGTGTCGCCCGAAGTCGTCGGCGTGGTTCAGCAGATCGACGATTACGCCAAGCTCGCCGACACCGTCGCCTCGCATCTTGCCGTCAAGATTCCCGACAAGCAGCTCATCTTGGAGACGCCGAGCGTCACCGAGCGCCTGGAAAAGGTGCTCGGCTTGATGGAAAGCGAAATCTCGGTGCTGCAGGTCGAGAAGCGCATCCGCACGCGTGTCAAGCGCCAGATGGAGAAGACCCAGCGCGAATATTACCTCAACGAGCAGATGAAGGCGATCCAGAAGGAGCTCGGCGACGAGGACGGCAAGGACGAGCTCGCCGAAATCGAAGAGAAGATCAAGCGCACAAAGCTCTCCAAGGAAGCGCGCGAGAAGGCGCAGCACGAGCTCAAAAAGCTGCGGCAGATGTCGCCGATGTCGGCGGAAGCTACCGTCGTGCGCAACTATCTCGACTGGCTGCTCTCGATTCCATGGAACAAGAAGTCGAAGATAAAGAAAGACCTCACCTTGGCCGAGCAGATTCTCGATGCCGATCATTTCGGCCTCGAGAAGGTCAAGGAGCGCATTGTCGAATACCTCGCCGTGCAACAGCGCGCCAACAAGCTGACCGGGCCCATTCTCTGCCTGGTTGGTCCGCCCGGCGTTGGCAAGACCTCGCTCGGCAAGTCAATCGCGCGTGCGACTGGTCGCGAGTTTGTGCGGGTTTCGCTTGGCGGCGTCCGCGACGAGGCGGAGATTCGCGGCCATCGGCGGACCTATATCGGCTCGATGCCCGGCAAGGTCATCCAGTCGATGCGCAAAGCCAAGACCTCCAATCCGCTGTTTCTACTCGACGAAGTCGACAAGATGGGCGCCGATTTCCGTGGCGATCCATCCTCGGCGCTGCTTGAGGTGCTCGATCCGGAGCAGAACCATACGTTCAACGACCATTACCTGGAGGTCGACTACGATCTCTCCAACGTAATGTTCATCACCACGGCGAACACGCTCAACATTCCGCCGCCCTTGATGGACCGCATGGAGATCATTCGGATCGCCGGCTACACTGAGGACGAGAAGGTCGAGATCGCACGCAAGCACCTGATCCCGCATGCGACGGTCAAGCACGGCCTCGATGCGAAGGAATGGTCGATCGACGACGAGGCGCTACTCACGCTTATTCGCCGTTACACGCGCGAAGCGGGCGTGCGCAATCTCGAGCGTGAGCTTTCGACGCTGATCCGCAAGGCGGTGAAGGAGCTCACGATCAAGAAGACGGAGTTGGTGCACGTCACCGCCGCTGTGCTGGCCGATTATCTCGGCGTCCCGAAATTCCGCTATGGAGAGGTCGAGGACGAGGATCAGGTCGGCGTGGTGACCGGTCTCGCTTGGACCGATGTCGGCGGCGAGCTTCTTACCATCGAAGCGGCCATGATGCCGGGTAAGGGCAAGATGACCGTCACCGGCAATTTGCGCGACGTGATGAAGGAATCGATCTCGGCGGCGGCATCTTATGTACGCATGCGCGCGGTCGCCTTCGGCATCGAACCGCCGTCGTTTGACAAGCGCGACATCCACGTGCACGTGCCGGAAGGCGCGACGCCGAAGGATGGCCCGTCAGCGGGTGTCGCCATGGTCACCGCGATCGTTTCGGTCATGACCGGTATTCCGGTACACCGCGACGTCGCCATGACTGGCGAGATCACCTTGCGTGGCCGCGTGCTGCCCATCGGTGGGCTGAAGGAGAAGCTGCTCGCCGCGCATCGGGGCGGGATCAAGACCGTGCTCATTCCGGAAGAGAACGCCAAGGATCTGGTCGAGATCAACGACAGCATCAAGAGCGGGCTCGAAATCATCCCGGTCTCGCGCATGGACGAGGTGCTGACGCGTGCGCTGGTGCGGATGCCCGAGCCGATCGTGTGGGAAGAAGCGGCCGCGAAGCCGGTCGACGTCGCCGAAGCCGTGGTCGAGGAAGATGCCTCCGGCCTGACCGCGCACTAAGCGACAATCCACACAATTTAATAGGCAGCGGCGCCCCTAGCGGGCGCCGCTTTTTTTCAACGACACGCGTGATCGGCGGGACACAGCGCGGCGAAATTCCACAGGGCCGATTGGCCCGTCCTATGACATCGGTTACAATCCAGGCGGCACTGGGGGGTGCAACAAATAGGGTGCGGGGTTACGTGATGAAAATCATTTATCCGCTGATCGGATGTTTCACTCTTGCTCTGGCTGCGGGTGCTGGGGCCGGTCCGCTCGCGGACGATTATTGGCTCCTCGGGAACTACACACAGAACGCCCCCTGCAAGGGCGACGGCAGCGATCCCGCAGAACTCAAGGTGCAGATCTCGACCCAGGAGATCGAACTCCAAGGTCGGCGTCTGCACGTTCCTGGACACGAAACCCGACGCGCAAAGCGTCAGGGCGCATGTCGAATGCAAGTTTCCCGCCGGGCCGCTCATGGGCGACATCACCTTCATTCAGAAGCCCAACAACACGGTCGCCTTCGTCGACAGTAACAAGACCTATACCGCGACGCTGTATCGCTGCCCGAAGTAACGGGACCCGAATGCCTCCCGGTCGGGCCAGATCGGTGCTAAGATCGATCGCTTACGTTCGGGGGGATCCGCCATGATTCAATTCATCGTCGTCGCGGCAATGCTGGCCATCATGCTGCCGGCTACGCCATCCTTTGCGCTCACGCCGAAGCAAAAAATGGAAACCTGCAAGTTCGGCGCCGACGATCAGAAGCTTCAGGGTAAGGCGCGCAATGCGTTTATGAAGAAATGCATGGCCAACAAAGACGATCCGCGTGGCGCTGCGGTCGGGGCGACCCCGCCGCCCGCCGCGGGCGGCACGCCGCCGCCGGCACCACTAGCACCGCAGCATTGATACTCGACGGGGAAGCCTCGCACCGCGAGGGGTGAGTGGCAGCCGCGCCGGAGGTCACGGTTTCACACGACAAGGTTTCAAGCAGGCCTGCCGACGTCGCAATATGGGGAAATGTTCAAATGAAAATGCTCGCTTATCTGTTGGCCATTATCTGCGTCATTGCCGCGGTCATGTATTTCGTCATGCCGGCCGGGTCGTTACCGACCTTCATGCCGGGATACCAGGCAGGTTCAGATCATGTTCATAAGACGCACGCAGTTGCCGCCGTTGTTGCCGCTGTTGTTCTGTTTCTGATCGGCTGGTTCGTCGGCCGCCGGCGATAACTCCGCCGTCGCGGCAAACCGTCACTTCTCGCCGGGCACCTTGCGCTGCACACGCTCGTCGAAACGCGCCACGCTGACCACCACACGCTGGTGGGTGCCGCCGCCGATCGCCTCGACCTCGTCGCGGGCCTCGACGCGAAAGGTGATGGTGCGGCCTTCAACGCGCACGACTTCCGCGCTCGCGATCACCCTAAGGCCGACCGGCGTCGCCGCCACATGGCCGACGTCGAGGTGTATGCCAAGGCTCTGATGCCCGGCGGGAAGAAGGTGCTCGACCGCGCTGAGCGCCGCCGCTTCGATGACATTAATCATGACCGGCGTCGCCAAGACCGCAATCCGGCCGGAACCGACAAAGGAAGCCGTGTGTTCGGGCCCGACCAGAAGCTGCGCCGTCCCCTTGAGGCCGGGGCTAATGTGAGTGAGATCGACCATGATGGCTCCCGAATGGCGTCCTAGCGGCGGTCCTTGGCCAATCCTGATGCCAATGTCCAGCTTGTCAGCGAAGGTCGGCCGGGGTCCAATACGCCCATGAACCTGCCGCCGCTGCGTACATTGTTCTTCGAAGATCTTTCCGTCGGCATGACCGAACGGCTGAGAAAGACGGTTGCCTCGTCCGACGTTGTCGGCTTTGCGCAGTTGACCGGCGACCGAAACCCAATCCACCTGTCGGAGCATTTTGCCGCCAAAACCACCTTCGGCAGGCGGATCGCGCACGGGCTTTATACCGCGAGCCTCATTTCGGCGGTGTTGGGCACCAGGCTTCCGGGTCCCGGCGCCATCTACATTTCGCAAACGCTGAACTTTCGCGCCCCGGTCAAGATCGGCGACACGGTGGTGGTGACGGTGACCGTCGCCGAGCTCATTCCGGAAAAGTCGCGCGCCCGGTTATCCTGCCTCTGCGAGGTCGATGGCGAGGTTGTTCTGGATGGTGAGGCGCTGGTGAAGGTGCCGAGCGAGAAGGCGGCCAAAGGAAAGCGGCCGGTGATGCGGCTGTAAACGCCCAACGCAAATCTGAAGAGGCCGACATGTTCGAACGAGATGAAGTGATCCAAGCACTGCATAATCGCCTGGTGGCGGCCGGCATAAATCCGCTCGACCCGAAGGTGCAGACGATCTGCGAAGTGGTGAATGGATTCTATGCCGAAAAGACCCGTGACGTGCTGCAAAAAATGCAAGAAGTGCTGAGCAAAATAGAGACTTAGCACGCGGGACGAAAACGATCAGGTGATCGCCATTACGATGCCGCCATCGGCGCGCACTGGCGAGCCGGTAATGGCGCTGGCCTCGCGCGAGCACAGGAAGGCGACCACCTCAGCCACTTCTTCCGGCCTGGCCAGGCGCTTGATGATCGAGCTTGGCCGACCGCTGTCGATGAAAGCACGCTCGGCCTTGGGATCGTCCGCCGACTGGCCCATGGATTTGAACATCGCCTCGACGCCTTCGGTCTTGGTCGGTCCCGGCAGCACCGCGTTCACGGTGACGCCGCTCGCGGCGAGTGCCTGCGCGAAGCCGCGCATCAGCGCCAGATCCGCGGCTTTGGTGAAGCCGTAATGGATCATCTCGGTCGGGATCTGCACCCCGGATTCCGAGGAGATGAAAATGATACGGCCAAATCCCTTGGCACGCATGCGCGGCCCGTAATGCCGCGTGAAGCGCACGCCTGACAGTACGTTAGTCGCGAACAGACGTTGCCAATCCTCGTCGGGGATTTCGAAGGCGTCCTTGATTTCGAAGATGCCAACATTGTTGACCAGAATGTCCACTTCGCCGGCCGCCTTGATAATGGCGGCGACGCCTTCCGCGGTCGCCGCGTCGCCCGGCGCGGCGACCAGCCGCGCCTTGGGTTGTTTCCCACGGATCTGCGCCATCGCACGTTCGACATCGGCAGCTTTGCGTCCGTTGATGACGACTTCGGCACCGTTCTCTGCGAGCCTCTCGGCGACCGCGCGCCCGATCCCTTTGGTGGAGCCGGTGACGAGGGCGCGAAGCCCGGAAAGATCGACCTGCATGGCATCACCTCAGGTTAGGAGGAGTGGGAACTAGCTCGTCGCTGCCTGGACGATGGCCTTCATGGCTGCTGCCATCGCTTCCACTGCGGCGGCATGGCCGACACCATGCCGGCGCGCGATCCAGGCTGGATCGTTATAGCTTGCCCAAACTTTGCCATCGACGTCTTCCCACACCAGCGCCTTCAACGGCAGGTCGATCCCGGCACGCTGTTCGTCCTGCATCAACACCGTACCCCCTTTGGGGTTGCCAAAAATCACAAGCTCGGTCGGGCGCAGCGACATGCCGACGGCAGCGGCTCCGGCGGCATGATCGACGCGTGCGAATACGGTCATGTTGCGTGCCGGTAGCGCCGCCAGCAGGCGCTCCATCGTCTCGTGCGCCGAAAAAGCGCTGGCGACAGAAATAAGACCTTCCTCGCTCATTGATCGCCTCCCAGGTGGACTGTGCTGCGCCTAATGTAGGTGGCGCGAAAGGAAGGATAAGGTGGCAGATGTGACGGGCTCTCGCGAACATGAAAATCGCCACCTTCAACATCAATAATATCAATAAGCGGCTGGCAAATCTGCTGGCCTGGCTGCACGCCGCCAAGCCAGATGTAGTCTGTCTGCAGGAGCTCAAAGCCGCCGATCGCGATTTCCCCAAGGCCGTAATCGAACAAGCTGGCTATGGCGCGGTTTGGCGCGGCCAGAAATCGTGGAATGGCGTTGCCATTTTGGCGCGCGGTCGCGAACCGATCGTCACCCGCACTGAATTGCCGGGCGACGCCAACGATACCGAGGCGCGCTATATCGAGGCTGCCGTCAATGGCGTGCTGGTCACGTCGCTCTATGCTCCGAACGGCAACCCGCAGCCGGGCCTCAAGTTCGAGTACAAGCTCGCCTGGATGGATCGCCTCGCCACGCATGCCGCGGAGCTTTTTGCCGCCGGCGTGGGGGTCGTGCTCGCCGGCGACTACAACGTCGTCCCGACCGACCGCGATATCTATCCGAAAAACTCTTACGCAAAAGATGCTCTGCTGCGGCCGGAAAGCCGCACGCGTTATGCGGAAATTCTCGGCCAAGGTTGGCGCGACGCGATCCGGGCTCTGCATCCTGACGAGCCGATGTTCACCTATTGGAGCTACTTGCGGAATCGCTGGCCCCGCGATGCCGGCCTGCGCATCGATCATCTGCTGCTGAGCCGCGAGGCGGCAAAGCGTTTGGTCGCAGCCGGCGTTGACCGTGCGGTGCGTGGTGACGACAACGCCAGCGATCATGCTCCGGCTTGGGTCGAGTTGCGCGATCCCGCTGTCCGCTCGTCGCCGCGAAAGCGGGGACCTATCCCGGATTCCCGCGTGCGCGGGAATGAGCGCGACAGGCTGGCGCCAACAGCAGCGCCGCCGACGAAACTGAAGGTGCGACGACCATTGTTGGTGATTGACGGCGACTCCTTTGCACATCGGGCCTATCACGCGCTGCCAAAAAATATTCGCCGAAAGGACGACAGGCCCGCCGGCGCTATTCTCGGTTTTGCCAATGTTCTGTTGCGGCTCTACCGCGAAGAAAGACCGCGTGCCGTGCTGGTCGGCTGGGATACTTACGAGGCGGAAACCTATCGCCACGAAGCATTTCCGGCCTACCAGAGCGGCCGCGAATTCGACGATGATCTCATCGAGCAACTCGCGATCATCCCAAAGTTCGTCGCCGCTTGCGGCTTTGCCAACGCCAAGCGTGCCGGTTACGAGGCCGATGATTTCCTCGCCGCTGCGGCCGCCGCCGAAGAGCGGCGCGGTGGCACCGTGCTCGTCGCCAGCGGCGATCGGGACACGTTCCAGCTCGCCTCCGCGAACACGACGATCCTCTATCCAGTGCGCGGTGGCGAGATGGCGCGCATAGGTCCGGGAGAGGTGCGCGAGCGCTACGGTGTCGATCCCAAACAGGTGCCGGATTTCATCGCTCTGCGCGGCGATCCGTCGGACAAGCTGCCAGGGGCGCCAGGCGTCGGTGCGACCGGCGCCGCATCACTACTGCGCCGATATGAGAGCCTAGCGGCAATCCTCAAAGCCGGCCGCTTTGTCCGGGAGGCCGGTAATCTGCGGCTCTATCGCTTGATCGCCACTATGAACCGCAAGGCGCCCTTGCCGCGCTTTTCCGACCAAAAGCCGACCTGGGCCAAGGCGGCCGTTCTGGCGCGTGGCTGGGAGCTCCAGCAATTGGCGAGGCGGCTGGAGGAGCTCGCCCATCGCAGCGTGGATTGAGGGCCACGAACCTCCTTTCAAAATGGCGGCTTCACGCCGGCCGATGCTATAATCGTCTCGCCCACGTAAAATCGGCGGGTAAGTCTAACCTTGGGATGCGGACGATCCTTGATGCACGGGGTCGCTCCCCACATGTGCGGTCAAGTAGCCCGTCCATTGTTAGGCGGAGGAGCCGGGGGTCGCTCCCCCGGCTTCCTTTTTTGCAGGGACGAAAAGTTTTGTGGAGTGATCGGCATGAGCGATTGTCTGCATTGCGACATTAACGAGCTGGTGCGCGAGCGCATCGAAGGCCAGGAGAATGTCGACCTCGCTGACATGGTGGTGCGGATGTCGGAGAGCCTTGCCGAATTGATCATGCTCGGACCGAAGGACCAGTGGGCGATACTGATGGCGGAAGCGATCCGCCATCTCGGCAATACCGTGATCGCCGACGTTGAAGGCGTCGGGACCGATACGGCGCATTAGCGCGCCTATGAGATTGCGCTACGCCGAGGCCCAGCGCCGGCGCAGAAACGGCACCGCAAACAACGCCGCAACCGGCAGGTGCAGCAGGATGCCGCTGAGCGCGATCAGGCCGACATCGGCGCCCGACAGCAAGCCACGACCGACTTCCAGCGCCAACACGAAGATAGTGAAGGGCAGGAACAGCACGATCGCGGTGACCAGCCCGGGATTATAAATGCGCAGCCGGATCGTGGTCACGACGTGAATGATGCCGTTGATCAGCGTGAGGCCGATCCAGGCGAAACCGACCCAGCGCAGCGCCTCCGGGAACAATACCGCGAGGCCGACCGGCAACCACACATAGCCGATATTGACCAGCGCGACGCCGCCGATATCGACCGGCCAGTCGTCATTGCCGCTATGGAAGACGTGAGCATCGGTGAACTGGCGGAAGCCGCCCGGCCACAGGTGCTCTTCGATCTGGTGCACAAAATAAATCACCAGAAGCGCCGCGAACAGCGCGCGCTCGCTCAGCGGATCGTGGCGGAACAGGGCGATCCAGGCAGCAGCGCCGAGGGCGCTGAGAACGGGCAGGGCTTTCTGCCAATTGGCGGCAATCAAGGAGGCAAGGGGCATCGCAGTTGATCCTTGGCAATAAGGCGGACGCAAAC
The DNA here is from genome assembly GCA_963832605.1 of uncultured Alphaproteobacteria bacterium. Lineage (GTDB taxonomy): Bacteria > Pseudomonadota > Alphaproteobacteria > Rhizobiales > Xanthobacteraceae > BOG-931. The sequence continues at coordinate 112,295 of CAWHUO010000013.1, read as the reverse complement.
CAGCAGCCGGCGCGCGGTAATCCCACGCTGCGACCGAACCGCCACTACCTGCGCCGACTTGTTTAAAATTTCGTCCCCAGAAACCCGTTATCGCTATGAAGAACCAGGGGGCAGCGGGCGATGGCTCCGGCACAATCACAACGGCAGTGTGTCCGCCGCATCCATCACAAAGCAGGAAATGATCAGCGGAAAAGTTCCGACCGGGAACACAACGCCAAGGAAAGCATTGGTTCGGTACGTTACCTGACTGAGGAGACACCCAATGCGCAAAATCATTTTGGCCACTGCGGCGGTGCTTATTATGAGCGCGCCGCTGGCGGCTCCGGTGCGGGCGGAAGATACCACTGTGATCAAGAAGGACGACGGCTTCGGTGATTCAAAAACGGTCATCGAGAAGCACGACGATCGCATCATCGTCCGCGAGCCGACCGAGGAGAAGAAAGTCATCATCCATCATGACGACTGAGGCAATCGCCACCACTCTATAACGGCAATCGTGGGCAAAGGCGCCATGCCGTGCCCACGATTTAATTTCGTCGCTTCGCTCGCAATGACAAGGATCGCGAAACCCTAAGCCGCGACGCTGACGGTGCCGCTGGTCGGGACCGAGGCGATCGTCTTCAGGATCTGCGACGCGATCTGGTAGGGGTCGCCTTGCGAATTCGGCCGGCGATCCTCCAGATAGCCCTTGTAGCCGTTGTTGACGAAGCTGTGCGGCACCCGGATCGAGGCGCCGCGGTCGGCGACGCCGTAGGTGAACTGATTGATCGCCGCGGTCTCATGCTTGCCGGTCAGCCGCATGTGATTGTCCGGCCCATAGACCGCGATGTGGTCCTCGCGGGCCGCCTCGAACGCCTTCATCATCGCTTCGAAATAGTCCTTGCCGCCGGTTTCGCGCATGTAGGTGGTCGAGAAATTGCAGTGCATGCCGGAACCATTCCAGTCGGTATCGCCGAGCGGCTTGCAGTGGAATTCGATGTCGACGCCGTACTGTTCCGTCAGGCGCAGCATCAGATAGCGGGCCATCCACATTTCGTCGGCGGCGCGCTTAGAGCCCTTGCCGAAAATCTGGAATTCCCATTGACCCTTCGCCACCTCGGCATTGATGCCCTCGTGGTTGATGCCAGCGGCGAGACACAGATCGAGATGCTCCTCGACCATCTTGCGGGCGATGTCGCCGACATTCTTGTAGCCGACGCCGGTGTAATAGGGGCCCTGCGGCGCGGGATAGCCGGTCGGCGGGAAGCCGAGCGGGCGGCCGTCCTTGTAGAAGAAATATTCCTGCTCGAAGCCGAACCAGGCGCCGGGATCGTCGAGAATTGTGGCGCGTTTGTTGGACGGGTGCGGTGTCTTGCCGTCGGGCATCATGACTTCGCACATCACCAGCACGCCATTGGTGCGTGCCGCGTCGGGATAGAGCGCGACCGGCTTGAGCACGCAATCCGAACTGTGCCCTTCCGCCTGCATGGTCGATGAGCCATCGAAGCCCCACAGCGGTAGTTGCTCCAGCGTCGGAAACGCTTCGAATTCCTTGAGCTGGGTCTTGCCGCGCAAATTCGGCACCGGCTTGTAGCCGTCGAGCCATATGTATTCGAGTTTGTATTTTGTCATCACTGTCTCTCTTAAGCTGATCCGGGAAATGTGCCGATGCATCCGCTGGCGCGAAAAGCAGCGGACGCCGCCTCCGAGCGTTTTGAAGCATTTAATATGCCAGTTGATGCGTCGCTTACGGCTTCGACTGACGGCGGATTGGCCGCAGCAATTCGCCATCGGCTGGATGCGATCGGAATGAGCAAAAACACTGATGCACATATTGTAGTCAAACGCTGATTTTCTGTGAGGCAGAGCGAACAAATTCGCAGCGAAGCATTATATTAGCAACGACTCGCGATACTTGAGGAATGACCCGCATCGCGTTGCGCGCGCGGCGAAGGAGCCGAACCATGACGACGAATCTTTCCGCATCGCCCGCTGTTTCCGGATCGGCGAACATCATCACGTTCCCGGCACGGGGCCGTTTCACGGCCGGCGGCCAGCGCGACGGATCAAAGCCGGCGGCGAATGTTCAGGTGCCGCCCAACGTGAAGATCGCGTCCGGCAGCGGCTGGTATCACGAAGCGGCGATCCAGGAAGCGACGAAAGCCGAGCGGGCCGGCAAGAATTAACACGGCCATAAGCGGTACCATTCTCGCGACGCGATCGCGCCCGAGGTTTGCAAACATCAGAAACACCGCGTCACCACCGGGCTTGACCCGGTGGTCCATGCTAACGTGCGGCTCTTGAAACCTAACAGTAAATCCGAATTGGCTTTCCCTTCGCATGGATTGCCGGATCATTTGGCACGAAGGCGGCGCTTCGCGCCTTTTGTCCGGCAATGACGAAAGAAACAAACAAAAAAAGGAGGCGGAACGCCGGCAAACGTGTTTTCTAACCTCCGCATCTTGCGGATGCGGCGCGCGCTGAAACGCAGCGCGCTCGCCTGTCGGCGTTCCACCACGGTTCTTACCGTCGGGGCTCTCGCCCGTTGGGCGCAACTCCAGGCCAGGTTTCCTGGGACGCGGCAGGACGTCCGGCCCTGTACGGGCGCCCCAACCGGGGAGCGCAGGCCTCGCGCTCTTCCACGGGCGCCGCTGTCCGGGAAGCACCTCCGGACCGGTCGTAGTGCCGGTCACATGTGCCCGAAGCTGCCCGGGCGGCTTATCGGTCCGCGCGCCCGCCTGGAGTCCCTCCCGAGTCACAGAGTGATGCGAATATGTAACTAAAAGAGGGACGTATGTCAATAAAAAAGCGACGCGCTTGATGGTGCTATCGGTCGTGGAGCGCTGCCGCAGCGACTCCCGAAAATATGGCAATCAGCCTGCACTTGGTCATAATCCAGACGCATAAAAGCGCCGGGGAGGGATCATCGCATGGACGCCGCGCTTCGCCGCCAGACGCTGGCGGATCTGCTGCATCGCAGCGCCAAGCGCTTTCCCAACAAGACCGCCATCATCTGCGGTGACACGGACTGGAGCTACGCGGAATTCGACGCGCTGTGCGATCGCCTGGCGGCGGGTCTGGCCGCGCGCGGCGTCGCCAAGGGCGCGCGGGTCGCCATCCTGTCGCGCAATTGCCATGCCTTCGCGGCGCTGCGGTTTGCGCTGGCGCGGCTCGGCGCCGTGCTGGTGCCGATCAATTTCATGCTCAAGCCGGAGGAGGCGGCCTTCATCCTCAAGCACGCCGGCGCGCAGATGCTGGCGACCGACACCGGCCTCGCCGAGACCGCGCGGGCCGCCGCCGCGCTCGGCACCGGCGTGCGCGAGTTTGTCTGGCTGCCGTCGGAGGAGAAGACCGCGCCGGTGGCCGGCATGATCGCTTTCGACGAGCTGTTGTCGAATGCGGCCGAGCCGCCGGAGGTAGAGCTTTCGGGCGGCGATCTGGCGCAGATCGTCTACACCAGCGGCACGGAATCGCTGCCGAAAGGCGCCATGCTCACCCACGACGCGGTGATCTGGCAGTATGTCAGCTGCGTCGCCGACGCCAGCATTGCCGGCGACGATCTCGCTTTGCACGCCCTGCCGCTCTATCACTGCGCGCAGCTCGACGTGTTTCTCGGCCCGGCGATCTATGTCGGCGGCACTAACGTCATCACCGCCAAGCCGACGCCCGACAACCTGCTGCCGCTGATCGAGCGCCACCGCGTCACCTCGTTCTTCGCGCCGCCGACGGTGTGGATTTCGCTGCTGCGCTCGCCGCTGTTCGACACCACCGATCTGTCGAGCCTCAAGAAGGGCTATTACGGCGCCTCGATCATGCCGGTGGAGGTGATGCGCGAAATGGCGCAGCGCATGCCGAATGTGCGGCTGTGGAATCTCTACGGCCAGACCGAGATCGCGCCGCTTGCCACCATGCTCGGTCCCGACGATCAGCTGCGCAAGCCGGGCTCCTGCGGCCGCGCCGCGCTCAATGTCGAGACCCGCGTCGTCGATGAGCGCATGCGCGACGTGGCCCCGGGCCAGGTCGGCGAAATCGTGCACCGGTCGCCGCATTTGATGCTCGGCTATTTCCACGACGACGAGCGCACCAAGGCCGCGTTCGAGGGCGGCTGGTTTCATTCCGGCGATCTCGCCACCATCGACGATGACGGCTACATCTACGTCGTCGACCGCAAGAAGGACATGGTCAAGACCGGCGGCGAGAACGTGGCGAGCCGCGAGGTCGAGGAGATGATCTACCGGCTGCCGCAGGTGTCGGAAGTGGCGGTGGTCGGCGTGCCGCATCCGCGCTGGGTCGAGGCGGTGGTCGCGGTGATCGTGGTCAAGGCCGGGCAGTCGCTGTCGAAGGACGAAGTCCACGCCCATTGCGCCGAGCACCTGGCGCATTTCAAGGTGCCGAAGGACATCGTGTTCGCCGAGGCGCTGCCGAAGAACCCGAGCGGCAAACTGCTCAAGCGCGAGCTCCGCCGCGAGCACGCCGGGTTGTTTGCTTGAGGTTGAGCGCGGGCGGCATAGAGCTAGGACGGATTAGGCGGGCAAGTCCGACGCGATAGTGTCGACACGCTGACCGGCCCCGTGTCGGCCTAGGTTGCCCTTAACCGTATGACGTAGTACATTTATGCCATGATCCGGTCGTGGCGCAATTCCGTGACCAGGAAGGTCTGGGAAGGCGATCGGCCAAACCAGTTACGCGGTATCGATTTCGACATAGCGGTCGACCTGCTCCTGGCCTTGAATGTTGCTAAGGCGCACACGGACCTCAGCCCGCTCAAGAGCGTCGGCTTGCATAAGCTAAAGGGCGAACGCAAAAAGCAATGGGCAATGACAGTGAACGAGCGTTGGCGGATTTGCTTCGAATTCCGTAATGGCGACGCCTACGCAGTCGAGATCGTCGACTATCATAAGGGATAAGAACAATGCCTCCTGCCGTCCATCCGGGCCGTCTGTTGAAACGCGAATTGGGCGCGCGCGGATTAAGCGCCAATCGGCTCGCGCTCGATATCGGCGTGCCGTCCGGCCGCATCACCGACATTTTGAATGGCCGGCGCTCAATCAGCGCCGACACCGCCGTCCGCCTCGGCCGCTACTTTGGCAGCAGTGCGCAATTCTGGCTTGATCTGCAAAGCCAATATGACATTGCGGTGGTCGAACGCGAACGGGGATCGGAGATTACCCGCCGCGTCCGTCCGGCCGATGCGGCGTAAATCGGGATGGTGGTGGAGACGAGTAGGATGGGACAGTCACGCGTCGTAGCTGCCGCCGTCGTCGCCGACGTCACCGAAGTCGCTGTCGTCGAGATTATCGTCGTCAAAATCGCTGTTGTCGGCGACGGTGTCGTCGTTCGTGGTTTGCAACGAGTCGTCGGTTGCTGCGGATGGATCGTTGCCGGCACCGCGCGTTGCCGCCTGGCCGATGTGGTCGATGCCGGCATCGCGCGCGAGCTGGCTGTCGGCGGCGCTGCCGCTGGTGCTGCCGCTCCAGGGCGAAGCCTGGTCGCCGGCGAAACCGCCGAAGGCACTCGGACCGTAGCCGGCGTGGTGGCCGAACATCGACCGGATGCCGTCGAGGAGCAGTGAGCCGCCGATCACGCCAGCGGCGGTCGAGGCTGCGGTGCCGAGGAATGATCCGCCGGAGCCGAACGCCGGGCCGGCGGCATAGGGCGGCGCCGGCGGTTGCGGCGGGTATCCCGGTTGCGGCTGGTAGCCTTGCGGCGGATTGCTCTGCTGATAGCCCGGCGCGGCCGCCCGCACGCTCAGCACCGAGCCGCGCACGGGGGCACGCTCGGTGAACGCTTCGCGCATGCTGTCGAGAAAGCTGCCCTGCCGCAGGTCCGGTGCTTCCGCGCCGCCGCCTCGCGCGCTGACTTGCGCCTGCAGTTCCTCGATGCGCGCATTGCCGCGCTTGAGCGCCTCGTCTTGCACGAGCGCCGTCTGCACCAGCGCGTAGACCGCATGCGGCGCCCCTTGCAAACCCGCTGCGATCAGGCGCTCGGCTTCCGGATCGCGCGGCGCATTTTCCAGCTTGGCCAAACGATCGAACAGTTCCTCGACGAGCTCTTGTTCCTGCGGCGTCATGGCCTCGATCTCCCTGCACCCCAACCGCCGCTTATGTGGGGAGCGAATGCGGCGCGGGGAGGGGGTTCACAAAACCGTAAAACGGGGACCGTAAAATTCGGACTTTCTGCTCACCTTTGCCGGTCTTGATCCCACAAAACTGCGTCGCTAAATGGATAAATGCTCGCCCGACAAGGGCTGAACGGGGCGGAGGTCATCCCATGGATCGTCGCACATTCGTGAGCCTGGTCGCCGCCGGCGCGGCAAGCCCGCTTCTCCAAGGCGCCGCCGCCGCGCAGCCCGCGCCAAAGGCCCGCAACATCGTCTTGGTGCACGGACTTTTTGCTGACGGCTCGTGCTGGTCCGAGGTGATCCCGAGACTTCAGGCGAAGGGTCTCAATGTCACCTCGGTGCAGAACCCGCTGACGACGCTGCCGGAAGCCGTTGCGGCGGCGCAGCGCGCGCTCGCGATGCAGCAGGGCCCAACCGTGCTGGTCGGCCACTCCTTCTCCGGCATGATCGTCACCGAAGCCGGCGTCGACCCCAAGGTCTCGGCCGTGGTCTATGTCGCCGCGCGGGCGCCCGACGCGGGCGAGGATTACACGGCGCTGGCCAAGAAATATCCGACGCCGCCGGCCTCGGCCGGCATTGTCTGGTCCGGCGATTGGGGCCAGCTGAGCGAGGAAGCCTTCCTGCGCGATTTCGCCGGCGACCTGCCCGCCGACAAGGCCCGCGTGCTCTATGCCGTGCAGGCGCCGTTCAATAAGACGCTGCTGGCCGGCAAGACGACCAACGCGGCCTGGCGGTCAAAGCCGAGCTGGTACGCCGTCTCCACCGAAGACCGGACCATCAATCCGGATCTCGAACGCTTTATGGCGAAGCGCATGGGCGCCAAGACCATCGAGGTGAAAGCGAGCCACGTCTCGCTGATCTCGCAGCCCGACGTGATCGCGAATTTGATCCTCGAGGCGGCCGGGCGGGGGTAGGGCTGGTCAGGCAAAGCCGTAACCCGCCAATTCGAGGTATCGGAAAAACGCAAGATGGCGGATTACCCTTTCAGCTAATCCGCCCTATGGGCTCATGTGTGGCCAATTATACGCAATCATAAAATATATCATATACGACGCAAACAGCGTGAAGATGAGGGGTAGAGATAACCATAAATACTCGCGGAGTACTGATCTACTCCAATCGAGGGAGCGAATGCAGTACGACCCTGCTTTTCCGATGAGGGTCGAGGGTAGCGGCCCAGGATTGAAGCCGAATAAGTCAGGCCGCCTGGCTCGGATACGAATGTAGTCGCATTCGGCATGATTTACCCGAGAATTTTCAATTATTGCTTCGTATTCAGTCGATATTTGCTCAATAAGGTCCCGGGCATCATTATCATTGGCATCAAATTGAGACATCTTGAATGCTAGCTTGTTCAGCTGGCGCGCGGAATCGTGGAGCACCTCCGCCTTATGATAGAAGCTTTCGTATCCCTCAGTAAGAATCAGAACAACAATGAAGGTCGACATAACAATTGTACATGCAAGCAGAACCTGACTTTGACGGGGCTCCAGTTCAAAAATATTTGGAATAAGCGATAGCCCAATAACATAGAGCGATAACATGGCCGTTACGTAGGCCGATAATTTGTGTCGTCGAATTAACCGCACGGTTGCTTGAAAGCGGATGGCTTTCGTGGCTTCAATGCGTCGGTGTAGGCGATCAAAGATTTCGTGCTTCCCATGCTCAGGTAATTCATGGCCAGCATGTTTGGACGAAGATTGCTCACTATTTTTTTGTGTGAGGTCATCCATAGCGCTGGCCCTTACTGGCTGTGGTTCGCGCACAAGTCGCACAGGCGTTCTACTCAACACAATAGACTTTCGCTCGCGCGGATAACGCACTAAGCGGGGCAGGGTGGGGCGCGAAGCGCCGGGCCCACGCGTCAATAGGCCATACTATCTGCGTTTGGCTTTAGGATTTTGCGATTGCCCAAATTGCTAGAGCTAGTCCAAGAAACGCCACGATAAATGCGATGGTTTTGTTTTCCACAATCCAGTTCCAGAATGTACGGAGGTGACCGCCGTGCATCTCCCACCACGTCGTATTTGTCCGAAGTTGACGATCATGTGCGCGGTTGATGAGATCGGCAATGACATCTACCTTTCTAAGGGTCGATTGATGTACCCCGACAAAATTTCGATTTGCGAATGCCTCAGCCTCTTGCAATTTAGCGGGCGAATGTGGTTTAGAGCCAGGAGACTCTCGAGACGAGGATGACCGGCATAACCGACGCGGAAAATGTCGATGAGCAACCTTGCCAAATCTATTTTTCTGTCGTCTGCGATAACAAATGGTTCGCCGCCAAGAACCCGAAAACGATGCTCAACCGCAGCAAAGCCATAGTTGATGTCGCGCATGTTCCAATGAAGATATTTCATTCCCTGATTACCGCGCGCGTGTTCGAAAAACTCCTGCAGCATCGATCGTTCAAGATCATCGTAGTGACGTTCGATTTCAGCGGAAGCGATTCCCCGCCGCTCAGCAACCTGGTGTATCGAGAAAGAAAGCGTTTGCGCCGTGTCTAACTTTCTTACGGCGACCGAGGTGATTCGCGGTGAACGCCCTTCGGGGCGATCATAAAAACTTTCGCAGGAATAATGAATCACCCAGCAGTTTGCGGCATCATTAAAAACCTGATCGAGAGTTCGCCAACCGTTCTTCTGACGCTTGGATTCGGAGCAGTCATGAATGATACACGGCCCTACTCAGCCGCGTCGATGCGCCGCTTGTGCTTGCCGTCGACGCGCGCCAGCACCGGCTGGAGGAACGCACCGGCATAGCTCCGCTTCTCGCGAACGATGTCCTCGGAGGTGCCTGAGGCGACCCTCGGGTCAAGCCCGAGGGCAGGCTTTTTCGCCGCTGTGATCACTTCGCCGCCCCCCGGCGTTAGCTCGAACACGCGGCCGTATTTGGCGGCTTCGGCGATGTCTCCGTGGCGCAGGGCGAGGCGCACTGTGTCGAGCTTACGAACCTCTTCGGGCGACAGATAAGGCGACCACGCGGTGTCACCTTCGATCAATTCGATTTGGACCTCGGCTACGTATTTGCCCTCGTGGATGAATTTTTTCGATTTTCACGTCGGAGCGCCTCAGCGCTTGTCGTCGCGTTCGCGCAGGACTTTGCGCATTTCGTCGCCGACGATGCTGGGCAGAGCTTTCGCCAGCCCGTCGACTTTATTGTCCAGGCCGTCCACCTTTCGGTCCAAGCCGTCCACTTTTCGCACTAGAGCCTTGAGGTCGACACCATCAAGCTTTTCCTCGACTCGGCCGAGCCGCGTCTTGATGGCGGCGAGGTCGTCGCCATTGCGGCGGGCTTGTTCAAGGATGTGACGCGTGACAAGCTTCTCGCCCTCGACGTCAAGTTCGAGCGTCTGGAATTCTTCTCTGGTCACGTCGGCAGGCATCGACCGATCCGTCGCAGGCCGTGCAGATTAGCACGAATTCAACCTTTGATCCAGCCAGCAGCACACCCGTCATCCTGAGGCGCGAGCGGAGCGAGCCTCGAAGGATGCAGGCCGAGGCGCCCGGGTCGTAGTCCTTCGAGGGCCGCTTCGCGACCGCCTCGGGATGACGGAATAAGCTCTGTCCCGGCGCGAAAGCAGCTACTCCGCCGCCTCGACGCGCCGCTTGCGCTTGCTGCCCGGCGCGCGCGCCAGCCCCGGATCACTGCGCCCCCAGCAGGCGGCGCGTAATATCTTCCATGCGCTCGAACACGACGTCGGGCTTGTGCGCGTGCAACGTTTCCGGCGCCGCAAAACCCCAGGTCACGGCGGCGCAGGCGATGCCGGCGGCGCGGGCCGCCTCGATATCGCGGATCTCATCGCCGATGGCGATGACGCTTGCGGCGTCGGCGCGGGCGCGCTTGACGATGCGGCGGAACTTGGCCGCCTTGCCGAACAGTGAGGCGCCGCAATCGAACGCCGAGAACAGCGCCGCGCTGGCGCCGAGCTGGCGGCGCGCATTGGCTTCGTGGTCGGAAGACACGAGCGCAAGCCGCACGCCGGCGCCGGCGAGCGCGCCCAGCATCGGCTCGACGCCGGGAAAGAGCGGGATGCCGGCGATGTCCGCGGTCTTGAGCCGCCGCAGGTGCCGGGCGATCGCCGGCACCTTGCGCTTCGGCACCTCGAGGCGCTCGAAAATCTCGCGCACGCCGACGCGCCGCAGCGGCAGGACGGCGTCATCGTCGACCCGGCGAAAGCCGAAGCGGTCGGCCACGTCGTTGATATTGCGCCGAAACCACGGCAGGCTGTCGACGAGCGTGCCGTCGAGATCGAAGATGACGAGCGAATAGCGCATGGGGGAGGGTTCGTCCTCCTCTCTTAGCGCGCCCCGCGCGCGGGGAGAAGGAAAAAAGCCCTCACCCGGCTCAAGGCTCGCCCGGCTCGCATTTCGCCACCCGCTACCGGCACGCGGGGAGAAGGAATTTTACTCCGCCGCCTCGATGCGCCGTTTGCGTTTGCCGCTCGCCGCGCGGGCCAGCACCGGCTTGAGGAAGGCCCCCGTGTAGCTCCGCTTCTCGCGCACGATGTCTTCCGGCGTGCCGGCGGCGACGATCTCGCCGCCGCCGTCGCCGCCTTCGGGGCCGAGGTCGATGATCCAGTCGGCGGTCTTGATGACGTCGAGATTGTGCTCGATCACCACCACGGTGTTGCCGCTCTCGACCAGCTCGTGCAGCACCTCCAGCAGCTTCGCCATGTCGTCGAAGTGCAGCCCGGTGGTCGGCTCGTCGAGGATGTAGAGCGTGCGGCCGGTGGCGCGCTTGGACAGTTCCTTGGCCAGCTTGACGCGCTGCGCCTCGCCGCCGGAGAGCGTCGTCGCCTGCTGGCCGACATGGATGTAGCCGAGGCCGACGCGGCGCAGCAGCGTCAGCACGTCGCGCACCCGCGGCACCGCCTTGAAGAATTCCAGCGCCTCCTCGACCGTCATGTCGAGCACGTCGGCGATGGATTTGCCCTTGAACAGCACCTCCAGCGTCTCGCGGTTGTAGCGCTTGCCCTTGCAGACGTCGCAGGTGACGTAGACGTCGGGCAGAAAGTGCATCTCGATCTTGATGACGCCGTCGCCCTGGCAGGCCTCGCAGCGGCCGCCCTTGACGTTGAACGAGAAGCGGCCGGGCTTGTAGCCGCGCGCCTTTGCTCTCCGGCAGGCCGGCGAACCATTCGCGGATCGGCGTGAACGCGCCGGTATAGGTGGCGGGATTGGAGCGCGGCGTGCGCCCGATCGGCGACTGGTCGATGTCGATCACCTTGTCGAGGTGCTCGAGGCCTTCGATGCGGTCGAACGCGGGCCGGGGCCTCGCTGGCGCCGTTGAGCCGGCGCGCCAGCGCCTTGTAGAGCGTGTCGATCAAGAGCGTCGACTTGCCGCCGCCGGACACGCCGGTGACGCAGGTGAACAGGCCGAGCGGAATTTCGGCAGTGACGTTTTTCAGATTGTTGCCGCGGGCGCCGACCACCTCGAGCACGCGCTGCGGATTTTTCGGCCGCCGCTCCGGCACGGCGATCTCGCGCACGCCGTTGAGATACTCGCCGGTCAGCGAGTCCGGATTGGCCATGATGTCGGCGGGCGTGCCTTCGGCGACGATCTTGCCGCCGTGCACGCCGGCGCCGGGGCCGACGTCGACGACGTAGTCGGCGGCGCGGATGGCGTCCTCGTCGTGCTCGACCACGATCACGGTGTTGCCGAGGTCGCGCAGCCGGCGCAGCGTGTCGAGGAGGCGCGCATTGTCGCGCTGGTGCAGCCCGATCGACGGCTCGTCGAGCACGTAAAGCACGCCGGTCAGGCCGGAGCCGATCTGCGAGGCAAGCCGGATGCGCTGGCTCTCGCCGCCGGACAGCGTGCCGGAGGCGCGCGCCAGCGTCAGGTAATCGAGCCCGACATCGACCAGGAATTTGAGCCGCGCGCGGATCTCCTTGAGGATGCGCACCGCGATTTCGTTCTGCTTGGCGTTGAGTTTGTCCGGCAGCTCGCGAACCAGGCCGCCGCGGCCTTTGACCGACATGTCGGAGACTTCGCCGATGTGCAGGCCGCCGATCTTGACGCACAACGCTTCCGGCTTGAGCCGATAGCCGTGGCAGGCGGCGCAGGGCACGTCGGTGAAATAGCGGGCGATCTCCTCGCGCGCCCAGTCGCTGTCGGTCTCGCTTGAAGCGGCGCTCGAGATTGGTGATGACGCCTTCGAACGGCCGCTTGGTCTCGTAGGCGCGCATGCCGTCGTCGTAGGAGAAGCGGATCTCGATGTCGCCGGAGCCGTAGAGGATGGCGTCCTGGGTCTTCTTCGGCAGGTCCTTCCATTTAGTGTCGAGCGTGAACTTGTAATGTTTGCCGAGCGCGAGCAGCGTCTGCACGTAATAGGGCGACGACGATTTCGCCCATGGCGCGATCGCGCCTTTGCGCAGCGTGCGCTCCTTGTCGGGAATGACCAGCTCGGGGTCGATGTGCTGCTCGACGCCGAGCCCGCCGCATTTCGGGCAGGCGCCGAACGGATTGTTGAACGAGAACAGCCGCGGCTCGATCTCGGGGATGGTGAAGCCGGACACCGGGCAGGCGAATTTTTCCGAGAACACGATGCGCTCGGGTCCGCTCTGGTCGTGGATCTTCGCGACTTTCTTGTCGGCTGACTCGCCCTCACCCGTCGCGCGGCGCGCGACTCCCTCTCCCGCTTGCGGGAGAGGGGTGGGGTGAGGGTCCGCAAGCTCCGCCACCGCCAGCCCGTCGGCGAGCTTGAGCGCCTGCTCGAGCGAATCCGCCAGCCGCGCGGCGATGTCCGGCCGCACCACTAGGCGGTCCACCACCACGTCGATGTCGTGGTTGAATTTCTTGTCGAGCGCCGGCGCCTCGGCGATCTCGTAGAACGCGCCGTCGATTTTGACGCGCTGGTAGCCCTTGCGCATGAACTCGGCGAGCTCCTTGCGGTACTCGCCCTTGCGGCCGCGCACCACCGGCGCCAGAGATAAAGCCGCGTGCCTTCAGGCAGCGCCATGATGCGGTCGACCATCTGCGAGATGGTCTGGCTCTCGATCGGCAGCCCGGTCGCCGGCGAATAGGGCACGCCGACGCGCGCCCACAGCAGCCGCATGTAGTCGTGGATCTCGGTGACGGTGCCGACGGTCGAGCGCGGATTGCGCGAGGTGGTTTTCTGCTCGATGGAGATGGCGGGCGACAGGCCGTCGATCTGGTCGACGTCCGGCTTCTGCATCATCTCCAGGAACTGGCGAGCATAAGCCGACAGGCTCTCGACATAGCGGCGCTGGCCCTCGGCGTAGATGGTGTCGAAGGCGAGCGAGGACTTGCCCGAGCCGGACAGGCCGGTGAACACCACCAGCTGGTCGCGCGGAATGTCGAGATCGACGTTCTTGAGGTTGTGCTCGCGGGCGCCGCGGATCGAAATCACGCGCGCATCTTTCACGCGCGCATCCTGGCGGCCAGCCTTGTTATCCGAGCGGTCGAATAGATCGTTCATGCAATCCGGCGGTCAACCCGGACCGAATCCGGGGCGGGTTTTCGGGATCGAGGTCTGACCGAACATAGTGAGAACGCGGCCGCTTTGCCAGCGCGCCGCGCGCGTAGTTCCCGGATAATCACAGGGCCGGAATCTTCGGCGTTGTTGCGAGTGAAGCGAAGCAATCCAGCCTTGCGCGGCGAAATCTGGATTGCCTCGTCGCTTCGCTCCTCGCAATGACGATATTCGTCAATTATCGAGGCGCAACAGCCGCCATTGATCCCATTCGCCGAGCGGCATCACCACGTGCAGCGGGCCCGGCCGCCGCGCCAGCAAGGCGTTCGCATCCTCGTTCGTCATGATCATCCACGCCGGCCCGGGAATTTTGGCCAATTCGTCGAGCGAGGTATTTAGAATTTGCCCCGGCAAATACGGCAAGATGTTCAGCGCCACGTCACCGGACCAATAGATCGTTCCCGGCGCGGCTTCGACCAGCGTTGCGGCGTGCTCGGCTTGAACCTTTTCGCGACGGTATTGCATCGGAAAGAACGGCGAGGCCGCGGCGTAGCCAAGCGCGTAGATCAATAGAGCCGCGGTCAACACCAGGATCGGCGCCACGATTTCCGGCCGCCGCGCGCCGAGTTGATCGTAGCCGAGGCCGCCGAACACGCAAAGCGCCGGCACCATTGGAAAGTAGTAGCGCGGCACCGAACCGCCCGGCCAAAACAGGACGAAGACCGCGGCAACGAAGGCGTAGCAGGCGAGTGCCGGGACCAACCCCGGACGAACCAAATCCCTGTCGCGAAAAAACCGCGAAATGAAAAATGCCGCCGCCGCGATCACTGCCGGAAGTATTTCGAGCAAGGTTTTGAAGACGGCCATGGGCGGCTCGTAAAAAACTGCACGCGGATGCGCCAAGCGCATGTACGCGGCCCAATCCGACTGGTCTCCCGCCGCATACGTGCCCATCGCCCAAAAGGCGACCGGAAGGATGCAAATCACGCCGGCGAGGATGAGGCCGGGAATTTGCCGCCACGAGCGCGTGAGCAGAACATAAAGGCCAATGCCGAACGCAAAATAGGCAACCGGCTCCGGCCCTTTCATCATGCCCGCAAGCGCGAGCACAATTCCGATCAATAACCAGCGGCCGACGGTGAGCCTGTCTTCCGCGTAGCCGCTCCACCACAAGACGAAAGCAAAGAACAACAGCACCGCCAGCGGCAGGTCCGGTGTCACGCTGACGTACAGCCGGATGACCAGCGGACAGGCCAAGAATAGGGCAACGCCGAAAAGCGCGGCGGGAATGCTGGCGGCGACCTTTCGCAGCAGCCAGTAAATGAGAAAGCAGCCGAAGATCAGGAACAGAAAGCTGGGCAGGCGCGCCGTAATTTGATTGACGTCGCCGAAAGGCGCGCTGACGAGAGCGATGATCCGTGACTGCAATGTCGGGCTCTCGATGAAGCGCACATTGTACATATGCGGGACGAACCAATCGCCCGTTTCCAAAATCGTCCGCGCGATCGAGACGGCCAGCCCTTCGTGCGCGTTATAGCCGCGAAAGAAGATCAGCGGCCCCGCCAGCACCACACAAGCAAGAACAATGACGAGAACCGGGTTCCAGCGCGTCGCAACCGCATTCCATATGGCGACAATGCGCACGGGGACGGACGCGGCGCGCGGCGTAGCCGCCAGCGAACTCATCATTCGCGCGCTCGATCGGTGCCGGATGTATCGGCGTTGGCCAATGGGGAAGGGTAGCGCCGCGAATTTCCACCGACTGATATCGCCTGTAAAGCCTCTTCACTCACGTCGGCGTGCACTCCAACATTCGCCGCGGGCGTTTCACAATGCGCGCAAGCCAGGCAGCGCAGTTCGCCGGCCGGCATGCCGATGACGAAAGGCTCGTTGCAGGCCGCACAGCGCTGGGTGCCCTCGCCGAGCGCAGCATTTTCCCATGTCTGCCGTAGTCTGAGACGCACCAAATTCAGCGCACCGCGCACGATCTCGATTTGGGAAATCTTCGACCTGCCATGCTTGCGCTCGTGGAAATGAATTGGGATCTCGACGACGTTCAAGCCTGCGCGCACAAATCGCGTCGCACATTCGAGAAAAAAACCGTAGCCCTCGCTGGCAATGGTCTCCACCAGACCTTCGGGCACACGGTCGAGCCGGGCGGCGCGCAGCGAGGTCGTATGCTCGGTCAGAGGCGAATGCAGCACGGCGCAAGCCAGATAGTTGGCGCTGCGACTAACAAAGCGGCGCCAGCCGACATAGTCGAGCCGCGCGCCGGCAACGAAGCGCGATCCGATAACCACGTCGGCGCCGGAGTCCAGCGCCGCGAGCAGACGCGGAACATCGTGAGGGTCATGGGAGAAATCGGCGTCGAGCGTCACGATGCGCCGGTATCCGCGGCGTCGCGCATACATCCAGCCGAGCATATGAGCCGAGCCGACGCCAAGCTTGCCCGGACGCACCATGATCGCGAGGCAGCGCTCGGCAGCGGCCCGGGACAGGAGAATGTCGGTGGTTCCGTCAGTCGAATGATCATCGATAACCAACACGTCGCAGCCAATTGGCAGCGCCAGCAACGCATCGATCATCGGAGTGATGGCGTCACGCTCGTTGTAGGTGGGCAGAAAGATCAGCGTATCGCTCGACCGCTCCGGGCGGAACATGGCAAGCGGCTGCCGGCTTGCCGGCAAGGATCGAGAAGGCTTTCGAATGCCGGTCGTTTTGGAGACGTTCACAATCACATCCTCGGCCGCAACTGCTGGAGCCCCCAATACCGCTCGAACAGGCGTGACTATCCGCAAACGAAAGCCCCGGGTAAAGACCCGGGGCTAAAGGTTCCGAGGGTAATTTAAATTCGTTCTACCACCACCAGGGACCGAGCTTGAAGTTGAGGCCGGCGCGGACCACGTTCTCGTTGAATTTGATGGATGTGGCGGTCGGAGTTGGAGTGCCAGCCCCGATGCAATCGGCGGTACAAGACGAGGGCTGCAGGTAAACGTAGAGATATTCGACCTTAGCGGTCCAGCGCGGCGCAATGGCGAATTCGAGGCCGGCGCCGGCGGTCCAGCCGACTTCCGTGTGCGATTCAGATGGGCCGCCGACAACGCCTGAGTTGATCGGCGCGAAGGCAACGCCACCGGTGCCGTAAAAGAGAACGCGGTCGAACGCGCCGCCAATGCGGCCGCGCACCGTCGCCAGCCAGTCGCTGCCGGTTTGGCAACCCGGGACGCCGCAAACGCTCGTGCTGCTGCCGCTGAGGTTCGTCCAGTCGCCGTCGCCCTCGATCCCGAGCACCAGCGGACCCCATTGGGTGTTGAAGCCGAGCGTGCCGCCGGCGAGGCCGCCGGAGGTGTTGAAGTTGCCGCTGGAAAAGCCGCCTCCGCTCCAGCTGCTGGTGCCGAAAGCACCGCCGCCATTCGCACCGATATAAGGGCCGCTCCAATTGTAAAACGGCATCGGCGGCGGCATCGGCGCGTAATAGGGCGGGGGTGGCGGCGCCATCGGCGGCGGCGCCATATCCGCCGCGAGGGCATGTCCCGGAGCCGCAAGCACCAGTGCTGCAGCAGCTATGAGCAGTCGCACCATGCGCTCCCCCAATCCCCAGAAGGCATGCCATTAGAAATTGTAGTCCCGCAGCACGCTTGGCCGCAATATGTAATTCCGTCGTGGAATTCATACCGTGCGAATACACATCAACAGCCCGTTCCGCGGTGAACTTGCGTGTTGTGGGCTCTGACGGATGATGTCCGTTTGACTCACAAGCATATGCGCTCGCGGTGCAACGGTCCGCAAACAAAAGCCCCGGGTCAAAGGACCCGGGGCTTTCGTTTCAGATCGAGCGTGCGCGTCGCTCTTACCAACCGCCGAACTTATAATTCAGTCCCGCAGTGATCATCTGGATGCTGCGGTTGCTGCCGGTGAACGTATCGCCCCCCGGAGAACGTGGCGCTGGGAGGAACAGTGATGTTCATGTTGGTCAGACCGATATAGTCGTATTCGACCCGGCCCGACAAGCCGCCCCAGAACGCATATTCAAGCCCGACGCCGGCCGTCCAGCCCCAATTGGTGCTGCTCGTGCTGGTTCCGATCGACGCGCCATTGAGGTTATGGTTGGGCTGTTCGTTCCAACCCAAGCGCCGCCGCCCTTGCCGTAGACGAGAACGCGATCCCAAGCGTAACCGAGCTTACCAGTGACGGTCGTCAGCCACTGGTTGTTGGCCGTTACCTTGCTCCCGTCGGCGCTGGCACCATGCCGGTGCCAGCGAGTGTCCATGTTGCTGGTATTGCTGGCTATCCGGCAGCCAATCGAACATCGCCTTCAACGCCGATGACGACGCCGGGCCCGAACTCCCAGTTAAAGCCAACCTGGCCGCCGCCGAGGAATTTGAAGCTGCTGCCCGAACCGCTGAAGCTATTGCCGTCAGGGTCGCAGTGTCGCAATAGCCTCCCGAATTCCACAGCCCCACCAAGATTGCCGCCGACATAGAAACCCGTCCAGTTGTAGTACGGTATCGGGGCCGGAACGTAGGTGGCTGGCGCCCGCGGCGGCGGCGCCATGGGTGGCGGGAGATCAGCCGCGAGTGCTTGTCCCCCGGCTGCGAGCGCGAACGCTCCAGCAATCAAAATCCGCTTCATGCGACTCTCTCCTATTCCGTCACGCGACGTCAGCATGGTGTGTTGTTTCAGCCTTCGTCTTGACCTGCATTAACGCTTGAGATTTCCAGCCCCACGCTCCCCCGTTGTCGCCCGAACAACTAACTGATTGCGCTCGATAATGATGTGACCCAAAGGCCACATCGGGTGACAATCAACAGGTAAAATTTGCCAACAAAATGTCGCAATCTGGATCATCCCGCAGCGATCGCTAAAAATTTCTGAGAAAATTCCTGACGAAGATTGGTTAACGCTCGCTGCAGAAACGATGTGTGCGCGACTGGCAAGCCGCTGCGGGCTGCGGCACATTTCCGATGCTGGTTAACGTCTGGTTGAAATCGCTAGGAGGCCCTTGCAGTCGCCGCAAGAACAAACTAAGAACATGAGGCGCGAGCGGCCGGAGCCGCTGCTGCTTATGTGGATAACGCCGATCGCGTCCGGATCGCCCTTGCGGGGGGCGGGCCCGGCACTAGGGTGCGATGGCGGCTGGCGGACGGAGCGCAAAAACGAACGGAGCGTGTGATGGCGGGAAGCGTCAATAAGGTAATCCTGGTCGGCAATTTGGGCGCGGACCCCGAAATCCGGCGGACCCAGGACGGACGGCCCGTGGCCAATTTGCGGGTGGCTACGTCCGATTCATGGAAGGACAAGACGACGGGCGAGCGCAAGGAAAAGACGGAGTGGCACCGGGTCGTCATCTTCAACGAAAATCTCTGCCGGATCGCCGAGCAATACCTCAAGAAAGGCTCGAAGGTTTACATCGAAGGCCAACTGCAGACACGCAAATGGCAGGATCAGTCCGGCCAGGACCGGTATTCGACCGAGGTGGTGCTGCAGGGCTTCCGTGGCGAACTGACGCTGCTCGATCGCGCCGGCAGTGGCAGCGGTGCCGGCGGCGGCGAGTTTGGCAGCGACGATGTGGGCGGAGAGTTCGGTTCGCCCGGGCCGACGCGCAAGGTGGCGGCTGCGGCCGGCGCCGGCGCCAGAGGTCCGCGCGGCGACATGGACGACGAAATTCCGTTTTGACGTTGGCCAAATCGCCATATGTGCGGATTAAGCCGACACGCACAAAACGCCGGGCCAGCGGGCCGGTAGTCGATGAGGCCAAGCAATGTGCATGGAATGTCGCAAATCAGCACCGGATCGTCGCAGATTCCTGTCGTTGACGGCGGCAGGCATCGCCGCGGCTGGATTCTTCAATGCGCCGCTGGCATTTGCAACTGGCGCGACGACGAGCGTTGCCGCCGATGATGCGCTGGCGAAACTGAAGGCCGGCAATGAGAAATACGTGAGCGCGCCGCAGATCTGCGCCGCCGATCTTTCGGCGCAGCGCGAACACGTCGCCAAGACGCAAACGCCATGGGCGGCGATTCTCACTTGCGCCGACAGCCGCGTGCCGCCTGAACTTTTGTTCGGTGGGCTAGGGCTCGGCGAACTCTTTGTCGCCCGCAATGCCGGCAACATGGCGGATACAGCGACCATGGGCACGATCGAATACGGTGTCGAACATCTTGGCGTTTCCCTTGTCGTCGTGATGGGTCACGAACGATGCGGCGCGGTTGCCGCCGCCTGCGACGTCGTTGCGAAACACGCGACGTTTCCCGGCTCGATCGGTCCGATGGTCGACGCGATTGTTCCCGCGGCGAAGTCGGTTTACGGCAAGCCCGGAGATTTTGTCGACAACGCGGTCCGCGAAAGTGCGAAACGAACCGCGACGAAGATCGCAACCAAGAGCGCGATCGTGTCTCATTTCGTCAAGGACAAAAAAGTCAAGGTGGTCGCGGCGCGCTATGATCTCGACGATGGGCGGGTCGAGTTTCTGACGTAATCATGCTTGCGTGCGAATGAGTTAGGGAAAGCCCGCAAAACCATGACGCTTGCACCGCTTCTGGCGGCAAGCTCCGCCATCCAGCTCCACGCCGTTGCGGCGATGACGGCATTCGCGCTTGGCGTCGTGCAGCTGAGCGCGCCCAAGGGAACGCTTCCGCATCGTACGATCGGTTGGGTGTGGGTGGTGCTGATGCTGGCGGTCGCCATCAGTGCATTTTGGATCCACAATATCCGGCTGTGGGGCCCGTGGAGCCCGATCCACCTGTTGGCGATTTTCACGCTGGTCATGCTGCCGATTGCGGTGCTGCATGCGCGGCGTCATCAGGGTCATGCAGCACCGGATCGCGATGATCTCGATCATCTTCGGCGCGCTGGTGGTCGCCGGCGCGTTCACGCTTTTTCCCGGACGTATCATGCACGCAGTCGTGTTCGGCCCATGAGGCGGTTGCTGAACACTTCCGCTCATTCCGGTGCAAGCGGGCATTCATCCGGTAACTCGCTTGCGCGTTGTGGCCTAGGTCTCCGCTTTCGCGCGGACGAGCAGATTCTCCTTCGGCGATGATCGACCTCATCTTCGCGATCAAGTTCGTGCACGTGCTCGCCGCCGCGGTGATGTTCGGAACCTGGCTCGGCATCGCCGTGTTCATGTTACTCGCGCACCGCTCCGGCAACACCTCGGTGGTGGCGCTGACCTCGCGCTTCGCGGTCAGCGTCGAGAAAATCGTCATGATCGCCGCCATCGCCTTGCAGCCGATCAGCGGCTTTCCGCTGGCCTGGGCGATCGGCTTCTCGCCGCTCGACGAATTCTGGATCGAGCTTTCGCTCGCGCTTTATATCGCCGTCATCGCGGCGTGGCTCGCGGTGCTGCGCATTGAAATCCGCATTCGCAATATCGCCGGCCAGGCCGCGCTCGACGGCGTGCCGTTACCGGACGCCTATTGGGGCCTGTTCCGCCTCTATAGCGCCCTGGCGTGGCCGGCTATCGCCGGCATGGTCGCGCTGTTTTTGCTGATGGTCTGGCAACCGCGGCCCTGGTGAGGGCTCCGCCACTCTCGCGGTCAGTGCTTGAAATCACGTTTGCTTCAACAAGGCCTGTGGGTCAGTCTTGCCGGCAAGCATGCCTCTCAAGCGAGGGTATGCATCGTGATTGGCGATGCTGCATGTCTGGCCTAGCCGGCGAGCGCGAAATCTTTCTGATCGCGGTCGGCCAACGCGGCCAGCGCCGGCCCGGCGAGAACGTAGGTCAGACAATTCGGCAAATGCTGGAAGCCGCTATGCAGATAAAATCCCTGGGCCGGATTGTCGGCGCGTACGGTGAGCTCGACGATGGGGCTGCCGAGGTCGCGCGCATAGGCGGCGACCCGCGCCATCAGCGCGCGCGCCGCGCCGAGCTGGCGGTAGTCGGGCTCGACGAAAAGATCTTGCAGAAAGATCAGCGGCCCGTTCCATCCGGTGATGGTGCGCCGGCTGCAGATGGCCATGCCGATGATGGTTCCGCTAGGTCCCGCCTCGGCGACGAAAGCGGTAAAGCCGGCGCCGGGGCCAAACCCGTCGCGCAACCAATCGGCCGCGCTGGCGCACACGGCGTGAAGCGCATCTTCGCCTTGCGCCAACAGAAGCTTAAGCTGCATCAGCTCCGGAATATCGACCGGTTGTGCAGCGCGGACGCAAAACGAGCCTGATCGCAGCCCTTCCGTTTCCATGTCTGGCTTTGCCTCGTGACGACCTTCTCCGAAACCGGATTTCCGGCCTTGGGGGATCGTGCTTTCGCCTAGGCGGTGATGTTGACTTTGCTGCCGACCTTGCCGCTCGAGCTTGGCGCTGTCGCGACGCTGGATCCTTGGCCGTCGACGTCGCTGATCGAATGCTGGCCGCCATGTTTGTGCTGGCTGATTGATTGCGTCGGCTGCGGATTCGACGAGGCGTAGATGCCGGCTGCGGAAACCCCTGAAATGGCCATGAAAGCGTTCTCCGAGCGGGCGATTCCCATCGGAATCGTGACTGATCCGCCCGACCCAAACGTGAACTTTCATAGTTAATGAATGATGAGTGAGGGGCAGATTTTGACTTAAAGCCGCAACTTTCCATCCGTACCGTGGAACCCGGTGCAGTCTTCCCCGTTAATCATTGCCTTTAATACTCTCACGATGGGAGCCTGGAAATGCCTCTAAGCAAATCCCTACTCGGTGCGCTGTTGGGTGCGGGCGTGCTGGCCTTATCCGTGGCCAACGCCTCGGCGGCGATTGTCTGCAGCGGTCGCGTTTGTTGGCACACCCACGAAGCCTACGAGTATCCGCCGGCCGCGCGGGTAGTTGTGCATCCGGATGACTGGCGCTGGGGCCCGCGCGAGCACTACGCGTGGCGCGAGCACGAAGGCCGCGGCTATTGGCGCGGCGAGCGCTGGATTGGGTGGTAAGCGAAAGCCTGTTGGCGAAACGGCGATTGAGGGGCGGTTCTTGGGTCACATTGCGACCCGAGCCGCCCTTCAGCGTACTTGGACATAATACTTGGACATAGCGTTGAGTGAACCGAAAAACGGTTTCGAGGGCAAAGCCGCAATTGCCGGCGGCGGAATCTTTTCAAATCACTGAATACATCACCGATGGCGCTTAGCTAACCTGTCCAAATCGCGCGAATGCCGTCGACGACGTATTGCACCGCGAGCGCGGCGAGCAGCACGCCGAGCAAGCGCGACAACACGATATTACCGGTCATGCCAAGCAGGCGGCTGATCTGCGCAGCGAAGATAAAGACGACGAAACAGGCAAGCGCGACGAACACCACGACGGCGATGAGCAAGCCGACCAGCAGCAGGTTGCCGTCGGCGCGTCCAGCGAGCAGCACGGTCGCCGTAATGGCGCCGGGGCCGGCCATCAGCGGAATCGCCAGCGGAAAGGCGGCGAGGTTGCGCACATGCTCTTCGACCGCCTGCTCGGCGGCTTCGCCTTCGCGGCGCATGCGCACGCCGAACAGCATCTCGAAGGCGATCGAGAACAGCAACAGGCCGCCGGCAATACGGAACGCCGAAAGCGAGATGCCCAGCGTCCGGAACAGCCAATCGCCAAGCAGCGCCGTGCCGATAAGGATCGCGCCGGCGATGACGCTGGCGCGAAGCGCGACGCTCCTGCGGGCGGCGCGCGGCAGGCCGTGGGTGACGACAAGAAACGTCGGCACCAGGCCGACCGGGTCGACCACGACGAACAAGGTAATCAACGCCGAAATGGCAAAGTCGAGCGGCATGGCGTTCCCGGCGATGACGGCAAGGCCGATTGTGCCAGCATCACATAACGCGGTCTTGTGTCAGGGCGAATGGCTTATCCACTGCGCGCGGTCGTTGGTAGTCCCGGCACCGCACTTAATTGACGCCGAAGGCGATCCGGGGGAGGGGTCCCGAAAAGACGAAAAGGGGCGGAGTGATTGACCGCAAACGGGGCACAATCACCGTTTTAGGGGAAGCTTGCGCGGCACCGGTTAGAACATTGAAATTCCAGAGGAAAACCATACATACCAGGGGCCGATAAAGATGGCGCCGCAGCGTCCGATCGGCTATGAAATTTGCAGCAGATTCGTCTTAGGAATTCGTCTTGTCAGACCAGGATAACCCGCCGCCGACAGAGGGCGGCTCCTCGGATATTCGTCCGATCTCCATCACCGAGGAGATGAAGAAAAGCTACCTCGATTACGCCATGAGCGTGATCGTGGCGCGCGCGCTGCCGGACGCGCGCGACGGGCTCAAGCCCGTGCATCGGCGCATCCTCTATTCGATGCACGAGAACGGCTACGAATGGAACAAGCCGTACCGGAAGTCAGCGCGCGTCGTCGGCGATGTGATCGGTAAATATCATCCGCACGGCGACCAGGCGGTCTACGACGCGTTGGTGCGCATGGCGCAGGATTTTTCCATGCGCCTGCCGCTGATCGACGGACAGGGCAATTTCGGCTCGGTCGACGGCGACGCTCCGGCGGCCATGCGCTACACCGAGGTGCGCCTGCAACGCGTCACCAGCGCGCTGGTCGAGGACCTCGACAAGGATACCGTCGATTTCCAGGCCAACTACGACAATTCCGAGCGCGAGCCGGTGGTGCTGCCGGCGCGCTTTCCCAACCTCCTGGTCAATGGCGCCGGCGGCATTGCCGTCGGCATGGCGACCAACATCCCGCCGCACAATCTCGGCGAGGTGATCGACGCCTGCATCGCGCTGATCGACGATCCGGGGCTGTCGATCGAGGATCTCATTGCCATTGTGCCTGGTCCGGATTTCCCGACTGGCGGCATCATTTTGGGCCGGCAAGGCATTCGCGCCGCCTATCATCTCGGCCGCGGTTCCATTGTGATGCGCGGCAAGGTCGAATTCGAGACCTTGCGCGGCGAGCGCGAGGCTATCGTTGTTTCTGAAATCCCCTATCAGGTGAACAAGGCGCACATGGTCGAGCGCATCGGCGAACTGGTGCGCGAGAAGAAGATCGAGGGCATTTCGGCGCTGCGCGACGAATCCGACCGCGATGGTTACCGCGTGGTGGTCGAGTTGCGGCGCGACGCGGTGCCGGACGTGGTGCTCAACCAGCTCTACCGGTTCACCGCGCTGCAATCCTCGTTCGGCGCCAACATGGTCGCGCTCGATAACGGCCGCCCGCAGGTGATGAACCTGAAGGACCTGCTCACGCTGTTCATCGCCTTTCGTGAGGAGGTCATCTATCGGCGCACCAAGCACCTGCTCGGCAAGGCGCGTGACCGCGCCCACGTCCTGGTCGGGCTCGCCATCGCGGTGGCCAATATCGACGAAATGATAAGACTGATCCGCGGCTCCAAAGACGCCAACGAAGCCCGCGAGCAATTGATGGGGCGCGATTGGCCGGCGCGGGATGTCGCCGCCATGGTCACCCTGATCGACGATCCGCGCCACAGCGTATCGGAGGCTGGCACCACGCGGCTGTCGGCGGAGCAAGCCAAGGCCATCCTCGATTTGCGGCTGCAACGGCTCACCGCGCTCGGGCGCGACGAGATCAAGGCCGAGCTCGACAAGCTTGCCGCCGAGATCGCCGACTATCTCGAGATTTTGCGCTCGCGCGCGCGTATCCAAGCGATCGCCAAGGACGAGCTCAATACGATCAAGCGCGACTTCGCGACGCCGCGCCGCACCGTCATCCTCGATCAAGAAGGCGAGATGGAAGATGAGGACCTGATCCAGCGCGAGGACATGGTCGTCACCGTTTCGCATGCGGGCTACGTCAAGCGGGTGCCGCTCTCCACCTACCGGGCGCAGAAGCGCGGCGGCAAAGGCCGCGCCGGCATGCAGACGCGGGAAGAGGATTTCGTCACCCGCCTGTTCGTCGCCTCGACGCACACGCCGGTGCTGTTCTTCTCCTCGCGCGGGCAGGTCTACAAGGAGAAGGTGTGGCGGCTGCCGCTGGCGGCGCCGCAGGCGCGCGGCAAGGCCTTGATCAACATCCTGCCGCTCGAGCAGGGCGAGATGATCACCACGATCATGCCGCTGCCCGAGGACGAAGCGAGTTGGGACAAGCTCGACGTCATGTTCGCGACGACGCGCGGCACGGTGCGGCAGAAACAAACTGTCGGATTTTGCCGATGTCCGGCGCTCCGGCATCATCGCCATGAAGCTCGACGAGGGCGACAGCATCGTCGACGTGCAGATCTGCACCGAGAACGACGACGTGTTGCTGACCTCGGCGGCCGGACAGTGCATCCGCTTCGCCGTTAATGACGTCCGCGTCTTCCAGGGCCGCACCTCGATGGGCGTGCGCGGCATCAATCTCGCGGACGGCGACAAGCTCATCTCACTGTCGATCCTGCGGCACGTCGAGGTATCGGCCGAGGAGCGCGCGGCCTATCTCAAGCGCGCCAATGCGGTGCGGCGTGGCCAGAACGAGGAGCCGGAGGAGAATAACGGCGTCGATGCCGAGGAGGCGACCGGAGCCATTGAGCTTGGCCAGACGCGTTACGTGGAGCTGTCCGCCGCCGAGCAATTCGTGTTGACGATCTCTGAAAAAGGCTTTGGCAAGCGGACCTCGTCTTACGAGTACCGCACCACCGGCCGCGGCGGCAAAGGCATCGTTGCCATGGCCATCACCGAAAAGAACGGCCGGCTGGTAGCGTCGTTCCCGATCGAAGAGAGCGATCAGATCATGCTGGTCACCGACGGCGGGCAATTGATCCGCTGTCCGGTCGACGGCATCCGCATTGCCGGCCGCGCCACCCAGGGCGTCATCGTGTTCACGACCGGCGAGGGCGAGAAGGTGGCGTCGGTGGAGCGGCTCTCCGAGGAAGGTGAGCAGAACGGCGAGTAATCCGCCGAACGCGGCGGCGGGATTTAACCCGGCGCAGCGGCTCCGTTGCCGAGCCACTGTTTGACCAGCGCGGGTAACGTGCCGTCCGTCATCAGCGCAGCCTGCGCCTCGCCGATCGCGTCCCGCAGCGACGTGTTGCCCTTACGCACGCAGATGCCGAGGCGCTCGCGCGTGATTCCGGTTTCGACGACCTTAAGTTTCGGGCGGTTGCGCACGAACCATTCCGTGACCGGCGCGAGTTTCATGAAGGCGTCGCAGCCGCCGGTCAAAAGATCGTCGAGCGCTTTCTCGATCTCGTCATAGGCGTAGACGCGCACGCGCGCGGCCCGATGCTCGGCAACGAGCTTGTTGGCGACCGGCTGGCTGGTATTGCCTTGCTGCACGCCGATCACCAGGCCCTTGAGGTCGCCGATGCCGTGCACGTTCGGATGGCGCCTCGTATCGACGACGAGCGATTGGCCGGAGACCACATAGGGCGCGCAAAAATCGGCGATCCGCTCGCGTTCCGGCGTGATGGTCGTGCCCGACGCGACGCAGTCATAGCTGCCGTTATCGAGACCGGCGAAGATACCGTTGAAGTCGGCGCCTTGGTAAGGCACCAGCCGCCATTCACGGCCGAGCTTGTCGGCGATGCGCTGCATCAGAATGATGTCGAAGCCGGCCGGACCGTCTTTGGTCACAAGCTCAAACGGCGGGTCGGGCAGGGCGGCCCCCACCTTCAAGGGCGGCGCGGCCTTGGCGATACGTGCGCCGAGCGCGCCAATCGCCAGCAGGGGCAGGGCGGCGAGCAAGCGGCGGCGCCTCATCTTCGCGACGCAGCGCCAAGGGCGTCGAACGCCTCCGCAAGGCGTTGCAGCGCGAGCGCGGGATCGGTCGCAGTTAGCACGCGGCTTCGATGGGCTTTGAGCAGATGGTCCGGCGCGCCTGCGCTCGCCGCGGCGGCGGCGAGCGCCCAGCCGAGATGCTTGCGCGCGTGGCGGAGGCCTACTTCGCGGCCGTAATGGGCGAGCATTTCGCCATAGAGCGCGCTGACCAGCGCAAGCTGGGCGCTGAGCAGAGGCGGCGTCTCGCGGTTTCCGGTCGCGAGATAGCGCGCGAGTTGGCCGGGAAACCACGGTCGCCCCTGCGCGCCGCGACCGACCATCACGGCATCGGCATGGGAGACCGCAAGCGCCGCGTCGGCGTCGTCGAAGCTTTCGATGTCGCCATTGACGACGACGGGGATCGATACGCTCTCCTTGACGGCGCGCACCGCCGCCCAGTCGGCGCGTCCCTTGTAGAATTGACAGCGCGTACGGCCGTGTACGGTGAGAAGCCTCACCCCGGCGCCTTCCGCTCGCCGCGCCAGCTCCGGCGCATTGCAAGTGCGGTCATCCCAGCCGAGCCGCATTTTCAGCGTCACCGGCACGCTGACAGCGCCGATCACCGCCTCGATCAGCGTCTGCGCATGATCAAGGTCGCGCATCAACGCCGACCCCGAGGCGCCGTTGGTGACGTGCTTTGCCGGGCAACCCATGTTGATGTCGATGATCGCGGCGCCGGCCTCCTCGGCAATACGGGCGCCTTCGGCCATCCAGCGTGCCTCGCAGCCGGCGAGCTGGACGACGTGCAGTCCGCCACCGTGGCTTTCGACGCGCCGCCGCGCGTTGCGCTTGCCTTCCGCAAGCGCCGCGCATGCCGTCATCTCCGAAATGACAAGCCCCGCGCCATGGTCGGCAACCAGGCGCCGGAAAGGCGCATCCGTAATGCCGGACATCGGCGCCAAGAGCACCGCATTCGGCAGTTGCATGGGGCCGATGGAAATCGGGGTCACTGGTCGTTTGACGCTCATGCCGTTGTCATGGACGAGAAGCAGAGATTGGTCACCACATTTCCGCGTTTATTTTGAGGGCGAGCGGACATTTCAAGCGCTCAAGTGGGGCGTTAGCGACTTCATCGCCGGCCGCCCCGGGCGCTTTCCGCAAATGCACCCATCCAATCGAGTGCTGGCGGATGGCCCGGCGCGGCTGCTTTTTTCAAAAAACGCCCGCACCGTCGTATCGTCTTTCGATCCGAACAATTTTACGCAGATTTGCGAAAATCATGATCAGTGTGCAGTGCCGATCTATTAGAACTACTACGTAATTTCAGTTCATAACCGGCCCCGCGGTACTCAACTCTGCGCCGCATGTTTGTAATTTGGAGCCATGGAAACGCTCTCCTCATCGCTCCCGTGAAATCATGCAAACCCTCTCCTATCGGTCCCGCTGGTCCAGTCACAAAGATTCAAAAAGCGATCATTGGTTGGCGCAAGCCGGTTTCGGCCTGTTTGTCGCTGGACTGATGGTTTGCCTCGTCGCGCTGTATCTGGGCGGCCCGGTTGATTTCTGAGCAAGGTCACAGCCGACGGTGCAGCCCAAGCGCTTTGGGTTAAATCGTTTGGCGCTCTGAGATCGTGCTGGAAAACCGGCTTCCACTTTTCCGGATCATGCTCTAACGCGCGCCGGTGCAGTTCAGTGCGTTGTCGAACCAGCTGCAATTCATTGCGGCGGTTGTTGGCGGCGGTTGCGATGCCGCGCTGGCCCGAAGCAAGGTTTCGGCGGTTCGCTGCCGCTCGATTTCTTCGCTGCGGACCGCGTCAGGATGTCCTTTCGATACATCGTCTAGAAACCTGCCGTTGCTTTCGATGATCAACCTGTTAGCGAGACCGACAGCGAGCTCACCGCTTTCCAGCTTATGCAGGATCGCCTCGCCGCGCTGAAAGTACTCTTCGCGGTAGGGGGCCACCCAGGCGACGTAACGGTCGCTGTTGACCGGAGCTATCTGTCTGCACTGAAGGTTTTTTTCGTGAACCCGCTCCAAGGCTTTTCGCTGCTCCTTGGTGAGCGGCTCCGGATCGGTCAATTTGATCACACTATCGGAATTGTCGAAAGCCCATACGCGGGCATAGACCGTTTCTCCTTCCGGCGACGACTTGACAGCTCGGGTGCACTCGGCGGCGGTTTTGTGGTTTGCATCCTGCGCCATCAATTGCGCGCAAGCCGTCAGCGCCTGGGCGGCCACGACCACCCCCAGCAGGGAAGCGCGCATGCGCATCCCTGGCGGCAGAAAGCTGATCTGCGAATCGGCAGCCACAATTGCGAAGTATGGCCTCAGCAGCGCCGGAATTTCTATGGCTATAATCGGCGCAGTTACTGGCCGCGGCCGGCGGTGCTGGCGAAGCGCTTGGCTTCCTCGGCGGCGCGGAACAGCGCCTTCGCCTTGTTGATGCATTCCTGCTGCTCGAATTCCGGATCGGAATCGGCGACGATGCCGGCGCCGGCTTGCACGTACATGACCCCGTCCTTGATCAGCGCGGTGCGCAGCACGATGCAGGTGTCCATATCCGTGCCGGCGGAAAAATACCCGACGCAGCCGGCATAGAGCGAGCGCTTCTCCTTTTCCAGTTCGTCGATGATCTGCATGGCGCGCACCTTGGGTGCGCCGGAGACGGTGCCGGCGGGGAATCCGGCGGCCAGCGCGTCGAGCGGATCGCGGTCTTTGCGCAGCTTGCCTTCCACGTTGGAGACGATGTGCATGACCTGGCTGAAGCGCTCGATGAAAAATTGATCGGTGACTTCGACTGTGCCGATCTCGGCGACGCGGCCGACGTCGTTGCGGCCGAGATCGAGCAGCATCAGATGCTCGGCACGTTCCTTGGGGTCGGCAAGGAGTTCTTCCTCCAGCGCCTTGTCTTCGTGCGGCGTGGCGCCGCGCCGCCTGGTACCGGCGACCGGCCGAATGGTCACGACGCCGCCGCTGGTCTTGACCAGAATTTCCGGGCTCGAACCGGCGACCGCGAAGGCGCCGAAATCGAGGAAAAACAGATAGGGCGAAGGATTGACCCGCCGCAAGGCGCGGTAGAGCGCGAACGGCGGCGAGCGCGAACGGCACTTCGAAACGCTGCGACAGCACGACCTGAAAGATATCGCCGGCGACAATGTAATCCTTGGCGCGCAGCACCATGCGCTTGAATTCTTCGGCGCTGGTGTTCGAGCGCGGCGTCACCTCGAGCGGCCCGGCGTCGCTGTCCGCCGCCGACTTGTCGAGTGGCCGATCGAGCGCGTCGACGATCGCTGACAAGCGTTCGACGGCGCGCGCCAATGCCGCCTGGGCGCTGCACCCCGGCTTGCGGCCGCACCGGCGTCACGACGGTGATGGTATCCTCGACGGCATCGAAGGCGACCACCAGCGTAGGCCGCACGAGGATTGCATCGGGAATGCCGATCGGGTCGGGACCGGGCGGCCCCAAATCCTCCATCAAGCGAACCATGTCATAGCCGAGATAGCCGAAAACGCCGGCGGCCATCGGCGGCAACGTATCCGGCAGCGCGATGCGGCTTTCGGCGATGAGTGCGCGCAACGCCTGGAGCGGCGGCGCTCCGGCCGGCGCAAACGCGTCGGGATTATTTTGAGCCGTGCGGTTGATTTCGGCGCGCTGGCCGTTGGTGCGAAAAATGATGTCGGGTTCGAGACCGATGATCGAATAGCGCCCGCGCACCTCGCCGCCTTCAACCGATTCAAGCAAAAAACTTATCGCCGATGAACTCGAAGATGAACTTTTGGATCTTGCGCCGGTGATCTTCAGGAAGGCCGAGACCGGCGTTTCCAGATCGGCAACCAGCGTGGTCCATACGACCTGCGGCTCGCCGGCCGCATAACGTGCGGCAAACGCTGCAGCCGACGGCTCGATCGGCATTCAATTGGTATCCGGCGCGCCGTTGCCCAAAGCCTGCGCGAGCGCGGCCTGATTGATCGTGGTGCCGAGGTCGTGTTCCAGCCAATCGACATACGCGCCGAAGATGTCATTGCTCTCTTGCTTCTGCACTACCTCCTCGATCCGCTTGGCCGCGGGAGAATTGGCGTCGAGTGGCGGGTTGGTCACTTCGGTCACGCGAAACACAATCCATTGGTCCGGCTTGTCGCCTTGCGCGCTGCCGTAAGCGTCTTTGGCGGTGCGGAATACCGACGCGATCATCTGCGTGGACAGAATAGGCGTGGCTCGGCCGCGCCTGAGCTTGTCAGCCGTTTCGACCTTGAGGTCATCGGTCTTGGCGACGGCGTCAAGCGGCGAACCGCTCTTGAGCTTGTCGAGGAGGTCGGCCGCCTTGGTCTTGAGCCGCGACGCGATCTGGTCCTCGCGCCAGCTCTCTTCGACCTGGCTTTTCACCTC
Source organism: uncultured Alphaproteobacteria bacterium (assembly GCA_963832605.1). Classification (GTDB taxonomy): domain Bacteria; phylum Pseudomonadota; class Alphaproteobacteria; order Rhizobiales; family Xanthobacteraceae; genus BOG-931. The sequence goes on along the minus strand of CAWHUO010000013.1, from coordinate 80,783 downwards.
ATCGAGGGTGCGATCGTGCGCCGGTGTGATGCTGGTCACGTCGTACCAAACGTAGCCGCCATCGGCCTGCGATCGGATCATTGTCGACGCCGACATCGGAAGCAAAGACGGCGCTGACCAGTTCGCCGGAATGGGGAAGATTGACAACCTTGCCGTTCGGATCGCGGCCGGAGCGATCGATATCGTAATTGACGACCGGAAGCTTAAGCTTTTGCGCCGCGTCTTCCAGCGAACTGCCGCCGGCGCGGGCATCCTCGATCTTGTCGTGGAGGCTCTGCACTTCGGCCTTGGCGCGCTCGGTCGCGATATCGCTGCGGAGCTGCGGCGTGAGTTCGGCAAGCGATTTTGTCGCCTCCGGTTCAATCTTGAGCACGGTCACGATGACCGCGCCGAAGCGCCCTTTGACCGGCGCGCTGACCTCGCCGTCCTTGAGCGAGAAGGCGGCGTCGGCGACGGCCGGATCGATGATTTCCGATTTCAGCACCGTGCCGAGATCAATATCCTGCTCTTTCATGCCGCGCTCGGCGGCGAGCGCGGCGAAACTCAAGCCGTCCTTGAGGCGCGCTTCGGCGGCCTCGGCTTCCTGCATGGTTGGAAAGACAATCTGTTCCACGTGCCGGCGCTCCGGCGTCGCGTACCGGCTTTGGTGTTCGTCGTAGTATTGTTTGACGTCAGCGTCGGAAATCTCCATCCATTTGCCGATTTCCGCCGGCGTTACGGTAACGGTCGCGATCTTGCGGTATTCCGGTGCGCGGAACATGATCTTGCGCGCCTCGAAGTATTTTGCGAGTTCGTCGGCGGTCGGCTGCGGAATGTCGCCCGCTTGCGCAGGACCGAGCGCGACATACTCGATATTGCGTTCCTGGTTTTGGAACTGATTGATGGCTTCGAGCCAAGCTTTCGGCACCGGCAGATCGCTGGTCAACGAATCCATAATCTGCCGGCGCAGCATCACCCGCCGCTGCTCGGAGATAAACCGCTGTTCGCTATAGCCGGCACTGTGCAGCAGCTGCTCAAACCGCAGCCGGTCGAACTGGCCGTTCGCGCCCTGGAACGTCTTGTCGGCGGTGATGCGGCGCACGATCTCGGCATCGGAAAGTCCGAGCCGCATCTGCCGTGCGCGCTGATCGAGGCCGGCTTCGGCAACCATCTCGCCGAGCACCTGCCGGTCGAGTCCGAGCGCACTCGCCTGTTCCGGAGTCAGCGGATGGCCGACCTCGCGGCCGACTTGCTGCAGACGCTCATTATAGCTTTGCCGAAATTGTTCGATGGGGATTTCGGTGCCGCCGATCTTGGCCAGCGTCGAGCGGCCGAACCCGCGAAAAATGTCGTTGATGCCCCAAACCGCGAAGCTCGCGGCCAAAAGCCCCATAACTACGCCCATAACGGCGCGGCCGAGCCAATTGGCGGAGGCTTTGCGAATACCTCGAAGCATAACGTCCCACGTGTTGGAGTGGTGTCGAACCGGCTGCTGGTCGATGCCGGCGCGCCGTTATCATAAGGAGCAGCGCGGCGCCCTGCAACTGACGGGGCCTTCTCCTAAAACGCCCCTTTTCCGCGTGCAAGTCGTCTGCTAACCGCTCTTTGCCGCAGGCGATGCGGCCATGTCTTGAAACATAACAATAGAGACCCGGATCATGGCCCGCCGACCGCTGGTTGCAGGCAACTGGAAGATGAACGGCCTGCAAGCCTCGGCCGCCGAACTGTCGAAGATCGTCGCCGGCGCGCAGGATCTTGCCAAGGTCGAGCTGATGGTCTGCCCGCCGGCAACGTTGATCGCAAACTTCGCCGCAGTGGCGCGGGGATCGCGCGTCCTGATTGGCGGCCAGGACTGCCACGCCCAGCCCTCGGGTGCCTATACCGGGGACATTGCAGCGGAGATGCTCAAGGATGCCGGCGCCAGCGCCGTCATTGTCGGGCATTCCGAACGCCGCCATTACCACCATGAGACCGATGCGACCGTGCGGGCGAAAGCGCTAGCGGCGCGCCGCGCCGGCCTTCTCGCGATCATTTGTGTGGGAGAAACCCGCGCCGAGCGCGAGGCCGGGCAAGCGTTCACCGTAGTCGGTAGCCAGCTCGACGGCTCGTTGCCGGATGGGATGGCGGATTTTGTCGTCGCCTATGAGCCGGTCTGGGCCATCGGCACCGGGCTGACGCCGACGCCCGGCGACGTCGGCGACATGCATCGCTTCATCCGCGAGCGGCTGGCGCCCCGCGTCGGCCAAGCGGAGTTGGCGATCCGCATCCTTTATGGCGGCTCTGTCAATCCGGCGAATGCGCCGGAACTGCTGGCCGTCGCGAATGTCGACGGCGCGCTGGTTGGCGGCGCAAGCCTCAAAGCCGAGGAATTCCTCGCGATCGCCGGCTTTTACCGGTAGCACCAGGCTGCCATAGAAAATCCACGGCGGATCATGTAGAGACGCGCGCCACATCCTATATCGGGGGCGCGGGCGGTGGCGGGCGTCTTGTCACCGCAGCCGGGAACGGAAAACTATTTATGCTGACTGTCGTTATCGTCATTCACCTCATGATCGTCCTCGCCATGATCGGGGTGGTATTGCTGCAGAAATCCGAGGGCGGCGGGCTGGTCAGCTCGACCAGTGGCTTTATGACCGGCCGCGGCACGGCCAACGTCCTGACGCGGACGACGGCGTTGCTCGCCGTCGGATTCTTCGTGACCAGTCTGGCGCTGTCGTGGCTGGCCGGCCTTGGCCGTCACCCCGCCTCTCTTATCAATACCGGGGGCGCGCCGACGACCCAGCAAGCGCCTGGTGCCGCGCCATTGGCGCCGCTCGGCCAAGAAGGTGGTGGTGTGCTCAAGCAATTGCAGGGCGCACCGGCCGCGCCCCTGTCCCAGCCCCCCAACGGGCCGCAAGTGCCGCAGTCGCATTAGGCATCGAACTATGGCTCCAGTGTCTGCCCCGCCACCGGTTGCGACGCCAGCGGGAGCAGCTTCCGCGCGGCCTGAGGATTCTGCTGGAGCTATTTGCCATGACGTCAGTTTTTGCCCTTGTCGGGATTGGAGCGCGACAGCCATTCCGGAATATCGCTCGTCGAATCGAGCGATCGGCGCTAGAGGTTAAATCCCATGGCGCGGTACATTTTCATCACCGGCGGCGTGGTCTCCTCACTGGGCAAGGGTCTGGCTTCCGCGGCGCTCGGGGCGCTGTTGCAAGCACGCGGCTACAAGGTCCGCCTGCGCAAGCTCGATCCCTACCTTAACGTCGACCCGGGCACGATGTCGCCCTACCAGCACGGCGAGGTCTTCGTCACCGACGACGGCGCCGAGACCGACCTCGATCTTGGTCATTACGAGCGCTTTACCGGGCGTCCGGCGACCCGCACCGACAACATCACCACCGGCCGCATCTATCAGGAAATCCTCGCCAAGGAGCGGCGCGGCGACTATCTCGGCGCCACCATCCAGGTCATTCCGCACGTCACCAACGCCATCAAGGACTTCATCCGCGACGGCAATGAAGGCTTCGATTTCGTGCTTGTGCGAGATCGGCGGCACGGTCGGCGACATCGAGGGCTTGCCGTATTTCGAGGCCATTCGGCAGCTTGGCAATGACCTGCCGCGCGGTCACGCGATCTATATCCACCTGACGCTGATGCCTTTCATCCCCAGCGCCGGGGAACTGAAAACCAAGCCAACCCAGCATTCGGTGCGCGAATTGCGCGCCATCGGCATTCAGCCCGATATCCTGCTATGCCGCAGCGACCGGCCGATTCCGGAAAGCGAGCGCAAGAAGCTCGCGCTGTTCTGCAACGTGCGCGAAAGCGCCGTCATCGAGGCGCTCGACGTCGACAACATCTATGCGGTGCCCGAGGCCTATCACGCCGGCGGCCTCGACGGCGAAGTGCTGGCCGCCTTCGGCATCGAGAACCCGCCCGAACCCGACCTTGCGACCTGGCATCTGATCAACGAGCGCATCCGCAATCCGGAAGGCGACGTGACCATTGCTATTGTCGGCAAGTACACCGGCATGAAGGACGCCTATAAATCGCTGATCGAGGCGCTGTCGCATGGCGGCGTCGCCAACAAGGTCAAGGTCAATCTCGACTGGATCGAGAGCGAAGTCTTCGAGAACGAAGACCCGGCGCCATACCTCGAGCATGTCGACGGCATCCTGGTGCCCGGCGGCTTCGGCCAGCGCGGCACCGAAGGAAAGATCCGCGCCGCGCAGTTCGCGCGCGAACGCCAGGTGCCGTATTTCGGCATCTGCTTCGGCATGCAGATGGCGGTGATCGAGGCGGCGCGGAATCTGTGCGGCATCGAGGAAGCGAACTCGACCGAGTTCGGCTTAACGCGCGAGCCGGTCGTCGGCCTGATGACCGAATGGATGAAGGGCAACGAATTGCAGAAGCGCGGTGTCACCGGCGATCTCGGCGGCACCATGCGGCTTGGCGCCTATCCCGCTTTGCTTCAGCGTGGCAGCCGCGTCTCGGAGATTTACCACGCCACTGAGATTTCCGAGCGCCACCGCCACCGCTACGAGGTCAACACCGCCTACAAGGACCGCCTGGCGCAGCACGGCATGCGGTTTTCCGGCATGTCGCCCGACGGATTGCTGCCGGAGATCATCGAATACGACGATCATCCCTGGTTCATCGGCGTGCAATTCCATCCCGAGCTGAAATCGCGGCCGTTCGCGCCGCACCCGCTGTTCTCCTCCTTCATCGGCGCGGCGGTGGAGCAGAGCCGGCTGGTGTAGTGGCCCGTCATTCCGGGGCCGAGCGCAGCGAGGAGCCGGAATCCATAACCACAGTAAGCGCCGGTCGCTCGCAAATCGTATTTATGGATTCCGAACAGCCGCTACGCGGCTTGCGGAATGACAAGTCGGAGAGGAGCCCCATGATCTACGAGTTGCGCGTCTATTCCTGCATACCCGGACGGCTGCCGGCGCTGCTCAAGCGGTTCGAGGAGCACACCCTGAAAATCTGGGCCAAGCACGGCATCAGACAGGCGGGGTTTTGGACCGTGCTCGTCGGCGACGGCAACAACGATCTGCATTATCTGCTCGCCTGGGAATTGCTCGCCGAGCGCGAGAAGGTGTGGGAAACGTTCTTGGCCGATCCGGCGTGGATCAAAGCGCGCGCCGATAGCGAGAAGGACGGGCCGATCATCGCCAACGTCAAAAGCGCCTTCCTGCGGCCGACGGCGTTCTCGGCGGTAAAATAGGGAGGTGGGCTGCCGGTTGACCCGGCGCCACGCGGCTATCATGGTCCGCCGCTGAGGTGCTGATGACCGCAAAGCCCAACACAATTGTCGCCATCGGCAAGGTGCGTTTCGGTAACACGCTCCCGCTGGCGCTCATCGCCGGACCGTGCGTGCTGGAAAGCCGTGCGCATGCGTTCGAGATGGCGGGTGCACTCAAAGAGATCACCGCGCGGCTCGGCATCGGCTTGATCTACAAAACGTCGTTCGACAAGGCGAACCGCACCAGCGCCAAGAGTGCGCGCGGCTTGGGTCTCGACAAGGCGCTCGCCATCTTTGCCGAATTGCGGGAAAAACTCGGCGTACCGGTACTGACCGACGTACACGAGCCGGATCAGTGCGCCGCGGTGGCCGAGGTGGCCGACGTCTTGCAGATACCGGCCTTCCTGTGCCGGCAGACCGATCTGCTGGTCGCCGCGGCGAAGACCGGCCGGCCAGTCAACGTGAAGAAGGGCCAGTTCCTCGCGCCATGGGACATGGCCAATGTGGTGGAGAAGATCACCGCGGCCGGCAATTCCAATGTGCTGGTCACCGAGCGCGGTGTTTCGTTCGGCTACAACACGCTGGTCTCCGACATGCGGGCGCTGCCGGTACTCGCCAAACTGGGTGCGCCGGTGATCTTCGATGCCACCCATTCGGTGCAGCAACCGGGCGGGCAGGGGACCTCCTCCGGCGGCGAGCGCGAATTCGTGCCGGTGCTGGCGCGCGCGGCCGTGGCCATCGGCGTCGCCGGCCTGTTCATCGAAACCCATCAGGACCCTGACCGCGCGCCGTCCGATGGCCCAAATATGATGCCGCTCAAGGAGATGGAGCCGCTTCTTGCGCGCTTGATGCAATTCGATGCCTTGGCCAAGACAGGCGTCAAGATTACGGCCAAATCCCCGAGCGAGAGCCCCAAGCAAGGCTGCGGCTAAGACGTAGCCCGCTCGCCCCTTGTGGCGCGGGGTGAAAACCACCATCATCGATACATCGGCCAGGGGTGCCGCGCGAAAGAGCGCGGCTGAGATCACACCCGTCGAACCTGTCTGGGTCATACCAGCGAAGGGAGCCGCGTTGAAGGACACCAATCACTCCCGCAAGTCTGGCGGCAAGCTGCCGCGCGTTGTCATTATCGGCGCCGGCGTCGTCGGGCTCGGCATTGGCTGGCGGCTTGCTGGCCGCGCGGCGGTGACGGTTTTCGACCGCGGCAAAGCCGGCATGGGGGCAAGCCACGCGGCCGCCGGCATGCTGGCGGCCTGCTGCGAAGCCGAGCCCGGCGAAGAAGCGCTGGTTGCGCTCGGCCGCGAGAGCCAGGCGCGCTGGCCCGGCTTCGCCGAAGAACTGGAACGCGCGAGCGGCATCGACGTGGAATTGCGGCGCGAAGGCACGCTCGTATTGGCCTTGACCGCGGACGATCAGGCCGAGATCGCGCACCGGCTGGAGTTTCAGCGACAGCTCGGGCTGCCGCTCGAATGGTTGTCGTCCGCGCAGACGCGGGCCCGCGAGCCGCGTCTGGCCGGCAAGATCGCCGGCGCGGTTTTTTCTCCGCAAGATCATCAGGTCGACAACCGCAAGCTCGTCCAGGCGCTGCGCATCGCCGCCGAGGCCGCCGGCGCAAAAGTCTGTGAAGAGCGTCCGGTGAAAGAGATTATCGTGCAAGGTGGCCGGGCCAAGGGCGTTGTCCTCGAAGACGGCACGATCGTTCCCGCCGATATCGTGGTGCTTGCCGCCGGCGCCTGGTCGCGCGGAATTGGCGGATTGCCGCCGGACCGGCGGCCGCCGGTGCGGCCCGTCAAGGGCCAGATGTTGGCGCTGCGGATGGATGCGGCGGCGCCGCTGCTCTCCCACGTGGTGTGGGCGCCGGGGGCTTATCTGGTCCCGCGCCGCGACGGCCGGCTTATTGTCGGCGCTACCGTCGAGGAGAAGGGCTTTGACGACATGATCACCGCCGGCGGCATGCTCACGCTGCTTGAAGCCGCGTGGCGGGCGGTGCCTGCTGTCGAGGAGCTGCCGATCGACGAGATTTGGGTCGGTCACCGTCCCGGCAGCCGCGACGATGCGCCGATCCTCGGACCCGGGCCGCTCGAAGGCTTGTTTTATGCCACCGGCCATCACCGCAACGGCATCTTGCTGGCGCCGGTGACCGCGGATGCGATGGCGCGGCTCATCCTTGATGACATCGTCGAACCGGCCATCAAACCGTTCGGCCTTGAAAGATTTTTGCCCGCGCGTGCCGCCGAATGATGTGTTGGAGAGGCTGATGGCCGAAGCACGGATCCAGGTAAACGGCACAAGTGAGCCGCTCGTCGCCACGCTTGAGGCGCTGCTGGCGGAAAAGGCGGTCGATACCGAGCAGCGCGGCATCGCGGTCGCGCTCAACGGCGCCGTGGTGCCGCGCGCGGCTTGGCCAGCGACGGCCTTGCGGCCCGGCGACAACGTCGAGATCGTCCGCGCGCGGCAGGGAGGATGAAATGTCCGATCCGCTGATTATTGCCGGGCAGGAATTCGGCTCGCGGCTGTTTCTCGGCACTGCCGGTTATCCAAACCGTAAAATCATGCTCGATGCCGTCGCCGCGAGCGGCACGCAAATGATCACCGCCTCGATCCGCCGCATCAGCCTTGCTGGCGATGACGAGAGCCTGGTCGACTTGTTGGCCGGGCGCGTAAAGTTCCTCCCCAACACCGCCGGCTGCCAGACGGCCAAGGATGCCGTGCTGACCGCCGAGCTGGCGCGCGAAGCGCTCGACACCAACTGGATCAAGCTGGAAGTGATTGGCGACCGCGAGCTGCTCTATCCCGACATCGAAGAGCTGCTGCGCGCCACGGAAATGCTGGTGGCGAAAGGTTTTGTCGTTTTGCCTTACTGCACCGAGGACCCGGTGACCTGCCGCAAGCTGGCCGACGCCGGCGCCGCCGCCGTGATGCCGCTCGGCTCGCCCATCGGCTCGGGGCTGGGCATTTCCAATCCGCACTTGATCGAGCTTATTTGTGCGCGCTCGCCGGTGCCGGTGGTGCTCGATGCCGGCATCGGCACCGCCTCGGATGCGACGCTCGCCATGGAGCTGGGCTGCGCCGCCGTGCTGATCAACACCGCCGTGTCGAAGGCGCGCGATCCGGTGCTGATGGCCAAAAGCATGCGCGCGGCGGTCGAGGCTGGCCGGCTGGCGCGGCTCGCCGGCCGCATCGCCAAGCGCACCCACGCCGAACCGTCGAGCCCGCAATTCGGGCTGGTGGGGACCTGACTAAGGCCGGCGGACGCATCAGCCCGCGAATGCCGGCGCATCGGCGCTGCGACCAAGCCGCGCTCGATACTCCGCGTACCTGGGCGAAGCCGAGACGCATCTTTGTCAACTCAATGTCGGACCTTTTTCACGAGAAAGTTCCGGCTCAATTCGTGGCCCGTGTTTGGGCCGTGATGGCGGAAACACCAGGCACACGTATCAAATATTGACGAAGCGTCCTGATCGCATGCTCGAGGTCATTACCTGTCAGATCCTTGCCGTTACTACCGAACGTCTGGCTTGGCACTAGCGTTGAGGATGATCGCGTTCTCGATCGCATCAACATTCTGCGTCGCGTGCCCGCCGCTGATCGTTTCATTTCGTTCGAGCCATTAATCGGGTCAGTCGCGAAAGCAAATTTGTCTGGAATCCAATGGGCAATTGTCGGCGGTGAAAGTGGACCGCGCTCAAGGCCGATGTGGCCAGAGTGGGTGGATGAGATTGAAAGCCTTTGCCAATCAGTCGGCACAAAGTTCTTTTTCAAGCAATGGGGCGGCCCAAACAAAAAGCTTATCATCGATCGCCCGCGCTCGTGCGCGTCTATAGCCTCCTCAGAAACGCATAAATCAATCCTCGTTTGCTATCGCTTCCATGCCAAACGCATACGTTGAGCGAACATAAGCGCCTCGGATCCGCTGATGTTAAGTTTGCCCCGAATCTTTCAGCCCGCGAATGCCGGCGCATCGGCAGATCATCTCCCGCACCAACGGAATAACCTTGCCGCCGTAAAGCTCGATGCAGTGCATGAGCTTGTCGTGCGCTAGCGTGCCGGCACTGTATTTCAGGTCGAAGCGCACGATGCCGAGCGCCTTGGCGGTCGCAGCGATCTTGCGGGCGACGGTTTCCGGGGCGCCGACATGCAGTGCGCCGTGCTCGACCTCCTGCTCGAATTGCGCGCGGCCGATCGGCGGCCAGCCGCGCTCGCCGCCGATGCGGTCGTGCATGCCTTTGTAGCCCGCCCAGTATTCTTCGCGCGCCTGCGCGTCGGTGTCGGCGACATAGCCGGGCGAGTGCACGGCGATCGGTTTTACCGGCCGGCCGAACTGCGCGAAGGCGCGATGGTAGAGGTCGATAAAGGGCTTAAACCGCGCCGGATCGCCGCCGATGATGGCTAGCGCGAGCGGGAAGTCGTAGTGGGCGGCGCGGACGACGGATTCCGGGCTGCCGCCAACGCCGATCCAGACTTTGAGCGGGCCGCCTTCGATCGGCGGAAAGATGCGCTGATTTTTCAGCGGCGGGCGGGTGTTGCCTTGCCAGGACACGGTGTCCGATTTCACCAAAGCTGAAAACAGATCAAGCTTCTCCTCGAACAACTCCTCGTATTGGGACAGATCGAACCCGAACAGCGGGAAGGATCTCGGTGAACGAGCCGCGCCCCAGCGTCACCTCGGCGCGCCCGTTCGAGGCGGCATTGAGCGTCGAAAACCGCTGAAAGACGCGAATGGGATCGTCCGATGAGAGCACCGTCACCGCCGAGCCGAGATGGATCCGTTTGGTGCGTCCGGCAATGGCGGCAAGCACCACTTCGGGCGCGGACACGGCGAAGTCGGGGCGGTGGTGCTCGCCGACGCCGAAGGCATCGACGCCCAGCCCATCGGCGAGGACCGCCCTCGTCGATGACGTTGCGGATGACTTGCGCGTGGCTCAGGAGCTGGCCGTCGGGCCCGGTGGTGATATCGCCGAAAGTATCCAGTCCAAATTCAAATTGCTGTGCCATATTCTCTGTTCACTTGGTCCGTACGCCGGCTTTCGACAGGTAGGGCGTGCATCTCAGGCGCGCAACTCGTGGGCGTGCCTGATCAGATCAATTGCTGCTGCAGTTCATCGGCCAAGGCCCGCAATTTTGGGAAAAATCGGCTGTGCATCGCTTTGAGCGGTGCGTGCTCGCTGTGAACGCCGACGTTCAGGGCGGCGATGATTTTGCCGTCGAGTTTTCGCAACGGCAGGGCGATCGAGCGAAAACCGAGCTCGGCCTCCTGATCGACCAGTGCGTAGCCTTGTTCGCGCACTTTCAGAATGGCTTTGCGTAGCGCGCCCTTGTCGACGACGGCGAACTTTGTGACTTTCTTCGGATGAACGTGGGCGAGAAATTCATCCAAGCGGTGATCGTCCAGCGCCGCCAGCAAGACCCGGCCCAGCGAGGTCGCAACCGCCGGCAAACGAAATCCAATCTGCGCGCTGACTGGAATGATGCGCTTCGGCGAGGCGTGCGCAATCATCATGATGTCTTCGCCGTCCAGAACCGCGGCGGAACAGGATTCCCCGACCTCTTCGCTCAAGCGCTCCAGCGCCGGCTGCAGAATGTCGGTCACCGCATTGGACTGTAGATAGGCGCGGGCCAGGGCCAGAACGCGCGGCGTCAGCCGGAACAACCGATCGTTCATTTCGGCGTAGCCAAGCTGCACTAGTGTATGCAGCGTGCGCCGGACCGAAGCACGCGGCAGATCGACAAGCTTGGCGATATCGCTGAGCGTGAGCTGTTTGCGATCCTGATTGAAGGCTTCAAGCACGCGCAAACCGCGGGCGAGGGCCTCGAGAAAATCCGGCCCGGACGCTGCCAGCAAACTTTGCTCGGCGGCAGACCTCTTGAGGATTGGCATGATCGCTGCCCCGCGCGCCTTGCCAGACGCAGGCTATTTGGTTTAATCTAATTCGAACGTTTGTTCGGTCAGCGGATAAGCTAGCCGCCTTCGGGTTGGACGTCAAAGCGAAATTTCGGGGTATCGGCAATGCTGAGTGCAGAAGAAAACGATCGCATCACGCGCGTTGGACCGGAGATGCATGCGGGCAAACTGCTGCGCCGTTATTGGCAGCCGGCGGCCTTGGTAGACGAGCTCAACGGCAGCCGGCCGATCAAGCCGATCAGGTTGCTCGGCGAAGACCTTGTCATTTACCGCGACGAGCGCGGCCGTTACGGCCTTCTTCATCGCGGCTGCCCGCATCGCGGCACCGATCTCGCTTATGGCCGCCTGGAGGACGGCGGCCTGCGTTGCGCGTTTCACGGCTGGCTGTTCGACGTTGACGGCAAGTGCCTGCAGACGCCGGCCGAGCCTGACGACAGCAATCTTTGCCAAAACATCCGGCAGAAGGCTTATCCGGTGGTTGAACGCAACGGTATTCTGTTTGCCTATATGGGGCCTGGGGCGCCGCCGGAGTTTCCCCACTTTGATTGCTTTGTCGCCCCGAATTCGCACACCTTCGCCTTCAAGGGCATGATCGAGTGCAACTGGCTGCAGTCCCTGGAAGTCGGCATCGATCCGGTGCACACCTCGTTCCTGCATCGCTTCTTCCACGACGCGGATCCCAACCAGGGCTATGGCAAGGTATTCCGCGACACATCGGCCGATTCCGAAATGCCGATGACTAAAATCATGCGCGAGTTTTCGCGTCCGCGCATCGAGGTCGAGCCGACCGAGTTTGGCTTTCGCGTTCTGACGTTGCGCGAGATCAGCGCGCAGAATACCCATGTGCGGGTGACCAATCTGATGTTCCCCAACGCCTTCATCATCCCGATGAGCCGGGAGATGACCATTACCCAGTGGCACGTGCCGATCGACGACCGCAGACACTACTGGTACGCGATCTTCACGAGCTTCGGCGCGCCGGTGAACAAAGACGAGATGCGCCGCCAGCGTCTCGAGCTCTACGAATTGCCGGATTATGTTCCGCGCCGGAACAAGAGCAACAATTACGGATACGATCCGCACGAACAGGAGCACGAGACCTATACGGGCATGGGCGCCGACATCAATGTCCACGATCAATGGGCCTGCGAATCGATGGGCGAAATCGCGGACCGCACGCAGGAGCATCTCGGCCGCTCGGACAAGGCGATCGCCGCCTACCGGCGCCTGCTGCGCCGCGCCATCGATGCCATCGAGAAAGGCGAACAGCCGCCCATGATTTTTGACGCCAGCGCGGCCGCGAAGATCACCGGACCGTCAGCAGTGGACGGCATCGGCCCGACGGAAGACTGGCAGGGTTATTGGCAGAAGACCGATGCTGCCAAGCGCGCTTCTGCCAGCTGGGCCGGCACGCGCTGAATTTCGGCGAGCGAATGCATGTCGTCACCCGAACGCCGATCGCATGCCGCGAGCTTCGTTGATCGGCACAGCCTCTGGAGCGAGGCGCAAGCACGGGCGGCGTCAGCCGTGGAGCAGGCGATCAGGGCCAAGAGCCTTGAACTGGTGCGCTTTTCATTTCCCGATCAACACGGCGCCCTGCGCGGCAAGACCCTGGTGGCCGCGGAGGCATTACGGGCGCTGCGTGACGGCGTCACCATGACCAGCACGCTGCTTGCCAAGGACACCTCCCATCGCACGGTATTCCCGGTGTTCGAAGCAGGCGGCGGGTTGGGCCTGGCGGAAATGGGCGGCGCCGGCAATTTCATCATGGTGGCCGACACGGAGACGTTCCGCGTGCTGCCGTGGGCGGAGAGCACCGGCTGGCTGTTGTGCGATTGCTATTTCCCGAATGGCGAGCAGGTGCCCATTGCGACCCGCCAGCTTTATCGCGAGGCGCTGGCAAAGCTGGCCAAGGCCGGCTTCGACTATGTGGCGGGGCTCGAGGTCGAGTTTCATTTGTTCAAGATCGACGATTTTCGGCTGGCGCCGGAGACGCTCAGTTGGCCGGCCGAGCCGCCGGCGGTGAGCCACACGACGCACGGCTTTCAATATCTGACCGAAGGGCGTTACGACCAGGTCGCTCCCATCATGGATGTTTTGCGGCACAATGTCGCTGCCCTCGGCCTGCCGCTGCGATCACTCGAGGTGGAGCTTGGTCCAAGCCAATACGAATTTACCTTTGCGCCGGAAGCCGGCATGGCATCCGCCGATGCCATGGTGCTCTTTCGCAGCACCCTCAAACAGGTGGCCAGGCGGCACGGCTATCTCGTCAGCTTCATGTGCCGGCCGCGGCTACCCAACACGCTCGCCAGCGGCTGGCACCTGCACCAATCGTTGGTCGATCGCAAATCGAAGGCGAATGCCTTCACGTCGCACGAGCAAAAAGAGCTGCTTTCGCCGCTCGGCCGCAGCTTCCTTGCTGGATTGTTGGCGAATGCGGGTGCCGCAACAGCTTTCACAACGCCCACGCTTAACGGTTACAAACGCTACCGCGGCACCAATACAATGGCACCCATCCAGGCAATCTGGGCGCAGGACAATCGCGGCGTGATGGTGCGGGTGATGGGCGAGACTGGCGATCCGGCGACTTATCTTGAGAACCGCGTCGGCGAGCCTTTGGCCAATCCTTATCTTTACATGGCGTCGCAGATCTATGCGGGCCTCGATGGCATTGCGCGCGGCCTTGATCCCGGCCCATCAGCTGACGCGCCGTATAAGACCACCGCCGAGGCCTTGCCTGAAACGCTCGAAGACGCGCTTGCCGCCCTGCGCGCAAACGCCTGTTTTCGCGCCGGCTTTGGCGACGCCTTTGTGGACTATTATGCGTATATCAAGCAGGCTGAGATTGCCCGCTACCGAAAGGATGGCATGGAGATGTCGGAACCGACTGAGGTCAGCGAATGGGAGCATCGAGAATATTTCGACCTGCTGTGAACGGATGCGTGCAAGCTTCGGAATTTGCTAGATTAGTCGCGACGTGCGGCTGACCAGGAAAAACGTCACGCGGTGACGGGCGCTAACCAGAGGGGATGAGTGCAATGTTGAAAGCATGCATAGGCGCCGGGACGGCGCTGGCGTTGGCTTTGGGGCCGGCCATGGCCCAGGAAAAAACCGTCAAGATCGGCTTTATCAGCACCTTCAGCGGCCCGACTGCCGTGATCGGCGCCGACATGCGCAACGCCTTCGAGCTTGGCCTCGATCACCTCGGCCGCAAGCTCGGTGGGCTGCCGGTCGAAGTCATCTATGAGGATGACACCCAAAAGCCCGACATTGGTGTGCAGAAAACGCAGAAGCTGATCGAATCCGACCACGTCGATTTCATCGTCGGCTACATCTGGTCGAACGTGCTTCTGGCCTCGCTCAAGCCGCTGGTCGATTCAAAGACCATGACGGTCGTGACGAATGCGGGCGCCTCCCAGTTCGCCGGCGAGCTTTGCTCGCCTTACGTGTTCTCGACCTCATGGCAGAATGACCAGACGCCGGAAGCGATGGGCCTCTACATGAATCAGAAGAGCGTGAAGTCGGCGTTTCTGATCGGCCCCAACTACGCCGCCGGCAAGGACATGCTGGCTGGCCTGAAGCTCACATACAAAGGCAAGATCGTCGGCGAGGAGTACACGCGCTGGCCGGACCAGCTCGACTTCTCGGCTGAACTGTCAAAAGCGCGCGCGTCCGGCGCGGAAGCGATCTACGTTTTCTACCCAGGCGGCGCCGGCGTGCAGTTCGTCACCCAATACGCGCAATCGGGCCTCAAGGGACAGATTCCGCTCTATCAGGTCTTCACCATCGACGAGCTGTCGATCCCCCGGCTTAAGGATCTGGCCATGGGTGTTCCCGGCGCGCAGGAATGGGTCAATGATCTCCCGAACGACGCAAACAAGAAGTTCGTGGCCGATTACATCGCCAAGTATAAGAAGAGGCCCTCCTACTACGGCGCGCAGACCTACGATGCGGTTTCGTTGATCAACAGCGCTATTGCCGCGGTCAAAGGCGATCTCTCCAAGAAAGACGAGATGCGCAAAGAGATGGAGAAGGCCGATTTCAAATCGGTGCGCGGCGCCTTCAAATACGGCAACAATCACATCCCGATCCAGAATTTCTATTTGCAGGATGTGGTGAAGCAGGGCGACGAGTATGTGCTCAAGACGGCCGCGACCATCGTCGAGAACGATCAGGACCGTTTCCACGACAAATGCCCGATGAAATAGGGCAGGCGTCGTTGCATCTCGTTGATGCAAAAGCCCTCATCCGGGAGCGGGCAGGTGCGCCACTGCCGGATGATGGCACAACGGAATAGCTGCCGCGGCCATGCTGTATTTCATCGAGCAATGCCTCAACGGCGTGCAGTTGGGCATGCTGCTGTTTCTGTTGGCGGCGGGGCTAACGCTGGTGTTCGGCATCATGGACCTCGTCAACCTGGCGCACGGCTCCCTCTACATGCTCGGCGCCTACTTCGCCGCCACCTTCGCCGTCATGACCGGAAGTTTCGTCCTCGCCGTCGTCTTGGCGCTGGCCAGCTCGCTGGTCGTGGGAATGGTGCTCGAAGTCGTCGCCATCCGGCGTCTGTATGCGCGTGACCATCTTAACCACGTGCTTGGTACCTTTGGTCTGCTGCTGTTTTTCAACGAACTGGTGCGGCTGATCTGGGGGCCGGCCGGCATGACGCTTGCTTTGCCGCCGCAGATGCTGACCGCGGTACAGATCATTCCCGGCGTCTACTATCCGCTCTATCGTCTGGTCATTATCCTGGTGGCACTGGCGGTTGCGGCGCTGCTCTACATTGTCGTAATGCGCACGCGTCTTGGCATGTTGATCCGCGCCGGGGCTTCCAACCGTGAGATGGTCGGCGCGCTCGGCGTGAACATCAAGCTGCTCTACACCTTCGTTTTCGGCCTCGGCGCCGCGCTGGCGGGTTTTGCCGGGGTAATGCAGGCGCCTATCCTCACCGTCCAGATCGGCATGGGCGAGAATATCCTCATCCTCGCTTTTGTCGTCATCATCATCGGCGGTATTGGCTCGATCCGCGGCGCCTTCGTGGCCGCGATCATCGTCGGTCTTATCGATACGGTCGGCCGCGCGTTCCTGCCGGATGCGCTACACGCGGTGCTGAGCACAAACGCCGCCGCGACGCTCGGTCCGGCGCTGTCGTCGATGTTGATCTACATGCTGATGGCGGCGATCCTGGTGGTGCGGCCGCAGGGATTGTTCCCGGCGGCGAGCCGATGACCCTCTCGCTCGATCCCGCGCTCGATGGCGCGCCCGAGTTGACGCTCACGGCGCGCACGACTGTCACCGTCGTCTTGCTCGCCGCGCTGGCGCTTCTCCCACTCTATACACTACTGACTGGCCATGCCTTCGTGCTGACACTGTTCACCCGAGTGCTGATCCTCGCGATCGCCGCCGTCAGCCTCAACCTCATCATGGGCTATGGCGGCATGGTGAGCTTCGGCCATGCCGCTTATCTCGGCATCGGCGGCTATGCGGTCGGCATCCTGGCCAAGGAAGGCATCGGCTCGGGGCTGGTGCAATGGCCGGTGGCGATCGCGGCGTCGGCGCTGTTTGCGCTTTCATCGTCGGCGCGCTCAGCCTGCGCACGCGCGGCGTCTATTTCATCATGATCACGCTCGCCTTTGCGCAGATGATCTATTACGTGGCCATCGGGCTTGACCGTTATGGCGGCGACGACGGCCTGACCATCTACAAGCGCAGCCAATTCGGCGGCTTGATCGATCTCAACAACAAAACCCTATTCTACTATCTATGCTTTGCGCTGTTGCTGGCCAGCATTTATCTGGTCGCGCGCATCGTCAATTCCCGCTTTGGCCTAGTGATCCGCGGCACCCGTTCCAATGAACGGCGCATGCGCGCCATCGGTTTTCCGACGTTTCGGTACAAGCTTGTTTGTTTTGTGATCGCCGGCGCGCTGTGCGGGCTTGCCGGAGCGCTTCTCGCCAACCATACCAATTTCATCAGTCCGGCACTGATGCACTGGACGCGCTCGGGCGATCTCATCGTCATGGTGGTGCTCGGCGGGCTCGGCTCGCTGTTCGGACCCGCTATCGGCGCGGTGACGTTTCTGCTGCTGGAGGAGGGCCTGTCGCGCCTCACCCAATATCCCGATCTGATCCTCGGACCGGTTTTGCTGCTGGTCGCCATTTATCTGCATGGCGGCATCGAAGGCCTGCTTCAAGGCCGGCGCCGTGGCTAGGCCGCTGCTGCAGATCGAGGGCCTGACCAAGCGCTTCGGCGGCGTGGTACCGGCCGATGCGATCGCGCTCGACATCCCGGCGGGCGAGTTTCACGCCATTATCGGACCGAACGGCGCCGGCAAAACGACGCTGATCAGCTTGCTCGCCGGCGAGATCGCGGCGCAAAGCGGAAGCATTTGGTTCGACGGAAGCAACATCACATCGGTTCCGGTGTACCGCCGCAGCGCGATCGGCATCGCTCGCTCGTTTCAGATCACCTCGCTGTTTCCGGATTTCACGGCGCTCGACAACGTCGCGCTCGCCGTGCAGGCGCATCGCGGCCATTCGTTCCGCTTTTGGCGCGATGCGCGAGGCGAAGACGCGTTGCGCAAGCCGGCGCTGGCGGCGCTGGCCCGCGTCGGGCTCGCCGAGCGCGCCGATATGCGCGTCGATAAATTGAGTCACGGTGAGCACCGCCAGCTGGAAATCGCCATGGCGCTGGCGACGTCGCCGCGGCTCCTTCTGCTTGACGAGCCGATGGCCGGGATGGGGCCCGAGGAATCCGCTCACATGCTCAAGATGCTGCGCGAGCTCAAGGGCGCCGTGACCATTCTCCTGATCGAGCACGATATGGAAGCGGTGTTCACGCTGGCCGACCGCATCACCGTCATGGTCTATGGCCGCATCATTGCCAGCGGCGATCCAGAGACGATCCGCGCCGATGCCGGCGTACGCCGTGCCTATCTGGGCGAAAGACGAGACGCGGACAACGCGGGACGTCATGGCTGAGGTGCCGCTGCTCGAAGTCGCAGACATCGAGACGAGCTACGGCTTGAGCCGGGTGCTGTTCGGCCTTTCGCTCGCCGTGGCGCCGCGCGAAATGGTTTCGCTTTTGGGCCGCAACGGCATGGGCAAGACCACGACCGTGCGCTCAATCATGGGCCTGACGCGGGCGGCGGCTGGCTCGATCCGCTTCGGCGGCCAACAAATCCGCGACCTGCCCGCCTATCGCATCGCCAAACTCGGGCTGGGACTCGTGCCCGAGGGACGCCAGGTCTTTCCCAACCTGACCGCGCGCGAAAATCTCGTCGCCACTGCCGCCAATCGCAGCGGCTTCGCCGATCCGTGGACGCTGGAGAAGATTTTTGCGCTGTTTCCGCGGCTTGCGGCGCGCGCCGGTACCATGGCTAACCTGCTGTCCGGCGGCGAGCAGCAGATGCTCGCGGTCGGCCGCGCGCTGATGACCAACCCGCGCCTGCTCATTCTCGATGAAGCGACCGAAGGGCTTGCGCCTCTGGTCCGCGACGAGATCTGGCGCTGCCTCGAACTTCTCCGCGCTGCGGGGCAATCGATCCTGGTCATCGACAAAAATGTCGACGCGCTAACCCGCATTGCCGACCGCCACTACGTCATCGAACGCGGCCGCGTGGTCTGGACCGGGACTTCCCGGGAGCTGGCGGGCGCGCGCGACATCCAGCATCGCTATCTCGGGGTTTGACGGAGATAGGGCGTCGAGGTCGCCGAGGAAGACGCGACCGCACTTAATGCAAAAGGGCGAATAAGGGGAGGGGCGATTTATGTTCACAGACGGATTATTGCGCGGCCGGCGCATTCTGGTGACCGGCGGCGGCACCGGACTGGGCAAGGGCATGGCCGAAAAATTCTTGGCGTTCGGTGCCGAAATCTTTATCTGCGGACGCCGAAAATCGGTGTGCGAGGCGACGGCCGCCGAGCTCATGAGCAAGTATGGCGGCAGTGTCTCTAGCTATGCGGTGGACATCCGCGATGCCGCGGCAGTCGATGCGATGATAGCCGATATCTTCGCCGCCGGCCCGCTCACCGACCTCATCAACAACGCCGCCGGAAATTTCATCTCGCGTACCGAGGATCTGAGCGCGCGCGGTTTCGACGCCATCGCCAATATCGTGATGCATGGAACATTCTACGTCACGCACGCGGTTGGGCGCCGCTGGATCGCCGGCGGGCACCGCGGCAATGTGGTTTCTATCGTGGTGACGTGGGTGGAGAACGGCAGCCCCTATGTCGTGCCTTCGGCCATGAGCAAATCTGCGGTTCATGCCATGACCATGTCGCTCGCTACCGAATGGGGCCGCTACGGCATCCGGCTCAACGCCATCGCACCCGGTGAGATCCCGACCGAGGGCGCGGGCAAGCGGCTCAATCCGGGCGGCGTGCCGGGATCGCGCACCGAGCGCATCAATCCAATGGGACGGGTCGGCCGCATGGAGGAGCTACAAAATCTTGCGACCTTCCTCATCTCCGACGGCTGCGACTGGTTGACCGGACAGACCATCGCGCTCGACGGCGGGCAAAGCCTTGCGACCGGCGGCAATTTCTATGAGCTGCGCCACTGGACCGACGCGCAGTGGCACGCCGCGCGCGACGCGATCAAGGCGCAAAACGAGAAGGACCGCGCGCAGCGCTCGGTATAGGCTTCGCGTCTTGCATCAAGGATAGAGCGGATGACCGTCGCCGCCGTCGACACGCCCGGAAGCCTCATCCGCTGGCATTATCTCTGGTGGGCACTGAGCGCACTTGCCGTCATGATCGGAGCGATCGTCGCGGGCAATTTCTGGTTCCTGGACTTCGTCCATGTATTCACCGGTTTGTTATGGACCGGCATCGATCTTTTCATGGGCTTTGTCTTGGGCCCAGTGCTGCGGCGGGTCGATCTTTCAGTGCGGCGGGAAATCGTGCGGCGGCTTGTTCCGCGGACGCTCTTTCTCATGCCGACGCTTTCCATCATCGCCGGCACCACGGGCTGGTTCCTGGCGGTCAAGCTTGGCTACACCGCGCTCGAATGGCCGGCTTATGGTTGGGTGATCGCAGCGCTGGCGCTGGTGACGTTGATGACGATCCAGGGTCTCGGCTTCCTGCTCCCGGTCAACCTCTTCGTCTGCCTCGAATTGCAACGGCTCAGTCCCGACATGAAAAAGATCGGCACCTGGATGCAGCGGTACTTCTATGCCGTGGCGCTGCAAGGCGTGATGCAGATTGCCATCATCATTGTCATGACGCGCTTTCGGACCGGCGTCTGAGCCCGACTGCCTCGCCTAATGTCCTATGGCTCGCTTACCTGCCAGCTTGCGTCCGGATCGTACTGGGATATTTGAGAAACTCTACGCGGCGTATCCGGGCCGAGATTTTTTTGATAAACGATGCCGGCTTGGTTGACCATGAAGGTCATGATGCCGGAATCGCCATAGGTGGCCGGATAGGCGAGCAGCGCGAATCCGCCTGTCATATGATCATCGACGATGTAATTCTTGGCGCCGCCGGACGCGTTCTCTCCTTGTCGGGTCAGTACTCGAAAATAGTAGCCGTAATAGGGGCGCGGTTTCACATGCGGCGTGCCGGGCTGATAGCCGGCTGCGCGAGCCTGGGCGATCAGCGGACCTGACGGACTTTCTGCTTCACCTTCCTTGACCGGCCAATAGAGACCGTCGCGCTGTCCGCTCGTGCTCATGAAGCGTTGCGCGTATTCCGGGGTGCCGCCGGGGCCCAAGCGCATGGCGGCATATTCGCGCTGAGCCGCGACGTAGCCGCGACACACCTGGATGACGGTGAGCTCGTTGCGGCCGATGCGCCGATTGAGAATCTCGTCGGCGCCGGCCTTGGTGTCGAAGCTCCAGCGGCCGTGCTTGCGAATGAGCGGGATCGGAAACGGCCATTCGTCTTTGCCGACGATCAGTATGGCTTTGCTTTCACCGTCGAGTTCGAGCTTGTGCCCCTCATGTAATGGGCGACGAAGCGCGTCCGGCCGTGCTCATCGGCGACCGGATCGCCGGAGTGGATCAGCTTCGCGCTGTCCGGCCCGAGAATGGTGAGAAGCTCGCCGAGGTGATTGCCGCGGTTCGCAGCGATCAGCGCATCGACCGCGGCCGCCGGAGTAGCGAAGGTTTTTTGCGCCGTGGCGGCGGCCGCTGCCGCGACTGCGGCGATCGCGATAAGGCCGAGCGCTGCAATCCCAACTCGCAACGCAACCAACAGCCGGTAAGGCGTGTTTCCCGACATCGCTCTAACCCTCATCGGTGCCCGCCGAAACCCCCACCGCCGTGAAAACTAGGCATCGGTGCGGCATGAAAGCTGGGCGCAGGAGACGCCATGCGGCTGGAGAATCCGCGAGCCGCTTCGCCGCGTACCTGTTCGCCTCCACCGAAGGATTCGAAAGCTGGAGGGAGCGAACGCTGGGGCATAGCCAACCCGCCGGGAGGGGGACCGATCGGCGCCAGCCCTGGTCTAACAGAAGGTCTCGGGAGCCTCTCAGGAGTCACGATCGACGGCTGCGAACTGAAGCCGCGGACAACGTTCGGCGGTGGATGCGTCGGATTGGGAAACCGTGCGGCCGTCGCCGGGTCGCGATAAGGCACGCCGCGGCGATGCGCGGCGTCGTGCTGCCAAATTCCGCCGGCTCCTCCGGGCGGCTCATGGCCGGTGTGGAATTGTTGAAATCGCTCCCGGTCGATCCGAATTTCGTGGCGACGCCAGTCGAAACGGCCCCACGCCCAGAAACCGAACGCCGGGTAAATGCCGCCGCCGAAGGCGAGAACGCCGTCGGCCGGGCCGCAATAACCCGTCCAGCTTCCGAAATAGAAGGGCGGATAATCGGGATAAGGCCAGGCACCGTAAGCGCACCACGGATTATAGACCGGCAGATAGATGACCTCCGGATTTGCCGGTTCGATCGTGATCTCCTGATCTTCGGTCGAGACCAGCTGCTGCGGCGTCGAAACAAGCGAGCCTGCGGCTTGCGCGCGCTGGCGCAACCGTTGCACCGCATCC
Source organism: uncultured Alphaproteobacteria bacterium (assembly GCA_963832605.1). Classification (GTDB taxonomy): domain Bacteria; phylum Pseudomonadota; class Alphaproteobacteria; order Rhizobiales; family Xanthobacteraceae; genus BOG-931. The sequence goes on along the minus strand of CAWHUO010000013.1, from coordinate 58,687 downwards.
ATGACGTCCGCCTGCCGGGCGAGAAAGGCATCGCCGAGCCGCTCGGTCCAATCCAAATTGGCGTACATCATGTGCAGAAGTTCGCGAAAGGAAACGAGCGACTTGACGCTCGGATCCCAATTCTGTTGCTGCAACGCTGTCGTCAATGCTTCCCCTGTGAGTGCCGCGTGGGCGGGAATCCGCAGCCAGCGGTCTGCCTGGACAACCTCGGCCGGGTAGGTCGCGGCCATCAGGATCTGTGCGATCAGCGAATCCGGATATAGCGCTATCGGCGCGACCAACTGATCGACCTGCTCGGCGGTGAGGGACGCCGCGCTGAATCCCGGACCGTACTGCGGCTGCGCGCGCAATGACCCAAAGCCCAGAATGGCAACGACGACGACGCTCAGCGCCGCAATGTACCCCGCTCGGGCGATGGAACAAATCATGCGCGCAAATATGCAGGCCGCAGATCCAGGTGGAATTGATCCCGATCAAGTGCGCACATTGTAAGGCATCGAGAGCGAAAATCGTGGCGGAGAGGGGATGCAGCCCAACGCATGTTTTCCGGGCCCTCGGCTGCAGGGACTGTAATCGCGGTGGAAGACGCATTTTACGGCCCTGGGTCTCGCCCTGCCGCGGCTAGCTTGGAACCTATGATCCGGATGGACCAATGCCTGTTATGGTAGTAGCCTCCTGAGGTTCATAAAGCCGTGCGAAGTTGCGGCCGAACATGGGGGAGGAAAATGGTTTTTCGAGCACTCTGGAACCTGTTGACCGGCTCGGGCGCGTCCGAGACGGCGGCCGCACCAACGTCAACGACCAGAATAACCGGCGTCTGCGTCGGTGAGTCGCTGATAGGCGACGGCAACGAGGTTGCGCATATCGATCTCATTATCGGACCGCGCGGCAGTGCCGCCGAGACCGCGTTCGCCAAATGCCTGACCAACAACAAAGACGGCTTCACGGCGCTGCTGGCCGTGGTGGCGCCCAATCTCCTCTGCAAGCCGGCGACCGTCATGTTCAACAAGGTGACGATCAAAAATGCAAAGCAGGCGGTGCAGATGTTCGGCCCCGCGCAACATGCAGTCGCCAAGGCGGTCGCCGACAGTGTGGCGGAGGGCGTGATTCCGCTTAGCCAGGCCAACGATCTTTTCATCTGCGTCGGCGTGTTCATTCACTGGGACGCGGCGGATGACAAGAAAATTCAGGACTACAATTATCGCGCCGTTAAAGAATCCATTGCCCGCGCGGTAAAAGGCGAACCAAGGGCTTCCGCCGTCACCTCGAAGCGCAACCAGGTCAAGCATCCGTTCGCGGCGGCTTGAAGCGCAACAAACTCGCTGGTTCGTTTGCGCGGCGCCGATCCGCCAACGGTCTCGGTTGGTGGGTCTGCGCCGTTGCGGCTGCTTCAACCGTGCCGTCAGAACAAGCGCCTCATCAATGAGGAACGCGCATCCGGTTCCCGCCGCATGGCGGAAAGTATGCTTCCGTCAAAGGCCGCCATGGTCAATGGTGGCCTGAAATTTTGTGAGTCCTAATTTTCGATAGCTACTTTTATCGATGTTTCGGCCTCAACGTTTACGAAAGTCCGCAAGAATCCGAATTTGCCGGTTAGCCGGCAAACTGTGCTGACGATCACATCACCCCCTCGGGGCTGGCGGTAGCCATGTCCCGCCGTCAAGTAGAGCGCGGAGGCTGCGCGCGACGGACATCAGTATAGCGGCTGATGGTGGACAGGCTTTGGAACCCCGGCGAGCGGCGATGACCAATGTGCTGGCAAAGGCACCACGGACACGCGAGCGGCCCATGTGGCCGGTTCGCAGCTGCCCTGGTGTTCTATCGGGCATATGCCAAAGCACGGTATCGCTGCCACCGTGGTCCGTCGAAGATAACGGCACTCGCTTTGCCGTGAAGGATCAAAGTGACCAGGCCCTGGCTTACGTGTACTACGAAAGCGCGTCAGGGCATTCCTCGGCCGCTGAGTTGCTCACGCGCGATGAAGCTCGACGCATTGCCGCTAATATTGCAAAGCTGGCGGAATTACTGCGCCAGCAGGCATAATTAATCACGAAGTTTCAGCGGACACCTTTCACGCTCGGCTTGCATCCAAGCTTCCATGGCGAAAGATGGTAGTGGGCCTTTCGCGGCAATAAGTAAGGACATCGGCCGCGGCCCCTTTCAGTTTAGCGCGACCGGGACTTGACTTCCGGACGCCTTTGCATCGCAGTCCAAGGCCTGCTCATCGGCGGGGGAACGCATGCCGGACGCGAGGATCAATGGGGTCCGAATTTGGTACAAGGAGACTGGTGACGGCGATTCGGTCATCCAAATCCACGGCGCCGGTTTTGGGCACTTCAATTTCGCCACCGCGACGCCGATCCTGTCACGGACCTTCCGCTGTATCGATTTTGATATGCGCGGTTACGGTGAATCCGAGCGACCATTTCAGCACTACAGTATGGAAGTTTGGGCGGACGACGTCGCCGGGCTGATGGACCATCTCGGCCTTGCGGCCGCACATATCCATGGCACCTCCATGGGCGGGATGGTGGCGCAGCAGTTCGCCGCCAAATATCCGAACCGCACGCAGCGCCTGGTCATCAACTGTTCCGCCGCCAAGCTCGACTATGCCGGCGTCCTTACTTTTCGCGGCTGGATCGACATCGCCGAGCGGTTTGGTGTGGGATCGCGCACCCTGGCGGAGCTTATCGCCATGCAGGCGCTATCGCGCCGCTTCCTGGACGGGCCAAACGGAGCCCGTGCCGTGGATATGATCCAGGACATTTTGGGAAAGTGCAATCGCGCGGACGTCTTCAAGCGGGCCTGCCAGGCCATGATCGACATGGACCTGCGGCCGCTGTTGCCAATGATCACCGCGCCAACACTCGTCATTGGCGGGGACGAGGACATGATGACGCCCTGGCAGCAGGGCGAGAGCGGCGCCGGGCAGGAATATCTCGCGCAACACATCAAAGGCGCCAAGAAGCACGTGATTAAGGGATCCAGTCATTCGACACTGTTTGATGGCACCGAAGAAAACTGCCGCGTGGTCGCGGCCTTCCTCAAAGGCGAGTTGTGAAGCGGCGCCTCAAATACCCGGGCGTCTTCGGCGCGCTGCGTGCATCTTGAGGGCGCGAACGGGATCGCCAAATGAACGTCTTGGGCAACCTTTCAGCCGTCGAAGCTGCCAAGCGAACGCGCCAAGGAACCATCCGCGCCATCGATCTCGTTGAAGCCGCCCTGGAGAAAATTGACTCTCTGGATGGGCGCCTTCGCGCGTTCATGACAATCAATGAGACGGGTGCGCGCCGAACCGCAGAACGGCTCGATGCCATGCCCGCCGAACAACGCGGGCCCTTGCACGGGCTGCCGATCGCTTTCAAGGATTTGATAGCGACCGCCGGAGTGAGGACGACCTACGGATCGCTCATCTACGCCGACAACATACCCACGGAAAACGAGCTCTTCGTGGGCCGCGTGCTCAAGGCCGGCGGCGTGGTAATCGGCAAGACCACGACCCCCGAATTCGGCTACGGCGCGATATGCCAGAACCGCCTGGCTGGGCCCACGGCAAACCCGTACGACCTCAGCCGGACAAGCGGCGGTTCGAGTGGTGGCTCGGCGGTGGCGGTATGCACCGGCATGGCGGCCATTGCCCACGGCACGGATTTCGGCGGCTCCTGCCGCATGCCGGCGAGTCTCAGCGGCGTCGTTGGCCTGCGCCCGACCGCCGGCCGGGTTCCCAATCCCGCCAAGCCGTTGTTGTGGGACGATCTCAACGTCCACGGCATGCTTGCGCGCGATGTGCAAGACATCGCGCTCCTGCTCTCGGTCGTTGCGGGGCCCGATCCTGACGATCCGACGTCGCTTGGGGCCCGCGACTTCGCTCTGCCGGATTTCCGGCCTGAGCCGCTATCCGAGCTGAAAATTGCGGCGCAGCTCGATCTCGGACTGGTGCCGATCGACCGCGAGGTACGGCCGGTGCTCGAAGCGGCGGTGGCCAAGATTGCCGGACTTTATCGTCGTCTCGACGAAACCGGCCCCGACTTCAAAGGCGCCATGGACGCCTTCATGCGCCTGCGCGGCTCTATTCTTTATCGCACTCTCGGGCATCTGCTCGAGAGCGACCGCGACAAGCTTACTCCCAGTGTGGTGTGGAACATCGAGCGCGGCGCCAACGTTTCGGCCGACGACTATCTCAAAGCGGAGGAAGAGCGCAGCCGAATTTGGCGCAACGTTGCCGGTTTCTTCCGCGACTATGATTTGTTTCTCTGCGCCACCACCAGCATTGCCGCATTTCCCAACGCGCAAAGCGACGTCCTGCTGATCGACGGCAAGCCGATGGCGAGCATCATTGATTACATGGCCCCGACCGCGACCATGTCGCTGTTTGGTCTGCCGGCGCTATCGATTCCGTGCGGCTGGACAAAATCCGGGCTGCCGATCGGCCTGCAAATTGTCGGGCGCCCGTTTGAAGAAGATATCCTGCTTCGCTTCGCCTATACGCTGCAGGAAAATCTGGGGTTTGCTCACCAATGGCCGCAGCTGAGCTAGACGACGACCCGGGGACAATGCAATGAGAACGGATCAAATGGGGAATGGATCATGCCGATAAGTGCCGAGTTGCTGAAGGCGATTAATGACGAAACTCAGCGCATCCCCATCGGTGAGGATCGGTGGCGCGAGTTGGCCGTCGAGTTGAACCAGCTTCGCGCAGCGGCGGAAGCGACGCTGGCCGTCCATGATTTCGATCGCGACCCGGCGGAATTTTCCGCTCTGCTTCGGGCGCGAAAAGCGTGACGCGCGCCATGACGCGACGACTTGCGGACGAACTTCATAACCTATCTCTTTGCGGAACCGCCGACCTCATCAAAGCGGGGCAAGTTTCGGCGGTTGAAGCGCTGCAGGCGAGCTTCCAACAAATCGACAGGCTCGATCCGGTTCATCACGCATTTGTCTGGCAAGATCGCGAAACAGCCTTGGCGCGTGCGCGGTCGCTCGATGCCGCCCGCTCAGCCGGAGAGGCCTTGGGGCCGCTGCATGGCGTGCCGATGGCGCATAAGGATATGTATTATCGGGCGGGCCGCATCTCGGCTTGCGGCTCGCGCATCCGCAGCAACGAGCCCGCCAAAACGACGGCAACCGTCTTGCGCAAACTCGACGATGCCGGCGCCATCGATCTCGGCGGCCTGGCGATGGTCGAGTTCGCCATGGGGCCGCACGGCTTCAACGCCCATTTGCCACGCGCTCTCAATCCTTGGGATCATGATCGGGTGCCGTGCGGCTCGTCGAGCGGCTCGGGCGTGGCCGTTGCCAGCCGCATGGTGTACGCCTCGCTCGGGTCCGACACCGGCGGATCGGTCCGTTGCCCGGCCGCGGCCAACGGCATTGTCGGTTGCCTGCCGACCAACGGTCTGGTCAGTCGCCGCGGCGCGATGCCGATGTCCTGGTCGCTCGATTGCGTCGGTCCGCTGACCCGGACCGTGCAAGATGCCGCCCGCGTTCTCAAGGCGATTGCCGGCCAGAGATTCCTTGGACGATAGCGCTGCTGCAACGCCGGTCCCCAACTATGAATTGGAGCTTGAGAGAGCGGTCAGCGGCATACGCATTGGAATCCCCCAAGGCCACTTCGACCAGGATTTGGACCCCGATGTACGGACGGTCATTGAGGCGAGTCTCGATGTGTTCCGTCAGGCCGGCGGTACTCTCATCGCCGTCGACATTCCCGCATCAGTGGCGATTGCGTCCGATCTGCATCCGCTAGTGATGAAGGCGGAAGGTTCCGCCAATCACCGGCCGTGGAAGCGCAACCGTTCGGCCGAATATTCGGAGGAAGTTGGCAAGCGCCTTGAGGCCGGGTTCTTTATTTCCGCTTCCGACTACATTAACGCCCTGCAGTACCGGGTGTTCGCGTTGGAGGAGTTTCTCGACTCCGTATTCTCAAAAGTAGATGTTCTGCTTACGCCGGTGCTGCCGATTCCGACGCCAACACTGGCGCAAACCGCTTACAGCAACGGTCCGGCCTATCTGAAAATGGTGGTCTCGCTGACCCGCAATACGCGGGTCATCAATTTTCTCGGATTGCCGGCGCTAAGCGTCACGTGCGGCTACACGTCGGACGGCATGCCGACATCGTTCCAGCTCGTCGGCCGTCCGTTCTCCGAGTCTCTGCTGTTCCGCTTGGGCCATCGTTATCAGATGGAAACCAAATTTCACCTCGCGATCCCGCGAGCGCTCGACAAGGGTGATGGCGCAGGCGAGAAACAGTCAGCGGATTAAATCGTGTGCGGCGGCTTTCCGCTGCCCCTACACGAGCGCGCCGCCGCCATCCACGATCAGCACCTGGCCGGTGCAATAGGTCTGCTGCATCAGATAAAGATAGGCTTCCGCAATCTCCTCGACTTCGCCGACGTGACCGACAGGAAGCCTCTGTCCGGTTTGCCGGTACAGCGTTTCGCGGTCCGCCTCAGGCATGTTGGCCCAGAGCGGACTCTTCACCATACCCGGCGCCACGATATTGACGCGGATCGGCGCGAGCTCCATGGCGAGAGCGCGCGTCAATCCTTCCATGGCGGCGCAAACGCTGGCACCGAGCGACCAGCCGGCCCGTGGGCGTGCACCGGCGGTGCCGGATGTAAAAACAATCGAGCCGCCCGGCCGTATGCTGGCGCTGCCATATTTGGCGGCCATGTAGGCGCCCCAATACCGCACATTGAAGAACGCCTGCGCCGCGGAAATGTCGGTGTCCGCCAGAGGCCCAAGCCGCAGTGACTTGCCGGCCGTGTACACCAGATGATCGAACAGACCTAGCCCGGCGAAGAATGCTTTCACCGCTTGCTCGTTTGTGAGGTCGAGCGCGTGGCCGGCTGTGCCGGCTGGCAGCGTAGTGAGCGCCTCGTCGATCCGCGCCTTGCGGCTCGACGCGATTACGACCGAAGCCCCTTTCACTGCGACCGCCTGGGCAGTCGCAAGGCCAATCCCCGAGCTGCCACCCAAGATGACGACGCGTTTTCCGTCGAAGCTCATAAGCTCATCCCATACTCAATCGTTTCGCCGCGGGTCGGACGTCAGCCGTCCCGTTTTCGATCGCCGCCCCGGTCTACCCACTTCTCCGCCCTTGCGCGCTTTGACCATAGCGTCGGCCGGAGCGATAGTGAATGCTGGAAGCGGCGCGGACCTAAATCTGCGCTTCAACGCGAACAGCAAAGTCGCCTACATTAGGCCAAGCGATGATCGTTCAAACCGCACCTGCCGGCACACCGCGATTGGCGGTGATGATGTACGAGCACACCGCGCTCTGCGCGCAGCTTGCTCGCGCATTCGGCAACGATCGGTTCGAGCCGCTCTCGCCGCTCGATCCGATGGTTTATGTCATCTCCCATCACGACGCTGGCTGGACCGAGTTTGACCGCGATCCGGTTACCGATGAACGGACCGGCCTGCCATACAATCTCGTCGAAACGCCCGCCGAATACATAACCGTCACAAGCCGTAAGTCGCCCGATTTCAACGAGCGGCAGCACCCGTACTGCGGCCTGATGTCCAGCATGCACAGCTGGGGCCTCTACAACGGCCGTTACGGTCTTTCCAGTCTTGTGCTTATCGACAAGATTCCGCAGCAGGACAGGCCGCTGGCGGAGCGCATGCTGGCCGGCGAACTCGACCGGCAGAAGCGGTTGAAGGAAGAGATTGGGAAAGATCCGCAACTATCCGGCTGGCTTGACGAGCAAAAGCTATTTCAGAACTACAAGCAGCTGCAGTTCATCGACACGCTTGCGCTTTATTTCAATCGGATTCATCCGAGCGAGCGAGCGCGGCAGGCGTTTGAGCACGTGCCGCTGACCGCCACAGAAGACACAACTGTGACCGTCGAGCCGCGCGAAAGCGGCGTTTACGCGCTGGCCCCGTACCCCTTTGCCTCTACCGGTGCAGAGTTCGGCTTTGCCGGACGGCGTGTCAGGCCGGGTGAGCACAACACTAATGGCGGCTGGCGAAATGTGCTCAAGCAGACGCCTACCGAGTGGGAGTTTTTCCGGCTGGTCCCGGCCTGATCGCCGCGCAAGCGGAACATTCAGCGGAGCTCGATTTCGACGAAAATGAGTTCCTGATCGCCGCCGTTGAATACATCGTGCTCGACGCCGGCGGGCCGGAAATACGCCACCCCGGGCGATAGATCAGAGAACCGCTCCTCACCCGCCTCCAGGATCCGCATGCGTCCCGCCGTCACCGGCACGACGACATAGTCGTACTCGTGACGATGAAAGCCGGTGTGTGTCCCCGGCGCCAAGCGGTGACGGGTGACGCGGGCCCGATCATTGTCGATTTGGCGATCAGTCTCTTCAAGCATGCGGTCACTCCGTCATCGGGCCGCTATGGGGTAGAAGACTTTATCGTCGATAAGTCTCGTCGAATTCGGCAATGGCGCGAAATCCCATCAGATCGCTGAACTCGCTGAATTTGTAGAGCGGTGCATTGCTGCCGACGCTCGAGCCGTGCTCTCTCAAATGCCCATACACCTTGCGGAGCGCCTCACCGGCGGCGAGAAAGCCGAACGCGGGAAAGATTGCAATCGAATAGCCAATCTCCTCAAGCGTCTTGCGATCCGCAATCGGCGTTCGCCCGCCCTCAACCATGTTCGCCATCAGCGGCTTGTCGAAATTCCGTCCGATAGTGCGCATTTCCTCGATGCTCTCCGGGCTTTCGACGAAAAGAATGTCGGCGCCCGCCTTTGCATAGGCGTCCGCGCGGCGCAGCGCTTCATCGAGCCCGAGTGTCGTGCGCGCATCGGTGCGTGCGATGATCAGAAAATCGCTCGAGTTCCGGCTCGCGGTGGCAACCTTGATCTTGTCGACCATGTCCTCGATCGGGACAACCCGGCGGCCGAGCATATGACCGCACTTCTTGGGAAACTCCTGGTCCTCGAGTTGTATGGCAACGGCGCCGGCAGCCTCGTAGCCACGCACCGAATATTGGACGTTGAGCAATCCGCCATAACCGGTATCGCCGTCGGCAATGAGCGGAGTTTTTGCCGCGTTGGCTATGATGGCAACACGGCCGACCATATCCGTGTAGGTCGCAATCCCCGCGTCGGGCAGACCCAGATGTGAAGCCACGGTTCCATATCCCGTCATATAGAGGGCTTCGAATCCCATCTGATCGGCGATTTTCGCCGAAATGCCATCGAAAACGCCGGGAGCGACCAGCAACTCTTTTTTGGCAAGCCGTGAACGGAGATTGGGTCGCTGTCGTTCGGTCACACTCGGCCCTCCCTTGCTCCAGCGAGATGTCGCCCGCGAAAAAACCACTCTAGCGTGTGTCAGGTCGCGAAAATTGTTTCCGCAACGTCAGGAATGGCGACGGCCAGGCGAGCCGAGCGAAGCGCGCGGCGCAAGGACGTCACGCACCATGTTGGCGTGGGTATTCGCGTAGTGGCCGCCGTAGGCGTGCCGCTTGACGAAGGCGCCGTCGCCGGCCCGGCCGACGTAGTTGCCGTTCTCAATGACGACCTTGCCGCGCGACAGCACGGTCTCGGTGTAACCCTTCACCTTAAAGCCTTCATAGGCGCTGTAGTCGATATTCATATGATGCGTGCGGCCGTTGAAGGCGCTGATCGTCTCTTCGCGCGCCGGATCGAAGATCACGATGTCCGCATCGCTGCCGACCGCGATCGTGCCCTTCTTCGGAAACAAGCCAAAGATCTTTGCCGGCGCCGTCGAAGTCAGCTCGACGAAGCGATTGAGCGAGATGTGCCCCTGGCTCACACCGTGGTGATAAATCAGGCTCATGCGGCTCTCGATCCCCGGGCCGCCATTGGGAATTTTGCTGAAGTCGTTACGCCCGAGTTCTTTCTGTTCCTTGAGGCAGAACGGGCAATGATCGGTCGAGATCACATCAAGCGCGTGCGACCGCAGGCCGCCCCAGAGCTCGTCGTGGTTCCACTTTTCGCGCAGCGGCGGCGTCAAGACGTACTTGGCGCCGTCGAAACCGGGCTCGTCATAGCGATTGACGTCGAGCAGCAAATACTGCGGACAGGTTTCGGCGTGCGCCATCACGCCCCGGGCCTGCGCCATGCGCAGCTCATGCAGTGCGTCATAACTGCTCAAGTGAACGATGTAGACCGGTGCGCGCGCGACTTCGGCGATCGACAAGGCGCGGTGCACGCCTTCAGCCTCCAACCGCGTCGGTCGGGTCAGCGCATGATATTTCGGCTCCACGTGACGCTGCGCGAGCGCGATTTTCACCAGCTCGTCGATGACGATGCCGTTCTCGGCGTGCATGCAGACCAGCGTGCCGTCCTCGCCGGCCTTGCGCATGGCGCGAAAGATTGTGCCGTCGTCAGACAGCAGCGCGCCCGGATAGGCCATGAACAATTTGTAGCTGGTGACCCCACTATCCGCGAGGCTCCGCATCTCGCCGATGCGCTCGGCCGGCATGTCGGTGACGATCATGTGAAAGGCATAATCGATCGCCGTCTTGCCTTGCGCCTTGGCGTGCCAGTCATCCAACGCTTTCAACGTTGAAGTCCCGCGCGTCTGCACGGCAAAATCAATGATGCAAGTGGTGCCGCCATAGGCGGCCGCACGCGTGCCGGTTTCGAACGTATCTGAAGTTGTTGTGCCGCCGAACGGCAATTCAAGATGCGTGTGCGGATCGACGCCGCCTGGTATCACCAGTTTGCCGGAAGCATCGATTTTTTTGTCCGCCTCGATCACCAGATCCTTGCCGATGAGCGCCACTTGCGAGCCGTTGACGAAGATATCGGCGTGATAATCGTCGACTGCGGTCACGACGCGCCCGTTCTTGATCAATACGCTCAATTTCTGCCCCTCGGCCGTTTGACACACCCCGGTCCTGATGTATCATTCGCAAATTGAAGCGGCGCACAAGGGCTTTCGCAGGCTGCCGCTCCGGGCTTCAATCCAAACAGCGCAAATTTGCTTGTTCAAACAAAGGAGACGGGCATGCGCGTGCAGCAAGACAAGTGGTCGCGCAGATCGTTCATGAAGGCCACTGCGGCCGGCGTCGCGACCAGCGCTGTAGGAGAGCTTCTCGCGGCGAGCGGCGGCGGACGAAGGGCTGCGAAGCATCGGCCTCGGCGTCAGCGAGATCAACGAGATCCAGGCTCAGGCGACCAAGGACCTGGATTTCCCGGTCGCCGGTCAGGCGATGGGCTACGGCGAAATGATCGGCAAGATGCTGAATCAGAACGATCAGTACGAGATCGCCGAGGGCTACTACCACGACCTCGCCATACTTGTGGCCGGCAAAGGTGTTTCAGCCCATCGACACCAAGAAGATCAAGGACTGGGATAAGGTCACCAATCTCACCAAGACCGGAAAGCTGACGCCGGAGTCGAGCATCGGGCAAGGCGCTGCCCCGTTACAAGAGGATCTGTTGCGACGAACACGGCAGCAGAGCGCAAGGGCCCTCGCGCTACGTCACCATGGCGCCCGGCTTCCACAATGCCAATTCCATGGGCTACAATCCCGAAGGCGACCGGCCGCCCGATCGAAAGCTGGACCGAACTGCTCAACAAAGAGTGGAAGGGCAAGGTCGGCCTGCTCAATGTGCCGTCCGATCGGCGTGATGGACTGTGCGATGGCGATCGAGGCGCTGGGTCTGAAGAAATTCGGCGACAAGGGCAATATGACCAAGGCCGAGATCGATTTCATGATCGACTACCTCATCCCGCTCAAGAAGGCGGGACACTTCCGCGCCTTCTGGGAGAACTTCGGCCAATCGGTCAACCTGATGGTGAACGGCGAAGTGGTGCTGGAGAGCATGTGGTCGCCGGCCGTCGCCGCGATCCAGGCGGAAGGCGTGCCCTGCATCTATGCTTTCCCGAAGGAAGGCATGCGCGGCTGGCACGGCGGTTTCGCCATCTCCGCCAAGGTCAAGGGCAAGCAGCTCGACCAAGCCTATGAGTACATCAACTGGTGGCTCGCCGGCTGGCCGGCGGCGTTCGTCGCGCGTCAGGGCTACTATCACTCGATTCCCGAAAACGCGAAGAAGTACCTCGAAGCCGCGGAATGGGACTATTGGTACGACGGCAAGGCGGCGGCGAAAGACCTGCCGGATCCGTTCGGTACCATCATCATCAAGAAGGGCGACGTTCGCACCGGCGGCTCGTATTGGAACCGCTATTCCAAGATCGCCGTCTGGAACTCGCTGATGGACGAGAACGACTACCTGACGAAGCGGTGGACGGAGTTCCTCAACGCTTGAGCGTCGGGTGGCCGCTTGAGAATGGTTGCAAGCGACGCCGCCGGCCTCAAAGCCGGCGGCGTTTTCGTGTATGGTTGACGCGTGACGACGGTCGAAAACTACGCGAAAATAACGCGCGGCCGAAACCGCGCCGCGCGGGCTGATCGGCGGCGCGCCCAGGGCGCAGGCCGAGATCGACGCCAAGCGCAAATACCGCCGCGAGCCCGGCTTCCCGGTGCCCATTCTGATTGCGCCGGCCACGCTATGGCTCGTGGTCTTTCTCGTTCTTCCGCTGCTCAGCATCTTCGTCTTCAGCTTCTGGAAATCGACCGGCCACGGCATGGCGCCGGGCTTCACGCTCGAGCATTATCGGGACTTCTTCGCCTCCGAAGGCTTCTTCGATCCGCATCATGCGGATTTCCTGACGCCGTCGATCTTCATCCGCACGCTGTGGATCACGTTTCGCTTCACCATCACCACGATGGCGATCTGCCTGGTCCTCGCCTATCCGCTGGCTTATTTCCTGTCGATGCAGGTGCAGGACTTCAAATGGCAGCTCTCGCTGTTTCTGCTGGTCATGGTGCCGTTCTGGACCAGCTATCTTATTCGCGCGGTCGCCTGGCTGCCGATGCTCGGCCGCCACGGGCTGATCAACGAGTTCCTGATTTCGATCGGCGCTATCGAAGAGCCGCTCAGCTTCTTCCTCTATTCCGAATTCAGCTACACGATGGCGCTGGTTCAGCTTTATGTCGTGCTCGCGGTCGGACCGATCTTCTTTTCGCTCGCCAAGATCGACCGCACGCTGCTGGAGGCCGCGCGCGATATGGGCGCGACGCCGTTCCAGATCTTCCGCGAGATCATCGCGCCGCTGTCGCTGCCGGGCGTCGCCATCGGCATGATCTTCATTTTCGTCGCGGTGATGGGCGAATTCGCGACCGCCGTGGTCGTCTATGGCGGCAAGTCGTCGACCACCGGCACCGTGATCCTCAGCTACTACGTCACCGGGAACTATCCGTTCGCCGCGGTCAACGCCTTCATGCTGATGATAGCGATGATGATGGGCGTCGTGGTCATCTTGCGGTTGGTCGATATCCGGAAGGAGCTTTAGGATGGCGCGCTCGACGCCGGAGGCTCGCCGCAAGACCCGCATCAAGGCGGGCTTCAGCGTCTACTATGTGATCTTTCTGATCTTTGTCTATGGACCGATGTTCGCAATGTTCACGCTGTCCTTTCAAGGACCGCGGGGCGGCGTGACTTTTCCGATGCGCGGCTTGAGCTTCTATTGGTGGGAAAAGCTGACGGGCCCGTCGGCCGTCGGCGATCTCAAGGCGTCTCTCGTGCGTTCGCTCATTCTGGCGGTGGCGGTCATGATCATCACCGCGCTGTTCTCGACCATGCTGGCGATGGCCTTTCGCAAGCGCTTCCGCGGCTCGGGTGCGCTGTTCTATGCGGTCATGGCCGGGCTGATGGTGCCGGGCACTCTGCTCAGTCTCGGGTTGGCGACCATGCTGCATCAGCTCGGCCTTTCGCCCGCTTGGTGGTACTCGGGCCTCGCTGTTCACGTCATCTGGACGTTGCCGTTCGGCTTTCTTGTCATGATGGCGGTGTTCAACCGCTTCGACGCCAGGATTGAGGAGGCGGCGCGCGACATGGGGGCCGATGAATGGACGGTGTTCAAGGAGATAACGCTGCCGCTGATCCTGCCGGGCATCGTTGCCGCAGGTCTGTTCGGCTTCACGCTTTCGTACGATGAATTTGCCCGTACGACGCTGTTGTCCGGGGGACAAAACACGTTGCCGCTCGACATCAACGCATCGTTGACGCAGCGCGTGCAGCCGACCCTGTTCGCGCTCGGCACCGCATCGACGATATTCTCGCTGCTGATGATCGGACTTTTTATTGTAATTTATACGATCCTGTATCGGCGGTCCCACTAGCGCCGGAACTCTGCCGTATGACCTTAAGCAGCCAATAGATCAGGCAGAAGATCACGGTCAGGATCACCATCGCGACGACGGCGCCAAGACGGGAGCCGAACTCGGCGCCGAGCGTATATTCGCTCTGCAGCAGATAGACGCAAAGAATTTGCGTGGCTTGCGCCGCGGCGCCGGCGCAAAACAGGATCGCGATAAAAGCCGAGCCGCGCAATGAGGCCAGCACCATTCCGTCGATGCTGCGCCGCTGCACGATATAGAGCCGGTAGGCCCGCCAGTGATAAGCGCAGAAGCCGACGATCGCCGCGATCAGAACGACCCAGAACATGGCATTGTCGTAGCCCAGTCCGTTGATGACCAGGTTGAAGAAGTCTTCGAACGGCTTGTAGAAATAGAGAAAGATCAAAACGACGATGAAGGCCACATAGCCCACAAGCGCCCAAAATAGCCGCCAGCCCGCCATTGCAATTGCGCCCCTTGGTTATTTGCGAATGTCCCGGTGCCCGCAAGATTGACAGCTAACTGGAGCACGCCGCATCGCGAACGGCAAGGGTCGCCCCGACCGGCGCGGGCTCCATTTTGCCGCTTCACGCATGGGACTTTACCGCAACGATCAACAAGACAGCGTAGAGCACGACGAACAACGCATCCTTGAGGACCGGCAAGACCAGCCGTTCCGAACTGGAGGCGACCAGCGTGATGACTTCGAGAACGAAGAATACTCCCGCCAGGATGAGAAACGGCCACACCGACCCCCACCACGAGGCAGTGGCCGCAACGCCTTGAACGGTATCCCAGATCAACAGCAGAATTGGAAGGACGACCAGATATCCGTAGCCGACGAGAAAGCGGCTGCGCGAAGCGGTGCGGTCGATGAGCCAGAACGCCGCAAAGAACAGGACCACATTGAGAATGTCCCAGAAACTGCTGGCGTAGGCTTCGGGCTTGGCGACGACTGCGCAGATGCAGGAAGGCGAGGACCAGCACGAAATACGAGCAGGTCGCAGAACAGCCATTCGCGAACCGTCTCGGCGCCGCCCTTGGTCCCCCAAGTCCGCGTTGCCTTATCGAAAAGCAGCACCAGCGACACGCCGAGGCTGGCGGGGTAGAGGAGCTGAGCAAGCAGTCCATACTGTTCCGCCGGCGAAAGAGCGATCCAGCACAGCAGCAGGATGGCCAGCGACCAAGCCGAATAAGCCAAGCAGTCGTAGTGGCGATGGCGTGGACGTTAGTCCGGCGGCTGCCGGCCCTATCTCCAGCGCTAACGCCGGTCGGCCGTCCCGTCGCGGGGTGCTGCGAGGACTGAACCAGAGCGTAGGCGAGCGAGAAGGCGAGTCCGATGACGCCGAGGCCGACCATGACGGCGGCGAAGATGATCGCGCGCGTGTCAGATCGCCAATCGCCGATTGTCTCGCCCCAAGCCCATTGCTGTCCGCTGGAAATGAGCCAGATGGCGAAGGCTGCGATGGCGGCAAGGAGAATGAGCGCGAGCGTGAATTCGTACCAGCGCGGCGACTGCGCCGGCTGGACCGTCGCCGCCCGCCCGCAGCTTGTCGTCCTTGCGGCACACGCGCCAGCAATCCGATCAGGAAGGCGAGCACGCCGATGACGGCGACAATGACCATCGCCTCCACGAACTCTGTCGCTCTTTGTTCCAAAGATGCTCGACCTTTCTGTTAGATCAGCTGCAAGCGCCTTAGCTGCCGTTACGCGTCAGCGTCGCGACGCATTTGCAAAGGCTGTCATTGGCCGCGCGCTCCAACAGTTCGCCGACCGAGCGGCGCGTGATCGCGGCTGGCGACTGCAGTTTCGCGCACCGTCGAGCCGTTGGCACGCAACTGTCCGACGACCTCGATCGTGTTGCCATAGGCGCTGTGCTCGACGATCTCGAAGCTCCAGGCGTCGCCATAGGCCTCGCGCAGTCCGCCGATCGCCTCCCGGAGCGAGCGCCCGTTCCGATTTGGGATCGGCGGCGGCACCGGTGGCGCAGAAGGCGCCGCAGCGATCGGACGAATCCGCCGCGAGCTTAGAGGACTGGCGCCGCTCCTCGACATGAGTCTCGACGGGGCTGGCGCTTGGCGTGAAGGCGGCTCCGCAGCTTGCGGCAGCACTGGAGTCTTTGGCGACGGTGCGGCC
The DNA here is from genome assembly GCA_963832605.1 of uncultured Alphaproteobacteria bacterium. Classification (GTDB taxonomy): domain Bacteria; phylum Pseudomonadota; class Alphaproteobacteria; order Rhizobiales; family Xanthobacteraceae; genus BOG-931. The sequence goes on along the minus strand of CAWHUO010000013.1, from coordinate 42,430 downwards.
TTCGTCACCGCCTTGGCCTGCACCGCGCCGCGCATGCGCTCGCGAAGTGCCCTGGTTGCCGCCTCGTCCACAGTCTCGGCGACGGGATCGACGACGACGCCATAGGCGACGCGGGCATGCTCGACCGTGCAAAAGCCATCGAGCACGTCGTCGAGGACCTTTGCCGCGGGCCGATCGAGTGGCTCGCCGAAGCCGCCGCCGCAAGGGCCATAGAACACATGCACGTCGCCCGCCGCCACGCGCATGCCGGAGAACTTCGCCGGCATATGCTTGATGTCGTCGGGCCGGGCGACATTGTAGATGTCGACTTTCCCAACCTGGCCGGCAGCGCCGCCGAAAATGCCCCAGGGCACGTCGAAGTGCCGCTCGTTCTCGTGGGTAATGAAAGCGTCGGTCAGGACGCGCTGCGCCTTGACGACGCCAATGCCGCCGCGAAACCGGCCGGCGCCGGGCATCACATCGTCGCGCAGCTCGTATCGATCGCAAATCATCGGCAAATGCATCGCCAGGTCTTCAATCGGATTATTCCGCGTGTTGGCCATCAGATTGTCGATGCTGTCGGGCCCGTCCGCGCGCGGTCGCCCGCCATAAGAGCCCTCGTTGACTTCGAGGAAGACCCAGTAATCGCCGCTCGGCCGAATTCCGGCATAGGAGCAGAACGACAGGCTGGCGGAGCTGCCGGCGATGATGTCGTTCGGCAAAACCGGCGCCAGCGCCTTGTAGATCAAATCGATCACCCGGTTGCATTGGGCGAAGCGCGCCTCGGCGGCGGCGGGATATTTCGGATTATAAATCGAACCCTTCGGCGCGGTGACCTTCACCGGCCGGAACGATCCTTGGTTCGACGGGACCTTCACGTCCGATGTCGCGGCATCGAGCAGCAGCGAGCGGATCGCACAAAAGCAGGCGACCTTGGTCGAGCCCTCGAACGGCACGTTGAACGCGGTTTCGACCTGCTTGGACGAACCGGTGAGATCGATTTCGATGTCATCGCCCTTGACCCGGACGCAAACTTTGATCGGCAGGCGAACATCGCGGTTCTTGCCGTCATCGTCGAGGAAGCCTTCGGCGCGGTACTCGCCATCGGGAATGGCGGCAATGCGCTGGCGAAGGACGCGCTCGGTGTAATCCATCAGTTGCTGCGTGGCGTCGAGGACGACCTGATGACCGTATCGGTCCATCAGCTCGGCGAATCGCTTGGCGCCAAGCCGCGCCGATGCGATCTGGGCATCGAGGTCGTCCTGAAGCTGGCGGGCAGCGCGGCTGTTGCGTCCGATATAATTCCACAGCGCCTCGTTGCGCTTGCCGCGCTCATAAAGTTTGGTGCCGGCAAACAGCATTCCTTCAGCAAAAACGTCGGGAATGTCGATGATCAAGCCCGGCGTCGCTGCGCCGATATCGACGTGATGGGCGGTATTCGCCGAAAATCCGACCAGCGTGCCTTCATGGAATACCGGCACGACGACGGCGATGTCCGGCGAGTGGCTCGAACCGTGATAAGGGTGATTGTGAATAACCAGATCGCCATCGTGCCATTCGCCGTCCTGCAGCGTATCGCGAATCCCGGCGAGGTAACCGGGAAGCGAGCCGATATGGAGCGGCGTCGATTCCGATTCACAGAGCGTGTTGAAATCGGTGTCGAACAATCCGGCGCCGAGGTCCTGGGATTCGCGGATGATCGAGGAAAACGACATCCGATAGAGGACATGCCCCATCTCCTCGGCGATGGTCTGCAGGGCGCCGTTGATCACCTGCAGCGTGATCGGATCGATCGCTTCTCCGGGCATGACGCGCGCCTTCAGCCCCCGCGATATACGTGCAGATTGCCGAATTCGGCAATCGCGGCGACATAGCCGGGCGGCAGCAGGGTCGTCGAATTGTGCTGGATCAGGATCGCCGGTCCGGCGATCCGATGTCCCGCCTTGAGACGATCGCGGCTATAGCGCGGCGTCTCCACCGTCTGGCCGTCGTCGAATGTGGTCGGACGGCTGTAGAGGAAAGCGTCGGATATGTCGTGACCGTCGGCCTGGTCGATGCGCCCCACCTTGAGCGGCACCACATCCTCGCGCCCGATCACGCGGACCGTTATCAGCTCCACGTCGCCATCCTCGAAGTGATAGCCATAATCGAGCCGGTGTTGGTGGTGAAAGCCCGCAACCACGTCGCCGAGATTGGCCGCGGTCAGCTTGGCATCCGGGAGTTGCGCGCGGAGTTCGAAGCCTTGGCCGTGATATCGGCATTCGGCGAGCTTCTGAAATTTCTGACGCTCCGCCGTCACGCCATCCTTTTCCAGATCGCGCCGGCAGCGCTCGACCAGCTCGTCGACGACGGCATTGATGCGGGCTATGGCGGCTTGATCGGCGTGCTTCAGCGAAACGATGAGCGAGCGCGCATGCTCGTATTGCATATCGGTCTGCAAAAGGCCCATCGCCGCCGTGATGCCCGGAGCAACCGGCACGATGATCTCCTTCGCCGAAATCGCTTCGGCCAACGCGACCCCGTGCAACGGCCCGGCACCGCCGAAGGGCACGAGCGCGAACTCCCGCGGATCGATGCCGCGCGCGACCGAGTTTGATCGGATCGCGAGCGCCATATTCGAATTGATAACCTTGATGATGCCAAGCGCAGCATCCTTGACTGACAAGCCCAAAGGCTTCGCCACCTTTGCCTCGACCGCCTTGTGGGCGAGGTCGGGATTGAGCGGCAAATCGCCGCCCAGCATCTTGTCTGCGTCAAGTCGGCCGAGCACTACCTGCGCGTCAGTGACGGTGGGCTCCTCGCCGCCTTTGCCGTAGCAGGCCGGGCCGGGTTCGGCGCCGGCCGAGCGCGGCCCGACGTGGAAGCCGCCGGCAGAATCGATATAGGCGATCGAGCCGCCGCCGGCGCCGATCGAGACCAGATCGATCATCGGCACCAGGATCGGATGGCCGTTCACGTACGAATCGCGCGCATTCATGATCTTGATGCGCCCGTCGGGAATCGTACTGATGTCGGCGGAGGTCCCGCCGATGTCGACGGTGATGAGGTTGGAGCGGCCGCACAGCAGGCCTTCGGTGCGGCCGCCGATCACCCCGCCCGCGGGTCCCGACATCAGGATGCCGACCGCCTTCTGCGAACAGGTTTCGACCGTCGCGATGCCGCCGTTCGATTGAATGACGCGCAGATTGGCGCGGAACCCGCTGTCGGTGAGCTTGTTTTGCAGATTGTTGAGATACAGCGATGTCTTGGGCCCGACAAAGGCGTTCATCGCCGCCGTCGAAAAGCGCTCGTACTCGCGGATGACATTGGCGACTTCCGACGACGTGCAGATGTAGGCGTCCGGCATCTCGGCACGAACGATTTCGGCGGCGCGCCGTTCGTGGGTGTCGTTGAGAAACGAAAACAGAAAGCCGATCACCACCGATTTGATGCCGCGGCGTTTGAACAGCCGGGTCGCCTCGGCGACTTCGTTCTCGTCGAGCGGAATCTCGATCGCGCCGTCCGGAGGCAAGACGCGCTCGGTCACTGCAATGCGGTTCCGCCGCTTGACCAGAGGGCGCTGCTGCCAGGGGACTTCGAAATGCAGGGAAAAATTATATGGTCGCTTGTGGCGGCCGATGTGGAGAATGTCGCGGAAATTCCGCGTGGTGAGCATGCCGACTTCGGCGCCGTTGTGTTCGATGGTGATGTTGGTGGCGACGGTCGTTCCGTGCACGATCAAGGTGACGTCGTTGGGACGGACGCCGGAGATGTCGCAAAGTTCGCGCAGACCCTTGAGCACGCCTTCCGACTGGTCGTGCGGCGTGCTTGCGACCTTATGGACGAACACGCCATGATCCGCCTCCAGTACGAGGTCGGTATTGGTGCCGCCGACGTCGACGCCTACGCGCGCCATGTCTTGCTCGATCGCCCCCGCGTCGCCGTGCAAGACCCCGGTGCACAACGCCTTTGTTTTCCGATCTTCGATGAAAGATTGTCAGTATTGTCCCGCTCGTGCAACCCCTAACCAAATCGACGGCACTTGCGGGGCGCCGCAACCTTCCGCTGCACAAGCGGATTGATACTTTGCCGCCTCTGAGAGAGTTGAGCCGAACGAACAAATAGTGGTTGAATGCAGGACCGAAAGGAATTTCAGCAATGACCGTAACCGACAAATTCGTCTGCTCCGGCTGCAGGTGGTGGCATTTTCATCCGACGGAAGGCGCCGAGCCAGACTCGGAACGGGCGGTTGGATATTGCCGGCGCTTCCCGCCCGCCCGGCGCGAGAATGGCGTCGGCGCTTGGCCGATAACATTCGGTAACGACTGGTGCGGCGAGTATGCGGAAAAGAGCGAAGCCTCCCGGCAAATGTCGCGCAACGCCACCGCCGCGCACTGAACATGCAATTAAGCGCTCTTCCCGCGGAAGTGGGGATTCAGCAGACCACACGGCGGCGAGACATCTCATCCGGATTACCGCTTGCACCGAAATGAGCGGAACGGAGCCTAGATCAGATCGATGCAATTCATCAGCGCCGCCTCGGCGGCGGCGCGAAAGGCGTCACTTTCGTCCCCTTCGGCGCTAGCTGCACCCATCTTAAACCGCACGCCGCCACTCGCGCCGGCCACGGGTCCTTGCGAAATTTTGGCGCGTCCAAACTGCGTCCTGACCGCGCCCGCCTTGCCGAAAATCAACTTGCACAGGACGATCGCCTCGTCACCCTCGCGTTGCCGTTCCCGGATTTCGTAGCGCCAGTCGTTGCCGAAGCGTTCGCGCAAGCGGCGCACGGCGGGAGAATCCGGGTCGAGCGCAATGGACGCGGCGATAGCAGGCGAGGGGACTGTAATTCTCTCAGGGCGGAGAGGTGCCGTGGCTGCCGCACTGGACGGACCGGCATGCAGCCGGCCGCCGCGATAGAGATCATCGAACCGTTTCTTGTTCTGTACCAGCATATCGTCGAATACCGACGACAGTTCGGGTCGCTGCGTGTTTGCCATGCGATGCTCAGGCGCGTTGGGCACGCGGCCACCAGCGGTCGAAATCGTCCTGTGCCCTGGCCGCGAAATCCACGTTCGCGGCGAAGGAACGCAGATAATCGAGCGCGTCTGCCAGCGGCACGACGTCCGCGTATTTGGCATCGATGTCGAAAAGGTTCGCCTCATGCGGTCCGGCGGCGCGATCGCCGACCGCCTCACGCACGACAATGGTGTGAAAGCCGTGTTGCAGGGAATCGATGGCCGACGCGCGGATGCAGCCGCTGGTGGTGCAGCCCGCCATGATGACGGTATCGACGCCGAGCGAGCGAAGCTCGACATCCAGATTGGTGCCGAAGAATGAGCTCGCATATTTCTTTTCGATGACTTTCTCGCCCGGCAAAGGCTGAATTCTTTGGTCGACCTCGATCAGCGGCGAGCCCTTTTGCAGAATGGCAAGCGAGGGGACTTTTTTCACGAACAAGCCGCCGTCGTGCAAATCCTTGGCATAGGCGATTGTCGTGTAGACGATCGGCAGCCGGCCGCGGCGGAATGCTTCCTGGAGCTGGCGTGTGGCGTTAATCTCCCAAGCGAAGTCGCCGCCCAGCGGCGTTGTCGGATCGGTAAAGGCGTTGATGAAGTCGACCACCAGCAGGACCGGGCTGCGGCCATATCCAGACCGGCCGGCGAAGCCTTTCCGTTCGTAATCCGCCCGCGTGCTGTTTTGCCAGTCGTTCATCGCCGACCTCCAGACCTTCAGAAAACGACTGAGGATGGCGTCGGCTACGCGGCGTTGTCAACGATGTCGAGAGACGACGAACAAGCACAGTGACGCTTAGCGCGCCGGCGCGACCTCTTGCCGGTACGCGCCCAACGTGGGACTGTTCGTTTCGTACGCGTCCGTTCGCTGCCGGTCGAACGGTCGGCGACCGTTGAGAAAAATCTATACGTCAGTGGGGCATCAATGACCGACGATAATCGCACTCGTCCACCATTTGGCGGAAGTCCGCGCGGGCTATGGTTCCGCTGTCGGGTCGCGCTATCAGCCACGTTCGCTCGTCACCTCGCGGAGCGCGGATGCGGCCAGAAGCGCGCGATCAATGCAGCGAACCGGAGGCGGCGGCAAAAAGGAAATATTCTGCGCCATCGGTGTCGACGTCGATGCGGTCGCCGGCTGGCTTGGCTCCTATGGCGGCGAGAATTCGCCTTGCGACATCTCCCGCGGCCTCTTTGCCGGCGAAGTGGGCGTACCCCGGCTCGTCAAGCTGTTCGACCGCCTCGGCATACCGACCAGCTGGTTCATTCCAGGCCACTCGATCGAAACATTCCCTACCCAGTGTAAGATGGTGGTCGATGCCGGTCATGAGATCGGCATGCACGGGTACTCCCACGAGAACCCCATCGCCATGACGCCCGAGCAGGAAGAGGCGGTCATGGACAAATGCATCGAACTGATCGAGCGCCTCAGCGGCCGCCGCCCCACCGGCTACGTCGCACCATGGTGGGAATTTTCCACCGTCACCAACCAGTTGCTGCTGAAAAAGGGCATCAAATACGATCATAGCCTGATGAACGACGACTTCCACCCTTTTTACGTGCGGGTGGGAGATAGCTGGACGTTGATCGATTACTCCAAGCAACCGAAGGACTGGATGAAGCCGCTAGTCCGCGGCGAGGAGACCGATCTGATCGACATACCCGGCAGCTGGTATCTCGACGATCTCCCTCCCATGATGTTCATCAAGAGCGCTCCCAATAGCCACGGTTTCATCAAGCCGCGCGACATCGAAGAGCTCTGGTGCGATCAGTTTGATTGGGTCTATCGCGAGTACGACTATGCCGTGTTCGCCATGACCATTCACCCCGACGTGTCCGGTCGTCCGCAGGTTCTGCTCATGCTGGAGCGGATGTACGATTATCTCTCCAAGCATGCCGGCGTGAAGTTCTGCACCTTCGACGAGATTGCCGATGACTTCCGTCGCCGCTATCCGCGGGAGAGCGCTCCCGCCGAAGCGGCGCGTGCAGGCTAGCCGTAGCGCCCATGTGTGCTTTGTGTGGCGTGCTCGGCGGCAAGGGCCATTGGAGCGATAGCGCCAGTGCACCGGCAGTGTTCGCCAGCCGCACCGAGCCACAGACGAGGCTGCGGGAGCGCCAGGCGCGGGTGCGCATCCTCAATTCCGTCCTGAAATATCACGGCGTTGTCGCCAAGGACTGGTCGGGCAACGCTTACTTGCTGACCAGCCGCACCGGACGCACCGCTATTGTCGATACGGTTGCCGAAATCTGGCCGGCGGCGGAGCGGATCAGCGGCCGCATATGCGACCCGCTCGATGAGCAATACCTGAGCGCGCTCGCCGCCGCGAAAGCTTGAGCGCCGGACCCATGACCAACTACGGAGACCTCACTCCGGTCAACATCATCACCGGCTTTCTCGGCAGCGGGAAGACCACCCTGCTGCAGCGCCTGCTGCGTTCGCGGGATTCGTCCGACGTCGCCGTTCTGGTCAACGAATTCGGCGAAGTCGGGCTCGACCATCATCTGTTGCAGGGCGTGGCGGAAAGCACGCTTTTGCTTGAAAACGGCTGCCTGTGCTGCGCCGTTCGCGGCGATCTGAATAAGGCATTGCGCGATCTGCTGTCGCGGCGAACGCGGGGAGAGGTTCCCCATTTTCGCCGTGTCGTCATCGAAACCTCGGGTTTGGCCGACCCGGCGCCGATCACCTACACGCTGCTGTCCGAGGCCGTCCTTCGCCATCATTTTCGACTGTCAGGGATCATCACGACAATCGACGCGGTGAACGGCGCGACGCAACTCGACAGCTTTCCCGAGGCGGTCAAACAGGCATCAATGGCCGACCGGCTGGTTGTGACCAAGGCGGACATTTCCAGCGGACCATTGTTGGCGGCGCTGCGCGTACGGCTGCGGTCGCTCAATCTCTCCGCACAGATCCTGGAAACGAGTGAAATCCGCAGCGATCTCCATCAATTGCTGACCGACGACATCTACGACGCGGAAGGCAAATTTCGCGAGGCAAGCCACTGGACGGCGGAGCAAATCGACGAACATGCGGCGCACGAGCACACCGCCGACGTCCGATCCTTTGCCGCGATCTTCGATCAGCCGTTGGATTGGACCGCGTTCGGCGTCTGGACCACCATGCTGTTACATCGCCACGGGGCCAATGTGCTGCGTCTCAAAGGCCTCCTGAATGTGGCTGGCGTGCCGACTCCGGTTCTGATCAATGGGGTTCAGCACATCGTCCATCCGCCAAGCCATTTGGAAGCCTGGCCCGACGCCGACCGGCGCTCGCGTCTGATCTTCATCGTCCAGGGGCTGCAACGCTCGCGCATCGAGCGCTCGCTCGCGGTCTTCAACGGCCTGACCGATGCGCCGGTGGCATTATCAGCCTAAGAACGCCTCAAAGGAGACGGTCAACGCGCGCGCGGCGGCGCACTTCGCGGCCGCCAGCCGGTCCGCAGCGCGCGCACGACATAATGCAGCAAATAGAAAATAACCGCCAAGATCACCAGCAAGAAAATGGCCAGCAGCTTTTCGCCGAATGCGGCGTCGAAAATGGGCCCGCGATTGACGAAATATTGGCTCAGAACCTCAATGGCCTGCAGCGTCGCGCCGGCGCAAAAGATCACCGCCACGAGAATGGCCGCCTGCAGTGTGTCGAACACCAGCGTATCGACATTCAGCTCGGTGACGCTGCGGAAGATCTCGCTGCGAAACGACTGCCAATGCGCGAATGCGTAGGTGACAATGCCGACAAGGGACGCAAACCAGAAAATCACATTGCTGAAATGGATGAACGGGATATGCGCGAGCAGATAAGCTTCGAACGGGCGATAGAAGTAAAGAAAGATGAGGAGAATAATGACCGCGACGACGCCAATCCAGAATTGCTGCTGTTTGGTTGTATCGTCCGCCATATTCGCCATCTGGGTTCAAGCTCTTTGGGGATGTTAAATTATTCCCCGCGGTTGTCAAAATCCGCACGGGGGTTCTGAAAGCGATAACACGCATAATGGAACGAGTTGACAACGCGTCGCCGCTCCGGGACTATCAGCTCTGCTCCGGGACCATAGCTGTAAAAATGGGCGTGTGGAACGCGCCTTTGTGCGCGCCTGAAAGGCGCGGACCCTGTGGGAGCGACAAGTCGGATTGTTTGGCTTCGGCGCAAAATCGCTCCGAAGCGACCAGCGCAGGGGGTGACATGAGTAGCCGGCTCGGCATTGATGTCGGCGGGACATTTACTGATCTGCTTCTGTTCGACGAGCGCTCCGGCGCGATGCGCCTTTTGAAGACGCCGTCGACGCCTGCTGATCAGTCGATCGGAATTCTTGACGGAATTCAGCAACTGATCGACGAGACGGGCATTGCCGCCTCCGATGTCGCTGCGCTCCTTCACGGCACGACGGTGTCGACCAACATCGTCTTGGAGGAAAAGGGCGCCAGGGTCGGTCTGCTCGTCACCGAGAATTTCGAACAGGTTCTGCATCTGGCGCGCTCGCAGACGCCCGGTCCGCTTGCCGGCTGGATCATCATGCAAAAGCCCGATCCGCTGGCGGATCTCGAGCTGACGCGCGGCATCCGCGAGCGGGTCAGCGCGCGCGGCGAGGTCATCACGCCGCTTGACGAAGCATCGGCCCGCAACGCCGTGCGCGAACTGATCGAACTCGGCGCCGAATCCATTACCGTATCGCTGATGCACTCTTACGCGAATCCGGAGCATGAACAGCGGGTCAAGGCCATTGTCGAGGAAATCGCGCCGGAAATGACGGTGTCGCTGTCTTCGGAAATCCTGCCGGAATTCCGGGAATACGAGCGTACGCTGGTCACGGTCATGAACGCCTATGTTCGCCCTAGCATGCGGCGCTATCTGAGCGGTTTCGAGGAAAAACTGCGCCGCGTGCAATTTCAACCCAGCGTCAATATCGTGCGCTCTGACGGCGGCTTGATGAGCGTCGAGCGCGCCAGCCAATCGCCGGTGCATACGATGCTATCCGGTCCCGCCGGCGGCGTATCCGGCGCGGCGTTCATGGCTTCGCTTGCCGGCTATCCGCAAGCGCTCGGCTTCGACATGGGCGGCACGTCCACCGACGTCTCTCTCATTCAGGATGGCAAGCCAACGATCTCGCGGCAGACGTCGATCGGCTACTATCCTATCAAAGTGCCTTCGGTTGACGTGCATAGCGTTGGCGCCGGCGGCGGCTCGATTGCGCACGTGCCAATGACCGGCGCGCTGCGGGTTGGCCCGGAAAGTGCCGGCGCGGTGCCGGGCCCCGCCTGTTACGGCAAGGGGGGTGACCGGCCTACGGTTACCGACGCCAATGTGGTGCTGGGTCGTCTACCGCCGCGACTTCTGGGCGGCAAAATGATGCTCGACACCAAGGCGGCCGAGGAAGCAGTCGCAAAAATCGCCCGTGCGCTCAGTCTCGACCTGCACCAGGCGGCGGAGGGTATGCTCGACATTGTCAATGAGAATATGCTCGGCGCGCTGCGCCTGGTCACTGTGCAAAAGGGCCTGGATCCAAGGGACTTTGCACTGGTGCCGTTCGGGGGGGCCGGCCCGATGCACGGCAACGCCATGGCCATACTTGCGGGCTGTTATCCGGTCATCGTACCGCCGACGCCCGGCGTATTGTCGGCGTTGGGCTTTTTGTATTCCGACGTAAAAAACGAATTTGCCCAGACTTTTGTGCGCACCATCGACGAAGCCGACCCCAGCCAAATCGCTGACATCCTGACCAAGCTGGGGCGCGACGCGAAAGGTTGGCTGCGCGAGGAGGGCGTTGAAGAGTCGCGACAGCGGCTGAACTACGAGGCCGACGTCCGCTATTTCCGGCAGGGCTACGAGTTTTCCCTCGAGATCGATCCCGAGCGGCTGGGAAGCGGAGCGCTCACCGACCTTGCCGCACGTTTCGGCTTGGCGCACGAGCGCATCTATGGCTTCAAGCTCGATCAGCCGGTGGAGCTCGTCAATCTTCGCGCCGTCGGGGTCGGGGCGGTGCAAAAGATGGATTTGCCGAAGTTCGAGAAGGAGGGGCCCGATGCCTCTGCCGCGGTGGTCGAGCAGCACCGGGCCTATTTCGACGGCAGTTTCGTGTCTGCGAACGTCTATGATCGTAACCGGTTGCGGGCCGGCAATCGCGTCCGCGGTCCGGCGATCGTCGTCCAGATGGACGCGACGACCGTCATCCATCCCAATCACACTGGCGAGGTCGACGAGTATCTGAGTATTCTGATCCAACCCGATAAGGCGTCGTAAAGGCGCGCAGAGAACCAACGCAATGACGAACTTCAACCCGCTTAGCAGTACGGTCAGTTTCGACGACCTGCTCAAGGCCAATAAACAACAGTTCGACAAGATTTTTTCGGCGCAGACTGAGGAATTGGGCCTGCTCGGTTCGACCCACCGGCCGCCCACGGCCGCGGATTTGGCCTCCGCCAGTCTGGCTTCACACGGGGGAGGGGACCCTACCGATCTCTACGCGACGCTCAATGACCGCTTTGGTTCGGCGTGGTCATCCGAAGTCGTCGAACATAAGACCGAACGCGGGTCGGTGACCGTGCTGTGCAAGCTGACGGTAAACGGCAGCTCGAAGATGCAGTTCGGCTCGTCGCGGGCGAACGGCGATGAGGGAGCTGCGCTGCGGCGAGCGACGGAAGCGGCGCTGCGCGGCTGCGCCGAGATGTTCGGCGATGGCATTGCCACCGAGGCGCGCGCCGAACGGACGACCCGGACGCGCCCCTCGGTCGCAGGCGCGAGCGGCGCCGTGCGCGGTGAACAAGGCCCCACGGCGGCGCGGCAACCCCGAGAGAGCCGCCGGCTCGACACCGTTTCGCTCGATCTTATCGAGAATGCGCTCCGCAACGCCCGCCACGAGATGGATGCGGTGCTGTTCCGCTCGGCCATGTCGCCGGTGATCCGCGAACAGCACGACGAATTTCCCATGATCTGCGACGTCAAGGGCCGCATGATTGTCGGGCAGTTCGGCTCCTACGTCTCGAACATGCTCAAAGAGAAACACTTCGAGCTCGAGCCGGGCGATGTCATCCTGCAGAACGATCCGTATGCCTGCGCCGGCGCGATCAGCCATCTGAACGACTGGATGGTACTGGTGCCGGTGTTCCACCAGGGCGACCTGGTCGGCTTCACCTCGATGTTCGGGCATATGATGGATGTCGGCGGCTCCGTGCCGGGCAGCATGCCTACGGACGCGGCTTCGATCTTCGGCGAGGGCATCCGTATTCCGCCGATCAAGCTTTACGAGCGCGGCGAGGTCAACAAGGCCGCGCTCAGCGTCATTATGAACAATACCCGCACGCCGGAGATGAACTACTCCGATCTCATGGCGATCATCGCCGGCTGCCGCGCCGGCGAAAAGCGCGTCATCGAGATTTGCGATCGATTCGGCCGCGAGACTTATAAGCAAGCCTGCGAGGCGCTGCTCGATCGGACCAACCGCGCGATGCGGCAACTGATTGTGAAGAACTTGCCCGAAGAGCCTAAGTCGTTCGAGGATTACGTCGACGATGACGGTCGCGGCAACGGTCCGTTCAAGATGAAGCTGACGGTTTGGCGCGAAGGCGACCATGCCTATTTCGATTGGACCGGCACTTCGCCGCAGGCGCCTGGGCCGATAAACTTCTATTTGCACGAAGGCATGTTTAAGATGTTCATCGGGGTCTACATGATCATGGTGTTCGACCCCCAGATCTTGTTCAACGACGGCTTCTACGATGTCATTCACGTGACCATGCCGGATGGCTCGCTGGTACATCCGAAATTTCCCGCTTCGCTCGGCTGCCGGACCCACACACTGTCGCGGCAATTCGACGTGCTCGGCGGGGCGCTGAGTTACAACGCACCGGAAATGGCGACGGCGGCCGGCTATGGGTCAAGCCCGCATTTCCTTTATTCCGGCGTCGACAAATCCGGCCGGCCGTTCCAATTGATGGAAATCCTCTATGGCGGAATTCCCGGGCGTCCGATCGGCGACGGGATGGATGGCCACTCCTGGTGGCCGCTGTTCCAGAACATCCCGAGCGAGTATCTCGAAACCTATTACCCGATGCGGATCGAGGGCTATTCGACGATCATGGACACCGGCGGCGCCGGCAAGCACCGCGGCGGCAATGGGGTGGAGAAGATATTCCTGTTACTGGAGGAGGGCGACATCTCGATCCACGACGACCGCCATCTGTCGCAGCCCTGGGGTATCCTCGGCGGCCGGCCCGGTGCGTGCTCGGAGAAATGGCTGGTGCGCAAAGACGGCACCCGTTCGCCACTGCCGTCCAAAGTGGACAACGTGCGCGTTTACACCGGCGATCGCGTGATATTTCGCACCGCCGGGGCTGGCGGCTGGGGCGATCCGCTCGAGCGCGATCCGCTGCGCACCCGCAATGATGTTGCGCGCAAGTTGATGAGCGCAGCGAAGGCCCGCGACGAGTATGGTGTGGTCTTGACCGGCGCCAGGCTCGAGGTCGACCGGCCGGCCACAGACGAACTGCGCGACAGCATGCGGCGCAATCGAAAAACGCCGAAGCTGTTCGACTTCGGCGAGCGCAAATCGAGCGCCACGGGCGCCATGCGCGCGGCCTGAACGAATATGGACAAATGACAAGACAAGAACTTTGATAAATGGGGCGAAGGCACGATGATTGAAGTCGTTATCAGTCTCTTCATCGCCGCGATTATCCTTATCGCGATTTTCTATATCGTTTCGATTTGGATCTATAAGCGCGCGCCGTCCAATATGGGCTTTATACGCACCGGCTTTCTCGGCACGAAAGTCTGCTTAGGTCGGGGCGCCATCGTGCTCCCGGTCTTTCACGAGATAACCTGGGTCTCGCTAGAGACCATCAAGTTTGCCGTCAGCCGGGCGCGCGAACAAGCGGTACTGACCGCCGACAACATCCGCATCGACGTGAACACCGAACTGTATGCTCATGTCGGTCACACCGAGGAGGCGGTTCTGACCGCCAGCCGCACGCTGGGCGAAAAGACGTTCGACGCGGACAAAGTCCGCAACCTCCTTGAGGCAAAAGTCGTCGGTGCGTCTGCGCAGCTTTGCCGCCACCAAGACGCTCAAGCAACTGCACGAGAACCGCGACGGCCTCGCCCGGGAAATCAAGGAGAACGTCAGCGAAAGCTTCGCCGCGAACGGGTTGATGCTCGAGGAAGTGACCATCGTCTCGCTTGAACAATCGACCAAGGAATATTTCCGGTCGGACAACGTGTTCGACGCCGAAGGTCTCAAGGTCATCACCGAGATAACTTCGGAAGCGCGGCGCAAGGTTCATACCACCGAAAAACAGACCACGGTTGCGATCCGCAACAAAGACCTCACCACGCAACTGGAACTGCTGGAAATCGAGCGCCAGGAAGCGGTCGCCCGTGCCAGCCAGGACAAGGAAATCGCCAACGAGCAAGCCAAGCAGCTGCGCGAGAAGCAGACCTTTGTGCTCGACCAACGCCTGGCGGTCGAGCAGCGGGAGCTCGAGAATGAAAAAGCGCTGGAGCAGCTGCGTACCGAACGCGATATCGCCTTCACGGCGGAGGCGAAACGCCGCGAGGTCGCGCAGGTGCAAAAGGAACTGGCGCTGGAACAGGAGCGCCGCGACCGCGAGATCGCCCTGATCGACAAGGCGCGCGAAGCCGAAATCGCCGAAATCACCCGCAATCTCGCCCGTGAGCGCGCCGAACGCGAGAAGGACATCGATCTTGCCGGCAAAGAGCGTGAACGGCAGGAAGCCGAGATTGCGCGTGCCACCGCGGTCGCCGCAGCCGAGGAGCGGGCACGTGATTTGCGGCATAAGGTGAGCGAGGAAACGGCCCTCTCGGTGCGAAAACGCAGCCTCGAGACACGCCTTGGCATTCTCCAGGTCGATCGCGACGAGGCGGTCGCGGCGGCCAAGCAGGAAAAGGAGATCTCCGACGAACGCGCGCAGATCTTGAGCGAGCAGCAGCGATTTGTGCTCGATCGACGCTGGGAAGTCGAGCAGGAGGAAATCCGCAAGCAGCAGGCGCTGGAGGCGGCGCAGATCCAGAAAGAAATCGCCATCATCGAGGAAGCGAAGCAACGCGAAGCCGCGGAAATCCGCCGCGCCTTGGCCCGCTCCCAGGAAGAGCGCGACCGCGAGATCGCGCTGGTCGCCAAAGCCGAAGAGCTGGAGCGCGCAGAAATTCGTCGTGAGCTTGCGCGCGAGCAGGAGGATCGGGATCGTCGCATAGCGCTGGTGGCCAAGGACTCGGAGCTGGAGCAAGCCGAGGTGCGCAGCACGCTTGCCACCCAACTGGAGGAGATGAGCCGCGATATTGCGCTCATCAACAAGGAGGGCGAGCGCGAGCGGACCGACATCGAGCGGTTTCTGGCGCGCGAGCAGGCGGAGCGCGATCGCGAGATTGCGCTCGCTGCCAAGACGCGCGAATTGGAAGTCGCGGAGACCAAGCGCCTCGCCAGCACGGCGGAGCGCGAGAAGGCCGAACATACCGCGGAATTGGTGCGGCTGGTGGCGGACGCCGAGCGCGCCCGCCAGATCGAAATCATTGAAGCCGGCAAGGCCGCCGAAGCACGTCGCATTGACGAGGAGAGCAAAGCGGCAGTGATGCGCATGCATACCGTCACGCAATCGGAGGCCCGTAGAGCTGCGGCCGAACTTGAAGCCGAGGCTACTATGATCCGCGCTCGGGCAACGACTGAAGCGCAAAAAATCGGCGCTGAAGGCATTGAACGCGAAGCGGGAGCCCGCGGGCGGGCGGAAATGGAAGTCGAGACTCTCCGCATCGCCAACGCGCAGCGCCAGCTCGAAGCCGAGGCAACTGGTCTGGAAGCGAAGGCGGAGGCGCTCAAGAAATACAACGAGGCCGCCACCTTCCTCGAACTCGCCCGGCTGCGGATCGAGGCCGACCGCGACGTTCATATCGATCAGGCCAAGGCCATGGGCAGCGCGCTGTCGGGAGCGCAAATCCGGATGTATGGCGGCGGCGACGGCACCATGGACACGATCCGCGGGCTGTTCACGCAAGGGTTCGGCATCGGCGAGGTGCTCGAAGGATTGGCGCAATCGATGCCCGAGGGATTGCGGCAGCGTCTAAGCGCGAACGGCATTTCGGGATTGTTGGGTCGCTCATACAACGGCGGGTCGTTGAAACAGACCTATGAGCACCTCAATGCCCTCGTGCAGGAGCACCTGCGCACCAAAAAGGCGCGCGAGGTGCCGTTCCCGGAGGCGATCACTCGGTTGGGCGAGCACGCCGGCGAAAACGAGGACTTGCGTCAGGCGATCAAGCTGCTCTCCGAGTTCAATCAGGAAGGCGCACTCAACAACGTTCCCTTCGAGTCCGTCTGGAACATGATCAATGCGGTGGCGAAATCAGCGGGCTAAAGCCGTCCGATGACTGAGTACGACGTTGTCCTGACGCAAGTCTCCAAGACGTTTCCTGGCGGCGCCCGAGCCGTCATCGACTTCAATGCCGAAATACGGCACGGCGAATTTGTCGCCATGCTCGGGCCCTCCGGCTGTGGCAAAACCACGACGCTGCGCATGATCGGCGGCCTCGAAGAGGTGACGTCGGGGAAGATTTTCATCGCCGGGAAGGACGTGACCGACCTGCCGCCGGCGCTGCGCGACACCTCGATGATGTTCCAGAGTTTCGCGCTGTTTCCTCACCGTACGGTTTTTCAGAACGTCGAGTTCAGCCTGAAGATGAAAGGCATGGACAAGACCGTGCGCGACCGGCGCGTTTGGGAGATGCTCGAAATGGTCGGGCTTGCGGGTTTCGCCACCCGCCGGCCGCGCGAATTGTCCGGCGGCCAGCAGCAGCGCGTCGCGCTGGCGCGCGCCCTGATCAGCCGGCCGACCGTGCTCCTGCTCGACGAACCGCTGGGGTCGCTCGATTTCAACCTGCGCCAGGCCATGATGATCGAGCTGAAGCGAGTGCAGCGAGATCTGAACATGACCTTCATCATGGTCACGCATTCACAGCAGGAGGCGATGTCGCTCGCCGACAAAGTCATTGTGATGAGCGACGCCGTAATCCAGCAGATCGGCACCTCGCGCGAAGTACATGAGAACCCGCGAACGAAGTTCGTCGCGGAATTCATCGGCAACAACAACCTGTTCCAGGGCCGCATCCGCTCGCGCAGCGGCTCCATCGTCTTCGTCGAGTTGCTCGGTCAATTGCTGTACGTGAAAGTTCCGCCAGCGGTAAGGCATGTGCCAGTCGGCAAAGACGTGTGGTTCTCGGTTCGCGCAGATCTGATGAATACCGGCGACAAGCAGGACATGGCCAACCGGATCGAAGGCAAATACATCGCCAGCGAATTTCTTGGCTCGCTTGAGACCGATGTGTTTGAGGTGGCGCCGGGACAATATGTTCATATCGAGCAGCATCGGCACGCGCAGGATCGCATCTACAAGGTGGGCGAGCGCGAGACGTTGTGCTGGCACGCCGAATCCGGTGTTCTGCTCGAGGATTCGCGCCGGGCCGCGGATGCCGAAGCGGCCTAATTGCGGGTCACTTTATATCCGGCTTTCTCGCGGTCCCAGGCGGCGGCGGTGACGCCGCGTTCCCGCAACTTGTATTTGGTCACCTTGCCGCTTTCGGTTGCCGGCAGCGCGTCGACAAACTCCAGGAACCGCGGCACCGCGAAGTAGGGCATGCGCGGTTGGCAGAAATCGAGCAGCGCGGCAGGCGCGAGCTGCGTCCCCGGACGCAACACCACGGCCGCCATCACTTCATCTTCGGCGAGTTCGGAGCGTACCGGAAAAACCGCGGCGTTCTCGACCTGCGGATGGCTGACGATCACCTGCTCAACTTCGTAGGAAGAAATGTTTTCGCCGCGGCGGCGAATGGCGTCCTTTAAACGGTCGATGAAGCGATAATAGCCGTCACTTTCGCGTACCACCCGGTCGCCGGTGTGGAACCAGAGATTTCGCCAAGCCTCCACCGTTTTATCCGCCATGCCGAAATACCCGGTGGCGAAGGCGAACGGCTCATCGGCGCGCAGCACCAGCTCGCCGGCCTGCCTGTCGGGAACTTCGTTGTCGTGGCTGTCGACCACGCGCGCCGCAAAGCCGGGCAGCAACTTGCCCATCGTTCCCGGCCGCTGCTCGGCAAGGGAGGTGCCCATAACGCAGTTTGTTTCGGTCGAACCATAGCCGTCGATAAGGCCGATACCGAAGCGCTCGGTGAACCGCCGATAGAAATGCGCGGGCACCGCCGGAGCGAGCGCAACCCGTACGGAGTGCGCGCGGTCGGCGTCGCTTTCCTCCTGTGACAGCAGAATTGCCACCATGGCGCCGAGCAAATACGTGACCGTCGCACGCTCGCGCGCCAGCGCGCGGACAAATCCTGAGGCGGAAAAACGCGGCTCCACAATGAGGGTCGCGCCGTTCAGGAGAGCCTGAAAGAAGCTGTTCAAGGCGTTGGTGTGGAACATCGGCAGCGTCGTCATCAGCACGTCGGTTTCGCCGACGCCAAGAAGCTGCCCGGTGTAGACCGCCCACCAGAAATATTGGGCGTGCGGACAGCATACGCCTTTCGACAGGCCTGTCGTCCCTGACGTGTAGAGAATGGCAAAGGTGTCGCCTGGCTCGACCGGATGCGGCACAATGCCTTCCTGCGGCTCCTGGAAATCAACGCTGTTGAGGTGCGGGGTGTCGTGCGCCGCACCATCACCCACGAGCCACAGCGTTTTGAGCGCGAGCTTCTCGATCGGCAGCATCGCCAGCGCAGGCGTCAGCTCGCGCTCGATAACCAGGAGACGCGCGCCGCAATTGCCGAGGATGTGTTCTAGCTGCGCGCCGCGCGATGCCGTGTTGATCGGAACGGCGACGGCGCCGAGCCAGCCGCATCCGAGGATCGTCAGGAGGAGTTCGGCGCGGTTGCCGCACATAATGGCGACCCGGTCGCCGGGCTTCGTGCCGGCGGCGGCAAGCGCGGCGGCGTGACGCGCGGCCGCCGCGCAGGTCTCGGCATAGCTCAGCGTCATGTCCCCGATCGCCACGAGGCGGCGCGTCCCGTAGCGCTCAGCCTGGCGCGCCAGCATTTTTGGCAAGGTGCGCTCCGAGGGTGGAAACACGTCGGGAAGCGGCCCGGGAAACGTGGGCGTTACACTTTGCGGCTTACTCGCGGTTACGGACATTGGGAGTGGCTCTTTAACCTCCAACCGACGGGAACCCGGTCGCCTCGGCCAGAAGCGTCGATTGCATTAGCACAAAGCCGGGCGCCGGGTTATTTTAAGCCTAAAGTATCCGCCCGGACTATGGACGCCGGCGGAAAAAATGCTTCGGCACGAGATTTTCAGCGGGTGGTGCTGATGGCGGAAGACACAGAAATCGAGGTCGTGCTCAAGCGCTCCGGCCTGACCTTCATAGTCCCGCCCGACAAGAGCATTCTGCAGGTGCTGATAGAGGAGGGTATTGATCCGATGTACGATTGCCAGCGCGGCGAGTGCGGCATCTGTCAGGTCGTCGTGCTGGAAGGCGAGCCCGACCATCGCGATCATATCCTGAGCGAGAGCGAGCGCGCCAGCAACGCGGTGATGCAGATTTGCGTGTCGAGAGCAAAGACGCCGCGCCTCGTTCTCGATATGTGAGGAATGGGATACAGGAGACCGCGCATGAACAAATACAACGGCGATGCAGCAGCGGTTCACGGCCTCGTGCGAGAGACGGAAGTGCACCGGGATGTGTATGTCGACCAGGAAGTCTTCGACCTGGAGATGGAGCATCTGTTCGCCAATACCTGGGTCTATGTCGGTCACGACAGCCAGGTGCCGAATGCGGGCGACTATTATGGGACGACTATCGGCCGGCAGCCGGTGCTGATGGTCCGCCACACCGACGGCGTCGTGCATGTCCTCTACAACCGGTGTCCGCACAAGGGCACGCGCATCACCATCGACACCTGCGGGAACGCAGGCAAATTCTTTCGCTGCCCGTATCATGCGTGGTCGTTCAAGACCGACGGCTCGCTGCTCGCGATCCCGCTGCGCAAGGGCTACGAGCACACCGGGCTGGAACAGAGCGTGGCCAGCAAGGGCATCGCGCCCGTCCGCCATGTGAAAAACTATCGTGGCTTCGTCTTCGCCAAGATGAATGACGTCGGGCCCGACTTCGAGGAGTTTTTCGGCGAAAGCCTCTCGACCATCGACAATATGGTCGATCGCTCGCCGGTCGGCCGGCTGGAAGTCGCCGGGGGCGTGCTCCGCTATATGCACAATTGCAACTGGAAGATGCTGGTCGAGAACCTGACCGACACCTGTCATCCGATGGTCGCTCACGAATCCTCGGCGGGAACGGCGATCGACGTGTGGAAGAGGATGTCTCCCGGCAGCAACCGCAAGCCGCCGGCGGTCGAAATTTATGCCCCTTTCATGTCGCCCTACGAGTTCTTCGAGAAAATGGGCATCCGGGTTTGGCCGAACGGTCACGGTCATACCGGGGTGCACCACTCGATCCATTCCGATTATTCGGCGATACCGGGCTACTTCGACAAAATGGTCGCCGCCTATGGTGAGGAGCGCGCCAAGGCGATCCTCGACGAGAACCGGCACAACACTGCCTACTTTCCCAACTTCACGGTCAAGGGTCCGATCCAGGCCATCCGCCTGTTCAAGCCAATTGCGCCGGACCGGACGCTCGCCGAATCCTGGACGTTCCGGCTAGTCGACGCGCCCGACGCGCTGCTTGAGCGCACGCTCACCTACAGCCGGCTGATCAACGCGCCGACCTCCATCGTCGGGCACGACGACCTCGAAATGTATGAGCGGGCGCAAGAAGGACTGCATGTCGACGCCAACCCGTGGGTCAACATTCAGCGCCTGTACGACCCGGCGGAAATCGAACAAGAGACCGCCGTCATCAACGGCACCTCGGAACGGCAGATGCGCAATCAGTTCCGCGCCTGGTCGAAGTTCATGACCATGTCAATGTGACGGGGTTTTGGATGAACCCGCCAACCGACCAGGACTTGATCGGTTTCGTCGTGCACGAAGCTCGGCTGATCGACCAGCACCGCTTCGAAGAATGGCTCGATCTGTTCGCCGACGACGGCCACTACTGGATGCCGCTGGAATGGGGCCAGACCGATCCTCGGCTTGCCACCTCGCTGATGTACGAGGACAAGCTGCTGCTGCAGATCCGCATCGAGCGGCTGAAGGGCAACCGCACCTTCTCGCAAAAGCCCAAGAGCCGCTGTCACCATGTGCTGCAGGTGCCGCAAGTCGACAAGCGCGACGAAACCGCCAATGAATATGTCACCTGGACGCCGATGCATTACGTAGAGACCAGGCTCGACGAGCAGGACCTTTATGCCGCCTGGGCGACCCACACATTGTCGATGGTCGGCGGCAAGCTCAAGATCAAGTTGAAACGCGTCGATCTCGTCAATTGCGACGCGGCGCTGCGCAGCATCCAACTTTTCATGTGAGCGCGGACATGACCGAACGCCCGATCGCGATCGTCACCGGCGGTAGCGCCGGCATCGGCGCCGCCATCTGCCGTAGCCTGCTGGAGGCCGGCTACGAAGTCATTTCACTGGCGCGACGGCGGCCCGATTGGTCGCATGAGGCCTTGCACGCGATCGAAGTGGATCTGATCGACGCGCGCGCGACCGAACAAGCGGCCGGCAGCATTGCTCGGGAATTCGCCGTCGACACCGTAGTGCATAATGCCGGCGCTGTTCGGGAGGATCTCCTGGCCGACGTGAGCCAAAAGGACTTGCACGATCTCACCCAGCTCCATCTCGGGGCCGCTGTTCTCATCGTGCAGGCCGTGCTGCCGGGCATGCGTGAGCGGCAGTTTGGGCGCATCGTGCTCATATCGTCGCGGGCGGCACTCGGTCTGCAAAAACGCACCGCCTATTCAGCCACGAAGGCGGGCATGATCGGCATGGCGCGAACTTGGGCGCTCGAGCTGGCGCCGACCGGCATCACGGTAAATGTCGTGGCGCCGGGACCGATTGCCGATACCGACATGTTTCGGGAGGTGGTCCCCGAAAACAGCGAGCGTACCGCGGTGCTGGCCAGGACCATACCGGTCGGCCGGCTTGGGCGCAGCGATGACATCGCCCGCGCGGTCATGTTCTTCGCCGATCCGCAAAACTCCTTCGTGACCGGCCAGCTGCTCTACGTCTGCGGCGGCGCCAGCGTCAGCAGCTTCAGCCTTTAGCGCACGTTCAGGAAGAAACGATGGACCCGATCCGTATCTGGTATCAAAGCTATGTCGATGAGGAACACGGCAAGGTTTACTGGGACCGGCTGCGGCGTCATCTCGCCGACATCGTCGACCCCGGAACCAAAGTCGATATCAAGGGCATCACGCCGCACGACAACTACGCCCATCCGATTGTCGAATTCCGCTGCGCCCGAGAAGTGATCTGCAACGCGGTGATAGCCGAGCGCGAAGGCTACGACGCCTTCGTCGTCGGCCACTTCCAGGATGCCGGCCTCTATGAGGCGCGTTCGGTCGTCGACATTCCGGTCGTCGCGCTCGGCGAAGCCTCGATGCTTTATGCCTGCCAGCTCGGCCAGCGCACCGGCATCGTCACCATCAACCCGCGCTACATTTCCTGGTTTCACCACCAGATCGGCAAGTACGGGCTGGAGCGCCGCGTCACCGGCGTGCACGCAATGACGTTCGAGCCAGGGCAGATCCTCAAAGCCTACGATTCGGAAGCGCTCGCCGCCGACGTTGAGCAGCTTTTTGCAGAACAGGCGCGGCCGCTCGTTGCGGCCGGGTGCGACGTGCTGATCCCCGGGGGCGGGATTCCGATGCTGTTGTTTGCCGCGATCAAGGGACACGCCGTCGACCACGCGCCGGTGATCAACGGGATTCCGATCGTGGTGAAAATGGCCGAGCTTGCGGTCAAGCTCAAGCGACTGACGGGGCTCACCATCAGCCGAGTCTCGGATTACGTGAAAGCGCCGCCAGAGATTATCGAAGAGTTTCTGACCAACCCAAAGGGGCCCTAGGCTTACTGCACCAGCTTCCACTTGCCGTCGACAAGCTTCACCAACACCAGCGCGCGCTTGTCGACGCCGAAGCTGGTCCCCGGCGTGAAATTGTAGATGCCGTGAGTACCGACCACACCCTTCGCGCTCACCAGCGCATCGCGCAGCGCCGCGCGGAATTCCGGTGTGCCGGGCTTGGCGCCGGTGGCGAGCGCGCGCTTGGCCGAATCCAAGAGCACGAGCCAGCCGTCGAATGCATAGGGGCCGAAAGCGCCGCGCGCCGGCTCGTTATTCGCCTTCTGGTAGGCCGCCTGGTATTCGAGTGCGATTTTCTTGGTTGGATAGGTATCGGGCAGCTGATCCGCCACCACGACCGGCCCGGTTGAAGCAATCACGCCCTCGACCGCGGCACCGCCGACGCGCACGAAATCCGGATTGATCAGCGCCGGCGTGCCGTAGATTTCCTTGGTGTAGCCGCGCTCGCGGAGCGCAATGAACGGCAGCGCGCCGGGCGTTCCCGATCCACCGGTCATCACCGCGTCCGGCGCCGCCGCAACGATGTGCAGCGCCTGGGCAGTCACCGAGGTATCCGCGCGCGCGTAACGCTCGTTGGTGAGAATTTTGATATCGTCCGGTGCAGCGGACTTTTCCAGCCCACCGTAAACGAGGTCGCCCCATCCGTCGCTGAAGCCGATATAGCCGACCGTCTTGACCCCGGCAGCCTTCATGTAATCGACCACCACCGAAACCATCAGCGTCGGCGGCTGCGGAATTGAAACCATCCAGGAGCCGGGTTCGCCCGGTACGTTCGCCGGAGCCAGGGTAATGACCGGCACTTTGAGTTCATGACCGACCGTCGTGATCGCGAGCGAGATCGGCGTACTACCCGCGCCCATCAAAACATCGACCTTGTCATCCTCGATAAGCTTGCGGGCGTCTCGCGTGCCGGTCGACGGGTCGGATGCGTCGTCAAGCTGAATGAGCTTGAGCTTGATGCCATCGACCTCGTCCTTGTAAGCCACGCCCGCGGCAGCTCCTTTGGCATAGGGGATGCCGATCGAAGCACTCGGACCGGTCATGGAGGTGACGAGGCCGACGGTAATGTCGGCGGCATTGGCCGGCAAACCCGTCGCCGCAACAATCGCGGCGGGGCCGACAATACGCAAAAGTCTGTTCACGAGAACCTCCGTGCTGGCGGCAGTCCTTGTTCGTTCGATGGACGCTCTTGCGTAACTTTTTAAGCTTGAAACAATTATGCGGCAATGGTTTTCTTGGAACTCGACCAGAGTGGTTCGAAGCCAATTTGCCTGCGATTTTCGGCTTCGACGCACCGAGCAGCGAGGATGTCGTGCGGTCCGACGCAGCGCTGAGCTAAGACGCTGGGGCGCGCATGACACCTGACATCGGCCTCATCCTCGGTATCGACGGCGTCGCTACCGGATCGATCTACGTGCTGGTTGGACTTGGTCTCGTTCTCATTTTCTCGGTTACGCGTGTCGTTTTTGTTCCGTTTGGCGACATCGTCGCATTCTCGGCGCTGACACTTGCGTCGATGCAACTGGGCCGCACGCCCGGCACGATATATCTCGTCGCCACTTTGGCCGTCGTGGCTTGCATCGTCGTCAGCGTGCACCATTGGCGGCGCGGCAATCCACGACGCATCGGCACCGCGCTTTTTGGCTACGGGGTTCTGCCGCTCATCCCCGCCCTGATCGCGTGGTCGACTGCTGGATCAAATCTTCCCGCCTGGGCGCAAATACCGCTTGCGATCGCGCTCGTCGTTCCGATCGCGCCGCTGATCGAACGTATCGCATTGCGGCCAATCGCCGATGCTTCGGTCCTGGTCCTGCTCATCGTCTCAGTCGCGCTGACATTCGGCCTCTCTGGACTGGGACTCTTGTTCTTCGGGCCGGAGGGGTTCCGCACCAAACCGCTGACCAGCGAGATTTTCCGTTTCGGCTCCGTGATCGTGAGTTCACAGACGCTCCTGATGGTGGCGTCGGCGGCCGTCTTCAGCCTGCTGCTGTTTCTGTTCTTCGAACACACTTTGTCGGGCAAGGCATTGCGTGCGACCGCGGTTAATCGCGTCGGTGCGCGCATCGTCGGCATCCGGCCTGGAAGTACGGGCACGTTGGCCTTTCTACTTGCTTCGCTGCTCGGCGCCATATCCGGCATTCTCATCGGTCCGACCACGACGCTGTATTACGACTCCGGCTTCATTATCGGTCTCAAGGCTTTCGTGGGTGCCATCATCGGCGGGCTGGTGAGCTATCCGGGCACGGCCATCGGCGCACTCTTCATCGGTATCCTCGAAAGCTTCGCTTCGTTTTGGAACAGCGCTTTCAAGGAAGTGGTGGTCTTCAGCGTACTCATTCCTGTCCTGCTATGGCGCTCGTTATCGCTTGGCCAAGTTGACGAGGAAGACGCCGAGGTCGAGGGATGAACGTCCGCCGCAACGCCGTGCTGCTCATCGCCGCAGTCGCGATCCTCGCCGCGGCGCCGTTCTGGGCGGCGTCGTTCACGATCACGCTTCTCAACTACATCGGCATCTACGCGCTGGTGGCGCTAGGGGTGGTCCTGCTGACCGGCGTTGCCGGGCTGACGTCATTCGGCCAGGCGGCGTTCGTCGGCATTGGCGCCTATGCGACGGCCTGGCTGACCACTGTTCACAGCGCTTCGCCCTGGCTCGGGCTTGTGTTTGCCCTCGCGCTGACCGGCGTCGTGGCGGCGCTGCTCGGGGCCATCACGCTTCGGCTCGGCGGGCATTTTCTGCCGCTCGGCACCATCGCCTGGGGTCTGTCGATATTCTTTTTGTTCGGCAATCTGGACGCGCTTGGCGGTCACAACGGCCTCACCGGCGTGCCGCCGATCGCGATCGGCTCGATATCGCTCGAGCCCACCGCCGCAATCTATTACCTGATCTGGGGCGTGCTCGTGGTGACCATGATTGCCGTCACCAACCTCCTGGATTCGCGAGAGGGCCGGGCTATCCGGAGTCTCCGTGGTGGCGTCGTCATGGTGGAGAGTCTCGGCATCAGCGTGTTCAGGATTCGGCTCATCGTCTTCGTCATCGCCGCGCTTCTCGCCGGGCTGTCGGGTTGGCTCTACGCCCATATGAGCCGCTATGTCAGCCCGGCACCGTTCGATCTGCGCATGGGCATCCAATATTTGTTCATGGCGATCCTTGGCGGATCTGGATATGTGCTGGGAGCGGTGGTCGGTGCGGCCCTGATAACCTTCCTACAAAATGCCCTGCAGGATGTTTTGCCGCACTTTTCCAGCAATGGCGGGCAGCTCGAGGTCGTCGTCTTCGCCGTCATTTACGTTCTGGCGCTGCAATTCGCCCGCGGCGGCGTGATGCCGTTCGCGCTTCGCCATCTGCCGCGCCGCGCAACAGCGGCGATTGTCGGTGCCGAGCCATTGCCGCGGCGCGTCATGCCGCAAAGCGGGACACCACTCCTGAGCGTCGAGCGTCTGCTCAAGCGGTTCGGCGGTCTCGAAGCCGTCAGTCAGGTCAGCTTCGAAGTTCTGGCGGGCGAAATCGTCGGCCTTATCGGTCCAAACGGCGCCGGCAAGAGCACGGTGTTCAATCTCGTCACCGGTGCGCTGGCGAGCGACACCGGCAAGATCGTGTTTCTCGGCGATGACATCACCCGCGCCGGTCAGCGCCGTGTTGCCGCGGCCGGCATCGCCCGCACGTTCCAGCACGTCAAGCTGCGTCCCAGCATGTCGCTGATTGACAATGTGCTGCTCGGCATCTACCTGCGCACCCGTTCCGGTTTTCTCAAGAGTGCGTTGCGCCTCGATCGCGCCGAGGAAGCCCGCGCCCGCTTCGAAGCGCTGACTCAGCTTGAACGCGTTGGGCTTGGCGGCAATCCTTACGATCTTGCCGGCAATCTGCCGCTTGGCCGCCAGCGCACCCTTGAAGTAGCCCGGGCGCTCGCCGCCGATCCCGCCCTAATCGTCCTTGACGAGCCGGCCGCCGGATTGAGCCGGCCGGAAAAAATGGCGCTGGCCGACTTGTTGCGAGGCTTGCGCAAGGAAGGAGTTACCGTCCTGCTGGTGGAGCATGACGTCGAGTTCGTGATGGGGCTGGTCGATCGCATCGTGGTGATGGATTTCGGCTCCAAGCTTGTCGAGGGAACGCCAGCCGCGGTGCGGGCCGATCCGCGGGTGCAGGAAGCCTATCTGGGAAGCGTGGCATGAGCGCGCTCCTTGAGATTGAGGATTTGCATGTCGCTTACGGCAAGGTCGAAGCCGTCCGCGGCGTCGGGCTAACGATGCAGCCCGGTCAAATCGTCACCGTCATCGGTCCGAACGGAGCCGGCAAGACTACGCTCCTGGCCGCCGCCGCCGGCCTGCTGCGTTCGCGCGGGCGGGTGATTTATGATGGCGTCGATCTCGAGCGGCTTGATATCGAGGCGCGGGTCGAGCGCGGTTTCTGCCTCGTGCCCGAGCGGCGCGAACTATTTGGTGACATGGCCGTCGTCGACAATCTTCTGCTCGGCGCCTACACGCGGCGCCGCAACCGGTCCGGTGTGAGGGAAAGCTTGCAGCAGGTCTATCAGCGCTTTCCACGCCTTGCCGAGCGCCGGCGGCAAAAAGCGCAAACGTTGTCGGGCGGCGAGCGGCAAATGCTCGCGCTTGGCCGCGCGTTGATGGCGCGGCCGCGACTTTTGCTGCTCGACGAGCCCAGCCTCGGGCTCGCGCCGCTGATGGTGCGCGAGATTCTCCGTATCGTGGCGTCGCTGCGAGATCTCGGCGTCTCGATCCTGCTGGTCGAACAGAACGCCCGTGCTGCCCTGGAAACAGCGGATTACGGCTATGTGCTCGAAATGGGCGAGATCACCCATCAGGGCCAAGCCGGCGCGCTCGCCCACGACGCGCGCGTGGTCGCTACCTATCTCGGTGGATCGACGTGACGGCGCGAGCGGCGTACGACGATGTCGTGCTGGCAGCGCCGGTGACTATCCCGTATGTCCGCTATTCAATCAGAAGCGCGCACTGGTTTCTCGGGCGCGCTCTCGCCGAACTCATCGCCACCGCGGGAATCCAAAAGACGCGGATCGACGGACTTGCCGTCGCGAGCTTCACGCTCGCTCCTGACACGGCGGTGGGCCTCACCCAGCATCTGGGGCTGACCTTGCGCTGGCTCGATCATGTGCCGATGGGCGGCGCTTCCGGCATCGTCTCGATCCGTCGCGCCGCTCGTGCGGTACAGAGTGGCGACGCCGAGATCGTGGCCTGCATCGCCGGCGACACCAATCACACCGACAGCTTTCGCCGCAACACGTCAACGTTCAGCCAGTTTGCTCAGGACGCGGTCTATCCCTATGGATCGGGCGGACCAAACTTAAACTTCGCGCTGCTGACCGCGTACTACATGCGCGAGCATGGCGCGGAGCGCGAGGACTTTGGCAAGCTGTGCGTCGCCCAGCGCAACAACGCTCTCAAGAACCCGCTGGCGCTGTTCAAGAAACCGCTCACGCTCGACAACTATCTCAACGCGCGCTTGATTGCCGATCCGCTGCGGCTATTTGACTGCGTGATGCCATGCGCCGGCGCCGAAGGATTCCTGGTCATGCGGCGCGCGACGGCGGCAAGTCTGGGCCTGCCTTTCGCGCGTCTCCTCGGCGCGGTCGAACGGCACAATGCCTTTCCCGACGATCCAATTCAGGACCGCGGCGGCTGGGCCGTGGACGCCGAGGCGCTGTACGCACAGGCCGGCGTCGGGCCGCAGGATATCGATTTTCTCGAAGTCTACGACGACTATCCGGTCATCAACGCGCTTCAGTTCGAGGGCCTTGGATTTGCGGCAGGGGCGGGGGCCCTGAGTTCATTCGCGCCAACACCTTCGAGGCCGAGGGCAGTTTCCCGGTCAATACGTCGGGCGGCCAATTGTCGGTCGGCCAAGCCGGTGCGGCCGGCGGTCATCTCGGCATCGTCGAAGCCATCCGCCAGCTCACCGGGCAGGCACCTGGCGCCCGCGTTCCCGATGCCCGGCATAGTGTGGTCTCAGGCTTCGGCATGATCAATTATGATCGGGGGATTTGCAGCGGCGCCGTTGTGCTCGGCGCCGCTCGATGAAGGATGCGAATGCCGTCCAAAACTGACACCCTGAGCAAGCGCAAGAACCCGCTCGTCCGCACACCGCTGCCGACGCTGCCGCCGGGCGCGCGCAGCCGGGTGGCGCTCGGGCTGACCGCGGCTGCGGCTCGCGGCGAACTGGCGCTGCAAGTCTGCCGCGACTGCGGCGCCGTACAGTACCCGCCGCGCGAAGTATGCCGATCCTGCCTGTCGCAGCGGTTGGTGTGGCGCTCGCAGGACGGCCGCGGCGAACTTTTGGCCGAGACAGTGCTGCGTAATGCCCAGGAATTGTTCTTCCGCGAGCGAGCGCCGTGGCGCGCTGGCGTCGTTCGCCTGGATGTCGGTGTGAATGTGATCGTCTTTGTGCACGAGGCGGTTGACACTATGCCATCGCGCGTGCGGGTCGGAGCGGCACTCGACCGCGCCGGCCAAGCGGTGCTGATCGCCGGTCCCGAGGGAGGGAGATTTCACTTGTCTGATGATCCGAAACTCCGCGAGATGACGTGCGATCCGCGTCATCGAAAAATCCTCGTTACCGACGGCAAGTCGGCGGTCGGCCAAGCCGTGGTGCGCGCGCTGGCGGCGGCGGGCGCCGATTTGATTTGGGTCGGAGAAGCCGAACCCTGGAAGAAAGCGCCCGGCTTGGAGGCGTTGCGCGATGCGGCGTCGGCCGAAATCGTCCCTCTCGACATCACCGACGGGCGCTCGGTCCACGAGCTGGCTCACGAGATCGGCGCCAAAGTCGACATTCTGATCAACACGGCCGACTGTCACCGTGCGTTCTCGCTGGCAGGGCGTCGCGGCGTCGAAACCGCGCAGCTGGAGATGGAGATCAACTATTTCGGGCTACTGCGCCTCGCCCAGGAGTTTGCGCCGGTCCTGAAGGCGCGCGCTGCGGACGGCGCCACAAACGCCATCGCCTGGGTCAACCTCCTCTCAATTTTCGCGATCTCCAACTATCCGCCCCACGGTACCTACTCCGCTTCGAAAGCGGCCGCGTTTTCGTTGTCGCAGGCGTTGCGGGCGGAACTCGGAACGGCCGGCATACGCGTCATCAATCTTTTCCCCGGCCCGATTGATGATGAGTGGGATCAGCTGGAACTACCGCCGAAGCTTTCGCCCGGGTCCGTCGCGTTGGCTGTTATCGAGGCCCTCAAGGGTTCCGTCGAGGACGTCTACCCAGGCGACGTAGCGCAGGACTGGCTTGCGCGCCACCTCGACAATCCGAAAGTGCTCGAGCGCGAACTGCGCGAGGAGCGCCGATGAAAGCAGCGAGCAGAAAGGTGAAAGCGGCAAGCCGCAGCAAAAAACTCGCGGTAGGATTAGCGGGAACGAGGCGGTTCCTAAAAGTGTGAGCGGTCTGCATGCAAATTTCAACAGCTTGATCGCGTCCGGCGGAGTCCAGTTGGTCGATCTCACGCAAACGCTCTCGCCCGATTTTCCGCCCATCGTGCTGCCGCCGGAAATGGGTCAGTGCCGTCCGTTTCGGATGGAGGAAATCTCACGTTACGATGAACGAGGGCCGGGCTGGTATTGGAACAATTTAAGCTTCGGCGAGCACACTGGCACGCATTTCGACGCACCCGTTCACTGGATTTCGGGCCGCGACCGACCGAATAATTCCGTCGATACCATACCGATCGAGCGCTTCATCGCCCCGGCCTGCGTGATCGACTGCAGCGCCGAAGCCAAGGCCGATGCTGACTTTCTCATGACGATCGGCCACGTCGCCGCATGGGAGAAGCGGCACGGCCGCGTTGCCGCCGGCTCCTGGCTGCTGATGCGTACCGACTGGTCGAAACGCACCGATCCGGTCGCCTATCAGAATCTCGATGAAACAGGCCAGCATACGCCGGGCCCCGATCCGGACTGTGTTCGCTTCCTGGTGAGAGAGCGCGATGTTCTCGGCTTCGGCACGGAGACCATCGGCACCGATGCCGGGCAAGCGGCGCACTTTGCTCCGCCGTATCCGTGTCATTTCTACATGCACGGCGCGGGAAAATACGGGCTGCAATGCCTGTGCAATCTGGATCGCTTGCCCGCAACGGGAGCGCTTCTTGTGGCAGCGCCCCTCAAGATCCTCGACGGAAGCGGCAGTCCCTTGCGCGTATTCGCCATCGTTCCCGCCAAAAGGGAAAGCAACTAATTCGGCGGAAACTCAGCGGCTATTATTCTCTACGGCCCGCAGGCCCTCCAGCAGCATCTGGTGAAAAAGATCGGGCGCCTGAATTTGCGGCGCGTGACCAAGCTCGGGAAATTCGATCGACCGGCCTCGCGGGAAACGGGCCACCGCGGCCTTTGCCAGCACCGGATAATTGCCCAGCGTCGCGCGAACGTCCGGCGGCGCGAGGTTTTTGCCAATCGCCGTCGTATCTTTATCGCCGACCATAAGCAGTAGGGGAAGCTTTATCTGCTCGAATTCGTAGAAAACCGGTTGCGTGTACGCCATATCGTCGACGAGCGCCGCGTCCCAGGCGACGATGTCGTGCCCGGAGCCGCGATATAGCCCAGCAAGCATTTGCACCCAGCGCTCATATTTGGCGTCCCACGTTCCGGCGTAATAGGTCATGCGCTGATACGCGCGAATGCTGTCGGCGGTCGTTGTCAGCTCCTGCTGATACCAGGCGTCGACGCTCTGCCAGGGCACGCCTTTCGCTTTCCAATCCTCCAAGCCGATTGGATCCACGAGTACGAGTTGCTCAAGGTCGTTGGGAAACGTGAGTGCGTAACGCATAGCGAGCATCCCGCCGACCGAATGGCCGATGATCGTTGGATGCGTTACTCCGAGCAGCGCCAATAGCGCGTGCGTGTTGCCGGCAAGCTGCTGGAATGTGAACTGATAATGCGCTGGCTTGGTCGATTTGCAGAATCCGATCTGATCAACAGCAATGGCCCGGTAGCCCGCCTCCGTTAGAGCAGCGATGGTATCCTGCCAAGTCGCGGCGCAGAAATTCTTGCCGTGAAATAGGACGGCCGTCCGACCATTCGCCTTTCCCGTGGGTCGCACGTCCATGTACGCCATGTCGACGGCTTGGCTTTGCGAGACGAAGGAGAAATGCGAAACCGGCCACGGATATTCGAACCCCTCTAATTGCTGCCCGTAGGCAGGTTCGTCGTCCGCCCCGTTCGCAGCCAAGACGCCGGCAGCCAGCGCGACCGCCAGCGACAGCGCTGAGAGAAGAGCAGGCAGGGGCATGATTGAACCTTTCTACAAAGAAAGTCTGAGCCGCTGCCAGGTGATCTGCTGTTCATCGGAGACACCCGCGGCTACGCTTAAGCAAAGGAATTGAGCCAGCAGTATATCGGCTTTCGAGGCCGAAAGATTCATGCAGGCCGACCTCGCGAGTCTGCGATAAATAGGCGATTTCACTATGATATGGCGGAAGGGGTGTCCGCCACTAAAGCTGAAAAATGATGAGATTTCAATTGGATAATTGGCGAAGTGATGTCGTACCCGCAAACGCACCCCCAACCGCCTTGGCAAGATCGTTACAGCGAAGGAGCAAGGGGTTCGCTGAGGGCTCGTGATCGAATAGCCCCCAACACCGAACCAATTGACGGACCGCGGCGAACGATCGACTTGGGCCTTCCGAAGAGGCCCATCTGTACCAAGACGACGTCGGTCGAGGTCTTCTCGGCCTAATGTTGCGATCACGTTGCGCGCATCTCGTCCAGCGATGGCTCGGTCACGCATCGCTACGAACGACATCTGTCTATGGCGATGTTATCGGCGCGGAGGAACGCGCCTTCGCTGCCCGCATGTGGCAGGGCGGCTAGCAACCACAATCCCTAGCGGCTTGACTATCGTTCCTGTTATGTTCTCATAGGAAATGACCGTGCTTTTTGAAATCAATCGAGACTTTCCGTTCCAGGTGGCCTTGTCGTTCGACGAAGCCGCGATAGAGGTTCTCGAATGGCTCGATGACGCGTCGTTCGAATGGGACATGTACGTCGATCTGCCGGCGAACTGCATCCGTTATTGCATTCGCACCGTGGCCGACGCGACGGCTTTCAAGCGGCGGTTCGCAAATGCGTCGGAAAGGCGAGCTATCGCCGGCAAGCATTGATCTGGGCTGGCCGCATCAGGTCGTTCTGCCGGCGCGGTTTTGCGAGGGCGGCGGTTACAAAGAGATTCACGAATTCTGTGCCGGTCTGACGTTGTGTTCGCGTGGACACGCTCTCTACCACGACGGACAATGGTTTCATGTGTATTGTTTCAGCGAACCTGCCGACGCGCAGAAATTCACGGCGAGGTTCGGAGGCGAGAAGTTCGACCCAAGTGAACGCGGACGCGGCGCGAATTGGGCCCGCTGGAGAAAACGATAAGACATGTGTGGACGCTTCACTAACAAGCTAACCTGGGAAGAGATCGTCCGCCTCTATCGGATAACGCTCGATCAGCCGCCGCGTAATACGCAGGCCCGCTACAACATCTGTCCGACGGACCCGGTTGATGTCGTCGTGTCGGACGATGGCAAGCGGAGGCTTGTCCCGATGCGATGGGGCTTGATCCCGAATTGGTGGAGCAAGCCGTTCAAGGAAATGAAAGTCGCGACGTTCAACGCGCGCGCCGAGACAGTCGCCGAGAAGCCGATGTTTCGTTCCGCGTTCGAGAACACGCGCTGTTTGATTCCGGCTTCAGGTTACTTCGAATGGCAAAGCACGCCGGAGGGCAAGCAGCCCTATTACTTCACGCGCCGCGACGGGCAACCGATGACTTTCGCCGGCCTGTGGGATAACTGGCGCGACCGGCAATCCGGTGAAGTCCTCACATCCTGCACCGTGGTGATCACCGAACCGAACAAATTTGCCGCGGAAATACATGACCGCATGCCGGTGATCCTCGAAAAGCAGGACTTCGAGCAATGGGAAAAAGGCGATGCGACGGACGCGGCAGCCCTGATGAAGCCCGCGGGCGAGGATGTGTTGCAGCGCTGGCCGGTATCGAAACGCGTCAACAGTTCGAAGGCACCCGCCGACGACCCGTCGCTCACTGCCATCGAGGGCAGCGTCGCGACCTCGAATGAAATCATGGCCGCGACGTGACCCACGCTCGGGAATTGGGGCAGTATGGGCCGTGACCTGAGCCCCGAGACCTCCTCCAAAAATGGGTAAAGTCCATCACCTGTGAGGGGATGGACATGAAGCCGAGCCGGTTCACGGAAGAACAGATCATCGGGGTTTTGCGGGAACAGGAGGCTGGCGCGAAGACGGCTGACGTGTGCCGCAAATACGGGATCAGCAGCGCGACCTTTTACAAATGGAAGGCCAAATACGGCGGCCTCGACGTGTCGGACGCCAAACGCCTGCAAGCGCTGGAAGATGAGAACGCCAAGCTGAAGAAGCTGTTGGCCGAGGCGATGCTCGACAACGCCATGCTGAAGGATATCGCAACAAAAAAATGGTGACGCCCGCCGCCAGGCGAGAGGCCGTCGCTCACCTTCGTATCGCGTTTGAGGTCAGCGAGCGGCGGGCGTGTTCGACGCTCGGGGCCGATCGAACCTCGATCCGCTACCGCAGCACGCCGGCCGGACGATACGGCGGCACGGGTGCGACTGCGCGAACTGGCCGCCATTCGCCGGCGGTTTGGCTATCGGCGGCTGCATATCCTGCTCCGGCGCGAAGGCATCGTCATGAACCACAAGAAGCTGCGACGGCTCTACCGTGAAGAGCGGCTGCAGGTGCGACGCCGCGGCGGTCGCAAGCGAGCCTTGGGCACGAGAGCACCGATGACGCTGCCACAAGGCCCCAATCAGCGCTGGAGCTTGGACTTTCTGTCGGATGCCTTTGCCAATGGTGGGCGGTTTCGCATCCTCGCGATCGTCGACGACTTCACGCGCGAGTGGCCACGCACGCGAGGCTCTGGCAATCTGGAAGGACGACTACAACACCATCAGGCCGCACAGCGCGCTCGGCAACTTGACGCCCGCTGCCTTTGCCAAACTCAGCGCTCCCGCAATGCAACGGGACGGGACGCTGCGCTACATCGAGGGCTCCGCGCCCCGTCCCGTTGCACCACCGAGCCAACAAGGCTCAAATGAAGCAAGGACTCTGCCCATCGCTGGATGACATCAGGGGCTCAGCTCAGGGACAAATAGTCGTTTGCAGAAACACGAGCGTACTCCTGTTCCTCCGCCCGCCTCAAAAATCTCGTGCCAGTGACACGACTTTGACCTCGACAGACCGCTCGCATTTTCCCGACGAGCAGAGCACTCACGCGGCAATAAATCGGGTCTTAACTATTCCAGCGTTACTAGTCTGTCAGAAACGCACTTGCGGCGGGCAGCCCACATATGCCCACGAGGATTATCAAACGCGGTGTCCGACCAAGTAGCGGTCAGTCTATCTTCCGTGTTGGTCTCCTTTTCACAATGTTCGTCGGCGGGATCGCTGCCGCGTCCATGATTGGTCGTAATTTTGCTGTAGTGCCCGATGCTCCCGCTCCCGCCGATAGATATAGCGGCGTCGTTCAGCTTGCTCCCGACCATCACGGAAGGTGCCAACAGTTTGAGTTTGACAATCGCATAGGCTCTATGAGGCCGAAACTATCGACATCGTGTAACGATATGGCGACACCCGCGCCTGGCTCCAGAGGCCGACTGAACAGCATTAGTGATTACTTTAAGTCACACCAGACCGGTGGCCTAAAAGGCCCGTCGGACGTTCCATTCGGAACAAATGATACCAACTAACACGTTTGCCCTTTCGGACCTTGGGCTGGTCGGACGCTGCTCATCGTTCCCATGATCAAGGACAGCGCTTTGCTCCGGCCCATTAGTATTTTCCGTCGACAGGTCCGGACCCACGCTCGAGTGATCCCCACAATCAAATCGGACCCTTGTGTAGTGGTAACCCATATTCGACTGCGATCCGCGGGGCTCCGAGCGACGCCGCCCCATTTAAATATTGCGAGGCAATCGTTCCGAAGACTTTCGACATCCTGTCGGTGGATCGCATCGATAATGTTCTGCCGAAGGGTCTCCGAGGAAGGTCTAGCAATATCATCCCAGGCGTACTGCTTGGCGGCATCCGACAAACTCGAACAGCTCCAGGTTTCCGACACGCACCCTTTTTGTTTCCGCCAATTCCACCAGACTGCAGCACTCCCCTTTTTTTGAGGCATCTGGAAAGAATGCACAAAAGGTCCGCGCCAAGCATTTGCAATTATTGTGGACAATCCCTCCTCGTGCGGGTTGAGATTAGAATGCACGATGTCTGTATAGTTCGTCATTAGTTTTTTCAATACGTCGTAACGGTACGGGCGCAACTGATACGCCAACGTTTTATCTCTAAGATAGGACCAAGTAGTATCGCGTAGTATCCTTTGCACCCTTTTCCGTAGCGTCGCAGACCGCGAAACGTCACCCGCATTTCGGGCGCGTTGCGTGCATAACCATTGCGAAATTTGATTTCATCGTACGTCCGACCTTCTAAGCTTTTACGCCAATACGGATTTTGCTCACGATATTCAATGCGTTTCTTCTTAGCGGCAATTTCCGCAAACCACCTACGGTGCAGTGTGAGCTGCAGAACTTCCGTCATCGGAGGTCTCCCAATTCAATAACCTTACTCTGAAAGTTGTAGCGCGTGATTTGCGTTATCCACTGGCCACGGTGCAAATCGGCCAAGGAAGCTTAAGTCGCCAAAAACTTTATTCGTCAATGAACCATCGTTGTCCGTCCATGGGACAGGCGGCATTTGCGGCAGTTCAGGTCCAGACCCAGGCGGCAGTACTATCGCCAGCGGTACTATGATGCCCGGAAACTGTGCGCGGAAAACCTCATTCATTCCACCGTCGAGTCCCGCTGTAGATTGGGGCGACCGGCACATTGTCTTTGACCAATTGCGCATATTCAACCTCGTCATCGCGTTGTTTGGCCAGCGCCGCCCGATCGATTTTCGGATTAACGACAAAGTCCGGGCAGTGGCCGGCTGGATCGAACACGAGCGGGTTTGTCGAATTCGCCGGCGGTTGCGCATCGAATACATAACGGCGATTACACACGTCCACCTTGGGTTCTAGATGCGTCACCTCGAAATGATCGTTCCCTATCTTCAGCATCTTCCAGAAGTCGATGTTCGGATTGGTGCGGTGACGCGCCAGGTTCGCCGGCGTCAAGCGGAACGGATAGGCCTGGATCTGGAATGACGGCTGGCCGCCGAGGAGTGAGTCGCGTGCCAGCGCATAGATCTCGCCGATCTGCTCGTCGGTCATGGCATAGCAGCCGCTCGACGCGCAGTTGCCATGGATCATGAGAAACGTGCCATCGCGACCGTTCGCCTTATCGAAGGCGTTGGGAAAGCCGGTGTCGATCGCAAGATAGAAATTTGAATTCGGATTCATCAATTTGGGCGTGATCGTATAGAAGCCTTCGGGGGTCTGGCGGTCGCCCTCGTGCAATTTTGGCCCAAGATCGCCCGACCACCGACAAACCGGGTAGGTCTTCAAAATCTGGAAATGGCCGGTGGTGTCCTGCTTCCAGACTTCGAGTTCCGCTTCTTCCTTGAAGACGCGCAGAATGATCGGCGAGTGTTTTGGCATCTTCTTTTGGAGGAGCAGCGACAGCAGATCGGGTGACAGCTCCTTCGCTGCGCGTTCCGGCAATTGATTGCCGGCTTCCCCGAGGCACCGCACTGGCGTCAAAGCACCGGCGAAAGCCGCCGATAGCACAATCGCGCGGACTAGCGTTGCGCAGATCAATGCTCAACCCCGACCGGTTCAAAGCGCATTCCACAAGGATTTACCGACAGCGCAGACATCTCGCGATCCGAGATAGGCGAGAAAAGGTCCGGTTTCGATCAATCAGTGCGATCGATGCCCATGTGACCATGATGCAGTCGTTGGTTTTTCGCCGCAACGG
The DNA here is from genome assembly GCA_963832605.1 of uncultured Alphaproteobacteria bacterium. Classification (GTDB taxonomy): domain Bacteria; phylum Pseudomonadota; class Alphaproteobacteria; order Rhizobiales; family Xanthobacteraceae; genus BOG-931. The sequence continues at coordinate 4,582 of CAWHUO010000013.1, read as the reverse complement.
AATTGGCGAGCATTGAAAATACAAGCGAAAATCAGGATGGATTACGAATATCATCCTGTGTATCACTGTGTATCACTTTTCCTACGAGCATTTGGAGAAATGAAAAAGCCCAGGATACCATTGATATCCTGGGCTTAATTTGGTTGCGGGGGCTCGCAACACTCACCACCATAGACTTCCACCCTTGGTGATCACAATTCGTTCCAAGTAGAATGTGCTGGCCGAGCGTCTCGGAGAGCGTTCCCTTCAAACGGGAGAGGTCGTAGGCTCAATCCCTACAGCGCCCACCGCTCCGGCGCGCTCGCAAAGTCGTCCGTGGCCTCAAAGAAGGGTTGACCGATGACGAGCATTACGCCGTCGCCGATCATGTCGTCTCCCAACTCAAGGAACGCGGCGACCCTTGGCGGCTTTCCGAGGAAGCACGTCCAAAGAACGCCCCCAACGACCTAAATGTGCGCCAGTCGTTCTACTGCAAGCCGACGTGTTCGTCGGTAGTAGGTCATGACGGCTTTATTTCAATGCCAATCACCTTCACCTCCGTTTGCTCTTCTGAAGGAGCTTCCGGCATTTGCTGGGCCAGGCGGTTCGCCACCTCCTTTAACAACAATTGCCGATTCTCGTGAGGGAGCCGCTCGCACGCTTCAAACGCGGACTCAAATCGGCGAACAGCTATTCGGTATTCTACTACTTCATCAAAGGGCTCGTATGCGCTCATCCATTTTCGAACTCCGTTACTCGTCTGTTGCTTTCCCCACGCAAATCATTGCTCGCCCCAAAGCCTAAATTGAGGCGACAGCAGTTATCGGCGGACGTGAGCGCCATCATGCCGTTGCGGGCTAGGGTCACGGAGAAGCCCCGACCCGGGCATCATCGTCTCTTATTGGCCCGAAACCGAAGTGCCGAGACGTCGGTTTTAGCGTTTTCTGAAGGTGCGGCCATGCTCTTGCTCATGGTTGTCGTATAGCCGGCTGCTGCGCTGGTCCCGGTCGTGGCCGCTGCGTCCTTGGGCTGGAGCGATCGGGGGAAGAGCCGGCGGTGCCAACGTTTTGCGCGCGACGGCCCGGGTCACATTCTGGGGCGCGTTGGCGATGGTCCTCACCGCCGGCATCGGGAAGCTTTTCGGCACCATTGTCCGGAGATCGGGACCGCGAAAGAGCGATCCCGGAATACCGGTTGATCTAAATCAACGACAATCGCTGGTGCGTGGCGATGATTAAATGCGTCCACGGTTCAGGCTTGGTTAGGGCATTGGAGCAAGAAAATCATGGACAAGGACCGGATCGTCGGATCGGGAAAGCAAATCAAAGGCGCCGTCAAGCAGGTGTCGGCAAGGCCGTTGGTGACGCCAAGCTGGAGTTGGAGGGTCAAAAATACATGAAGCTCCTAGTAAGTATTCTACTCACCGTCGGAATGTTAATTGCCGTCGCATTGCCGGCGTTTGCGATGGGCAAGTTCCCGAACAGTTATCATGGCGCCCCTGGACCTATCCTTGGTGCCGGACTTCCGATGCTCGCACTCGGCTATGGCGCCTATTCGCTTCTCCGGCGCTCTCGTCGGACGCGTCAATAGCAATTTCAAAATCTAGCGCGGTTCAGTCTGCCTCAGGCAAGCCAAACAACTAAAGAAGAAAAGGAAGTTCGGTTCATGACCGTTAAGACATAAGATGTAGCGTTGGCCGCCCCGTCCATATCCCATCCCATTTCGCTCCTTTGGCCCGTAGCATGGGTAGGTGTTGGGGTGATTGCCACTGTGGCCTGGTCAGGCTTTCTCGGATACGAGTTTTTCCGATTGGTATTCTAGGACAGCAAGCCCGATGCTTCGTTCCGAGTATTGACCGAGCTCGTCCCGGGCGCTTTCGTTATTTTTAGGTGGTCGTTGTTGTCCGTGCGTCGGGATCGTTGCGGTATTCCTCGATCGCACGCATGATTAAAATTACCGCGAGGGCAAGAATATAGAGCCAATAATACATGCGGGGACTCTTGCACAGATTACAATGGCGGTCGAGCGAGCCCCACGTTAATCGTCTTGCGTCGCCTCTTTGAGCGCGCGTATGGCGACTACCTGGGCCGGGCGCGCCGGTGGCTATAAGGTAGATTAGGACCAAACTGCTGGTTGGCTAAAGCGAAAAAAGGGGTAAGCTTAGGATTGGCTGGAGGGGCTACATGGGAGTTGTCCGATGTGCGATTACAGCCTGCACAACGTCAAATCGCGTCCTGCAACAGTAGGCGACAAGCTAACCACACGCACTTTCGGTACGGGAACGCGAGGCTTCTCTGCCGCGGAGGATGCGAGCGTGGCCGTCTGCCTGTTGCCGGGGACGGAGTTGTCCTTTGTGGAAGAGATTGCGGGCGTTCGTTTATGGCCGTGGAGTAAAGTGGTCAAACACAAGACCGCGATCTTTCGGCAAGTGAACCAAAAAAAACCGAGAACCCATCACGATGCGCTGGAATTCCCAGATGGCCAGATCGTGCTGGTCACATTCATGCCAGCGGGTCTACAAGCTACGGTTCTTCAGTTGCCGGTGACCGCGGTTGCGTCCAAAGCACCGCAACGGGCGGCTTACGTCGAAATTTAAAAGACCTTCTTGGGGAACGGCCGAGAGGTCCCGATCCGGCCAGAGGATTGGGACCGAAAATCGCATGGTTTAGCGTTCGCTTGATGTCGCCCTTTGACTCCAAGCGGCGGTTCGCTGTGATGCGGCGATACGTTGGGTTTCGGGGTAAACTGGAAACGGCTGGTGCACGCTCCCGAGCCGTGTTGTCGAGTTGCGCGGAGGAGTTTCACCCCCGCGCTCTCCCAGAACCGTGCATGAACCTCTCGATTCACACGGCTCCCGATGTTCGGCCGTTGCCTTGAACGGCTTTGCCTCGTCCATGGGCTCCTCCCGTTTCCGGGACTGTGCCTGTTGTCGGACCGATCACCGCGCTCTGCTTCAAGGCGACGATCGGTTCGGGCCGGACGCGACAGATTGGTGACGATTGTTTGTCCGAATTTAACAACTTTGGCCTCGAGGCACATTGCGCAGCAGCGGGCGACACTACAACCATCAGCAACGGCATGGCCGCACCTACAGAAAACGACAGCGCCGATGTCAGTGCGGCTTGCACGGGGCGCGGGGTAGTGATCTCCGAAATCCCAAGCTCATCGCGCGCGTGGGCGGTGAGGGCATCTTTTGCCATGAGCTGCCGGGCGACCTGACGCGCCAGTTCCCGATCGACACCCCGCTTGACGTAGATATCGGCAAGCTCATCGAGCTCAAATACGGGATTCTCGCTCAATTCCTTGCGTTCGCGCGCGAGGTCCGCTTGTTCGGTGTCGGATTGCGAGCTGACGGACACATATTCGCCGGCGGCCATCGACATGGCGCCGGCCACCAGTCCCGCGACACCCGCGATCAAGACATCGTTCCGCGTCGCGGCTGCTGCGGCAACGCCGACGATCAGGCTTGCAGTCGAGAGGATGCCGTCGTTGGCCCCGAGCACTGCTGCTCTCAGCCATCCGATGCGGTTGACGAAGTGCCTCTCCGGGATGCGGCGGAAGACGGCTCATCCGACATTCCGCCGGTCAGATCAAAGCCGTCCCGTGAGAACCAGGACGATGAGGATGATCAGGATGATGCCGATGACCCCCATGCCACCGTGACCGTAGCCGTAACCGTAGCCGCCGAACCGGCCACTGAAGCCCCCCAGCAGGAAGATGATCAGGATGATGACAAGGATCAGTCCCAAGGACATGGCGTTCTCTCCAATTAAGAATCTCTACGATGCACTTTTTCCGTCGCGGGCAGCCCGAGCTCCCTTGATTGTCACTGGCCAGAGTTCGGCGGCAGCAACAGTGGGAAAACTGCGCTGGAGGTTGGCGCTTGAGTGGTGTCAATCTGCGTCGGCGTTTGACGGCTTACTACGATCAATTGGGCGGCCAGCATGATGACCATAAAGAAAGCAAACATACATATGCCAACCCGAAATTTGGCCACCTCACCGGGGTCCAGCAACGTCCCGCGCATCGGGATACTGGAGAGTGATTGGCGCGGCAAAAGCGTGATCAAGCGACCAGCAATCGTTCCGGAGTCTAGTTGTGCCGATGGCCCGTCTGGCAGGGCCGCAAGCAACGAGGCCAATCTCTGAATTGCAGTTTCCGCCGGCAATCGGGCTAATTCCGCAGCCTCGTGCCAAGGGTCGATATCCAATCGTGCTAGCGCTGAAAGCACGCTGACCGGCACGTCGTTTTTGTCCTCACCGATTGGCGCGAACAGAAAATCGTCGAACTCGGACCCAAGGACTGAAACTGAAGCAGAACTGGTCATCTCATCCACCGAATCGCACTGCCTTTCTCCCTTTCTCAAACCTGACGACCGTGCGCTTTCAAATACCGTGATCGGAGCCGAGTCCCACGAGAAATGCACAGCGTGCTCATGTCCTCTAGTCCGACTGGTAAAATTTGCTACCGAGATAGATAAATTACATTGATCTTTATCAATTGTGTCGGATGCCAGACATTGCGTTGCCGAAGCGGTTTTTCGGCGTTTTCCGACCCGCACCTGTTCCCTTGTGAATTTCGCGGCGCACAAGGCATGCGTGTC
>CAWHUO010000012.1:0-81062 GCA_963832605.1 uncultured Alphaproteobacteria bacterium | reverse complement strand
CCATTCTTTCCGCTCAATTTGACGCCGCGCGTGAGGCGGTCGACTGCAAGGCGCGGATGCGGTCGGCAAGCGTGCCCTTGTTTTGTTGCGGGGCATCGATCGCGGCTTCGCCGCTTTCGCCGTTGATGCCGGGCGCCGCGCCCTCCCGTGCTGGGTTTATGACCGGCACCGCCTCGGCAAGCATCGACTCGATCGGCGAGCCCGGTCCCTCCAGCACGGCGGTGAGCCGTGCCACTTCGGCGGCGACATCGTTGATGCGCTCGCGCAGCAGCGCGTTCTCGACGCGCTCGCTTGCCCAGGTCGTTTCTGCATCGCGTTTCATGGCTGCAATCTCGCGCTGTAGCTTGCTGCGCTCCTCAATGGCGGCGGCGAGCTGCGCCTCGAGCTGGCTGATGTCGGAACGGAATTTATCGACGGCGCCGCTGCTGCGGCCGCTGGCGTTGCCGAGTTCTTCGCGCAGATCGTGCTCGGCTTTGTTTGCGTCCGCAAGCTCGCTGCGCAGCCTGTCGACCTCGAATTCGCGTTCAGCCAAGAGACGGCCTTGATCGCCAAGCCGTACTTCCAGCTCCTGCACGCGGCGATTCAGGACCTCCGCCTCGGCCGTCTGCACGAGCAACGCCCGCTCCAGCTCGCCGGCGCGCTCCGCCAGCCCGTCAAGCTTGCCGCGGGCTTCATTGGATTGCCGGCCGGCCGCGTCGGCTTCACTGCGTTCGCGGGCGAGGCGGTCTTCGGTCGCTCGTACCGCGCGCTCATATTCGGCAACGCTGACCTTCATCGCTTCAATCTGCGTGCGCAGCGCCGCGAGTTCAACGCGCTGGCTGTCGGCCATGATCGAGCGCTCGCCGAGTTCGGCGATGAGCTTGGCAAGCTCAGCCTGCTTGTCGGCGAGCGCGCGTTCCGCTTCGCGCAGCGAAGTCGACTTCAGCTCGAACTCCTCCTCGGTGGCGCGCAGTTGATCGCGCAGATTCTTGTCACGCGATTCCAGCGCGAAGATCGTCGCGGTCTTCTCGCCGAGCTCTCTCTTGAGGTGGTTGATGGCGTCGGTCTTCTTGCCGAGCTCGGCAAGCTGGCCGGTCGTCCTGGCCTTCATCTGCTCGACGCTCATTTCGAGCCGGCGCGTCGACATCGCGAATTCGGCGCGCAACTGATCCTTGTCGGCGCGGATTTCGGCGATTGACAAGGGGGTCGCCGCTTCGAGGCGCCGCATGGTCAGACGCACGGCCCGGTTATGTACGAGGGGAACGAAGAGTAGTCCGAGCAGCGCCGCAACCAAGAATCCGATCCCGAAATACATGACCGGTTCGACCATGACACCACTTTCCCAGCCGTACTGCCGTCCGGCGTCACATTGCCACGCGGCAACGGGGCTGCACCATATTCACGAACCGTTAACCTAAACCGAGAGCGGTCGCTGCGCCAGAAAGACAATAGGCCAATGGCGACAATCCTGTGACGAAACGATCTGTCGCGCGCCGAGGCCGGCGATCAGAACGGATTCCAGGTCGGCCGCGCGCGTAAATTTGAGATAGCCGAGATTGGCGCCGAGCCGCAGCCCCACGCCGGAGCGGATCGGCACGACCACGATGTCGTTGGACGTCAGCGCCGTCATGCCGAAGCCGCCGACGAAATAGGCCGAGCCGTCTATGCCGCCGAAGCGCTCGAAAATCGCTTCGGTTCGCGGCAGATTGTAGACCAGCATCATGGTGCGGGCGCCATCGGCGCCGGCATCGAAGCCGAGCGTCGGACCTTGCCAGAACACGCGCACGTCGCCGGCATTCTTGGTATAGAGCGTCCCGTCGCCGTAGCGGAGCCCGCCGACAAAGGCGCCGCCCGCTTCTTCGCCAAGAATGTAGCCGTTCGGCAGGCCCCATTGGCTCGCCGCTTTCTCGACGACCAAGGCTAATCCCCGCGAGACGCCGCCAAAGAAATGGTGACCGGCGTCGATGATTTCATCCGGCGAGAACTGGTCGGTCGCCGGCGGCTGCGCTGGCAATGGCGACGCTTGCGGCGCCGGCGGCTGCGGAGGCAGCGTTTCCGATGGTGGCGGGGGCGATACGGTCTGCGCCTCGGCCGGCGCGCCTTCAACGCCGGTGGCGATCAGGGCGATCAGCGCGCACCAAAAGGCAAATTTCATTGAACGTCCTCGATTAACTCCTTGCTCACGCCACCCGGCTAACTCTTGGTCCGGCTCTTTTCAGCTTGCGCGAGCCGCGCAAGCGCTTCCGAATGAAGCGATCCTGTGCCGAAACTATGACGACAGCACGGCAACAACAGAAGCGATACGGCGCAGGCATCGCCGCGCTCGCTTGTCTCCTGCTTGCTCCATCCGCCGTTCCGCCCGCCTCGCGCGCCGCTACGACGGAAAGGCTCGTAGTCGATTGGCATACCGGTCTTGCCATTGGGGGTTATGACCCCGTCGCCTTTTATACCGACGGCAAGCCCGTGCTTGGCAGTCCGGACTTTGAATTCCTTTACGGCGGCGCGGTCTGGCGGTTCTGCAATGTCGGTAATCGTGCCGCGTTCGCGGCGCAACCGGATGTCTACATGCCGCAATTCGGCGGTTATGATCCGCTCGGGGTCGCCCGCGGCGTCGCGGTTGCGGGAAATCCCAGCGTGTGGCTGATTGCCGGCGGTCGGCTATTTTTATTCTATGACCGCGCGCGGCTGGAAATATTTACCGCTGATTCGGAGCGCATCATCGCCGCGGCCGAACGCAAATGGCCGGATGTGCTGCGCGCGCTTAGCCCGTAATGGCTGACGCGCTTTTCGGATCGCCCCACGCCAGGAAGGCCGGAACCAGCAGGTCCGCGCTGCCGTAAACGGGCGGTGCACCGTCAGGCGCGATCATCCGTCCGCCTGCCGCGGCCAGGATGGCTTGGCCAGCCGCAATGTCCCAATCATGCGTCGGGGCAAGCCGCGCGTAGAGGTCCGCGGTGCCTTCGGCGACGTAGCAGAATTTTACCGATGAGCCGCATTGCACGAGCTTTGTTTGCGGAAAGCCGTCGAGATAGGCCCGCGTCCGTGCCTCCAGATGCGACCGGCTGACCATCACAATGAGTTCACCCGCGGCGCGTGGTCTGGTTCGAATCGCAGTCGGCGGTGAGATCTTCCCGTCGGCAAACTCCAGCCGCTCGGCGCCGCGTCCAACGATTCCGCGCCAGATCAGATTGCGGGCTGGCGCAGTGATGATGCCCAGGATTGGCGCGCCTTCCATGATCAGCGCGATATTGACCGTGTATTCGTCGCGCCCGGCGATAAATTCGCGCGTGCCGTCAAGGGGGTCGACGAGAAAATAGTTCCCGCTCTCAACTCTTGGCCTTTCGTGTTCCGCGTGCTCCTCCGAGATGATCGGCAAAGCCGGAGCAAGGCGCGCTAGACCGTCGCGGATGACGGCCTCACCGGCTTCATCGGCCGCCGTTACCGGCGAGCCGTCGGCCTTGATGCGGACGCGGCCTTCGTCGCGGGCGCGCCAAATCGCTAGCCGCCGCGGAAATACTGAGCGTGGTCAGCCCGTCCATGAGGTCGGCATAAGCAGCAGGATGGAATGTGGTCACAGGCGCTCCTTCGGTCCGATCGGGCCAGCAGCTGCCGACCGGAGGCTGCCGCGGGCAAAGGGCACGCCCTGTAGCATAGGGTGACGGAAACGGCACGATTGCCGAATCGCGCGAGCTGTGACACGGACGAGCCCTGTCCCGTTGTCGCGGAGCCTCTCATGTCCGCCCCCGTTTCCGGCCCCATTGCCATTGGAGCCCTCGATCTCGCGGCGCTGCTGTGCTCGCGTGTCTGCCATGACCTGATCAGCCCGGTTGGCGCGATCGTTAACGGTCTTGAGGTCTTGGAAGAAGACAAGGACGAAGAGACCAAAACTTTTGCGCTCGATCTGATCAAGAAGAGCGCGCATCAAGCCTCGGCGAAACTGCAATTTTGCCGGCTGGCATTCGGAGCCGCCGGATCGGCGGGCGCGCAGATCGATCTAGGGGAAGCGGAAAAGACTGCCCGCGGCCTCCTTGAGGACAACAAGACCACTTTGGTTTGGAATTTGCCGCGCGAATTGCAGCCGAAAAACCGGGTTAAGCTCTTGCTCAATATGCTGCTTATCGCCGCCGGGGCGATTCCCCGCGGGGGAACGCTGACGGTTGAGCCTGCCGCAGCTGGCAACGGCTCCTCCGGGTTCCAGGTTACGGCTGCGGGCCTCAATGCGCGCTTCGGCCCGGCCACAGGCGAACTGCTGGCCGGGAGCCCGGCTCAGGCGGTCGACGCCCATGCCATTCAACCCCTTTATGCCGGCATCCTGGCACGGGACTGCGGGCTTGCGCTTTCCGCTGGCGGCGAGGCCGGGACGGTTGTCTTAACCGCGAGCTAACGCCTGCCAACGGCAGTGGGCGCGGGGCAAGCGGAAAATCCTTTAATCTGCCAGGCAAAGAAGCGTGAGGTGGTCAAAGGCGGCCGCCAATTGATCCAGTTTTGCATCTCCGCAACCGAAATTAAACGCTTTGACAACAAACTCCTCGGGGTCCGGTCAGGCGCGCGGCGCCTGGCGGCTAAAGCATGCATCCTGCGTGCTTGGCGGCGACGGCGCATACCGTGCCAGCCGTCCGAAGTGTGTGCTGACGAGGCGCCCCTAATGGACGACCTGTTGAGGGATTTCCTGACCGAGACCAATGAGAGTCTCGAGCGGGTTGACGCCGAGCTCGTTCGCTTCGAGCAGGAGCCGAACAACGGCAATATCCTCAGCAACATTTTTCGCCTCGTCCATACCATCAAAGGGACCTGCGGCTTTCTCGGACTTCCCCGGCTCGAGACGCTGGCGCACGCCGCCGAGACCTTGATGGGCAAGTTCCGCGACGGAATGCCGGTCACCACCGAGGCTGTCACGCTCATTCTTTCGACCATCGACCGGATCAAGACGATCCTCGACGAGATCGAAACGCACGAGCAGGAGCCGGCTGGCGACGATGGCGATCTCATCGAGCAGCTTCACCACCTGACGCAACATGAGGATGTAGGGTCGCAGGTGGCGGCTCACGCGGAACAGAATGCAAGGCCGCCATCGGCGGTCCAGCCGAAGGAAAGCGTCGGCACGCAACCAGCTTCCGACGTGCATGAGCAGGCCAGGCCGCAAACGCCTGCGCGCGACAAGCACGTGAGCGACAAATCGTTGGCTGACAAGTCTTTGGCCGAGCGATCTGACGATGAACGCGGCGAACGGATCGCAAGCCATTCGATCCGCGTCCATGTCGATACGCTCGATCACCTCATGACCACGGTTTCCGAACTGGTGCTCACGCGCAACCAGCTCCTCGAGATCGTCCGCCGCCACGAGGATTCGGACTTCAAAGTGCCGCTGCAGCGGCTCTCGAACGTCACCGCGGAGTTGCAAGAAGGCGTCATGAAGACGCGCATGCAGCCGATCGGCAATGCGTGGCAAAAGCTCCCGCGCATCGTGCGTGACCTCTCCGCCGAACTTGGCAAAGAGATCGAACTGCAGATGGACGGTGCCGACACCGAGCTCGACCGCCAAGTGCTCGAATTGGTCAAGGACCCACTCACGCATCTGGTTCGCAACTGTGCCGATCATGGCATCGAAAGCGCCGCCGAACGGCTCGCTGCCGGCAAGACAGAGAAGGGAACGATACGGCTCTCCGCCTGTCACCAAGGCGGCCACATCATCATCGAGATCGCCGACAATGGGCGCGGCCTCGACGTGTCGCGCATACGGGCCAAGGCCATTGAGCACGGATTCGTCAGCGAGACCGAGATGGCGACGAAATCCGAGGCGGAGATCTGCAATCTGATCTTTACGCCCGGTTTCTCCACGGCTGCGCAGGTGACCAGTATTTCCGGCCGCGGCGTCGGTATGGACGTCGTGCGGGCCAACATGGAGCAGATCGGCGGCACGGTCGATTTGAAATCCGTTCCCGGCCAGGGGACAACATTTACGATCAAGATTCCGCTGACGCTTGCGATCGTATCAGCGCTGATCGTCGCTGCTGGCGGCGAACGCTTTGCCATCCCGCAGCTTTCGGTGCTCGAGCTCGTGCGCGCCGGCAGCGGCGGTGAGCACCGCATCGAGAGGATCAAGGACACGCCGGTGCTGCGCCTGCGCAACAAGCTGTTGCCGCTCATTCATCTCAAAGACGTTCTGCAGCTTGGCGAAAGCGAGGTCGATAACGGCTTCGTCGTTGTTACCCAGGTCGGCAGCCAGGTCTTCGGCATCGTCGTCGACGGTGTTTTCCATACCGAGGAGATCGTGATCAAGCCGATGTCGTCGAAGCTGCGCCACATCGCGGCTTTCTCCGGCACGACGATTCTCGGCGACGGCACCGTCATCATGATCATCGATCCGAACGGCGTTGCGCAGGCGCTGGGTCGCGCCACGCCGGTCGCCAAGGCCGCCGAAGCCAAACTCGGCGACGACGAGAACGTCGGCAGCGAAGACCTGACGTCGCTGCTGGTGTTCCGCGCCGGTTCGCAACAGCCCAAGGCCGTGCTGCTCTCGCTCGTCTCACGGCTCGAAGAGATCGATTGTCGCCGGATTGAAATTTCCGACAGCCGCTATCTCGTGCAATATCGTGACCAGCTGATGCCGCTGCTGTGCATCGATACGCAAGCCGCCATCAAGCAGGAGGGGGCCCAGCCGATTCTGGTGTTCTCCGATCGAGGCCGCTCGATGGGCCTCGTCGTCGACGAGATCGTCGACATCGTGGAGCAGCGGCTCGACATCGAAGTGGCGAGCGAACGCCCGGGCGTCCTCGGCTATGCGGTCGTCAAAGGCAGCGCCACCGAAATCATCGACATCGGTCATTTTCTTCCCCAGGCCTTTGCCGACTGGTTCCGCCGGCGGGACAAGGGATCGGCGGCAACCACGCGCAGGATCATGCTGGTCGACGATTCGGCGTTTTTCCGCGACATGCTGGCGCCGTTAATCAAGGCTGCGGGCTACCGGGTGATCGCGGTCGCTTCGGCCGCTCAAGCGCTAACGGCGATCAGGTCCGGCGCGCGGATCGACGTCGTCGTCACCGATATCGAAATGCCGGACATGGACGGTTTCGATCTTGCCGCGGCGTTGCGCGAAAATCCGAGTACTGCCGCTATTCCGATCATCGGACTCTCGGCCATGGCTTCTGCCGAGGCGATCGAACGCGGACGCCGGGTCGGATTCCACGATTTCGTCGCCAAGTTCGATCGAGCCGGGTTGATCGCGGCGCTCAAGGAGCAGAGCGGCGAGCTGCATCAGGCGGCGTGAACAGCAGAAATCCTATGAACAACGACACCGATTGCACCGAATTCGTCACTTTCACAATTGCCGGCCAAATATTCGGCCTGCCGATCGCCCGCGTCCAGGACGTGTTCAAGCCCGTCCGTATCACGCGCGTGCCGCTCGCCGGACCCGAGATTGCCGGCGTGCTCAATCTGCGCGGCCGCATCGTGACTGCGATCGATATGCGCAATCGGCTCCATGCGCGGCGGCGCGAAGACGGCGGCGCTCCGATGGCGATCGGTATCGAAGCCAAAGGCGAATCATTCGGTCTCTTGGTCGACGCGGTCGGCGAGGTGTTGAAACTGCCGACTTCGGAGCGGGAGCCCAATCCGATCAATCTCGACCGCAAGCTCGCCGCCTTATCCGCCGGCGTTTACCGGCTGGAGGGTCAGCTTCTGGTTGTGCTCGACATCGATCGTGTGCTGGACCTGCGCAATGAGGCGGTGGCTGCGTAAGGAAACGCTGGCGCCGCGGCGTAACATCGAAGCGGGTTTACCCGCGAGAGTGAGGACACCATGAAGACGTGCTTGATCGTCGACGACTCGAGCGTCATCCGCAAGGTGGCGCGAAGAATACTCGAAGGACTCGAGTTTCAGATTGCGGAAGCCGAGAACGGCGAGGAAGCGGTCGAAGCCTGCCGCCTGCAGATCCCGGACGCGATTTTGCTCGACTGGAACATGCCGAAAATGGACGGCTATGAATTCCTGCGGGCGCTGCGCCGTCTTCCCGGCGGCGACAAGCCCAAAGTTGTGTTCTGCACCACCGAGAACGATGTCGCGCACATCGCTCGTGCGCTGCATGCCGGGGCTAATGAGTACATCATGAAGCCGTTCGACAGGGACATTGTCGAGGCCAAGTTCCAGGAAGTCGGACTGATCTGAGAACTCGGCGCTTCGGTCAAGCGTCGATCTCGTGAATGTCCGCGTGCAATAAGTTGCCTGCCGAAAGTCCAAGTACATGAGTACCGTCCTTGCCGCCGCGAACCCGGCGACCGTCGCCGAGAGACCCATCCGCGTGATGGTCGTCGATGACGCGATTATTGCGCGCCGTCTGGTGACGCGATGGATCGGCGCCGAGCCGGACATGATCGTAGCGTCATGCTTGCGCACCGGCCGCGAAGCGGTCGAACAGGTCGAAGAATGCGATCCTGACGTCGTTGTTCTCGATGTCGATATGCCGGAGCTCGACGGCATTTCGGCGCTGCCATTGTTGCTCAAGAAGAAGCGCGATCTCGTGGTGATCATGGCTTCGACACTCACCCGTCGAAGCGCCGAAATCAGCTTGCGGGCGCTGTCGCTCGGCGCCGCTGACTATGTTCCGAAACCCGAAGCTGCGCCGGACGCGACAACGTCGGCGGCGTTCCATCGCGAGCTGATCGACAAGATCCGTCATCTCGGCCGCCGCGGCCGCTCGTTGGCCCGCCTCGGAGAGCTGGGCGCCTCGCTGCACCCGCCGCCACAAGCCGAGGCCGCGAGGTTCAGCCTGCGGCCATTTGCGCTGTCATTGCCGAGGGTACTGCTGATCGGATCCTCGACCGGCGGGCCGCAGGCGCTGACGACATTGATCGCGGAGATGGGCGCCACGATTGAGCGGGCGCCGATCTTGATCACGCAGCACATGCCGCCGACCTTCACCGCGGTTCTGGCCGAGCATTTAACGCGCGTCAGCGGGCGCTGCGTGCGCGAGGCTGAGCATGACGAAGCGGTCGTTGCCGGCCGCATCTATGTAGCGCCGGGAGGACGGCACATGCGCGTCGCGCGCGCCAGCGGCGGCCCCTTGATTGTTCTCGGCGACGATCCACCGATCAACTTTTGCAAACCCTCGGTGGATCCTTTGCTCTCCTCGGCCGCGGAAGTGTGGGGCCCCGGCAGTCTTGCTCTCGTTCTCACCGGCATGGGCAGTGACGGCGCGCGCGGCGCCTCCGATCTTGCTGCAGCCGGCGGCAGCGTGATCGCACAGGACGAGTCGACCAGTGTCGTGTGGGGCATGCCTCGCGCGGTCGCTCAGGCCGGCTTGTGTTCGGCAGTGCTGCCGCTCTGCCAGATTGGCGCCAAGGTCAACCGCCTTTTCTCGGGAGACCGCAGGTGACGCCCCTCGACTACGATTTCTTGCGTAAAAGCCTCAAGGAGCGCTCCGGCCTCGTGCTCTCCGCGGACAAGCAATATTTGGTCGAAAGCCGTTTGCTGCCGGTCGCGCGCAAGGCCGGCCTCGGCAGCCTCGGCGAACTGGTAGCCGCACTCAAGGGTGACAATACCGATGCCTTGATGACGACGGTCGTCGAAGCCATGACCACCAACGAGACGTTCTTCTTTCGCGACCGGACGCCGTTTGAGCACTTCCGCTCGCGGGTGTTGCCGACGCTGCTATCCGCGCGCCACAACTCGCGCACCATACGCATCTGGTGTGCGGCGACTTCGACCGGCCAAGAACCCTACTCGCTGGCCATGGCGCTCAATGAAATGGCCGGCGACGTTGCTGGCTGGCGCATCGATTTGATTGCGACCGACTTGTCCAATGGCGTGCTGGAAAAGGCGCGCCAAGGGGTCTACAGCCAATTCGAAGTGCAGCGCGGGCTGCCGATCCAGCTCCTGATCAAATATTTCACCCGCATTGGCGACATGTGGCAGATTGCGCCCGAAATCCGCGCCATGGTCAAATACCAGCAGCTCAATCTCCTTTCCGATTTCACCCACCTCGGTGCCTTCGATCTCATCTTTTGCCGCAACGTGCTGATCTATTTCGATCAGGGCACGAAGATCGACCTGCTCAACCGCCTCGCTCGCGTGATCGCCGGTGATGGTTACCTGGTGCTGGGCGCGGCCGAGACGGTGGTGGGGCTTACCGACAGTTTCAAGATTTCTCGCCGAGCTACGCGGCGTCTACGCGCCGAATTCCCGCACTTCGAGACCGTCCTTTGTTTTCGGTGAAAAGCCGATGCCGCGCCTGGTTGCGGTGAACGGCGGGCGCTGATTTTTTGATCGTTATCGCCGGGCTGCCCCGGGCCGTCCACGTCACTCTAAGGGAATAGAGCGACCGAAAGAAGCCGCATGGCGTTTATCCAAACAAAAACCCCGGCCGTTGGCCGGGGTTTTGCGTTTTTGAGAGGGCGAGGGCTTTAAGCCGAGATTTTGGCCTCGTCCTCGGTCGGCTCGCGCAGCACGTAACCGCGGCCCCACACCGTTTCGATGTAGTTCTTGCCGCTCGAAGCGTTGGCGAGCTTTTTCCGCAGCTTGCAGATGAAGACGTCGATGATCTTCAGCTCGGGCTCGTCCATGCCGCCATAGAGGTGATTGAGAAACATCTCCTTGGTCAGCGTCGTGCCCTTGCGCAGCGAGAGCAGCTCCAGCATCTGATATTCCTTGCCGGTCAGATGCACGCGTGCGGCGCTGACCTCGACGGTCTTGGTGTCGAGATTGACCACGAGATCCCCGGTCTGGATGACCGACTGGGCATGACCCTTGGAGCGCCGGACGATGGCATGAATGCGCGCCACAAGTTCGTCCTTGTGGAACGGTTTGGTCATGTAGTCGTCGGCGCCGAAGCCGAGTCCTCTGACCTTGTCCTCGATTCCGGCAAGCCCGGTCAGGATGAGGATCGGTGTCTTGACCTTCGACACGCGCAGGCTGCGCAAAACCTCGAAGCCCGACATGTCCGGAAGATTGAGATCGAGGAGGATGATGTCGTAGTCGTAGATCTTGCCGAGATCGACCCCTTCCTCGCCGAGATCGGTCGTATAGACGTTGAAGCTTTCCGACTTCAGCATCAACTCGATCGATTGCGCTGTGGCGCTATCGTCTTCGATCAGCAATACGCGCATGCCAGTCCCCTTCCTCGCCGCGCGGGCCTAAGGTCGGCACGCCCCTGCGGCGGCCCCCGAAACACGCCTTGGGACAAACTGATTCGAGACTGTAAACGCGGTATGGTTAACAAAACCTGATTCCGTCTTGCAAGCCTTCCCTGGGCAATTTTCAGCGAATCGCCATAAGATGCTGCAGGGGAGGGGTTTTCTAGCCACGCGGGCGCTCAAGTTCCAGGTTAAGATTCGGCGCTAACCGATTCTCAGAACTCGCCCCTCCGTTCTGGCTGGGTGAGCCGGTCATTCCCAAGGACGAACCAATGATTAACGGCCCGGGTAAATACAGCGTTAACACCGGCAAATGAAAAGTAACCGTCGTTGAGTTGGGCGGAGCCGCGATGAAAGCATTGGCGGAACAAATCAACGAACTCGACGGCATCGAGGTCTATGGCCGCGTTGTCGGGGTGCGCGGATTGATGGTTGAAGTTGCGGGACCGCTCTACGCGATGTCGGTTGGCGCGCGCGTCGTGGTCGAGACGCCAGCTAAAGCCATTCCCTGCGAGGTGGTCGGGTTTTCCGGCAGCAACGCCTTGCTGATGCCGTTTGCGCCGCTCGAAGGCGTGCGGCGCGGATGCAGGGCCCTGGTGACCTCGGTCGCCGGCGCGGTACGGCCGTCGGGCGGCTGGCTCGGCCGCGTGGTCAACGCGCTCGGCGAACCGATCGACGGCAAGGGCGCCTTGTTCTATGGGCCTTCGCCGTATCCGTTCCGCAATACTCCACCGCTGGCGCATGCGCGCCGTCGGGTGGGGGTGCCGCTCGATCTCGGCGTCCGTGCGCTCAACACCTTCATAACCTGCTGCCGGGGCCAGCGCATGGGCATCTTCTCGGGGTCCGGCGTCGGCAAATCGGTGCTGCTGTCGATGCTCGCGCGTAACGTGGTCGCCGACGTTACCGTGATTGGACTGATCGGCGAACGCGGCCGCGAGGTCCAGGAATTCCTCCAGGACGACCTCGGGGAGGCGGGTCTCGCCCGTTCGGTGGTCGTGGTTTCGACCTCCGACGAACCGGCGCTGATGCGCCGCCAGGCCGCCCATGTCACGCTGGCTATTGCCGAATATTTCCGCGACGAGGGCAAGGACGTGCTGGTGTTGATGGACTCGGTGACGCGCTTTGCCATGGCCCAGCGCGAGATCGGGCTCTCCGCCGGCGAGCCTCCGACCGCCAAGGGCTACACCCCGACGGTGTTCACCGAGCTGCCGCGCCTCCTCGAGCGCGCCGGGCCCGGCACCGAGCAGGGCACGATCACCGGGATATTCACGGTCTTGGTCGATGGCGATGACCATAACGAGCCGATCGCGGACGCGGTGCGCGGCATTCTCGACGGTCATATCGTCATGGAACGGGCTATCGCCGAGCGCGGCCGATATCCTGCGATCAACATTCTGAAGTCGGTGTCGCGGACGATGCCGCGGGCGGCCGATCAGGCTTACCTCCCGGTCCTTAACCGGGCACGCCAGATCATGGCGACCTACGCCGATATGGAAGAACTCATCCGGCTGGGCGCCTACCGGGCCGGAACCAGTCCGGAGGTCGATGAGGCCATCCGCTTGCACAAGCCGCTCGAGGACTTTCTTTCCCAAGGTAAGGAAGAAGCAACCAGCTTGGCCGAAGGTTATCGACGTTTGGGCCAGATCATGGCCGTGGCGGAAACCGAACGCTAACGTTATCGCGGCACAATTATGGTCTGCGGCGCCTTCGGCGCCATGTCCCGCGGCTTTCGGGGAGTAGCAGTCGATGAAGTCCCGTGAGACGCTGATTCGCCTGAAGAAGTTTCAGGTCGACGAAAAGCGGCGCAAAGTCGCGCAAATCGAGACCATGATTGCCGAGTTTGAGCGCATGGCGGCCGACCTGGAGCGCGAAATCCGAGTTGAGCAGGACCGCGCCGGCATCCACGATCCCGGACATTTCGCCTACCCGACCTACGCCAAGGCTGCGATCGGTCGCCGGGAGAACCTCAAACGCTCGGCCGATGAGCTGCGGACCCAGCTTGAGGACGCGAAATTGGCCCTTGGGGATGCCTTCGATGAGCTCAAGAAAGTCGAATTGCTCGATGAGCGCGACCAGATGCGCGAACGCGAGGCCGAAAATGCCGCCGAGCAATCCGAGCTCGACACCATCGCCTTGATGCGCGTGCGCGGTGGTGCGCCGGCCTAACCCTTGCAGGGTACGAACCGCTCCTCTCCGCGCGAGTCAGCGGAAAATAACCCAGGCCTCGGCGGCCACTTATCCTTCTTTCGCTCTCGACGAGTGCCCGCTTCCGCGGCGATAATCCCGTTCCTTTCAAGGTCCCGGGGCCAGGGGCAGTCATGTTGACGCAAGCGGAATTGGTCGGACTGCTCGCGGCCGTCGCTCAGCACGACGTGGCGGCCTTCGAACGGCTCTATGAAGCTACCCGCGCGAAACTGTACGGGGTGCTGTTGCGTATCTTGCGTCGACCCGAATTAGCCGATGAGGTCATGCAGGAGACCTACCTCAAGGTTTGGACCATGGCTGACAAGTTCGATCCGAGCGTGGCCAGTCCCATCACCTGGATGGTGGCGATGGGGCGCAATCGCGCCATCGATATCGTTCGCAAGAAGGGCGAAGTCTCCATTGAGGAGGAGCCGGAGGCGCTGGACGTGGCTGCCGAGACTCCCACGCCCCTTGCGCGCCGGGAGATGACCGAGGAACTCAAGCAGCTTCTCTCCTGCCTCGGCAAACTTGACCCGGAAAAGCAGCGCATCGTGCTGCTTGCCTATTACAGCGGCTGGAGTTGCGATCAGCTCGCGAAGAAGCTCGACATTCCCGTAAACACAATCAAGACTTGGTTGCGTCGGAGCTTGCTCGAAGTGCGTGAGTGTATGGGCGTGTAATGTCGCAGGAGCTCGGTTTGGCCATGTACGAAGAGGACCAGGAAGCGCTTGCTGCCGAATATGTGCTGGGCACGCTCTCGGTCGACGAGCGCGAGCGCGCCGAGGCATTGCGTTCGCTCGATTCGGGCTTCGAGGCGATCGTGCGCCAGTGGGAGCGCCGGCTCGGCGAACTCAACGTCATGGTGGAGGCGGTTGAGCCGCCGGCCGACGTTTGGGACAAGATCAAGACTCAAATCGGTCCCGTTGAATTGGCCGGCGAGATCGGGGCCCCGGGTGAGCAGGAGTTGGCGTCACCGTTTGGCGCGGTTGGCTCTTCTCTGTTTTCGGTCGCCGAGCCGGAGAGATCGACAGGAACCGAAGCACCCCCGCAGGTCCCGGCTGCGGCGTCCGCCACGCCTTCGCCGACGGGACCGGAAGCAACGAAAATCGAGCGTAGTGCCGACGTCATCTACCTTGCGGGCCGGGTCAAGCGGTGGCGGCGCGCGACGCTCGGTATCGGCGCGCTCGCCGCTTTGTTGGCGCTTTACATCGCGGTGTGGCAGGTCGCGCCCGACCGTATTCCGCCGCAGTTGCGGCCGCCCGGGGCAGGCATGCTGGCGCAAACTGAAGGTACGGCGCCGATACCGCGGGATCGGTTGGTCGCCGTGTTGCAGCAAGGGCCGACGGCGCCGGCTTTCCTGCTCACGCTCGACACGCAGCATAGGACGCTGGTTGTGCGCCGGATCTCGGCCAAGCCGGAAGCAGGGAAGAGCTACGAACTATGGCTGATTTCAAGCCGCTTTCCCGCTCCCCGTTCGCTGGGAGTCGTGGGCAACGACGAATTCACACAGCGTGCGTTTTCGGGCAATTACGACGCCGACACGCTGCGCGCGGCCACCTACGCCGTGTCGCTCGAACCCGCCAACGGTTCGCCGAGCGGCGTTCCCACGGGGCCGGTCCTCTTCACTGGCAAGGCAGTCGACGCGCTCCCGGCTCCATCGCCGCCAAAGCCAACAACGCCTCGCACGTAGGTGGACTTTATCGGATAGCCGGCAGGTGGCCGGTCACGGCGGTCGGCTGGCCGGCTTTAACAAGGGGGGCCGTGCCGAGATCGATATCGCGAACATGCGAAAAAATGCCTACAGCGGCGACTAATGTCGCGCACAAAAGGCCGATGACAACGACTTTCAAATGCGTGCGGCGGTCCGCGCTATACATCGAGTGGTTCATGGCAACCTCCCGGTTTAAGCCGGATTAGCGCGGCTGCCGGACAGAAACTGTGATTTACCTCACATCCAGTCGGATTTACGCACTCAGTGACCACTGCAACATGCGGCTTCACTAAGCCTTGAACAGTCGTGATAACGGGTGAAGAGGCAACTCGTTCCAGGTCGATAGCGCCTCCCGCCCTGGAACTTGGGCAGCTTGGAGGTCTGGATCATGCGCGAGGTTATTTCCGAGCTCGCCCACACGGGTGTCCTGCGGGCGGGAATAAACATGAGCAACGGCCTTCTGGTTACCGGAACGACTTCGTCGGGGGATCCACGGGGGGTTGCGCCCGATATGGCAGCGGAGGTCGCGAGGCGGCTCGGCGTTCCTATCGCCTACGTGAAATTCGATCGGCCATCGAAGCTCGCCGACGCGGCCGGCACCGATGCCTGGGATATCGGCCTGATCGGCGCCGAGCCGGCGCGCGCGGAGAAGATCGCATTCACGCCGGCCTACTGTGAGATTGAAGCGACCTACCTCGTGCCCCGAGATTCGCCCTACCACACCATTGCCGATGTCGATTGCGCCGGTTCGCGCATTGCGGTGCGCCGGGGCAGCGCGTACGACTTGTGGCTTACGCGCAATATCAAACACGCAACTTTGTTGCGCTCGGACGCGGCGGATGAGCCGTTCAACCAATTCGTCGGCGAACGCCTTGACGCCATGGCCGGCCTGCGGCCCGCAACTGCTGCATGACATCAAGAAAATTCCAGGGGCCAAAATTCTTCCCGGAAACTTTACGGCAGTCCAACAGGCCATTGGCACCGCGAAGAGCAATGTCGCCGGTGCGGCATTCCTTCGTGCGTTCGTTGCGGAAGCAAAACGATCAGGATTGGTAGCGCAACTGATCGAGAAGCATAAGGTCGTGGGGCTGTCGGTCGCGGCTCCTGCCTAGGACGCGGAGTTGTATGTATGAAATGGGCGCGCCTCCGGGACTGGAGAGGGGAACGGCCTTTTGCTGAACCGCCGTCTGCGGATGTTGATCCGACAAAGACCCGACCTGGTCGATCCAATAAACCGGGCGGCAAGGGAGAGGATCAGTGATTACAAAACGTTCCATGCACGCTCTTGATCTGTGCGCGGCCGCGATCGCGACAGTGCTGGTGGCCGCGGCGGCGGTCTCTTCGCGAGCAGACGAGGCTGGCCTAGCGGTCGACATCGGCGACAGCGATATCGGTGGCGTCGTCACTGGACCGGCCGGGCCCGAGGCCGGCGTTTGGGTGATCGCGGAGACAAGCGACCTCGCCACCAAATTTGCCAAAGTCGTGGTGACCGATGACCGCGGGCGTTATGTCGTTCCCGATCTTCCCAAGGCCAATTACAGCCTGTGGGTGCGCGGTTACGGGCTGGTCGATTCGGCGAAAATTCAGGCCGTGCCCGGCCATCTCATGAATCTCACGGCGGTGCCGGCACCGACCGCTGCCGCGGCAGCGGAATATTATCCCGGAGTCTATTGGTACTCGCTCCTCAAAGATTCCCGCCGCAAACGAGTTTCCCGGAACCGGCGCCACTGGCAACGGCATTGGCGAGCTGATCAAAACCCAGCACGCCTGGATCGACACCCTTAAGAACTCGTGTCAGTCCTGCCATGCGCTGGGGTCGAAAGGTGTCCGCACACTCTCCAAACAACTCGGGGAATTTAGCAATTCGACCGACGCATGGATGAGGCGCCTGCAGTCCGGACAGGCCATGACCAACATGTTCACCACGCTCGCGCGGCTCGGCCCGGACAAGGCGCTGGCGCTGTTCGCGGACTGGACCGACCGCATTGCCGCAGGCGAGTTGCCGTTCGCCAAGCCAGAGCGGCCGCAGGGGATCGAGCGCAATGTCGTGATCACGATGTGGGATTGGGGCAGCAACAAACACTATCTCCACGATGCGATCTCCACCGACAAGCGCGATCCGACCGTCAATGCCGACGGCCCGATCTACGGGTCGCCGGAGGAGAGCACCGATCGCGTGCCGGTCCTCGATCCGGTCCACAACAAGGCGTGGGAGATCCTGCACCCCTATCGCGATCCCAAAACGCCGTCGGCGCGGGACCTGCCGGACGGGACCTCCGTGTACTGGGGCGACGAGCCGATCTGGGATGGGCACACCAGCATCCACAATCCGATCATGGACCAAAAGGGGCGGGTCTGGTTCACCGCGAGGACCCGACCCTCCGCGAACCCGGATTTCTGCCGGAAGGGCTCGGACCATCCGTCCGCCAAGATCGTCCCGCTTAACGAGTCGGCGCGTCAGCTCTCGATGTACGATCCGCAAAGCGGCAAGTGGACGTTGATCGATACCTGCTTCACGACTCAGCATCTGTATTTTGCACACGACAAGAACAATACGCTTTGGACCAGCGCCGGTGGACCCCAAAGCGGGGTCGTCGGCTGGCTCAACACGCGCATGTATGAGGAGACCGGCGACGAGGCGAAGTCGCAGGGCTGGACGCCGATCATCCTTGACACCAACGGCAACGGCAAACGCGACGCCTATGTCGAGGCCGATCAGCCTCTCGATCCCGCCAAGGACAAGCGGATCATGGCGGCCTTCTATGGCGTCCAGCCGAGCCCGGTCGACGATTTCGATCTGGGGCCAATCCATGGCTGTTGGTTTCTCAGGGATGGATCAGCCGGGGTACATCATTCGGCTCGTCCCCGGGCCGAACCCATCGGAAACCGCACTCGCGGAAATCTACGTACCGCCGGACGAGGGTTACGGACCGCGTGGGATCGATGTTGATCTCAACGGCGTCGTTTGGACCGTCCTGTCGAGCGGGCATCTCGCGAGCTTCGACCGCACCAAGTGCAAGGGGCCGCTGAACGGTCCGAACATGGTGACGGGCAAGCTCTGTCCGGAAGGCTGGACGCTCTATCGATTCCCGGGACCGCAGTTCAAAGGCGTGACCGACCCGGGGAGCGCCGATCACGCCTATTACGTCTGGGTCGATCGCTATAATGCGCTGGGGCTCGGGCCGAACGTGCCGATCGCGTCGACTAATGGCGGCGAGTCGCTGCTGGCGCTCGCGGACGGCAAGCTGATCAATCTGCGGGTGCCGTACCCGATGGGCTTCTTCACCAAGAACGTCGACGGCCGCATCGACGACAAGGAGGCCGGCTGGAAGGGTCGCGGATTGTGGACCACGTTCGGCTCGCGCGCCGTGTTCCATAATGAAGGGGGAAAGGAGGCGCGGCCCAAGGTCTACAAGCTGCAGATCAGGCCCGATCCGCTGGCAAGGTGACGGAGTCCTCTCGGGCGCATTCGGCAACATAGACGTGTTCGGGCGATGTCCGTTCGTGCTCCGGAGATAGAATTCGCAGCTTTGTCACTGCCGGCCGCGCCGCGTTTATAAGTCCGCGCCTTAGATGCTGGCGACGGTCTTGAGCCGCGCCCGCGGATGGATTTCCGATTGGGCGAGAACGCTGGTCTGCGCGCGGAAGCGTTCGACGATGCCGCGTACAAACGGTCGGATGGCGGGGGATGTCACCAAGACCGGCGCCTCGCCGTCGCGCGCCGCTTGCTCGAACTTTTCCCGGACGAGATTGAT
Organism: uncultured Alphaproteobacteria bacterium; assembly: GCA_963832605.1. Classification (GTDB taxonomy): domain Bacteria; phylum Pseudomonadota; class Alphaproteobacteria; order Rhizobiales; family Xanthobacteraceae; genus BOG-931. The sequence goes on along the minus strand of CAWHUO010000012.1, from coordinate 62,307 downwards.
GAATTCGGTGAGCTTTGACGGTTGCATGGCGAGGCTGCGATCGTCGCCTTGACCGACGATCAACTCGGCAAAAGCCTGCTCCCACTTGGCCGTGAGCGCGATTATCGGCAGATAGCCGGCGGCGCTGGTGTACTGGGCGCAGAGCTGGCGCGCCAGCCGCGCGCGCACGTGCTCGGCCAGCATCGCCGTATTGCGCGTCGCTGCCAGTCCGTCGGCGATGCCTTCGAGAATGGTGGCAAGATCACGAATCGATATGCGCTCGGCGAGCAGAATTTGCAGCACGCGCTGGATGCCGGAGATGGTGATCAGCGAGGGTACGATGTCCTTGATCAACTCGCCCTGTTCTTTCGGCAGCTCCTTGAGCAGTTTCTGCACCTCGCCGTAGGAGAGGAGCTCGGACATGTTGATCTTGATGAGTTCGGTCAGGTGGGTGGCGAGCACCGTCGCGGCGTCGACAACGGTATAACCCTTGACCGAGGCTTCCTCCTTGAGGGCGGCATCGATCCAGGTGGCGGGCAGGCCGAACGTCGGCTCGGTCGTGTGCACACCGGGAAGCGTCACCTGCTTGCCGGCTGGGTCCATGACCATGTACTGGCCGTGCCACACTTTCCCAGTGCCGGATTCAACCTCTTTGATCTTGATGACGTAGCTGTTGGCGTCGAGCTGCACGTTGTCGAGGATGCGCACCGCCGGCATGACGAAACCCATCTCGACGGCAAGCGAGCGGCGCAGTGCTTTGATCTGTTCAGTCAGTCGATCGCTGCCGTCGGTGCCATTGACGAGCGGCAACAGCGCATAGCCGAGCTCGATTTTGAGATCGTCCATTTTGAGCGTCGCCGACATCGGCTCTTCTGCGGGTGCCGGTTTCGCGCTTTCGGTCTGCTTTGCCTCGACTGCGGCGGCCTGCTTGTGGCGGCGGTGCATCATGTAAGCGAGGCCCGCGGTGCCGCCGCCGAGGGCGACAAACGGTATCATCGGGATACCGGGCAGGAGCGCCATCACCAACATCACCGCCGCCGACATGCCGAGCGCTTTGGGATATCCCGAAAGCTGACTGAGCAGCGCCTTGTCGGCGGCGCCCGTGACGCCGGCCTTGGAGACCAGGAGGCCGGCGGCGATCGAGACGATGAGCGCTGGAACCTGGGTGACCAGACCGTCGCCGACGGTAAGCAGCGTGTAGGCGTGGGCGGCTTCGGCGAAGGTCAGGCCCTGCTGCATGATGCCGATGACCATGCCGCCGATGACATTGATCAACACGACGAGGAGACCGGCGATGGCGTCGCCGCGCACGAATTTGGAGGCGCCGTCCATGGCGCCAAAAAAGCCGGACTCGTCTTCCAGATTTTTGCGCCGCCGCCGCGCGTCCTTCTCATCGATCAGGCCGGCGGAAAGGTCGGCGTCGATGGCCATTTGCTTGCCGGGCATGGCGTCGAGGTGGAAGCGCGCAGCGACTTCGGCGATGCGCCCGGAGCCCTTGGTGATGACCACGAAGTTCACGATCACCAGGATTGTGAAGACGATAATGCCGATCACGAAGTTACCGCCCATGACGAAATTGCCGAACGCTTCGATCACATGACCGGCAGCGTCGGCGCCCTCATGGCCGCGGGAGAGAATAAGGCGTGCCGAAGCGAGGTTGAGCGCGAGCCGCAGCATGGTGGCGATCAACAGCACCGTCGGAAACGCGGAGAATTCGAGCGGCGCCTGAATGAACAGCGCCGTCATCAGGATCAGCACCGAGAAAGTGATGGAGATGGCGAGCGAAAAATCGAGCAGCAGCGCCGGCAGCGGCAGGATCAGGACGACGAGGATGGCCATCATGCCGACCGCGAGCGCAATGTCGCTGCGTCTCAGCATGGTGCCGAGATCGGCAAGACGCGAAAGCGCCAAAGGCGTATCGCCGCGCTCGGCCGAGGTTGCGTCGGTCATGCCGGTTGATCGGCCCTGTCGGTTACGGTCACGGGTTTCGAAGCTGTGTACGGCGGCTGGCGGGCCGCCGGCACGCATGAGTGGAGCTGCGCTGGCGTCCAAAGCTGCCCCCGAAGGTGCGGTGGATACGTTCTTACCTCCCCGGCAAAATGTGCCGGGTATATGGTTACTGAGGCGTTAACATCCGCTCTAATTGGCGGGCAAATTTGCGTTTGCCCGCGGGTAAAAACGCGCGAATGGCGAAATAGCGGGCGGCGAATGGAAAAGAGCATCCAGCAAAGTAGCGGCTTAGGCCATTCGCCATTCGCCATTCGCTGTTCAGTCATCGCCGGCTTGCTCGCAATGCTCTGCGCCAATGCGGCGGCGCAGGAGCGGCCGGCCGGTTTCGTCGACGCCGCCACGGTGGTGCCGGGGCTAATTGTCGAGTTGCGCTATGCCGGGTCGCACAACTTTGTCGGCCGGCCGATCGAGGGCTATGGGGCGCCGCGTTGCCTACTGACGCAAGCAGCAGCCGAGGCGCTCGCTGCCGTGGCGCGCGATCTCGCCGCTCGCGGCCTCGTGGTCAAGGTCTTCGACTGCTATCGGCCGACGCGCGCGGTGGCGAACTTCGTGCGCTGGGCGCGCGACCTCGATGACACCGCCGGCAAAGCAGAGTTCTACCCCGAGGTCGACAAGCGCACCCTGTTCCAGGACGGCTATATCTCCTCGCGCTCCGGCCATTCGCGCGGCTCGACCGTCGATCTCACGCTTGCACAAGCGGACGGCCGCGAACTCGATATGGGCACCCCGTTCGACTTCTTCAGCCCGCGCTCATGGCCCGCCGCCGCGAGCATCAGCGCCGCAGCGAAAGCCAACCGCGGTTTGCTTGCAGCGGCGATGCGGCGCCACGGCTTTCGCCCCTACGAAAAGGAATGGTGGCACTTCACTTTGTCGGCCGAACCGTTTCCCGACACCTATTTCGATTTTCCGGTGCGGTGAAATTCAGCCGGCATAGCCCGCAGGCGGGTATGTGGGTCACAACTCGGCACTCCCGCGCTCCGGCGGCAAGCCTGCGCTAAGCGTCAAGCACCTTGCGGATCGCACTGGCAAGGTGCTCGCTGGCGAGCGGCTTTTGAATCAAGTCGACGCCAGGGTCGAGACGGCCCTGATGGACGATGGCATTGCGCGAATAGCCGGTCATGTACAGCACTTTCAAGGATGGCTGCTGCTGCCGCGCTTCCTCCGCGAGTTTGCGGCCGTTCATGCCGGGCATGACGACGTCGGTCAAAAGCAGGCGGATCGTTCTGTATTCGCCGAGCAGCCGTAGTGCATCTGCGCCGTCGGCAGCTTCGAGCACATCGTATCCGAGCGCTCCGAGCGTCTCGACGACGTAGCCGCGCACATCGGCGTCGTCCTCGACGACGAGAATACATTCACCCGACCGGCCGCGAGTGGGCTCACCTTTACTTTCTTCCGCCGCGGAAGTTTTTCCAAAGAACCGAGGCAAATAGATCTTGACGGTGGTTCCTTCGCCAACCTCGCTATAAATCTTAACGTGGCCGCCGGATTGCTTGACGAAACCGTACACCTGACTGAGACCGAGCCCGGTGCCCTGGCCGGACTGCTTGGTCGTGAAAAATGGTTCGAACGCGCGGTCGCTGACCTCCTTGGTCATTCCTAAGCCGGTGTCGGTCACTGCAATCTGCACATATTGTCCCGGCCGAACGTCGGCATTCTGCTTGCAATAGGCATCGTCGAGATAGGAATTGCTGGTTTCGATCGTCAATTTGCCGCCGTCGGGCATGGCATCCCGCGCGTTCACCGCGAGGTTGAGAATGACGGCCTCCAGCTCCGCGAGGTCGGCTTCGATCGGCCACGCCCCGCCGCTACCGACGATTTCGAGCGAGACGTCTTCGCCGAGCGCGCGCCGCAAAAAATCGGAGAGACCGTTCAGCACGCGATTGACGTCGAGCGCGGTCGGATTAAGCGGCTGCTGCCGGGAAAACGCCAAGAGCCTTTTGGTCAACGTCGCTGCGCGCTCGGCGCCCTGCATGGCATTCTCCAAGCGACGTGCCAGCTTGAGCTGCGCGCCATCGGTCCACGATTCCAAATGACGTAGCGCGGTCTCGAGGTTGCCGATGATGATGGTCAGCAGATTATTGAAATCGTGGGCGACGCCGCCGGTGAGGTGGCCGATGGCGTCGAGCTTTTGCGATTGGCGCAGCGCTTCCTCGGCGGCCGAGCGCCGGTCGATTTCGGCATACAGGCGTTGCGTTCGGCGCAGCACCGCGAAGAGGGTCAGGAAAAGGATGAGCGTTACCGGAATGCCATAAATCAAATGCGCCGCCATCTCCCATATCAGCTCGGTTTGCATCATGGATGTCGCGATGCCGGCGGTCAGATAGAGCGGCGTGCCGTTCAAGCGCCGGATGGCGAAACGCCGTTCGACATGATCGATGGGAGAGGTTGCAGTATAAATTCCGCCGGACGGAAATTGATCGACCGTTTGGCGAAATCCGGTTCGTTGGTCCAGCCGGTCGGTTGCGCCCGGCGGCGCGACCGGATACCGCGCCAGCATCAAACCATCATTGCGAATGAGCCCGTATTGCAAGCCTCCGGAATAGGCCAGGGTCGAGAAGAAGCGAAAGAAGCTGCTGGGAAGAACCGACACTTCGAGAACGCCGATGAACTCACCGTTGCGTTCGAGGCGTCTGCTGACTGTAAAAAACGGCTGCGCATTGAACCGCGACTGGTAGACCTGCCCATAATATGTGCCGCCATGGCTTTTGACATGGGCTTGGAAAAAATCCCGGTCGGAAAAACTTTCTTCCGGCGGAGGATTGACCCAGGACGAAATCAGCGCTTGCCCGTCTTTGCCGTATATCCAGATCGACTGAATCACGGGAATCTCGCTGACCAGTTTTTTCAATTGAGCGTGGAGCTGCTCATCGTCCTCACGGATGCCCGAATCGGACATTCCCGCCACCAGGTCGCCGACATCATTCAGCGCCAGATCGACGAACTCAAAGGTCTTCTGCGCCTCCTCCTGCTCAACGTCGAGCGATCGCGTGAGCCGTTCGTCGGTCAGCGCTTTGAGACTGCGATAATTGTTCCAAGACGCAAATGCGAAGAGGAGACAGGGAACGAGCAGGGCCGCGGCCATCGCCAGCCGCGCCAGTCTGATCGTTAGCGCCCGTTGCTGCATATTGATCCAATCCCCGACGCAGGGCGGAGGTTAATTGAGTGTTTGCAGAAGCACCAGATCGCGGCGTGGGAACTCGGTCGATTTGAGCCGGGTTGTTTCACAATCCCAGGTAAAATTTCTTGATCAGCTCGTTGTTGTTGAGGGCGTTGGTGGAACCGCCTTCGAACGCGATCTTGCCGTGCACGATCACATAGCCGCGATTGGCGATGCGGATCGCCTGGGTAAAGTTCTGTTCCGCCATCAGCACCGTGAGATGGTAGCGCTCTTTCATTTCCGCGATCGCATCGATGGTGCGGCTGACCAGGATCGGGGCAAGGCCAACCGAGGGTTCGTCGACGAGCAGGATTTTCGGCGCCAGCATCAGCGCCCGGCCCAGCGCGAGCATTTGCTGCTCGCCGCCGCTCATGGAGCCGGCAAGCTGCGCGCGGCGCTCGGCGAGCCGGGGAAAGGTTTGGAAGCAGACGTCGAGATTGCGCGCGAGTTCTCGGCGCGCGGTGCGGCGGAATGCACCGAGCAGCAAGTTTTCCTCCACTGTGAGCTTGGGAAACAACCGCCGCCCTTCCGGCACCAGTGCGATGCCGAGATCGGCGATATCCTCGGTGGTGCGGCCGATGAGATCGTGGTGGATGCCGTCGATCTCAGCGACGATCGACCCCGCGCTTGGCCGCACCATGCCCATGATGCACTTCATCAGCGTCGACTTACCGTTGCCGTTGGTGCCGAGCAGCACGACGGTCTCGCCGGCGCCGACCTTGAACGAAACGTCGTCGATCACGCGAACCGCCCCATAGGCGGCGTGAATACCGGCGATGGTGAGGCTACTGGCCAAGGTAAGCCCTTTCCACTTCCGGATCGCGCACCACCTCATGGGGGTCGCCGTCGGCGATCTTGTGCCCGGAGACCAGCACCACGAGTCGCTGCGAGAAGCTCATCACCGCGCGCATGATGTGCTCGATAAGGATGATGGTGACGCCCTGGCCGTTCAAGCGCTGGAGCAGGTCCAGGATTTCCTCGACCTCCGAGTGGGTGAGGCCGGCCATCGATTCGTCGGCGATCAAGAGCTTCGGCTCCGCGGCCATGGCGCGCGCAAGTTCGAGTTTGCGCATCTCGACCTGGGTGAGGTCGCGCGGCAGCTGACGCGCCTTGCCGTCGAGACCAACTTCGCGCAACAGGTCGATGCACCGCGTCTCGATGTCGTGCATCGAGTGCTGGGCGCCGCGTGCCGCCACGGTGTAGAACAACGGAATACGCATGTTGTCGAGCAGGCTGAGACTGGCAAACGGCCGCGGCAGCTGAAAGGTGCGCGCGAGCCCGCGGCGCGTGCGCTGATGCGCTTTGGCGCCGTCGAGCAAATGGCCGTCGAAATGCACCGAGCCGGCTTCGTTTTGCAGCGTGCCGCAGATGCAGTTGACCAACGTACTCTTGCCGGAGCCGTTGGGACCGATGAGTCCGACGCGCTCGCCCGCTCGCACCGAGAGCGAGATGTTTTCCAGCGCGACAAAACCGCCGAACCGCTTGCCAAGATTCGCGATTTCGAGGAGCGTGGTCATGGTGCGGACTTGGGCTCTGGCGCAGGTGCGTCGGCGTCAACGCGGCGGCGGCCGACCTGGCCGACCGGCTTGTGCTGGATGTATTTATGCACCAGCCCGATGATGCCGTTCGGCGCCACGATGACGAAGCCGACCAGCAGGAAACCGACGATCAGAAGATTGACCGCGGACGAGATCGTCACCGTCGCGATCTGTTGCAGCGAGCCGAGCAGGATGGCGCCGATCAGCGGGCCCACCCAGCTCGTGGTGCCGCCGATCAGCGGCATGGCGATGGAGTTGACGGCATAGTCGAGGCCGAAGGCCGACGATGGCTGCAGAAAGCCGATGTAGTAGGGAAACGGCGCACCCGCCATTCCCATCAGCGCGCCGGAGATTGTGGTCGCGATCAGCTTGAGCTGCAGCGTCGGCACGCCCGACGCTTCCGCCGCCAATTCGTCGTCGCGAATGGTGGCGAAGCCATAGCCGAGCCGCGAGCGCTCGATCAGCCGAGCGACCGTGATCGCCCCTACGGCGAGAAGCATCATGATCAGGAACAGATATCGGATGTAGCTCCCGAACGGGGCGATCGACTTCGGCCGCACGATATAGGCGCCGCGCGAGCCGCCGACATAATCCCAGTTGACGATCAACGTCTGCAGCACGACGGCGAGTGCGAGCGTCGCGATGGCGAAGAATGCGCCGCGCAGCCGCAGCGTCAAGTAGCCCATGCCGAAACCGACAATGCCGGAGACCACGCCGCCGAGGAGAACTGTGATGGGTATCGGCATCGGATAAAGCCGGTGCATGGCGACGGTCGAATAGGCGCCAAGCGCGAAGAACGCAGCCGTGCCGAAATTCACATAGCCGCAGTAGCCGCCGAGGATGTTCCAAGCCGTCGACAGCACGATGTATTGGAGCACGACGTAGCCGGCGAAGAAATAGTAGTCGTTGCCGAGCGCAAGCGCGGCGGCGAATATGACGCCGCCGACGACAAGGCACACGAGGAAAAACAGATCCGAGCGCACGTCTATCGACCCAATAGACCGGCCGGCCGCACCGCCAGTGCCAGCAGCAAAAATCCAAACGAAACAGCGGGCGCCCACGATGGACCGTAGAACGTCGAGGTCAGGCTCTCGAAGATGCCGACCAGCATGGCTGCGATCACGGTGCCCGGCAGGCTACCCATGCCGCCGAGTACGCAGATCGCGAACACGCGGCCAATATACTCGCGTCCGACCGAGGGTTCGACCGGCTGGATGATGATGAGGAAAGCACCGGCGAGCGACGCGGTGGCGATCGAAATGCCGAACGCGATGCGCTTGATGCGGATCGGGTCGACCGCCATCAGCCGCAACGCCAGCTGATCCTGCGCCACCGCCATGATCGCGCGGCCGATGAAGGTGCGCGTGAGGACGAGTTGCAGCACCGCGATCAGCGACAGCGACACCAGGCACGGCACCAGGATGCGCAGCGGAATATCGAAACTGCCAAAGTGCCACGTCATTCCAATATAGGGAGCTTCGACATAACGGTAGTCGACGCCGAAATAGAGGACCAGCGTCACTTCGGTGATGAACAGGAGGCCGAAGAAAAAAGCCAGGCCGCGCATCGATTCCTGGCCGCGCTTCTCAAACGAGACGTAGTAGACCTGATAGATCCCCGCCCCCAGCGCATAGAACGCCGGCGTCACTATGATTGCGGTGATGATCGGATCGAGTCCGAAAGTGGCATTGACGATATAGGCGACGTAGGAACCGAGGATGATGAAGGCCGGGTGCGCGATATTGACAATGTCGAGGATGCCGAACGAGAGCGTGATGCCGGCGGTGACCGCCGCATAGAACGCGCCGATCATGATGCCGGAGACGATGGCATTGACCAGAAGATCGAACGAGAAAATCATTCCTCAGCCCTGCCGCCCGCACGCCGTGCCGGCATGATTACCCGTAAGTCCTGCTGACGAGCCCGATGAGAGTAAGAGCGGCATCCGCTCTACGCGGCGGCGCGCACCTGATCGGGAATGGCAAGCGGTTTATTGGTGCTGTTAAGGAATTCGATGGTCATGAAGACCATTTCCTTATCGCCGATATTCTCGAGGTCATGCACCTTGTATTGGCCGGCGCCATAGGTCTCGTGTCGGGTCTCGCCCGGCTGATAGCTATATTCGACGGTCGTGCCATCGTGCACGTGCTGGCGGCCGCGTCCGCCGTTCACCGAGGTCCAGAAATAGTCGAGGACATGGCGATGGAAGCCGATCCGCTCGCCCGGGGCGAGGCGAATGATCCAGACCCGCACGCGCTCGTTCTCCGAAAGGAGCGTGGTGCCGACGCAGCCATTGTTGTTTTGGCGCTCGCGCTCGAATTCCGCGGCAATCGCGCTCGGCCATGCCGATTTGTCGGCATGGTCGCTCGTCTTGTCCAGCATTGTCAGCGCCATGGTGTCCCTCCAGCAATTTGCGGCACAATATAGAAGACGCCCGGGTATTGGCAAATAATCTAAAGCAGTGGTAGTGCCTCAGTTTGAATTTCGGCGATTCAAGAATTCATAATGGGGCTGATGACTTCCAAAATCTTTCGGACGTAGGCCCGTTGATAGCCCGCTGCATCTCGCCAAGCCGCTCAGGCTCGATTTGCGCGGTTGCCACCGGCGGCCTTTGAGATTGCGCAGTGCGCTGTCCTGATACGCTTCGCACGCCTTGCCAGCGGACACGAAAAGCTTGGTTCAAACTGCGTCACTGCCAAAGCAGTTAGCAGGTGTTCGCATGTCGCAGCGCCGCGTCCAACGTCGCGCCTTGGTCATTGGCGGCTCCATGAGCGGGCTTTTGGCCGCCATGATGCTGTCGCGACGCGGTTGGCAAGTGGACGTTTTCGAGCGCGTCGAGGGCGAGCTTGCCGGTCGCGGCGCGGGGATTGTTGCCCAACCGGGGCTGATCGCGCGGGTTAACGCGCTCGGCCTCAAGACGCGCGACCTCGGCGTTGAGATCGCTTCGCGCAAAATCCTGGACAGTAAGGGCGTCGTGATCGCCACCGCCGCATACCCCCAGGTGATGACCGCCTGGGAGCGGGTCTACCGCATGCTGCGCGACGGGTTTCCGGCGGAGCACTATCACCGCGGCCGAGGGCTTAAGGCGTTTGCGCAAAATGGCGGCAACGTTGTCGCCCATTTCACCGACGGCAGCAGCGCGGAGGCAGATCTATTCGTCGGCGCCGACGGGCTACGGTCGACCGTACGGCGGCAATGCCTGCCTGCCGTGGCGCCGCTCTACGCGGGTTATGTGGCCTGGCGCGCGCTCATTCCGGAGAGCGCACTGCCGCCGGCGATCCACGAGGAGCTTTTTGCAGCGATGACGTTCTGCCTGCCGCCCGGCGAGCAATTTCTCGGCTATGCGATTGCCGGACCGGACAATGATCTGCGGGCAGGGCGGCGGCGCTACAACATCGTGTGGTACCGGCCGGCGGAGGAGACGAAAGAGCTTCCGTGGCTTCTGACCGACGACAACGGCATCACTCACTCGATTTCGATTCCGCCGCCGCTGATCCGCCGCGACGCCATTGCCGGGATGCGCGCTGCGGCCGAGCGGCTGCTGGCGCCGCAATTCCGCGCCATCGTGCGCTTGATCGAGGAGCCGTTTCTGCAGCCGATCTACGATCTCGCGAGTCCGCGCCTTGCTTTTGGGCGGGTCGCCATCATTGGCGACGCTGCTTTCGTGGCGCGCCCGCATGTCGGAGCCGGGGTTTCCAAGGCTGCCGACGATGCGGCGGTGCTTGCCGAGGCGCTTGATGCCGGCGACGACGTCGAAGGCGCGCTCCGCGACTTCGAGGCGCGGCGGCTGCCGGAAGGTGACCGTATCATCGAGCGGGCGCGGCACCTCGGCGCCTACCTGCAAGCGATCCAGAGCGACGAGGAGCGGGCGCGCTTCGGCCGGCACAGCATTCCGGAAGCGGTGCTCGCCGAGACCGCGGTGCTGGATTTTTTGAATGGGTAAACCAGCCTCAGTGATGGCGCTTCTCAGCCGTCAATTGTGTCAGGTCGTGACTTCGTCGCGGAAGTTCGCGGCCGGTGGGCCGGCGGCAAGAAGCTTAGGATAGAATTTTTTTAAATCCGCAACGATCGTCTCAACTGGCACGTCCGCGAATGCACCGCGGTCTTTGAGATATTCCATGTGCCGACGGCCGGTCCGGTCGAATGGATGAAATAGGCTGTCGTGAATGCCGTCGAACTCGAGCGGCGCAATGTTTGCTCGCGCGCAGAGCATCGCATCGAAGGCCGGGGTGCACTTCACCCATTTGCCGTCGATATTCAGTTCCGTGTACGAGTGCCAATAAAAGGTATCGCCGACCGTCTCCATCAGGCGTTTCGAGGTGAGGTGGTTGCGCACGTCGGCATAGCCGGGACGTGCCGGGATGCCGCTGGCACGGGCCGCCGCCGCGAGCACTGCAGACTTTCCAACGCAGAAGCCCTTGCCGGCATCCAGCACCGCGCTGGCGCGGAACACGGCAGGATCCAAGAAATCGACATACGGGTCATATTGGATCGAGTCGCGCACGGCGGCGTAAAGCGCGATCGCCTTGTCCTTGGGCGTCTGCGCCTCTCCGACGGCCTTGCGCGCGAAGGCTTGCAGCGCCGCATTGCCGCAATCGACAAAGGGCGTGGCTTGCAGATAATCCGTGTCGCCTATCGTCATTTTTTCATGATCCGGAGGTGTGTCGCGGCGCTGCCCATACCGGCTTAATCCTTGCGTGCGATATGGGGACGGTCAAGGCTGCCAGCTATTGCGGTTACGGCAGTCGCCGCAAAGCCGGCGGTGCCCAGGTTCCGTTGAGCACCGCGGCCTTCGGCGCATAAAGTCGCATGGTCAGTCCAAGCGTGCCGACACTCGGCGACGGCAGCCAATTGGCTGTTCGGTCAGCGCCGGGGTCATCGTGTTGAATATAGAGATCGAGCGAGCCGTCGGAATTGTATCTCAGCGCATCGCGATCGCCGATGGCGAAGCAGTTGATGGCATTGGCAACCGGGAAACCCTCGGCATCGTACATGGTCAATGACCAGAAAGCGTCGACCGGCGGCAGGTCGTCCTTACTGAAATGAAGCACATAGCTGTTATCGCCAGTCGGGCGTTTCCCGTCGGCATCCGTGATGATCAACGGATAAATGGCATCTTCAGGCTGGTTGGCGCCGAGACCGACGAGCGCAACGATGGCGCGTTTGAGATACGAATTGCCGTAGACGCCAACGGTATCGGTATTGATTTGCCAGCCATTGACCACTTTCCCGAGCGTCGGCAGCTTGGCGCGCATCGCCTTAAGACCGTCCGCGGCGGCGCGCTTCAGCGCCTCCTGCGCGGTGGGATCTAGTCTCTCCGGTTCGTAGCTCTGCCCGACGTCGATGCCGATGCGTTTGAGCCGCGCGATCATCGACCAATCGGTGAGGTGCGGCGGGTTTACTTTCATCAGTTCGACCGCAGTCTTGAAATAGGCCAAGGGCGGCATGTTGTTGACGAGTTCGAGCGGCGCCGGCGCATGGGTAACCGGCGGCGCTTCGGTTTTGGCCGGACGCGTTGCGTGGCCCCATTGCGATAGCGGTGTGATCGTGTAGCCGTCTTGGATTTTATTCACGGCGGCGTAGTCATGGGTGCCATTGGTCTGGGTGCGGCCGATGATCCATACATGCGGGGTCGGCGCCTCGATGCGCATCACCTCGGCGGGCAGGTCGCCCGCCCAGCCGCGGGGCACCACGGCAAAATGCGCTGCGGCCGTGCCGGTCGTGCGCTTTCCGGGGACCGCGAACACGTCGGTCCACATGTCGAGCATCGGTAACAGATAGTAGCGTCCGCCGGTGTCGGGTGCCGACACAATCATCGGCTCTTTGGTGAGGTCGAGCCATGCGGAAGAATAAAGCGTATCAAAATTTGGGCGCACGACGGCCCTGAAGTCGACCGGGGGAAAGGTGCGAATCTGAAAGAACCTGTGGGCGAGGCTATTTTCTGCTAGCCCCGGCATGCTGTTGGTCTGCTGCCGCGTTACGTCCATGGTGACCAACGGGTAGAAATAAACGTAGGCCTCCATGCCGATTTCATAAGCGTCCTGCGCGCTGATGTTCGTCTGTCCGTAAGAAGCGGTCGGCGACAACACCGCGACGGCGCAAAATAGTAGCGCCAGCGGGCTGGTGCGGAAGCCAAGTTCCTTCGCTGTCGATCTCATGATGCTCCCCATCTGCGGTCGAGGCGCGCCGAGATGTCAGCAAATGAGGGGCCGTTTTACCCTCAAACGTGCTGGCCGCCGTTGATATGGATCTCGGCGCCGTTGACGTAAGACGAAGTTTCCGTGCACAGCACGTAGATGATTTTGGCCACCTCGTCGGGTGTGCCCAGCCGGTGCATCGGGATCATCTCGACGATCTTTTCCGTACCCGGCGACAGCATCGCCGTATCGATCTCGCCCGGGGCGATGGCGTTGACGCGAACGCCCATCGCGCCGAAATCGTGCGCCATCTCGCGCGTCAGCGCGGCGAGCGCGGCTTTCGATGTGGCATAGGCCGCGCCGGCGAAGGGATGCACGCGCGAACCCGCAATCGAAGTGACATTGACGACCGAGCCTTTGGCGGCCTTGAGCTCGTCGAGGAGTCCTCGCGCCAGCATGATCGGACCAAAGAAGTTCACCTGGAAAACGTGGTGCCAGTCGTCGCGCGAAGTATCGATCGAGCCGAGCCGTTTGCCGGCTGGCGCCTTGGGCGAGATCGCCGCGTTGTTGACGAGTGCATGCAGTTCGCCGTTGAGCCGCCGCTTGATCTCCGCGATCGCTTCATCGGTGTTGTCGGCGTCCGCCAGATCGACCTGGATGTGGTCCTCGGGACCCGCTTCCCAGGGGCAATTCTCCGGGAACGCATGCCGCGAGCAGGTAATGACGCGCCAGCCGGCGGCCGAGAACCGCTTGACGGTAGCGTGGCCGATACCGCGGCTTGCTCCGGTGAGAAGCAATGTCCGGCCCGGCCGGTTGCTTAGGGGCATCTTTTTACTTCCAATCTCGCCAATGCGACTTTTTGTTGGAGCACGATCTGATCCGAAAACCGGTTCCCATTTTTCGGGATCACGCACACTGTTTCTTGGAGCATGATCTGATCCGAAAACCGGTGCCCACTTTTCGGGATCATGCTCATGGATAAAGCCGCGTCTTGCTCCACGGCGCGTTCACGTCAGCGCGTCGAAAGGCAATGCGTTCGTGCAGGCGGAATGGCCGTTCTTGCCAGAACTCGATTTCCTTTGGCACCACGCGATAGCCTGACCAATACGGCGGCCGCGGCACCGCGCCGATCGCGAATTTCGCCGTATAACGTGCAACCGCCTTCTCGAATGCCAGACGGCTTTCCAGCGCGGCGGACTGTTTACTGGCCCAGGCGCCGATCTGCGCCATGCGCGAGCGGGTGGCGAAATAGCTGTCGGCTTCGGCCGCTGATACCGGCTCGACGCTGCCGCGCACGCGGACCTGGCGCTGCAGCGACTTCCAGTAAAACGTCAGCGCCGCCTTGGGAGTGTCCGCCAACTCGTGGCCCTTCACGCTGCCGAGATTGGTGTAGAAAACGAAGCCGCGCTCGTCGACTCCCTTCAGCAAGACCATGCGAACGTTGGGCATTCCCTCGCCATCGACCGTGGCGAGCGCCATGGCTTCGGGATTGACCGGTTCGGCGCGCTTGGCCTCGGCAAACCAGGCGTTGAAGAGGCGCAGCGGCTCGTCGGCTTCGGCGAAGTCACCGCCCGTTAACCATCCGGGGTGTTGTATTGGCGCCGTGTCGGACATTCGTTCGGAGTATCCAGTTGCTCGCCTGCGGCGATCGGGAAAGGGGCCGCCGGCCTCTATATAATGGAACGGCGGTGCTACGCCTATGTTGGCCGCCGCGAAGGCTTGCCGCTGCGGCGGCGGTGCTCAGCGCGTTTGTCATTTCCGGCTGCTCCCTTCCGCTCAATTCGATGATGACAAAAGGCGAGGCGGACGCGGAGCAAACCGGCTCCATCCCGCCAAGCGGCGGGGCGAGCCGCGTAGCTGGCGCGGCGGCGCTATCAGAGGCCGACCTCGCCTATGCGCGCGCCGTTGCTACGGATGCGCTGGCGCGTGGCAGCACCGATAACAGCATTCCGTGGGAGAATCCGCACACCGGCGCCGGCGGCAACATCACGCCCCTTGCCGCTTCCTACAGCGACGGCGCCTTCACTTGCCGCGACTTCCTGGCGAGCTACCTGCACGGGCAATCCGAAGCTTGGCTGCACGGCGTGGCTTGCCGGACGGCGCATGGCAAGTGGGAGGTAAAGGACCTGAAACCGCTGAAACAAGGCTGACGCAGCGATCGTTGCGGCTACTGCCGAGGTTTTGCATTGCGAGGCGGCCGTTTAAATCCCACATTGAAGCCACGGGCGGGCGGGGGCCGGCCCAAAAACTGGAACGGAGTCCATGGGGAATGCGTGATCCCTATGAGGTGTTGGGCGTCGATCGCAAGGCCAGCGCCACTGATATCAAGGGCGCCTTCCGACGCCAGGCAAAGAAACTGCATCCGGACGCCAACAAGAACGATCCGAAAGCGGCTTCCCGCTTTGCCGAATTGAACGCTGCGTACGAAATCCTCGGCGAGGACGACAAGCGCAAAGCCTTTGACCGCGGCGAGATCGACGCTGAAGGCAAGCCGCGATTCCGCGGCTTCGAGGGTTTTGGGGGAGGGGGCGGACCGCACCCCGGAGGCTTTGGTCCGGAGGCCGAGTTCGAGACTTTCAGCTTTGGCCCCGAGGGCTTTACCCGTGGCGCGCGGCGTGGACGCGGGGGCGCTGGCGGCGGCTTTGAGGATATTCTTCGGGAAGCCTTCGGCGGCGCGGGCGGCGCACGCCGCGGCGGAACCGGCGCAGCATTTGAGGCCGAGGATTTTGGCACCGGGGCAGATGTCGCCGCGGCGCTGACGATTTCGCTTAGGGAGGCGGCGCACGGCGTCACCCAGCGTCTGCGCCTACCGTCGGGCAAGGAGGTCGAGGTCAAGATTCCCGCTGGAATCACTGACGGCCAACAGGTCCGGCTCCGTGGCCAGGGAATGGCTGGGCCGGGCGGGGCCGGTGATGTGCTGATTACCGTCTCGATCGCGCCGCATCCGACCTTCACACTCGATGGCACGGATGTCCGGCTCGACCTGCCGATCACGCTTTACGAAGCGGTGCTTGGTTCCAAAGTGCGCGTGCCTACCCTCGATAAGGCGGTCGAAATTACCGTTCCCCCTGGAACAAGCAGCGGACGCACGTTCCGCCTCAAAGGCAAAGGATTTCCCGCCAAGAAGGGGCACGGCGATCTTCTGGCCACCGTCCGCATCATGCTGCCGGACTCCAGCGACCCTGAGCTCGAAGCGCTGATGAAGAAGTGGCAGAGCGAGAAGCCTTACGATCCGCGCAAGGGGATGTAGCCACTCTCGCTATACTTTCGCTATCGCTGCCACCACTCGGGCGCGCCTGAGCTACTGTTCCTGGGGACGAGCGGACCCTGCCAATCAAGCCGCGCGCTTGCTGGGGCCCACGGCCCTATGCCATAGGAGGCTCGGGCGCCGAAAATCGTCGTAGCGGGGTCGGAGAATGTCGGAAATCTCAGGCCTCATGCACGGCAAGCGCGGTCTGATTGTCGGGGTCGCCAACCAGCGTTCGCTCGCTTGGGGCATCGCCAAAGCCTGCCACGCACACGGAGCCGCGCTTGCTTTCACTTACCAGGGCGACTCGCTTAAGCGGCGGGTCGAACCGCTCGCCCAGGAAGTCGGCGGTATTGTCGTCGGCCACTGCGACGTCACCGAGCCGGCCACCATCGATGCCGCCTTCGCCAAGGTGCAATCGGCGTGGGGCGCAATCGATTTTCTGGTGCACGCCATTGCATTCTCGGACCGCGCGCAGCTCGACGGGCGCTATGTCGACACCACGGAAGACAATTTCGTCCAGACCATGTTGGTGAGCTGCTACTCGCTGACGTCGCTGGTGCAGCGGGCCGAAAAGATGATGCCGAACGGTGGCTCCATCCTCACGCTAACTTATTATGGAGCGGAGAAATGGATGCCGCATTACAATGTGATGGGCGTAGCCAAGGCCGCGCTGGAGGCGTCCGTTGTGTATCTCGCCGCCGATCTTGGCGTGAAGAATATCCGCGTCAACGCCATCTCGTCGGGACCGATCAAGACGCTCGCCGCCGCCGGCATTGCCGATCTCCGCTATATCTTCAAGTGGAACGAATATAACGCGCCGCTGCGGCGCAATGTGACAATCGACGACGTTGGGGGAGCGGGCGTCTATTTGCTTTCCGACTTGTCACGCGGTGTCACCGGCGAAGTGCATCATGTCGATGCCGGCTACCACATCGTCGGGATGAAACACCCGGATGCGCCCGACATTGCAGTCGGCAGAGAGTGATGCCGTTCTTTCGCGGCCAAATTTGCCGCCTGTGGTTTATTCGCGGCCGCCTGAATCTAAATTCCATGTGTTGCCGGCAAAATAAACACCGGCGGACTATGAGTTCGCGACGAATTCGCCTCGCCGCAAAAAGGAGCAGCGGCCGGACGTTGATCCAGCCGCTGTCACGAAACACCGCTCAAGGCGCCTCGCGGAAATCGAAGTAACGCAGCGGCCCTCTACGAGGCCGCACACGTCACTTACGACGTCTTCGTCTTCTTCTTCGGTTGCTTTTTCTTCTTCGTAGCCATGGCTTTGCTTCCTTGTTGCGTGATGAATCTATGGCAGGGTTGAGGTCAAGCTTTGACGGCCGTGTCTTGGTCCCCTCGCCTTCGCCCCCCTTACCGCCGCAAACGATGGCATAAGGCACATTTTCTCGCAACTTAAAAATCGGAAATACTCTTTATTTTTCCGCAGCTTAACGGATATTCAGCTTGTCATTAATCGGCGTTCAGCGAGATGAATGTAACATGAACGTCAATGTTGAAATCGGCGGCGTTATACGGCTTTTTTGGGAAGCAATTTTGCAAACGCGAAAAACGCTTGCGGCGTCCAAGCGACCGAACCGCGGGAGGCTAAGCACATTTGACCGGTTGGATGACGCGGGCTACCAAGCCCAGCGGCCTTGCCAACATCATTGAACATTGTTTTGCGCTTATGTCATTCAATACATTCGGGCATTTGTTCAGGGTCACTACCTTCGGCGAAAGCCACGGGCCCGCGATCGGCTGCGTGGTCGACGGCTGCCCGCCGCGTATTCCGCTCAGCACCGCCGACATACAGCCCTATCTCGATCGGCGCCGGCCCGGGCAGTCGCGTTTCACCACGCAGCGCCAGGAACCCGATGCGATCAAAATTCTCTCCGGCGTGTTTTTGGACGAAGCCAGCGGCCAGCAGGTGACTACCGGCGCGCCTATCGCGGTCGTCATCGACAATGTCGATCAGCGCACCAAGGATTACTCTGATATCAAAGACAAATATCGGCCCGGCCACGCCGACTATACGTATGACATCAAATATGGCCTGCGCGATTACCGCGGCGGCGGCCGCCAGTCGGCCCGCGAGACGGCGATGCGAGTGGCCGCCGGCGCCATCGCGCGCAAAATCGTGCCGGGCCTTAAGGTGCGTGGCGCGCTGGTGCAAATGGGTGCGCATCGGATCGATCGGGCGCGGTGGGATTGGGCGGAGGTCGAGCGCAATCCGTTCTTTTGTCCCGATGCGGAAAGGGCCGTGTTCTTCGCCGAATACCTCGACGGAGTCCGCAAGGGCGGCTCCTCTGTTGGCGCCGTCATTGAGGTGGTTGCTGAAGGCGTTCCGGCGGGCCTGGGTGCACCGATCTACGGCAAGCTCGACGCCGATCTCGCCGCAGCCCTCATGAGCGTCAATGCCGTCAAGGGCGTCGAGATCGGAGCCGGCTTCGGCGCCGCGGAACTTTCCGGCGAGGAGAACGGCGACGAGATGCGTATGGGCAATGACGGCAAGCCGATCTTTCTCTCCAACAATGCCGGCGGCATCCTCGGCGGTATTTCTACCGGCCAGCCGTTAGTCGCGCGCTTTGCGGTCAAGCCGACATCGTCCATTCTTGCCCCACGGCGCACAGTCGACCGCTACGGCCAGGAGACCGAAATCGCAACGACCGGGCGTCACGACCCCTGCGTCGGCATTCGCGCGGTGCCGGTTGGCGAAGCGATGGTGGCATGCGTCGTTGCCGATCACTATTTGCGTCAGCGCGGCCAGGTCGGCGAAGCGCCGGAATGGCCGTTTCCGCCGCGCTGACCGCGCCGGCAGTGAGACTGGGGCGAAATAAATAAAAGATGGATGACGCTCACCAACGCATCCGCGCTGCCATAGCGGCCTTCACGCGTGGCGATATCGTCATCGTGGCCGACGACGACGACCGCGAGAACGAAGGCGATCTGTTCGTTGCCGCGTCGCTGTGCACGCCCGAGAAGATGGCCTTCATCATCCGCAACACCTCGGGCATCGTCTGCGCCCCGTTGGCGCAGGACGAGGCGCGACGGTTGCATCTCGATCCAATGGTGGCGCGCAATGATGCGCCGCTTGGCACCGCTTTCACCGTGTCCGTCGATGTTCGCCATGGCCTGACGACCGGCATTTCCGCGGAAGAGCGGACCAACACCGTTCGCGCGCTCGCCAACAGCAATATGGGCGCGGCCGATTTTGTGCGGCCGGGTCACGTGTTTCCGCTGGTGGCCAAGGAAGGCGGCGTGCTGATGCGCTCGGGCCATACCGAAGCCTGCATCGATCTCTGCCGGCTCGCGGGCTTGCCGCCGGTTGGCGTGCTTGCCGAGCTCATGAACGACGACGGCACAGTGATGCGCGGCCCGGAGATTGCCGCCTTCGCCGCGCGTCACAAGCTGCAGCGTGTCACCATTGCCGATTTGATTGCCTACCGGCAGGCGCGCGACAAGCTGATTGAGCGGGCCGGGGAGTTTCCGGTGGAGTCGGAGATCGGCACGCTGACCGGGTATGCCTTTCTGACGCCATTTGATCCAGTCTATCATATGGCGTTCGTCTACGGCCGCATCGGCGACGGCAGGAATGTGCTGACGCGGCTGCATCGGGCTAATCTTATTCTAGATATGTTCGGCGGCGCCAAAGCGGTTCACCGGACGCTCGAACGGTTCAAAGCTGAGGGCAGGGGAATACTGGTAGTCCTCCGCGATGGTACTGCCGGCGTGCCGGTCGTCGCTATTCCCAAATCGGAAGAAACGGCGTCCGGCGAAGCGCGCACGCGACAATGGCGCGAGGTCGGTCTCGGCGCCCAGATCCTCAAGGATCTCGGCGTCACCTCGATACGGCTTTTGACCTTCTCACGGCATATGACCTATGTCGGCCTGTCCGGCTTCGGCATTGAGATTGTAGGAACGGAGCCGGTCGAAGTTTGAAGCGCTGCACAGCGCGTCGGTAACAGTCGAGGGGCGGAAATGAACAGGATCATATCCCGGTTTGGCGTTGCTCTGGCGCTTGTCGGCATCGGCCTCGCTCTGTCAGCCTGCGGCTACAACACCATTCCAACGCTGGAGGAAACAGCCAAGGCGCGTTGGGCGGACGTGCAGAACCAGTACCAGCGCCGCACCGATCTCATCCCCAATCTGGTGGCTACGGTCCAGGGCTATGCCAAACAGGAACGCGAGGTTCTCACTGCCGTGGTCGAGGCGCGTGCCAAGGCTACACAGGTAAAAGTCGACGCCTCGCAACTCACCGATCCGGACAAGCTCAAAGCTTTCCAGGATGCGCAGAACCAGTTGTCGGGCGCGCTCGGCCGGCTGCTGGCGGTGTCCGAGAATTATCCCGATCTCAAGTCCAACGCCAATTTCCTGGCCTTGCAGTCCCAGCTTGAAGGCACCGAAAACCGCATCGCGGTGGCGCGGCGCGATTACATTGAGGCGGTGCGCGCCTACAATACCGCGCTGCGCACGTTCCCGACTGTGCTTTGGGCGAAAACCGCCTTTTCCGGCAACAAGCCGATGGCGGAATTCACCGCGACTGAAGGCGCGGAGAAACCGCCGCAGGTGAAGTTTTGATTGATCGCCCTTGTCTTTGCAAGCCCGAAGGGCGAAGCAATCCAGAAACCGTGCCTGGATTGTTTCGTTGCGGAGCTCGTCATCGGGCCGGCCACTCCGGGCCCGGAGCGTTGGCTTCTTGCAATGACCGCATTGTGCCGATCCTGGCAGCCGTCGCCGCGCTTCTCATCTCTTTCGCATCGCTCGCCTTCGCGCTCGATTTTCCGGCGTTGACCGGCCGCGTGGTCGATCAGGCGGGTGTGATGTCGCCGGAAAGCCGAAGCGACATCGAGGCGAAGTCGAAACAGCTTGAAGACAAATCCGGTATCCAGCTCGTTGTCGCTACGGTGAAGTCCTTGCAAGGCAGCGACATCGAGACCTATGCCAACGAGCTTTTCCGGTTCTGGAAGCTCGGCGAAGCCAAAAAGAACAATGGCGTGCTGTTGCTCGTCGCGCCGGCCGAACACAAGGTGCGCATCGAGGTCGGCTACGGTCTCGAAGGCACGCTGACCGATGCGTTGTCGTCGGTGATCATATCGACCGCGATCGTCCCGCGATTAAAGACCGGTGATTTTTCCGGCGGCATCGAGCGCGGCGTCGACGGCATTATCAGCGTGCTCACCACCGATGCCGCCGAGTGGCAGCGCAAGGTCAAGGTGCGGTCGGAAGGTTCGTCCAGCGACTTCGATAAGCTGTTCCCGATTTTGTTTTTCGTGCTGATGTTCTTCATCATCTGGTATTTGATCCGCCACGCGGGCGGCCCGCCCTCTGGCCGAGGCGGGCGCCGCGGTCCGCTCTTTGTTCCTTATGGCGGCTCCTGGGGTTCGTCGGGCGGGGGCGGTGGCGGATTCTCCGGCGGTGGGGATTTTGGCGGCGGGTTCTCCGGCGGCGGCGGCTCCTCGGGCGGCGGCGGGGCGTCGGGGAGCTGGTGATGGAGTTCAACGCCGAAGATCGCCAGGCTGTCGCGGCTGCCATTGCCGAGGCGGAGAAGAGGAGCAGCGGGCAAATCGTCTGCGTGCTGGCGCGCTCGTCCTCAGACTATGCGCATATCCCGATCCTGTGGGCGAGTGCGCTGGCGTTGTTAGCTCCCTGGCCGCTCATTGAGTTCACGCAGTGGAGCGTCCAGCGGATTTTTTTGGCCCAGATCGCGGCCTTCATCGTTTCTGCACTTGTATTCTCTTGGATGCCGCTGCGTATCGCGCTGGTTCCGCGTGCGGTGCGGCGCGCGCATGCGCATCGCGTGGCGCTCGAGCAGTTTGTCGTCCGCCGCGTCGCCCGGACCAAGAACCGCACGGGGGTGCTTATCTTCGTGTCGCTGGCGGAGCGCTACGCGCGCATCATCGCCGACGAGGGTATTGCACAAAAGGTGCCCGCTGCGGAGTGGCAGGCCGCGATCGACGCGCTCACAAGCCATATGCGCGCTGGGCGTATTGCCGCGGGATTTGGCGCCGCGATCGAGCGTTGCGGGGATGTGCTCGCCATGCACGCTCCACCCGACGGCTCGTCAAACGAGCTGCCGGATCGGCTCTATATGATGTAACGCGATTTCTCTCAGTAATTCCCAGTTTGTGGCGAGCAACCGTCAAGGCGATGAAGCCGGGAGCGGTGATTGTCGATCAGGGCAGCTACGCCGAAACCTCGCGGCCCACCACGCATTCGCATCCGACCTACGTGGTTGCTGACAAGGGCTGGCGGCGGGCATTGAACGACGACCCGCATTTGCGCGATGGCTCAATGCGCGCGACGGCAGCATCACGTATCGCGCCGTCGCCGATGCGCTCAAGCTGCTCTACACTCCTGCGGAACAGGCCCTCCGCATCTAGCCGCTGAGTGGCGCCCCGGTTTTTGCGGGCGGGAGATGCTAGGATGTTCCAGCGGGGCCCGCCGCTTCGCCGGAAAGTCCTCGCGATCGCGGCCTGAGCGTAGAGAAAAACGGCAATGGCACAAGAGCAAGCACCGCCGGCAGGTCCTGACCTTGCTAACGGCGTCGTCATTGGAGATTTTCGGGACGGCAAGCTGCTAGGTCACGTCGGTGAGGAGGAGGTGTTGCTGGTCCAAAGCGGCGCCGACGTGCTCGCCATCGGCGCGCATTGCACTCACTATCATGGCCCGCTCGCCGAGGGCCTTGTCGTCGGCGACACCGTACGCTGCCCCTGGCATCACGCCTGCTTCGATCTGCGGACTGGAGAAGCGCTGCGCGCCCCGGCGCTGGGCCCGGTCGAATGTTGGAAGGTCGAAGAGCAGGGCGGCCGCATTTTCGTGAAAGAGAAGCTGGCCCGGCCGAAGCCGCGCGTCGCTGCCGCGACGGGGAATGCGCCCGGCAAGATCGTCATCATCGGTGGCGGCGCTGCAGGTTTCGCGGCGGCTGAAATGCTGCGGCGGCGCGATTATCGCGGCGGCATTGTTATGTTGAGCGATGACGCGGCGCCGCCGGTCGACAGGCCGAATCTGTCGAAGGACTATCTCGCCGGCAGCGCGCCGGAGGACTGGCTGCCGCTGCGGCCGGAAAATTTCTATCCCGACAACGGCATCGACCTGCGCCTTAACGCCAAGGTGCTGGGCGTCGACATCCGCCAGCGCGAAGTTCATGTCGAGGGCGCCGCCGGCGTGGCCTACGACCGGTTGCTGCTCGCGACGGGCGCTGAGCCGGTGCGGCTCCAGGTCCCCGGCGCCGATCAATCTCATATCCACACGCTGCGCTCGCTGGCTGATTGCAACGCCATCATCGCAGCCGCGAAAGACGCAAAACGGGCGCTTGTCATCGGCGCGAGCTTCATCGGGCTCGAGGCGGCGGCTTCGCTGCGGGTGCGCAACATCGAGGTCCATGTGGTCGCGCCGGAAACCCGGCTGATGCAGCGCGTACTCGGTCCGCAGCTCGGCGACTTCGTGCGCGCACTGCATGAACAGCACGGAGTGGTGTTCCACCTCGGCGAGACGGTCGCCGCCTTCGACGGCCGGCGAGCGCACCTCAAGAGCAGCGCCACGCTTGAGGCCGACCTCGTGGTGGCCGGCGTCGGCGTTCGGCCGCGTCTGGCGCTGGCCGAGCAGGCGGGCCTACGGATCGACCGCGGCATCGTTGTCGATTCCTATCTGCAGACAAGCGCCCCCGACGTGTACGCCGCCGGCGATATTGCGCGCTGGCCCGACCCGCATTTCGGCGGCCCGATCCGCGTCGAGCACTGGGTCGTTGCCGAACGCCAGGGCCAAATCGCGGCGGGCAACATGCTGGGCTTCGGTGAGCGGTTCGATGCGGTACCGTTCTTCTGGAGCCAGCACTACGACGTGCCGATCAACTATGTCGGCCACGCCGAGCAATGGGACGAAATATCCATCGACGGCAGCGTCGATGCGACGGACTGCTTGCTGCGTTATAGGCAAAATGGACGCGTGCTCGCAGTCGCTTCAATATTCCGTGATCTCGACAGTCTAAAAGCCGAACTTGCAATGGAGCAAGGCGCAGCGCCCTAGTGCGCACGTTGCCGCGGTGGTCGTCGCATAGCTGAAATTCCGTTATGCGATACCGGACGTTGTCTGACGCAGTCGCGAAAGCGCCGCCCGGACATACATATGACGCCGACAAGCTCACGATGACTTAGACCATCCATGCAAGGAGGTTTTTCGATGGCCCAGCATGACCCTGTCGACCGCGGCCGCCGCGCGCTGATCGGCGCCGGCGGCGCGCTGATCTTGAGCGCAGGTTTCTGGCCGGCGCGCGCACCGGCGCAGACCGCCGCCAAGCTGCCCATTGGCGTCATCGGCTCAGGACATATTGGCGGCACGATCGGCGGTCTTTGGGTCAAGGATGGTCACAAGGTGTTGTTCTCTTCGCGCCACCCCGAGGAGCTGAAGGACCTGGTGGAGAGCCTCGGATCGAATGCTCAGGCCGGTACCGTCGAACAAGCTATTGCCTTCGGCGATGTTGTTTTCATCGCCGTGCCGTACAAAGCCTTGCCGCAGGTCGGGCAGGATTACGGCGCGGCACTCAAGGGTAAGATCGTACTGGATGCCTGCAATTCCACGCAAGCGCGCGACGGCGATATTACCCAAGAGGTGGTGCGCGACGGCATCGGCGTGACCTCGCACAAATATCTGCCCGGCACGCGGCTTGTCCGTGCTTTCAACTCTCTCAACTATATGATCTTTGCGAGGGAAGCTAACCGCCCCGATCCCAAGTTGGCTATCCCGATCGCCGGCGACGATACGGAGGCGGTGAAAATCGCTGCTGGTCTTGTGCGCGACGCCGGCTTCGATCCGGTGGTGGTCGGCGGTTTGAAAGACGCCAGCCGGTTCCAGATGGGGGCTCCGGGATACGGTCAGCAGGTCTCCGCGGCCGAACTCAAGCAGAAACTGTCACTCGCGCCATGACCGCCATCACCGCAGCGCTGCGGCGCTGGTTGGGGTGGGCGATACCGGCAACGCCGCAGGAGCGGGCAGCGGCGGTGTGGTCGTTCGCCTATTTCTTCACGCTGCTAGCCGGCTATTACGTGCTGCGGCCGCTGCGCGACCAGATGGGCATCGCCGGCGGCGTGAGAAATCTGCCGTGGCTGTTCACCGCGACCTTCCTGACGCTCATCGTCGCGCAGCCGGTTTACGGTGCGCTGGTGGCCAGGCTGCCGCGCCGGCGGTTCATTCCCATCGTCTATCATTTCTTCGTCGCCAATATCGCGTTGTTCTGGGTGTTCCTCACGCTCGGCATTGCTCCGGTGATTGTCGCCCGCGTTTTCTTCGTCTGGGTCAGCGTGTTCAACCTGTTCGCGGTCGCTGTGTTCTGGTCGTTCATGGCCGATCTGTTCAACGCCGAGCAGGGCAAGCGGCTGTTCGGCTTCATCGGCGCCGGCGGCACCGCCGGCGCGCTTTTGGGTCCCGTCATCACCATCGGGCTGTCGGTGCCGCTTGGCCCGGTCAACCTGTTGATCGCCGCGGCCGTGCTTTTGGAAGTGGCGGTATTCTGCGTTTACCGGCTGGAGCGCGCAGCCATAACGCAAGCGAACGCGCAAGGGGGCGTACAGGCCGAGGCCGAAGCCAAACGCGTCGGCGGCAGCGCCTTTGCCGCACTCCCCGAGCTCCTGCGCTCGCCGTATCTCATCGGCGTTGGAGCCTGGGTCAGCCTGCTGTCGTTCTGCGCGACCATCGTCTATTTCGAGCAGGCCAATATCATCTCGGCCACGGTGCATGGCGCTGGCGCGCAGACGCGCATCTTTGCGAGCATTGATCTAGCGGTCGGCCTGCTCAGTCTGGCGACGCAAATCTTCGCCACCGGGCAGGTGCTCAAACGTTTCGGCACTGGCGTTGCCGCCGGCGCACTGCCGGCAGTGTATGTCGTCGGCTTCGCCGCGCTCTTTCTCGCGCCGACGCTCGCCGTCGCGGTGATGCTTCAGGTGGTGCAACGCTGGATGAATTTCGCTATCGCCAATCCGGCCCGGCAGGTGTTCTTCACCGTCCTCAGTCGCGAAGAGAAGTATAAAGCCAAGAACCTCATCGATGTGGTGATCTATCGCGGCTCGGATGCTTTGTACGGCTGGGTCTTCGACAGCCTGCAGGCGCTGGGACTGAAACTCGGTGCGATCGCGCTCGTTGTCGTGCCGGTTGCCGCTGGCTGGCTTGTTCTATCCGCCGCTTTGGGGCGGGCGCAGGAACATCGTTCCGCCGTCGTGGACGCAGATGCCGATGCAAGCGCTACGCAAGGAGCTCGGGCATGACATTCCCTTTCATCCGTCCGATGACGCGCCGCGATTTCGCGACCACGGCGGCCGCTGCGGTATTGGCGCCGCCCGCATTCGCGCAGACCGCCGCGCCGTTGACTCGCCCAATTTCAAGCAGCGGCGAACGCCTGCCGGCGGTCGGGCTGGGCACCGCCCAGGTCTTTGACATTAACGACGAATCGACCCGGCAGAAGGCGGCTGCCGTGCTGCAGGCGCTGATTGCCGGTGGCGGACGGCTTGTTGACACGTCATCGGTTTATGGGGATGCCGAGGCGGTGCTTGGCGATGTGATCGCAGCTGGCAATCTGCGCGAAAAACTGTTCATCGCGACCAAGCTCGAGTCCCCCGACGCCGCCGAGCTTAAGCGCTCGCAAAGTCGGTTGAAGACGGGAAAATTCGATCTTTTGCAATTTCACAATGTGCGCGATCCGCAGCAATCGCTGGCGCAATTCAAAGAATGGAAAGCGCAGGGCGCATGCCGCCATGTCGGTATCACCTCGACCCGACATACCGATTTTCCTGCGATCGAAGCCGTGCTCCTCCGGGAGAAACCCGATTTTGTGCAGATCGACTATTCGCTCGATGACCGGGAAGCCGAGAAGCGCATCCTGCCGGCGGCGGCCGAGGTTAAAGCCGGCGTGCTCACCGCGCTGCCGTTCGGTCGCGCCCGGCTGTTCCGCGCCGTGCGTGGCAAGGAGCTTCCAGAGTGGGCGCGCGGATTTGCCGAAAGCTGGGGCGTTTTCTTCCTCAAATATCTTCTCAGCGACCCGCGGGTGACTGCCGTCATCCCCGGCACTGCCGATCCGGCGCACATGACCGACAATGCCGGCGCCATGCGTGGACCATTGCCCGATCCGGACCAGCGTAAACGCATGGTCGAATTTGCCGACACGCTATAGCGCAGTCGAAAACGACGCCGTCGGAAAATTCGATCTAATGCGTAAAATCGCGCGCGGGATCAGCGATCTGATGCTCCCGCGCGGCGGGGTTAACTTCGCGTCGCTACCCGATCTTGGAGACCATGACGGTGGCGCCGCCGGACGCAAAATTCGGCACATCCTCGACGATCTGCTTGAATTCAGGCATTGAGGTCACTTGTTGCATGTGCTCCGGACTATCGAACCACAATTCGGCGATGCGATAAAATGCCGGCGGCTTGCCGTCCGGACCGGGCAGCCCCATGGAAATTTCTACGCGCTTGAGTTCCTTGAACGCGTAAACCCGCGGCATGTGCTTTTCCGAATAATACTTCTCGAATGCCGCCGGGTCTTTCGGCGCGCCGTAAAGCACGGTGATCTTGACGCCGCCGTTGCCTTCGGCGCGCGCTTCAAGTCCCGCAGCCAGACCGGCCGCCGCTGCGAGCCCGAATGATAACGCCGTGCGACGCGGAACTGCGATCGGCGAACTCCCCTCATCATTAGTGGTATTCATCTCATCCTCCCTCGTCCGGCATTTGTCGTTGCCGGCTCCATCGGCACTCTCTCCCATTCCACCATTGCGGACAAGCACGCGCCGTTGTGGGGCGCGATTGGCGCTTGTGCTCGCGCCCGCATGAGCGCAATGGCTCGCAGCGGCCCCTTGAGCGGCTGCTAATAATCACTGCGGTCTTGAAACGACCGTCTTCTGCACGAGTGCAAAATGGCATAATTTTTCTTTTTGATGCCAGATGCTTGGCTCCCTTGGTATTTCATTCTATGTCGGGAAAGGAAGCCGTTCGGCAAAGGCGTTGCAATGTCGGAAGTCGCCTACCAGAGTCTCGTCGTCTCCCTCGCATCTCAGCAATCGGTCAAATCGCAGTGCTCCGGCGACGCAGCACGTGGAGCCAGCAGCCTCCGTGCGGCTGGCGGCGAGCCTTGCGGATCAATTCGGCGGGCTCAATCTTTTCCAGCGCCTTGGCGCAATCCGTGCGCTGATATCTGGACGAATTGTATTCACGACCGGCTTTGGGCTCGAGGGCCAGGCCATTGCCCACGCGATATTCTCGCAAGCGCTGGCAATCGATGTGGCGACGCTCGATACCGGGCGTCTCTTTCCCGAGACATATGAAGTCTGGGCGGAAACCGAGCGCGTTTACGGTATCCGAATCCCTGCCTTCATGCCCGAGCACAAGACGGTGGAAGCGCTGATCACGAGACAGGGCATCAATGGCTTGCGCTCCTCGGTCGACGCCCGGCTCGACTGCTGCGCGGTCCGTAAGGTGGCCCCATTGACGCGCGCGCTCGACGGTGGCGCGGTTTGGATCACGGGTATTCGCGCCGATCAATCCATCCACCGGGCCCGCCTCTCGCCCGCTTCATTCGATAAGCAGCGCCAACTGATCAAGGTCAATCCGCTATTTGATTGGACGCGGCAGCAGACTTTTGACTTCGTGCGCGCGCACCAGGTTCCCTACAACGCGCTGCATGATCGCGGCTTTCCGTCCATCGGCTGCGCTCCCTGCACCCGCGCCGTCGCCCCGGGCGAGCCCGAACGCGCGGGGCGCTGGTGGTGGGAGCAGGCGGGGCAAAAAGAGTGCGGCTTGCACATCGCCGACGATGGCCGCGTCAGGCGTGGAGCTTCGCCGCAAATTTGAGTTCTGAGTTTTAGGTCAGGACCGGGCTCGCGCCTTTGGCTTGAGCAAAATTTTTGCGGCATTGCCGCGGCCGCCGGTGGCGACCATGTCGGCGAGCGTCACCTGATCGAGCACGTCGGACATCGCATCGCGAACCTTGGTCATCAAAAGCCGCACAGTGCAGGTCTTCACGTCGTTGCAGTCCCGGCAAGGCTGGTAGGCGGTGCGGCTGGCACAAGCGATCGGAGCCAACGGTCCGTCGATCGTGCGGATCACATGGCCGATTTTGATCTCGCTTGGCGCCCGCGCCAGCATGTAGCCGCCGCCCGGTCCTTTCCTGCTGTAGACGAAGCCCGAGTTGCGCAGCTCGCCGAGAATGGCGTCAAGAAACTTCTTCGGAATGTTGTTCGCCTCGGCGATGTCGGTCGCCTGCGTCGTCGCCCCCGGTTCGAGTCCGGCGAGGTGGGCGAGCGCCTTGAGGCTATACTTTCCTTTTGCGGTGAGCATTGGCCTATAAATATCATCGATTAAAGCAAAATTCGAGTGTCCGGCACTAACCCGCGTTGCTCACGATTGGGTTCTCGCCCTCGCCGCCATGGCGCACGCGATACCGTTGCCGGCCTGTCGAGCGGAAAGTAGTCAAGCCCGACACCGGTCCGGCTGACCGCCTGCATGGCAGGTGAGGACGGCCCTCCCGATCAACCAAAGGGAACCGGACTTGCCGTTGGCTCATCCGCGATCCACAAAGCATCCGATCTATCGTCAGCGTAAATCACAGAATCATCTAGTAATTTTGAGCCTGAGGAGCGGCGCGCGCAGCATAAATCTTGTTCGCCGTACGATTTGTGGGGAAAAATCTGGCTATTTCCTAGGATCGATGTCCTTTAGTTGACAAATTCTATAGATCAACATTTGATGCTTAATGTTTCGTTACATTGGGGTAATCGTCGGGGTTTGGATTGGCTGAGTACTAGCAGAGCGTACGCTCACGCTGCGCGTATTGCCTCGGCACAGTCGCGCAGTTCTACTCGCTTCTACGCACGCACTGACATTATGCGATATGGCGGCCCAAGGCCGATCCAACCGCATCTCTTGGGGGCTAAAATGAAAAAGCTTGGTTTGTTCGCAGCCTTGCCGGCGGCAATGCTCCTCACTGGTGCCGCAGGGATAACGGCGGCGTTAGCGGACGATCCGATTTTGACAAAAGCACCGGCCGTGAGCGCTCCCCCTGCACCGACTTCGTGCGACAACGTCCCGGATTTCTTTCTCACCACCTGCAAATTGGCGTGGTACGGGGTCAGGTTCTACGGCGTGATCGATGTAGGCGGCGGCTACCAGACCAACGGCGCACCGTTTAATCCGCAGTTCCCGCAAGGAAGCTCATACCTGTCCAGAAGATGAACCGGTCCGCCGATGTGGACCCTCGCGCCGAATGGGCTGAGCCGATCGAGCGTTGGCGTTCAAGTCAACGAGCCAATCGCGCCGGGTTGGGCTTTCCTCGGCGATCTCGAAGCCGGGTTTGACCCTTACTCGTTGCAATTCTCCAATGGCCCGGCATCGATTGCTGAAAATAGAGGCGTGCCGTTGGATGCCACAAAGCGCGAACAACGATTCCAGTCACGCCGGCCAATTCTACAATGCACTGGGGTTTGTTGGGGTCAGCTCCGACATCCTCGGAACGCTTACTTTCTTCCGGCAAAACGCGCTCACCCTGGACGGCGTTTTCGCCTACGATCCGATGGCCGGCTCCTACGCCTTCTCGGCGCTCGGCTTTTCGAGCTCCAACTGCGGCGCAGGCGATACCGAAACGTGCCGCATAACAACGGCGATCAAGTACCGGGAAAATATCGGACCGTTTCGCATCGCCGCGCTGGCTCAAGTCGGCGGGTACAGCTTGGACAACGGCTCGAACGGCGACTACGAAGGCCAAATCGGCGGCGACATCCCGATTGGCAACTTCGGCTGGGGCGACGGCGTGCTGTCGCTCGATGGCATTTACAAATGGGAAAAGGACGCTGTGAACCTTTCGCTGTCCGGCGTCTCCAACGTCGCCGGTGTGCCGGTGGCGCCGTTCCTGCCGCAGACGCTCACGGCCACGATCTCCAATAACCAAAGCGTCATGGCGCTTGCCAAATATACCGTCGGGCCCCTGAAACTGTATGCCGGCTACGAATGGTATGAACTCGCGCCGCCGAGCGATCCGGTGAATACCGTGACCGGCTTTACCAACATCGGCGGTCTGCCTATGGGCAGCGCTTACGCCAACCTCACGGCTATCAACAATGTCGCCTACTCTGCCACATGCGGGACCGGCACTTGCAGTGACAAAGTCATGCAGGTGATATGGACGGGCGCAAGGTATGCGGTCACCAAGGACGTCGATGTCGTTGGTGCTTATTATCATTACATCCAGAATACCTACACCACCGCCAGCTGCGCCAATCCCACCGCGCACTCGCAATGCACCGGCACGTTCGATGCGGTATCCGGTTTGGTCGATTGGCGATTTGGGCCGAAGTGGGACGCCTATATCGGTATGATGTTCTCGCAAGTGAATGCCGGTCTCTCGAACGGCTATCTCGCTCGCAATAACCTCGATCCGACCGTAGGTGTTCGCTTCCGATTCTGATGACGATGCTGCTTCTGCGAAACGGCTTTAAACGATGCAACAGGAATATGCGGGGGTCGTCATGAAAGCACTACTGGATCGCGGCAGCCGCGAAATTTGGACCGATCGCGCTAAAACCCAAATGAGATATTCGGCCCGGAGGACCCAGTTCGACAGGAAGCCGATCTCAAGGCCGCCGTACTGCGCTTTGTCCTTTTGAACCGGCCCGAACTGGACAGCCTAACCAGATCAGTGTGCTTGGTCTGTCCGCACGACACGCCCAGTACGTGCAGTCGTCGGGAAGCCGCCAACTCATGCAAGGGAGCTAAGAAGACTAACGGCCCCCTGTGCCATGATAGTCTGACAGCCCTTCAGGAAAGGTACTGTCACTGCGAAAGTTCAAACAACGACGAGAAGGAGGCGCTTCGACAATTTTACAGCGTTTCACGGGCGATGCCCCAGTGGGTGCACCTTGCTGGGCTTGTGCCACGGACACGATTGGCAGCGAAAGCAGCGCTGCCGTCAGCGCAGTGATAGTCGCTCGCCGTGCCGAGATTGCTTGTTTAAGCATAGCACTTCTCTCCAAGTGCCCTCATTCTTAAGAGCGGTTAGCGAGGGGCGGCACCCCGGTCCTCCCTCGGAATCTCGTAAGACTACAACAAATCGGGACAGCCGGAAATTGAATTTGCGGCAGAGCCCCCTTCAATCCGTTCGGCCTTCAATGGCGAAGGGGTTGCGATCAGCGCTGGAGCGGTTAGGACAACGGGCCCGGTCCGGGCAGCCGGCGTGAACGGCCACCCTTAGGCGTTTTTGCATCCGTCCCAGTCGTTGTAGTGTGTTGCCACACACGATCGGTGGCGCCTCGACACTTTCCTCGACACTCTATAGTCAACGGCGCAATCCAAGCTAATCTACACGCGACATTAGCCAAGAGAACGCGATGGCCACGCTCGAGCACGGCGGCAGGCGGATATATTTCGAGGTCGCCGGACCGGCCGACGGTCCGGCCTGTGTACTGGTCAATGGGCTGACCCAATACGTCAAGCTTTGGCACCCCTTTCGGGATGCTTTGGTGACGAAGGGGTTCCACGTTGTCAGCTACGACATGCTCGGGCAGGGCCAGTCCACCAAGCCCAGCCTGTTCATCCCGCAGGATGACCAGGTGGCGGTACTCGGCGATCTGATCGCCGAGTTGGGACAGCGGCCGATTTTCGTCGCCGGGATCAGTTTCGGCGGCGTGATCGCGCTGCGCTACGCTATCGAGCACGGCGAAACAATTGCCGGGCTGGTGCCGATGTCGAGCTTTGCCGAGATCCCGACGCAATTGCTTCTGCTGGGCACCGCCCTGCGCAGCGGACTGATTCTGGGCGGCACGACCTTCCTCCAGGACCTGCTTTTCCCAATGAATTTCTCGGGCGAATGGCTTGAGTTGAAACGCGACCTGATCGAGCTCGCCAGGCACCGGGGATGGCTGATCAATGACGTCTATGCTTTGCAAAATCTGATGGAGTTGTTTCTTGACTTCGAGCCGCTCACCACTCGCTTGTCGGCGATTTGCGTTCCGACAATGATCTTGACCGGCGAGTTCGATTTCCTGACGCCGCGCGCGTTGCAAGAGCTCGCTGCGCACCCACATCCCGGACAGCGCAATGGTCATTATTCCCCGCGCCTTTCACGCGTTCACGCTGGAGAAACCGCAATTGACTGCCTATTTGCTCGCGGGTTTTGCCGAGGACGTGCTGGCGGGCCGCTGGTACGGCAAGCAGACAATCTGGGTCGGGCCGGAAGAAGTCGGCGGCGCGCTTACTCCCTTTCCTGCCGGCTTCGACCATTTGCGCGCGATACCAGTACGCAAAGAGTTGCCTGCGCTTGCCGTAAGCGAAGACGCGGCGGCTTCATGAGTGTGTTCCTCGGCCCACTCGACGAGGACGGTCGCGTTCCGGCGAATCAGCAGACCCGGGTCTCGGCCTTTCTGATGTCGGCGCACGGCGCACAGGCGCGCCAACTTGCCGCCGCGCTGCCCGGCAGCCTGCACAACGGCTGGCAGGTCGAGCTGCATTCCCAGTATTGCCGGGAAATGGAGATTTTCTCGTTGATCGCGCGCGCGACGTCATGGGTCCCGGACCCGACATTGGCGTTCCTACTCTGGCGATGGGAGGCTGCGTGGCTGCCAAAACCAGTCGAGGGGACGGCCGATCACCACCATGGTTTGTTGATTGACATGGCGGCGTTCGGGCACGCCGTGCACTCGGTCATCAGGCCGGCGGCGCTGCTGCCTGAATTCCAGCCGCACGACAATCCCTTCGGCCTGGCGATGAAACGTATCGAGTTCGAAAGCGGACGTTTGCTGCAGGCGCAAATCCTTTTCCTCAAAGGCCCGCAGCTGCTTCCGGTCCGCGACACAGTGGCGGCGGCGGTGGAGCGCCGCCACGCCCAAGTCCGTGAACTCTGGACCGGGCTACTTGGCGACCTCCTCGGACCGGCGGCGTAAAGTCGGCTTGGTGCGCGATAATACTTACTGAGCCGATATTGCAATTTTCCAAGCGCGCCTCCACGATGGGTTTTTGCGATCCAATTGAGGAATCGCATGATTACCGTTCCTGAATTGGCCGCCGAAGCGTTGGGGTCTTATCTCTCCGACCATTTGAGCCGTCGATTTGGCTCGACCCAAGCGGGTCTCACCGAACTCATTCCGTCGGTGGCTCGACTTTCGCTCGAGTGCATCGGCAACAGCGACGCGCTCTACCACAACGTCGAACATACGATGCTGGTGACGCTGGTTGGTTACGACATCATGAAGGGGAGATCGCTCCTGATACCCACCTCCGCCAGCGATTACGCCCACGTCATCGTCGCCTGCCTCCTGCATGACATCGGCTATGTGCGGGGCATTGTCAGGGGCGATAGCGAGGACGGATATGTCATCGACGCGAAGGGCAGCAAAACAAAACTCTCACGCGGTGCATCTGACGCCGCGCTGACCCCCTATCACGTGGAGCGATCGAAGCTCTTCGCCATGGATCAACTGGCGAAGATGGAGCTCATTGACGCGGAAAGAATAGCCCACGCGATCGAATACACGCGCTTTCCAACCGGATCCATGCCCGAAGATGAAGACGGCGAGGAAGGTTCGCTGGTGCGCGCCGCCGATCTCATTGGCCAGCTTGGCGATCCGCACTATCTGCGCAAGGCCAATGCGCTGTATCATGAATTTGAGGAAGTCGGCATGAACAAGCAGCTCGGCTATGATTCGCCCGCCGATCTCACGGATTTGTATCCGCAATTTTACTATAACAGCGTTTCCCCGCACATTCAGACCGCCATTCGTTATCTTAATGTCACGTCGAGCGGACGGCAGTGGATTGATAGCCTTTACAGCAATGTCTTCCGCGCTGAACGCGACCTCGGTCTGTCTGGACCGGAGCGTTGAAACCGAACCCGCACGGAATGCCTTATCTCAAGGCGATGCAAGTAAGATCAAGCCAAACGCCACCATGAATAGGATCGCTGACGTCAAATCCAAAAGCATCGCTGTCTCTTCGGTCCAGCGTTCGCCTTACTTCACGGAAGAGCACGAGCTCCTCCGCGCGCAAGTCCGTCGCTTCGTCGAGACGGAGATCAAGCCCAAGGCGCAGGCGTGGGAAGAGCAAGGCTACGTGCCGCGCGAAGTGCTGCGCCGCATGGGCAGCCTTGGTTTTTTCGGCATCCGCTATCCGGAACGCTATGGCGGATCGGAGATGGATACGCTTGCCACCGTCGTGCTCGCCGAAGAACTCGGCCGCTCGACCTTTAGCGGGGTTGCGATCACCGCTCTTGTGCATACCGACATGGCCTCTGTTCACCTCTTCAATGCCGGAAGCAAAGCGCAGAAAGACCAATGGATGCTGCGCATCATTTCCGGGGAGGTCATCACCGCTGTTGCCGTAACCGAGCCGGATGCAGGCTCCGACGTTAAAGGCATCCGCACGGTTGCGCGCTGCGACGGCGACTTCTATGTGCTCGATGGCACGAAAATGTTCATCACCAACGGTGTCTATGGCGATCTCTATTGCGTGGCGGCAAAGACCGATCGAGCGGGCGCGCCGAGCAAGTCGATTACGATGTTTTTAGTTGAGAAGGGCACGCCCGGCTTTACCGTCAGCCGCGCGCTGGACAAGCACGGCTGGCGCTCGTCCGATACGGCCGAGCTGCATTTCGAAGGCTGCCGCATTCCCGCCGAGAACCGGCTGGGCGAAGAGGGGCGCGGCTTCTACGCGATCATGAAGAATTTCCAGAATGAGCGGACCGTGATCGGGGCTATGGCCATGGGCGAGGCGCAAGCCGCGATCGAATTGACGCTTGACTATGTCCGTACCCGGAAAGCCTTCGGCGCACCGCTTTGGCAGAAAGAGGCAATCCGGCAGCGGTTGGCGATGCTCGCGGCCAAGGTCGAAGCCGGCCGGCAGCTCGTCTATCACGCGGCTTGGCTCGATACCCAAGGGGCCGATGCCACCAAAGAAGTGTCGATGGTCAAGGCTTATTGCGGCGAACTGGTCAACGAAGTCATGTACACGTGCCTGCAATTTCACGGCGGCATGGGTTTCATGCGCGAGAGCACAATCGAGCGCATGGCGCGCGACGCGCGCGTGCAAGCCATCGGCGGCGGCGCCACCGAGGTCATGCTCGAGGAAGTCGCCAAGCGCCTGTAGCCGCCGCCGCGCGCGATTCTTTTGCGCCTTTGGGAAAAATCCGGCGGGCCGGAGGTGTTTTGATTCGGAGAAACTTTCACGGGTTGCGCGACGGCAGGCTGACAATTATTCCACGCGCCGGTTGATCGTGGCTCTAAACGAGTTGATGGGCGCGCCGATCAAGCGCCAGCATCAGCCCGTTAGCGGCGACCGCGAAGACCACCACGATCAGGGTCACAGTCGTCGTCATGCGCACGTCGTGGACGGCGATACCGTTGATGATGAGGAAGCCGAGCCCGCGCTGGGAGGCGAACATCTCGCCGATCAGCACGCCGAGAAGTGTTAAGGCGAAGCCTATTCGCAGCCCGGTGATGATTTCCGGCGTCACGGCCGGTGCCAGCACGCTCAGCACTGTCTGCGTCGGGCTCAGGTGCAGCACCCGGGCCGTGTGCAGCAATACCGGCCGGATGTTCTTGACTGCCGCCATCGTGAACAGCATCACCGGGATCATGCCGTGGATCACCCCGAACGCCACCTTGGCCGACATGCCGAGGCCGAAGATCAGCAGCATCGCCGGATACAGCGTCACCTTGGGAACAGTGTAAAGCGAGCTGAGGATCGGCTCGGCAACCTCCCCAGCGAAGCGGCGGTTCCCAAGTACCAGGCCAAGCGCCACGCCCGCCACCGCCGAGATCGCCAGTGCCATGGCGAAGGCCGCCATCGTCGCGCCGACATGGTTCCAGAATGACGCTCGGGATAACAGCTCCGCGGCGAAGGTGAAGGTGGTCCAGGGCGGAGCGATGGCGGCGTCGCCTGCGTAGGCATAGAGGCCAAGCCAGATCACGAGAATCGCCGCAACGAGCACGACTGCGTCGAACAGGCGCGTCATGTCCGTCCCCGG
This sequence comes from uncultured Alphaproteobacteria bacterium, assembly GCA_963832605.1. Taxonomy (GTDB): domain Bacteria; phylum Pseudomonadota; class Alphaproteobacteria; order Rhizobiales; family Xanthobacteraceae; genus BOG-931. The sequence goes on along the minus strand of CAWHUO010000012.1, from coordinate 25,256 downwards.
CGTAGCGCCAGGCGCCCGTCCCACATATGCAGCGCTCCGTTAACGCCGGTCGCGATCAGCAGCACGAATAGCATGAGCGCGTACATTTTGCGGTTCTCGAAACTTTCATAGGCATAGGCGATGCCGAAGCCGAGCCCGCCGCCGGAGAGGATGAACTCGCCGGCGATGATGCCGATGAACGAATAGGCGAAGGCAAGCTTCAGGCCCGTGAACAAATGCGGCGCGGCGCTCGGCAAAGTGATCAGACACACTTCCTGCACACGCGACAGACGGTGAACACGGGCCAGCTTTCGCATCACGCGCGGCACACGGTCGAGACCGGCGAGAGTGCTCAGCATCATCGCGGGCGCGGCGAATATGACGCCGATGGCAATCAATGGCAGCGCGTTCAAACCGAAGAGTGCCACCAGCAATGGGTAAAACACGAAGAACGGCACCGCGTACCAGCTCGCCAACAGGGGATCGAGCGCTCGGCGTAGGCGCGGTTGCGCGTGAATGAATGCTCCCAACGCGCCCCCAGCTGCGACCGAGACAGCGAAGGCAGTCCCCACCTCCGTGAAGGTATACGCCGCGGGAGCGGTGAGTTCGCCCGACGCTGTCATGCGGGCGAGTTCGAACGCCATCTGGCTCGGCGCAATCATGGTCAGCGGCTTGATCGCGCCCAGACGGCATAGCAACTCAATGAGGCCAATGGCCCCGACGATCCACGCGATCCGCGTCCAGATGATGCCGCGAGCCCGCGTCATGACACCGGTCGTCCCATCGCCTTCAGGGATTCGGGCCGCAGCGCAGCCCACAGGCGGGCGGCGACCGCACCAAAGGCCGGATCAGACACGATGCGGCTGTCGCGGTCGCGCGGCCAGCCGGTGCTTACAAGGTCGATGAACCGGCCGGGCCGCGCTGACATCACCCCAACCCGGTCCGACAAAAGCGCGGCCTCATCCAGCGCGTGGGTGATCAGCAATACCGTGGACCCCGTCTCCCGCCACAGTCGCAACAGCTCATCGCCCATCAACAGGCGCGTTTGCTGATCCAGCGCGCCGAACGGCTCGTCCAACAGGATCAGTCGCGGCTGCAGCACCAAGGTGCGCGCAATGCACACGCGTTGTCGCATGCCACCGGAAAGCTGTGCCGGGTAGGCGCCGGCGAATTCCTCCAGCCCCATGAATCCGATCGCGTACGCTACCCGCCGCGCGATCTCGGCGGATGCGATACCGGCGCGGCGCAGCCCGAAGGCGACATTGTCGCGCACCGTCAGCCAAGGGAGACTCGCGTCCTCTTGGAATACCACGCCGATGCCGTCCGGGACTTCGCCCACGACCGGTCTGTCTTCGAAAGTGAGTCTGCCGGCGGTTGGCGGACTCAGTCCAGCCATCACGTCCAGCAGCGTGGACTTGCCGCAGCCGGATGGGCCGATGACCGAGAAGAACTCGCCGCGCGCCAGATCGAGGTCGAGCGGTCCTAGTGCATGCACCGGGGTTAGGCCGGGATAAATCCGGGTCACGCCGCGCAGGGTCGTGTGCGCGGCTTGCCGGTCATTCGTAGACACTGGATGCAAATCAGTTTTGCAGGTCGGAGGGCAGGAAGGAGGAGTCGACCATCTTCGGCCAGTCCACCGGACCTTTCTGCTTGCCAACGATCTGCAACCCCTCAACCATGAGGTTCATGGCGTCGTAGTCGAACCTGCCTTCGGACCAATAATGGATGGCGACGTAGCGGGCGAACACGCGGCGATACAGAGCGGGATTGCCGTTAAAGGCTTTGGCAGTGATGTCGGCGGCCTCGTCGGGGTGATCTTCGATGTAGCGCACGCCTTCGCGCCGTCCGGCGACGATGCCGCTCAACTTGGCCACGCCCTCGGTCGCGTAGTCGGCGGTCGTAACGGCGACTGTCTGCATCATGTTTGGCGAAAGGATATCCTTGGGCCAGAACACCGGCTGTAACTTATCCTCGTTCTCCGACCATACCGGCTCTCCGCACATGCCGGCGTCGACGGCGTTGTTAAGCACCGCTGAGACATTGGCGCCGATGCCGCCCGCCGGCACAAGCTTCACGGCATTAGGGTCCATGGCCTTTTTCTTCATGGACATCAGGATCAGCATGTTGGTCACCGAGCCGGGCGCGGTGAAGGCGACCTTCTTGCCAACGAGATCCTCAATCGAATGGAGCGGCGAGCCCTTCTTCGCCATCCACAGAATGTCAGCTATGCTCTGCGCCCCGGAGCCGATGATGCGCAGTGGCGCGCCGTTGTTGATGGCCTCAACTGCCGCCGCCAGCGCCACCTCACCATAGGGCAGGTCGCCCGCCAACGTGTTCCGCACAGAAGTGCCGCCGCCTTGCGACGTCAGCACGCCGTTGATATCGACGCCGTGTTTCTTGAAGAAGCCCTTCTCCATAGCGACCGCATATGGGGCGCCATAGAAGGCCGATCCCCAATGGGTGACCGTGATCGTCTCTGCGCGGGATTGCATGGGAAAAGCGGCGACGGCTATCGTCACCGCCAGCGGCAGCAACCTCGTCATCGCCAGCATGGATATGTCTCACTCCCTGGACGGCTTTCCGGATGCCGGTTGTTGAAAATAGTAGCATGGGCGCGCTGGCACGAACACCGGCGGCAAACCTTACGCCCTTTCCGGACCGGCGCGGCTGGAACTCGCCGTAAAGCTTCCGTGGTCTCGCTCTTGCCTCGCGATTTTATTCGGCGGCGTTTGTCGTGCGCGGGGCCTCGACGCTGGGAGGCGTTCTGAAACGCTCACGCAGCGCATCCCACTCTTCTGCACCGACGCGCCGGAACTTTTCCTTGAGACCGATCTTCATTTCGGGGTGGCGGTGCAGCGTCTTGACCTCGGCGAGCGCAGCATCGAACGCGGCTATTGCGGTCTGGAACAGAATGCCCGGCAGGATTGCGAGCTTGAAGCCGATCCGCTCCGCATAAGCCAGATCGAGCACGGGCGTCTTGCCGCCCGAAACTACGTTGAGCAAGCATGGACCCTTGACGAGCAGCGGCACCGCCTCGACCTCCGCGATGGTCTGCGGTGCCTCGAGGAAGGCCATGTCGGCGCCGACAGCGAGCGCGGCGTTCATGCGCGCGACCGCCTCCTCGAAGCCGATCACGGCGCGCGCGTCGGTGCGTGCGATCAGAAGGAAGTCAGGATCGGTTTTCGCCGCAACGGCGGCGCGAATTTTGGCAAGGTAATCGTCGAGCGGGATGATCGTCTTATCGTCGAGGTGGCCGCACTTCTTGGGGAAGCCTTGATCCTCGATATGCAGACCAGCGACTCCCCGCTTCTCGTATTCACGCACGGTTCGCGTCACGTTCAGCTCGTTGCCGTAGCCGGTATCGGCGTCAGCGATCACAGGGACTTTCACGGCTGTGGCCAACCGACCGGCATTCTCCGCCATCTCTGTCATGGTGACGAGGCCGTAATCGGGATACCCCAGTGTTGCCGCAGTACCCGCGCCGGTCATGTAGACCGCGGAAAAGCCGGCCTGCTCGATGACCCGCGCGCCTATGGAATCATAGGCGCCCGGCGCTACGATCATGCTCTCGCGCCGCATCAAACTACGCAGTCGTGTTGCGGCAGAATCGCCTTGAGAAGCCATTGGTCCTCCTCCGCCGTGCCCAGAAGCGCCGACGGCAGCGGGGCGCCCATGGCCAGCGTGTGAAGCCTTGTGGTGCGGAATGGATAGTGTCCGTCCTGTATCCGCCTCGGTCAAGCTTTATGGTAATCTCGAAGGTCAGTTAAGCAGGGTTCAACTATGAAAAGGCTCGTGTCGATATTGTTTGGCGCGACATTCCTATCATTGTCTCTGGCTTGCGCCGCGAGTGCGGGGCCGTTTGAGGACTCCCTTGCAGCATTTAAGTCGGGTGATAAAGCCGAGGGTTACCGGCTAACTCGCGTTGCTGCCGAGCAGGGGAACCCCGCGGCGCAATTCGTGCTCGGACAATTCTTGTCCAATGGTGACGGCGTCGAGCAGAACTACAAGGAAGCTGCCGTGTGGTTCCGCCGTGCCGCCGAACAGGGCGACGATGCAGCCGAGGAGGCTCTCGCGGCTGCCTATTTCTTTGGTCGCGGTGTTCCCCAAGACTACATCGAGGCCCACAAATGGGCCAACTTAGCTCTGGCGAACTCCGCAGATGAAATAGTACGCGAAACACATGTCACATTATTAGAAACAATTGCCGAAAAGCTAACCCGCGAACAGGTCGTGGAGGCGCAAAAGCTGGCACGAGAGTGGAAGGCGAAGCTAGAACGATAACACCTCTGGCCGTCGCGTCCGGTTTCTCTCCGGCACCTAGAATCAGCAATAAGGCAAAGCAGTTAAATCCGAGCCTGGGCGCATTTTATGCCCGGAGCGGGACAAGCTGGCTGGACTCGCAATGCCGGCTTCTTGTCCACCGTCCGGTTTTGGTGGAAGATTGCGCAAACAAGCGAACGGAGGACTCGCCGATGGAAATCATCCCGCTTGGTCCGGGCTTTGCCGCCGAATTGCGCGACGTAACGCTCGCCGACATCGCGGCGGATGATGCCGCATATGAAGCGGCCCGCGCGACCTTCGAAGAGCATTCGGTCCTGGTGTTTTGCGGCCAGGAGGTCACCGATGAATCGCAGATCGCGTTTTCGCGCCGGTTCGGGCCATTGGAGGTGACACACGCCGGTTCACAAGGCGCCGGGACCAATCTTGTGATCCTTTCAACAATCGATAAGGACGGCAAAGTTGTGCCGGCGGATCACCGGCTTGCGCTCCGCAACAAGGCGAACCAGCTCTGGCATACCGACTCTACGTTCAAGAGCGTGCCGGCGCTGGCGTCGGTGTTGTCGGCGCGGATCATCCCGGCGCGGGGCGGCGAGACCGAGTACGTGTCCACGCGCCTTGCTTGGGAACGGCTTGATCCGGCGACGCGCAAGCAGTTGGAGAATTCCTTTGCTTGGCACGATTACAATCATTCGCGCGGAAAAATCGCGGCGAATCTCGTCAGTGCCGAAGAGCGCGCGGCGCTGCCGCCGCAGTGCTGGCGCATGACGTGGAAGAACCCGGTGAACGGCCGCGGCGCGCTCTACGTTGCCTCGCACGCCTACGCGATCGAGGGCATGGAGCAGGGAGCGGCGCAAAAGCTGCTGGCCGAGCTGATCGATGCGGCCACCGCGCCGGGGCTGAGTTATCTGCATACCTGGCGCCAGGGTGACGTCGTGATGTGGGACAACCGGGCGACGCTGCATCGCGGTCGGCCGTGGCCCGCGCACGAGGCACGGCTCATGGTGCGCACCACGATCTCCGCGACCGCCGCGGACGGGCTGGAACGCATGCGTTCACCGTCACGACAAGCCGCAGAGTAACACGGTGACTTGAGGTAGATGACCGACCGACCGACACGGCGTTAAGGCGATGAGCCAAACCGCGTCGATGCCGTCACGAGCATAAGAACAGCGAAAGTTGACGGCGATGTCGCAAGGCAACAAGTCGGGCCGTGATCGGTTGTCCCGGTTCTGGTCGAGCGCGTCGGGCTTTTGGCGCGGCAAGTCGGCAATGTCGAGCTGGCCCCTGACGATTGGCCTGTTGGCGATTGCCATCACCCAGCTGGCCGTGCAGTACCGGTTGAATTATTGGAATCGCGATTTTTTCAACGCGCTGCAGCGCCGCGATGCCGATGGTCTGTGGATCCAGGCGCTGATCTTTGTGCCGCTGGCCTGCTTGACTGTGGGGCTGTCGGTGACGTCTGTGTGGGGCCGCATGACCACCCAACGCAAATGGCGCCAGTGGCTCACGACGAATATTTTGCAAGCGTGGCTGTCGCAGGAGCGTTATCGGCGCCTCGACGCGGCCGCCGGCGAATATAAGAACGTCGAATATCGTATTTCCTTCGACACGCGTGTCGCCACCGACGCGCCGGTCGATTTGGCCCTCGGATTTGTCAACTCGGTCATGACCGCGTTCGTGTTCATCGGTGTGCTGTGGAGTGTCGGCGGCAGCCTTAGCGTCGCTCTCGGGCAAACCGTGGTGACGGTGCCAGGCTATCTCGTCGTCGGTGTCGGGATCTACGCACTTGTCTTCACCAGCGCGATGGTCGCAATTGGGCGCAAATTGCCTGCGGTTATTCAGATGGAAAACCAGGCCGAAGCCGAGCTGCTGGCGGCAGCCAACCAAATACGTGAATTGGGCAGCCGAGCGGGCCGGGCGGCGGTCGAAATCGAAAAGGGCCGGCTGGCGTGGGACGCGCTCAGCGAGGTGCTTACCCGCTGGCGTCAGCTATGCTGGCAGCTCATGGGGACCACCATGGTCTCACAGACCGACCTTCTGTTCGCGCCGGTGTTCGCGTGGGTGCTTTGCGCCCCGAAATACCTATCCGGCGCGATGACGCTCGGTGAGCTCACGCAGGCATCGGCCGCGTTCGTCACGGTCCAGGTCGCTTTCAACTGGCTGGTGGACAATTATGGACGCTTGTCGGACTGGCGATCCGCCGTCAGCCGTGTTGCTGCGCTACTGCTGGCGCTCGACGAGCTCGCGCTGTTGGAGCGGGACAAATAAGGGTTGTCCTTGATGAGCTGCGCATACCAGCGAAACGACGCTTTCGGGATCCGGCGCTGCGTGGGATAGTCCACATAGATGAGGCCAAATCGCATACTATAACCCGAGCCCCATTCAAAATTGTCGAGCAGCGACCAGATGAAATAGCCGCGGACGTCGGCACCGGCGTTGATGGCGTCAAACATCGCCTCAATGTAGGCGCGCAGATAGTCGATGCGCGGCTGGTCCAACACTTCACCGCCGGCGTCGATCTCATCGTGCGACGCTGTGCCGTTTTCCAGGACATAGATCGGTAACCCATAGCGCTGGTGGAGGCCGATGAGGGTGTCGCGGAACGCCTGCGGGTCTACCGGCCAGCCCATGCTGGAGCGCTGGACGCTTGCCGGGGCCGGGCCGAAACCGATCCCCAGCGGGTTGGCGGCATTGGCGACCACATAATGCGGCGAATAATGGTTGAGCCCAAACCAGTCGACCGGTCGACATATCTGGGCCAGATCGTCGGGCCGCTGATGCGGCGCCATCGCGTCGGCCAACAATGGCGGATATCGACCGAGCAATTGTGGATCGGGAAAGGCGCCGTTCCAATAGGCGTCGAGTTTTTGCGATGCGAGCAGATCCTTGGGATCGTCACTCGCCGGTCGGCACGGTTGGCAATTGTGGATGGCGCCGAGCGAAACGTCGGTCACGCCGGCGCGCAGCCGATCGACAGCGGCGCCATGGGCGAGATTGACGTGGTGGATCGCCCGCGACAGCATCGTGAGATCGGCGATTCCCGGCGCTTGCCCGCCCAGGCAATAACCAAACAGCGTGAACACCGACGGCTCGTTGAAGGTTGCAAATCGCTTCACCCGGTCGCCATAGCGGCGGGCTATCAGCGTGGCGTAGTCGGCGAACCATCGCGCACAGTCGCGGTTGGTCCAGCCGCCGAGGTCGCCGAGGGCCTGTGGCAGATCCCAATGATAAAGACACAGCCATGGCTCGATGTCCGCGGCGATGAGCGCATCGATCAGGCGATCGTAGAATGCCAGCCCCGCCTCGTTGATCTCGCCGCGGCCGTTGGGCATGACTCGCGGCCAGGCCACGGAAAAACGATAGGCCGTGATGCCAAGCTCGCGCATCAAGCCGATGTCTTCGGCATAACGATGGTAGTGATCGCAGGCGACGTCGCCGGTGTCATTGTTGGCGATGCGGCCCGGCTGTCGACAATATGTGTCCCAGATGCTCGGGCCGCGCCCGTCCTCTTTGGTCGCGCCTTCGATCTGGTAGCTAGACGTGGAGACGCCCCAGACGAAACGCGTGGGCGCTTTGGCGCGAAGCGAGCCGGCAGCCATGACTTGAACCTGCAACACCTGGCCTGTGACGCCAGGGGAGAACAGCAGTTATAGCCGATTCATAATCGCGGAATTGATCGCCATCAATCCGATCAGGGGCGGGGTAAAAATCAAAACAGTTTCGAGGATCGCATGCGATGGCGCCACATCTGCCGCTCCAACTCAGCTAACCGCGCATCAACACTGACGTCCGGCTTTGGCGCAGCAACGGCCCCTTCAGTGGATTGGGCAAGCGCGCGCACGAGGTCGGCACGTGCGATGATGCCGACGAGCTTGCCGTTCTGCACAACCGGCAATCGTTTGATGCCGCGCTGTTCGATCAGCCGGCTCGCTTCCGCGAGCGAGGTGGCCGCGGTGACGGTTACCGGGTTGGAGGTCATAACGTCGGCGACCTTGCGATCGCGAAGCCGTGCGGTTTCTTCGGCCAATCCCGGCCGCTCGGTGATCAGCTGCAGCCAGGGTGAGCCATCGATCCCTTTGCCGTCATCGCGCAGCAGATCATGTTCGCTAATGATGCCGATGAGGTGACCCGCGGCATCGACGACGGGCAAGCCGCTGATTTTGTGATCCAGCATCAGCTGGGCGGCCGCGAGGATCGAAGTGTCAGCGGTGACCGTGATCACCTGACGAGTCATGAAATCGACAACGCGCATCTGCGCTCTCCGCGTGCAGGCAATTTATCAGTACGCACCCAAGGATGCAGCCCTATCTTTCCAGCCGCGCCACGATCTCGACATGCGCGGCGTGGCGGAATTGATCGACCGGCATGACCTCGATCAGCCGATAGCCGCCGCGAACGAGTTCGCGCACATCGCGCGCAAACGTTGCCGGGTTGCATGACACCGCAACGATAAGCGGAACCCCGCTGGCTGAAAGCGCGCGTGCCTGCGTCTCGGCGCCCTGGCGCGGCGGATCAAAGATCGCAGCCTCAAAGCGCTTGAAGTCCGCGGTGGCAAGCGGACGCTTGAACAGATCGCGTCGCTCGATCTCCACAGGCTTGAGGCCGGCAGTCGAGGCGGCGGCGCGCTTGAGCGCGCTGAGCGCCGCTTCGTCATCGTCGATGGCAAGGACGCGTGCCCGTTCGGCGAGCCGCAACGCAAACGGCCCAATACCGGTGAACAGATCGGCGACGCTCGCGGCGCTGGCGCAAGCGGCGAGCACTAGCCGGGCCAGTACGGCCTCGCCTTCCGCTGTCGCCTGCAGAAATGCGGCCGGCGGCAGCTGCACAGTTGCCTTGCCCATGCGCAAGGTCGGCGCCCGCGCGAGCGCGATCAGTTCGCCGTGGCGCGTGATCCGCGCGAGCTTATGTTCTTGCGCAACCCGCGCCAGCGCCGTGATCAGCGGAGCGGTCAGCGGGCCCGAGCCGCGCACGTCGATGTCGAGTCCGGCGTCCGTCGCAGTCACCTGGATGTCGAGCGGTTTGTCCGCCGGGCCAAGCGCGTCGGCAATCGCCCAGGCGGCGTCGATGGCGCCGTCAAGCCCCGGCGCCAGGATCGGGCAGCGGTCGATCGCCACTAGGCGATGCGTGCGCACGGCGGAAAATCCGACCTCGAGTACCTCGTGCGTGCCGCGGCGGGCGTGAAACACAGCGCGGCGGCGGCCTTCGCCGTGAGCGTCGATCAGCTCGCCGACTGGCGCATCGAGACCGGCCTGGCGCAGCGCCTCGACGACCAGATCGCGCTTCCATGCTCGGTATGCGGCAACATTCCAGTGTTGCACGGCGCATCCGCCGCAGATGCCGAAATGCGGGCAGATCGGCGCGATACGTTCGGCGCTCGGTGCATCAACGTGCAGCAGCCGCCGCCGGTCGGGATGGCCTGGGACCGCATCGACCTCTACCGTCTCACCCGGCAACGCTCCGGGAACGTAGATCGCACCGGCGGCGCCGTCGGCGACGCCGTCGCCGCGATGGCCGAGCCGATCGATTACGAGGTGCTCAACCATGCTCCGCCTCGATGAAGAACTCGGCGTTGCCGTCGCCGCCGCGGATCGGCGATGGCATGCGGCCCCCGACGCGCCATCCCTGCGAACCAAGAAACGCGGCGATGTCATCGCCGACGGCGGCATGGACCGCTGGATCGCGCACGATGCCTTTCTTGATGTAGCGACGGTTGGCCTCGAATTGCGGCTTGATCAGCGCCACAAGCGTGGCGCGGGCTTTAAGCAGATTTCCAATCGCCGGGAGCACAAGCTTGAGTGAGATGAAACTCACATCGACCGTTGCGAAGTCCGGCTGCTCGGCAAGGCGCGAGGCATCGAGCGTGCGGATGTCGGTTTTTTCCATGGATACGATGCGTTCATGGCCGCGTAGCGAAGCGTGAAGTTGGCCACTGCCGACATCGATCGCATAAACGCGCCCCGCGCCGCGGGCGATGAGGACTTCGGTGAAGCCGCCGGTCGAGGCGCCGACGTCGAGGCAGATACGGCCGGCGACGTCGAGGCCGAATTGGTCAAGAGCCGCGCTGAGCTTGCGGCCGCCGCGCGAGACAAAGGGATGCTCGGGGGTGGCGGCGATGACAGCAGCGGGAGAAATTTCTTCTGACGCCTTGCGCACCGTGACGCCGTCGGCGCTGACCAGGCCGGCGGCAATGGCAGCCTGCGCTCGCGCACGGCTGTCGAACAAGCCGCGCGCCACCAAGAGGCGATCGGCGCGTTGACGGGTGGTGATGGGCATTGTATTCCGCTCGTCCCCGCGGACGCAGGGACCCAGTACGCAGAGTTCGATGCAGCGTTTAAACTGGATTCCCGCTTGCGCGGGCAGAGCGGTGTTCAATCCGCCCCGGCCGAAGTTACTGCCTGACCAGCTTCACCACGTCGCCGCGGAGGTTCTGTCCCAGCGCTTCAAATGCCTTGGCGACGATGCCTTTGGCGTCGAGCCCGGCCTTGGCGTACATGGCGTTGGGCGTGTCCTGGTCGATGAACACGTCCGGCAACACCATGGAGCGTATCTTCAGGCCGCGGTCGAGGACGCCGTGCTCGGCCAAGCTTTGCATGACGAAGCCGCCGAAGCCGCCGATGGAGCCTTCCTCGATGGTGAGCAGCACCTCATGCTCGCGCGCGAGCCGCAGCAGGAGATCGACGTCCAGCGGCTTAGCGAAGCGCGCGTCGGCGACCGTGGTCGACAGGCCGTGAGCGCCGAGTTCGTCCGCCGCCTTGAGGCATTCGCCGAGCCGCGTGCCATACGAGAACAGCGCAACCTTCGTGCCTTCGCGGAGGATGCGGCCCTTACCGATCTCGAGCGGCTTGCCTTCTTCCGGCATCGGTACCCCGCGGCCCTCGCCGCGCGGATAGCGCAGCGCCGACGGCCGATCGTCTATAGCGACCGCCGTCGATACCATGTGCACCAGCTCGGCTTCGTCGGCCGCCGCCATCAGCACGAAATTCGGCAGGCAACCCAGATAGGCAATATCAAAGGCGCCGGCATGGGTCGGACCGTCCGCGCCGACGAGACCGGCGCGATCCATCGCGAAGCGCACCGGCAGGCGCTGAATGGCCACGTCGTGAACGACCTGGTCGTAGGCGCGCTGCAGGAACGTCGAGTAAATCGTGGCGAACGGCTTGAATCCTTCCGTCGCCAGCCCGGCGGCGAAGGTGACGCCATGCTGCTCTGCAATGCCTACGTCGAACGTGCGTTTTGGGAATTCCTTCTGGAAGAGATCGATGCCAGTGCCCGAAGGCATTGCCGCGGTGATGGCGACGATTTTCTCGTCCTTGCGCGCTTCCTTGATCAGGCTTTCGCCGTAGACCTTCTGGTAGGCGGGCGCCGATGGTTTCGACTTCACCTGCGCCCCGGTGGCGACGTCGAACTTGACGACGCCGTGGTATTTGTCGGCGGATTTTTCGGCCGGCGCGTAGCCCTTGCCCTTCTGGGTCACGACGTGGACGAGGAACGGCCCGTTCTCGGCGTCGCGGACGTTTCTCAGTACTGGCAACAGATGATCGATGTTGTGGCCGTCGATCGGGCCGACATAAAAGAAGCCGAGCTCGTCGAATAGCGTGCCGCCGGTGACCAGACCGCGGGCATATTCCTCGATGGCGAGTGCGCGCTTCTCCAGCATTTTGCTCGGCATGCGTTTGGCAATCTGGCGAATGATGTGGCGCAGGCTACGGTAGGTGCGTCCGGAAACGCGGCGGGCGAGGTAGGCCGAGAGCGCGCCGACCGGCGGCGCAATCGACATGTCATTGTCGTTGAGCACCACGATCAGGCGCGAGTTCATGGCGCCAGCATTGTTCATGGCCTCATACGCCATGCCAGCCGACATGGCGCCATCGCCGATGACGGCAATGACGTTGTTCTTCTTGCCTTGAAGATCGCGGGCGACCGCCATGCCGAGAGCGGCGGAGATCGAGGTTGAGGAGTGGGCGGCGCCGAACGGGTCGTATTCACTCTCGGCGCGCTTGGTGAAACCGGACAAACCGCCGCCCTGGCGCAGAGTGCGGATGCGATCGCGCCGGCCGGTGAGAATCTTGTGCGGATAGGCTTGGTGGCCGACGTCCCAGATCAGCCGATCGGACGGCGTATCAAACACGTAATGCAGCGCGACGGTCAGCTCAATCACGCCGAGCCCGGCGCCGAGGTGGCCGCCGGTCACCGCAACAGCATCGATCGTCTCCTGTCGCAACTCGTCGGCAAGCTGGCGCAATTGGCCTTCATCGAGCCGCCGGAGGTCGCTTGGAGTTTTGACATGATCGAGCAATGGGGTCCTGGACGGAACGGTCACGCGAATGCTCCTTTTACTAGCCTCGTTGGCCACGCGGCCTAAATGGCGATTATTGGCGCCGGCCCCCGACGGGATAGGCAGGCACAGGGCTCAAACTTTCAGTTTCTACACCATTTGACGCCGGCAACGCAATTTGGCTCGCCTTCGTTTCGGAACCCCCAAAGGGACTCCCCCGTTATCACCCAACTGGATATGTTGGGCTGGGTTGCATACTTTGCTATGGCTGGAATGCCACAGAACGACTTTTTCGGTAGCCGTCCCTGACCCCCGGAATTCGTCACACTCGTTACCGCCGTTACCGCTACGGAGGCGAAACACCGTAAACGGATGAGTTAACGCCTCGTGGCCCTCGAGACTTACCGAAAAAAGCGACAATTCGGCGTGACCCCGGAGCCGCGTGGCCGTAAGGGGCCTCGCGGCGGTCACCGCTATGTGATTTAGAAACATGCGGCGCGGCGGCTGCATTACGATTTGCGGCTCGAACTTGACGGCGTGATGAAGAGCTGGGCGGTGACGCGGGGCCCGAGCCTGGACCCAAACGAGAAGCGTCTCGCCGTTCACGTCGAGGACCATCCGATCGAATACAACGCCTTCGAGGGCACCATCCCGGAAGGCGAGTATGGCGGCGGCACCGTGATGATCTGGGATCGCGGGACCTGGACTTCCGAAGGCGATCCGCACAAGGGCTACGCCAAGGGCCACCTCGTGTTTGATCTCAACGGCGAAAAACTGCACGGCCGCTGGCATCTGGTGCGCATGCGCTCGCGCGGCAATGAGCGCCATGACAACTGGCTCCTCATCAAGGGCAAGGATGAGGAAGCGCGCGGGCCGCGCGACGAAGATATTTTGGAGGAACAGCCGCGCTCGGTGACGACCGGCCGCACCATCGAGGAGATCGCCGCGGGCAAGCACGGCAAAAAGCGCGTCTGGCACTCGAACCGCACCGCCGAAGCCAAAGCGGAAGGGGTAGCGGCATTCAAGCAGAAGATCAGAAAGATCGCCGCATCGTCGACGACGACGCCAAGAGCGAAGGCGGTATCCAGGGCGCGCAGCGCCGCCAGCAAGCGCGTCGGAAAAATACAGGATCGCAGCGCGGCCAAATCGAAATTGCCGGAGTTTGTCCCGCTAGCGCTCGCCGCGCTCTACGACCGGCCGCCGAGCAGTCCTGACTGGCTGCACGAGATCAAATTCGACGGCTATCGCTTGGAGGCGCGGCTCGATCGCGGCAAGGTGCGATTGCTGACGCGCAAGCAGCAGGATTGGACGCACCGGTTCGAGCCGGTCGCGGAGGCGGTGGCCGCGCTTCCCGCCACGACCGCGCTGCTGGACGGCGAAGTCGTCGTGGAGGACGACAAGGGCGTCAGCAATTTCTCGCTGCTGCAGACCGATCTGAAAGACGGCCGCACCGACCGCTTCGTCTATTACGTCTTTGATCTGTTGTATCTCGACGGCCGCGACCTCACCGGCGAACCGTTGCTTGAACGCAAGGCGGCGCTCGCCCGCCTGCTGCAGGGCGCGGGCAAAGACGGCGTGATCCGCTATACCGACCATTTCGAAGAGGCGGGGCCGGTGATCCTCCACCACGCCCGCGAGATGGGACTTGAAGGCATCGTGTCGAAGCGAAAGGACGCGCCCTATCGATCCGGACGGGGCGACAATTTCATCAAGACCAAATGCCGCCTCAACCAGGAATTCATTGTCGCCGGCTACGTGCCGGCGGCGGCGCTGCCCCGGGCGATCGGCGCGCTGATCGTAGCCGTTCACGACAACGGCGAGCTTCGCTATGCTGGGCGCGTTGGTACCGGCTACACGCAAAAAATGGCGCGGGATCTCTTCAAGCGGCTGGAAGCGCTGCGCACCGAGCGGCGGCCGATCGAATTGCCGGCGGACGAGCGGCGCAAGGATGTCGTCTGGGTCAAGCCGGAGCTGGTGGTCGAAGCCGAGTTTGCCGGCGTGACCCATGGCGGCGTGCTGCGGCAAGGCTCGTTCAAGGGCATCCGCGAGGACAAGGCGGCCAAGGATGTCGTGCGTGAGGTTCCGGCAGTCAAAGCGCCAGACCGAAAGACTGCGAACAGCTCATCGCACAGCCGGCCCGCGCGCGTGTCGGGCAGCAAAAGCAATCTAAAACATACCAGTGTTGCCGGCGCTGACGTGCACCTGACCCATCCCGACCGCGTCTTCTGGCCGGACGTCGGCGTGACCAAGGCTGATCTCGCCGAATATTACGTCAGCGTCTGGGATTGGATAAAGCCGCACATTCTCGGCCGCGCGCTGTCGCTGGTGCGCGCCCCGGAAGGGATTGGCGGCGAGACTTTCTTCCAGAAGCACATTGCCGCGAACGTAAAATCATCGCCGCTGCGCCGCGTCGTACCGGGCAAGGATCACGATGTGATCGCGGTGCAGACGGTCGAGGACCTCGTCGCGCTGGTGCAGTCCGCGGCGCTTGAAATTCACGTGCGCGGCTCACGGCTCGACAGCCTCGAAGCCTGCGACCGCATCGTGTTCGATCTCGATCCGGGGGAGGGAGTTCCCTGGCCGCAAATGATCGCTGCCGCGCGCGAGACGTGCGAGCGCCTCAAGGCGCAAAACCTCGAGAGTTTCGTCAAGCTTTCGGGCGGCAAGGGCCTGCATGTCACGGTGCCCATCGCGGACGCCGATTGGGATACCGCGAAGCTCTTTGCGCAGCGCATCGCCGCGTCGATGGCCGCCGACAGTCCGAAGCTCTACTTGGCCAAGATGACGAAATCGCTGCGAGGCGGCCGGATCTTCATCGACTATTTCCGCAATTCGCGCGAGGCGACGTCAATCGCGCCTTATTCGACGCGCGCGCGGCCCGGCGCTCCGGTGTCGGCGCCGGTGACATGGGAGCGGCTGTCGCGCACCACAGGCGGCAACGATTTTTCCGCTGCTCGATCTGAAAAAGCGCCTCAAGGACGACGCCTGGGCCGATATCGGCAAGGTGCGCCAGAAGCTGCCGGAAGTAAGTAAGCGGCGGCGGTGAATCTCACCCCGCGAGCCGGAAGCGATCGAGCTTCGGCTCGAAGCGTGCGCGGAAGATTTCGGCGTCGAGCGGGTCCTCGAAACAGTAGCGCACGAAGGCCGCGTAATCGTCTTCGACATACATGTCGAATTTGCCGACATAGGCGAGGAGGAAATCCAGGATCTCGCTATCGTCGGTGAGCTGCCGCCGCGGCAGCACCACCTGATAGGGGCATTCCTCATCGAGCTTGCGCAGCCACGCGCTTTGCTTGTCCGCTTCCACGATCGCCTCCACCCAAGACTTCCAACCCTTGACTCGGACCGTGGATTGTTCTCTTTTTGTTCTCAGAAGTCAAGCGGCAAATCCGTCAGGCGAATCCGGCAAGGCCTAAATTCAAGAGCCTTAACAATGGCGGTCGAGACTATTGGCGATGCTTACGCGCTCGGCTGGCGTGTCACCGTCCGTTGCACCCGCGGTCGGGGCGAGGCGCCCAGTTCGCCGTCAAGCCGCGAATGCGTCTACCGGAAGGAGCTGGATATTGAGACGTTGGTGTGGACCCGGGGCAGGGACTTTCCGCTATCGCGCCTGGAAAGCCGATTGCGTTGTCCGCGCTGCGGATCGCGCGACGTGGTCGTGCTGTATCAGCCGCCGCGTAGCGCCGCCGCGCGTTAGAGTATGGTCCGCGGCAAATGCTTAACCATGGTCGCTGATGAAGGCGCCCGTCGCGGCGGCCTATTTCAATTGCGTCGAGATCGAAGAGAACGTGGTGTTGAGCTTCGTCCCGATGCCCTTCACCGCGGTGATGATAGCAATAGAAATCCCGGCGGCGACGAGCCCGTACTCAATGGCGGTCGCCCCCGAGTTGTCCTTTAGGAAAGCGCTGAACTTTGCGATCATGCTCAGACACTTAGCCGGCTCCGCTAAATCATTCGTAAAAAGGCGCTCAAAGAATTAGACCATTTGCTCAAGGATTAGCGCGTCCGCCGATCCATTCCGAGGCGCTTGCGCCTTTGTTCGAGGAGAACGCTCTTATCGGGAAACCGGTTTCCACCCTCGGATCAAATCCGATGGGAGGCTTCTTTGCGGATCGCGCCCTAGCCATCGCGGGTCCGGCGGCGCGACAGCCGGCGGCGATTGGCGCGCACCCGCTTATGGTAGACGCGGAGAACTTTGTCGGCGATCGCATGATCGTCATGGCCGTTCATGAGCGCTGCGGCCGCGGTTGTTTGCGCTTCGGTCAGCGCCGCGATCTTTTCCATCACCATGCGGTTCAATTCGGCTTGCCCGACGGCGCCTCCGGCGGCGACCCGCAGCATGCGCAGCGCGATGACTCGTTGAGCGTCGAGCCCAAACTCGAACGCCTTGATGCTCAAATCAAGCCACGGATTTAACGTGTCGTCTTTGTCTTTGGCCATTTCGATCGATCAATGAGAATGGAAGCATCTACTCGACGTCCAGCGGCTCGGTACCGGTGGGATTGCCGGCGGCATCGAGCGTGATCTTCTGCACGCGCGCTTCCGCCTGACGTAACAACTCCTCGCAGCGGCGCTTGAGCGCTTCGCCGCGCTCGTAGATGGCGACCGATTCCTCGAGCGGCACTTTGCCGTCCTCGAGCCGCTTGACGATCGATTCGAGCTCTTCGATCGCGCGCTCAAACGAGAGCTGACCGACATCGCCGCTGTTCTGATTGTTTGCGGTGCTTTGGTTCTCTTGCTGCGCCATCGCCGGCTCCCGGACTATCCTCACTTATATAGATCGACCGCGCTATCCATGCATCAATGCGGTGACGTGCGCGGCCGCCGAGTTGGCCAGTGCTTCGAGATCGTAGCCGCCCTCCAGCAGCGAGACCACGCGTCCGTCGGCACATTGATCGGCGACCTCCATGATTTTTTGTGTCGCCCAGACGAAATCCGCCTCGACCAGATTGAGGTTGGCGAGCGGGTCGCGCATGTGGGCGTCAAAGCCGGCAGAGATGACGATGAGCTCGGGCGCAAAATCGCGCAGCCGCGGCAGCACGCGGTTCTCGAAAGCGGCGCGGAACGCCTCGCCGCCATCGCCGGGCCGCAGCGGCGCGTTGACCACGGTATTATGGTCGCCGGTCTCGGTCAGCGCGCCGGTCCCAGGAAACAGCGGCATCTGGTGGGTCGAGCAATACATCACGGTCTTGTCTTCCCAGAAAATCTCCTGCGAACCGTTGCCGTGATGGACGTCGAAATCGACGATGGCGGCGCGGGCGATACCATGACGATCCTGCGCGTAGCGTGCCGCGATCGCGGCGTTGTCGAAAAAACAGAAGCCCATCGGCCGCGCGGTCTCGGCATGGTGGCCGGGCGGCCGCGTGGCGACAAAGGCGTTGGCGGCCCTTTTTGCCAAAACCTCGTCGACCGCATGAATAGCGCCACCGACGGCGCGGATGGCCGCCTCGAAACTACCGGGCGACATCGAGGTGTCGGCGTCGAGCCGCACCATGCCCTCTCTGGGCGTCGCGTCGCGGATCTCGGTCACGTAGTCCATGGGATGGCACAGCGCGATGATCTCGAGCGACGCCGCCGGCGCTTGCACGCGCGCAAGCGACTGAAACTTTTCCGCCTCGAGCGCGCGCTCAACGGCGCGCAGCCGATCGGGGCGCTCGGGATGGCCGAGCGGGGTGAGGTGATCAAGACAGGCGGGGTGGGTGATCAGAAGCGTCGACATTAAAGTTGCATTCTAATGAGCCAGCACCACGTCGGCGCCGATTACGCCGGCCGCGCCTTCGACGACGGTGCGTTCCAATGCCGCCGCGTGGACGGAAAAATTCTCGGCAAAAAAGCGCGCCAGCGCGATGCGCAGGCCGGCATCGGCATTAAGCCGCAGCGCCGCCAGCCCCTGCTGCGCCAACAGGCAACCGCCGGCGGTGACGCCGAACAGCCGCAGATAAGGGCTCGCGCCGGCCAGCGCCTGGTCTGCGTCGTTTTCAAGATGGGCGAGCATCCAGCGTGTCGCCCGGGTCAGGCTCTCGACCGCCTCGGTCAGTCGCACGCCACTCCAGCCGAGCGCCGGATCGTTCGTTGCGTTGACGGCGTCGACGATGCGGCGCAATTCGCCGAGATACGATTCCACCACGGCGCCGTCGGCCATCGGCAGCTTGCGGGTGACGAGGTCGATCGCCTGAATGCCGTTGGTGCCTTCGTAGATCGGCGCGATGCGCGCGTCGCGCAATAGCTGGGCTGCGCCGGTTTCCTCGATATAGCCCATGCCGCCATGCACCTGCACGCCGAGCGAGGCGACCTCGATGCCGATATCGGTCGAAAACGCCTTGGCGACCGGGGTGAGCAGCGAGGCGCGCGCATGCGCGACCTGCCGCGCGGCCTTGTCGGCGCCACGCTCGGCGCGATCGAGCGCCATAGCGGTCACGTAGCAGATGGTGCGCGCCGCTTGCGTCAGCGCGCGCATGGTCATCAGCATGCGCTTGACGTCGGGATGGGCGATGATCGGCGCTGATTCCGTCGCCGGCATTCCAGGCGTGCGGCCTTGCCGGCGCTCGCGCGCATAGGCGACCGCCTGCTGGGTGGCGCGTTCGGCGATGCCGACGCCTTGCAGGCCGACGGCAAGTCGCGCTCGGTTCATCATGGTGAACATGCACGCCATGCCGGCATTCTCTTCGCCAACAATAAAGCCGGTGGCGCCGCCCTTGTCGCCGAAGATCATGGTGCAGGTCGGCGAGCCGTGGATGCCGAGCTTGTGCTCGACCGAATGCGCGCGCACGTCGTTGCGGACGCCGGGCGAGCCGTCGGCGTCGAGCAAAAATTTGGGCACCAGGAACAGCGAAATGCCGCGCGTTCCTGCCGGCGCATCGGGCAGCCGCGCCAGCACGAAATGAATGATATTGTCGGTGAGGTCGTGCTCGCCATAGGTGATGAAGATCTTTTGCCCGCTGATGCGGTAGGTGCCGTCGGGTGCGCGCTCGGCGCGCGTGCGCAGCGAGCCAACGTCGGAGCCGGCTTGCGGCTCGGTCAGCTGCATGGTGCCGGTCCATTCCCCGCTGATGAGCTTTTCGAGATAGGCCTGCTTGAGTTCCTCGCTGCCGTGGGCGTCGAGCGCGTCGATTGCGCTCATGGTCAGCAACGGACCGAGTCCAAAAGCCATCGAGGCGGCATTCCACATTTCGGTGCAGGCGGCATTGACGACCTGCGGAAGCCCTTGGCCGCCCCATCGGCTCGGCGACGCCAAGCCGTTCCAGCCGCCCTTGCGCCAGGCGTCATAAGCCTCCTTCCAGCCGGGCGCGGTGCTGACGACACCGTCCTTGAATGTCGTGCCGGCGCGGTCGCCGACCCGATTGAGCGGTGCGATAATCTCGCCGGCGATGCGGCTTGATTCCGTAAGCACCGCATCGACGTCGTCCATGGTGAGATCGCCGAAAAACCCTTCTTCAAGCGCCGGCGCAAGCGCCGCCCCGTATTTGAGCGCGTAGCCCATGTCGGCGAGGGGAGCGTTGTAGGTCACGATTTCCTCCGCTGCAGTGCGGGATCGCGCAGTGCCTGAGGGAATAGTACTGGGCGGCCGACACCGTCGGCGCCGGGCGTCACACGCGATCCGTGGCCATCATTATAGGGTGCGAGCCTCGCCTGCCTATGGGCAAAAACGTGTCGAGCATGCGCGGAAACCGCCTGTCGGCATGAAGGCGTCGCAGACAAATCCGATTCCATTCGAGCCTGTTTAAGGTCAACGCCGCAGGTGCGGCAGCGCCGCGCCAACTCCGCAATCCGTTCTTTGCTGCTCGGTGATTCCGCCACCACGGTCAGCATTGCATGAAGCTGGTATCCGACCGAATGGAGCTACGACGCACACGCATGCCAGTATTGTCGCGCGAACCAACTTCGCCGGGCGCCGCTCGCTTGTGGCCTAGAATTTTCCGTGACAGAGTGACAGAAAATATACAAGGGAGGTTTTCGCCGGGCACTCCCGTTGCATCGTCGATTATTCGGATCGGCCGCGGGCGCCGAAACGATCCCGGCTCTGCTGGTGGCGGGTGATGGTTGCCGCAGCGACGCGACTAACCAACAAGTGCAATCAACGAAATGAACCGACCAATGATCGGGCGAGGCAACTCACGCCGACCGTTGTCATAACCAAGGAGGGAACAATGAGGGCGAGGGAATTTTTTTTATGCAGCGTCGCGGCCGTTGGCATAGCCGGATTGTCGACCGCAATGCTGATCGGCACGCAGACGCCGGCGACCGCGCAGCAGGCGACGGTGCCCGCGATCGACGAGGACGATATCGGCGGAGTCGTCACCGGCCCGCATGGGCCGGAAGCCGGCGTCTGGGTGATCGCCGAGAGCGTCGAGCTTCCCACCAAGTTCGCCAAGATCGTTGTGACCGACGATCAGGGGCGCTACGTGATTCCTGACCTGCCGGTGGCGAACTATAGCGTCTGGGTGCGCGGCTACGGTCTCGTGGACTCGCCGAAAATGCGCGCGAAGCCCGGCCAGCATCTCGACTTGGCGGCTGTGCCGGCACCGAACGCGGCCGAGGCGGCGCATTATTATCCTGCGATCTACTGGTACTCGCTGCTGAAGATTCCCGCGGAAAATGAGTTGAAAGGGGACTCGCCGCTAAACGATCCCGGCTTGCATTCGAAGCAAGCCAATTTTCTGCGGCAGATGAAGAATATCGGTTGCGTCGGCTGCCACGAGTTGGGCCAGGAGGCCACCCGTACGATTCCGGCGCAGTTCGGTCAATTCAAAACAGGCGAGGAAGCCTGGATGCGGCGCTTGCAATCCGGCTTGGCCGGTGAGGAAATGACCGGTGAGTCAGGTTTCTTCAACGCTGCGCCTTTGAGATCTCTCGGCGAGTGGACCGACAGACTAGCCACGGGTGAGCTGCCGAAAGCCACCCCGCCGCGGCCGCAGGGCGTCGAGCGGAACGTCGTGATCACGACTTGGGAGTGGGGGACCGATAAGACCTACATGCACGATTTGATCTCCTCGGATCGTCGCAATCCGACCGTGAATGCCAATGGGCCGTTGTTCGGCTCGCCCGAATACGCCAGCGACAACATGCCGATCCTTGACCCGAAAACGAGCACCGTGACGTTCTTTAAGCTGCCGGTGAAGGACCCGGCCATGCCGGAGGCGCCCGGGTTCGGCTTCAGCCCGCAACCGATGGCGCCTTCGGCCTATTGGGGCGACGAGAAGATCTGGAACACCAAAGCCAACAATCATAATGCGATGTTCGACAAGCAGGGCAGGGTCTGGCTGGCCGCGACGGTACGCGGCGTGGACAATCCGGCCTTCTGCAAGAAGGGCTCCGACCATCCGTCGGCCAAAGTATTCCCGCTCGACCAATCGCCGCGTCAGGTGGCAATGCTCGATCCGAAGACGATGAAGTACACCTTCGTCGACACCTGCTTTGCCACTCATCACCTGCAGTTCGGCTATGACGCCAATGACACGCTGTGGTTCAGCGGCACTGGACCGGTGGTCGCATGGCTCAACACCAAGATGCTCGACGAGACCGGTGACGCTGCCAAATCACAGGGCTGGTCGCCCTACGTGCTGGACACGAACGGCAACGGCAAGCGCGACGACTATGTCGAGCCTAACCAGCCCGCCGATCCGGCCAAGGATACGCGCCTCGAACTTAACGGTCTTTCCGGGGCTTACGCGGTGATGCCGAGTCCGGCCGACGGATCCGTGTGGTTCACCACCGGCGTGTTCGGCGGCAGGCCGTCCAGCATCGTGCGCTTCGATCCGAAAACCGGCTTGTCGGAAATCTACAATGTGCCGACGCCTGCTTTCGGCATTCGCGGCGGCGACATCGACGGTAACGGTGTTGTGTGGGCGTCGCTGTCGAGCGGTCACCTTGCCAGCTTCGACCGGCGCAAGTGTAAGGGTCCGCTCAACGGGCCGAAGGCGACCGGCGATCACTGCCCCGAGGGCTGGTCTTTCTACAAGTACCCCGGACCCGGCTTCGACGGCATCGGCGATAACAGCGCCGAGGCCAGCTACTACACCTGGGTCGACCAGCACAATACGCTCGGGCTCGGCGACAACGTTCCGGTATCAACGGCCAATCTTAATGACGGCTTCGTTGCGCTCAAGGACGGCAACATGGTGATGCTGCGGATCCCATATCCTATGGGCTTCTACGCCAAGGGATTGGACGGACGCATCGACGATCCGAACGGCGGCTGGAAGGGCCGCGGCCTGTGGTCGTCCGCTGGCGATCGCGCGCCCTGGCTCAAGGAAAGCGGCAAAGGGAGCAAGCCGTTGGTCGTGCACGTTCAAGTGCGGCCTGATCCTCTGGCCCACTAACGGCGTTTTCGCTGGAGCACGCGGTGATGCGCGGGCCCGTGGCCCGCGCATCGCAATTTTCACCACACGGACGGGCAAGCACCAGCGGTCGCGTGAAGTTTGCGCTCACGCGATCCGGGGCGAGCTTTTGGCCGCCTGCGGAGCTTTTGGCGTCACCCGCATGGTGGCGGCGATGGTCGCGGCGATGAGCAGAAAGCCGGCGACGATCACCAGCGCCCAGGTGAAGCTTCCGGTGGAATCCTTGACCAGTCCGATCAGCGATGGACCAATGAGCCCGCCAAATTGGGCAATGGTGTTGACGGCCGCGATCGAAGCGGCCGCCGCGACACCGGTCATGAACGAGGCGTTCAGACTCCAGAACAGCGAGTTGGTCGAATTGATCCCGAGCCCGGCGATGCACAAGCAGATATAGGCCCAGATCGGGCTCGGCGCGAAGGCGCTCGCCAGCATGCCGATCGCGCCCAAGATATAGAGTGCGGCGATATGCATCTTGCGATCGCCACTGCGGTCGGAGCTGCGGCTTGCCACGAGGGTGCCGATGACGCCGAGGAGCGGCGGCACAGACGACAGAAAACCAACCTGAATGTCGCTCAGCTTTCCCAAGCTCTTGATGATTTGCGGGAGCCACATCAGCATTCCGTAAATACCGACCAGCGCGCAGCCGAAGAGGGCCGCAAGCAGCCACACTCTGATGTCCCTGATCGCGTCGATCAGCCGGTGTCGTCCATTGCGCTCGATCTCGGCAATCTCAGTCTGCAGCTCCGCTTGCAACCATTCGCGCTGCGCCGGCGTCAGCCAGGTCGCGTTGGCCGGACGGTCGGTGAGATAGTACAAGGTGAAAACGCCCAGCAGAATCGTCGGCACACCTTCGGCAATAAACATCCACTGCCAGCCGTGCAGACCGGCAGATCCGTCTGCATAGGTCATGACCATGGTCGAGATCGGACCGCCGAGGACGGCCGAAATCGACCCGGCGATGATGTAGCCGGCGATCGCCCGAGCGCGGTAGCGTTGCGGGAACCAGTAGGTAAAGTAAAGAACGACGCCCGGCATGAAGCCGGCCTCGGCGACGCCAAGGCCGAAGCGCAGTATGTAAAAGCTCAACGCGCCCGAGGTAAACGCCATACAGGCGGCCACCGCGCCCCAGCTCATCAGAATGCGCGCCAGCCAGACCCGGGCGCCGACCCAATGCAGCATGAGATTGCTCGGGACCTCGAGCACCATGTAGCCGACAAAGAAGATGCTGGCGCCGAACCCGAAGACGGTCGGGCCGAATCCCAAATCCTGGTTCATCCGCAGGCCGGCGAAGCCGATATTGATCCGATCGAGATAGTTGAGGAACATCATCGCGAAAAACAGCGGGATGATCCGCCAATAGATGCGATTGACGGTGATCGCCTCTAGGCTCTCGGCCACGCGTCCTCCATTTTATTGTTTATTGCGACCGCGCAAGCAGCGGCCTTTCAGGTCCACAATGCCTCCTTTTTTGGGGCTAGTCACGATCCTCGCCGCTGCGGGCTGGCGGTTCGCGCACGCTTGGAAGCCGTGGCTGCTTTAGCCGCTGCCGTTGGATGGCGCGCCGATGGGGCCATGCCAAAAGGCGGCATGATATCGAGGCGACATTGATTGGCGGAGGTTGCATCGTTATGGTCCGGCCGCCGAGGCGTTAGTGATCTGCGCCTAGCGCCACTCCCGGGAGGTGCCAGCCACCGTCGGCGATGGATGTTCTGACGCTGCATTGGGGCGTAGCCAAGCGGTAAGGCAGCGGATTTTGATTCCGCCATGCGGAGGTTCGAATCCTCCCGCCCCAGCCAGCCAGTTCGGTCTCTGTAGCGCGTTTCCGGACTCGTCCGAAACACCCCCCAAGAATTCCGGTTGTTAGCGAGAGACCTAATATGGTCTCTGTACCCTGAAATTGCGCAATCACCCTTGCCTAATTGGCTATTTTGGGCGTTCAGTCTCTGATCGCGAATTGTCAATATCCGAATTTCGTTGGCGGAGACTCGGTTCGTAAGACAGAGACCGGTTCGATAGTTCTGCTTTTGGGTGCAAAGCAGAGATTGAAATTCGGGATTGCGATTTCAGCTTTAACCAGATGCGCAAACGGATACGAAAACTTCGACTATCTGCAAAAAGTGTCGGCTTGGCCAACTCGAAGGCGGCTCGGAAGGCTCGGGCAGGCCCTTGCCCGGGCGCCGCCGATCAGATCCACGATCCACTTTTCAGTGGTGGGCCGAGACCCGCATCCGGGCGTTCTGCAGGGTGCTGGCCCGCTCGGCAAGGCCGCTTATGGTGGTGGCGGAGAGACCACATTGGTTCAAGACCGGTGACAGCAATTCCAGGAACGAAGACTTTCCGGTGGAATGCGTGCCGGCAACGCCTATCTTGATCGGACGGCGGGT
>CAWHUO010000011.1:0-34244 GCA_963832605.1 uncultured Alphaproteobacteria bacterium | reverse complement strand
GCTCGAACAGTTCGGCGACGATCGCCGCGGATGTTGTGCGCCGTGCCGCCTGGCGAATCTCGGGGGTGCTGCCGCGAATCTCTTGCTCAATGCCCCATAGCGCGGCCATGCGCTCGACCGTCCAGGTGGCGGTGTCGGACAGATCGGCGATGTGAAGTTCGTAGAAGTACCGCCTGAGGTGTGCCCAGCATGCCGCCAGCGTCATCGGACCACCGGCGCGGCGGGGATCGGCGAGGCGCTTGTAGGCGGCATAGCCGTCGCTCTGCAACAGGCCCGAGAACCCGGCGAGGTGTTGGGCCGGACAATCGCCGCCGCGGCTGTCCTCGAACCGGTAGGCCACCATCGGGGGGCCAACTCCACCGAACGGTCTGTCATCGCGAGCGTAGGTCCATAACCAAGCGATCTTCGCCTTGCCGGCGCCGGGTTCCAGCGTTGGCAGCGTCGTCTCGTCGGCAAAGATTCGCTCCCCGGCGCGAATGTGATGCAAGACACGATCGGCGAGCGGCTCCAAGTGAAAGCCGATCCGCCCCATCCAGCCGGCCATGAGATTACGGCCGAGTTCGAGTTGCTCGCGGGCATAGATCGCCTCCTGCCGATAGAGCGGTAGGCCATCGGCGTATTTGGCGACGGCGATATGAGCGAGCAGCGCCTCGGTCGGAATCCCCGCCTCGATCAGATGGGCCGGCGCTGGCGCTTGCGTCACACCCTCGCGGCAGGCGGCGCAGGCATAGCGCGGCCGGCGCGTCACGATCACCCGAAACCGTGCCGGGATGACGTCGAGACGTTCGGACACATCCTCGCCGATCTTGACCCGCTCACCGGAGCCGCAGGCGCCGCAGGTCGCTTCGGGTTCGATGACCACTTCGATCCGCTCGAGATGAGCCGGCAACTTCTTGCGCGGCCGTGGCGCGCGCGGTTGCGGCGTCTTGGCGACCGCGTCGAGCGTCGCCTCGATCGCGCCGAGACCGGTCTGGATCTCTTCGAAGGCGAACTCATGCTGATCGGGATCGAGCGTTTCGGATCGCCGTCCATACCGTGCCCGCTCCAGCGTCTTGAGCAGGGCATGCAAGCGCTCGATCCGAGTCTCCGCCGCGGCTTTGGCTGCCCGCAACGTCGCCGCCTCGGCCGTCAACGCCGAAGCCTCGGCCGTCAAGGTCGCCGTCTCCGCGCGAGCCGCGAGAAGCATTACCTTCAGCGTCTCGACATCGTTTGGCAGCTCGGCCGCGGTATCGATCATGGTCGAGATTGAAACACAATTCGCTAATCGGCGCCGCCGCGAAGCCGGCCCTGAGTCATCTCGCCGCAGGGTTATCCGACCGACATCGGGTGGCGCGCTGTTATCGCCTTCACCCGCGTCCAATCCATGCCCTCGACCAAGGCCATGAGCTGCGCCATCGACAGCCGGATCACGCTGTTCTCGATCCGAGGCCAATGGAAGCCGTGCTCGTCCAGCGTCTTGGCGAAGAGACACACGCCGCCGCCGTCCCACCACACCATCTTCACGCGGTCGGCGCGCTTCGACCGAAACACATAAAGCGCACCCGAGAACGGATCGGCGCCGCTGCCCTGCACCAAGGCCATCAATCCCGAAGCTCCCTTGCGGAAGTCCACCGGCTGGGTCGCGACGAAGACCGAAGCGCCGGTCGGAATCATGCCGACCGGACCGCCCGCAAAAGTTCTTTCACCCGCGCCGCCGGCACTGTCGGACCAAGGCGGATCGTCACCCCGGCGACAGCAAGCTCCACAATACCGCTGACCTCCGCATCGATCGTAACCATGGCGAAGGACGGGGCCGCCGTGCCCGGGTTCTTGGCCCCTGAACCGACCACCGCCTTCCGGCGCCAGGCAAAAACCTGTTGCGGTGACAGCCCATGAGTACGCGCGATCGCTGACACGTTCGCCCCTGGCTGCGCCGCTGCCGCCACAATCCGCTCCTTCGCCGCCTCAGACCACCGCCGCCGCGGCGTCTCAGGACTGGCCTCGAGACGCGAAACTTCCGCCTCGATCAACTCAAAGCTCTTGGTGCTGGACTTGTGTTCAGACTGCATTCATTCCTCCCGAACCAAACCGCCGAGAGGTCGAACATCACCGAACTTGGCGTCATCCGATACACGGGACCGCCTGACCGCTTACGAATCTCGGGGGTGCTGCCGCGAATCTCTTGCTCAATGCCCCATAGCGCGGCCATGCGCTCGACCGTCCAGGTGGCGGTGTCGGACAGATCGGCGATGTGAAGTTCGTAGAAGTACCGCCTGAGGTGTGCCCAGCATGCCGCCAGCGTCATCGGACCACCGGCGCGGCGGGGATCGGCGAGGCGCTTGTAGGCGGCATAGCCGTCGCTCTGCAACAGGCCCGAGAACCCGGCGAGGTGTTGGGCCGGACAATCGCCGCCGCGGCTGTCCTCGAACCGGTAGGCCACCATCGGGGGGCCAACTCCACCGAACGGTCTGTCATCGCGAGCGTAGGTCCATAACCAAGCGATCTTCGCCTTGCCGGCGCCGGGTTCCAGCGTTGGCAGCGTCGTCTCGTCGGCAAAGATTCGCTCCCCGGCGCGAATGTGATGCAAGACACGATCGGCGAGCGGCTCCAAGTGAAAGCCGATCCGCCCCATCCAGCCGGCCATGAGATTACGGCCGAGTTCGAGTTGCTCGCGGGCATAGATCGCCTCCTGCCGATAGAGCGGTAGGCCATCGGCGTATTTGGCGACGGCGATATGAGCGAGCAGCGCCTCGGTCGGAATCCCCGCCTCGATCAGATGGGCCGGCGCTGGCGCTTGCGTCACACCCTCGCGGCAGGCGGCGCAGGCATAGCGCGGCCGGCGCGTCACGATCACCCGAAACCGTGCCGGGATGACGTCGAGACGTTCGGACACATCCTCGCCGATCTTGACCCGCTCACCGGAGCCGCAGGCGCCGCAGGTCGCTTCGGGTTCGATGACCACTTCGATCCGCTCGAGATGAGCCGGCAACTTCTTGCGCGGCCGTGGCGCGCGCGGTTGCGGCGTCTTGGCGACCGCGTCGAGCGTCGCCTCGATCGCGCCGAGACCGGTCTGGATCTCTTCGAAGGCGAACTCATGCTGATCGGGATCGAGCGTTTCGGATCGCCGTCCATACCGTGCCCGCTCCAGCGTCTTGAGCAGGGCATGCAAGCGCTCGATCCGAGTCTCCGCCGCGGCTTTGGCTGCCCGCAACGTCGCCGCCTCGGCCGTCAACGCCGAAGCCTCGGCCGTCAAGGTCGCCGTCTCCGCGCGAGCCGCGAGAAGCATTACCTTCAGCGTCTCGACATCGTTTGGCAGCTCGGCCGCGGTATCGATCATGGTCGAGATTGAAACACGATTCGCTAATCGGCGCCGCCGCGAAGCCGGCCCTGAGTCATCTCGCCGCAGGGTTATCCGACCGACATCGGGTGGCGCGCTGTTATCGCCTTCACCCGCGTCCAATCCATGCCCTCGACCAAGGCCATGAGCTGCGCCATCGACAGCCGGATCACGCTGTTCTCGATCCGAGGCCAATGGAAGCCATGCTCGTCCAGCGTCTTGGCGAAGAGACACACGCCGCCGCCGTCCCACCACACCATCTTCACGCGGTCGGCGCGCTTCGACCGAAACACATAAAGCGCACCCGAGAACGGATCGGCGCCGCTGCCCTGCACCAAGGCCATCAATCCCGAAGCTCCCTTGCGGAAGTCCACCGGCTGGGTCGCGACGAAGACCGAAGCGCCGGTCGGAATCATGCCGACCGGACCGCCCGCAAAAGTTCTTTCACCCGCGCCGCCGGCACTGTCGGACCAAGGCGGATCGTCACCCCGGCGACAGCAAGCTCCACAATACCGCTGACCTCCGCATCGATCGTAACCATGGCGAAGGACGGGGCCGCCGTGCCCGGGTTCTTGGCCCCTGAACCGACCACCGCCTTCCGGCGCCAGGCAAAAACCTGTTGCGGTGACAGCCCATGAGTACGCGCGATCGCTGACACGTTCGCCCCTGGCTGCGCCGCTGCCGCCACAATCCGCTCCTTCGCCGCCTCAGACCACCGCCGCCGCGGCGTCTCAGGACTGGCCTCGAGACGCGAAACTTCCGCCTCGATCAACTCAAAGCTCTTGGTGCTGGACTTGTGTTCAGACTGCATTCATTCCTCCCGAACCAAACCGCCGAGAGGTCGAACATCACCGAACTTGGCGTCATCCGATACACGGGACCGCCTGACCGCTTACCATTAATCGCAGTGCCGGCTCAAAATATTGCCGTTCTTCCCTCGTGAAACGTTCCGATAGCACCGCACCGAACCTTGGCGCCAAGGGATAAGGCGTCGTGCGCAGAAATGTCTCCCATGACATCACCAGGCCGGCGGTGGCTTCGATCCTGAATTCGAGTCCAACGTCGGCGAAGCCGGTTGCTTGCACTAGCCGCATCAGGTCCCGTTCCGTGAAATTGAAGAGCGGGTTATCGGAAATTTTTTCCAGCGTGTCCGGGTAGAAGGATGCGTACAGGCGATGCAAGAGAGGTGTCAGGCGATCATTGCTATCGGGTGGCCGCTGTCCGACTACGTTTTTGAGCGCGGCCGCGGCCAGAGCATCGTCGCGAAAGATCGGCTCAGCGATCGATAAACGACCCCCAGGCTTGAGCACGCGGAAGATTTCTCGAAATGCCGCGTCCTCGTTGGCGACATACACGAGAACGGCCCGCGTTGTGACAGCGTCCGCAGATGCGTCACTGATATTGCTGAGGTTATCGGCGGAGCAGTGAAAGAAGGTGCATTGCCCCAGGACACCGCGTTGGCGCGCGAGCACCTCGGCGTGGCGGAGCAGTGCGGCAGAGAGGTCTCCAAGCAGAACGCGGAGCTCGGGTCCCAACCGGTCGATTGCGCGAAACGCGATGAGGCCGTCGCCGGTGCCGATATCAGCCAGCGTCATGGTTGGCTCAAGCTTGGCGCCGTCAAGAACCCGATCGGCGATCCGGCGTAGTGCCGGACGCAAGGCCTCACGCAGGGCTGGGTCGCCGCCATGCCGAAGGTTGAGGAGCCAATCGGACCAATCGTCGGAATCCGCCGTCCGCAAATCACCTGCTGTAGAAGGATCGTTTGGAGTTGACAAGGTTAAGATAGACGAATGTCAAGAGAAGCCGCTGCAACGGGAAATAAGCCCAATCGATTACCGTAGTCTGACGTGACGCCGTTCTCCGGGTTGAATTGGCTGAAGTCGGGGCACTGGTCGCGGCCGGCCTTAGGCGATTTGCGGCAGTTCGATCCGGAAAATGGCGCCCCCGTCCGGCGCGTTGCAAACGCGAAGTTGACCGGCGTGTCGTTTGGCCGTTTCGGTCGCTATCGCAAGGCCCAGGCCGGCCCCGTCACTCGATTCCGCGCCACGCCAGAATGGCTCAAAAATATTCTGTTCCACATTGGCGGGAACGCCCGGCCCGTGATCGCGCACTTCAATCGAGCAGCCGGGCGAGACCGCTATTTCAACGGCTTGCCCGGCATCAGTATAGCGAAGCGCATTATCGACCAGATTGCGAACGGCATCGGCTAGGGCGACCGGATTCCCCCGCACAAATATAGGAGCGTTGCCGGCGCTCAATTCCAATTCCTTTTTTTGCGTCAGCGCCAACGGCGCCATCTGCGCGAGGCACTCTCGCGTAACGCGCACGATGTCGTACCGTTGATCGAAAGCGATCTGCTCGGATTGCAGCCGCGCCACGGCGAGGAGGCGCGACACGACCTCCGACACCCGGTCGAAATCCGGCAACAACGTCCGTTCTACAGCAGGCATGTCCAGGCTCTCGATGCGGGCGCGGAGGATCGCCAGCGGCGTCCGCAATTCGTGGGCGATGTTCGCCATCAGACTTTGCTGTTCGCGCAGCGCCGTTTCGACGCGATCAAGCGCCCCATTGGCAGCGGCAACGAGCGGCAAAATTTCGCGGGGCGCGCCATGTGGCTCGAGACGTAAGCCGGTCGATCCGCCGGCGATGCGTTTTGCTTCTTCGGCGGTGCGCCGGAGAGGCCTCAGCGAGGTTCGCAAGGTCAACCAGCTAACCAGGACCGTCGCCACCAACAGCGGCACCAGGACCGGGAAGGTCTCATTGCCGAGCTCGTCCATGATCCAAGCGCGCGCCTGCGCCGACGCCTTAATGCGCTGCAGAAAGTCGATCCGAAAATGGCCGGCTGGCGTATCCACTTGACGGACGGCGCGATAGAGCGTGATGCCGTCCCGGCCCCGGATGAAATAATCCCCGTCATTGCCAGGGGGCAGGACCGGGAGCACCGAAGGAGGTGTCATCGAATTCGGGGACGAGACGAGATTTTGGCCGGTAGCGAGATCAACGACCGCGAATCCCGCACCGCCAACTTGCGCAACGGCGCTCTGCAACGCCGGTCCGAGCGTCAGAACGGCGCGGCCATCGGGCGCGCTATGGATGGCATCGGCGACCGCTGCCGCGACGGGATCGACATCCTCGCCCGCATGGAGGTGCCGAGATGACGCCGCCAGCACGAGATAGATCGCGGACACAATCACCATCGCTACCACGTAGAGGCTTCCCAACCGCAACAGCAGGCGCCGTTCCAGCGAGAACGTATCATCGCGCGCCGCCACCGGCGCCGACGCTGGGGCGATCATGGTGCGGCCTCGATCATGTAGCCTACGCCGCGCACGACGACGATGCGCACCTCGGCTCCTGCACTCCGCAAATGGCGCCGTAATCGCGATACGGTCGCGTTCGACGGCGTTCCAGCTGGGCTCTTCGTCGAAGCCGTAAAGGCCCTCTAGTAGGTTATCCCGGGTGACCACTCGCCCCGCCGCCCGCATCAGAAATTGCAATGTGGCCAACTCACGTCGGGGTAGGACCAGAGGTACGCCGTCAACGCAGGCTTCGCTGGTGGCGAAGTTGAAGGCGACATTGCGGATGTCAATGCTAACGCCGCGCGCTGCTGTCGGGCGCCGCAATACCGCGTTAATTCGCGCGATAAGCTCTTCGATGGCGAACGGCTTGACGAGATAGTCGTCCGCGCCAAGGTTGAGACCTTCGAGGCGGTCTTCAAGCGCATCGCGCGCGGTTATTACGATCACGCTGATCGCGTTGTCGGCGGCGCGCAACCGACGGAGCAGTACCAAGCCGTCATCGTCCGGTAAGCGGCGATCAAGCAGCATCACGTCATATCGGGCCGCATCGAGACATGCTTCGGCCTCGGCGACGCTCGCCGCGATATCTGCGACCAGTCCCCGTTGCGCGAGATTTTTCTTGAGAAGGTGGGCCAGTTCCTTCTCGTCTTCGACGGCCAGTACTCGCATTGGGTTCCTCCGTCCGGTGACGTGCGGGCACCAATCCTAGCATGCCGTGTTCGAGCGCGAAGTTGCGACGGACAGACGCGCCGTTGCGCGAATGTGAAGCATTTTCAAAGATGATCAGGTTAGAATGCGGTAATCGTGATCGCGTACCTGACACGCAGCTATACTATCCCTCGGCCGCGACGCTCACCGAAACCGAAAAACGAACGCGCACTTGAGCCAAAATGTGATGTGCGGGCGGCTTTGCACCGGGAAGACGCTGGCTCGAAGGGGCACCGCTGCATGCTGGGCGAGGTAACGCTGCTCCCGTGGGTATCAATGCCGATACGCAATCATGCGCGATAAAACTCGATCTCGCAGCACGACGTGGTGATAGAGTGCTGCCGCCACATGCAAACCGATGAGACCGAGCAATCCGTAAGCGGCCAAACTATGGAGTGTTCCGAAGAAAGGTGTCCCGCCTAGGCGCGCGATCGAAGGCAATGACGCCGTTCCGAAGAGAGTCACTGTCAGACCGCGTGCCGACGCATCGGCCCAGCCCGACAACGGCATGAGGAACAGCAGAAGATAAAGCGCGACCTGCACGGCCTTTGCCGTTCGACGCTCCCACGCTGCCACATACGGTGCCCGGGGTATGCCACATGCAAGCCGCCACAATAGTCGGGTCGCCGTAACCACAAGGATTCCGATTCCAATCGACATATGAACATCAACCAATTGGCCGGGACGACGATCTAAACCGATCTCCGGCATGGCCCAGCCAACGGCGAACTGTACGGCTACCAGGCCAAAGCTAAGCCAGTGCAATGTTTTGGCGACACCGTCATAGCGCTCATCGATGGCACCCGATGACGGCAGCGACTGCAAAAGCGTCCCCATTGGCGCACCGCCAAGTCTTACTTTGCGAACCTGTCCCGGACGGAATCGTGCGGCATGCTAACGCTCGCAGATTACCATCGTCTGACGGGCGGCAACGGGCGCGGGGAGAAAGCAACCGGCATGCCTGCTGCTCGATCACGGCGATCGGCCGGCTCTAGGTAGGGGCGGCAAGACGAGCGGCTGCTCGAGAGCGGACGTCCGGCGCGGCATGCGATACCCTCGTGCCCGCGTAGCCCGTCAGACTGCGATAATCGGCAGGGGCTAGGGCTTCTTTCGGAAAATTCCGGAGGATACAGGTGAAGTCACTCGAATTGACCGACAGCGTTGATGCCACGCCAGTCGATAGCGGCTTGGACGCGCTCGCACGGCCCTTCCGCACCGTCGCGCGGCTGTTGCGCGACCCGGCCAGCGCAACGGTGAGTCTGATCCTTCTCTTTCTGCTCCTGCATATCGCGTTTGCCGCCTTGCTCGGTTTGGGCATCGACGAAAGCTATACGGTCGCGACGGCACGCGCGCCGCAGTTTAGCTATTTCGATCATCCTCCGCTCGCGTGGTGGCTGACGCATGCCGCCAGCGTGCTATTCGGCAGCGAGCAACCGCTGGCAGCGAGGCTGCCATTTATTGGGTTGTTCGCAGTCTCAACGTGGCTGATGTTTCGCTTGACCACGCAATTGTTTAGCCCGCGCGCTGGCTTTCATGCGGCGCTGTTGTTTAACCTGTCGCCGGTATTCGGCATTGCCGCCGCCAGTTGGGTGCTCCCCGACGGTCCCCTGGATTGCGCGCTCTTGGGCACGGCGCTGTGCCTAGTTCGTGCGCTCGGGCGCGGGCGCGACCTGGCGTTCTCCTGGTGGATCGGCGTCGGTTTATGCGCGGGTTTGGCGCTGTCGTCGAAGTACAGCGCCGTCCTGGTGCTGGCCGGCATTCCCGTAGCACTGGCGACGGATCGTCGTCACAGACGCTGGCTCGCGCGGCCCGAGCCATATATCGCCGCGACGATCGCATTCGTGCTGTTCCTGCCCGTAATCGAGTGGAACGCCGAGCATGGCTGGGCGTCGTTTCTGTTCCAGGGCGGCCGTGCCGCGGGATTTCGCGTTCGTCCGTGGGAGCCAGTGGTGACGCTTGCCGGCGAAACATTGTTCCTGCTGCCTTGGATCGGGTTGCCGGCGCTAGCGCAATTGGACCGCGTCTTACGACGGGGACCGCGCTTGCGCTGGCCATGGCTGTTGGCGTGTCTCGCAGCTGGGCCGATCCTCGGGTTTGCTGCGGTTTCGTTCTGGGCGCGCGGCACCGTGCTGTTTCACTGGGCGGCGCCAGGCTATCTGTTCCTGATGCCGCTGCTCGGCCGCTGGGTGGCGGCGCGGATCGGTCGAGCCGCGCCATGGCTACGCCGCAGCTTGGTGGCAACGGCGGCACTGGTGGTCGCGGCAGGTGGACTGGTCGCGAGCGAGGCGAGGTGGAACTGGCTGCCAGAGATCGGCGAAGACTTCGCGCTGGGACGCGACCCCGATATTCAGGTCGTCAACTGGGATTCGGTCGCCCAGGCTTTGGAGGCGCGCGATCTGCTCCGCAAGCCGGCGGTCGTCGCCAGCACCAACTGGCGCGATGCCGGCAAGCTCGACTATGCGCTCGGCGGTCGCGTGCCGGTGATCTGTCTCTGCGACGATGCCCGCGAGTACGGCGTGCTCCGACCGCTCAAGGATTTCGTCGGCCGCGATATCGTGATCGCGAGCAACGAACCGGATACCGAACGCGCCGTGGCTCGCTATGAGCGCTATTTCCATGACCTCACGCCGGAGGGCCCGGTGATGATCGATCATGCTGGGACGCCGTCCGCGATCCTGTATCTCTATGTCGGCCACGGGCTGCGGCTGCCGCACGCGCCTTAGACGATCATCTTCGGCGGTATCGATTCCTTCGACGTGTCGTTTCGCGTATGATCATTCCGCTTTCCGCTGGCCGACGGCGCGCTGCGTCACCCCCAAAACGGAACACGCCGGTCACGTCAGACGATGGTAACGAAATAAGCTTCCAATGTCGCCGTGGCGGTCGTTGCATCTGGCTTCCTTGCCAGACAGTCGCAAAGGAGATCGACAGCGGTGGTCGTTTCGAAGAATTTGGCGACGCGGCGAGCATTCTTGTTTTTGGCCGCGGTTGGTGCGTCCATGGTAACCGGCGTTGGTTCGCAAGCGGCCACGGTCGCCGAGGCAAGCGATTACGTTCGTCAATTGGTCGCCGCCGCACTCAATATTCTCAAAATGAATGTGAGCGAGGCCGACCGCGAACGTTTCTTCACCCAACTACTGTTCCAGAATTTTGATATTCCGCGGATATCGCGTTTTGTGCTGGGCCGATATTGGACGAGCGCAAGCGAGGAGGACCGAAGACATTTGGCATTTACGTAGTTGACAAACACGCCCCTTGATGCCATATTGGCTTCAAGGAGATTCCGATGGTTGGCCATTCCGCCCTTTCCGCTCCCTTCTTTCACGACATTGATGCTGCTTATGCCAAGCTCGAAAGCATCCTGTGGCCGCACGGTCCTGTGTGCCCACGCTGCGGCTCCCTGGATCGGATTACGAACGTTCGCGGAAAGACGGCTCGCCCCGGCTTAAGGCGTTGTGGCGCATGCAAGCGTCAGTTCACGGTAACAGTCGGAACGGTTTTCGAGTCCAGTCACGTACCGTTGAATTTGTGGCTTCAGGCCGCGCACCTGATGTGCAGCAGCAAGAAGGGGATGAGCAGCCATCAAATTCACCGCATCCTCGGTGTTCAGTACAACACGGCTTGGTTCATGGCGATGCGGCTCCGCGAAGCGATGCGCGAAGGACGCTTCCCCGAAGCCTTGGGCGGACAGAACAAAGTGGTAGAGGCTGACGAGACTTACATCGGCGGCAAAGAGACAAACAAGCACAAGTCAAAGCGTCAGCGTGGTCGCCAGGGCGGCAAAGGTAAGGAGGCGGCATTTTCGCTGATAGAGCGGGATGGTCGGGTGCGCTCATTCCACCTACCCCAAGTGAACGCCGCGACTCTCAAGCGCATCCTGCACACCCAAATCGACACCGGCTCCTATTTGATGACGGATGACGCGGCTGTGTACGACAAATTAGGCCGAGTGTTTTCCGGTCACGATACGGTCAATCACTCCATCGAGGAATATGTGCGCCGTGGTGGATTCACGCACACCAACACAATTGAAAATTATTTTTCGATCCTTAAGCGCGGCCTGACCGGCACCTTCCATCACGTTTCGCAACAGCATTTGAAGCGGTATCTGGCGGAATTTGATTTCCGCCATAACGAGCGTGAAGCCCTTGGCGTCGGCGACGCCGAACGCACAGGGAAAGCCCTCAAGGGGATCGTCGGTAAACGGTTGACGTATCGACCGGCTAACGGGGAAGCCTTGAATGAGACGCCAAGCTAATGGCGTACCGTTAATCGCGACATTGTTGGGTGCGGATGCATGCGCGGGCCAGCTAGCTCGGCGATCTTGGGCACCATTAAGTCATCGGAAAAAAAGATCACCTCGCGGCCCCGGTAGCGGTCCTGCGCTGTGTATTGCAGCCCGTAAACGACGCGGCGCCGATCCTTGTAGAGGCTGTTCTGGACGGCGGCAAAATCGTACGTGACGATCCACGGTCGCTCTAGTTTGGTGATGGCCACCGCTAGATTGCGGTGATCATCCAAAGTGTAGTTATCAAGATAAAGCTCATTCCGATCGACGATGTACGGCGGGTCATAAAACACGAAAGAATTTTTCCCGATGCCCGGCAGCACCCGCTTTGTGAAATCCAATGCATCCATTTGATAGAGATGAATTCGGCTGCGGTATCTGGCGATCTGGCGAATGCGACGGATCAATTCCTCCTTGCCGAATCGTGCGTCTATTTTCCACTTTCCGTTCTGATTTTGACCGCCGATAACGCCGGCATCGATGATGCCGGAGCGGTTTGTGCGGTTTAGAAAAAAGGTCGCGAAACCAAGATCGGATAGTGACGCCGTCTCGCGCGATTTATAGACGCGCTGGTGTCGTCGCCATTCGCTCATAGTGAGTTTGGTGCGAGAAATCTTTTCGCAGAGGTCTTCGGCTTCGTTGAGCACACAGTGCCAAAAGGCAAAGACAGGACGGCTCAAATCGTTGATATGAATTACGGAGGCGCGTTCCTCAAATAACAATGCAAGGGCGACCGATGCTCCGCCGGCGTACGGCTCAACATATTCGACGTCTCTTAATCCAGTCCCTTCCAAGAGCCGTGCGATGACGGGAATCAGCCGCCTCTTTCCACCTGGATACCGAAGGGGTGTGTAGTATGGCATCCGCAACCATCTAACAGCTTTTCGAGAAAATGGCCACTTTCATCAATGCGCGAGTTTCAAGGAGACCAAATCGCGATAAAAAATGGCTGGAGGCTATTCCAGTGCGCGCGCAAATCGCTCGGTGCCGGAAAAGCATGTACGTTGTGAACGTAGTTCTGCATCATGTCGATTGACGGCGCGAGGTACGAATTTTTCTGACAGGCGCGTCGGACAGGGGCGGCTTGGGCTTTGCTT
This sequence comes from uncultured Alphaproteobacteria bacterium, assembly GCA_963832605.1. Lineage (GTDB taxonomy): Bacteria > Pseudomonadota > Alphaproteobacteria > Rhizobiales > Xanthobacteraceae > BOG-931. The sequence goes on along the minus strand of CAWHUO010000011.1, from coordinate 21,536 downwards.
AGCTTTTGTTGGGCCAACAGGTCGGCGACGACACCCAAGAGCTTCTTGCTCAACTTATCGCTGACGGCGGTACCCGTGATCTTTCTCTTGGTTAGGTGAGCATCCGCACTCAGTTCGGTGAATACGCGGAGCATGACGCTGACGGCGTTTGGGTAACTCTCCAAGCTCAATGTTCGTAATTCATATTCAATTTCCCTCACGCGAGGTTCGGTGATGCGCAGCGTGCAATCACCTGGGATTAAGTGATCGCGCGGCTTCGCTCTAATGGGCGCCTGTTGTTTCGGGCGCACCCCTTGCTTCGTCTTTACATCACCGGGCGAGCGGACACGAGTTGACGGCGGAACTACAATGTCAGTGGGTAACTTGTCTGCGTATTGTAGTCGATCCGGCTTAGTGTAGATGTCCTTTACCTTGGTTCCCTCTGTCGTCGCCCGTGAAGAACGGCCAACTCATTGAATGAGATTCTGATTTTGGAGTGATTGAGTTGCTGATTCCGGGGGAAGTCGCCCGGGATTCCGGAATGATGTCGCCCGCCATTCCGGAATGATGTCGCCCGGCGTTCCGAGATGATTTCGCCCGCCGTATCGGGATGATGTCGCCGGGGTAAAGAGCGCCTCTGCTGGCGCGTTTAGGGTCCCTTCTTCGGCTTTTGCCACGGGAGGGACCGATGCCAGCAGAGAGGATTGCGATGCGCCAAGTGCGCGATGTGCTCCGGTTGAAGGCCGCCGGGATATCCGGCAACGAGATCGCCCGGCGGGTCGGCGTTGCGCCGTTGACCGTGCGGCTGACATTGAAGCGGCTCACCGCCGCCGGGCTGAGCTGGCCGTTGCCGGCGGAGACGACCGACGCCGCGCTGGAGGCGCAGCTCTTCACCGCGGTCGGCACCAAGCAAGGCCACCGCCGCCGCGCCGAGCCCGATTGGGCGGCGGTTCACCACGAGCTGAAGCGCAAGCATGTGACGCTGCAGATCTTGTGGGACGAGTACATCGAGCGGCATCCCGACGGCTATCGCTATTCGCGGTTTTGCGAGCTGTATCGTGGCTGGGCGTCACGGATTTCGGTGACGATGCGGCAGAGCCACGCCGGCGGCGATAAGTTGTTTGTCGATTACGCCGGCGACACGGTACCGGTGATCATCGACCGGCTCACCGGGGAGATCCGCCCGGCGCAAATCTTCGTCGCCGTGCTGGGAGCTTCCAGCTTCACCTACGCCGAAGCAACCTGGACCCAGGCACTCGCCGACTGGATCGGCGCCCACACCCGGGCTTTCGAGGCGATCGGCGGGGTGCCGAACCTGCTGGTGCCGGACAATACCAAGGTGGCCGTGATCAAGGCTTGCCTCTACGAGCCGCAGGTCAACCGCACCTATCAGGATATGGCGGCGCATTACGACACGGCGATCCTGCCGGCACGGCCGCGGCGGCCCCGCGACAAGGCGAAAGTCGAGGCGGCGGTGTTGATCGTCGAGCGCTGGCTATTTGGCCGGCTGCGCCATCGCCGCTTCTACAGCCTGGCCGAGCTCAACGCGGCAATCAGTGAGTTACTGCGCCAGCTCAACGAGGAGCGGCCGATCCGCCGCCTCGGCGTCACCCGCCGTGCCCTGCTCGAGGAACTCGATCGGCCGCACCTCAAGGCGTTGCCAATCGAGCCTTATGTCTTTGCCGAATGGCGGCTGCGCCGCGTCGGCATCGATTACCACGTCGAGGTCGAGGCCCACTTCTACAGCGTGCCCTACTGCTTCGCCCGTCGCGAGGTCGAGGTGCGACTGACGCCGCGCACTGTCGAGGTCTTTCTGAAGGGCGAGCGGATCGCCGCGCATCTGCGCTCCAGCGGCAATCACCGCCACACCACCGTGCCCGCGCACATGCCGTCAAGCCATCGGCGCTATGCCGACTGGACGGTTGAGCGCATTCGCCGGGAGGCTGCCACGATCGGGCCCGCCACCGCGGCCTTATGCGAGCTGATCCTGGAGCACCGGCCCCACCCCGAACAGGGTTTCCGCTCCTGCCTCGGAATCGTGCGACTGGTCCGGCCGTTTGGCGCAGACCGCCTCGAAGCCGCTGCCGTGCGCGCCATCGAGATCGGCACCCTCAACTATGGCTCGGTGCGCTCGATCCTCGACAACAAGCTCGATCGCCAGGCCGCCCAACCGCGGTCGGCCGATGCCGTCACGATCCTCCACCCCAATATCCGCGGACCCCGTTACTACCACTAACTTATTGAGGAGAACGACGTGCTGACCCATCCGATACTCGATCAGCTCAGCCAACTCGGCCTTTCCGGCATGGCGCAAGCCTTCGCCGAACTCGAAGCCTCCGGCGAGGGCGCGACCCTGACCCATGCCGACTGGCTCGGCTTGCTGGTCGATCGCGAGATCACGCAACGCCGCGACAAACGCCTTGCCACTCGGCTGCGCTATGCCCGATTGCGCCACCATGCCGTCATCGAGGATGTCGATTACCGCGCCCCGCGCGGCCTCGACCGCGCTCTGTTCCATAAGCTCGCGGACGGCGAATGGATCGTCACGCACGACAATTTGATCCTATGCGGTCCAACCGGCGTCGGCAAAAGTTGGCTTGCATGTGCCATCGGCCAAAAGGCTTGCCGCGACAACCGATCGGTCCTTTATCAGCGCGTGCCCAAGTTGTTCGCCGATCTCGCGCTGGCGCGCGGCGATGGCCGCTATGCCCGCATCATGCGCGGCCTCAGCGGCGCCCAGTTGCTCATTCTCGACGATTGGGGGCTCGACCCGCTCGATGCCGCCGCGCGCCGCGATCTCTACGAGATCCTCGAAGAACGATACGGCCGCCGCTCAACCATCCTCACGAGCCAGATCCCGGTCAACAAATGGCATGAGGTCATCGGCGATCCCACCTATGCCGACGCCATCCTCGATCGCCTCGTCCACAACGCCTATCGCATCGATCTCACCGGTGACAGCCTGCGCCGGACCCGACCCAAAACAGCCTCAAAGGATTGACCGCCGACCCAATACTTGCCAAAACCACTCAGCCAGCAGGACGCCGCTCACGCGGGCGACATCAAATCGGAATGGCGGGCGACATGATCTCGGAATAGCCAGGCGATATCACCGGAATCCGCAGATTGAGAAATCGATTTTGCCGGAAAGGCGGGGTTTGATGCCGATTTTCTTGCGATTTGGGATTCCGGTTTTGGGCGGATCGTGATTCTCTGGGGCCGAGGTTTCGGCGCGGAGGAACATGATGTCGCGACCGCGGGACGATCGCCAAAAGGACCTGCTGCGTCCGGCGCTGGACCAGATCATCGACCTGGGGCACCCGCTGGCGCGGCTGGCGCGCGAGATCGACTGGGACTTTCTCGATGGCCGGTTTGGCTCGGTATGTCGGCCGGGGCCGGGCCAACCCGGATTGCCGACGCGGCTGGTGGCCGGTCTCTTCATTCTGAAGCACATGCACAATTTATCGGATGAAGCGCTGTGCGCACGCTGGATCGAGAACCCGTATTATCAATATTTTTGCGGCGAGGAGAGCTTCTGTCACCAGTTGCCGTTCGATCGCTCGTCGCTGACGCGATGGCGGCAGCGGCTGGGCGAGGAGCAACTCGTGGCGGTCATGCAGGAGAGTCTCTCCGTAGCGCACCAGACCGGCGCGATCGCGACCAAGGACCTGGAGCGGGTGGCGGTCGATACCACGGTGCAACCAAAGGCCGTCGCCCATCCGACCGACGCGCGCTTGATGCATCGGGCATTGGAGAAGCTGGTGGCGCTGGCCGAGCGTGAAGGGGTCCCGCTGCGCCAGAGCTATCGCCGCGTCGCCAAGCGCGCCGCCATCATGGTCGGGCGTTATACCCACGCCCATCAGTTCAAGCGGATGCGGCGGGAACTGAAGTTCCTGCGCACCCGGCTCGGCCGCGTCATCCGCGACATCAGGCGCAAGATCGATGGCGATGCCGCACGCCAGGCGCGCTTCGGCCCTCTCCTCGATCTCGCGGGCAAGGTGAGACTGCAGGATCATCGCCAGCGCGGCCCAAAGGTCTATTCGCTGCACGCGCCCGAGGTCGAATGCATCGGCAAGGGCAAGGCCAGGACGCCCTACGAGTTCGGCTGCAAAGTGAGCGTCGCGACACCGGTCACCTCGCCCAAGGGTGGCCAGTTCGTGCTCCATGTCAAAGCACTGCACGGCAATCCGTTCGATGGCCACACGCTCGGCCCCATGGTCGCCGACATGGAAAAGCTTATTGGCGTCGCGGCCCAGCGCATCCATGTCAACAAGGGCTATCGCGGCCACAATCATCCCAACAAATTCAAGGTCTGGATCACCGGCCGGGTCCGCAATACCACCGCCGCCATCAAACGCGAGATGAAGCGACGCGCCGCCGTCGAACCCGTCATCGGCCACATCAAGGCCGAGCACCGCATGGATCGCAATTATCTCAAAGGCCGCGACGGCGACCGCGCCAACGCCGTGCTCGCCGCCGCCGGCTACAACTTCAGTCTGCTCCTGCGCTGGCTCCAAGCGCTTTTGCGCGCCTTCTTCCAAATACGCGACAACTCTCCCGTCGCCGCGCAAATCCCTAAATAACCGCCCGACCGCATTCTTCACGGTTGAACTCTGTCGCCAGTAGATCATCGATCACATAGATAAGCGCCTTGGCCACCTTCTTGGGATCGCCAAGCAATCGCAATTCACCGTCTTCAATATCGATCCCAAGTTTGGCGCGTACCTCTGGCGTACCGACGAGACGCCGAAAGCTGGTAACTGGTATTTTTCGGCGCTTGTCGGTCGATAGCTGACCCTGCTTCTCCAAAAAATCTAGCGCCTGCAAGTGCAACTCTAGCTTACCTGATCGCGCTCGGAACCGGCTGGCGTCTTCGCTACCCCAGCGAACGATTTCCCGCTCCCTCGTTTTCGCCCGTGTGCCTCAGCTCTATCCAATGCGCGGCCTCGTTCATGTCTTTGAGGATCACGCACGACAATTCCTCGATTGGATTGTCCTGGTACTGGCGACTAAGACGCCGCAACTCCACCAGCAAAGCGGACTTGATAGCGCCGTCCAGCAATTCCGGGTTTTCAAGAATTTTGATAGCTGCGACTCTGCGGTTGCCTTCGAGGACGACAATCGCTTCTTGTCGTCTGACGCGGGGGCAACAATGGGAAGCTCGGCAGGACTGGTGCCATGCTCCACTATGTCGTGGGCCAGGCGCAGAATTCTTCGCTGGCGCTAACTGCGCCAGTGCGCGGACGATTTCACGTTGCCCCATGTTTGGTTGCGGCAAGCGCGGATTGCTCGGATTTATCAGCAAGTCCGCAGGACTCACCGCTACCATGAGTTCCGGCATCCCCCACCTCTTTGATCAAACGAGGCTGAGGGGATAATATCGCGATACGGACAAATTCAAAGCGCGAATCGCGCATTACGAGCAACGGACGCGACACATGGCAAAGTCAGCTAAGAAACCGATGTCGGAACAATCCCGCCGTTTCATCAAAGCCGCCCGCGAAGCGGGCGCGAGCGAAGACGAGCGCGTGTTTGATAAGAACCTAAAGCGGATCGTGAAGGCCAAGCCGACAAAATCTGATGAGGATTGGGTTGGGACGGTTGAAGTCTACAGTGATGAAATTGATCCGCCCGGTAAGAAAGATGAGTTTGCGGTTGGGTGGTTCGTCGGTGAGGGTGGAACCTGGCATTTCAAGCGTGTTGAAAATCGAGAAGAAGCGGAAACTGTATTCGGGAAGGCGAGGCACCTTCCAAACTTATATCGAGTTCTCCTCCCGTCAGGAGTACGCAGCCCCATCATCTGGATGCAAATGTATGACGGAAAGACGTGGCTCATCATTAAGTTGACAGACGGCTACCGCCACGAGTACGAGGAATAGTGATTCTCTTCAAAAGCCGATTGGCGAATAAAGAGCCGTCGTGTTTGTCAACTACGTAAATGCCAGACATTTCATCGATGCGTACGGAGAATTCGTCATCCGTTCGTACGCGTCCGACTTCAAAAACTACGCGGGGGAAACGGTGCGGGTCTCCGGCGCTCGCCTCGAGAGCGAAGACTTGGCGGTCGTGGCCAGTCAGATCATTCACCAGAACGGCGATCCGCCGATTTAAATCTCCTGGCAAGTACACAGAGGCGTTAGCGGCTTCAAGGTCATCGATGTCGATGTTGAGGGCGTCAGCATGTTGGTAGCACAAAGGGACGAATTCGCTGCCGTGATCCAACGCAATGGGGGAACTGTCGCGGGTTTGACCCAGGCAATCCGACAAAAGATCGAGGCCGCACAGTGATTTAGTGCATCCGATGCATTGCAGCGTCGGGGTCGGACGCCGAAGGAAAAAGACAAAGTAGCGGGACTTCCTAGGGTAAGATTTTCGTCAAGGATCGGGCGGTCTGGGGCTGATGCCGCGGAAGCAGCAGGATTGTTGACGGTAATGATCGTATTTGCCCGCATTCCGATCGAGACTAGGTGGGGGCGTACGATCGGTCCCCACCTCCGGGTATTGCGGCATGCCAAAAATGCGGCCGCACTTGTGTGATAGCCAACGGAACGAATATCTACAGGACAGCCGATTTTGGAATGGACCGACACGGGAAAGCTGCAACTAATGCTTCGATTTCAACAGTTGCGCCGAATGCGTCAAGTCGCTTCGGATGGCGATCCAGAAACTCTCGCACGACCTTCAGTAGTCGCCCGTGAAGAACGGCCAACTCATTGAATGAGATTTTGATTTTGGAGTGATTGAGTAATCGATTTTGCCGGAAAGGCGGGGTTTGATGCCGATTTTCTTGCGATTTGGGATTCCGGTTTTGGGCGGATCGTGATTCTCTGGGGCCGAGGTTTCGGCGCGGAGGAACATGATGTCGCGACCGCGGGACGATCGCCAAAAGGACCTGCTGCGTCCGGCGCTGGACCAGATCATCGACCTGGGGCACCCGCTGGCGCGGCTGGCGCGCGAGATCGACTGGGACTTTCTCGATGGCCGGTTTGGCTCGGTATGTCGGCCGGGGCCGGGCCAACCCGGATTGCCGACGCGGCTGGTGGCCGGTCTCTTCATTCTGAAGCACATGCACAATTTATCGGATGAAGCGCTGTGCGCACGCTGGATCGAGAACCCGTATTATCAATATTTTTGCGGCGAGGAGAGCTTCTGTCACCAGTTGCCGTTCGATCGCTCGTCGCTGACGCGATGGCGGCAGCGGCTGGGCGAGGAGCAACTCGTGGCGGTCATGCAGGAGAGTCTCTCCGTAGCGCACCAGACCGGCGCGATCGCGACCAAGGACCTGGAGCGGGTGGCGGTCGATACCACGGTGCAACCAAAGGCCGTCGCCCATCCGACCGACGCGCGCTTGATGCATCGGGCATTGGAGAAGCTGGTGGCGCTGGCCGAGCGTGAAGGGGTCCCGCTGCGCCAGAGCTATCGCCGCGTCGCCAAGCGCGCCGCCATCATGGTCGGGCGTTATACCCACGCCCATCAGTTCAAGCGGATGCGGCGGGAACTGAAGTTCCTGCGCACCCGGCTCGGCCGCGTCATCCGCGACATCAGGCGCAAGATCGATGGCGATGCCGCACGCCAGGCGCGCTTCGGCCCTCTCCTCGATCTCGCGGGCAAGGTGAGACTGCAGGATCATCGCCAGCGCGGCCCAAAGGTCTATTCGCTGCACGCGCCCGAGGTCGAATGCATCGGCAAGGGCAAGGCCAGGACGCCCTACGAGTTCGGCTGCAAAGTGAGCGTCGCGACACCGGTCACCTCGCCCAAGGGTGGCCAGTTCGTGCTCCATGTCAAAGCACTGCACGGCAATCCGTTCGATGGCCACACGCTCGGCCCCATGGTCGCCGACATGGAAAAGCTTATTGGCGTCGCGGCCCAGCGCATCCATGTCTACAAGGGCTATCGCGGCCACAATCATCCCAACAGATTTAAGGTCTGGATCACCGGCCGGGTCCGCAATACCACCGCCGCCATCAAACGCGAGATGAAGCGACGCGCCGCCGTCGAACCCGTCATCGGCCACATCAAGGCCGAGCACCGCATGGATCGCAATTATCTCAAAGGCCGCGACGGCGACCGCGCCAACGCCGTGCTCGCCGCCGCCGGCTACAACTTCAGTCTGCTCCTGCGCTGGCTCCAAGCGCTTTTGCGCGCCTTCTTCCAAATACGCGACAACTCTCCCGTCGCCGCGCAAATCCCCAAATAACCGCCCGACCGCATTCTTCACGGTCGACTCAGTATTTTAGCCGACGTTGCCTCCAGGGGATGCATACCGCCTTCGCGATGAGTTCGCTGTTCTGAAATGTTTCAACTGTGTCGAGGCTGCCTTCTACGTCCCCAAGGCAAAGTCTTCAATCCAATTTGTCAGCAGGTGCATGGATCATTGCCGGAATAGTCGGCGTGCGCCAATCCCGGAATTCCAAATGACAGGAATAGTGCCAGCGATATTTTTTCAGTCTGACATCACCGTAGCTGCGGATTATCGTCATTCCGCCTAAGTGCTAAGGCGGAGCTGCCGGGCGCGCGTCAGGATGGAATTTTCGAGGTCGCGGTTAGTCTTGGGATCGACCGGCGCGTCGGTCCATTGGCCGCCGGCGTCCTTGACCTGGCGGAACACGGTGACGCGCACGCCGTCGGCGCGCAGTTCGCGATTGAGAATGAAGATATTGACCTTGAACCGCTCGTTGGGCGTCCCGCGCGGACTATACCAATCCGTTATGATGGTGCCGCCGAACGGGTCCGCCGACGCGATCGGCATGAACGACATCGTGTCGAGCGACGCGTGCCAGAGATAGGAATTGACCGCCACGCCGGCAATGCCGCCACCGCCCTTGCCGTTGTCGGCGCCGAACAGCGAGGTCAGCACACTGAAGCTGTTGTCGTCGCCATTTTCCTGCTTGTTGATATAGACCTGCGCCGCCGGAACGTTGGGGTTATAGAGCGGATTGGTGTGATAAGGGTCGTTGGCCCGGCGCGCGGCGTCGGTGTCGGTCTGGCTGGTATCCACCGGATCGCCGAAAAAATTGCTGCCGCATCCGGCAAGCAGCAAGGTAGCGACCGCAACCGCCGCCATATCGATCACAATTCGTCCCATAGTACTTTTCCCCAATGAGCTCAGCCCGCAACTCGCATATATAGAAGGTTCCTTACCGCAGTCTGACGGGCCCCGATCACGCGCTTGAAACAGCTGTCGATCGGCAATCAATTGGGATAAGTCCTTTTAAGGGCGATCACTTCACAAAGAATTAAACCTAACCACGTTCAGGCGAAATCGGCTACCGCCAACCGACAAAAATAATGAGCAAGAGTGGAGTGCGGCCGATGGCTACTCAGAGCCAAGCGTGAATGCGTCGTTCCGGGGCGAATGTCCGCTTCCGTTCCAGGCTGTGTGGAAACGCGTTGATCTGGTAATTTGATTCCGGTCTACGGAGGTCGGGATGAAGCGCTTTATTGAGGGCGAGGACCGCCGGCAAGCGACGCTGCTTCCTGATTGCCTAGACGACTACGTGGCCGCGGACAACCCGGTTCGGGTGGTTGAGGTGTTCACCGGCGAACTCGATCTCGCGGCCCTGGGTTTTGCGGGCATGGTGCCGGAGGTAACCGGTCGTCCGGCTTACCATCCGGCGACCCTGTTCAAGATCTACTTGTACGGCTATCTCAACCGCATCCAGTCAAGCCGGCGGCTCGAACGAGAGACCCAGCGCAACATCGAGCTTATGTGGCTGACGGGCCGGCTGATGCCGGACTTCAAGACCATCGCCGACTTCCGCCGCGACAACGGGCCGGCAATCCGTGCAGCCTGCACACAGTTCGTTGTGCTGTGCCGCCGGCTCAACCTGTTCAGCCATGTTGTCGTTGCGATCGACGGGAGCAAGTTCAAGGCCGTCAACAATCGCGACAAGAACTTCACGGTGGCCAAGGTCGGCAAACGCATCGAGCAGGTCGAAGCCAGCATCGCGCGCTACCTTGCGGCGCTGGATCGGGCCGATCGGCAAGACTGTGATGTCGCCGAGGCCCAGACGACCCGGCTCAAGGAAAAGATCGATGGACTGCGCCGACAGATGCAGTCTCTCAAGGCCATGGGGCAGCAGGTCGAGGCCGCGCCCGACCAGCAGGTCTCACTGACCGACCCTGATGCGCGGTCGATGGCGACGAGCGGCAAAGGGACTGGCATCGTCGGCTACAACGTGCAGGTAGCAGTTGACGCCCAGCATCATCTGATTGTCGCGCACGAGGTGACCAACGTCGGCACCGATCGGGCTCAACTAGTTCCGATGGGACGCAAGGCGCAAGACGCAACAGGATGCCGTGAGGTCACCATCTTGGCCGATCGGGGCTACTACAATGGCGACCAGGTCCTGGCGTGCGAGGACACCGGTGTGCTGCCCTGCATTCCCAAAACCCTGACCTCCGGTAACGTCAAGCGTGGCCTCTTCACCGTGCAAGACTTCGTCTACGACGCCGAGAACGACCATTACACCTGCCCGGCTGGCAAGCACCTCACGAAGGGTGCTCTGCGATCGGACCGCCGGGACAACATCGATCATTACCGCAATCTCACGGCTTGCCCCACCTGCACGCTCAAGTCTCGGTGCACGACCGACAAGGTGAAACGAGTGAAGCGTTGGGAGCACGAGGGCGTTCTCGACAAAATGCAGGTCAGGCTCGACCGCATGCCCAATGCCATGGGCGTTCGCCGACAAACCGTCGAGCATCCGTTCGGAACCCTCAAGGCGTGGATGGGGAGCACCCATTTCCTGACCAGGACGCTCGGAAAGGTTCAAACTGAAATGAGCCTGCACGTGCTGGCCTACAACGTGAAGCGAATGATCAACATCCTCGGCGTCAGGCTATTGATGGAGGCGATCGCAGTCTGATTGCGATCTCCGTCTGATCGCACCTGCGGATATAGAAGCACTCGGCGACGACCCAAACCTCATCCTTAAACGCGTTTTTACACAGCCTCGGTCAATCGCGTCGTTTGGGCGATGTCCGCGATAGGTCCGCTTACTCTTCAACAGCAGAAATGCTGCTCCGCAGTCGATATCGTCGCCGCTCGGGGCACGCGCGCCGACCGGCGTTGCTGGTGCGCGGCAATGAATTCGGCGACGGAAACCATCACACACGGCGCGCGGCGCCGGTGGCGTCGAGCGCCAGCACGACGCCACGCATTGCCGACAGCGCGAGCGGATCATCCATCTTGTGCAACGAGAACGACAGGGCGGTGCCGAGCGGATGCTGCGCGGCTTTGGCGTGAGCGGGCGCAGCGATCCGCACCTTGCCGGCGCTGACGTTCGCCGCCGCGGTCAAAGCCAGCGCGGCAACGTCGTCAGTCAAACCGTCGATGTCGGACGCGGGGATGCCGCGGGCAACGAATTGCGCGGCCAGCACGGCATCGCAATAGATGAACGCCGGCGCGTTGCGCATGCTGGCGGCGAGATCGACGAGCCGGTCACGCGTCGCCGCGAACATATCCTCGCGGAAATGCCTCGCGTCGAAGTCGAGTAGCGTGAGTGGGTGCCCGGTGTGTCTGTTGCGTGCCCAATATATCACCGCCGACCGGCCCGACGCGTCCACGGTCGGCGTCGCAAGTACATAATCAGTGCGCGCCGGCATCGGAACGGGCGCGCCGCCGATCAGCAGATCGGACGCATGGGACAGCGCAGGTGCGGCATCGGCTGCGGCCGATACCAGCGCGCCGGCCGCGGCGTTGGCAACGTCATCGGCGCCGCCAGGCGGATGGTTGACCCGATCCTTGCCGTTGCGGCTGGTGCGTCGCTCCAGCGAGGCCAACTGATTCACGAGGCGCGCGTTGTCGAGCAAGCGAACCCGGCCCGCCGTGAACAACGGCAGCGCGTCGAGGTAGAGCGCGGAACGGTCGCGCTCGCTTTGCCGGTAGCCGATGCCTTCCTTGGCGAAGGCCTCCACCACCCATTGCGCGGCGTACTTGTCGCCGGTCACTTCGGCCAGACCGTAGTCGCGGAGCAATGCCGCGATCTCGGCGACGACCACGGACGGATCGAACGGCGCGCGGCGTTCATAGAGGCAATCGAGCAACGCGGCGTTGCCTTGGGCGTGCGCGATGGCCAGGGTGAAGCTATCGCCACGCCCGCCTGACGGGTCGGCGAAGGCGGTGTAGGGCAAGCTCGGTTGCGGCGGGCGCACCACGACGCTGGGATCAACAGCGCCGTCGATCAGCTCGCGGTCGAGGAAGTCGGACAGGTCGCTGCGCCATTGCGACAACCACTCGGCGCCGGCCGCTTCGGCGTCACGCTCCAGCGCGGCGTCGATCACAGACTGCGGCAGCGAGGGATTGAACGCGGTGCTAGGGCCGTACACCACCAACACGTCGTCGCTCGGTTTGCCGAAATGTTGGTGCCATTTCTGATAGGCGAGGCCCGCGCGCCTGTAGGCCGTCGTGATCAAAACGAGGATCGCGCCGGGCAGCGTGACCATGGCGGGCAAGATCGCACTATAGGTCTCAACATCGGGCGAAGCGCTCTCGTCGCTTCGCCAAAACGCGGCCTCGTCGAGGATCGCGACTGCGATGGATCGGCCGCGCACCGAGCGATAGGAATTGGTGGCGACAACTACCTCGACGTTGTTCGCAAGTTCAAGGCCGTCGTCCGTTTCACGTTGTACCAGTGGGTGCAACAGCGGCACCTCACGGAAATAACCGGCGATGTATCTATGCACGATCTTCGCCTGTTCGCGCTCGAATTCGATTGCGGCGCCGACCGATACGTTGCAGACGCCGGCTCGGGCCAGCGCGGCGGCGGTCACGACGGCCTCGCTGCCATCCGCGCCGAGAATGATTCCGCACCCGGTTGCTACGTCGAACGATTCGACGCGGCCGAAGCGAGGTGCAGACCGCGCGCGACGGCCGGCGCGTCGCCTGTGCGCTTCACGTGGAAGCGAAGCGGGAATGAGCGGAACCGCCGCGCTGTCCCGCATGCTGTTCGCTATAGGCGTCGCCACTGCCGCGTCCGATAATGGCCGGAAAGATCGAGCGTCTCCAGACGCGCGGCACGCACCTCCCGAGCTTCGGGTCGTTGTACGCGTGCGCGCTGACGCCCGCGGCACCGGGGTACATATCGAAAAAGCTGCGCGCGCCGTGCGCCTTCGCCTCGCTGAAAAGGCGCGGCCATTCCCGCGGGTCGTGGCCGCGGTGTTGACGCCGAGGTGAAGCGCGCCCAGCGCGAAGACGCCCTCCGGTGACGACGCGCGGTCCATCGCAAGGCCGGGGCAGGCGGCAGCGACCTCTCGCCGCGCCCGGTCCATCGCGCGCGCATGGTCGTTCTCGATGGTGCGCTCGTCCTCGCGCGAGAGCGGCATCGTCGCCACGTCGAGCGGGTCGATGTCGCGGGCGCGCAACCGATCCATCACCCGCCGCGCACGGTCGCGGCCCAGGCGCCGATGCATCCGATCCATGGCTTCGCGACCGTCCTCTTCGCTGAGCGATTCGAGCAAATCGACCAGGCGGTCAATCCGTTCGTCGCGCTCTTCGTCGTCCCTGGCGGTATGGCCGCGAATGGAATCGTATGCAGCAGGCGGGCGGCGATCCGGCTCGCGCGGAAGCATCACGGTCCACGGATTAGGACGGTTGGGCTGGGCCAGCGCAAAGGCGCGGTGTGACTCAAGAATGAAATCGTCTTTGGTTCGCATAATTGAACAATCCTTCGTTAGTATTCATGCCGCATCCCGGCGGGCGTCGATATTGGTGTAAACGTCTCAAGCCTGATCCAAATCGCGGCGACGCTGCGCATCGAGCGCGCGCAGCGAGCTGCCTGGTGCCGCGTGGCCGGCATCTGCAGCTCGCGCCGCGGCGTACTGGCTGGCAAACGGATGACGCCCCGTCGCCGACGACATTTGCGGCGCGACGCCGCGCAGCCGGTTCAGCAACGCAGGCGGGACCACGAGCGGCGCGGCGGCGCCCGACGCCTCGACGATGGCGCCCGCCGCCGCGTTGGCGATGTCGTCGTGGGCGCCAGGCGGATGGTCAATGCTGTCGCGGCCGCCGCGCGCCGTGCGTCGTTCGAGGCCGCATAGTTGAGCTATCAAACGCGGGTGGTCGAGCAACTCGACGCTGCCGCTGTTGATGAGCGGCAGAAAATCTCGGTAGATGTCGCTCTTCGGCTTCTCGCTCGGCTCGCACGCGATCCCGTGCTTGCGGAATTGTTCGACCGGGAACTCGCCGCCCCAGCGGTCGGCCTTGATGTGCCTAATGCCGTAGCTTTTGAAGCACCCCGCGAACTCCGCGATCGTCTCCTCCGGAGAGAACGGAGGCCGGCGCTCCCGCACGAGGTCGAGGACGATCTTCTTGGTCGCGCGATCCTGATGCGCGACGGCGATGGTGAAGCTGTCGCCGCCCGATCCGCCCGCGGCGTCCGCGAACCCGACGTAATGCGCGCCCGAGACGCGCGGCACCTCGTGCCTCCCCACCGCCACGGCGGCGTCGATCACGTCACGGCTGATAAAATCTTCGACGTCGGTGCGGAACTCGGCCATGTACTCGGCCGCCGCGCTTGACGGGTCGGCCTCCATGGCGCGGTCGATGATCGCCTGCGGCACGCCGGGGTTCATGGTGCGCGTGGGCGCGCGCCATACCAACACGTCGCCGTCCTTGCCGTGGTGCTCGCGCCACGCTTGCCACACCGGGCCGCGGCGGGCGTAGGGCGACGACGCGCACAGCAGCATGGCACCCGGCACGGTCGCCATCGCCGGCTTCAACGCCGCGATGATCTCGGTGTCGGGGTTGGCGCTTTCGTCCGATCGCCAGAAAGCGATCTCATCTCCCAATGCGGCGATGATCGTGTAGCCGCGCACCACGCGATAACTGGCCGTCGTGATCTCGATAGCGAGGCCGTTGGTCAACTCGATCAACTCATCGGTTTCTCGCGCGACCAGGGGCTTCAGCAAGGCGACGCGGGTCAGCAGCGCGCGGGCGTAGCGAAAGATCACGCGCGCCTGCCGCCGATCGCTGGCGAGTACCATGATGAGTCCGGATTCACCGGGCACGAGATGCTCGGTCCAGCGGACGAACACGGCGAGGTAGACCGCGATCACGGCGAGGATCAGCGACTTGCCGCCGCGTCGGCCGACGACCAGCCAAGCCTCCAAATAACCGCCGGCTTGAGGCGCTTCGCGGCCGGTCAGGCGCTGGAATAGCGCACGGTCTTCGTCGGTCATCGGCAGGCCGAACAGCGCCGCCAAAAACGCGAACCAGGCGCGCCACGTCTCGGGCCGGGAGAACCAGCGCCCGAACAGCGCGGGGTCGCGGCACGCGTCCAGGATGCTCGGGGCGGTCGCGCTCACGCCGCCTCGGTCCCGTGGGTTGCTTGTCGCGCCGCGACGTGCGCGTGCAGCGCCGCCATCGGGTCGCGGGGGGGCTCGGTCGGGTGGAGGCCGAGGCGGGCCAAGGTGCGCGTCAGCGCGTTGCTCCAGGCGATGTAATGGTTGTGATCGTGGGCAGTGAAGGCTTGACCGTGGGTGAGTCGCTCGTCTAGCAATTCGAGACCAAGCATCAACCGGACGGCGCGCTCGATCAGACTGCGCTGCACGGCGTTGGGATTGCCGCCGACGTGCGCGTGCAGCTCGGCGCGGGCGCGCTTCATGTATTGTGCCTCGCGGCTCCGGCCGTCGATCAGCGCGATGGCACTGTGCCGGCTGTACGGGCCGACCCGCGCATGAACCTTGTGCAATGGCTTCGCGAGATGCGGCGCTGTCTCCACTGCGAAATGTCCCTTTTCGTTAGCCCAGCGTTAGCCCAATCGGCAACGTCGGCCGAAGTGCCAGGCGACTATAAGCCAATTACCCTTTATATAGCTAGGGATTTCTGCGAAGGTCCAAGGCACACGATATCGGTTTATATAACCGACGACCTGGATTCAGCGCTGGCGCCAGGGACGCCGGGCGAGTTGGCAGCGCTGTAAGTATCGAAGCGCCAGGTACGTCCACGCTTGAGACCATCAAGAATGGGAACGCTGGGGTATGCCCAGGTCGTGTCCCGGTGCGCAAGTCTTGCGCCGGTAGGGAAAGGACACTTGCGCGCAATTGCGCAAGTCCTTTTCCCTATAGGCGCACGCGACACTTGCGCAGATTGCCCGCGCAGGTCTTGCGCAAGTCTCGGGACCAGTCTTGCGCATCAAAACCGCGCGTCATCTTCCGTCTTGGGCGGTCTTTTCGCCTGTACGACAAACAGCCCAAGCTCAGCGTGCCGCGCCACTTTGTTGTCGTAATTGTCCTCGACGAGCACGCCGTTTTTGCACCACGTTTCGATTACGGTTCGGCACTGACCGTCGCTCAAATCTGGGCATCGCACTTTCACTACTCGCCACGCCTTTCGGGCCTCGCCCACCTGCGGCGTCTTGGAATACCGGCGGCCATCCGCCAGCCCGGCATCGATCTTGTCTAGGATTGCGTTCGCCGTGTCGAAATTCATCGCGCGCCAAACGTCAGGCGGATGCCAGCGATCGACCGTCTGGACCTCGTCGCCGTTGGGATAGTCGTCCGAACCGTTGTCGAGCTTCACGCCGACCAACCGGAACCACGTCGCCGCGGCGGACGGCGGCGCGATGTTGACCTTGGCGCTATCGACCCGCACCAGCCGCCGGCGATCCTCCTCGGCGACGTTGAACATCTTGGCTTCCTCCGATGTCATCAGCGTCAGCGAATAGACCAGCCGCGCCGCATCTTTGAAGGCGCTGGCCCCGCGGGCCTTGCTCGCGTCACCCGGCGTCGCCACACCCTTGGCGACGTGATGCGGAACGTCAACTGCGCAATCGTGATCGATGGCGATCTGCGCCAACAAGCCCGTCACGAAGTCGATGGCGCTGTTGCTGTTCTCTTCGAGGCCGTGGCTCTTGATGAAGGGATCGATGATCACGAGATCGGGCCGCCTTCGCTCAAGAGCGCGCTCCAGCCAACCGCGCAGGGCGCCGATGCGGGGCGTTCCGTTTCGCAGTTCAGCCAGTCGCAACCCCTTGGGCGCGGCCAGGAACAGCCAGCCCTTGAGATCGGCCGCGCCGATCTTGTGGTGCATCATCGCCGCTTTGACCCGGCGCCGCAGTTCGTCGCGACCGTCTTCAAGACTGATGATCAAAACCCGCGCCTGGCGAAATACGTGTTCCTTGGTCAACTCCCTGCCGGTCGCGACAGACAGCCCCTGCGCAATTCGCAGGCTCGATTTGCCGGTCGCCCCTTCGCTCGTCACGGACGACACGAACCCTTTGCAAAAGACGTTGCCGAGCACCCAGGCCCGCGGCGGCACCTCGTAGTCATCGTCGCCAGCGTCCCATTCGTCGGGCTGATCGGGCGGTTCGCCTTCGGCGCCGAAATTGCGCTCCGCGCTTTCGACGATCCGGTCTATTTCGGCGTAACGCTTCTGCCATCGTGCGTCGTGCAACGCTTCGGGCACTGCCAACATTGTCCCACGCAGTATTTCCGCGGCCGTTCCGCGCTTCAGACCTTGCCCGATCAACCTTGCCGCAAGCGCGCACAGCGCCGTGTGATATTCGGCGCCCGTCGTAACCCCCGCGATCAACTCCGCCGTCATGCGCTCGTCGCCGCTTTCGATTTCGATCCGCCGTTCCGTTCGGTCCGGCATCCCCGCGTCGAGATCATCGCGTGTGTCGATGAAGTCGCCGTCGATGATTTCTACTTGGTGCAGCGAGTTGCCGTTCACGCTGCCAAAAAAATAGGATTGGCTTAACACCCACGTTTCGCGGGAGAACACGTCACCCGTCACCGCACAAAGGCGACCCAGCATCTTGCGCCGCGCTCCCGGTTTAAGCGGCTGGCTGAATGGGCACAGCACGCGCCATCGCGGCTTCCCCTCGGTGTAGTTCGGCGAGGTATATACGAGCGCGCGCACCCCTTCGCTTCGCAGCATGGCGATCGCCGCGTGGAGTGGCATCATCTCGCCGTCGTAATCGGCCTCGATGCCGGTGACTGTCACCACGTTGTCATCGTATCGAAGGCTGTCTCTTTTACTTTTCCTGTCGCCGAAGCGCGCCAGTTTTAAATACGGCAGTTGACTTTTTTCCGGCGCCTTTGTTTTCCTGATCAGGTCAGCCAATTCGGCGAGGCACAGCGACTTCTCGTCCTTCGTCTTTGCCCATTCATCTTCAAAAAAGGTCGTCGGGATCGGCTGATCTCGTGCAGCCTTCCCATTCGTTGTGATGCCCGTTCGCTCATGCGGTAGTGTCCGGCGTGCCTCGGCGGCGGTTGCGCATCACGATATTTAGGAATTCAAGCCGCTCGGGCTCCGACGGCTGCGGCCCATGCGGACATCAACGCCGATCGCGCATACTTGGACTTTGCATACCGTTTAGGCCTCGCCAGTTTCAGCGCGGCGTGCAACGACATTTTGCCTTGCTCGACAGCGGTCACCAGGTCCTCGCGGCCGGTTCTTTTCAGCTCGCGGGCCATATAGATCGTGCGTTCGCTGACATTCATGAGTATGGCGGCCTGCTTGACTGTTAGCCGCGACTTGTTGCCGCTCTGCAAATTTGCAGTGTCGTCGCTCATGCCCGCCCGCTCCCCCGAGGCATGTCGATGATCCGGCCGTCCGGCCAAAGCTGCTTGACCCATTCGCTTATCGCGGCATCGTCGTTCGACGCGGCGCACTCGGCACAGACACCACTGATCAAACACTTCGTCCGATCGTCGCGGTATGGGAGACAGATCAAAAATCCGGCCGGCAATTCACTCACAGTGAATTCGCGCGCACAGCCCCGGCGGCCGCACAGCGGCTTGTTGATCTCTATCTCATCAAGCCATCGGCCAAGCGCGCGATAGAGCGCCCATGCGTTCGGCTCGCCTTCGAGAAGCTGCGCCACGAGCCGCGGCGCGTCGCGCGCCTGACGGATCACCAGCAGCTCGATGGCGCCGCCCGCCTCGCGATGGAACCGCCGCAGGTCGGCCTCGCGGCTGGCTTTACCCGCCGTGGGCTTCGCGCTATATTTTGTTTGCTGTTGTTGCGAGAGTTTGAGCGAGGCGTCCCGGTCGCACGGGACGCCCGCTTTTTGGGCACATGGTTATTCTCCGCGCGGCGATCTGAGCCGCGCCACATGATGGTGCTGGCGTAAGTCACGCGGCGTGCGCCGACTTCGGCTCAGCAATGGGTCGGCTGGCTTTCCAGGCCTCCAGATCGGAGAAGCGCCAAGCGATCCGGTTTTGGCTCAGCCGGACGGCTGGCGGAAACGATCCTTTGGCGATCAATCGGCGAAGATGAATTCTGCAAAACTTTATGCCGTGCTGGTCAAGTTCGTGAAATGAGACAAATATTTCGGTCTCGCGCATTGAGTTACCTCCAAAAACTTGGGGTAACTTTAGGCGCCTTTGGTCTTACGCGCCTTTGCCGAGCGGTGCCGGTATTGAAGAATGGACTTATTTTTTGCGTAGTCGTGCCAGTTCGCGCTTCAAAGTCCGATCACTTATTTCCTCGTGGCCATTGGCCGTCAGGCGTTCATTTACGCCCGTGATCAAGCGCTTGTTATGTTTGAGATTGGGGGATGCGGCTCTGATGGCCGTCTCGCGTGCGGCGGCAGTTCCGGCCTCCTCCCAGAGTCTTTTCGCGCGCTCGCCGCATGAGGGCGGCATTCGCAAGCTCAATTCGGTCCCATGCATTGAGGGGCAGGTGTCCAACTCCAATCTCGTACGCTGCACTGACGATCTTGTCGAATGCCAGGTAGGCGGTCTCTCGCTCTCGCTCCGGCAGGCGGTCAAAAGTTTGATAGAGATGATAGGGCCAAGTAACCAAGTCTTCTTTGGCTGCTTCGATCAGGATCGCGTTTGCATTGTGAACGCTGACAATGCCTATCACTGGAACCTTTTCGGCTACGCCTGGCACCGCAGCCAACAGTTCATTAGTCTCAGCGGGCTTGGAATACTGATCATGGTCCGCCAACTCCTGCTCCGCGCGGGCGATGAGAAGTCCTCACAAAATCTTTCGCTTGCACTTCGGGTCTTAGCCATTCCGGCGCATCCACGGGCAAGGGCCACGTTTGTAGTGATCGATTCTGCTTGCCTTTCATGCTCGCCCCCGCAATCGAACAACATTCGCTTCTTCGGGCGCTTGCGGCCCTACGATGGCGAGCAGCCGTTCGGCCCACCGTTCGAGCGCGGCACGCTTCGCGTCGCGATGCGAGCCTTGGTCGTAAACCGCATGCAATCCCGGCAAGGCATGACCGATGACGCGCTCGGCAATGAACGCCTCGACGCCGAGATCGCTGACGAGCCGCGTGCGTACGGTGCGCCTGATGTCGTGCAGCACCCACGCCGGCATCGGCGCGGCGCCCGCTACTTCTCGCCGTTGAACGATTGCCGCGTCGAGCCGTCGCTTCGACATGCCGCCGATCGGGCGCCGGCCGGCAGTGGTGGTGAACAGATAGGCGCCGGAAAACCTCGGCAGCGACCGCAAAATCTCGACCGCGCGCGCCGCCAGCGGCACCTCCTGCGCGACGGCGGTCTTGTAGCGCTCCGGCGGGACGGTAAGCACGCCCGCGTCGAGATCGATCTCGTTCCAACGCGCGCTCGCGATGTCGTTGAGCCGCTGCCCGGTCAGCAACAGCAACTGCACCATCCGGCCGAAGGGGAAACCCATCGCCGAGGCCGCCTGCCAAACGTCGCGCAGTTCGCCGTCGTTCAGCACGCGGCTCCGTTTCAGGTCGCGGCCTTTGATGCCGATGGTTTTGTCGCGGACGTTGGCGCAGGGTGACGCCTCGACGCCAAAGCGCTCGCCCTCGGCGCACCAGTTGAAGAATTTTCGGATCGCGCCGAGCGCGTGTCGCGCCGCGTGCTTGCCGCCCCGTCGCTTGATCTCGTCGAGGCGCTCGATCACATCGCGCCGGGTGATCTCGCTGGCGGGCCGCGCGCGCCAGAGCCGTTCCGGCCCGTCGCTCCATTCAAGGGCGCCGCCTTCCGCGCGGCGCCACGTTTGGCCCAGGAATTCTCGCCGCAGATACGCCTCGGTCTCCCGGCTCGTGCGCAGGTCTTTGCTGCGCTCATCCGCGACGAACGCCGCGACGGCGGTCGCGACCGTGTCGCGCCGCTGCTTCGCCTCCATGCGCCGCTGCTCAGCCTCGACCTCGCGCGGGCGCCTACCCGCGATGATGGTTGCGAGAATCGCGGGGGCGGCGGCGCGCGCCGCTGCCAGCGATAACGCCGGGTAGCTGCCGAGCACCACGGTGTCGGGGTTGCGGGCGCCGGGGCGGCGGCGCACGACGACGAAAGATTTCGCGGCGCGCTCGGTGACGCGGACACCCAAATGCGGCTGCAACGCATCCCAGATGATGAGGCGTTTTCCGGCCGGCGCGGGCGCGAGCGCCTTGAGCGCGCGGTCGGTCAGGACGCGTTTTTTCGGACCAGTGGCGATCATCGGTTTCTCCAACCGTTGCATCCGGGCTAACGCCGGGCTAACAACTCCGGCGGGTCAACGGGTGTTAGCCCATGTTTTATAAGGTACTACCATGTACCCAAATAAACCAAGAGAATAGTGGGTATTTCCGCATCCTGCCGTGCGCCGATGTGAACCGTTGTGCTGGAGTTTTCTCGACGAACCGGTT
>CAWHUO010000010.1:0-333902 GCA_963832605.1 uncultured Alphaproteobacteria bacterium | reverse complement strand
GGTCTTGGCTGTGTAAAAACACGGCGACGCGCGAGCGCAGTAGAATAACCGTTCGTCAAAAGTCCGTTGGGTGTGCAAAAATTCGCAAGCGAGTCCGATTTCAATAGGCCCGAGAAAAATCATTCTCGTCTCTTTTCAATTTTCTGCGTTTTTACACAGCCTAGGTCATGAGCGCCGTTGTGAGCCCGATCACGCAATGTCCGCTTTCCTCCCGATCGCTGCCGAATTGCCGCGTTACGGGAAGTGACGTGACGGGCCATGTATGGACGGCGCCCGCGGTGCAAGAGGAATCTGACCTATCTGCGAAGCGTTCGGGTGCAGCCATGTATGCGGCCTGTTTTTCGCGTAGAGGCTTGCCCCGTCGCGATGCAGCCGCTATGGCCGCTGGCCCTGATGTGATCCGCTGATCGGGTCCCAACCAAAAGCGCGCGCTCAAGTATCGCGTGGCCCATCACGGGTTTTCCCGATCGACGGTCTCGACCGTTTCGCATCAACGTCGTCATCACCCTGCAGTTCATATGCGCACAGACGCAAACTCATTCTGCTCTCGCCAACCCCCTTACGCCGCTGCCGCAAGTGCAGGCGCCCGATAGCTGCCGCCCCTGGCCAACAACGCCCAGGCGACGCGCGCCATCTTGTTGGCGACCGCCACCGCCACGACCCTGAACGGCTTGCGTTCAAGAAGTCGTGTGACCCACGGATACTTCTCCGGTTGGTGGCGCGCCCGCTTCAACACCGCATGGGCTCCGACCACCAGAATGCGTCTCAGATATTGGTCGCCTTGTTTCGAAATCGGCCCGAGCTTCTGTTTGCCGCCGGTCGAATCTTGCCGCGGTACGATCCCGATCCAGGCCGCAAAGTCACGACCCGATCGAAAAACCTTTGGGTCCGGGACGGTGGCGGCGATTGCGGTCGCACCCACAATGCCAATCCCAGGGATGCTCCTGAGCCGCTTGCTTGCTTCGTCCGAGCGATGCTGAGCAATGATCCGCCTCTCGATCGATCTAATCATCGTCTGCAGCGCCTGAAGCCCCGCCGCCAGCACGACGAGGCTGGTATGAGCATCAACCGGCATGCGTGCATCCTGTTCGCTCGCAATGATCTTCAGCAGCTCCTTGACCCCTTCGCGCCCTTGCGCAGCCACAATGCCGAGCTCCGCCATATGCGCCCGCAAAGCATTGATCAGTTGGGTCCGCTGCCGCATCAAAAGGTCGCGCGCGCGATGCAGCATCAACTGGCCCTGCTGCTCGACCGATTTGATCTGAACAAAACGCATGGTCGGCCGCCGTACCGCCTCGCAGATCGCCTCGGCGTCGGCGGCATCGTTCTTGTTGCGCTTGACGTAGGCCTTCACGTCCTTCGCTGGCATCAACCGCACCTGGTGGCCAAGCTTCGTGAGTTCACGTGCCCAATAGTGGGATGTCGCGCAGGCTTCCATGCCCACAAGGCAAGGCGGCAGCGCCTTGAAGAACGCCAGCACCTGACCGCGCCGAAGTTGCTTCCGAACGACGACCTTCTCGCTGGCGTCAATCCCGTGAACCTGGAACACGTTCTTGGCGATATCCAAACCGATCGTGGTAATTTGCATGGCGACCGCTCCCTGATGTGATTTGTTGACAACGATCACCCTATCGGAGCTCGTTGTCGGGAGCGGGCACCGTCCACCACATCAACAGCGGACATCGCGCCTCGGGGAAAATCGGGGTGAGCGCACAAAAATTCACGTCACGGATTTTGGAAGGTTTGAGGCGGAAGGAGGGCTCTGTTGAGCCACGGGAGGCGATTGGTTCGCTCGCTTAGAAGATGATGGGAGCCACGAAGGCCGCATAGATCACCCGCAGATCAACGCTGTGATGATCCCGATAAAAACCAAGCGTAGCCGCTGGCTCATCAGCCGGAGCATCCGGGCGGGGCATAATCGGATTGTTCTAGCTCCTGCGCCTTTTCCATCAGTTCCGCGCCGATGCCCTCAAGCTCGTGTGATACGCCAGGGTCAGAGCAATGGCGCGCTAGGCGAGTGCATCGATGTGCCAAGTCCCGAAGATAGCCAATCATTCCTGTATGATCCTGATATCGTGATAGATTTTTCGAATGTTCTATCTAATAACGCTCGCTTATGCTGCAATGGCATTTCGGCTCGAGATTTCGATCCGGACCACTTTCCCCTCGCACACCGGGCCGGATGCTCGGGGGCGGCTCCGATGGAGTGTGTTCCCGTCTCGGCTGCATATCTTTTGCGTATCTTTTTCGCTCGTTTGAGCGCACAGTTATGCATCGCCGGCAGCGACCTTTGGGCGCCGGTGGCTGAGAGTTCGGTAGTGCTCCCGCCTGTCAACAGGGAGTGGCACAATGAATATTCTGCGTTTTCCCTCGCACCCAGACACATCAGCATTCGATCCCGAGAGCCTGCGCATTCTAACCGCCGCCTTCGAGGACGCCTGGCAGGCATTGCAAACCGCAGGCACAACGTTTGACTTCGACGGGCATGCCGAGCAAACGCGCGACATCCTCGCCCGCTGTATCATTGCGATGGCAAAGCTCGGCGAACGGGACCGGAACAGGCTGCGGGACGCGGCCCTCGCACATCTGGCTGAGGAGAATATCCGGTCAGCGCGCAATTGAAGTCGTCTCTCGGCTGGCGGCGCGATTTTTTGTAGCTCGGGTGCGATCCATCGAGTTTGGCGCTGAAGTCGTGCCAGTGACGGCGCATTCGTCCAATCAACTGTGCGGGCTATTCCTTCGACCAGGTGGACGATGCTCCGCCGAAGCTTCGGCTTCTTGATTTTCATGAATGCTTTGATCAGCGACAGTCCGTCGGCCGTCGCGGTATATGCAGAGAGATCCGCGAGCGCGCGCGTGCGTGGACCGTGCCGCGGGGCGCAGCGCTCCTCGAAGAAGAAGGGAATTGGCACCTGCGAGTACGTTGAAGTTGCGCAACCGCTGGCACTGATGCGGTTGGTACCTTTTTCGTATTTTTGAACCTGTTGGAAGGTTACACCGAGCGCGTTGGCAAGGTCGGTTTAGCTGAGGTCGAGCATCACCCGGCGCATCCGGACGCGGCTGCCGACGTATATGTCGATTGTATTGGGCGCCTCCTTCACCTGATCTCTCCAGCCCCAAACGAAAGAGTCATAGCACACAGTATCGGAGCGCAGTTATCGGGCGGCTTTTAGCACGTCATTGATTTTGGAAGGTTTGAGGCGGGAGAAGGGCTCGGTTGAGCCGGCGAAGGGGTGGGTACCGGAACTCCACATCGAACTTTGTGCGATCAGGCAGTATGGCCGTCGAACTCGCCTGTCTTCGGCATGTTCTTTTCCTGCTGCGGCGTCATTTTCGCGGTATCCTGACCGCCCGGCACACCGCGAGGCCCGAGGTTTCTGCGGGCAATGTCATCTTCGGTTAGCCGTTCTTCTTCGCGGGTCGCGCGGGGCATCTAAGCCTCCAGGGGATACACAATGCTGCTCCGGTTGCCCCAGCCATAGTCGGGGGAACGGCGGCTGGGGCTTCCATCTTCCTTGGGCTTCCTTCTTCCGGGACAAGTCACGCAACAAAACAATCACGCCACAGACCATCCCGGTTACGATCTTGTCAGCTGCGAGTTAGGCCGCAGCGGCGAAGCGGATGCTGGGTGAGCCGAGCACGCCGCTCTTCTCCATCACCGACTTCATTTCATTTGAGGTCAACCAAATGCGAGCCTTCGCTACGTCGGCAACATCCTGCAGGATCACCACGTCATTGGCGTCGTCGGCGCTGCGGAATACCCTGCCGTTGGTGATGCCGGCAGACGCCCGATCCTTCTCGTGCCCGTTGTAACTGGTCCGCCATGTGTTGAAGTCCTTGACCTTAAAATGGACAGTCAGGTTTTCGTTATTCATCGGTATTCTCCATTGGTGAAGCTCTTTAGCACGCGCGCAACCGGAGGCGCGCGCATGGCTCATCTTCGGGTGCCTGGCGCATCCGCAACGCAAGCCAATAACAACTTTCAGATTAGAATTGTGCCGGCCGATGGCATTAGCGCTGCCTGCGGGCGAACGGCGACATCGGTACGTCGCCGCTTTATGGGCAGCTCTCGGGCAAGCGACTGCGTGCCAGTATCGCTACACCTGTGGTGCCGAAATCAAAGCGCAAGGGCGGTCGGAATTTAATTTGCGGTGGAGGTAACTGCGATGACAGGCTCAATGAGGACTATAGCGACGTCAATGGTGTCGGTCGCTACATGGCTCGTTTCGCTGGCAACCACGCCTAATGAAGCCGGAGCGAAGCCCCGGCTTCAACACCCCGCTAAAGTCAGACGAGGTCACGCGGCGCGGTTGATCGCCTTCGCAACGCCCGTTTGCAGCGGTTTTGGGCCCGCGAGCACAATCTTCTGGGCGAGTTCCGCAAGCTCTTTGGTCTGGTCGGTTAGGGTCTGAGTTTGCTTGCGTGCGTGTTCGGTCGAAAGTTCCATGAACTCCGACGGCGATTTTACACCGTATAGCTTCTGAGCAAAGTCAAATGCGGAGTTGGAGTTTGTATGCGCGAATTCCAGGAACTTGTTGTTGTAGTCCTGCACGCCCTTGAGCGCCGTCGAGCAACTTGTTTTGATAAGATCGGCCGCTTCGGTCGCAGCGGCACTGGTCTTCTCGAAAGTTTCCTTGGTTTGCGTAGCCATTGTCTTGTTCGCATCCATAAGACACTCGTCCTCAGGGCGTTTCCAACTGGAACAAGGGGTGCGACGCCCTGAGCGCTGGTCCGATGTCTGTGATTGCCTACGGCGTTGTGGCTTTATCATGTACAACTCGTGGCGTAGCCGTCAGGCAGGGCTGCGAAGTTCGATGAAAATTGTGAGTTCGCTTCGGTGAAGCGGACAGTGCCCCCCGCACAGTTTCAGGTGGGGTTAGACTTAGGGCCCTAATTTCAAGTGCGCCTAACAAAGTACCGATTGCGTTGTGTTGGCAGAATTCAATCATTTTTGGCGGGTTGAGTTCCGCGCCTCGGCTTCTTTGGCCAACCGGAGCGTTCTCAATCGTGCCGTCTTTTCGCGTATAGCAGTAGCGCGCGCCTCATATTCGGTTGCCGGCTCTCGTCCATCCCGCGCGTCGTTGTCCTGCTTGAAGATTTGTTCAGCCCGTTGTCAGTTTTCGTCTGAATTCATCGGAAGCTTCGAGCGGCGGCTGTGCCCAACGGGCGGCGCTGCAAGGGAAAAAAGTGGCTCCGATCACCAGCAATTCGGAGCCATAAAGTTTTGATATTCCAGAAGGGTACCCCACTACTGCTGAGGTTCTCAAAATTAAAGGAAAGAAAGTTTCGAAACGGTATATTCCGTTCTTCGGCGAAGAGAATGCCCCGCGGGCAGTTCAGTGGGACTTGATTGCTTCGCCTCAGTGGGGAGGGGCAGCCTCAGGCAGACACTGCCGCGGCGGTTTCGTCGGCGGGGTTTCTCAACATGTACCCGCGCCCCCAGACGGTTTCGATATAGTTTTTGCCGCCAGAGGCGTTCGCCAGCTTTTTTCGCAGCTTGCACATGAACACATCAATGATCTTCATTTCTGGCTCGTCCATGCCGCCGTATATGTGAGTGAGGAACGTCTCTTTGGTCAGCGTCATGCCCTTGCGCAAGCTCAAAAGCTCCAGGATCTGATATTCCTTCCTGGTCAAACTCACGCGCGCGCCGTTGACCTCAACCATCTTGCTATCGAGGTCGATCAGGAGATCGCCAGACTGGACCACCGACTGGGCGTGGCCCTTGGACCGGCGCACGATAGCCTGAATGCGCGCCACCAGTTCGTCCTTGTGGAACGGCTTGGTCATGTAGTCGTCGGCGCCAAAGCCAAAACCCTTGACCTTGTCTTCGATCCCGGCAAGACCGGTCAATATGAGGATCGGCGTCCGGACCCTCGAGCGGCGCAGGCCCCGCAACACCTCGAAGCCAAGCATGTCCGGAAGATTGAGATCAAGGAGGATGATGTCGTAGTCGTAGATTTTACCGAGATCGATCCCTTCCTCGCCGAGATCGGTCGTATAGATGTTGAAGCCCTCCGATTTGAGCATCAACTCGATCGACTGCGCGGTGGCACTATCGTCTTCAATAAGCAATACGCGCATGCAAGCCCCCTTCGCCGCGGCCTTGGACGCGAGCCCAGCAGGAATATTGGCGGCCTTCGGAACTTTCAGGCAAAGTGATTCGCGCCACTGTATTGAGGGATGGTTAATAAGACATTCTGCTGCGGTCGGATTGAAAAGCCCCGCGCACGTGAGTGGCGGGGCTGAGTTTCAGACGTGAGCAATGCCGCGCCTGAGAGTTTGAAGAGCAGCTATTTGTCGCGACGGGCGCCCTTGCGCCGATCGTTTTCTTGACGCATCGTTTGTTGAGCGCCATTCGCATCGTCGGGCTTGGCGTCTGCCTTTGGCGGGCGCAAAACAATCTTGCCGTTGATTGGGAGCGCCTGGAGGACGACGTTGAAGCCCTCGCCATCCTGATGCATGAACGCCGCTCCGATGTTGAGCCAGAAGTCGTCCTGGCCTTCGCGTTTGACGACGGTGTACGCCTGGTAGGTCGGTTGCTGGTTGGCCATGGCTGAAAGGTTTGCGCAAAGGAGGCTATATCGACGGTCGCAATGTTGCCATCGAGTACCGATGGGCAGAGCTTCATTATGATCGGTTGCCGGAATTGGCGTCCGATCTTATCCACCGCCCGGTAGACGTGATTGCGGCGGTCGGCGGGGCGCATTCGGGAATTGCCGCAAAGCGCGTCACCAAGACGATTCCTATTATCTTCGTTAGCGCAGGGGATCCGATTACATTTGGTCTCGTCTCCAGCCTCAACCGTCCAACGGAAAACGTCACGGGCGTGAGCATGATCACGGTGGCGCTTGCGCCCAAGCGCGTCGGATTATTGAGTCAGCTTCTTCCAGCTGAGGCGGCCATAGCGATGCTGGCAAATCCAACGAGCCCCTATCGTCAAACGGAGGCCAAAAGCGTCATGGCAGCCGCAACAGCTGTATCCCGAAGGGTGGAAATACTGGACACCGCGACGCCGCAGGACGTCGATGCCGCCTTTAAGACAATCAACGAGAGGCACTTCGGCGGGGTCCTCGTCAGCGGTGACCCCTTTTTTGACAAGTCAGCGGGATCAACTCGTCACGTTAGCCGCGCGGTACCGCGTGCCCACAATTTACCAATGGAAAGAGTTCGCCCAGCTGGGCGGCCTCATTAGTTACGGCACCAGTATTACAAACGCCTACACCGAAGCCGGAGCATACACCGCTCGCATTCTCAAGGGGCGAACGGCCTGAAAACCTGCCAGTGCTGCAGCCAACGAAATTCGAGCTCGTGATCAACCTCAATACGGCAAAGGTGCTTGGCCTGACCATTCCGCTTGACCTCCAAGTCGCCGCCGATGAGGTGATCGAATAAAGCAGTCGATTTCCGTTATTGGCCCTTATCGACCGTTCCGCCAGGTGGCCAGCACGGTTGTTATCGGGGGGCAAAGCCGACATCCAACCGCAACGTCCGAACGACGCGATGTCACAAACCAGACCTTTGGCGATTTCCACTTTTACGGCTCTCAACTACTCAAGTTACATCTCGGCCGTCTCTAGCTGGCGCATTGATCGTTCTTTGTCTGTAACAATGAGGTCGACGTGCTTGCCCCATCGGTCCAGCGCGTCTTTGCGCTCAGCTAAGAAATCATATCGCTGATAAACAGCGGCCACGCCAGAAATGGTGCCGGCCTGATGATTGAGGATCTTGTCTGCCACGTGTGGGGGTACGCCAAGGCGTGCCATGCCGGACACGATGGTACGACGCAGATCGTGCAGCCGCCATCCGGCAACGTTAGATAGCTCGTCGAGCTTCTCTTTGCCCTCCCGGAAGGCCTGGAAGTTCTTGCCTTTGGATGTCGCGAATACGAACTCGCCCTCCGGTCGAGTTGCAACAACGCCCCACGCTTGATCTGACAAGTGGACGATGTGAGCTTTCTTATTCTTGGTTCGCGATCCGGGGATTGACCAGGTTCGTGCTTTCTCGTCGAGTTCGTCCCATCTGAGTTTGGCGACTTCCTCACGGCGCTGCCCGGTCAATGCCAGAAACTCGACAATTGGGCCGTATGGTCCTGGTATCTCTCGTGCGGCAACGATGATGGCCGCTAGCTCATCATCAGTGAGAACGCGGTCGCGGCTCACTTCTCTGTAGCTGGAGACAATTCCTCCCGCGGGCGAGAAATCAATAACCGCGCGGCCAACACACCAGCGAAAGAACGTCTTCAGTGTCTTGAGCAGTCTGTGCCCGGCATGAGCATTCCGGTGAGCGATCTGGCTGACAAGATCGCTGACGTCCCGCTTCTTGATTTCATGAACGCTCTTTGTTCCCCAATAGGGAACGACGTCGCGGCGAAGCAGGCTCGATATTCGCTTGTTGGTGCCGATTTGAGCGACATGGTCCTGAATGAAGGTCTCGATCAGATCATCAACCCGATCGACGACGAGCCGGCGTCGACTAATGCTCTACCAAAAACCCGATAGTTCTTAGCGGTCCTCCGAAATATGGGTAGAGGCGAGAAATGAGAGACAGCCCAAACGGTTGGACCAAAATTCGCGTTTCTTAAGAAAGTTGCAGCCGAGGGAGGAGCTGCCGCAGGCAGCCCGTCCGAACGGGCGCGCTCAGCAGGCCAGCCCAACGACGCACCAAGCCCTCGACGCCTGGTCAGACTCTGTCGGTCGGGAGGGCGTTACGCGTTACACTTAGGTGTGCCACGAACGTTAAGCATCACGCGGCTCTAAATTTCGCGGCGCCGTTGCGATAGTGCGGTCCAAGGCGCTCGGCTTGGACCAATTCGGAAACGGAGCCAGTCTTTCGATCGAGGTTGCATGCGTCTCAAGGACAAGATCGCCATCGTAGTGGGCGCCGGTCAGTCGCCTGGCGAAGGCCTGGGCAATGGCCGCGCCACGGTTTTGCGTTTCGCTCAGGAAGGCGCGAAGGCACTTGCCGTCGACAATAATCTCGCCTCCGCCGAGGAAACGGTCGCTATCGCGCGACAACAGCTATGGCGAAGGCCCTTCACAATCACCACCACTACCGTCACCTTGACCAGCAAGTGCACTCTTCGGAGCGGCATGACCACAGCAGCGTCACACCGCAGCTGGGTGCTCACATCACCTGCGACATGGTGCGAGCCTATGTTGCGCAGGTCGGACTTCAACAGGCCCGCGCCGTGGCGCGCGCTGCCGGTATGACAGCCTCGGAAGAACGCAAAGCCCGACGCTGCATTGAAAGCAAAGCCTAATCTTCTAAGCGCGACCCCCGCTTAGGACGCTGAGGCATCGTCGAACCGAGGACTCACGACAAAACCCACTTTTTCCCGCGCAGCCGCGGCAGGCGCTGGCCTGTATTTATTTCGAAAGCTGACTGGAGCGGCAGCGAACCCGCTCACATGCGATGAAGCGCGCCCGTTCGCTTCTGCAACTGGCCGCCAGGCATGAGTGCACGTCCGCGGAATGCTGGTGGAATATTAATTGTTACCCTGATCGCCGAACGCTGATCTCTTTAAATTTGGACAGCGCTCGTTCAAATTTGTCATTGAAGAGCCACATCGCATCAAGAATTTCGCGAAAGGTTGCAGTTTTTCTCGCTTTGTCGGCCTGCCCGAAAGTGAAGATGCTATTGTTTCCCAGATACCCCATGATCCTCGGGTCGGAGATTCTATAGTTGGTCAAGTTGCCTGACTTAAGGGCAGCCTTGGTTGGAGTCGGGATAATCTGGATAAGTTCAAAAAATTTCATTTGATCGATCCGATCTGGCAGCGTTTTCACGATCGTAGGTATTTGCGAGAAAAGGTCCGCGTGGGCGCTCATAAGGGCGTCTCTCACGGCGGTCCAGTGATTGAGCCGATGATCTAACTTGCCGACCCTTGCCTCTTCCTTTTCGTCGCGAGCGCTCAATGCAGGATCGACGGCTCTGATCGAGCTCGCGATCACTGCCCATTTCTTTTGGCCGATTCGGTCTTCAGATGGACCTGTTTGCAGACTTCCCTTGTACGTATTCGAGCGGGCATTCCCCACGTTCTGCTTGCCATTTGTCTCGGCAAAGAAGAGCCCCAGGCTAATGCGGCCTGCCACCTCCGCATTTGTTGCATCAAGGCCCTTGGCGCGCGCAACAGCGATTCCCAGGTCCACTACGTCTTTGAATGGAGTATCCGAGTTTTGCGCGGCGGTGGGCGGCGCCTCCATGATATCGAAGAGCTTCCTATACTCATCGATCAGCGGCTCACTGTCGGCATCAAAGTACGCCGGAGGAATCCCGAATTTATTGGGTCTTCCGATTTCGGACGGAAGCGCGTCGGTGAGGTCTTTATACGCACTCATCATGTTAATGCGAGCAAGGTAGAGTGCTTGTCCCGGTAAGTTCGGTAGCCGTTGATTCGAATTTATCTGGGCGCGCCGCTGACCCAAGATCGACTTAAAGGCGCTTACTGCATTGTTGTACATATCGAGCGCATCCGATTGTGATTTCGTGAGTGCGGGCGGCTGACCATGGGCGCTCGGCGACACTGTCTCCGCACGTAACTGGTTGGGTCGAATTTGGGCGCCCGCTCCAGGTGGCCACCCTGCCGCCGTTGCACCGAGCGCCTTGATGAACTCGCGCCGTCGCATTGCCACACCCATGCTGAGGAAACGGCATCCTACTGGCTCAGGCGAGTACTTTGGTAGGGGCTGGAAACGGCACCAACCACTTGCGCAGCGGACGGCTATTTCCGCTTATGGGCCTTATTTGTACTCCGACTAAGAAATTCTGTGTGAACAGTTCGTTGCGGTCGGTTGCACTATGCTTCATCTCGTTTGCATCCGCCTTCAGGCTCAGACCTGACTTTTGGTGAATTGCATGACATATCGTCTACATGCGCAAGAAGCTCACGGCCAAGACCGTCGAGAATTTGCCGGATGCTCAGGGCCGCAGATTTGATGACTGCCGAAAAGCCACATGACGTGGCGTTCGCTGGGCTTCCTCAAATTAAAGAGAAACTTTGACCTGCCCATTTCCATTTTAACCGTCCATCGCGAATAGCCGCATCTCGAAAGACCACGGTGCTACGAAGGCCCATCGGGATGGGCGCGACAGGAGAGACTTAAAATGCCAAGGAAAATTCTTGCGCTCTTTACGGCCCTAGTGCTTGGCACAGCCACGACGACCGGCGCTGTTGCAGGCGGCGTTTATCACGCCGGATATGGCGGTTATCGCTACGGTGGCGGATACCATGTCGGACATGTCGGTTACGGTTATCGCGGCTATGCCGGTTATCGTGGCTATGCCTACCGCGGTTTTCCCTATTTCGACTACCCGTATGAGGGTTACGGCGGCGTGTTTGGCGGCTACGGCGAATACGGCTTTGGGTTTGGATACGCGGGCGTTCCTCTGGTGCCCGGCCTCTACGCTTGGAGTTATCCCGTCTACAGATACGGCGATTGCTTCTGCTAGTTGGTTCGGCCCGAAAGCGGGCACCGGAAACGTTGCGGCAAACGACCGCGCCACGTCGGTAACGCCGCGTGATCCGGATTGCGTGTGCCGAGTACGCTAAGTATTTGGTTTTGTAGTAGGCCGACCGGGCGAATCCCCGGCCCCCTGACGCCTGCCGCCCCGCATATTTCGCTTGGGGTTTTTTCTTGACGCAAGTTTGCGACATGTGTGCCCGGGACGGGCAAGGCTTCTTCTTCGTTAGAAGCAGAACCCGACGCACGAATATCGTGGGTGGGTGCTATCCTAATTCCAAGCCCTTTGTCCTAATTTAATTTTTCGATCGTCCTAATTTCAGGGTCGCTTTGACCATGTGCAAGATTGGACAATGCCGGCGTTGGAACCAATTTTAAATCTCTAGGACCACAAAACCCAATTTTCAAC
Organism: uncultured Alphaproteobacteria bacterium; assembly: GCA_963832605.1. Taxonomy (GTDB): domain Bacteria; phylum Pseudomonadota; class Alphaproteobacteria; order Rhizobiales; family Xanthobacteraceae; genus BOG-931. Next base: position 322,031 of record CAWHUO010000010.1, on the reverse strand, counting down.
TTTTAAGCCGTAAGCTTATTGCGCTTGAGGGGGACCAAAAGGGGCGACGAGCCACATGGAGACTTATGAGGAAATAGTGGCGTTCGCCCGCGACTGCATACGACACTCGCGGACGGCCACATCCAAGGAAGTTTCCGACGAATTGCTCTATTTGGCAAAGCAATATCAAGAAAGAGCTGCCAAACTCGATGGTGGCAAACTCCCTAAAATAGATTAGGCGCAGAGCGCGGCTGAGCAATGGCTTTAGCCTTTGTCCTAATTTGATTTTCCCAGTGTCCTAATTTCAGGAGCGTGTTCGATTTTGCACAGTCATATTTTATCATCGGGTAGGAACTGAGCCCTAGCTTCGCGCTGTCGGGGGATGTCTGAGCCCCGATACGCCACCCAGGAGAGGCCCCGGATTATCTCTCCTTGGTCCGGGGCCTTTTTTGCGGTGCGGGAACGAAATCGGCTTACGCGACTTTTACTCTCGCTGTGTCTCTTAGCGGGGGTCGGGATCAGCAAGTGTGTCGAGCGATGGAAGAGCGGACGTGTACCGCGTGCACGCAGCACAGTGCATTCAACTTGCCCGAATGACCGATGATCCAGAAAGCAGAGTCACGCTTCTCAATATGGCGCAGTCTTGGCACGCTTTAGCCTACCAGCACGATAAGAACAGCCGAACCACGCTGGTCTATGAGACGCCAGAGCCCCGCCAGAAGGTCGCCCAACAGCAGCAGCAACCGCAGCCTAAGAAGGAATAGGCCGCCTCGGCTGGCGGCCTCTTTCGTTTCCGGCATCGGTATCGGCAATTCGAATTGCTGCGCAAAACCAAATCTTCGCGCAATCCTTGCCTCATAGTCCCATTTGTCGGCGGAATCCTCGGCCATTTCCAAAACGCGACCCAAATGTCGACTGAGGGCGCGGCAGCAACGAGGGTAGACTCAGGAGCAGCTTGCCTTCGAGGCGGAAATTGACCTGACTTACGGGGGGTATCAAACGAGGGAAGCGAAATCCGAGCCTGCTGGCCTTGGCCCTTTGGTGCATTTTTCTCAGCTAAATACCATATGAACGGCCGACCTCTTCGATACACCGTGCGCCTTTCGAGAAGCGAACTGGCAGGGCGTTTTCCCCTTTTCGCCCGGCTTACTGCCCCGCACAATTCTCACGCGAACCAGAAACAATCAAGTTACGGTTGTGTGACAGAAAAAGGTTTTGCTTCGCGGCGCACTGGCTCGTCACGCGGGCTTCGGTTCGTAGTGAAGCTGCTCAATCTGAATCAATGGCCCGCAGATATCCAGCATGCAAGCGAACTTGATTTGTCCCGGAGTTTCTCTCGGGCCGACTGCGCTGGTTGAAGCTGGCCGGATGGCTGAGTGCGCACGTCTCGAAGCGTTACGTGAGCGCCCAATGAGGGGTGATGCGTCGCCGCTGCATCGACCTTATTCGTTATGAGCCAGAACAATCCACACAGCGGCGGGCATTAGCACTCCATTCGGAGTGACATACTGTGACAGCACATCTCTAACGGCGTCTGCGACATCGCCCGCAAGCTCTGGGTGCTCACGAAGCGCCGCGCCCAGCGGCCCCACTCTCAAGGCCAAATGCAACGTTTGCTCGACGTCAGCTCCGCCAATTTCAGCGCCAAACGGGTTGGTCGACACGTTACCAAATCCAGCCTCGGCCAGTATTCTGCGCAAGCGGCTCGCGTCAGCGAATGCAAACGGTCCCGGAGCTGTCGGCTCGGGCGGGGTAATGGGGGGTATAAATGGCAGTGCGGCTTGCGAGTGGTGCCTGCATCCAAAGATTCTCGCGGAGAGAACGCCAACAGACGAAGACTAAACGTCCGCCGGGCTTCAAGGAGCCGCGGATATTGGCAAACGCGGCCACGGGGTCGCTGAAGAACATCACGCCAAAGCGAGAAAAGGCCGCATCGAAAATGCCATGTCCTAGATCAGCGGTTTGTGCGTCCAGTTGTCGGAAGGCAACGCGCAAGTCCGAAGCGGGGCGCGGGCGATTGACGGCCACCTCGAGCATGGGCTTTGAAATATCGACCCCCATGACCGAGCCTGTGGGCGCTACGCGGGCCGCAAGGACCAGCGAGGTCTGACCGCATCCGCAACCGATGTCGATGATGTGCTGGCCCGCCCGCGGGTTCAGCACATCGATGGCCGCGAGACCTAGCGGTTCAATCTGACGGTCCAACGCTTCCTGAAACCGTGCCCAGGTTTCGCCAGCCGCGGCATTCCAATATTCGATTTGTGCGGCGTTCGAGGAGGTTTCCAGGATCTGGGTCATGATAAACTCCACATGCAAGACATGCGCACACAGCACACCTGCGTTTCTTTTACTAAGCCACCAGGGTCGTTATCGGACCGAGGATCGAAGGCTCATCATTCTCCGGCTTATTGACGCGCGTTGAAATCGGCCACATGCGCATCAATTCTGATGGAAACGGCCGCAAAAGGTCGGGAGGGTCTCCTTCGTCGCCAAACCAACGGTCGTAATCGGTCTTCCCCAAGATTGCCGGCATTCGATTGTGGATCTGCGCCAGAGACCTCGTTAGGGGGCACCGTGATGATCGCAAACGTGCGTTGCCACTCCCCTGTCGCTGGGTCTTTCCAATTCTCCCAAATGCCCGCAATTCCGAACGGCGAGCCGTCCCGCATCGCGATCGCGAACGGTTGCTTCGCCTTCAAACCCTTGATCGCCTTCCATTCGAAGAAGCCGTCGACAGGAAGAATGCATCGTCGCCGCGCATACGCTTCGCGAAACATCGGCAGGCTCGCTACCGTTTCCGCTTTAGCGTTTATTGGCTTGCGTCCGCCCTTCGGGTCCTTGCACCAGTAGGGGATCAATCCCCAGCGCAGAGGGTCGAGCGACACCTCACGGGTATCGCGGTTGCGCCGGATGACGAGGAGTTCTTGACTGGGCGCCGCATTATACCGCGGCGGATAATTGCTGACCCGGCTTTCATGGACGTTCATCCCATGGACGATCGCTAGATTAAAGGGCCGGCTGCTTTGGATCACTCTTCCACACATACCGCCAATATAGTTCGGATGCGGCTTTCACGCATCGCGTGGAGCTCGGTGCTCTACGGCAGCGAACGTCCGGTCATATTCGGATCCATGTCCGGTCTTGCTCCGATTCCAGACGAACCGCTGCACCGAAGCGAACCGCCGCTTCGGGCCAACACCGGAAGTCGGGAAGGCTTATTCGATCACCTCGTCGGCGCGCGCCAGCAGCATGTCGGGAATATCGAGGTTCAGTGCCTTCGCCGTTTTCAAATTGATCAGCAATTCGAAGCGCGTGGGCCGCTCGGCGGGGAGATCGGCCGGTCCCTTTCAGCCCTTTCCGGCCATGACGCCGACTTCGCGGTAGAGATCGCTCACATTGGGGCCATAGGACATCAGCCCGCCCGCTCGCACGAAATCCGAGAACAATGAAATCGCGGGCAAACGATACTTTTGCGCGAGATCGGCGCAGTGTTTTGCATAAATCCCCATGATCGGCGACGACAGCATCAATAGCCCGTCGGGCTTGTGCGCGCTCGCGGCTTCGAAGACGGCGCCAAGCTCGGCTGGCGTCTTGACTTGTAGGATCTCGATCTTGACGCCGAGACGTTGCGCGGCCGAGGCCACCGCTTTGGTCTGCACCGTCGATGTCGACGGATCCCAGAGGACCACGATGCTGGCCAGAGCGGGAATGGCCTGTTTCAGCAACCCGAGCCAAGTCGTGCCGAACTCGGGAAAATCGAGGAACATACCGGTGAGGTTGCCGCCCGGATGCGGGAGGCTCGATACCAGACCGGCTTCGACGGGGTCGATCTCCAGATCGAATGTCACGATGGGAATGCTAGTGGTTGCGGCATGGGCCGCACGCGTCTGCGGCGGGCCTATGGGAATTAGGATATCGACCCTACTGGCGACGATCTCGCTAAGAAGCGGCTGCAAGCGCGCCGGATCGCCGCCCATGGCCCGAATCACGAACGTGAGACGATCCGGCGCGCTGAAGCCTTCACTGCGCAGCCCCTCCATCACATGCGTGGCGCGTTCCTTGGCTATCGCATCAGACCCAGGATAAATAAAGACGACCGTCGGCACGCCAGCCGCGTAGGCGCGCGCGGTAAGCGGCAGCGCAATGGCAGCACTGCCCAGCAGAGAGATGAACTCGCGCCGCTTCATGCAGTCCCCGTTTTTGCTACGATCATACCCTCAATACCGAGACGGGTCTCATGCTGCGCCACACAAGGATGCGGCGTTGATGTCGCAGAATGGGATGGACCGGCCGTGCTCCCGCCCCTAACGGCTCTGAGAGTCGGCGGGGCTTAGAAGCACGAGGAGCATCGCCATGTCCCGGAAGACAGATACCGTAGTCGCCAGCACCATTGGCATCGATACGGGCAAGAACACGCTACATTTGATTGGCTTGGATGACAGGGGAGCGATTGTTTTGCGCGAGAAACTCACTCGCGGCCGGATTGCAGCACGGCTTGCGAATGTGCCGCAGTGCCTAATCGGTATCGAGGCCGGCATGGCGACGCATTGCGTAGCTCGAGAGCTGATCGCGCTCGGTCATGACGTGAAGCAGGTGCCACCGGTTTATGCCAAGCCGTTCCGTCAAGGTCACAAGAACGATTTCCGGGATGCGCACGCGATCGCGGAAGCTGTGCAGCGGCCATCGACACGTTGCGTTCCGGTAAAGACCGACGATCAGCTGGACCTGCAAGCCCTGCATCGCGTGCGATCTCGCTTGATCAGCGAGCGGACCGCAGTGATCAATCAGATTCGCGGCTTTCTTTTGGAGCACGGCATTCCGGTACGCCAAGGGCTTCGCTTCCTGCGTCAGCAGCTGCCGGACATCTTGGCTAGGCGTATCGACGTGCTGTCATCCCGCATCATCAGGATTATTGAGGATCTCAGCGGCGATTGGCGGCGGCTCGATGAGCGTATTGAACACGTCACTGAAGAGATCGAAGAGCTGGCACACGATACCGAGAGCTGCCGGCAGTTGATGACCGTTCCTGGCATCGGCCCGATCATCGCCAGCGCAATGGTAGCAGCCGTTGGCAGTGGCACCGCGTTTGCCAAGGGTCGTGACTTTGCCGCTTGGCTCGGTCTGGTCCCGAAGCAGATGTCGACAGGTGATCGGACGATCCTTGGGCGCATCAGCAAGCGCGGCAATCGCTACTTGCGCACGCTGTTCATGCAGGGCGCTGGAGTTATTCTGCTCAGACCAGCAACTGGGCAAAGCATAGCTTTGGACCTGGCTCACGGCCGCGGCGAAACGGCTGCATCACAATGTTCTGGCAACTGCGCTCGCAATAAGCTGGCGCGGATCGCTTGGACGGTCTTGGCGCAACGGCGCAACTACAAATCGCGTCACATAGATGCAGCGTGAGATCAAGAGCTTGAGCACCTGTGCAACTGACTGCCGAGGTCTGCGAGTTGGATTGAGGAGATGGAGAAACGGTCTCGCCGTCGCACCCGTGATCTGGTGACCCAACCGGCCTCTCAGGGCCTTTCCGAGAATGAGATCGGGTGCGCGCGGATATCCATGATGGCCAAGAGCATGAACGCTCTATTCACGGGCCGGATACAGAAGCGCAAGACCAATCCCCTCCATCACTCACATCTGGCTTGCAACACACGGCCGGTCCATACAGTTGGGTCATGTATGGACGGCGCCCGCGGTGCAAGGGGAATTTGACGGTCGAGCGAAGCGGTTCGGTGCAGTCATGTATTCGGCCTCACATGATGGTATCTCCGTCAAGAGCTGATGTGGGGAGATGGTGACCCAAGGCGGAGCTCTCATTTCTGCAGGCTTCACTGCAAACCTCACATCCGGCGGGAGTTGATCCCAACCACTGTCCCGCATTCGGGAACGGGAGAGCTCCAAGAGAACGGCACCACTCTTTGTAGACGGCACCGTAGCGCCATGCCGAACAACGGCGACGTTCCCTCGGATCGTCGGGCTGCTCTGCGTTCGCAGCGCAATCCGGATTGCTAGGCCCGATCAGGCGACAGGCTTTAAGACTGCGCCTTCAGGCACTACACCGTCGGTGACGAACCTCCACAGCGCGATCAACAGTTTTCGGGCCAGGGCCACCACCATGATTTTGCGAACACGCCGCCCTGTTGATCCAACCCGTTCGCGGAACCAGCAAACATGAGCGGCGCCGGGCTGGTAGCGCGTCCATAACCATGCAAGCTCGACCATCACTGTTCTGACCCGCCGATTGCCGGCCTTTCCGATGCCCTGCTCGCGGTCGATCCCACCGCTACTATACGGCGAGGAGGCCAGGCCGGCGTATGATCCGAGTGCCTTGCCATTAGCGAAGCAACGCACGAACGCTTCGCGCACCAGAACGGTCGCGCTCTGAACACCGATGCCGCGCAAGCCGGTAAGCTGCTGGATCATCTTACTCGCTTTGTCAGACGCTTCCGTTTCCACCACCGCGTCACGCTCACGCTCCAGCTCGGCGACCTGCGTAAGCACCAATTCCAACCGAGCAAGCAAACGCTTGATCTTGGCATGCGCGTTTGCAGGTAGTGGCTCGCCGAGAGCAGTCCGCAATTCGGCCAGACGACGACTTCGGTTCCGAAGCAACGGGTTGTAGTCGCTCACGCCAAGTGTTGCCAGAACAGCTCCGATCCGATTGGTCAGACCGACGCGCTCCGAGATGAGTTCGGTCCGTTCGCGAACACACCGTCGGGCATCCTCATCGGCCTCGTCGGGAACCGGTACCATCGAACACACGCGCGGCTCGCCTCGCAGCCAAGCGAGCAGTGTCCGAAGCAGCAGCTCGGCATCAATCCCGTCAGACTTTGCGCGGCGCATCCGACGATCGACCGGAACGCTGGAAGGCTGGACAACGTACACTTCGACCCCATGCCTCATAAGCCAGCGCGCCAGCCAGAAGCCCGACCATCCAGCTTCGTAGACGGCGATCACGCGCTCGATGCTGCGGCCCGTGGCGGTGACGCGGGCGCGATATCCAGAAATGGCCGCCAGCAATGCCTCGGCTTCTGGGTCGATTGTGCGCTTGGCTTTCGTATGCGGCAGGCCAGGCACTTGCGCCGCAAGCACCCAACTTTTGTTACTCACTTCAATCGCGAGGACCAGCGTCCTCTCATAGTTTACAGCGGCAGGTATAAGAGCGGCGACTGTCTGCGACATTAAAAGATCCTCCAGTTTGAGATGGCCGCCAGCCTAACCGGCGCGCGCCACCTTCATGGGATCTTTGAATGCGGCCCTTTTGACCGCTGGCCCTGATGTGATCCGCTGATCGGTCCCAAACAAACTCACGCGTTCTTTCCTCGCATGACCCAACTCGGGTTTTCCGATCGACGGTCTCCAACCGTTTCGCATCAATGCCTTCATCACCCTTGCAGTTCGTGAACACCCAACCTCATACTTCGACCGCCAACTCCTCTCACGCTGCCATGAGCTGCGGCGCTCGGAACGTTCCGCCCTTGGCCAAAAGCGCCCATGCGATGCGGGCCAGCTTGTTGGCCAGCGCAATGGCTACGACCTTGAAGGGGCGGCGGGCCAGAAGCTGCGTCAGCCAAGGATATTTCTCTGGGTGGAGTTTGGCGCGACGCAGCACCGAATGGGCCCCGACAACAAGGATGCGCCGCAAGTAGCGGTCGCCTTGCTTGGAGATCGGCCCTAGCTTGCGTTTGCCGCCGGTCGACACTTCGCGTGGCACAAGCCCAATCCAGGCCGCAAAATCGCGCCCACACCGGAACACCTTTGGGTCCGTGACGGTAGCTGCAATCGCGGTTGCACCGACAACGCCGATCCCGGGTATCGTCTCCAGCCGCTTGCTATCCGCGTTCGCACGATGCTGCGCCACAATCCGCTTCTCGATCGATCCAATGAGCGTCTGCAGGGCCTGAAGCTGCGCCGCCAGCATCAGCAGGCTGGCTTGAGCATCAAGCGGCAGGGCTTCATCCCGCTTCTCCGCAACGATCGCCAGCAACTCCTTGACCCCCTCGCGCCCCTGCGCCGCGGTAATACCGAGCTCGGCCAAATGCGCCCGTAGCGCGTTGATCACCTGGGTCCGTTGCCGCATCAGCAAATCGCGGGTGCGGTGCTGCATCAATTGGCCTTGCTGCTCGGCAGACTTCACTCGCACAAAGCGCATCGTCGGTCGACGAACAGCCTCGCAGATCGCCTCGGCATCGGCAGCATCGTTTTTGTTGCGTTTGACGTAGGCCTTCACGTCCTTCGCGGGCATCAGGCGAACCTCATGCCCAAGCTTCGTTAGCTCGCGAGCCCAGTAGTGCGATGTGGCACACGCCTCCATACCAACAAGACATGGCGCCAGCGCCTCGAAAAACTCCTTCACCTGGCCGCGGCGTAGTTGCCGCCGGACAACAACCTTCTCAGTCCTGTCGATGCCGTGAACCTGAAAGACGTGCTTGGCGATATCCAAACCGATCGTGGTAACTTGCATGTGGACGGCTCCCTCATGTGATTCGTCGCAACGATCACCCTATGGCAATTCGTTGCCGGGAGCGGGCGCCGTGCACCACATCAGACTAGGTCTTCGGGTGATGTCCGCTTTCCACCCGATCGCGACCAAATCGCGGACGTCGCGGCACTTCGGCTTCGGGCCAATTAGCGACGTCGCTGCTGCGCCCCACCTCGGCCATGTGCATTTTGCGTTGCGCAAGTTTCCAGAACCCCGGCTTGCGCCAGCCGTGCAGATAGCTCGTCGGGTGCCCGCCACGCGATGCGCGGGGTGGATTCAGATCAGGTTCGCGCCGACAGATCGAGCGCGCTTTCGACAAGGCGTCCCTCAGTTCCCACCGCCGCCCCGGGTTGCTGCCCTTCGGCCGCGACAGATCTGCTTCCCCGATGAACTTGGCCCCAGACGCGATGGGCAAGGTCTATCGGTGAGGCGTGTGGGCGTTTCGCAAACTCGGCGGCAGTGATCTTTGGCAAAAAGGCTTCCCGGCCATCGATAACTAACCCCTCCGCGTTCCGCTCGATACGTGGGTCGTACACGCTGCCCAGCATTTCGCCATGGCGGGTCCTTTGGCGTGTTTTTCTCGCAGCATCTACGATCCGCAGGCTCGGAGCTGGTACGCCGCTTCGTTGGGATCCTAGGGCCGTACAGGCGGCCTCGATGAACGACCGTACCGACGCCTCAGTTATAATCGGCAATTCATCGATGCTGGCCGCCGCCGGCGTGTGCCGTCTGTCGATCCACTGATAGGGTTTGTCGGTGCCCGGGTGGACTCCGTAGGCGACGAACTGCTTGCCGCCCGACAGCACGTCGATAAAGCCGATCTTTACAGAGCCAATGATTTCGTCATCGGCTGACCGGTATAGAAGTAGCGTCCGTGGCGCTCGCCCGACACGCTGCCAGGGCGTCGGCCCAAGATGCTCGCCGGCCAAGCCTTCAAGCAGCGCAGCCTTAGCGTGATCGTCAGCGTCGATGTCGATTCCGACGACGCGCCCGCAGACAATGCCGATGTTGCAGCCGTCGAACCGGTTTCGCCTCAGCATCTCGGCGAGCCATTGGGGATCTGTAGGCTTCGGGTTGTGCCAGCGAGGGAGAAAAGGGGCTTTTCCTCGCGTCGGCGTCACCGTGAAGCCGTTGGTTACGAGAGCCTCGGCATAGGAGTTGAAATAGTCCGCGCCGATTTGAGGACCTAAGTGATCGAAGCGCGGCATGACAGCACGGCATTGCGTAGCTTCGCTCGGCCTCTCGTCCCGACGTGCGTTCTAGTGCGAGCGGGTGGGGGCGAGTTCGTTCGGTCCAATATCCGCGGTGTTGGATCAATGCGGATTGGATCGCTGGCGCGGAACAAACCGGAACCGTATTCCACGCATTTTCCACGCGCCGAAACGTGGCTTTCGTGTTCTGTTCTGCGTCGAGCCGTAGCGAGCCGTAGCGGAAAACCCAATGACCATGCGGATATCTGGGAAACAAAAAAGTGCGGCCGGCTCCTGGGGAAGAGCCGGCCGCGCGAACCCGGTCTGGGGACGGGGAGGGGTGGGGACGTGACCGGGGTCGCAAACTCCTTTCGAATATTTTCGTGTCAGCGCGCGGTGGCCGTTGCCGGCGCCTGGCGCGGCTCGCCGAGCGAGACCCACACATTGGGGTCGGCCTGCGACTGACGTTTGACAAAGCGGTAGCCAGTGTCGGTCCAGAGCACGATCTGATCGTTCTGATTGTCGAGGATGTACTCGCCCTTGTCGGTCTTGACGGTGAGAACAGCGTGGCCGTCGCCGTGCTTGTCGCGCACCACGGTGATGAGCAGAGCCTCGCGCGGCCAGCCCGCTTGAATGAGCATGCGGCGCTTCTGCAGCACGTAGTCTTCGCAGTCGCCGTAGCCGTCGTCGGGATAGTTCCAGCGCTCGACCACGCCCCAATGATCCATGTCGGTCATCGGTTTGACGTGGGTGTTGACGTAGAGATTGACCCGCTCGAGGTCTTTCCAGGCCGGGGCGGAGAGCATGACGTCGCGCGGCTGCGACGGCTTGGTCTTGCACTCCGGCTCATACTCGACGCAGAACTCGATCCAGCCGATGGGCGCTCGCGTGTTTTCACCGAGTGAGATGAAAAGAGGACGCTCGTCAGCTTTGCCGGCCGTCGGCATCGCCAGCGCGGCGACTACCACCAGACTTGCAGCCACACTTGCAGCCGCACCGCGTCCGATGATTGCCTTGGCACCCCAATCCATGACCCCTCTCCCGTCTTGTTGGGGTCACGTTTCTCACAAAGCTTTTGCGGGCCAGCTAAGTTGAGTGCTTCAATTTGAAGTAAAAACAGATCAACAGCCGAGAAAAACCGGGCAATATTCGCGGGAACATCAGTTAAAATTTTAGTCGTTCAAATTCGACGCAAATTGCGCGCGGGTTGTCGGTGGGCCCGTCTGCAGCGGGTTTTCTGCACCTGCCGCAGGTTTCCGCAATGAAGCCTGCCTCGCGCCTTGGGTTGCGCGCGTGGGCGCAACTCACCATGGGGCGTCCATGCAGACGTAAAAATGGAGCTCGACGCTTTACGTGTTGGTGACGTTGTCCGCAAAGCTTGCCCATCGATTGTTGCTCTCACCCGCGCGCCGGGGCGTGGCCCCACCTCCTTAATTCGACGCATGGCTGACCCCGGCGCCTAAGCTTGCTGGCGCGTGAACGCGCCTGTTAGTGTCGCCGCCGAAAGTCAGGGAGGGAGAAGATCATGTCATTGGCCAACTTTGTGCCGCCGCCGAAATTCGAGGAATACAAGGAGCGTTTCAAGGATTTCTACAAAATGGAGCGGCGTCCCGATGGCGTCATTCTCGTGCAGGCGCATACCAGGGGGGGACCAATCCAGCTCAGCGTCGAGAACCACCGCTCGGTTGGGCAGATGTTCAAGACCGTGGGCGCCGATCCCGAGAACGAAATATTGATCTTCACCGGATCGGGCGACGAATTCATGATGGATGCCGATCCCGAGGGTTTCAAGCTGGAGCAAGAGGATTTGCCCTATTGGGCCTATGAATACGCTTACAAGGACGGCCGCATCAACGTCAGCTCGCTGGTCAACGATCTTGAAATTCCGACCATCGGCATCATCAACGGTCCGGGATTCCACACCGAGATGTGCCTGATGTGCGACATCACCATTTGCGCCGAAGACGCCATCATCTACGATCTGCATTACGACATCGGCTCGGTGCCGGGCGACGGCATCCACAGCTGCTTTCAGGAAATACTCGGGGTAAAACGCGCCGCCTATGCGCTGCTCACCGGCCAGGCGATCGACGCCAAATTGGCGTTGGAATACGGGATGGTCAACGAGATCGTACCTCGCGCCAAGCTGATCGAACGCGCCTACAAGATCGCGGATCACATCATGACGCAGCCGCGCACCACGCGGCGCATGACCGCGCAGATCGTACGCCGTCCGTGGCGGCGGCAGATCACCGATAGTCTCGATGGCGGGTTTGCCATGCAGATGTTTGCGCATCTGGCCAAGAACGCGCCGACGCACGGACGCAAGCATATCAGCGACGTGGTGGACTATGTGCGCAAAGGAAAGCGCAATAACTTCGACTAGGGTCGAGTTCGATTAGCGAACAAAGTTGTTGCGACGACCGTCGCGACGCGCGGATCAGCTGCCAAGCTTGTCGGCGTGTGCGTTCTCTTGTTAAATCGCTGAGCATAAAAAGAAGCAGGCATTGCTTGAGCGCGAGCCTGCTCCAAAATCAACAAGGGGAGGACCGGCCATGAAGGTCACGATGTTTCATTTCATGCCCTATCGTGATCTGCCGGAGGATTTCCCCCGGGGGTTGGCGTCGGCTTGGATCGATGCCCCATGGTGGGAATACGGCGACGCCAACAAGGTCACCGACTATTACAACTGGTCGATCGACGAGCTGATGCTGGCGGCGAAACTTGGTTTTGACGGCATCGGCACCAACGAGCATCATCAGAATCCGTACGGGTTCATGTGCAACCCGAACCTGTTCGGCGCCATTCTCGCCAAGATGACCCGCGACCAGGGATTGGATGATGTCGCGCTGCTGCAGCTCGGCGCCACCATTTCGTCTTCACCGCCGATCCGTCTCGCCGAAGAGTACGCGGTGCTCGATTGCATCAGCGGCGGCCGATTGATTGCCGGTCTGCCGACCGGCCTCGGCAACGACGTCTCGGTCAGCAACGGCATTACGCCCATGGAGCATCGCGAGCGCTGGCGGGAAGGCATCGATCTCATCCTGAAAGCATGGACGGCGAAGGAATTCTTCGCCTGGAACGGCAAGTATTCCCAATTGCCGAAAGTGAACCTCTGGCCGCGGCCGGTGCAGGATCCGCATCCACCACTGCTGATACCGGGAGCCGCAAGCTCATCGACCTGGGACTTTTGCCACGACCGCAATCTGCCATACGCCTATCTGAGTTATTTCGGCGGCAAGTCGGCTCATAACGTGATGGACCGGTTCTGGGAGCGCGCAGCCGCCAAAGGTAAGGACGCCAACCCGTACCGCGCCTCTTTCCTTCAGATCGTCGGTGTCGCCGAAAGCGACCGCAAGGCGGAGGAGGAATTCGGCAAGCACGTCGAATATTTCTATCACAAGCTGCTGCATCTGCCGTTGTACTACATCAACCCGCCGGGCAACGCCGACTACAAGAGCTTTCTGAACATCTTGATGTCGGGAACGAACCTTCTGCAAATCGGCGACTTCACCACCGATCTGAAGCCGCTGAAAGCCAAAGACATGATCGAAAAGGAATTCGTCGTCATCGGCAGCCCGGCGACGGTGCGCGAGAAGCTCGAGGCCATGGCCAAGCGGTTGAACGTCGGCCATTTGATGGTGGCGCTGCAGTTTGGCTCGATGTCGCACGCGCAAACCGAAAAGAACATCGAGCTGTTCGGGCGCGAGGTTCTTCCGCACCTGCAACAGGTCTGGGAGGACAAGCCGTGGGAAAACCACTGGTGGCCGAAGCGGCTGCGTAAGCGGACGGTGCGTCAGCGCGAAATGGCGACGGCCTGATCGCGATGTTGGACCGCGGTCCGGCGCGAGCCCTGCGCATAACCCGGCAATCGCCCAACCTGTCATTCAAGCCGAGTGGATGTGAGCCATGGTTACTGCCACTGTGAAGACGATCCCGATCCGCCACTGCAACTTCGAAGCCAAGGTCAAGACCGCGGGCAATGGCCCGCCGCTGCTTTATCTGCACGCGGCCGGCGGGCCGATCTGGGACCCGTTCGTCGAAGGACTGTGCGAGCAATTCACCGTTTATGCTCCGCATCATCCCGGCACCGGCGAGACGGCTCGCGACGCGATCTATACGGTCGACAGCCTGTGGGATCTGGTTTTGATCTACGAGGAAATCCTCGACGCGCTCAATCTGACGTCGGTGCCCGTCATCGGCACGTCGTTTGGCGGCATGATGGCGTGCGAGCTCGCCGCGCATCGGCCGGACCGCGTCAGCAAGATGATCGTGCTCGATCCAATCGGCTTGTGGCGCGATGATGCTCCGGTGGCGCCGTACATGCTGATGCCGCCGGAGAAATTGTTGGCGACGCTGTACAAGCATCTCGACTCCGAACCGGTGCAGCAGGCGATCAAAATGCCAGACGATCCCAAGGAGGTGGCGGTAATCACCGCCGACCTGGTGTGGGCGCTCGGCGCCACCGGGAAGTTTGTCTGGCCGATACCCGATAAGGGATTGAAGAAGCGCCTGCATCGGGTCAAAGCGCCGACCATGATCGTGTGGGGCGAAGACGACGCGCTGGTTTCAGCAGTGTACGCCAAGGAATTTGCCGCGCGCATTGCCAATTCGCGGGTCGAAATCATCAAGGATTGCGGTCACGTTCCGCAGGTGGAGCGGCTCGATGTGCTCAGGCCGTTGGTGGCGAATTTCCTCGCTTCCTGAATCAATTCGCAACCGTGGCGCCGGCGACCCAAGTTTCGAGAACCTCGATGGTGGTGCCGTCGAGCGCCACCATGTCGGCGCGGTAATGTGGCGCGAGCTTGCCGAGCTTATCGCCAAGCCCGAGGAATTCCGCCGGATGCACGGACGCAAAGCGCAACGCATCGGTCAGCGGCACGCCTAACAGCCTTACGCAATTGCGAACGGCGCTGGCCATGTCGAGACTGGCGCCGGCCAATGTGCCGTCCTTACGTACACACCGGCCGTCGCCCACGACGATGGTCTCGCCATAAAGCTTGAACGACGATTGCGCGCCGCCGACCGGCGGCATGGCGTCGGTTACCAGAATCGGATGGCCGGCGCCGCGCAGAGCCAGCCGCAGCATTGGCGGTGCCACGTGCACGCCGTCGACGATCATCCCGTACCAGGCTCGCGCGGACTCAAGCGCGGCCGCGATTGGTCCGGGCTCGCGCGCCTCGAGCGGCCGCATGGCATTGAAGAGGTGCGTGAAGCCGGTGAGACCCGCCGCCATGGCCGCTCGGGTCTGGTCATAGGTTGCCATCGAATGACCGAGCGAGATGCGCACGCCGGCGGCGACGAGCTCGGCGATGAATGGCGCTGGCACCTCCTCCGGCGCCAAGGTTATCAGCATCACGCCTTTGCGCGGCGCGGTCAGCGCTGCGTGGTCTGCCGCGGTGGGTCGGCGAAATACGCGGGGATCGTGAACGCCCGGCTTTGCCGGCGAGAGAAAGGGGCCCTCGAGATGAATCCCGAGCACGCCGGGCTCCACTCCGACCAGGCATTCTACAGCGGCCATGGCTGCCGCCATTTTTTCGGCAGTATCGCTGATCAGCGTCGGCAGCAGCGCCGTGGTTCCGAACGTGCGGTGCGCCGCGACGATGGCGCGAATGCCTTCCGGCGTCGGCGCGTCGTTGAACAACACATCGCCGCCGCCGTTGACCTGGATGTCGATGAAGCCGGGCGCGAGCCACGCGTTTTCAGGAAGGTCGTGGACCGGCGTTCGATTGGGGACTTGAGTGCGCGGAACGATGGCAGCGACCTGGCCGCCGTCGACCATCACCGCCGCATCCTCGTGCACGACTGCGCCGTCGAACACGCGGTGGCCCGCCACGGCGTGAACCTCTCCGCTCATCGCGTGCGCGTCACTTTCTGCAAATGGCGGGGCCGATCAATGTCGGTGCCGCGTTCTTTGGCGAGACGCACGAGAAATGCATAAAAGCTCTGAATGAGACAAATCGCGTCGGCGTCAGGCTGATCGGGTGCAATCGCCGGCAGCCGGCCCGGTCCCTGGCCGCCCGCTTCGGCGATAAATACGGACGCGCCCTTCTGGCGCAAATCGGCTACGAGATCTGAGAAACCAAGCGCGGATTCGTCCGTCGGCGCGAGCACGAGAACGGGGTAGCTGCTCGCCACGAGCGCGATAGGACCGTGGCGAAATTCAGCGCTGCTGAAAGCCTCGGCGTGCAGGGCGCAGGTCTCCTTGAGTTTGAGAGCCGCCTCGCGTGCAATCGCCAGCGTTGGGCCGCGTCCGATTGCAACGAGGCTGTTTGCATTCGCGAGCGGCCGCAGCGCCTCGCTCCAATCGAGCTCCGCCGCTTCCGTCAGGCGGGCCGGCAGCCGGTCGCAAGCCGCGCGCATTTCGTCCGTGCCAGTCCACCGCGCTGTCAGTCGCAGCACGGCGGCAAGCGAGGCAATGAAGGTCTTCGTCGCCGCCACGCTGAGTTCGGGTCCCGCCCCCATTGGCAAAACGATTTCGGACGCGGAAGCCAGCGGGCTGTTCGGATCATTGACGATCGCTGCGGTCAGAGCACCGGCCCTGCGCGCCGCAGCGGTCATTTCAATCAGATCGTCGCTTAATCCCGATTGCGAAATGACGACAAACAGCTGATCCTTGAGATGCAGATTGCGATGATAGATGGTAGCGATATTCGGGGCCGCTGCGGCCACTGGAATGCCGAGATGGCGCTCGATCAAATGCTTGGCGAAGGTCGCCGCGTGAGCGGAGCTGCCACGCGCACAGGTGACGACAACGCTCGGCGGCCGGCGGATCAGCCGTCCGACCAATTCGTCGAGCGGCGCCGCGAGATTTTGCGCGCTTGCCGGCACACGGAGGCGGGCGCCTCGCGCAATTCGGCGGCCATGCCGGCCCCGAGCGGCTTCATCGCCATGCGCTTTCGTGGCGCGTGAACATCACGCCACCCGCGCCAATGATTGAGCGGCAGTGCGCGCGAGTTCGAGCGCGCCGCACAAGGCATCGCCAAGCGGCTCGACCAGATGCGACTTGATCTCCTCGCCAAGCCGGGGTTGCAGGAATGGGGCGCAGCCGCCCACCAGCGCCAGCCGCGCAGCGCCCGCTGCGATGAGCCGTGCGGCAAGCGCATCGATATGGCGGGCAGCCACGCTGATCAGTTCGTCGGCGACCGGGTCGCCGTGCGCGGCGTGATCGAAGATGCGCGGCGCCAGCGATCCAAAATCGCGCGGCGACGCCGTCTGCGTCCAGCGCACGATCGCATGCGGATCATTGGCAAACTCGGCGGCGAGGACGCGAAGGAGCCCGGTCCAGGCGCCACGGCCGTCGAGCGCCCATAAAACCCGGCGCAACGCCTCACAGCCGAGCCAGGCGCCGCTGCCTTCATCGGAGGCCGGCAGGCCCCAACCTCCGACGCGGTAGGTTTGTCCTTTCAGGATTGCCCAGCCGACAGTGCCGGTGCCGGCCACAATGATGCCGCCGTCCCGCCGGCCATGCGCGCCGACGCAAGCGGCATGCGCGTCGGTGGTGACGACGGCTTTGCGAAACGGGTGCGGATGCGCCAGCGCGGCCGCCAGATGCTCCGGCTCGCTCGCGCCAGCCAAGGCCAAGCAGGCGACAACGCGCGTTAGATGCGCACGCGAGAAGCCGGCTTGGTCCAGACTCTGCGCCGCGGCGTCCAAGACCGCGGAAAAGCTTTGCTCCAGTCCCAGGCGAAGATTTGCGGGTCCGGTAATAGCTTCGCCGAGGGTCTCACCGGATAAAGTGCACAGCCGCGCCCGGCAGCTGGTGCCGCCGCCGTCAACCCCGAGCAAGAGCACATTGACATTCACGCGCAGGCTTCCATCTTCGATCAGCTCGCTTCCCTCAAAACTAAGAACAAATTGGGGTCGAAATAGTTTGTTTTTTGAAAGCTGCGGCCGGCTCTACCAGCCTTTTGTGAGACCATGGATACCGAGCACGCCAGTCCACGCTATTCGGATATCGACCTGTGGGAACCCTCGGAGATCCTCCATGCGATGCTCGAGGGCCAGATGGCGGCTGTGGCGGCGGTGCGCGCGGCGCTTCCCGCGATCGAGGAGGCGGCTCGCGCCATGGAGACGAATTCTAAGGATGGCGGCCGTCTCATCTATGTGGGGGCGGGAACATCGGGCCGGCTCGCCGTTCAGGACGGCGCCGAGCTCATCCCGACCTTCAACTGGCCGCAGGAGCGACTGCTGTTGCTCATGGCCGGCGGCAAGGAGGCTCTCTTGCGATCGGCCGAGGACGCCGAAGACGAGACCGGCCGCGCGATCAAGACCGTTCAGCAGCATCGGATCGGCGCCCCAGACATCGTCATTGCGGTCGCGGCAAGCGGGACCACACCATTCACGCTCGCCTGTCTGCGCGAGGCTAAACGCCGCGGCGCCCTGACGATCGGCATCGCCAACAATCGCGCCACGCCGATCTTGGACGAAGCGGATTGTTCCATTTGGCTTGATACGGGCCCTGAGCCGATTGCCGGCTCGACGCGGATGAAGGCCGGGACGGCGCAGCGTGTGACACTCAATCTGCTGTCATCGCTGATCATGATCCGCCTCGGCCGCGTGCATGGGGGGCTGATGGTCGATGTGCAAGCGATCAACGCCAAGCTGGCACGGCGGAGCGAAAGTATTCTGAGCCGCTTGACCGGCCGCGGCGGCGAGGAGGTTCGCGATGCGCTCAAGCGGGCCAATGGAAGCGTCAAGCTCGCGGTTCTGCTGCTGCACGGCTGCAGCCTCGATGAAGCTTCGCGGGCGCTCGACCAAGCAGGGGGGCGCCTGCGTACGGCGCTCGAGCGCCTCGGTCGCTATAAGGCGGAGGCCGAACCCGGCGCTACTGATATACTGGCTATTGCGGAGGAGCTTACGTCGGCCGTTGGCAACGACGACTGACGCGTCAAATCGCGCCGACGACAGCACGCCGCGGGACGCTTAGCCACCGCTGATATTGTCTTCGAGAAAGTCCGGATGCTGCAGCCGGGTGAACTCGACGGCAAAGCCGTCCTCGAGGTGGCGCACCACGCGACCCTGCACCTTGCCCAGCGTGACCAGTGCACCGATCGGCGGGCGCTGGTCGCTCGCGACGCCCGCGCCCGATTGTGAAACGTCGATGATCCGGCAGCTGACGTTGACACCGTTCGGCATGATCAAGCGGGTGATGGGGACGCGCGGCACAATGCGGCCGTGTCGGCGGTCTTCCGGCAGTCCGAGAATGTGTCGATTGGCGAGCCAGGTCAGCTGTGCGGCGAGCTTGTCGCGTTTGCGCGTCGTTGCCGCGATGGTCATCGCGAACCCGGTCTGAAAGATGCGCGCGATGTGTCCTTCAAGCCGGCCCAGATGATCGACGTAGGCAATGACGCGCTCGCCGGGCTGGCCGGCAACCGGCGCGATCAATGCCATGCCGCCCGGCGACATATTCACCACCTGACAGGGGAACTCGCGTCGATCCGCCAGCATATAGCGCCCCAAGAGATCGACGCGCACACGCTGAAAGCGGCGGCGCTCCTCGCTGAGCGCCCGCAATCCCGGCTTCTGTTGAAGTAACGCCATGGCGCCCATCTGTCCGCCGTCGCTCGAATTGAGCCTAGGCGGGCGATGTTAATGGCGCGTTAGCCGCGTTTAAAGTCGGGCTCGTCGAACCGCGCTATACGGCACTCGGGCCCTTTTCCCCGTCGCGTGATGTCGAGAGTCCGCCTTCGTAAACGGTCAGACCGCGGCGGCCGCCGGGAACCATAAAGCGCGGAAGAAGCCGCCTTTCCAGCGCGGCCCCAATATGGCGGCGGCTTCCCAGTGTCAGAGCGCCGATTGGGCTCGCGCCCAGCCAGTGTGGAACCTTGAGCGGCGCCAGCACGCCGATCGTGCGCGCGAAACTCGGCCTCCGCGTGCCGAGTGGCAGCAGCAGAAGCTCGAGGTCGACTGGTTCGCCGTCGGCGCTCTGTGCCGTCGCGCCCGCGACTGTACCGGTGCATTCGTCGGCCAGGATCGCGAGCAGGCTGGCGACAATCGGCTGGCTCGCCGCGGCCCATAGCGCAAGAAAGGATTCCCCTTTGATTTCGCGGCCGAACAACGCGCAAACGCGGGTGCCGGCAAGGCGAACGGGATGCCCGGCGCTGCGGTCGACCGCGAGGATGAAGGCGTCGCTCAACACGCCGCGAATGGCGCCGGGCTCGATCTCGGCACGCTCTGGCGCTGAACGGGTCCCGCGCTTCTTCTCCCAATAGGCATAGAGCTCACGGCTCGCGGCGTGTTTCATGAACAAACCTGCTCCCGCACGCCCGTATCTCGTTGCGCCCACCCTGTCCCTGATTGGGACACGGATCGCCGGTTTCGGCCGTGCAGGGAGGGTTGAGCAGGGCTTGTGCCGACTTGCGCATTTCGGTGCGGCATGGCGGCGGCAACAGTTAATTAGTCTTAACGAAACGTTGACGTTGGCGGAACGCGCGCGGCGCCTTAAGGTGGCGTTTACCGAGATCAATGTGCTGCCGTCGGCTCCGTGGCAGTGCCAGAACGACAAGGGAGGCGAGGGGATGTGACGGGCGCTGAGCGAGCCGGGCGAGCCCCGCGTTCATTCAGCGTCGCGTGCGGAAACCCCGCGCAAGCTGCAAAAGGGAGGACTGTGGTCCTCCCTTTTGTTTTTGTCAGCCTGCCGGAACTCGCGGTACAGCGCTTGCTGCCGCGGTCATCGCGGCCTATCTCGGCGGGGTCAGGTGCATCCGCGGTGAATCAGCGTTCAGAACCGATGTTCAATGTGCCGCCGGTCGTGGTGGCGACGGTAGCCGTTCTTTTGCTCGTGCATGCCTTGCGCATGCTGGTATTGACCGATGCCGAGGATCTGCGGTTCCTGCTGACCTTCGCGTTCATTCCGGCGCGTTATGGTACCGATCAGGTCGTGGTCGGCTCGTTGCCTGGCGGCTTCGGTGCCGATTTATGGACCTTCTTCACCTATGCTTTTCTCCACGCCGATCTCCTGCATATCGGGCTGAATCTTGCTTGGCTGTTGCCGTTCGGCACCGCGCTCGCGCGCCGTTTCGGGACATGGCGCTATGTCGCCTTCATGTTGGTGGTCGCCGCCGCCGGGGCGTTCGCACATCTAATCAGCCACCCTGGCGCTATGGTACCGATGATCGGGGCCTCGGCGGCGATTTCCGGAGCCATGGCGGCCGCGCTGCGCTTCGTGTTCCAGAAGGGCGGTCCACTCGGGCTATGGCGGGGGGAGCACGATGACAATGCGTATCGGGTGCCGGCGGCCTCGCTGATGGCGACCTTGCGCGACCCGCGATTTCTGATCTTCCTTGGAGCCTGGATCGGGCTCAATGCGCTGTTCGGCCTCGGCTCAGCTTCGATGATCGGGGAAGGGCAGGAGATCGCTTGGCAGGCGCATATCGGCGGCTTTCTCGCTGGTTTGTTGCTATTTAACGCGTTCGATCCGGTGGCTCCGCGCGGCGAGTTCGATGCCAGACGCAGCGGCTGATTAGGCCTCGCAGGTGCCTCATTTTTCTGATATAAAGCAAGCAAGAGTCAGCGCTGGTTTTATGGGCGACCCAGGCGAGACTCGATGCTGCACCGCAATGCGGGGCAGGCAGGCGAGGACGGGCAGTCAAGGTGCGGCCCGCCGATTTTTAAAACGCCCGCCGATGGAACTCGGCGCCGACCCTAAACATAACCTTCACGTCGTCTGCGACCAAACGATACGGACCGCAGCTGTGAAGCCAGGGAGGCTATGATGACTGTCAGCATTATTCTCGCGGGCAAGGGCCGCGAGGTCGTCACCATCGAACCGAACGCCAACCTTGCCGAGGCGGTGAATTTACTTGCCGAGAAGCGCATCGGCGCGGCGCTCATCCTCGGCGCTGATCGCCGCATCGCCGGCATTATCTCCGAACGCGACATTGTGCGGTCGTTGGCTGAACGCGGCGCTGCCGTGCTCGGCGAGCCGGTCAGCAGGACCATGACCCGCAAAGTCGAGACCTGCACAGCAAGCGAGACGGTCGCCAACATCATGGAGCGGATGACCGCCGGCAAGTTCCGCCACATGCCCGTGGTCGATCAAGGCCGGCTTGTCGGCGTGGTATCAATCGGCGACATCGTCAAGCACCGGCTTCATGAGATGGAAAGCGAATCGGTGGCGATGCGCGACTACATCATGACCGCGTAAGCGATCTTGCGGTAGCAATAGCGTCCGGATCACCGATCAAACTTTTAGCGGTGCCGCTCAGAAGCGGCTTTGGCGGGTGGCGCGCATTCCGCGAGACTATCAATTGCGCTATGATTGCCCGGCGCGCGGATTAGCCAAGGAGACGGGCATGCGGGGCTTTGCGTTTTTTCTTGCGGTGGCGACGATCAACGTGGTTGCACCGGGCGCTTTCGCGCAGACGTCCGTCGTCACCAACTGCATGATGGGCTGCAACGCTCGGGCGGCGAATTGCCAGACCGCTTGTCTCCTTCCTCCACCGCCAGCGTCCAGCGCTGCGGCGACCAACATAACTACAACCCCCAACTCGACCGCGAATACGACCTGCGTCCTGAACTGCAGCACCACGCAGCTCGCGTGCCAGACGAATTGCGGCCTGCAATCGCCTTCTCAGTAAAGATTTTCTGCCGCAGAACTTCGGCTTGGCGTGGCTCAGCCCAGTGCTGAGATCGTTTCGAGAATAGGCTCCAATGCCCTCTCCGCGGCGGTTTTGCCCGCCGTTATCGCCTCGGCCGCGCGGTGGAAATCGAGCCAGCCGATATGCCCGATTTGCGGCGTGATGTGCACATCCGGCGGGTCGCCGGCGAGCCGCATGCGGGTCAGGCGATCCTGCATGATGTTGAACGCTTCGATCATAACGGTGGAAAAGCCCGGGCGCGCATCGCTGCCGAAAATCTGGCGCTTGAACGTCCGTTCGGCGCCGAACATGCCGCGCAAATTCAGGAATGTTTTGCGCGGCGTTCCCGGCAACACTTCAGGCGGCTCGTCGCTCGCATCCGATCCGTGGCTGGCGATGGTGGCGCCGCGGGCGAAGCGATCGGCGTCGAGGTTGACCGCGATGACAACACGTGCCCCGAACGCACGCGCCGCGCTGACGGGGACCGGATTGACCAGCGCGCCGTCGACCAGCCAGCGTCCGCCGAGGCGCACCGGCGGAAATATCCCCGGCAAAGCGTAAGAGGCCCGCATCGCCAGCGACAGTGAGCCCCGGGTCAACCAGATTTCATGGCCAGTCCCGACCTCGGTCGCAATCGCCGCGAAGCGGACCGGCAGCTCCTCAATGGAAATAGCGCCCATCGCATCTTCGAGCCGTTTGGCAAGCCGGCCGCCGCTGATCAGGCCCGATCCGCCGATTCTGACGTCGAGATAACCGATGATGCGCCGGAGCGTGAGCGAGCGTGCCCAGCTCTCCAGTTCATCGAGCTGGTTGTTGGCGTAGCAGCCGCCAATCAAGGCGCCGACCGAGGTGCCGACAATGATGTCCGGCGTGATGCCATGGTCGATGAGCGCGCGAACAACGCCAATATGGGCAAATCCGCGCGCCGCGCCGCTGCCGAGAACGAGCCCGATGGAGGGGCGTCCGGGCTTCCCGTGAAGCGGTTTTGGTCCAACGTCGACAATCGTCACCGGAATCCCCTCACTTTCCCCGGCGATAAGGCCTTTACGGCCATCTATGATCGGCCACGGAGCGAACGGCAACAAGTTGCTAGCTTTATTGTGGTGAACGCGCCGACCCACCGCGCCGGTCAATCCGCGCCCTTATCGGATGGCGGCATGAAATTGCCGTGATTGGGATCGAAAAAAACCGCCATGCCAGGGCGGGGCTTAGGTAGGGTTCGGCGCTGCGCCATCTGGGCGGCCGCATTGCTATCGGTGCTTTTGGCGCCACTTCACGCCTTCGCGCAGACGCGCGATCTGATGTCACCGCAAATGACGGTTCCGGCGCCGCTCACGGCCGGCACGGGTTCGCCCGGCGCCGCTCTCGTTCCCATGGCGCCAATGCCGGGCCCGCCGCTCGCGCAAACCGTCCCGATGGTGCCCGCCGGACACGTGGCGCTGGCGGTTTCCGCCCGCTATGGCCGCGACGCGCCGGCCATCGGCGGTGGCTTGATCTGGCGCGTCTACGCCGCAAAGCCGGACGTCACCGGAGTTTTCCATCTGATAAAGGAGGACAAATCCGCGGCGCCGACGTTCGTGCTGCCGCCCGGCAGCTACGTCGTCCATGCGAGCTTCGGTTTGGCCAGCGCGGCTAAGGCGGTGCAGCTGCGTGGCGAAACGATCCGCGAAACCTTTGATATTCCGGCCGGCGCCATTCGGCTGGAGGGCCGCGTCGGCGATGTCCGCATTCCCAGCGGGCAGATTGCGTTCGACATCTTCACCGGCAGCCAGTTCGACACCACCGAGCGGCCGCCGATCGCGCAGAACGTCATGACCGGCGACGTCGTGCTGCTCCCTGAAGGCACCTATTACATCGTGTCGAATTACGGCGACGGCAATTCGGTGGTGCGCTCAGACGTGCGCGTGCAGGCGGCCAAGCTCACCGATATCGTCGTCACCCATCGCGCCGCGGTGATCACGCTCAAACTGGTAAACGATCCGGGCGCCGAGGCGCTTGCCAACACGCAATGGACGGTGCTGACGCCGGGCGGCGACGTGATCAAGGAATCGATCGGCGCCTTCCCCCGCGTCGTGCTAGCCGAGGGCGACTACCACGTGATCGCGCGCAATGAAGGCAAGACGTATCAGCGCGATTTCAAGGTCATCACCGGCGTCGACGGCGAGGTGCAGGTGCTGGCGCGGTAGGGCGCCGGTGCAGCCCGCGCTTTGGGAAGGCCTGCATATTTCCATGCCGACGGTCCTCCGAATTCTTGGCTATCGCTTCTTCTTTTACAGTCTTGAAGGATCGGAGCCGCCGCACATCCGCGTTGAACACGGCGACAAACGTAGCAAAGTTCTGGTTGCAACCGGTCAGTCTTGCGGAATCCCACGGTTTTCGTATTCATGAGCTAAATCGCGTGCGGTTGCTTGTAATCGAGCATCGCGTCAACCTTCTGGAGGCGTGGAATGCCCACTTCGGCCGTTAGGTACGATGCTACGGCTGTGGACGTGAGGATGATGGACGACCGGCTTGTCGTGATCTTGGCCGATGGCCGGGAGCTAGCTGCCCCGCTGGCGTGGTTTCCTCGCCTTCTAGACGCATCCGATGACGCGCGTTGCAATTGGCGTTTGATCGGCGGCGGGCACGGCATTCATTGGCCCGACGTTGATGAGGACATTTCCGTCGCAAGCTTACTCCGGGCCGCCTGACTACGATTTACGCCGCCTTTTTCAACCGCTTCACGTCGGGCGGCACGGCTTCCTGCGCCAGCGCAGCGAGCGCCGCATCGAGCCCCACGACTTGCTGGCCTTCCTTGCCGAGGCGACGGATCGAGACCGTGCGTTCCGCGGCCTCCTTCTTGCCGACCACGAGCAGGACCGGGACCTTGGCCAACGAATGCTCGCGGACCTTGTAATTGATCTTCTCGTTGCGAAGGTCGCCTTCGACGCGCAGGCCCAGGCGTTGCGCCGCCGCGATCGCTTCGCGTGCATAATCGTCGGCGTCCGAAGTGATGGTGGCGACGACCGCCTGCAGCGGCGATAGCCATAGCGGCAGATGCCCGGCATAGTGCTCGATCATAATTCCGGTGAAGCGCTCGAGCGAGCCGAACATGGCCCGGTGCAGCATGACCGGTGTGACCTTATTGGAATGCTCGTCGATATAGAAGGCGCCGAGCCGGCCCGGCATGTTGAGATCGACCTGCACGGTGCCGCATTGCCAGTCGCGGCCGATGGCGTCGCGCAACACATATTCGAGCTTGGGGCCGTAGAAGGCCCCTTCGCCCTTGTTCAGCGTCCACGGCCGGCCCGAGGCTTCCAGCGCCTGCATCAACGCGGCCTCCGCCTTGTCCCACACGGCATCATCGCCGATGCGCTTTTCCGGCCGGTCGGAGAATTTGATGCGCACGTCATCGAAGCCGAAATCCTGATAGATGGTCAGGATCAGGTCGTTGACCTTGACGACCTCCGGGGCGATCTGCTGCTCGGTGATGAAGATGTGCGCATCGTCCTGGGTGAAGGCGCGCACGCGCATCAGTCCGTGCAGCGCGCCCGACGGCTCGAAGCGGTGCACCTTGCCGAACTCGGCGATCTTGAACGGCAGGTCGCGATAGGATTTCAGCCCGTTCTTGAAAATCTGGATGTGGCCGGGACAGTTCATCGGCTTGATCACGAAGGTGCGCTCGTCTTCCTCCCGCGGCTGCACCAGAAACATGCCGTCGCGGAACGTCGCCATGTGGCCGGAGGCGACCCACAGCGATGAGTCGATGAGCTGCGGCGCATTGACTTCCGCATAGCCAGCGTCGGCCTGGCGGCGGCGGATATAATTTTCCAGCGTCTGGAACAGTGTCCAGCCCTTCGGGTGCCAGAACACCGAGCCCGGCGCCTCTTCCTGGAAGTGAAACAAATCCATCTCGCGGCTGAGCTTGCGATGATCGCGTTTCTCCGCCTCCTCAATCTGCTTGAGGTGAGCGTCGAGCTCTTCCTGCTTGGCGAATGCGGTTCCGTAGATGCGCGACAGCATCTCGCGGCTGGAATCGCCGCGCCAATAGGCGCCGGCCACCTTCATCAGCTTGAACGCGTTGCCGACCTTGCCGGTTGAGGTCATGTGCGGGCCGCGGCAGAGGTCGAACCAGTCGCCCTGCTTGTAGATCTTGATCTGCTGGTCCTCGGGGATGGCGTCGACCAGCTCGACCTTGAACAGCTCGCCCTTGTCGCGAAATACTTTCTTCGCCTGGTCGCGCGACCAGACCTCCTTGGTGAACGGTTTGTCGCGGGCGATGATCTCGCGCATCTTCTTTTCGATCGTCTCGAAGTCTTCCGGCGTGAACGGCGCGTTGCGGAAGAAATCGTAATAAAAGCCGTTCTCGATCACCGGCCCGATGGTGACCTGGGTGCCAGGCCACAGCGTCTGAACGGCTTCGGCGAGCACGTGCGCGGCATCATGGCGGATGAGTTCGAGCGCGCGCGGGTCGTCGCGGGTGAGGAACTCGATCTTGGCGTCATGCTCGATCGGATCAGTCAGGTCGACCAGCTTGCCGTCGAGCGCCATCGCAACCGTGCGCTTGGCGAGCGACGGCGAAATCCCCTTGGCGATGTCGAGGCCGGTGGTGTGGGCGGGATACTCCCGACGCGCGCCGTCGGGAAATGTCACGGCGACCATTTTTCTCAGCTCCTTCTGCTCACTCGCTGCCTACGAATGCAGGTAAGCGTGACGGAGCGTTATGTAGCGCAAACACCGGCCAAGGCAAGCCATGCGGCAGTGCAGCATGACCCATGCGCTGCCTTCGGTGCCGCCCCGCCACGGTAGCGCCTATCTGCGGCATGCGAGATGCCGGTCCGCATGCTCCGTTGTTCAAATCTGTGGGTGTGCCAAACCTTTTGGCACGACCGGAACTTCTTGGAGGCCGTCATGACTATGATATCGCAAACCAAAGCGGCGCAAATGGAAACCTTCCGCACGCCCGGGACGAAACTCAGCCCCTCGCGCATTGGGCTTGGCACCTGGGCGATCGGCGGCTGGATGTGGGGCGGTACCGACGAGGCGGAATCCGTCCGCACCATTCACGCTGCGCTCGACCGCGGCATCACGCTGATCGACACCGCGCCGGTCTATGGCTTCGGCCGTTCCGAGGAGATCGTCGGCAAGGCTCTGGCCGACGGCGGCCGGCGCGCCGGCGTCGTGCTGGCGACCAAGGTGGGGCTTGACTGGAAAGATGAAGAGCCGTTCCGCAACGGCAGCCGCGCCCGCATCATGAAAGAAATCGACGATTCGCTGCGGCGGCTGCGCACTGACGCCATCGACCTTTATCAGGTGCACTGGCCCGATCCGAATACGCCGATCGAGGAGACCGCCGGCGCCATGGCCGAGCTTTTGAAGGCAGGAAAGATCCGCGCCATCGGCGTCAGCAATTTTTCTCCGGCGCAGATGGACGCTTTTCGTGCGGTCGCGCCGCTCCACGCCGTACAGCCTCCCTACAATCTGTTCGAGCGCGCCATCGAAGCGGATGTATTTCCTTATGCACGGCGGCAAAATCTGGCCATGCTGGCCTATGGCGCGCTTTGTCGCGGCCTGTTCAGCGGGCGCATGCGGGCCGACACCAAATTCCCGGCAAGCGATCTGCGCAGCAACGATCCGAAATTCAAGCCGCCGCACTACGCCGAATATCTCGCCGCCGTGTCAGCCCTCGACAAGTTCGCGCAAGAAAACTTCAAAAAACGCGTTATCCATCTGGCGCTGCGCTGGGTGCTCGACCGCGCTCCCAACACGATCGCGCTCTGGGGCGCCCGGCATCCCGGTCAACTCGATCCGGTCGGCGACGTGCTCGGCTGGACAATCGGCGCCGACGCCATGGCGGAGATCGACCGCATTGTGGCGCAGCACGTGCGCACGCCGATCGGGCCGGAGTTCATGGCGCCGCCGGAGCAGGCGGCCGCGTAAGCGTCAATCAGCCAAACCTTCGGCACCCGCCGCGCAATTGGAGCTGTTGTCGACGGGAGGCTGGCTGTATGGTCTCCGGCATCACGAACGCGTGGACAGTGGGGAGATTTTAACAGTGGACAGCCGCGGCCTGGCGGTGACGATCGTGACTGCCGTTTTGATTGCTTGCTGTGGCGTAGGAGCGGCCGCCCAACCGCCGACGGATAAAGTCGCGCAAGTATCGCCGCAGCAACCATGTGACCCGCTGATTGACGGCACCTATTGCGCGACGCAGGGAGGCCGCCTCTCGGGAACGGCGTCATCACAAGTCAGCATGGCCCCCATTCAAAGCCTCGGAGGTGATCTTTCCCTGGGCCAGACTCAGCCGGGGACGTTGGGGGCAATTACGTTCAACAGCGGCGGTACGATTTGCATCGGTCTTCTGCGCCGCGGGGCTTGCAACTAACGTTCGTTCGAACGAGCCAGAGACGGCGCGGCCTCTAGCCCTTCACCTTCATCATGGCGTCCAGGGCTTTCTCGTTCGGATTATCCAGGCAGCGATTGATGAAGGCCTGGGTCTGCTGTTGCAGCATCTCGACGTTAAACGTGGTCGCATTGGCTTTGCCAAGCAGATACCCGTGCAGGAACGCGATCGCTACATCGCGACTAGGTCCGCTGTCGCGCATGATATCCTTGCAGGTGTACTGATCGACTGAACGATCGCCCTTTTCCTGAGCGAGGAGCGAACCAGCTCCGACCGCGACCAGCATCAAAGCCGACGCGACACCGAGTTTTGCAAAAGACGAGACCATAGGATCGCTCCCCTATCTTAGATTTTCGCCGACCAAGTAGGCGGCGGCGTGAAGCCCTTCACGCCGAACGCTCGGTGCCCGCCGTCGCGTTGGTGCCGCGCCAGCGGGCGTAGCGCCAGGGCAAATACCATCGCACCTTGGGCGAAAGGGCCTCGGGCACGAAATCGAGTCCGTGGGTGCCGAACGGCTGGCAGCGCAGGAGCCGCGCCAAGGTCATCCAGCCGCCGGCCCACAGGCCGAAGCGCTCAATCGCCTGGTCGGCGTAGTCCGAGCAGGTCGGCAAGTGCCGGCAATGGAAACCGACCAGCGGGGAGAGCGTGTAGCGATAGGCCTTGACCAGCCCGCGGCCGGCGAGCCGCGGCGCGCGGCGTGAAGCGTCGAAGAGGTGATCAAGCGACATGGCGCGAGTTCAGACGGGGAGCAATCACTCCGCCGCGGCCTTGTTCGTTTCCTTGGCGGCGCGCTTGGCTTCGATCTGGCCGATGGCGTCAACCACGGCGTCGAACGTCAACAGCGTCGAGGCGTGTCGCGCCTTGTAGTCGCGGACCGGCTCAAGCACAGCGATATCGGCCCATTTGCCGTCCGCCGGCGGCGCTCCGTTCTCCTTGAGCATTTTGCGCACGCCTTCGCGCAGCGCGCGCAGCTCGTCGGCATTGGAGCCGACGATGTTGCGCGCCATTATCGAGGACGACGCCTGACCCAGCGCGCAGGCTTTCACCTCGTGGGCGAAATCCGTCACCTTGTCGCCCTCCATCTTCAGATCGATGGTAACCGTCGAGCCGCACAGCCGGGAAACCGCCGTCGCGGTCGCGTCCGGATCGGCCAACCGTCCAATGCGCGGGATCGTCCCGGCAAGCTCGATGATGCGGCGATTATAGACCTCGTTCAGCATTGCCAGATCGCGCTTTGTTTAGGCCGACTTTGTTGACGTGCCGATAAACTATATAGGTACGGGCACGCGGCGGCGAGAGTCCCACGGCCACGGAAGAATGACGAACCGATATGTCCGACAAACCATCTTTTGCATTGCCCGGCGGCACCGCCGACCTTGAAGAAGGCCTGGCGCTGACGCCGAAATTCGACGCCGACGGGCTTGTCACCTGCGTCGCCACCGACGCCGCGTCGGGCGACGTGCTGATGGTGGCGCACATGAATGCCGAGGCGCTGGCGAGGACAATTGCGACGGGGCAGGCGTGGTACTTTAGCCGCTCGCGCGGCGCGCTCTGGCGCAAGGGCGAGACCTCCGGTCACACCCAGCGTGTGGTCGAATTGCGCGTCGACTGCGATCAGGATGTAGTCTGGATCAAAGTCGAGCAGGCGGGCGGCGCTTGCCACACCGGCCGCCGCTCGTGTTTCTATCGGGCAGTGCCTGTCGGCAAAGAGGGTGCCGTCACGCTCGAATTCCGCGACGAGCGCGTGTTCGATCCGCAGGCGGTCTATCGGGACAAAGACGGATGAGGCATCGGCTAAACGAAGCGGCGCTTGTTCGGTGGAGCGACGACTACAGCCCTCATCACCCGCTGACGGTCGCGCGGACCTGCAAAAACCGAAGTGTTTTCTGTGCGGTCAGAATCGACAATCGCCTGAAATCGTTTCGAGCAAGCTCGATCACTTTGCTCGAAGGGGCTTGATTGGCGTGTCGGTTGCGCAGAATCACTTCCACGGTGGGCCACTCCAGGCCGGCAGCTTTGCACGGTATCAACACGGCGTCGTTGCGCATTCCGGTCAGGAGTTCGGAAATCACATCAAGCGGCGCCGAACATAATAGCGCGATCGCCGCTTTTACTTCGTCGAGCTTGCCGCGCGTGGCGAAGTCCAAGACTGCAGCGTCGTTCAGCGTTCCGTTGCTGCGCATGGCACGGACCAGTTGCTCCGCCGCGCTGAACTCGTGGGGCCTTTCCGCTTCGCTGGCAACCGCATGTGTAACCGTCGCCAGCACGCGCGAAACTTCGGCGCGGACCTCGGGAGAAGCCCGCGACAGAAGCTTGGACCGGACCGCCTCGCTGGCACGCGATAAAAGCTGGCGATGCAGCGGTGCCGGGATGTCGAGCCGCTGTCCCACCTTTTCGGTTAGGGCATCGTTGCCTTCAGCTTTCTTCACAAGGGTCCCGTAGCCGGTCGCTGAAAAGCGGGCGCCCGAATTTGCGGCCAGCTTGTAAACGACCTCGCCGCTGCCACGCTCCATGAGCACATCCGTGACCGGCTCTTCCAGCCTGTCACGGCCGGAGATTGCCAGCAGGTGTGCGTCGCCCCGGGTCCGGGCAATTTCCGAAAGATCGTTGGTGGTCAGTCTTTTCGATTGCGAGAGCACCGGCCCGGCGACGCTGATCTCGTTGTCCCGAGCCAGCAGCCTGATCGCCTCAATGGGTGCATTATCGACGGGCGCCAGACGTTCGCTCAGCTCTGAAAGAACTTTACTCTCGATGCGACGCGCCAACAGGCATATGACATCGTCGAAGACCCTGATCTGCTCGTCATTGAGCCGGTCTGAATCGTGCAGGAACAAGTCAGTGACTTGGCGGAGCGTGTTGACCCGCGTTTCCGAGGAGCCGCTGCGAACCGCAAGTTCGAGTTCGGTGATTATCGATTTCAGGCTGAGCTTGCATCGCGGTTCGCCTTGCCGGCTTTGCATACGCCAAGAAAGCATGAGTGAGCCCGGCGATTGGCCGTGGCGGTTCGTGGCTAACTTCGCTTATCGGCGTTGCGCTCGCCGGCCCGAGCTATGAAGTATCATGCCGCACCCGTGAATTTGCAGTAAACAACACGGTGCAGACCTCCAGGCATCGACGAGTTTGTGGCGAACCTAGCTTTTTGTTGTTGCGGCGCGCGCCAGCAAACGCTTGGCGCGGGTCAGGTGCGGCCGATCGACCATGGCGCCGGCGATGCCGACGACACCGGCATCCGGATTGGCGGCGAACGCATCGACGACGGCCTGCGCCTGCGCCAGCACTTCCGCTGATGGGGTGAACAGCTCGTTGATGATCGGCACCTGCGCCGGATGGATGGCCATCTTCCCGGAAAATCCGTCGCGGCGCGCCGCCTCGCATTCGCGGCGCAGGCCGTCGCTGTCGCGGAAATCCACAAAAACGGTGTCGATCGCCGCCACCTCGGCGGCGGCGGCGCCGAAAAGGCACAATGCGCGCGCGAGCCGATAAGGGTCGAGAAATCGCCCTTGCTCATCGCGATTGGTCTCGGCGCCGAGTTCGGCGGACAGGTCTTCGGCGCCCCAGGTGAGCGCCGTCAGTCGCGCGCTCGAACCGGCATAGGTGCCGGCGCGAAACAAAGCGGCGGCGGTTTCGGTGGCGATGGCCGTGATCTTGATGTGGCCGTCCGGCAGGCCGCTCATCGCTTCGCGCACGGCGAGCTTGGCGTCGGCGTGGACGATGGAAGCCCCGCCCTCGGCCTTCGGTAGCAAGATGGCGTCAGGCTGTTCCGGCGCGACCGCATCGAGATCGGCGTCGGTGAGGCCGGTTTGCAGACTGTTTACGCGGACCAGCAGGTAGGGGCGGGGCGCCGCCGCCGCCGTTTCCTTGAGGAAAGCCGCCGCGCTTTGCCGCGCCCGCGCTTTGCCGTCGAGCGCGATCGAATCCTCGAGGTCGACGATCAGCGCATCGGCGCCGCTCGTCATCGCCTTATCGAGCTTTTTCGCACTGTCGGCGGGGACGAACAGAAACGAGCGCATCACGCGTATGTCTCCTTCCCTGACCCCGAATGGCCGGCAGGGGAGAATTCACGTCGTCGGGGCGCGCCCGTCAATGGGAATCATGGAGCCCGGGCAACGCAGCGTAACGTCACTGCTTGTTCATCTGCATGCCGTGGTGGCCTTCCATCATCATGCCGCCGCCTGCCGGTGCGCCGGGCGCCGACGCCCCGATCGCAGCGATGGGAAATTCGACCTTGACCGTCCCGGCCTTCTCGAACTGGAGCGTTGCCTCGACCGTCTCGCCTGGTTCCAGAGCTTGTTTGAGGTCAACGAGCATCACGTGCAGGCCAGACGGCTTTAGTGTGACCGTTTCGCCCGGCTTGATTTCGAGGCCACCCTCCACGGGCCGCATTTTCATCACGCCGTTTTCCATGGTCATGGTGTGAATTTGGCACTTGGCGCTGGCGGCGCTCGATACGCAGCCCACGCGGTCCGGCGTGCTGCCGTTGTTCGTGATCGTCATATAGGCGGCACCCGACGATGCGCCTTTCGGTGTCGCCCGCGCCCAGGGCTGGCTGATGTGGATCGAGCCGACATTGTAGTCGGCCGCCTGGGCCGGGCCTGACAAGAACTGTGCCGAAGCAAGAGCCAGCGCTGCTACCAGGCCGCAGGACGTATTTTTCAGAGCGATGTTTGCCATGGACTCCTCCCTGTTTTGATGCCGCTGCGACAGAGCTAACGGCAAACCTTCACCCACACGCAGATCTTCTTGAAATTCTCCCAGTGGCATTGCTGCTCCATGCGGCAATTCTTGCCTTTCACATCCTGGGCGGATGCATGCGTGGGATTGCAGATTGAAATCAGCACGAGAATTCCGCAGCCGAGAAGCAAAGTTCGTCCGAGCATCGTTGTCTCCTCTATTTGCAACAGCACTTGCGAGCCGTCGTATTACCGGCAGGCCGACAACGGAACGCCAATCGCCGCCTTTCGTTGGCCCTGCAGGCATCCATCCTTCCAGATGCCGTGCGCGGTTTGGCCTGCAGTGGTCAGAGTTCCGGTCCCATTAGGTTTTCCATTTCGA
Source organism: uncultured Alphaproteobacteria bacterium (assembly GCA_963832605.1). Classification (GTDB taxonomy): domain Bacteria; phylum Pseudomonadota; class Alphaproteobacteria; order Rhizobiales; family Xanthobacteraceae; genus BOG-931. The sequence continues at coordinate 288,365 of CAWHUO010000010.1, read as the reverse complement.
AAATCGCCCTCGTATCGCAGCTTTTGCACCGTCAATACGCCTTGACCGTTCGGCTCACCGTCTATCAGGTCACCTTCGTAACGTCCGGTGGACCAGGATTGCGTGCCTTTGTTGATCTGGCGACCGTCGTGCCATTCGCCTTCATCGGACTCGAACGGAACATTCCGTTTGGACCATTGCGCGATCCCGTGTCCTTCGGCGCGACCGCTGGCGCACGGTCCCGACCATGTGACCGATTCTTCCAATTGCGGATTAGGATCCCACACTTGACACCCTGATTGGGCATCGGCCACCCACTCGCCGGCGCGCGCCGATGGGGCCGCAACGATCATCCAGGTCGACAGGGCTGCCGCTGCGATACCATGCGTGCTCTTCAGGCTCTTCGCCATGCACTCGATCCCGATCTTTGGCCTTCGCTTAATGCGGCAACAGCGGGACGACAATCCCGTTGAGCAATTCATCACGCACGTCGATGAGCCGGTCGCGCACTTTGCCGTCAGCATCGACGATCCAGGTGATCGGCACGCCAGTCGGCGGCCCGAAGCCGTCGTCGGAGATGTCCTTGGCGACAGCCGTCGGATAAGCGACGGCTTTCGCCGCCTTGCGCATCTTTTCGAAGTCGCGCGGGAAGTCGACGCTAATGCCGATCATTTCCAGGCCCTGGGCGTGATGGCGCCGGTAGAACGCGTCAAGCTTGGGCATTTCCTTGCGACAAGGCGCGCACCATGTCGCCCAATAGTTCACCAGCACGACCTTGCCGCGCAGCTTGCCGAGGTCGAAAGTCGTTCCATCGAGCGCGCTGAGCACAAGCGCCGGCGCCGCCTTGTCGATCTCGGGCGCTGCGGACGCGCCGGGCCACGCGAAGGCGAGCCACATCACAGCTGCGGCCGCGACGATTTGGGTAAAATGCACCCGAGCCACGGACTTCGCGCCGTGGGTCGCGTGCTGGGCCGGAACCGTGTAAGCTCGCCGTAGTTTGACTCCCAGGGCGTAAGGCCGGTGCCCTCGGCCCAGAGGCTTAATCACACGAGGCAAGAGGCAGATATGTTGAAGATATTCGCCGCCGTCTTGCTTGCGGCGTTGGCGTACGCCGGCCCCGCGAGCGCCCATGGCGGTGGTCGCGCGGAAACAATGCCCGCCACCAATTTCACCGACATGCCGGACTATCGGCCAAAGCCGGTCCCGCCATACGTGCGGGTCAAACAAGGCTGTAAGCAGGTGCATTGGCGCCAAGGCTCTTTCCGCGGCAACTGACATTTGCCTCTTTGGCTGATGCGCCGCGAACGGCGCGCCGGCCGTTGGTTGCTCAGAAATTGTAGCTTGCCACCACCTTGATCAAGTAGGGCGCGACGAGCTGGCCCTCGGTTCCGGCATTCTCGGCGGCATTGGCCCGGTAATAGACCGGGATCTCAACGTCGGCATAGAGCTTGACGACTCGGTTGTTGGCCTCATCGACCACTTTGGTAAGCTCAACGCCGGGCGAGAGCATGACCCGGTCGAAACCGCTGTTGTATGGGTCCGCGCCGGTGCCACTGTCGGCGTCGCGGTGCGAGACGATGACCTGAGCGAGCGGCGTGACCTTGTCGAGGCCGAGCACGTGATACCAATTATTATAAACGATGCCGGCGGCGGCATCGACCTGCGTGCCTGGATAGTAGGTTTGCACCACGCCGGGATTGCCGTCGAAAAAGCCCTGCGGGTCGGCAGCACTCTGATAAAGGAACGGCTGCCGCAACATGATCTGCGAAAAATACTGCCACGCGTTGTCGCCGGTGAGCAGGCCGCGATGGAAGGCGCCGAGCAGAAGGTCGGTGCTGCCCGATCCGATCTGGGTATCGCGGTCGAGCCCGGGCGCGTTGTAGGTACCGCTCGGGACCTTCACACCAAAGATAATCCCGGTCGACATGTCCTTGAAGAAGCCAGTGTACATGCCCATGATTTCGATATCGCCAATGTCCTTGCTGTTGAACGGCACGATGCCGGCGTAGTCTCCGGTATCGGTCGTTAGAGTGCGGTTGACTACAGGTATCCGCACCATCACGCCCCAATCTCTATTGAAGTTGTAGCTGAAGCCGACATTGTACCACTGCGTGTTGATTTGCTTGTCCGAATTCAAGGCTGCAGGAGCTTTGGAGCTGCCGACGTAATTCTCTGTCTGATCGCCGCTCCAAAATTCAAAGAAAACGCGGCCGCCGTGGTCCTGCTCCTGCGGCGTGTCGAGGCCGCCGACGTCGAACACGCTGCAGCCGCAAGCGCAGGCGCGTGCAGCAGTGCTTGTGAAGCTCGCTAGCGGTACGAACGATAAAACGATGGGGGCGGCAAAGGCTATCAGGGCGCTGAGGCAGCGTCGCGCAGGACGGTCGCGTGCCGGCGATATCGTGGCGTCGTTGTTGGTCGACATAGTCTCACCGTTAGGGTTTGCGCGCCGCGACGCAGCCGAACGACGGCGCGCAGACCGGCGGGCGATGAAGGTCAAGGGAAAAGCGGATTCGAACATCGTGCTCTCGCCGGCGATCAGAACTTGAAGTTCACGCCCGCGCGGACGAGCTGGACAACGAGATCCGTGGAGCCATGCAGCGCGTTGGTGCCTCCGGCGCCGGTAATCACGCCGTTCGCAGTTATCGTCGGGAAGCTCACGAACAAATATTCGGCCTTGACCGTCCAGTGGTCGGCGAAGGCATATTCCCAGCCGGCGCCGGCGGTCCAACCGACGAGCGGCGACTTCGAGGCGGTCGCCGTACCTGCGCCGGGCGGCGTGTTGGCGTCCACATAGCTCTCGGTGTAGCTGACGCTGGTGAATGCCGCGCCGCCGGTGATGTAGGCGAGATTGCGGTCGGCAGCGATGCCGATGCGCGGGCGCACCGTCGCGAGATAGTTGGTCGTCAGCGACTGTGAGATGGCAAACGCATTTCCGTTGGCCAGCGTGTTTGTGTTGTTGTTGAAATTGGGATTGCTGTGGAAGTAGTCGAGATCGCCTTCCACGCCGAACACGAAGGTGCCGGTCTGCAGATTGCAGCCGACCTGGCCGCCGGCGAGGATGCCGTCGGTATTCTCGCCGTGGTTGTTGCCGCCGGCGCCACCGCCGCCGCTGCCGCTGACCGTGGCCGCATCGCCGGCGCTCAGATAGCTTCCCGCATCGACGATGCTGCTGAAATTCGTGCCGCTGGCGCCGCCACCCAAGTTAACGCCGCCGTAGCAACCGGTCCATTGATAGACCGGCGTCGGCGGCGCCTTCAGCGCTAGGTCGGCCGCGCTCGCGGCGGTCGCTCCGCACGCGAGCGCAAGTGTTGCTGCGACGAGAGAGGCGGCTCGAATCAGTCGTTGGGCTGGTGGCCCGGCTTCGGCGAATGGTTTGGACATGGTGTCCCCCTGTGCATGAGCAAACGTGTGCGCTTGGCGCACCGCCTCGCCCTCGCGCGCGATAGCGCTCGGGTTCGGCCCCTTAGCGAAACGGAACGGCTTTAGCTAAAAGCGGCCCACGATGCAGTCGCGGATTGGACTGCTGGCGATCAACCGCCAGGCGGCGGACCTCGAGGACTCGCTATGGAATGGGCGCAAAGGCGCGGGAGGCAATGTTTGTCGGCCGCGTTCGGGGCGTCGATGATTGCAACGTCGATGCGAAGAGACAGAATCGGCGGTGCCCCGATCAGTGCGTGATGCGCACCGGCAAAACACAAAATGCAATGGCTGCAGGCGGGATGGTCGGGGACACCGGCCGGTGTGTCCGGCGCGGCCTGAGTGCTGTGGAGACAGAGCTCAAATCCCGGCGTGCCCGCATCGGCGTGCGCCGGCAGCGCAAACCCGCCCACCGCGATGAACAAGCTCTGCGCGGCGACGGCATAGGCGACGACGACCCCGATCAGCGGTCGCCAAAATCGCCAAGACCTTATGCCGCGCCGGAACATGCGCCGCCCCCAAGCAAGGCCTCATCATGCGAACGGCCTAGCCGCAAGTCAACGGTGCCTCGTCCTTCGGTCACTTCGGCCGCATGCGCATAAACGCCTGGCGGCGACATTCGGCGACGAGCTTGTTGTCCTGGTTATAGGCGCGGTGATGAAATTCGACGATGCCGGCGCCGGGCCGCGACTTCGATTCGCGCTTGCCGATGACTTCGGTCGTGGCGTGCACGGTGTCGCCTTCGAACAGGGGATGGGGGAATTTCACCTCGGTCATGCCAAGATTGGCGATCGTGGTACCGACGGTCAGGTCGCTCACCGACATGCCGATCATCAGCCCGAGCGTGAACAGCGAGTTCATCAAGGGCTGTCCCCATTCGGTCTCCTGCTCGCAGAAATGCCGGTCGATATGGAGGGGCTGCGGGTTGAGCGTCATGTTGGAGAACAGCATGTTGTCCATCTGGGTGACGGTACGCGTGTAACGGTGCTCGATGACCTCGCCGGGGACAAAGTCCTCGAAATAGAGCCCGCCGCGCTTGTGCCGCATCGCCGCTTGCTGGGTCATAATCGCCTCCCTGTTAAGTTCCTGTTTACTATAATCGTTAATGCTTCCTAACGCCCGAAGGGGCAAGCCGGTGGGAGCCGGCAGGGGAGATGTTCCATGCTGGTCGATTCCAGCAATTCCGCCGCGGGCTCGGCGGTGGCCGGCGCCATTCGTCAGGCGTCACAGGCCACCGGCACGAGCTTCAATTACCTCTTGGCCACGGCGCAGGTCGAGTTGGGCCTCAATCCGCAGGCCGGCGCTCCGACTTCGTCCGCGCGCGGCCTGTTCCAGTTCATCCAGCAGACCTGGCTTGCCACCATGAAACAGGCGGGCCCCGCACTCGGCTACGGCCGTTATGCGGATGCGATCTCGCAGACCGCCACCGGCCAATACCAGGTGAGCGACCCGACGCTGCGCAACGAGATTCTCGCGCTGCGCAACGATCCGACGGCGAACGCGGTGATGGCAGGCGCCTTCACCAAGGCCAACACCGCATTACTCAGCGAGCAGCTCGGCCGTTCACCGAGCGAGGGCGAACTTTATATCGCGCACTTTCTCGGCGCCGGCGGTGCGGCGCATCTCATCAACATGGCCGCGAGCAATCCAAATGCCAAAGCCGCGGATTTTTTCCCCGGCGCCGCGCAGGCCAATTCGCCGATCTTCTATGACCGAGCGACCGGCGCGGCCCGCACGGTCGCGCAAGTGCGCAATATCCTCACCGCTCGCTATGACGTCGCCCGCGGGGGCCAGGCTGTGCCGGCCTTAGCGCAGGCAGCGCCGGCCTCTACGACGTCGGCCGCCGCGGCGGCGCCGGATACAGCGGGTATCGCTAATGCCTTTGCCGCTGCCGTTCCGGCACGCGCCGCAGGCGACCATCAGGTTTTTCATGGCCTCTTTGCCGACGGCAACCGCGCCGCGCTCGCGCCGGTCGTGAGTGCACTCTGGGCCGTGCCGGGTTCCGCTTCCAGCGCCGGAACCACACAAGCAAAGAAGGCGATTGCCGGCAGCATGCTCGATCTTTTCAAAGATCCTGTGAAAGGCACGTAAGGGGCGCTCGCGCTCTGATCGCCAAGCCTAGCTTGCAAATTTATGGTGAACGGTTTGTTAAGGCCGCGTCCCCTAGGATCGGTCTTAAGGCAACGAATGATCGTTGGCGTGAGCGAAAGATGATCGTCCGCCATTTCCTCGACTGGGTGCGCACGGCGTCCGCCGGCAAACGAGCCGAAGCCACCTATGCGCTGGCCCGCGCCTACCTCTACTCCGACCTTTCACCCGACGATGCCGCCGCCGCCGAAGGCGCGATGTTGATGCTACTGGACGATCACTCGCCGCTGGTCCGCCGGGCGCTCGCCGATGCGCTTGCGGCAAGTGCGAGCGCGCCGCCGGCCATTGTGATGGCGCTAGCCTCGGATCAGCCGCAGATCGCGGCGCCGGTGCTGACGCTTTCGCCGCTGTTCGTCGATGCCGAACTGGTCGACGCGGTGGCAACCGGCGGCGGTGCCATACAGGTCGCAATCGCGAGCCGTGCCTCGCTGCCGCCGTCGCTGGCGGCCGCAATCGCCGAGGTCGGCACCGCGGAATCCTGTCTGGTGCTGGTGGAAAACAGTGGTGCCGAGATCGCGCCGTTTTCGTTCGATCGAATTGTCGAGCGTTTCGGCCATCTCGCGGCGATTCGTGAAGCATTGCTCGCGCGCGAGGATATCGGGGCGGCGACGCGGCTGACGTTGGTCGCCAAGGTATCAGAGACGCTGGTCGGCTTTGTTGCCGCGCGCCAGTGGCTCGACATGGACCACGCGCAGCGCATTGCGCGTGAGGCTTGCGAGCGGGCAACGGTGACGCTTGCGGCCGAAGCGCCGACGACGCAAATACGCCCGCTGATTCATCATTTGCGCGTCAGCGGACAACTTACGGCCGGCCTTATTCTGCGCGCACTGTTGTCTGGCAATGTCGGGCTCTTCGAGGAAGCCTTGGCCGAGCTGACCGACATGCCGGTCGAGCGCGTCGCGAGCCTCGTCCATGATCGCGGCTATGCCGGCTTGCGGGCGCTGTTCGATCAAGCCGGATTGCCGGCCGCGACTTACCCGGCCTTCAAGGAGGCGATCGAGTCGATGCGCGAGGGTGGTCTGATCAGCGAACCCGGCGGGGCCGCGCGGCTCAAGCGGCGCACGATCGAACGTGTCCTCACCCGCTGCGAGGATGAGGCGCTCAGCGAGCTTCAGCCGCTGCTCACGCTGTTGCGCCGTTTTGCTACCGAGGCGGCGCGCGAGGAAGCGCGGCTGTTCTGCGACGAATTGGTGGCTGAGACAGGCGATGGCGCAGAACAGTCGGAAGCGGCTTAGTCCATCATTCTGCGGCGCCGGCGAAGCGAGCCAGGAACCGATAACCATCTTCCAGATTTGCCACTTCGCTTCGTCTGGAACGACCGATCACACCTCGCCGGGCGTCAGCGGCGGCGCGAAAATGCTTTCAAGATAATCGGGCCGATCGCTGTTCTCGACGCGAAGAAACTCATCGGTGACTTCGCGCAGCCGCCGCGCCAACGCGCCGGCGACACCGGAGACGTCAGCGCTGGTGTGTTCGCGGGCGATCGCGCGCGCAGCGTCGACGTGCTGGTCGACGAGGGGGAGCGGAATGCGCGTCATCTCCGGCATGTGCTCGATAAGCCGGCAAAGGCTTTCGGCGACCGCGCCGACCGCGGGATAACCGAAGGTAGCGGCCTCGCCTTTGATGTCGTGGGCCGCGCGGAACAGCTCATCGTGCGTCTTCTCAGTGAAGCCGAGGCGGTTGACGTCCTGGCGGGCCGCTTCGAGACGCTCGCATTCGCTATGCATCCAACCTTCGAACTCGCTCGAAAGCTGCGCCAGCGCCGCTTCGGCGCGCGCGACCGGATCGTCATTGCCGTCGTTTACCGATGCGACCGCCTTGCGCAGCGTATTCGGTGGCGTGATCACCTCATGGTCGGCGAAAGTTGCGACCGACAGCATGTTGTCCTTGCGCGGGGCCATTTTTGTTTTCGCTCCTGCCGGTCAGGTCAAAACTTTGTCGAGCAGCGGCTGCTGCCGGATGGTGTCGACCTTGCCGCCTTTGCGCCGTTCCGGCCCGATATAGTTGGAGTTGACGTTGCGGCGCCGATCGGGACCGAAATAAGTCTTGGTCTTGATAAAGGGACGCGGGTTGGCGACGACATTGAGAATGCGTTCGTAAAGCGCTTTGGCGGAAATCGGTTTGCAGAGGAATTCGGTGATGCCGGCATCGCGCGCGCCGACGACGCGCTTCTTCTCGGAATGTCCGGTCAGCATGATGATCGGCACATACGGATTGGCGTTGGCACCCGGCTGGCGGATCATCTGGGCCAATTCCAGGCCGTCGAAGATCGGCATCACCCAGTCGGTGATAATGATATCCGGCATGTAGTGGGTGAAGGCTTCGAGGCCGGCGGCGCCGTCTTCGGCTTCATACACCTCGCGGGTTCCATAGCCGTGCAGCAGCGTGCGCAGGATGCGCCGCATATGGGCGTTGTCGTCGATAACGAGAAAACGCAGGCGGTTGAAGTTGATGCGGACCATACGGCTCCCCGCGGCGGGCGCTGCCGCGCCCTCAAAAGTATGATTTTGCCGTTAAGGTTCGGTTAAGCATACGATTGGGGCGACTATCGGAGGCCGAAGTTCGAAGGAGGGGGAATCGCCCTAACGCTAACCTGCAGATCGAGCCGTCAATAGCCGAACTGCTCGCGGAGGATGCGTTCGTCGAGGCTGTGGCCGGGATCGAACAGCATGTGCATAGAAATCGAGTGGTCCATGCTGATCTCGACGCTGCGAACCGACCGCACCTCATCATGATCGGCGACGGCGGCGACCGGACGCTTCGCGGCTTCGCGCACCTCAACGGTGACGTGGGCGCGGTCGGGCAGGAGCGCGCCGCGCCAGCGCCGCGGCCGGAACGGACTGATCGGCGTCAGCGCCAGGAGCGGCGCCCCGATGGGGATGATCGGTCCCTGCACGGAAAGATTGTACGCGGTCGAGCCGGCTGGCGTGGCCAGCAGGATGCCGTCGGCTACGAGTTCGGAAAGCCGCTCCTCGCCGTCGACGAGAACGCGCAGCCGCGCCGCCTGATAGCTCTGGCGAAACAGCGAGACCTCGTTGATGGCATGGTGTCGGTGCACGCGTCCGCTGGCGTCGCGTGCGCGCATGAGCAGTGGATGGATCACGGTGACCTGCGCCGCGGCTAGCCGTTCGGCGAGGTTCTGTTCAGAGAACTCGTTCATGAGGAAGCCGACCGTGCCGCGGTGCATACCGTAGATCGGCTTGCCGGAATTCATGAACCGTTGCAGGGTCGCGAGCATGAGACCGTCGCCGCCGAGGGCGACGACGACGTCGGCGGCCTCCGGTTGCGCGTCGCCGTAGCGGCGAATGAGCTGCCGCTGCGCCTTCTGCGCCGACGGGGTTTCGCTGGCGACGAAGGCGATGCGCGTGTAATGGGCGGCGGTGCGGCGCTGTGGCATCGGTGATTTGGGCTTGGCGGCCTTTTGAGGTTGTTGGCGCGACGGGCAGGACGGTCGCGGGAGCTTGGCATGGAACGCGCGGTGTTCGTCTATACGACCTATCCGTCCATTGTCGAGGCGGAGCGGGCAGGGCGTGCGCTGGTCGAACGCCGTTTATGCGCCTGCGTCAATATCCTGCCGGGCATGGTTTCGCTTTATTGGTGGCAGGGGGCGATCGAGCGCGGCGACGAAGTGGTGATGATCATCAAGACCCGCGCCAGCCTGGCCGAGACGGTGCGCGCCGCGGTCAAGGAGATGCACTCCTACACCACGCCAGCGATTCTCGTTATTCCGCTCGAGAGCGTAGACCCGGACTACCACGCCTGGATCATGGCGGAGACCCAGGCAGCGGATGTGACGTGAAGGGGGCGGGCGGTTAGTACGTCACGGTGCCGTCGATGGCGTCCCTGAGCATCTTGTAGGCTTTGCAGTCGGTGCCGCAGATCAGACGCACCTTCTCCAGATCGTCTTTGGCCTTGAGCACGTTGCCCTGCTCCGCCTGCCACATGCCGTAATAGGACCAGGTCACGGCGTGGTTGGGATCGGCTGCAAGCGCCCGCTCGTACCAGAACTTGGCATCGTCATAGCGGCCAAGCTTGCGGCTGGCATAGCCAAGGAGCGTAGCGACGTCCGGGTGGTCGTCCTCGCCGAGCGCGCGCAGCGCGGTGATGCCGGCGACGTAGTCGCCCTTGTCGTAAATGAGCGCGTAGGCGGCGTGATAGTCGCGCAAAAAATCCTCTGCCGAGCTGCTTTTATCCTTTTTCTGCTTTTTGGTCTGGGTGTCTTTCGACTTGTCCTGACTGGGTGGCGGCGCGGGATTGTCTTCGCCGGCTGCGATCGCCAGCTCCGGAGCAACGAGAATGGCTGAAAGCACAAACGCGGCCACAAGCGAAAGCGTAACTTTCATGATTGTCTCTCCGCAGGGTCAATGAACGCATCATACAAGCCCATTGTCGGCTTGGCGCGAGTTGGCCGCTTCATCGAGCAAATGTGATCGTGGGGACAGCACGCGACTGAACCATGACAGAAATGACAGGGAGTGACAGAAGCGTCAGGAATGCTAGAATTTCACTCGCTCGGCCCGTTACAACGTCGGCTGCCATTCGACCGGCACGTGCTCATAGCCGCTGGCGGTCTTGATCAGATGGCCGCAGGCCGGGAAGGGGAAGTGATAGCCGGTCACCAGCATGCGGTCGGCGGCGGCGCGATCGAAGAGTTTCTTACGGGTTGCCACGGCAGCGTCGCCGTCGATATCGAACGCCGCCTGCCAATCGGGATGGCGCGCGAACACGGCGGGATGCTGTGCGGTGTCACCGAGCACCAGCAGCGATTGCTCGCCGGAATGGATGGCGAACACGGTGTGACCCGGAGTGTGGCCGGGCGCCGCCAGCGTGACAATCCCAGAGGCGACCTCGGCGCCCGGCTCAAAGCGGGTGACGTGCTTCGCGATATCGGAAAATATCCGGCGTTGATTGCGGAAGGTGAGTTTCAAATCCGCCGCTGCGGCATTCAGATTGGCGTCGTCCATCCAAAACTTCCATTCCGCCGCCGCCACCATAATCTCGGCATTGGGAAAGATGAGTTCGTTGTCCTTGTCCTTGATGCCGTTGATGTGGTCGGGGTGGAAATGCGAGATCACGATCAGGTCGATGGCCTTCGAATCGATGCCGGCAGCCGCAAGATTGTTGCGCAACACGCCGGCTGACGGCGCGACCTGGCCACCGGTGCCGGTATCGATGAGCACGAGTTTCTTGCCGGTATTGACGACGAGCGTCGTGAACGGCGTCGCCAGCTTGTCGGCCGGCATGAACGCATCCGTAAGCGCGCTTTCGACTTCGGCAAACGGCGCATTGCGGATAAACTTTTCGGTGATCGGCCGATACCAGATGCCGTCATAGAGCGCAGTCAGCTCGAACGATCCGATCCGGTAGCGATAGATGCCGGGCACTTCCGCGCCAGCGGGCGGGGCGGCGGCTGCGGCGGGATCGGCGCCCCCGGCGAGGGCCGCTGCAGCGGAGCTGGCAAGGAGTGCGCGGCGGGTCAATATCGACATCGTTTTTATTCCCTCGGCGGCGAAAAGCGCGCGCCGAGCAGTAACGCGCAGGCTTCGTCAAAATCTAGCGCCGCGGGGAACGCCCGGACCACTCACGAATTCGTGGCCGCTCTCCGGCGCTGGTTCATGCAAAAGCGCAGCCGCGGCGCCGCTCGTTCCTGTGCTGGTGTGGCGCGATGGGAGGCTCGCGCGATATTGGGGCGCTGACGTGCCGCAGCGGGTTGCGCGCCGGCGCGGACCTGGTCCGCTGTTGCAGACAGGTCAGGATCAGAACGTGCAGTGGGTACTGGAACCGCCAACGCTGGTGAACGTCGTGGTGGCGGCGGTGTTGGCCGGCCAGCCCACGTCGATGTCGAAGACACAGCCACAGCTGTTTTGTCCCGCCGTCCCGGTCACGTAGGAGAAGAAGCGGTATTTCCAGGTCGCGGCTTCCGAGGCCTTGTCCTTTTGCTGGTCGGTATTGTCCCACCATTTGAGATGCGTGGCCGTTTCCTGCATCAGCAGATCAGCTGCGGCGGCGTTGGTGTAGCTATCAGCCCCATAGAACGGATTGTTACCGGGGGTCTTGTCGCCCACGTCCGGATATTTGCGTCGCCCATCATTGGTGATCGTCACGGTGTAAGTGCCAACAGTGACGTCGCCGCTCGGCGTGGCCAGCACCTTCGGTTTCGACACCGATCCGTTGCTGGTGATGGTGAGTTGTAAGGCCTGTCCGCTCGCGCATTCGCCGGCGGTGCCGGTGAGTGTCGCGTCCGCTTCAAAGCCGGTTTTCTGCTTCAAACCGGCAGCGGAATTCACGCCGACCGGACACGTGTACGCATAGGTACTACCCGCGCAACCATTGCCGGCGGAGCCGGCGGCGCGCGCACATTCGTCGAAGTCCAAATCATTGTTGGAGCAGATCTTCACCGTCGCGGCGTTGGCGTGGCTAATTTTCAAATCGGTGCAGCTGCAGGCGAGGGCTTCCGTAGTGGTGGCTGCCGTCGCGGCCAAGGCTGCGAGCAAGGCGACGCCACAGCAGCCAGGAAGGCTGGCGCGGCGAAACACGGCGTAAGGCATGATGACGGCTCCCGTTTTGAGCGTGTTTCCAGCGGTTGCTTGCCGACATGGCAAGTTCCGCTGACACACGGTATAGTTGCGTTTTGGATAATCTGCACCGTTTTTCGGCTTTTAAGGCTGAACACGAGGCCAATGTTGGGATGTCGACCACCTCGGCCGCAGCACGGCCGCAAAGAGGACCGGGCTAACGGCGGGCGACGTGGGATCTTTTCTTCCGAGATTGGGCGGCACCGCGGGAAACTTCCCGGCGACGAAAAGCGACATAGGTATTAGATGTGCCGGAGCGAGAGGATTGAATCCCCGACCGACGCTTTACAAAAACGCTACGCTATCGCTGAACCAAGATCGCCGAACCACGGCAGCTTCCGCTGGCGTGCAATTCAAATTCACAATTGGTGGACCGGGATGAGGCACCGCGTGCCGGAATTTCGTTGTTTTGCGACCGCAAAGCACGTCAGCTCTGCTTCTCCTCCGCTGCCGCCGGCTCGGCGCCCTCGCGCTCGGCTTTGCGAAGCGCCGCCTTCTCGTCCTTCTTGCGCTGTTTCTCTTCGCTCTTGGCGCGTGCCGCCCGCGCTCGCTCGGCTCGATCTCTTCCGTAATTTGCCTTGAATGCCATTCGGTCCTCGCTGGTTGATTTCGTACTTAGCACCGTCATATAAGCACGTCACGATGCTATCGCAGTGGTCCGCGCCCGCATCGCCCCCTAGCGGCGGATAATCGAAAATCATATGGCGACACGGCAAGCGCAAATCGACGCTTTCACTCACGAGGGCGTACCGCCGGCGGACCAGCCGCTCGAGCTTCTCTGCGAGGATCATGTCGGCACCTATGTCATTCCGTTTCTGTGCCGATGGCGGAGCGGTGCTTGGCAAAGCGTGGATACGAGCAGCCCCATCGAAGCAACCGTGGTTGGCTGGCGCGAGCGCTGATGGCAGGAGTTGCATACAAGCTTGCCGATCCGCGGCAGCACCCCATTCACGGTCGAGATAGATGAGCGGCTTTAAGCAACCGGATTTCCTGGAGCGGCAACAGGCCGCGGCCAAGGCCAAGAAGGCGGCCCTGGAGAAGTTTCGCGCCAAGACGGCTGACCCGGCGCTCGCCGACCGGCTGACAGCTCGAACGGCAAGTGCAGCCGAGCGCAGGGCTCTCAAAAATGCCCGCGAGACGGAAAAAGCCGAAAAGAAGGCCCGCGAAGCCGAACGCGCGCAGCAGGCTGCGCGTGACGCCGCCATTCAAGCTGAGCGCGCCGAGGCCGAACGCGTCGAGCGCGAACGTGCGCTGCAGGCCGAACAAAAGGCGGCCAGGGACGCCCGCTATGCCGCCCGCAAATCGCGATCCAAGCGCAAATAGTTGAGCTTATGCGCGCCGCGCACGATTATAGTTGAAAACGCTAGCAGCGACGCGGCTTCAAATTCGGTGGGATTATATGCCAATCTCGCGCGGCGTGATGCTCAGCGCAGGGGGAACCAAGATGATGCCATATTCAGCGCTCCGTCGCTGTCTGCTGCTTGCCGCGATGATCGGCCTTCCTGCCATCGCGCTGGGGGAGACGGCGGCCCCGCCCAATGCCGTCGTCTATTTCATCAACCTGAAGGATGGCGACACGGTCACCAGTCCGTTCAAGGTCCAATTCGGCTTGAGCGGCATGGGCGTTGCGCCGGCCGGTGTCGAGAAGGCCAATACCGGCCACCATCATCTCTTAATCGACGCTACGCTCTCGCCGGATGAATTGAAGCAGCCGATCCCCAGTGACCCCAAGCACGTGCATTTTGGCGGCGGGCAAACCGAGACCATGGTGACACTTCCGCCGGGCCAACACACGCTGCAACTCGTGCTCGGCGACTGGACGCATATTCCGTTCAATCCACCGATCATGTCGCCGGTCATAACCGTCACGGTGAAATGACGACCGCATCATCCGTGGCGTCATTCGACAGCGGGAATTCGCCCGTCATTTACAATGCTTGAGTTGGCACCGCTCGCTGCAAGCTGTGGGATTTTTCATTGCAAAGTTCTTTGCGCACCAATTATCGCAAAACGCCGCGCATTTCGCGGAGGCGGCAACAGCGTGAGAGCCGGCGAGCGGTGAATCTATTGACAACATCAACCCAACCATCGCGATCAGGGCAAAAGTCCGTTTCATCTTTGCAGCCTCCTTGTGCCGACAGCCCGAACAGCCGTCTGACACGGTGAACACGCATTCGGCACGCTTTGCGTTCAGAGCTTTTACGGTTTCACGACGTGCTTATGCTTGTGTTTGACCTGCTTGGCCGAGTGGGTCGACGTGTTCGAAGGCGGCATGTAATTCGGCATCGTAGAAGTGCCGTAGTTCGTGCCTGCTGCGCCCATTCCGCCGCCGCCTGCCCCGCCGGCGCCCATGGCGAAGGCGCTGGTCGCTCCGGCGAGCACTGACGTCGCGAGCAACATGGCCGCGAATGTCCTCCGCATATTGTTCTCCTGTTTGTTTGTCGGCGCTTCGGCGTCGATCACGCAGTTGGCGAGGCTTGGTGCCGGGTGAGAGGATTGAACTCCCGACCAACGGTTTACAAAACCGCTGCTCTACCGCTGAGCTAACCCGGCTTGCGAGCAAAATCAAAGGGTTAGAAAGAGTGCCTCTGGTTTTTGCTCCACTTTTGCTCCGCTACATCGTGTGGCGCCCTCAATATCACAACCGACCGCTGCGAGCCATAATCGGCCTCAGCGCTTTTTCGTGATTGCCGCGATTGCCTCGCGCGGGTCGAAGCCTATGTCCGCAGAAATGACATTCGGTAGGCGGCGAGAGGGCGTGATAACCGTTGTGCATATTAAGCCCTCCCTCGCGCGACGTATTCCTTCTCTTTCGGACAACTCCAGCCGAGGATGCGGTAGCGGTCGGACGAGTAGACGAATTGGTCGATTTTCCAGTCCACCACGGCGGCTTCTGCCACCATATTGCAGGTCTTCTACGTGAAGGACGGGAAGCCGAACTTTTGAGCTTGGGTCGTTGAGGTGATTACCTCGTCAAACCCTCCCGTGCAGGAAGTCGCTGCGCCGATCAGCTTGCATAGGGTGACAATGAGCAGGACGTGTTCCATCAGGTGTCCTCCGTTCGTGTACGGCGCCGCGGAGTGCGTGGCGTCGTTGCGAACGGGGACGGGGCTATCTATGATTGTAACCTCCGACCGCGGCAGGGGAGGGTATGTTTCATGGTCGAAGTGCATCCTACCGCTGAGCAATTGCGCGGCAGGCACGTCAAAATAATCCGAACCGCCAGCTGGGAGGAATTCGAAGGGGAGATAAAGAAGTTTGAGGACCCGACCCGTAAGTTGTGGGATGAACTCTGGTTTCGGGGCCAAGCCGATTCGGAATGGCCTTTATTCACGACCCTCGAACGGCGCGCTCCGAAACTTAGCGCTGTGAGCGCTTACCTTCATGTCATTTCGGAAATAAAACCTGCAATTGAGACGTTGACGGGCGGCTCGTTTGAAGCGATTAAGCCGCAAGACATTGACCCTGTGTGCAGGGAGTTCGACCGTTTTCAATTCGCGTTCGCCGAAGGGCTTACGTACATGGCGCATCTACGGCATGGCGGTTTTCCGTCGCCGTTACTGGACTGGACCAACTCGACATACGTAGCCGCCTACTTTGCCTTCGCGCGCGCACGGCATAAAGGTGATGTCGCGGTCTATGCGTATCACGAGCGGCCGGAAAATATTAAAGTCGGGGGCCCGCACTCTCAGATCATTAGCTTTGGCCCAATATTGAAAACCCACAAGCGACATTTCAGACAGCAATCCCGTTACACGATTTGCGTAGCGTATATCGACGGACAATGGCACTTCATGCCCCACGAGGGCGTCTTCTATCAGCGGGACGGGCTGAATCAGGATATGCTTTGGAAAATAACCGTTCCGGCGTCAGAACGTATGAAAGCCCTACGATATTTTGACAAGTTCAATCTGAATGAATTTTCGCTATTCGATAGCGAGGAAGGTTTGCTGGAAATGTTGGCAACGCGTGTGATCGATATGAGAAGCGGTACGTAGAATATACATTGTGCAAAGTTAATAAGCGGGGCAGACATGCGCTTCGTGAAACGCCGTACGGCGCATCCTTAGATGAACCTCAGACCGGCTGGTTCAGAGTCATCAAAATGCCTATGCTGCTAACGCTTTCCGACAAATGTCCTCGAACCGTCTGGTCGACCCGCCAAAAGGATCTTCAGCGGTCGGAATGACAATTGACGGTAAATCCAACAATTTCGGCGAAATTCCCCACGCCAAAGAACCGGAAATTTCCGACGGCGCGACAGAATGGATTTGAAAGCAGGGATTTTCCGCTCAGCATCCCCGCCCGCTAAGGAGCGCTCTACCGTGCAACTATCGAGACCTTGGCGGCAACCGCTTTGCGGGGGAATGGAACTCGGCGACCGGCCCCTTTCGCGCGCGCCGCGGCGCGAGCGACTGCGCGCTTCTGCCCTGCCTGTGAGCGGGCGCGCGGCTCCTGGCAAAAGGCGCGGTGCAGCGAACCAATGACCTCGCGAACCTCGGGTCGCGCCAGTGAATAGAAAATGTTCTTACCTTCCCGGCGCGTCTCCACCAGACCATCTGCGCGGAGCCGAGCGAGCTGTTGCGAAATTGCTGGCTGGCGCAGACTGAGTAATTCTTCGATCTCCGTTACCGACTTTTCCTCTTCGATCAGCAAGCAGAGAATCAGGAGCCGCGCTTCATGGGCCAAGGCCTTCAAGAAGGCGCTGGCCTGTTGCGCGCTGCCGATCAGCGCGTCGATGTCAAGGTCAGGTTTGCCCGGGTTAATCAAGTATCGCTGCTTCATATGTTCACTCACGGAATTCGTGTTGTTGGCTGCATAAACCATCCAGCCGGCGGAAATGCAACCGGCCCGGCCAACCAAACAGGCTGGTACCGGCCCTTCTTTGCGCCAACAGACGCCTCAAAGACCTGCCGACGAGCGCTGCAGCTTTTCGCCGAAGCTTAAAAGAAAGGCCAGACTGCGCTGCGCTTCGGGCTTCGAGAGCATCGAGATAGTCGCGAGCAGCCCGCCGCGTGGGGCGGTTTGCGCCGCTTCCGCGGCAGCCTCGTCGAGCGCCTGCCGAGTATTGCTGGCAAGCGTTGCCATCGCCTCGTTGCCGACCGTGTTGATTATCTGTTCGACGAAGCCGAACAGACGCTCAATGATATTGTCGGTCGATGCATCCCGCGCAGCATGCAGCAGTACAACCATATCGAACAGTGTGTTGAGCGCGCCGACGCGGTGAAGTTCGGTCACCCGATCAATCAGGACGTTGATCGCGTCGCTGGTACGCTCGTCGTTGAGCCGGTCGAGCAACTGGAGTGCGTTTGCACCGGTGATGGCGAGACGCTCCACCATCGAATCCGTCAGGGCTTCGCGGGCAGCCTTTTGCAACTGCCCGAGCTCGTCGATCGGCATGTTGGAATGAGAAAGGTCATTCATGGTGATGCCCCCTTAAAGTAAGCCGCTGGCTGACAGCCAATACATTCGGTTATAGGCCAGCTTGAACCAGTGAATCATCTGCGAGGGCGGGCCGGGATTTGGCGGTGTCGTATAGTTGAACCAGACATAGGTCCCGGAATGGAGGCCGGTCTCCATGAAGCAAAACACCTTGCCATCGTAATTCCGTGCCCAGCGGTCCTCCTTGATCAGCGACGACAAATTATCGACGATCGTATCGGCCTCGAAATGCGCGGTCGAGCCGGCCTTGGAGATCGGTATGTTTGTAGTGTCGCCGACGATGAAGACGTCGCTCGACCCATCACGCAGCAGAGTGTCGCGCTCGAGTCGGCACCCAGCCGCCTTTGCCAAGGTCCGAATCGATGATGACCTGCTGGCCGGTATGTGGCGGAATCGTAACCAGAAGATCATAATTCAGAGTCGATCCCTCTTCAGAGGTAATCGTCTTCTGCTTGGGATCGACCGATTTGGTGTTGAAGAAGGTTTCTGACTTGATACCGCAGCGCTCGAACTCGGGCACCGCCCATTGCGCCACCGGCTCGAGACCGTGCAGTCGCCCGATCGGATAGGTGTAAATGATCTCGCTCTTGTCGAGGACGCCCTTGGCGGCGAGAAAATCGCGCAACATGAAAGTGATTTCGAGCGGCGCCACCGGGCACTTGTGCGGCGCGTTGACGTTGACGACGATCTTGCCGCCTTGGAAATCGCGCAGCGCGTCGCGCATCTTTCGGGCGCCGTCGAGGTCATAGAACCAATGGGCGCCCTCGGCCATCCCGGGTATGGTGTCCGGGCGAATTCGCGAACCGGTCGCGATCACAAGAAAATCATAAGCGTGACTCTTGCCGGACTCGGTTAAGACCGTCTTCTTGTCGGTGTCGATATGCTTGGCGGGATCGACAAAATAAGGCACGCGACGGTCCAGCACCTTGCGCTGATCGCGGAACAGCTCCAACTCGCGCATTCGGCCGAAGGGCACGTAAAGCAGTCCCGGCTGATACATGTGCTTGGGCGATGCGCCCAGCATCGAAATCGCGACTGCGCTGGAAGCCAGTTCGTCTTTCAGTTGACGGCATAGGCCGTTTGCGACGATCGTTCCGGCGAGACCGCCGCCAACAATCAAAATTTTCTTCGGCATGTCGTTCCTCCCTCGTTGTCGGTGTGGCGTCGCCATCTCTTTGGACGGCCTCGCCAGTGGTCACTTTCACTTCGCTTTTCGGATCACGATGCTCCAATGGCCGTCGGCCTCATTGACCGATACGAGATCGTGACGGACCTTTTTTATCCATGCAGGAATGTCCGCAGCCGAACCCTTGTCGGTCGACCAGACCTCGAGTTCGTCGCCGATCGCGGCATGCCTGAGCGCAGCGATCAATTCCATCAACGGCCCAGGACAAAAGGCGCCGCGCGCATCGACCACGTGTCTTTCTGCCATCTTCGATGCCGCCCTTACAAAGTAACAAGCTGCCCAGCTTCGGCGTCGGATAGAAATTTCGTCAGCCCGAGGGGGCCGTCGAACAGTTCCTCAGCGAGATGGTCCATTTCCAAGCCCGCGACATCGAGAGCCATCGAGCACGCCCAGATCTTCAGATCGCCGAACTCCTTGCCCTGGCGAAGCAGCGTGAGCGGGTCGGGGGCATGCTTGTCCTTCATGAGCTGTGAAAACGCACCGCCGCGATAGCGCCCATTCGGCGGCGCTTCCCTGGCGAATGCGAGAATGGCGTTCATGCTGACGAACATTTCGACCGGACGTTCCGACACGGCCCCGACTGAAGCGATCATCGCCGCCATCTGCAGTTTCTCGTGCTCGCCGGAGCAGAGCATGATGTACAAGGGGTTCGCTGCCATCGAAATCTCGGCGCCCAGCTGCCCTAAGACATCCGCTTTATGACGAAGCTGAAGATCTTGCCGTCCGCCTTTGATGCGAGCAGCTCGTTGCCGGTTGCCCGGCAGAAGGCTTCGAAGTCCTTGACCGCGCCGGGGTCAGTCGCGAGTACTTCAAGCGTGCCCCCCATTGCCACGTCCTTGAGCGCTTTTTTTGCGCGCAGGATCGGGAGCGGGCAGTTTAGTCCTTTTGCATCCAGAAGCTGGTCGGCCATGTGCCTTCTCTTTGCTTAGATAAAAAGATTGATGTCGCACTTCGTCGCGTTCTCGATATAAGTGGCGGCGCCGCCGAGCACCGGCCCCTCGATCATATCGTCGAGCTTGTATTCGAAGAGATCCATGGTCATCTGGCAGGCGATCATCTGCACATCGGCTTCCAATGCCATGCTGCGCAGCTCTTCGATCGAGGCAACGCCTTTTTTCTTGATCAGGCTTTTCATCATCGCCGTCGCCGCGGCGTCGACGCCGGGAATAGCAGCGACGAGATTGGGCATGCCGATATGCATGCCGAGCATCGGCATTTCCATGGCCGCATTGCCCAGCGGCGAGACTTTCAAGTTCAGCTTCTTCTTCAGCAGCGTGAGACCGTAGAAGGTAAAGAACATGGTCACGTCGATGCCCATGGCAGCGGCCGTAGTAGCCAGGATGAAGGGCGGATAAGCCCAATCCAGAGTGCCCTTGGTGACAATCATCGACATGCGCTTGGTATTGCTGTCGTTGTTCATCGCACTATCGCTTTCCCGTTTCGCAGTCGCAGCTGCGCCTTTCCTAATCAGAATCTCCACAGCACGATCATCAGCACGAGGACGGCGAGAAACACCGTCTCGGCGACAATCAACGCGATCGCGCGGCCGCCGACTTCGGCCATTGCCTTAAGCGACGTCTTCATGCCAAGCGCGGCGATTGCGGTGATCAGGCACCAGCGCGAGATATCCTTAAGCGCGGCGAGCACCGGCGTCGGAATCACGCCAATGCTGTTGATCACCACCAACACCGCAAAGACGACGAGGAAGCCGGGCAATTGCCGGCCGGCCTTGCTGGTGTTGTGGGCGTGAAACAGGAACGAGAGTGTCACCACCACCGGCAGCAGCATTGCTACGCGCAAAAGCTTGGTGAAGGTGGCGACGTTACCGGTCTCGTCGGAGACGCTGAAGCCGGCGCCGACCACCTGGGCCACGTCGTGGATGGTGCCGCCGAGGAAGACGCCGATCGCCGCGTGATCGAGGTGGAAAAAGGCGATGATCACCGGATAGACGATCATCGCAATCGTGCTCAGCGCGGTGACGCCGATCACGGTGAAAACGGTATCGCGCTCGTGGTTCTCGCCTTTCGGCAGCACCGACGAGATCGCGAGCGCGGCGGAAGCGCCGCAGATTGCCACCGCGCCGGCGGTCAGAATTCCAAACGGGCGGCTTAAGCCGGCAACGCGAGCGCCGAGCACGCCGAACAAAATGGTCAGAGTGACCGCGCCGACCACCATGACGACCGGCGTCGGGCCGAGTTTCATAATTTCGGCAATCGTAATCTGCGCGCCCAAGAGGCCGACAGCAACGCGCAGGATGCGCTTTGAGGCGAACTCGATACCCGCGACGCAAGGGCCTTCCTGCGACAGAAAATAAAAAGCCATGCCGAGCAGAAGCGCGAACAGCATGACCGGCCCGCCGTAGTGCTCGGACAAGAACGTTGCGGCGACGGCGATGATCAGGCTCACTAGGACGCCCGGAAAATAGCTCTGTGCGGCGGCGAACGCCCCCAGACCGCGGCTCGTCAGCGTGGGCTTGGTTTCTGCTATTTCACTCACTGCCGATCGGTCCTGCTGTTCACGCGCAGCCGACAAAATTGTCGGCGGTCATCTTGGCTTCGTAGGGCGCGGCGACCGCGCTGCCCGGAACGAGGTTCGCCTTTGCAGCGGCCCAATCCTTGGGGCGGACCTTGACCATCCAGCCTTGGCCATAGGGATCGCTATTGGCGAGCTTGGGCGTGCCGGTCAGCGCGTCGTTGACTTCAACCACCTCGGCGTCGAAGGCGACTTTCGCCGGTCCGACCCATTTGCCCGACTCGATGGTGGCGCACGATTTGCCGGCTTGCACCGCGCGACCCGCCTTCTTCGCGGTGAAGGCCACAAGCTGGCCGGCCATGGCGGCGGCCACCGCGGTCATGCCGACGGTCACGGTCCCGTCGCCGTTGTCGCGATACCAGATGTTGTTCTCAACATCATAGAGAAGCTCGTCGGGAAGTTGGCAGCCGCGGACAGTCGGCATTTGATCCTCCTAATCTATGACGCGATTTTCCGCCGGCCGCGCCGCAGCTTCGCGTTGGCGCAGCGGTCGCGACGAACAGCAGAATTCGCCAAGCCCCGAAACTTCGAGCTTGCCACTGATAAAGAGCGCCAGATGTCTTGCCACCATGGCGCCAAGGCGGAGCCGGCGCGCGGTGTCAGCGTGCGCGGGATCGCCGCAGACAAGATTGCGGTGGTACACCAGCTCGCGGCAGGTTTCGCGGCAAGCGTTGAAGCTTGCGTCGCCACGAGCGCCCTGGCGCTGCAGGGCCAAAAGCCGAAAGCCCTCAGCCTTGCGCGTGGTCGGCGTCGCGTCGTGAGCCAACAGCCACGCCTCGAGGACGGCTTCGCCGGCAGCCAATAATTCATCGGCAAGCACCATCGCGGTCGCGGAAAGCGTTGCGTCCGGCGCCGCGATTATCGCGTCGAGCCGCGCCGCGGTTTCGTCGAACTGGGTGACGCGTGTGCCGCTCATCAGCCCAACCCTCGCGCGCGCAGGAAAGCCGCAGATTCGGAAAAATTTTCGTGGACGCCGACCTTGCGCGTTGAAAGACCGAGCGCCATGCCGAGCAGCTGGGTGAAGTAGAGAATCTTCACCGTGGTCTTGCGGCCGAATACTTTTTCGGCGCGCATTTGATGCATCTCCAACCCGGTGTGACAGGTCGGACATTCGGTGGCGATGACGTCGGCCCCGCAGGCTTCCGCCGTGGTCAGGAGATTGAGCACGAGCTTGGTCGAAGTATCGCTGTCGGAGAGCGTATGGGCGCCGCCGCAGCATGCCGTCTTAAGCGGATATTCAACGTTCTCGGCGCCGGCCGCGGCCAACAGGTCATCCATAAAGTGCGGCTTCGAGGTCGACTCCGAGCCCGGTCCTTTGTCCTTTTCCGGAAAGATGTGGCGCGGGCGCGTGTACATGCAGCCGTAGTAGTTGGCCACCTTGAGGCCTCTGAGCGAATTCTTCACCCGCGCTTTCAGGCCTTCTTCGCCGATCGCTTCCTTGATCCAGTCAAGCGCATGGATGGTCGTGACCTTGCCGGCCTCATAGGTCTTATGCCCGGCCTTGCTCGAGAGACGCTGATTGACCTCGCGCGAGCCGGCATCGTTGGTGAGGTCGTATTCCGCCTTTTTCAGATTGTGATAGCAGCCGTTGCACGGCGCCATGACGGTGTCGAAGCCCATGTCTTGCGCGATCGAGAGGTTGCGCGCCGAGAGATAGGTCTGCAGTTTGGGATCGACGTTCTTGACCTCCATAGCGCCGCAGCAATTCCAGTTATCGAGCTCGGTGATCTCGAGGCCGAGCGCTTTGCCGAGCTCCTTGGTGGAGCGATTGTAGGCGTGCCCGGTGCCTTCGAGCGCGCAGCCCGGATAGTAGGCGACTTTTTGGTACTTGCCGCTCATTACTCCGCTCCTTGGGCGTTGAGGCCCAGCGCTTGGCGATCGGCTACCTTGCGCTCGTCAACGTATTCGGCGATCGCCGCGCTCGCCCGTTTCCAGCCGCGCGTGCGCGGATGAAACAGCGTTGCAACACCGAGCTTGAACAGCAGTCCGACCGGAAGCCGGCTCGCCAATCCGCGCACCAGGGCAACGAGCCAGTCCTGGAAAAGGGGCTGCTTTGTGCGAGCGAAGAAGTCGCGCAATACTTTGCCATCCTCGATCTTGCCGGTGGCGAACACCTGTTCGGAGAAAGCTTCGTCGAACACCATGGAAGGCTTTTTCTCCGTGTGGCCCTTGAGCTCGAGCCAATGGGCGGTCGCTTTCATCACGCCTTCCGGATTGACATCGCGCGGGCAGGCATAGGTGCATTTGTTGCAGGAGACGCACTGCCAGATGATGTCCTTGTCGCGCAGTAGCTCGTCTTCAAAACCCATGCGGATCAGATAAATCCAGTAGCGCGGGTTGAAGTCCGGATTGATGGCGTTGACCGTGCAGGAGTTTGTGCACGAACCGCATTGCCAGCAACGGTGGATGAATTCGCCGCCCGGCAACGCCGCGATCTCTTCTTCCATCTGCTCGTTGTAGTCGGTCACGGCGCGCGAGTTGATGAACGTGCTCCAGTGGCCGGAGACGTCGACGCCCTCAATCTCCAAATGCTCGTGGGTGACCAGGTTTTCGGGGCGGATCAGCGATTTTTCGTGAATCGGCATGGTCGCTCCTTCACGAACTCAGCCGGCGCGGTTCGCCGAGCACATAGGCTTCGCCGTCGATCAGCTTGAGGCGGGTCCGGCCGGATTCGGTATCGACTGCATCGAGGCCGAGGAGACGGCGGGTGTGCGCCATCGCATCAGCTTTCCCTCCGCCGCAGAAATCCGCGTGCAGGTACTGGCCGCCCCGGTCATTGATGTAGGCGGCATAGATGTGAGCGCAGAGCAGGTCGGTGTAGAATGCCACATCGCGGAACACGCCGTTCGCCTGGAGAAAGCCTTCCAATTCCTCGCGCAGCGTCGCGAAGGTGGCGAAGCCATCGCCGACGGCGATGGCGCCGGCGTCGGCATTATTGTCGCTGTGCCAAATCTCGCGTAGCACGCCGGTATTGACGCGGGCGTCCCACATCCAGCGCGTCATCAGCGGATAGCGGTCGGGTGCCGCGAAGTGCAAGACCTCGGCGGCGAGATCGCGCGACCAGCGGTGTTCGCGGTCGGCGGGAAAGCTGGCGACAAATGCGTTGAGCCGTTGATCGGCGGTGCGCAGATCGGACCAGCCGTCGAGCAGCGCGACTAGGCGCCCGCGCATAGCGGCAAAACCGTTGCGGCCGAGCCAGGCGCCGATGCGCCGGCGTACCGGCGTGATGAAGGCGGCGAGGTCGTAGAATTCGGGCTCCGTCAATTCGCTGACCTGGCCCTTGCCGAGCACCTCCTCGAACAAGGAGGCCTTGAGCGCCAGCGCGCCGACATAGCGCTCGACACCGCCGGTGTCTTCGGCGGATTCGACCAGATTTTCGAAGGCCCGCCGCAGCTTGGGGCCGGACAGGTCGAGCACCGGCCGCTTCGGCGCAAGCGCCGCCTTGGGCTTATGGCTGCCGATCGCCCACATCACTCGGCCGCCTCCAAGAGGGCGCTGCGGACCAGTGTGAGCGCCGCCATCGCCGCGGATTGGCCTTGGGCTATGGAGTTGTCGATGGTCTCGGGTCCCGTCGCCGCGCCGGCCACGAAGACGCCGGGCCGCGAGGTCGCCGACATGTTGGAATAGGTCGAGGCTTTCTGGATGTGGCCGTACTTCTCCAGCTTGACGTCGAACACCGCCGACAACGTCATGTTGTCAACATTGGGGTCCATGCCGATGGCGTGCACGACCATATCAAAGGGAATGGTGATGGGACGCTTCACCAGCGTGTCCTCGCCCTTCACGATCAGCCGCTTGCCGTCCGACGTCACTTCGGCGATGCGTGCTTTGATGTACTTGACCTTATGCTTCTCCTGGCTCTCCCAATAGTATTGGCCTTCGTACAGGCCGAAGGTGCGGATATCCATGTAATAGATGTAAACGCTGCACTTCGGCAGCGCCTCGCGGATTTCCATCGCCAGGTTCGAAGACACCGTGCAGCAGATTTTGGAGCACCATTCGCGGCCGATCTGGCGGTCACGCGAGCCGACGCAGAGGAGAATAGCAACCCGCTGCGGCTCGCGCCCGTCAGACGGACACCGCACGCCTTTGCCAGACGAGAACATCTGCTCGACCTGGGTCGTGGTGACGACGTCGGGATAAGTGCCGAAGCCCCATTCCGGCTTGTTGATGGAATCGAAATGGGTAAAGCCGGTGCACAGGATGGCGGCGCCGGCGTCGATGTTCGTTCCGTCGGACAACGTGGCGCGAAAATCGCCGGGGCCGCCGACGAAGGTCTTGACCGTCGTGTTGGTCCTAACGTCGACGAGCTTATTCGTCTCGATCCGCTTAACCATGCCGCCGATGGCATCCTTGGCCCACTCGCCGGACGGCACCAACTTGGCGTAGCCCGACAGGATTGGCGCGCCGCCGAGTTGGACGGCTTTATCGACCAACACCACGCGCTGCCCAGCCGTGGCCAGCGAATGCGCGGCCGATAGGCCGGCAGGGCCGCCACCAACAATGAGGACCGGACGATTCATTCCGCGCCTCCTGGAAGCGCGGCGATAGCCTTCGGTTTGACGTAGCCCGGACCGGAGGTGATCGCGCGTTTTGGGTCGTAAAGAGTCTCGATGCGCCCGGCCTTGACTTCCTCGAGATACTGCTCGAACTCGACCTTGGCCTTCTGCCAGTCGATGCCGAGCTTCTCCAACAGTCCCTCGAATGGCGAGGCGTGCCAATGCAGCTGCGCCAGCTTGTAAGGATGGGCGCCGAGCGCAAGCGCGGCAAACTGGCAATCGGCCAGGATCGGCAGCGCATAGACCTTGTCCACTGCCTTGCCGATCCACTGGTTCTTGTCGAGCGTCGTGATGCAGCCGGTGTCGTGGCCGACCATGACGTCGGCCCTCGCTTCCTCCACTGCCACTTTGATCTTGCGATCGATGGCGAAGGAGCGGGTGAATTCGCGCTCGCCGATGATGTGGCGGAAGCCGAAGCCGCAGCAATCGTACCAGGTGGAATAGTCGATTACCTGGGCGCCGAGCGTCTGCATCAGCCCGGTGGACACGGCGACGCGGTTGCCGTCCATCACCGTGTCGTCGTAGATCACGTCCTCGGGCACCATTTTGTAGACGTGGCAGGCCGGGTGAATGGTGGCGCGGATGCCGCTGACGTCGACAACCTGGTGCTGCTTGATGCGATCGCGCATCACGTGCAGCCACTCGGAATAATGCACCACTTCCTCGGGGATCAGCAGCTTGCCGTCGACCAGGCGGCCAAGCTTGCCGAGGATCTTCTTCACCTGCTCGCGCAACTCGGCCGAATGCATGAGGAAGATGCGCATCTCCTTGTAATTGCCGAAGGAGGTGCCGCAGTGGACGAGCGGATAATAGGTGCCGACCGGCAAGCCCTGCGCCTTCGCCGACATATAGGCCTGGTGGAAGTTGCGCAGGAACACGGCCGCGAGGCTGACGACGTTGCCGATCCCCGAGCCGTGGTAGTTCCAGGCCGTGCACGAAGTCTGGTCGGTCTCGTCGATGTAGCGCGTACCGAGCTTGTTCATCAGCCACATCACGCTCGACGGATAACCGGGGATGTTGCCGCACTGGCCGCACGATTTGTGGTGCCACAAGTTGGTGGTGGGGATGCGCTTCTCCCAGCCGTAGAGGGTGCGCGCTACGACCGGCTCGTGCCGCTCGTCGATCCGGTGGACCAGGATTTCGCCGTCCTTCTCGAGCTGCCACATAGCGTCGCGGATGTCGGCGACGCGATCCTTGTTGGTCAGCATCGAGCGGCGGTCGATCTTGGCCTCGACCCAGGAGGTGGCAGCGCGCGCCTCGCTTGGCGTTAGATTGGACGGGCGCCACTCGGCGCCAAAGCCGGTAAAGGCCGACGAGCCTTCGTTACGCTTGTCGTCCATGGCATCCTCCGCTGCTCAGAGACCGGGGCTGTCTCGTCTCACTCATCCACGTCCCCTGCGTCTTTCTGTTCCTCAAGCCACTCGTTGTATTCTTCGCGCTTCTCATCCATCACGTCATTGACGACGTCGAACAGGTTCTCGTCGACCATTTCCAGCTGATCGAGGACGCCGGTCGCCTCCCAGATCGTGTAAAGCTCGACCGAGGTTTTCAGATTCACTTCCCAGGCCGTGTCCATGGTGTGCATGGTCGGCACCGGGATCGCCTTGCGCAGGATATTGAGCGGGGCGTCGACCTTGGTGACGTTCGGGCCCCAATCCGGGAAGGCATCACGTGTGATCATGTTCGGCGCGAGCTGGTTGCCGGTGGAAATCACCTTGAGCAGCACACGCGAAAACGGCCGCAGCACGTCCTTGGCCGACTGCATGCCGTGCTTGATCGCGACCTCGCGCATGATCATGACCAAGCCGCCGGGGGAATTCTGGAACGGGCACCGCGCGGCGCAGGTGTAGCACTGCGCGCAGGACCAGATTTTTTCCTGCATCGCGTCGTAGATGCCTTCGAGATTCTCGGTCCAAAGCAGTTGCACGATCTCGCGCGGGGAGTAGTCGTAATAGTGCGCCGACGGGCAGGTCGCGGTGCAGATGCCGCAGTTGAGACAGCCGTGCAGTTCGTGGTCGTAAAGAACGTGCGAGCGGATATCGTCGAAGACTTCTTCGAGCTTTTCATAGGGGACCACAGGTGTCGGCGACACTGGATCCCCGACCAGGTCGCTATGTTCGGCCGTGTGGACGAGGTTCGCGCTCATCAGTAGGTCAGCACCCTGGCATCGTCATTTTCCATGACATCCTCGATGACCTTGGCGCCCCCGACGATGCCTTCGCACTCGGGAATGAGGTCCGCCTCGGTCATGTCGAAGAGATCGAGATTGGGCGAGCAGCAATAGAACTTCACGCCGGCGCCGTGCGCATCCTTGATGAAATCATAGACCGTCTTAGGCGAGCCCGGCTTGACGACCAGCTTCTCGGCGATGCCCTTCTTCATGAGCTGGCCGGCGGTTGCCGTACACACGACCTCGACCTCATAGTCCATCGCCGCGGCGACCGTCGCCTGAAAGAACGGCGCACCAAGCTCCTCGCCGTTGCGCGGGTCGGTGTTGACCATGATGATGATCAGCTTTTTCGCCATATCCGGGCGTCCTTCCCAAACTTTGCGCGTCGCGCGACTGTGCTCATTGATCTCGGTCAATGTCGCCAGCCAGCAACCACATATTCCAAAATGTGAATGAATGCTATAGGTCAATTAGAAAAATTTGAATGTGTGTGCTAGAGGGCTGTCGCTATTCAGTCACTGTGCTCCATCAAACGGGTTGCCTGGATCACTCCGACCATGATCGAGCCGGCGGCCGCCGCGATATCGCCCTGCACCGCGCGTAGCTCGGCAAGCGTTTCCGCCGTGTTTTCAGGCACCTCGTCGAATTCCATGATCAGATCCTCAATCATTGCCGACTTGGTTCCGGGATGGCCGACAAAGCCAAAGCAATTATTCCGCATTTGAAAAAGCAGCGGCTCGCCGCGGTTGTCGACTGCTAAAACCCTGGCGTTGCTTGGCAAAACCGGACGGTCGCGCATGTAGACCGCGACCGGAAACGTCTGCGGCAAATGCCCGTTGAGCGCGTCGGGGACGATGCGCCGGGCGTTATCGAGTGTGAAGCGCAGCGGCGCTTCCTCGGCCCCGCCGCCAGCCGCGGTGCTGAGAATGCAGGCCCCGATACCGATGCCGATGACCGGCAATCCGCGATCAAGGAAGTCCTGAGTGAGGCGCAGCTCCATGCCGAGGCTAGGAATCAAATCGCCGCTGACAATGCCCTTCGGGCCGGCGCCGAGAAGAATGAGACCGTCATAATCCTCGGCGCTCGCGGGTATCGAGGCGCCGGGCGTAAACGGCCGGCAATAGCGGAAACGGATGTTGCGGCCCTCGAAATGATCCTCGAGCAGGCCCAGATATTCGGCTTCAACGTGCTGGAGGACGCAAAGCGTCTTCATTGTTCGACACCGACCCAGAGCGCCAGCGAATGCAAGACACTAGCGCCGGGCTCCGAAAACATATATAGGTTTGTGAATATGATAAACTGGTGAAAAAATTAAACGGGAGAGACGGGGAGACAATGTCCTGGTTCGATAGGTTACGGGAGATCGAACCGTTTGATGAGTTGCCCTTCGACCGCGCGCTGGTCGAGGCGCTCGAGGTCGCGGCGCACGAGCAACCCGTTGGCGTGTTGCGATTTTTCACGCCTACTTTCCGATCCTATGCCAGCGAGGAACTCAAAGGCTGCGGCAAGGCGAGTTTTCCCGCCTTTTCGATCACCGGCGGCGCGTGCGCGCTCAATTGCGATCATTGCCAAGCGAAAATCCTCGAACCGATGATCGCGGCGACGAGCCCGGCGGAGCTTGAGCGCAAGGTCCGGGATCTGATTCTCATCAAGGATTTACGCGGCTTCCTTCTCTCCGGCGGTTCCAATCGCCGCAACGAAGTGCCGTACGAGCGCTATTACCCGACCATCGAGAAGCTCAAGCGAGAGTTTCCCTATTTGCGCATTGCCGCACATTCGGCGTTGCTCGACGAGCGCCGGGCCAAACATATGGAAGCGGCCGGTATCGATGTCGCTATGACCGACGTGATCGGAGCGCAGGAGACTATCCGCGACGTCTATCATCTCGATCGCCCGGTTGCCGACTTCGAGGCGACGCTTGCCGCGCTGACGGCAACCTCGATGGAGATCGTTCCGCACATCGTGATTGGCCTTCACTACGGCCATTTACTGGGCGAGGAAAACGCCCTCGACATCGTCGCGCGCTATCCGGTCGCGGCTTTGGTGCTGGTGGTGGTGACACCGATCTATGCGTCACTAGGCAAACCGTTTGCGACCGTCTCGACCGACGACGTCGCCAAGGTCTTTGTTGCCGCTCGCAGCCGAATCCGCCACGCACCGGTGCAGCTTGGCTGCATTCGGCCGCCGGGCCGCCACAAGCTGATCACCGACGCCTATGCGGTGATGGCCGGGTTCGACGGCATCGCCTATCCCGCGGAAGGGATCGTGGCTCTCGCCCGCGCCATCGGCCGCCCCATCGAGCAGGAGCATGCCTGCTGCTCGATTGCCCTCGATGGGCTCGCCAGACGGCGTGCCTGCGCCGCATGAGGATGGCCATGCCGATCGAGACGCCGGATGTTCTCGTTGTCGGTCTCGGACCGGCCGGCAGTCGCGCCGCGGCGACCGCGGCCGCCGGCGGTCTGAACGTTGTCGCCCTGGAGCGCC
Source organism: uncultured Alphaproteobacteria bacterium (assembly GCA_963832605.1). Classification (GTDB taxonomy): domain Bacteria; phylum Pseudomonadota; class Alphaproteobacteria; order Rhizobiales; family Xanthobacteraceae; genus BOG-931. Next base: position 257,873 of record CAWHUO010000010.1, on the reverse strand, counting down.
GTCGCGCCGCCGGTACGCCGGTACAATGCGCGGAATTCGTGCCGGCGCCGATCGAGCGTGACGTGCCCGACGTGCGTTCGGTGAGCCAGCAGACGGTCGCGCGCATGCTCACCTTCGTCGATCGGCGGGCGCCGAAGGTGACCGACGATTTTCGCGGCCTCATGATCGACCGTGCCGCCTTCGACCGCATGTTGGCGCAGGAAGCTGCACTGAATGGGGCCGAGTGCCGATATGGCGAAGCTGTATTGTCCATCTACGTCGACGGTACTGTAAAAACGTCGGCTGGTGCCTGTTTACGCCCCCGGGTGCTGATCGGAGCCGACGGTCCGCGCTCGCAGGTCGGCGCGGCGATTGGACAAATCAATCGCGATCTCGTCGAAACTCGGCAGGTCACCGTTCCTCTGGTGCTGCCGCATGACGCGACCGACATCTTTCTGAGCGCCGATTATCGCGGCGGCTATGGCTGGCTGTTTCCTAAGGGCGCCGTCGCCAATGTCGGCCTCGGCGTTTCAGTTGAGGCGCGCCGGCTGCTGAAGCCGTTGCTTGCTGCGCTTTGCGACAAGCTCTCTGCGGAATGCCGCATCGGCACCAAGATGTTTTCGCTGACTGGCGGCGCCATTCCGGTTGGTGGGCGGTTGCGATCGATCGGGCGGCTCGGGCAGACCGCAGTCCTGCTGGCGGGCGATGCCGTGGGCCTGACCAATCCGGTAACCGGTGCCGGGATTGCCTCCGCCGTGCAATCGGGCGCTCTCGCCGCGCGAGCGGCGACGGATTTTGTTGGTGGCAGCGCCGCTGCCCTTGACGGCTACGAGGAAGAACTCGGTGACATCTTCGATGCTGCGCTTGGCCGCGCGCTACGCCGGCGGCGCGGGGTGCTGGCGTGTTATGCGCGTGGCGGTCGTCCCGATGAGCGCGCGCTGAGCGACGGCTGGATTGCATCACCGCACTACTGGGCTGCATGAACGTGCCAAGCACGTAAGGAGGCGTAATGAGCTGTCTCGAAATGCCCCGCAGTCCGGTCCCCGATTTCATCGGTGAAACGCGCGCGTTTAACAATACAGACACGATGCAGCCGCGGGCCCCGGCCGCAGTGCCGGCGGACGCTCGCAATGGCGCGCGGGTAAAGACGCAGGACGTGCGCCCCGAAGGCGTCTATCGGCCCAATTACAATTTCCTCACCCCGAACATGCGCTCGCCCGAATACGTGCAGATGTCGACGGCGGCGGCGATCACGCTTGGCGTCACGGGCGGCTACATGCACCGCACCAGCTGCACGCGATGCCTCAATCTTCTGCTCACCTATCCCGAGGGCTGCCGGGCCAACTGCGCCTATTGCGGGCTGGCGCGTCATCGCGAAGCCGAGCGCAACTATGCCGATCGCAACTTCATCCGCGTCGACTGGCCGGCAGTGCCCTACGACCAGGTGATCGACATCGTCGCTTCGGGCGGCGATGGCGGCAGGTTTCATCGGATGTGCATCAGCATGATCACGCATCCGCGCTCGGATGACGACACCCGCGTCGTGCTGAAAAAATGGGTGGAACGAATCAAACACATACCGGTGTCGATTCTGTCCAATCCCACCACGATGACGCGGCTGGACGTGCAAGAGCTGAAGGATCTCGGCGCCAATATCTTCACAGTCGCGCTCGACGCCTGCAACCGCGACGTATTCGACCGCACGCGCGGGTCCGGCGTGCAGTCGCCGCATAGCTGGGACAAATACTGGGACATTCTCTACGCCGCCGCCGACATCTTCGGACCGGAACGCTTCGGCGCCCATCTCATCGTCGGCATGGGCGAAAGCGATCACGACGTATTGACCCAGGTGCAGAAAATCCGCGACCTCGGCGGACACAGCCACATGTTCGCGTTCTTCCCCGAACGCGGCTCGCTGATGGATCATCTGCCGCCGGCCCCTCGGGCGCAATGGCGCCGCATCCAGCTCGCGCGCTACCTGATCGATTATCGCGACCATCGCCTTGAACGGATGCGCTTCGACACTAACGGCACGCTGAGCGATTTCGGCCTGCCGCAGGATGAAATCGATGCTGTGATCGACGCCGGCGTTGCCTTCCGCACATCCGGTTGTCCCGGTAAAGAGGCCAATGACATATCCGCTTGCGATCGGCCGTACGGCGATTCGCCACCGCGCGACATCGCTTCTTATCCATTCAAGTTGAACCGCGGCGATATTCGCAAGGCTCGCCGGCAGATCGAAGCCGGTATGGGCGACGGGACCCGCTCGTAGCCGGGACGCACATGGTCGGCGCAACAGACAAAACATTCCGCGTCATTACTACTGGCCTGCGTGGCGGGCGGGCGAACATCGCCTTTGATCAAGCGTTGATCGAGGCACGCCGGGAAAACAGAATTCCCGACACGATACGCTTCCTGCGCTTTCGCCCGTCCGCACTCATTGGCGTCCACCAATTCCTCAGCCACGAGATCAAACTTGAATACTGCCGTGCGCACGGTGTCGAGACCGTGCGGCGGATTACCGGCGGCGGCGGCCTCTATTTCGACGAGGGACAGATCGGCTGGGAGCTGGTTTTTGATCGCGCTACCCTGGGTCTCACTGATCTCGCAGAGGTGACGCGACGCATCTGCGAGGCCGCGGCGCTCGGCCTGCAAAAACTCGGCGTGCCGGCGCGCTATCGGCCGCGCAACGACATCGAGGTCGATGGCCGCAAGATCAGCGGCACCGGCGGTTTCGTCGACGGCAATCTCATCTTCTATCAGGGCACCCTGTTGATCGATTTCGACCCGGCCAAGATGCTGGCCTGCCTCAAGGTGCCGACGGAGAAGCTCGCCAAGCGCGGGATCGATTTGGCGGCGCAGCGCATTATCACCATACGGGAAATCCTGGGTGACTCCTCGCCCGATCTTGAAACCATCTATCATGGTCTGGTCGCGGGCTTTACCGAGGGTCTCGGCATTGCCGCACAGTGGGGACCGATCAGCACTTACGAGGAAGAACTCGCCGACCGCGCCTTTCGCGAGGAAATCGGCACCGACGCCTTTGTCACAATGCTCGATGCGCCGCCTGCGGATGATACCCTGGTGAGCGCCTCGCTGACCGGCCGTGGCGGCACCGTGCGCACCGATATCCGCCTGGAGGGGGCGCATCGGGACCGCATTCGTGAGGTGCTGATCACCGGCGATTTCTTCATCACGCCGCCGCGCGTTGTGTTAGATTTGGAAGCTTCGCTGCGCGGCTTGCCCGTTACCGAGGCGCGGCCGGCGGTGGAAAGCTTCTTTGCTCGTAATCCGACCGACTTCCTCAGCCTGAGCGCCGGCGATTTTGTTCAGGTCGTCGAGATGGCGCTGCGCCAGCGTGGCGTAACTGCCGTCGCGAGTTAAAAGAACCAGCTGCCGAGCGCGGCGCGCTTGCCGACCATGGCATCGTAATCTGGCGTTTGCACATGACGCCTGTATCAAGGAGGAGACCAATGATTAGTCGTCGCGCGATCGTTGCAGCCGGTGCGCTTGCAGTCGCGACCAGTCAGTCGGGAACGGCGCAGGCGGCCGTCGCCACCGACCTCGCCCCGGCGGCAGCCGGAGCGCTCAAAGGTTTGGCCGAAAGTTTGAGCAGGGCCCCGCGCCGCAGGGATTTTCAATCGGTTCCGATGATTTTGACCAGCCCGGATCAGTGGGACCATGAGGCGTTGTCCCAAGTCATCGGTTACACGGCGGGACCAAAACAGATTTGGGACCACGTCGACATCGCCGGTCCCTGGCTCAACCTGATGCGTAATTCGCTGAATGCGCAGGTCTGGTCGTACAAGAACCCGGACTTTCTCTGTGTGTCGGGCACCCACGGCTCTGCCCATTTGGCGCTTTACGACCAAGCCATGTGGGACAAATATCAGCTTGCCAGCTTCACTGGCGACAAATTTAAAACCAATACGCTGATCGAGCCGAAGATTACTTCCGCGGATCCGGCGAACTTCGAGGATCCGGAGGGGGTGTTTTCATCGGCGGACAACGCCGTCCCGACCTTGATGCGCCGCGGCGTGGTGTTCCTCGCCTGCCATAACGCCATCGCGGAACTGGCCGACCGGTTGATCAAGAAGGGCATCAATCCCGACAAGCTGTCATTCGAACAGCTGACTGCCGAATTGACCAATCATCTGATTCCGGAGGTGGTGCTTACGCCCGGAGTTGTCGCCACGCTGCCGTTGTTACAGCAAGCGGGTTTCCACTACGCCAAATAATCCCGCACGCCGCTGATCATGAGGAGAGACCGGATGCGGTCTACGCTGCACTGTTTTCTATCCGGCTGCGTTGCTGGCGTTCTCTTGGCTTTGCCCGCCCTGGCGGAGGAGCAGACCGGCAAGCCGTTGCCGTCGATGTGCAAGCAACCGCCGCGCTTTGAAGAAAACACTTTGCCGCCCTGGCAAGGGGGAACCAACAACGACGCGACCGACCGAGGCTTATTGTTCACCATTCCGGAAATCGATGTTCTCGCCGACTTTCATGGCGATCTGACCGATCCCAGGCTGGTTCTGTTCTTCGGCGGCAACTACTTCTTCGCCACAAAGGATCTGGTGTTGACCTTCGAGGCCTCTCACCCGGACTTCAAGGGTCGCATTTTCTGGGAGACGATCCCACCGGGGCGCCTGGTCGAGCAGATCGAAAAGGGCGGACGCATCACCGTCGGCAATATGACGTGGACCGCCAAGGCCGACGTTTATTTCGGCGGTTTGAAGAAAGTGCAGGAAAACATCGACAGGAGCATCCTGGTCGGACCGGCGGTGCCTTACGTCACCAACAATCTCACCATCATGGTGCCGAAGGGGAATCCAGGCCACATCAACGGATTGGGTGATCTGGGCAAGCCCAAAATACGCTTGGCGATGCCGAACCCGGCCTACGAAGGCATTGGGCGCCAGATCAAAGCCGCGCTGGCCAACGCTGGCGGCGACGCGCTGGTGACCGCGGTTTATGAGACCAAGGTGAAGGACGGCAGCACTTATCTGACGCTCATTCATCATCGGCAGACTCCGCTGGCGATCATGCAGGGCTGCGCCGATGCCGGCGTCACCTGGCAATCCGAAGCGGCCTTCCAGGAACAGGTCGGCAATCCGATCGAACACGTCGCCATCCCGGACGATGTCAATGTGACCGCGACCTACGCGGGCGCGCAAGTGAAAGGCGCGCCCCATCCGGAAGCGGCGCGGGCGTGGCTTGAGTTCATCCGCTCGGCCGAAGCGCTGAAGATATTCGAGCGCTACGGCTTCAAGCCTTACACCCAATGATCTGCACCCAATGATCGGCCCGCGGATGTTCGACGCGAAGGCTAAATCGGCAGTGGCCGCCCTGTATTGGCTTTGCGCCTTTGTTGTCCTTACGGCGACGGCCGCGCGAGCTGAAATGGGCGCTGCGGCCGATCCGGTCGAACGCGGCCGCTATTTGGCCCGGGCGGCGGACTGTGGCGCCTGTCATACCGCTCCCGGCGGTGAGGAATTCGCGGGCGGGCTCCCGATGCCAACGCCGCTCGGGCGGATTTACACGACCAACATTACTCCCGACCCGGACACGGGCATCGGCACCTACAGCCTCAAAGATTTTTCCCGGGCGGTCCGTGAGGGCGTCGCCGAGGACGGTCATTACCTTTACCCGGCAATGCCTTTTCCTTCGTTCGCCAAAATCAGCGACGCCGACATTGAAAGTCTCTACGACTATTTTCAGCACGGGGTCGCCCCAGTCAAACGGGCCAATCGGCCGAGCGACATACCGTTTATGCTGAACTTCCGTTTCCCGTTGGTCGTCTGGGACATGTTGGTCCGCCGCGGACCGTTCCGGCCCAATCCTGCCCAGGACGCGCAATGGAACCGCGGCGCCTATCTGGTGCAAGGTCTCGGGCATTGCGGAACATGCCACTCCCCCCGCGCGCTCACCCTGCACGAAAAAGCGTTGACCGAACGCGACGGACCGGCGTTTTTGGCCGGAGCCGTCATCGATGGCTGGTATGCGAAAAACCTGCGGGGCGACAAGGATGGTCTCGGCCAGTGGAGCGAGGCCGATATCGTCAGCTTTCTCAAGACCGGCAGCACCGACCGCACCGCTGCATTCGGCGACATGGCCGAAGTAGTACAGCATAGTACCCAGTATCTGACTGACGATGATCTGACCGCCATCGCCCATTATCTGAAGTCTCTTCCGGCGAGCAAGGAACAACCAAGCGTTTCCGCCGCCACCCAAACGGCCTCATCTTCGGCCGGCGACCACCTGACCCACGCAAGCGCTGCGTATGAAGAATTCTGCGTAACCTGCCACCGTGCTGATGGCGGCGGCGTGACGCGCATCTTCCCGGCTTTGGCGGGCAATGACGTCGTGGACACGGCCGACGCCACCTCGTTGGTCCACATCATTGTGAGCGGCGGGCGCAGGCCGCGCACCGCGGATCGTCCAAATGCGTTCGCGATGCCTGCGTTCAAAACCTTGGACGATCGCGACGTTGCCGCGATCGTCACTTACATTCGAACCGCCTGGGGCAACTCCGCCGGCTCGGTTTCTGCTGATCAGGTCGCCAAGCTGCGACCTATCTTTGGCGAAGCGGAGCCGGCTGGAACGGCGGCACTACAACAGCCGCAACCTGGCACGCAACTCGGCTCGTCAGTCAAATTGGCGCCGCCGCATATTGCTGACATTCCGGATGACGACGCAGGCAAACAAATCCTGCTGGGCAGACGCCTGTTGGCTGAGACCAAGAAGCTGCTGCCCAACAATGTCGGAGCCGCGATGAACTGTGACAGTTGCCATTTGAACGGTGGCAACGTGCCGCTTGCCTCGCCTTACCTTGGCATGTCGGTGAAATATCCGCGCGACAATCCGCGCGCCGGACGCGAGGTGACGTTGGAAGAACGCGTCAACGGCTGTTTGCTACGGTCGATGAACGGCAAGCCATTGCCGATCGATTCGCCTGAAATGAAGGCCATGATCGCCTACTTCAACTGGCTATCGGCTGGCTTGCCGCGAAACGCCAAAGTCGAAGGCGCCGGCATTGGAAAAGTCGACAACAGCCTTGCGCCCGATCCGGTTCATGGCAAGGAGCTCTATGAAGCGAAATGCGCCGAGTGCCACGGCACCAACGGCGATGGCCTAAAAGATGCGCGGAACGAGTTTGTGTTGCCGCCACTCTGGGGAGATCAGTCATTCAATATCGGCGCCGGCATGGCGCGGACCTATACCGCCGCCGCGTTCATCAAGAACAACATGCCCGTCGCCTATGGACTGAACGCGCCGCTGGGGCAGGGTGGCGCTCTGTCGGATCAGGACGCGGTGGATGTCGCGGAATATTTTACTCATCAGCCGCGTCCTGATTTTCCTGCAAAGGTCAAAGACTGGCCCAACGGCGGCAAGCCAAAGGATGCGCGCTATTAAGCGCCAAGGGCCGCCTTCTGCCGATCGCTTCGAGCGCAGAGCTTTGATAGGGACTCCGCTATCGCAGGGGGATCACTCGTCGCCGGTGCTTCGTCGCACGCCAGACGAGCGACGCCGGCATCGATAACGGCGGTCCTCATCTAAAAAAGGTCTTGGCGCTTGCCCTCTGACGGGAGCTGACCATCCACCCCTGTGCATGTGTTCGAGCGACGGAATTGCGCCGCAGTCAGGTACTGCTTGCTTATGTCAGATCACGCTTGTGTGATTGGCAGCGGCTCCCAGCCACAAGCTTTATTTCCGCAAGCAGCGTGAGCTAGATCGACGCGTCCGAGGCGTACACTGCAACGCCGACCAACGGATCGACCGGATCGTCCCAGGGCCGCCGCTCGATCATGCGGCGCGTATCCGCGTACCCGGCCTCCCAGCGGGCCGCAATCGCGGCTTGCGAAAAATCAAAATCCCGGGCGTTATTTTCGCCGTCGATTGGCTCGGCGTTGATCTCCACCAGATGCATTGTCGTCCCGCAGCCCCAGGCGGCAAGCTCCTTGGCTTCGGGCGTGTTCTTCCGTTCCTCCGGAAGCATTTTGAACAATTCACGCACCACATGACGCATCCGGTGAATCTGAGCCTGCCGCGCGATGTGGCTTTTCGAGCGGCTGCCGAACAGAATATCCTTTTGCCGCATAAAGACCTGGGCGATGGAGCCGGGCTCCGCCCCGCGCGAATGCCATATCTGCACGGCAAAGACGACCGAGCTCTGACGAGGGTTATCGTCGAACACCACTTCAACCGGGGTGTTCGAGTAAAGGCCGCCGTCCCAATACGCCTCTCCGTCAATCCGCACGGCCGGAAACGAGGGCGGAATGGCGCTCGATCCCAAGACATGCTCAAGACCAACCGCGCCTTCTTTCGTATCAAAATAGCGTATCTGCCCGGTTCGCACGGTGACAAGCCCGAGCGTGAAATCGTGGATTTCCGGAGTTCAGAAGGTCGAAATCAACCAGCGTCGGTAGCAGCTTCTTGAGCGGATCGACAAAATATAACGCGGCGCGCTCGACGCCGACATTGGCATCGACACCGCGGGCGAGGGAGGGATTGGCATAATAAAAGCCGCGCACGCCCATAACGAGCGGCGCGAGCTGGTTCCAGGGTTCGGTCCATTGGTTGGCAAGGTGCGTCCAGAAATCCCACAGCCTTTCGACCCGGCGCTCGACCGGATTTCCCGCGATAATGACGCCGTTGATCGCGCCAATCGACGTGCCGACGACCCAATCAGGCTCAATTCCAGCTTCATGGAGCGCCTGGTAGGCGCCGGCTTGATAGCAGCCGGGCGCGCCGCCACCTTGCATGACCAGCACCACCTGGCCCGGAAGTCGCTGGCGATCTAACGGTTGGACCCCAGACGCACGCGGTGGACTGTCGCTGATGGTCATGTCGCTCTCCTCCCTCAATCAACGGTCGGGTGAGCGCATAGTCTACATCAAAGGACCATCAGGTCGGCGTTCAAGAAAGCGCGAAGCAGGGTATCGACTTCACCCGGCTCCACCCGGGCCGCGGCGCCGACAACCCGCGCAGCACAGTCGATTAGCAGATCAGCGAGGTCCCAATTCCAGCTGGGGCGGTAGCGGCGTTGGGGGGCATCGGCTGTACGTCGCTTGCCATGACTTTTTCCCCTTTGCGGATTTGAAGCGAAGGCCCATCGACACGCGGCCGGCTCAATCCAACTATTGGTTGGGCGCTTTCTGAGCACTGTTTCCCACCCGATACGAAGCGCAGACGCGCGATTTGAGGCGCACAATCCGGAATATCCAATCCAACGGCCGTTGGCGCTTCTTGTTCAGGTCCGTTTAAATGCCTGTCGACGGCGCGCCGCGGCCACGACAGCGGAAAATCAACAATGCCCTTCAAGGTTCGAGTTGGTCCGCAGCAAATCTCGCTCCATCATGGCCAGACCGTTCTGGTCAGCGAACCGGACGGACAGATCGCCTGGCCAAGCGAGAAGGGTCTCTATTTCTTTGATACGCGTGTCATCAGCAGTTGGACCATCTACGCGAATGGCGAACCGTGGGATCTGCTTAACGGGGGTGCGATCACCTACTTCGCGTCGCGAATTTATCTCACCAATCGAAGAATTCCCACGCCGGACGGCATCATCCCGCCGCGCACGCTTGGCCTCGTCGTCAGCCGATTAATCAGCGACGGCATGCACGAGGATCTCGACATCACTAACAACAGCATGAAGCGCGTCCGCTTTCAGCTTGAGATCGCGCTGCGTTGCGACTTCGCGGACATCTTCGAGGTGAAGTCGAACAACATCGTACGCCGCGGTCGGATCACCACGGAGTGGTCGCAGACCGAGCAGCAGTTTCGGACCAGCTATCGTAACGGCGGTTTCGTCCGTGCCGTAAGCGTCGCCGTTGCCGGCGGTCAACCGGACGCTGTGTATGCCAATGGCCGGCTCAGCTTCGAGATCGACCTCGATCCGGGTCAAAGCTGGCATCGCTGCTTGCTCTACACCCTGGAAGACTGCGAGCGACTTTTTGCACCCCTGCAAGATTGTGTCGACGATTATCAAAGAACGCAGCGTGCCGAGACGCTGTCGGACTGGCTGCGCTCGGTGCTGAAGATCCGCTGCAGCAACGAAGAATTCTACCGTCTTTATCGGCAGGCGCTCGAGGACATGGCGGCACTCCGGTTGCCATTCGCAGGCACCGACCACAAGGTGTTTCTGCCGGCCGCAGGCTTGCCGTGGTTCGTAGCGCCGTTCGGCCGCGACAGCCTGATCGTTTCCCTCCAGAACATGATGATCTATCCAGACTTCGCCCGCGGCAGCCTCGACATCTTGGGCTCGTTGCAGGCGAAGGTTGAGGACGACTACCGCGACGCGGAGCCCGGCAAGATCCTGCATGAGATGCGCTATGGCGAGCTCGCTTATTACAAGCTGATCCCGCACACGCCCTATTATGGTACGGCCGACGCGACGCCGCTCTATCTGATCACCCTCCACGCCGCTTGGCAGGCGACTGGCGACAAGGCGCTATTGGAGCGACACCTTGAAACCGCCGAGGGATGCCTGTCCTGGATCGATAATTACGGCGACCGCGATGGCGACGGATTGCAAGAATATCAGACCCGCTCTGAAGCCGGCTACGACAACATGGGCTGGAAGGATTCGGGAGACAGTGTGGTCTATCCGGATGGCTCGCTGGTCAAGGGGCCAAAAGCGCTCTGCGAATTGCAGGGCTATGTCTATGACGCCTGGCTGCGCATGTCCGAGGTATTCGATGCGCTCGGCAAGAGGAGCCGCGCTGACGAATTGCGGACGAAGGCGGCGACGCTGTTCAGACGCTTCAACGAGGCGTTCTGGGGTGAGGAGCTGGGCTTTTACGCCTTTGCACTGGACGGCGACAAGAAGCCGGTACTGACAATTGCTTCCAATGCGGGCCATTGCTTGTGGTCAGGCATTGTGCCGCCGGAGCGGGCCGGCAAGGTCGTGAAGCGTTTGATGGCGCCGGACATGTGGAGCGGCTGGGGCATCCGTACGCTCTCCGCTCTGCACCCGGCGTTCAACCCATACAACTACCAGACCGGATCGGTCTGGCCGCATGACAACGCCATTATTGCACTCGGGTTCAAACGCTATGGCTTCGGCGCCGAGGCGGCCAGGATCGCCCGCGATATCAGCGACGCGGCAAGCCACTTCTTATCCAACCAGCTGCCCGAGCTTTATACGACCATCGAGCGCGATGAAAAAAGTTTTCCGGTCCAATATCTCGGAGCCAACGTACCGCAGGCTTGGGCTGCTGGCTCGGTGTTCGGACTGATGCAGGCGATACTGGGGTTCAGGCCGGATGCGCCGCGGGGCAAGTTGTACCTCGATCCACTGTTGCCGGAGTGGCTGCCGGACCTGACCGTGCTCGACCTTCATGTCGGCAAACACCAATTCGATATCCGATTCTGGCGCGAAAGCGGGGAGACGCAATTTGAGGTGTTGAAGGGCGATCCAAAGGCGATCGAGCGCAGCAGGTTCGGTGCAAGATTCAAGCAACCCGAGCCGGCATGACGCAGGCCGGCGGATGCTCAACAAATCACCCAATACGCAAGACGCTCCGCCGCATGCTGAAAGCCAGCATGCGCTGGATTGGCTTAATTTTTTTCTAGCAGCTCTGCTCACGGGCTTTGGTCCCTTCGTTGCGGTCCATCTTGCGGACCGCGGGTGGGATCCCGCAAGCATCGGAGTTGTCCTGACCGCGAGCGGAACTCGCCGGTTTGATCGCCCAATTCCCGCCGGCGAACTCATCGACATGGTGAGATCAAAGCGGGCGTTAGTAGGAGCGGGAACCGGTGCGATCACTTTGGCCCTGCTGATTTTCGGGCTGCGAACGGACTTCCCATCGGTCGTCACTGCGTCGGTCGTGCAGGGGATGGCGGGAAGTATCCTTGGCCCGAGCGTTGCCGCTATCAGTCTCGGCCTGGTTGGGCACGATGCGCTCGCTGAACGGCTCGGTCGCAATCAGCGCTTTGCCTCCATCGGCGGCCTCGCAGCGGCTGGGATCCTGGGTGTTATCGGCTATCTCCTATCCACACGAGAGATCTTTCTGGTAGCCGCCGCGCTGTGGGTGCCCCTGCTATTGGCGCTCGTCAGGATACGTGCCACCGACATCCACTTCGCCCGGTCCTGTGGTGCGCCCCATCGCCATGACGCAGAACCTCAGCGGGAAAGCCGCGCCGTTCTGTTCAAAGATCATCGTCTTGTTACGTTTGCCATCTGCCTCTTTCTGTTCCAACTCGCGAATGCCTCCCTGCTACCGCAAATCGGGCAAACCTTGGCGCATGCCCAAGGCCGTTCGTCCTCAGTTGTCGTATCGGCATTAGTCGTAGGGCCCCAGATCATTGTCGCCCTGTTGGCGCCGTGGGCGGGACGGACCGCAGCCACCTGGGGACGTCGCCCCCTCCTGATTATCGGGCTTGCCGCCGTGCCGATCCGCTCCGGATTTTTTGCATTCACCGGAGACCCGGCGCTGCTTGTCATCGTCCAGCTGTTGGACGGGCTGAGCGGAGCCACTCTGGGCGTACTTACGGCGCTGGTCATCGCCGACATCACGACCGGGACCGGCCGGTTCAACCTGGCTCAGGGTCTCGTCGGCGCTCTTTCCGGGATTGGAGCTTCGCTGAGCACGTCAATGTCTGGGATCATTGTCGAGAGGCTCGGCCAGATGGCCGGCCTGCTCAGCGTGACCGCAGTCGGTCTGGTGGCCGTCGCTATCGCCTCGCTGTTCATGCCGGAGACCAAGCCATCAGGCGACCGGCGCGGTGACCACGACACTGCAAGGCATGAGCTCTTGCTTCAGACGCAATTTCGCGGAAATCAGAGCAATTGAGAAAAGCCGGTTCCCTTGCGGACGACGCGATTGATGACAAGTCCTGGGGTGGGCCTTTGCTTACCCGGACCGCTTGGCACGATCGCGGTCGCCGGAGTGGAGAATGACACTGTCTCATCCGATCGTGTTTCTCGTCGACGTAGACAACACGCTGGTCGACAATGACCGGATCCAGCGGGACCTGAGGGATCATCTCGAACGCGCCTATGGTCTTGAGGCTCGCAAGCGCTACTGGAAAATCCTGGAAGATCTGTTCGCGGAGCTCGGCTATCGCGATTATATCGGAGCCCTTCAGCGCTACCGTGTCGAACACCCGCGCCACGTAGAGCTGTTGTCCATGTCATGCTTCCTCATCGATTACCCTTTCGCCGAGCGGCTTTTTCCGGCCGCGCTGGAGATGCTGGAGCGGCTGTGCAGCGTCGGTCCGACTGTCATCCTGTCGGACGGGGATGTCGTCTTCCAGCCACGGAAGGTTGAGCGCGCGGGTCTCTCCGAAGCGGTGGATGGCCGCGTGTTGATCTATATCCACAAAGAAAAGGCCCTCGATGACGTCGAGCGGCGTTACCCAGCCGAGCATTACGTTCTCGTCGATGACAAGTTGCGTATCTTGGCGGCGGTTAAGCAAGTCTGGCGAGAGCGCGTGACCACCGTGTTCGTACGTCAGGGCTCGTATGCCCACGATCAGAAAGCGATCGACGCATTCGAACCGGCGGATGTGACCATCGAGCGGATCGCGGACCTGCTCGACTTTAACTTGCTGCCGCCACTGGCGCCGACGCGCGTCCTTGAATCCGGTTTTGAGGTGACACGGTGAAACCAACGAAAATACTCCATGAGCTGGGCCAGAGTATTTGGCTCGACAATATCACCCGCGATCTGCTGAACAGCGGCACATTGCAGCGTTATATCGGCGAGCTTTCGGTAACGGGGCTCACGTCAAATCCGACGATCTTCGATCATGCGATCAGGAACAGCTCACACTATGACGCCGACATTGCGCGCAAAGCCTCGCGGGCGGCGTCGTCGGAAAATCTGTTCTTCGAACTGGCGCTGGCAGACCTGACGCGAGCGGCCGATCTGTTCCAGCCCATCTTCAGCCGAACCGACGGTGTCGACGGCTGGGTCTCGCTCGAAGTATCGCCCTCTCTCGCGTACGACACCCAGCGTTCGCTCGCGGCCGCGCGCGACCTTCACCAGCGCGCTGGTAAACCGAACCTATTCATCAAGATACCCGGCACGACGGAAGGATTGCCCGCTATCGAAGCGGCGATATTCGCGGGCGTGCCGGTGAACGTCACGCTGCTTTTTTCGCGCGAGCAATACGTTGCGGCAGCCGAAGCCTATTTGCGCGGAGTTGAACGGCGCATCGAGGCCGGACTCAATCCCGCCGTCGCTTCGGTCGCCTCGCTCTTTGTCAGCCGATGGGACGTGGCGGTGAGCGGCAAGGTTCCGGCTGAATTGACCAATCGGCTCGGCATCGCGATCAGCCAGCGCGCCTACAAAGCCTATCGCGACCTGCTCGCTTCACCTCGCTTCCAGCGCGCTGCCAACGCCGGCGCGCGCGCACAACGCCTGCTCTGGGCCAGCACGGGCACCAAGGACCCGAAAGCGTCCGACATACTGTATGTGAAGGCTCTCGCCGCACCGTTCACGGTCAACACCATGCCGGAGGGCACGCTTAAGGCCTTCTCAGACCACGGCGAGGTCGGCGAAATGCTCAAGCCCGATGGCGGCGACGGCGAGAAAGTCCTCGCCGGCTTTGCGAAGGCCGGGATCGACGTCGACGCGCTAGCCGCAAAGCTCCAGAAGGAGGGCGCCGAGTCCTTCGTTAAATCCTGGACCGACCTGATGGCTTGTATCGAATCCAAAAGCGCCGCGATGCGCAAGGCAAGCTGAGCCATGAGCGTTGCGACCCGTCAGCAAGCCGCGGAGCCCCCAGGCAAAACAGCCACGCGCGCGCCTCTGCTGCGGACGCGCCCCGCCTGGGCGTTGCTCGAGAAGCACTATCAGAAACTCAAAGACGTTCAGTTGCGCCAGCTCTTTGCCGACGACCCGGCGCGCGGCAAGCGGCTGACGGCCGAAGCGGCGGGCATCTATCTCGACTACTCCAAGAACCGCATCTCGGATGAAACGCTGAAGCTGTTGTTGCAGCTCGCGCGCGAAGCGGGCTTGGAAGGGCGCATCGCCGCCATGTTCCGCGGCGACAAGATCAATGTGTCCGAAAACCGCTCCGTGCTTCACGTCGCGCTGCGGGCACCGCGGGACGCCGTGATCATGCATGACGGCAAGAACGTCGTTCCGGAGGTGCATGCCGTTCTCGACAAAATGACGGATTTTGCCAATCGGCTGCGCAGCGGCGAGTGGAAGGGCTATACCGGCAAGCGCATCCGCAACGTGATCAATATCGGTATCGGCGGCTCGGATCTCGGGCCGGTCATGGCCTACGAAGCGCTGAAGCACTACAGCGAACGGGCGATAATTTTCCGTTTCGTGTCCAATGTCGATGGCACGGATTTCGTCGAGGCGGTGCGCGATCTCGATCCCGCGGAGACATTATTCATCGTCTCCTCCAAGACCTTCACGACGCTCGAGACCATGACCAACGCGCGGACTGCGCGTGACTGGCTGTTGGCGGGTCTAAAAGGCGAGCAAGCCGCCGTCGCGAAACATTTCGTCGCCGTCTCGACCAATAGCCAGGAGGTCGCGCAGTTCGGCATCGATACCGCCAACATGTTCGGCTTCTGGGATTGGGTCGGCGGCCGCTACTCCATGGATTCAGCCATCGGTCTTTCGACCATGCTGGCCATCGGGCCGGACAATTTCCGCGCCATGCTCGAGGGCTTCCATGAAATGGACGAGCATTTCCGTGCTGCGCCGTTCGAACGCAATCTGCCGGTGCTGATGGGCCTGCTCGGCGTGTGGCACAACAACTTCTTCGGCGCTCAGACCGTCGCCGTGCTGCCTTATGAGCAGTATCTGAAGCGCTTTCCTGCCTATCTTCAGCAACTCACCATGGAGAGCAACGGCAAGCATGTGATGGTCGACGGCGTTCGGGTGGATTACGACACCGGGCCCATCTATTGGGGTGAACCCGGGACCAATGGCCAGCATTCCTTCTATCAGCTGATTCATCAGGGGACGCGGCTGATCCCCTGCGATTTCATCGCGTTCACGCAATCCCTCAATCCATTGGGCGAGCATCACGACATGCTGCTTGCCAATGTTTTCGCTCAAACCGAGGCGCTGGCCTTCGGCAAGACCGCCGCGCAAGTCGAGGCGGAAGGCACGCCCGATTGGCTCGTCCCGCATCGGCTGTTCGAAGGCAATCGTCCGTCCAATACTCTCTTGCTGGACCGCTTGACGCCCCGGGCGCTGGGCAAGCTGGTCGCGCTCTACGAGCATATCGTCTTCACCCAAGGCACGATCTGGCAGATCAATTCCTTCGATCAATGGGGTGTGGAACTCGGCAAGGCTCTCGCCCAGCGGATCATTCCCGAGCTCGAGAGCGCGACGGAACCTAAGCTGGAGCACGACAGTTCGACCAACACGCTGATCCAGCGTTATCGAAAGCGCAAAGGGTCCGTGTGATGCCGCGAGGGTATGACCGCGCGCTCTACATCCTG
The DNA here is from genome assembly GCA_963832605.1 of uncultured Alphaproteobacteria bacterium. GTDB lineage: Bacteria > Pseudomonadota > Alphaproteobacteria > Rhizobiales > Xanthobacteraceae > BOG-931. The sequence continues at coordinate 241,480 of CAWHUO010000010.1, read as the reverse complement.
CCGTTCGATCATCGCGGTTCCTTCCGGTCCAAGATGTTTGGTTTTCCCGATTGTTCGGATCGAATCCGTCCGTAACATCGCGCCGCCACGGAGGTCTGACACGTGCAGCTAGGAATGATCGGTCTCGGCCGGATGGGAGCCAATATGGTGCGCCGCCTTTTGCGTGGCGGCCATCAATGCGTGGTGTTCAACCCCTCGGCAGATGCGTTCGCCGCGCTGGTCAAGGAAAAGGCTATCGGCACGACATCGCTGACTGAATTCGTCAAGAAGCTCACAAAGCCGCGCGTAATCTGGTTGATGGTGCCGGTCGGCGCGGTCGACGAAATCGTTGCAAATTTGCTGCCGCAGCTCGATCGCGGCGACATCCTGATTGACGGCGGCAATTCTTATTACATCGACGACATTCGCCGCGCCAAGGAACTGACCTCCAAGGGAATTCATTATGTCGATGTGGGGACCAGCGGCGGTGTCTGGGGCCTGGAGCGTGGCTATTGCATGATGATCGGCGGCGAGGGCGATGTCGTGAAGCATCTCGACCCGATCTTCGCCACCCTTGCACCCGGACCCGGCGATATCCCGCGTACGCCGGGACGCGAAAAGGTCAATGGTACGTCCGAGCAAGGCTATCTGCATTGCGGCCCCAACGGCGCCGGCCATTTCGTCAAAATGGTCCATAACGGAATCGAATACGGCGTCATGGCCGCCTATGCCGAAGGCTTTGCGGTTCTCAATGCGGCCAATATCGGCAAGAGGCCAAGCGCGATCGACGCGGAAACCACGCCGCTGCGCGATCCTGAACACTACAAGTACGATCTGAACCTGCCCGACATTGCCGAAGTCTGGCGCCGCGGCAGTGTGATCGCTTCCTGGCTGCTCGATCTTTCCGCCACGGCCCTATTGCAGGATCCCGCATTGAAGAATTTCGCCGGGCGCGTGTCCGACTCCGGCGAAGGGCGCTGGACGATAAAGGCAGCCATCGATGAGGGGGTGCCGGCCCACGTGCTGTCTTCGGCGCTTTATGAGCGCTTCAGCTCGCGCGGCGAAGCGGATTTCGCCGACAAACTTCTCTCGGCCATGCGCTACGAATTCGGCGGGCATGTCGAGAAACCGGCCGCGAAACGGGCCGGATGACAACGGAGCGAAACCCGGATGCAGCAGGCAAAACCCAAGGGAATGACCAGCGCCGAGCTCGATGAGCTCGCCATCAACACAATCCGCACGCTCTCCATCGACGCGGTCCAGCAGGCGAATTCAGGCCATCCCGGCACGCCGATGGCGCTGGCGCCGCTCATTTATGTGCTGTGGAACGAAGTCATGCGCTTCGATCCGCAAGACCCGATCTGGCCCGGCCGCGATCGCTTCGTGCTGTCGAACGGCCACGCCTCGATGCTGCTTTGGTCCGTGCTCTATCTGACGGGTACGCGCGCGGTGAATGCGGACTATGAACGGCTGGGCCATCCCGCCGTCACGCTCGACGACATCAAACATTTCCGCCAACTTGGCAGCAAAGCGCCGGGCCATCCGGAATATCATTTGGTGTCCGGCGTCGAAGCCACCACCGGCCCGCTCGGCCAAGGGATCGCCAACAGCGTCGGCATGGCCATCGGGCGGAAATGGCTCGCAGCCCGCTACAACAAACCCGGCTTCGCTCTCTTCGACTATAACATTTATGCCGTTTGCGGCGACGGCGACCTGATGGAGGGCATCGGCTCGGAGGCCGCCTCGCTTGCCGGACATCTCGGCCTGGATGACCTTTGCTGGATCTACGACAACAACCACATCACCATCGAAGGCAAGACCCGCATCACCTTCACCGAGGATGTCGCCACGCGCTTCCTCGCCTATCAATGGAACGTGCTGCGCGTCGGCGACGCCAACGATCTGCAGCGGATCGAGGATGCGATCGCGGTCTTCCACAAGACCGAAGGCCGGCCAACGCTGATCATTCTCGACAGCCACATCGGTTACGGCTCTCCCCACAAGGTCGACACTCCCGACGCCCACGGCGAGCCCCTGGGCGAAGACGAGGTTCGACTCGTCAAGCGCGCCTATGGCTGGCCGGAGAACGCCAAATTCCTCGTACCCGACGGCGTGGTGGGGCAGTTTGCCTCCGGGATTGGCGAGCGGGGTGCGAAGGCGCGGCGCAACTGGGAAGCGCTTTTTGCCGACTACCGTAAGCAATTTCCCGATCTCGCCACCGAGATCGATCAAATGCAACGGCGCGAGCTGCCCGCCGGGTGGGACCGCAACCTGCCGAGCTTCCCGCCGGATGCCAAGGGAATCGCCGGACGCGATGCCTCCGGCCAAGTCCTCAACGCGCTCGCCAGGAACATTCCCTGGCTGCTCGGCGGCGCGGCGGATCTCGGTCCTTCAACTAGGACGACACTCAAATTCCCCGGTGCCGGTGACCTCGAAGCAGAAACGCCCGGAGGCCGGAATCTCCATTTCGGCATCCGCGAGCATGCCATGGCGGCGATCGTCAACGGTCTGTCACTCTCGAAGTTGCGGGCGTTCGGCTCAACCTTCGCCATCTTCAGCGATTATGCTCGGCCGGCCATTCGGCTCTCTGCGATGATGGAGCTTCCGACCATTTTCGTTCTCACCCATGACGCCATGGGCGACGGCGAGGATGGACCGACGCATCAACCGGTCGAGCAGCTGGTTTCGCTGCGCGCCATTCCCGGCCTGGTCGTGCTCAGGCCCGCCGACGCCAATGAGGTTGTCGAGGCCTATCGCTACATCATGCAACTGCGCCACCAGCCGGCGGCGATCCTGCTCTCGCGCCAGCCGTTGCCGACATTCGATCGCACCAAGTACGCGTCGGCGGCTGGTGTCGCACACGGCGCCTATGTCATGGCGGACGCTTCAGGCGGCGCGCCTGAGATCATCCTGATCGCTTCCGGCAGCGAGGTCTCTCTGGTTATCAAGGCGCATGAAGTGCTGGCGTCCCGCGGGATTCGATCCCGTGTCGTCTCAATGGCTTCCTGGGACATCTTCGAGCACCAGCCGCCGTCCTATCGCGAAGAGGTGCTGCCGGCCGGCGTGACAGCGCGCATCGCCGTCGAGCAGGGATCGGTGCTGGGATGGGACCGGTATGTCGGCGCCGACGGCCGCATCATTGGCATGAAGACCTTCGGCGCTTCGGCCCCGCTCAGGGAGCTACAGCGCAAGTTCGGCTTTGAGCCCGAGCGCGTCGTCGACGTCGCCCTGGAGATGCTCGGGCGCAAGTAATGCTGCGAGCGGCGACGGCGTCTGGATCGCACTGAAGGTCGCCAGCATCGTGTGACGGCAGGACGCAGGACCATGTTAGATACGTTAGACAAGCAAGATCAGATCGCCAAAGCCAAGAGTGCGACGCAGGCCGAAAGCGCCATCCCAGCACCGCCCTGCGCGCTGGTGATTTTCGGCGCGGCGGGCGACTTAGCCAGGCGTCTAGTGGTGCCGGCCCTCTACAATCTGGCTGAGACCCACGAACTCTCCAACCAATTTCAGCTTATCGGTGTCGATCTTGCCGCCAAGACCAGCGAGCAATGGCGCGACGGCCTCACGGCTGCGATGAAGGAGTTCGCGTTGCATGACGGAGAGTTTCACATCGATGAGATCGATCAGGCCGTCTGGCGTTGGCTCGCCGAGCGGATGAGCTATGTGCAAGGCGACCTGAATGATCCGGGGACCTACGCGCGCTTGCGCGATCATTTGGCGGGACTGGACAAAACGGCCGGCACAGCCGGCAATTACCTCTTTTATCTCGCCGTTTCCGATCGCTTCTTCGCACCTGCGGTAGCCGGGCTTGGCGCCGCTGGCCTCGCGGCTGAGAAGGACGGCCAATGGCGCCGGGTCGTGATCGAAAAGCCCTTCGGCCACGACCTGCCCTCGGCCAAAGCGCTCAATGCCGAGATCCTAAAAACACTCGACGAGCATCAGATCTACCGGATCGACCACTTCCTCGGCAAGGAAACGGTCCAGAACATCATGGCGCTCCGCTTCGCCAATGGCCTGTTCGAGCCGCTGTGGAATTGGCAGCAGATCAACCACGTTCAGATCACGGTGGCGGAGACAATTGGGGTCGAGCACCGGGGAAAGTTTTATGAGAAGACCGGCGCCTTGCGCGACATGGTGCCTAACCACGTGCTGCAGCTTCTGGCGATGACGGCAATGGAGCCGCCGATCTCGTTCGATGCCGACGCGGTCCGCGCCAAGAAGACAGAGGTGATCCAGGCCATAAAGACCCTCGATGCGGCACAGGCGTTAACGGATGCCGTACGTGGTCAGTACGACAGCGGCAATGTTTTGGGCCAACACGTGCGAGCGTATCGCCAAGAGCCCGACGTCTCTCCGGGTTCAACGACTGAAACGTTTGCTGCCTGCAAGCTGATAATCGACAATTGGCGTTGGGCCGGCGTGCCGTTTTACCTGCGCACCGGCAAGCGCATGAAGCGCCGATCAACCGAGATCGCGATCCGCTTCCATCAGGCGCCCTATGCGCTCTTTCGCGGGACATCCGTGGAACGGATGAATCCGAACTGGATGATCCTCCGCATCCAGCCAAACGAGGGCATTGCGCTTGAGTTCGCCGCGAAGCGGCCGGGACCGTCGGTGAAGCTGAGCAGCGTCAGCATGGACTTCGACTACAGGACCTATTTCAAGGTCGCAGGTAACACCGGGTATGAGACTTTGCTCTACGACTGCATGATCGGTGACGCGACGCTTTTTCAGCGCGCCGACACTGTCGAGGCGGGGTGGCGGGCAGTGCAGCCCATTCTTGACGCCTGGGCAAATAATCCGCCGCGGGATTTTCCGAACTATATCGCCGGCGGCAACGGCCCCGCCGCGGCGGACGAGTTGCTGGCGCGCGATGGTCGCGCCTGGCGGCCGCTCGATTGAAGAGGCGCCACGGAGGCGCGCTGATGGCTAAGAAACGCAAGATTTCCCTGGTGCTGGCGGATGTCGACGGCACGCTCGTCACCGAGGAAAAGGTGCTGACGCAGCGGGCGCAAAAAGCCGTGAGGACGCTGCAGGAGACTGGAATCCGCTTCGCCATTACCAGCGGCCGCCCGCCGCGCGGCATGTCCATGCTGTTCGATGCGCTTGAGATCGATACGCCGATCGCGGGGTTCAACGGCGGGCTTTTCACCCAAACGGACCTCACCATCATCGAGGAAAAAACGGTGCCGGCCGACGTGGCGCGCAAGGCAATCGATCTCATTCGTCAGCAGGGGCTCGACGCCTGGGTCTATCGCGGCAACGACTGGCTCATCACCAAGATCGACGCTCCGCATGTCGCGCGCGAAGCCTGGACGGTCAAATTCGAGCCGAAAGTCGTCGCGGATGTTGCCGAAGATTTGGATCAAGTCACCAAGATCGTCGGCGTGAGCGATGACCACGCGAAGGTGCAGCGCTGCGAAGCCGCGGCGCAGGCGGCGTTCGGGTCGCGCGCAACCGCGACCCGGTCGCAGCCCTACTACCTCGACGTCACCAACAAGAACGCCAACAAGGGCGCCGTCGTCGAATATCTCTCGCAGCACATCGGCGTGCCGCCAGAAGAAATCGCCACCATCGGGGATCAGCCAAATGATGTGCTGATGTTCGAGCGCTCGGGCTTGAGCATCGCGATGGGCAACGCCTCCGATGAAGTAAAGGCGCGCGCCGGCGCGGTGACCGATTCTTATAACGACGAAGGTTTCGCCAAAGCGATGGAGCGCTTCATCCTCAGTTCCGCGGACTGACCCCCATGGCAGAGATCGGACGCATCGAAATACTGCCAGACCCGGCGGCGCTCGCGCACCATGTGGCGGAATGGCTGACGGCGGCGGCGCTGACGACCAATGGCTCCTTCCGGGTCTCGCTCTCCGGCGGATCGACGCCGAAAGCGCTTTACGCACTGCTCGCCTCGGATGAATTCCGCGACCGTTTCCCATGGCCGCGTGTGTTCTGGTATTGGGGCGATGAGCGCTTCGTCCCTTACGATCATCCCGACAGCAATTACCGGATGACCCGCGAAGCGATGCTCTCCAAAGTGCCGGTGCCGGCGGAGAACATTCACCCCATCCCAACCGACGGTCAACCCGATGACGCGGCGGAGCGCTATGAACACACGCTGCAAAAAGCGTATGGCGCAGCCATCTTCGATCCCACGCGCCCGCTCTTTGACGTGACGCTACTCGGCCTTGGAGAGGACGGGCACACGGCATCGCTGCTGCCCGACGAGCCGATCCTGCAGGAACGCAAACGCTGGGTCGCAGCGGTATCGCATGGACGTCCTGAAGTTCGCATTACCCTGACCTACCCGGCAATCGAGAGCAGCCGCCGCGTCGCGTTTTTGGTCGCCGGTCAGGAAAAGGCAGCGATCTTCAATGCGATTCGCGCGGGCGGCAGCCGCGTGCCGGCAGCGCGGGTACGGCCAGTCGGCGAACTCTATTGGTTCGTCGATCGCGCCGCGGCTGGCGAAGAACGAATTGCCCGCCGCGCCGGGTTGCGCTCGCCATGACGTTGCAACGTGTTTCGATATCCGAAGCGAGTAACGTTCGAGGGCGAGCGCCGGCGCCGACGATCTTGATCGCGCCGTCAATTTTGTCCGCCGATTTCGCCCGCTTGGGTGAGGAGGTGCGGGCAGTCGATTCGGCCGGTGCCGACTGGATACATGTCGACGTGATGGATGGCCGGTTCGTGCCCAATATCACCATCGGGCCGGTCGTGGTGGAGGCCATCCGCCGGTCGACCGCAAAGCCCCTCAATGTGCATCTCATGATCGTCGAACCCGAGCGCTACCTCGGCGTTTTCGCCCAAGCGGGGGCGGATCATCTGTTGGTCCAGTCCGAGCCGGGCTCCACGATCCACCTCTACCGGACGCTGAGCCAGATCCGCGATCTCGGAAAGAAAGCGGGCGTGGTGCTGGATCCGGCAAGCTCACCGGAACTCATCGAATACGCCCTCCATCTCTGCGATGTCGTTCTGGTGATGACCGTGAATCCCGGATTTGGTGGTCAAGCCTTCCTCCCGGAAATGTTGCCAAAGATCCGGCGCTTGCGGACGATCTGCGCCGAGCGCGGCCTGCATCCGATCATTGAGGTCGATGGCGGAGAGAACCTAACGACAGCCGGGCAGGCGGCGGCGGCCGGAGCAACGGCCATCGTCGCCGGTTCGGCGATCTTCGGCACCAAGGACTATGCGGTGTCCATCGCGGCTCTCCGCGCGAACGCCGTTGCGGCGGCGGCCCAGTCATGAGCGCGGTAGGTTCTGCGACCGGGATCGAGCGGGACGCTCTCAAACGCGCCGCCGCCGAGGCGGCGGTTCAACTCGTCGAACAAGACATGGTCGTCGGACTCGGCTCCGGCTCGACGGCGGCCTTCGCGATCGAGGCGCTCGCTCGACGCCATCGACAAGGCCTGCGTTTTGTCGGCATTCCCACCTCGGAGCGCACGGCAGCGCAGGCGGCGGCAGCAGATATTCCGCTCACGTCGTTTGGCGAGCATCGGCAGATCGATCTTACGATCGACGGTGCGGACGAGGTGGAACGCGGCACGCTCAATCTGATCAAAGGACTGGGCGGAGCATTGTTGCGTGAGAAGATCGTGGCCGCCGCAACGCGGCGCCTCGCCATCATTGTCGACGCCACCAAATTGGTGGATCGGCTCGGTACGCACGCGCCCGTTCCGGTGGAAGTTGTCGCCTTTGGGCTTGAAGCGACCCAGGCAGCCTTAGAAGTACTCGGCGCCAGCGTCCGGCTGCGCCGGTCGCCATCGGGCCAGCCCTTCGTCACCGACAGCGGCAACCGCATTCTCGATTGCAACTTCGATCGTATCGCCGATCCGGCGCGGTTGGAGGACCGTATTGGGCGCATCGTCGGGGTTGTGGAAAGCGGCCTTTTCATCAGCCGCGCCGATCCGGTTTTCGTCGCTGACGCGTCTGGCGTCCACCGCCTCGACAGCGCGCGTTCCCACCGCGGCGGTCCGCCGATCTTGGTGATCATGGGAGTTCGGGGGCTGGCAAATCGACCGTCGCCGAAGAACTGGTTGCACGCCTCGGCTGGCCATTCGAAGAGGGCGACGCGCTTCATCCCGCGATGAACATCGCCAAGATGCATGCTGGAATTCCGTTGACCGACGCGGACCGCAAGCCTTGGCTCGAGCGCGTGGCGGCCTGGATCGACGGCCAGCGTGCCAAGAAGCAACCGGGCATCATCACCTGCTCCGCGCTCAAGCGATCCTATCGCCAGATCATTATCGGCGATCGGCCAGAAGTACGGCTGGTCTATCTTCGCGGCGGCCGCGATCTCCTCGCCGAACATTTGGCGGGCCGCCACGGCCATTTCATGCCTGCGGGCCTGCTGCTTAGCCAGATCGACACGCTCGAGGAACCGGACCCGAGCGAGGATGCGCTGATTGTCGACGAAGGCGCGCCTGCGGATCGAACGCCCGGTCAAATCGCCGAGGAGATCATCCATTTGCTCGGCGCTTCCGCGACCGTCGTCTACAGCGTTGCGGCGTATGCGCATTGAATGCGAGGATGCCCATGAACTCTGAGCGCCAGCGACCGACGAGCGCGATTGTTGCCGAGCTTAGCCCAGGCTTCGCTGATAGGCGGTGGGCGTAAAACCCGTGGCCTTTCTGAATGCTGTCGCAAATGAGCTCGAGCAGCCGAAGCCTATCATCTGTCCGATATCGGTCACCGACATCGCCGGCGTTGTCAGCAGCAGTTTCGCGCGCTCGATGCGACGTTTGGTCTGGTAGCGAAGCGGGGGCATTCCAAAAGACTGTTTGAAGGCCCGGCAGAAATGGTACGGGCTTTGGCGAACCAGCTGCGCAAGGGTGGCGAGCTCTATCCGCTCTGCCAGATGTTCTTCGATATAGGCGGACGCGATTTGTTGCTGCCATGCGGCGAGCCCGCCGCGGACGTGGGGTTGGCCGCCGGGCTCGCCTCGACCGAGACGCAAAAGTTCGTACAGGATCACAATGCCGAGCGCTTCAAAATAGAGACGATCGCCTGACGCCGGATGCTCGACCAGGTTCGTCACCTTGAGTGCTGTATGCCAGAGCCTTTCATCCTCGAAAAACAGCCGCGGGGCGAACGACAAATCGGCGATGTCTATCTCGGAATGAAATCGAAGCTTCGCAGTATCAAAGTAGAAATAGGTCAGGCGCGACGGCGTGCGCAGTTCGTGCCATTCGTGATACTGAAAACCGGCCGGCACGAATGTGAGCTTGCGCGCAAACCTGCGGAGGGTCGTGCACGAGAGCCCTTCAACGAACGTCTCGCCGTTGCGTCGTGCGCCCTCCTCATACATTACAAGCAAGTGCATCGGTGCGCGGAAACGATATTCGACCCTGACCGGACTCGCGGACTGAAGGGTTTCGGCGGTCATGCCGTAAGACGTGATGGCGCGGCGGCGCACGACCTCCGGCGGACAAATGGTCACGGTGGGATGGGAGACACCAACCCCATTCCAGCCGGGCGACCGAAGCGCCCCATCGTCATCCCCTGGATCCTTACGGCCGCCATTGATCGCAGCGAAGCGCCGCGATGGCAGCCAAGCACCGGCACTCCGAGCGCCGGGCTCGCAGTGAGAGAAGGGAGTTGACGCCGGGCTTTTTACGAGAGCGGGTTTTGTCATGGCGCTCACTTAGGCCATGGAGCTTTATTGATCTGAAATTCCGTAACACCGGCCGAATTGATGACTCGCCGCGTCCCGCCCTTCATCATGATCTCACCACCAGCTCTTGTCGCAGCACGCTCCTCCGATTTTCGTGACTTTTTGCAACGACTTGCAGCTGCATTTCTCCGGTGGGCGCGCACTTAAATCGCCTGCGGAATGTTGCCAGGATTTTGAATAAAGTTTTGACTGTGCCGAGCTTGTCCTGCAAGTTAGATGCTGGTGTCCTTTTTGCGAGCGTGGGCTCTGCAGTGAAATGCAAGAACGCCTCTTGAGGGGAGGGCGGTACCGTGGCTCTAAAACGCGGTCGTACTGTTTCAGTTCCCGCCAACGCAAAAAATTTTGGCTACCCTCGATGAGTGTTTCCTAGGCGCTGCATTCCTATTTCCATGTGCGCACGGATATTCGACGCGGACGGTCAGCATGCTGCAGTCGTGGATTATTCGCGGGGTCGGTTTTTGCATCCGTCATTTTCGCAGCGTCATCGCAGTCGCGTTGCTCCTTGCCGCTGTCTCAGCCGTCTACACGGCGCGTCACTTCGCTATTGATACCGACATCAACGATCTCCTCTCCGCCAAGCTGCCGTGGCGGCAGCAGGAGATCGCATTTCACGCGGCTTTTCCGCAGGTTGTCGACATCATCCTGGTCGATGTCGGGGCACCAACGCCGGAAGCGGCCGAAGCCGCCGCGCGGGAATTGCAGCAGGGCCTCGCTGACAAGCCGGATCTCTTTCGCTCGGTAAGTGATGAACTGGACAGTCCATTCTTCCGTCGCAACGGGCTCCTGTTCCTTCCCGCTGACCAGATCGGACGCTTCACCGGGCAGCTTACCAAGGCCAAGCCGTTGTTCGGAGAACTAGTTCACGATCCGAGCCTGCGGGGTCTGCTGGAAGTCCTGGTGGGAAGCCTAGGCTATGCGAAACACCAAAACATGCCGCTCGACGACATGGCTCACCCGCTGAATTTGACCGCGGCCACACTTGCAGATGTCGCGCGGGAACGCCCAGCGGAGTTCTCTTGGAAGACCCTGTTGCAAGGCGATCCGCGGCCTTTGGACCTGCACCGCTTCGTCGAGGTCTGGCCGGTTCTTGACCACAATGCCCTCGAACCCGGCGGCAAAGCGACAGCCGCGATCCGCCGGATCGTCAGTCAACTCGGGCTTCGCGAGAAGTTCGGCGCCGACGTCAGCCTCACTGGCCCGGTGATCATATCGGACAATGAATTCGCCGGCGTGCATGAGGGCATTGTGCTCAACAGCGTCGTGACGGGCGTGATCATCCTCTCCATATTATGGCTCGCGCTACGGTCGGTTCGCCTCGTAGTCGCGGTCGGCGTCAATCTCGCCGCGGGCCTAGCCATCACGGCGGCCGGCGGGATTTTGATGGTTGGCGCGCTCAATCCGATCTCGCTGGCGTTTGCGGTGCTGTTCGTCGGCCTTGGTGCCGATTTCGCGATTCAATATACCGTTCGCTATCGGGCGGAGCGCCACGAGACCAACGACCTGAATCGCGCCTTGAGCGGCTCGGCCGAATGGGTCGGGATTCCCCTTACGCTCGCGGCGGGAGCTGCCGCGGCCGGATTTCTGTCGTTCACGCCCACCGCTTACAGCGGGTTGGCACAGCTCGGCATCATCGCCGGGTTCGGCATGGTGGTCGCTTATGTGTCGAGCCTGACGCTGCTGCCGGCGCTGATCCGCGCGGTCAATCCGCCGCCCGAGCCGAAGCCGCTTACCTTGGCGGCGCTCGCACCGGCCGACGCCTTTCTCAAGCGCCACCGGGTTGCCGTCATCGTCACGACCGTTGTCGTCGTTTTGGCCGGGCTTCCAGCCTTGCCCAGGCTGCAATTCAATTTCAATCCACTCGCCCTGGAGAATCAGGCCTCTCCAGCCCTGACGGCGTTGTTCAGGTTGGGCAAGGAAGTACCGCTGAACACCGCAAGAGTCCTGGTGCAACCGGACGCCGCCGATGCGGTCGTCGCAAAGCTCAAGGCGTTGCCCGAGGTGGCCGCAACCTGGACCCTCGAAAGCTTCATTCCCGGCGATCAAGATCAAAAACTGCCGATTATCGAAGCCGCCGAGAAAGCGCTGGCTCCGACCTTGCACAATACGCCGCGACCGGCGCCCGGTGATGCCGAGAACGTCGCCGCGCTTAATCAGGGCATGCAAGCCGTCCAAAACACCGCCGACCAGCACAGCGGCACTGGCGCGGATGCTGCGCGGCGCTTGGCAGATGAGCTCAATAAACTCGCTCAAGCCGACGCCGCGCAACGGGCCCGCGCTACCGACGCCTTTGTTCATCCCCTGCAGGTCGATGTCGACGACGTCGGCCAAAGCCTGACGGCGGAGCGCGTGACGCGCGCATCGCTTCCGCCGGATCTCGTGCGCGATTGGGTTGCCCCGGATGGCCGGGTACGGATCGAAATCTGGCCAAAGGGCGATGCCAATGACAACGCTACCGTCTCCCGGTTCGCCCGAGCAGTTCTGGCGGTGCAACCGGACGCGACCGGGGAAGCGATCGGCAGCACCGAGTGGGGCGGCACGATTGTCGAGGCCTTTGCGGAGGCCGCGGCACTGGCCCTGTTATCGATCGCCATATTACTGTGGGTTGTGCTGCGACGGCTGACCGATGTGCTGGTGACGCTTACGCCGCTTCTCGTCGCCGGCATCGTCACGCTGGAAATCTGTGCGCTTGCGAAATTCCAGCTCAACTATGCGAACATCATTGCTTTGCCGGTGCTGCTCGGCATCGGTGTCGCCTTCAAGATCTATTACGTCACGGCATGGCGGCGCGGCGAGAGCAATTTCCTGGAATCGGTGCTGACGCGGGCGGTTTTCTACAGCACGCTCTTGACCGCAACTGCCTTTGGCAGCCTGTGGCTGTCTAATCAGCCGGGGATATCGAGCATGGGCAAACTGCTGGCGCTGTCGCTCGTCTGTACGCTCACCTCGGCGGCGTTGTTCCAGCCCGCCCTGATGGGCGAGCCGCGCCGGCCTTCCGGCGAGGTTCCCAATCGCATCGGCGAGATCAGCACTGTCCATTCCTAAGTTCGTTCAAAAGAGACCGCGATTGCGCCCGCGCCGGCCGTCGACAATATGGCAGTCGGTTGCAGTAAAAGGTTACACACACGTCGGGTAAGTCAGAGCGGAACCGAGCCTAAGGAATGCCGATCCCATCGCTCTACATTTCGAAAGACGGCACGCGGGCGTGGAGCGTTTGGCGCGCGGCGGCCTACGGCGCCGGCGTCGGTGCGCTCGCAGCCCTGTTCAAGACGTTCGGGCCGTCGCACGGGTCCGGCTCGGGTGCCCTCAGCGTTCCGGAAATCGCCGCTGCTGCGCTCGCCTTCGCGGTTCTTTGCGCTGGAGCCGCGGCTTTGCGCAATGTCATCGTGCGCCGGCTCATCTGGCGGGAATGAGATCGGGTTATTCATCCAAGCGGCGGAGTCAGACGGAGCGGGCAGGGGACCACGCGAAGCGTTGCCGGCGACTGTGCAGCGACGAAGAAACGCGTGGCAATTTTCGCCTTTGCAGCGGGACCCGCTGTCAATCCGTATCCCTCGGGCAGGCGAGCACGCTGTCCGCGCTCGCGGACTGCCCGTGCTTGAGCTCCTTCAGCACGCGTTCTGCCTCTTCATCCATTCCTACCCAACGCAACTTGCGAATGAGCCTAATCAAATGGTTTGATTTGCCCTCTGCTGCGGCGCTATCGGGAGGCTGTTGTTCAACAGGCATTTGCATTGACGTTTCTCCTTTTAGTTGATTGGCGGCAGACCGCAGCGATTCGTCCGCCGCGACGTACAGTCTTTATCCCCGGCCCTCCCTTAGCAAGGCGGTCTCAGTGCGGCGCACCATTTGTTGCTGCATGACACAAAACCGCCCACGAGCGTCATCCTCACCGCCCGCTGATCTCCGCTGTATCCACCTCGCAAAACTCCCTATGGTTTTGCCGGCGTTCGCCGCGGATCCAATTCGGGAAATAGCCCATGCAGGAAGTTGATGTCGTTGTCGTCGGCGCCGGTTCCGCCGGCGCCGTGGTCGCCGCACGGCTGACGGAAGACTCCGCCCGGCGCGTTTTGTTGATCGAAGCGGGGAGGGACACCGCGCCCGGCGCGGTGCCTGCCGATATCCGCAGCATCTTCCCGCAGGCCTACATCAACCACGAGTATTTCTGGCCAGGCTTTGCCGCCAGCCTGCGCAAGGACGAAGCGCCGGTGCCGTTCCTGCAGCCGCGGGTCATGGGCGGCGGTTCAAGCGTCATGGGTATGATCGCGCTGCGCGGTTTGCCGAGCGACTATGACGGCTGGGAGCGGATGGGCGCCCGCAACTGGGGCTGGCGCGACGTGCTGCCGACGTTCCAGGCGATGACCAACGATCTCGATGAGCCGGCGCCGAACCGCAATGTGCGCGGCCCCAATGTTGTGCGCCGATTGCCGCGGCAGAGCTGGCCGCTTTACATGCACCGGATCGAGCAGGCCGCGACCGCGCGGGGCATGGCGTCGCTGTCCAATGTCTACGACACAACCGAGGACGGCTTTTTTGTCACGCCGCTGAGCCACGACGACGAGCGGGCCACGAGCGCGCGGTGTTATCTGACTGCGCAGGTGCGGGCACGGACAAATCTGGAGATCATGACGAACACGCGCGTGTTGCGCGTCGCTCTTGAGGGCACGCGTGTTGTCGGCGTGACGATCGAGCGCGGGGGTGAAACAAAAACGATTGCGGCGCGCCAGGTCGTGGTGTCAGCCGGGGCGGTTCATTCACCGGCGCTGCTGTTGCGGTCCGGCATTGGCCCGGCGGAAGAGCTGCGCCAGCTCGGCATTGCCGTCATAGCCGACCGGCCGGGAGTGGGGCGCAATTATCAGAATCATCCGCAATTGCACCTCGCCATGACGCTCAAGCCCGGCACGCGGATGCGCGCGGACGCGCAGCATTACATCATGACCAGCATGCGGTTCTCCTCCGGCCTTGAAGGGTGCGCTCCGGGCGATCTGTTTCACTATTACACCGGCCGGGTCAGTCCGAAATCATTCGGCCCGCGTATGGCGATGGTCGCCGCCTGCCTCTACGAGCCGTTCTCGCGCGGCGTCGTAGCGCTCCGCTCCGCCGATCCGCATGCGCCGCTTCGCGTTGAGCAGCGGCTTCTTTCCGATCCGCGCGATGCCAAGCGCATGATCATGTCGGTGCGCCATGCCGAGAGCCTGTTGCTCGACCCAGCAGTGCGCGGTTGCTTCGAGGAGATTTATCTGATGCCGCGGCAGGCGCCGCTGCGGCTGATCAACGGCACAGGATTGTCGGGCGCGGCAAAGGCCGTCGGCGCGACCGCGGTGCTGGCGGCACCGGCGCCGCTGCGCCGCGCCGCGATCGGTGCTGCGATCAAACCCGGGCGACTGATCGCCGATGCGGCGGCAAGCTATGCGATGGCGGACGACGAAATCCTCGACGCCAGTGGATCGAGCTTCCATCCCAGCTCGACCTGCGCCATCGGAGCCGCGGACAATCCAATGGCCGTCGTTGACCCGCAATGCCGCGTCTACGGTGTGGAAGGGCTGCGCGTCGCCGACGCGTCGATCATGCCGCGCATCGTCAGCGCCAATACCAATACCCCGACCATGATGATCGGCGAGCGCGTCGCCGAGTTCGTTCGCGCGGCGCAGTAAATCGAAGGCCTCTTAGCCGGCGAGAAAAAAGAGAGCAAAACGAAACGGGACGGCCGCTGAGGCCGTCCCGCCGTGGTGTCGCGTCAAATGTGCACTATCAAAACGTGCTCTACATTTGCGTGATGTCGCGATCCTTGGTCTCTGGCAGGAAGATCAGCGCGACGACAAAGCTCATCGCCGCAACCACGATCGGGTACCAGAGGCCCGAATAGATGTTGCCGGTCGCGGCGACGATGGCGAACACGGTCGCCGGCAGGAAGCCGCCGAACCAGCCATTGCCGATGTGGTAGGGCAGCGATACACCGCTGTAGCGGATGCGTGTCGGGAACAGCTCTACCAGCCAGGCGGCGATCGGCCCGTACACCAACGTGACGTAGACGACCAGGATCGTGAGCAGCACGACCGTCATCACGTAGTTGATGTTGTTCGGGTCGGCGGCGGCCGGATAGCCGTGCTCCTTGATCGCGGCGGCGATGACCTTGGCGACGTCAGGCGTGTCGGCCGTGATCACTTGATCCCCGATCTTCACGCTTGCCGTCGTCCCCGCCGGCGCCGTCACGTTCTCGTAGTTCACCGACAAGCCGACCAGCGTCGACTTGATGATGTCGCAGCCGGTGGTGAACTTTTCCGTTCCCGTCGCCTTGAACTGGAACGAACACCGGCTCGGATCAGCGGTCACCGTCACCGGCGCCGTTGCCAGCGCATGTTCCAGCTTCGGATTGGCGAAGTGGGTAATGCCCTGGAAGATCGGGAAGTAGGTCACGACCGCGAGCGCAAAGCCCGCAAGCATGATCGGCTTCCGGCCAATCCGGTCAGACAGCGCGCCGAACAGGATGAAGCAGGGCGTGCCGATGGCGAGCGCAATCGCAACCATGATCTGGGCGGTGACGCCCGGAACCTTCAGCGTCTGCGTCAGGAAGAACAGCGCGTAGAACTGTCCGCCATACCACACGACGGCTTCGCCGGCGGTCGCGCCGAGCAGAGCCAGGATCGCGATCTTGGCGTTGCTCCACTGGCCAAACGCTTCCGACAGCGGCCGCTTCGATTGCTTGCCTTCCTGAACCATGCGCAGGAACAAAGGCGATTTATTGAGCTTGAGCCGGATCCAGAGCGAGACCGCGAGCAGGATGGCCGAGAGCAGGAACGGTATGCGCCAGCCCCAATCGCCGAAGGTCGCCTCACCCATGCTGGTGCGGATGCCGAGGATCAGAAGCAGCGCCAGGAACAGGCCAAGTGTCGCCGTGGTCTGGATCCACGAGGTGTAATAGCCGCGCTTATTCGCTGGAGCGTGTTCGGCGACGTAGATCGCCGCGCCGCCATATTCGCCGCCGAGCGCGAGGCCCTGAACGAGCCGCAGCGCAATCAGCACGATCGGCGCCATTATGCCCCACGTGGCAAAGCCGGGAATCACGCCGATGAAAAACGTCCCGACACCCATAAGGCTCATCGTCACCAGGAAGGTGTACTTGCGGCCGATCATGTCGCCGAACCGGCCGAAGATCAGCGCGCCAAACGGGCGCACCGCGAAACCGGCGGCGAACGCCAGCAATGCGAAGATGAAGCCGACACTCGGCGGCACATTGGAGAAGAAGTACTTGGCGAGAAACGCACCGAGCGTGCCGTAGATATAAAAGTCGTACCACTCGAACACCGTGCCCAGCGAAGACGCGAAGATCACGAGCCGCTCTTCGCTCGTCATGCCTCCCGAGCGCGGTGCATTCAGAGCTATAGTCGTCATGGACGCTCTCCCCCAATTGATTTGGTTGTGGCGCGCGCAGCATCGGATCGGCGCCCACAAGCCACCCAGGCTGGCAGGCTAGTCCGCGGCGCCAAGCCTGTCTCTCCGCCAGAGGTCTTACGCCGAAAGTCGAGGGTGGGCCATGCTCTATATCGCGGGCTCACTCGGGGGCTTTGACCAGCTTTGACAAATGTCAACGCCCGCAGAGGCGGCTGCCGCAAGTTGCAATTGTGGGAGTAGGACCGTGCTCATCGCGCTATTTGCCGACATTCACGCCAATCGACAGGCATTTAGTGCATGTTTGGCGCAGGCGCGTGATTACGGCGCCGAGCGAAACGTGTTCCTTGGCGACTATGTTGGTTATGGCGGCGATCCGGAGTGGACCGTCGACACCGTCATGGACCTGGTCGACAAAGGCGCGACAGCCGTGCGCGGCAACCACGACAATGCAGTGGGCGAGCCGCGCGAACAGCTCAATATCGAGGCCCAAGTCGCAATGGAGTGGACTCGCGGCGAACTGGGCGCTTCCGCGCGGGGATTCCTCGAACAATTGCCACTGACCGCCGCGGAGGATGACCGCCTTTACGTCCATGCAGACGCCAGCAGCCCCAAGAGTTGGCGATACGTAACGGATGTCGAGAGTGCGGCCCGAAGTCTCATTGCCACCAAGACCCACATCACATTTTGCGGCCACGTTCACCGGCCGGCGCTCTATACCATTTCGGCAACCGGCAAGATCACGGCCTTCACGCCGATAGCCGGCTCCGCCATTGACTTGCTGAGCGGCCGCCGCTGGCTTGCGGTGCTCGGTTCGGTCGGTCAACCGCGCGATGGAAATCCGGCGGCTTCTTACGCCATGTTGGATACAAACCGGCACGAACTTACCTATTGCCGCGTACCGTACGACGTTGAGCAGGCGGCCGCCAGAATCCGAAGTAACGGCTTACCGACCTGGCTCGCCGAGCGGTTGCTGCTGGGGAAGTGAAACATGGTCAAGCCGTCGCTCGGAGTGAACACCGTTATCGATGGCTTCCGGATCGAGGAATGCCTTCATCGAGGAGGTATGGCGACGCTTTGGCGTGTGTCGCGTGCGAGCACGATCATGCCGATGCTGATGAAGGTACCAAGATTAGCGGAGGGCGCCGACCCGGCGGCGATTGTCGGTTTTGAAATGGAGCAAATGATTCTGCCGCGCTTGTCCGGAATCCACGTTCCAAAGTTTGTCGCTGCGGGCGATTTCGGCGTGCAGCCCTATGTCGTGATGGAACACATCCCGGGAAAAACCTTGCTGCCGCGGCTTCCCGAGCTTCCGTTACCTTATGCTCAGGTCGCCGCGATCGGGCTGAAAATCGCAGAGGCATTGGACGATCTGCACCGCCAGCATGTGATTCATCTCGACGTCAAGCCGAGCAACATCATATTTCGGGCGACCGGTGAAGCGGTTCTGCTCGATTTCGGACTTTCGCACCACGACCGGCTGCCCGATCTCATGCAGGAGGAATTTCGCGTGCCGTTCGGCACGGCTCCTTACATGGCGCCCGAACAGCTGCTCGGAATTCGCAACGATCCGAGAAGCGATCTGTTTGCCCTGGGCGCGCTCATCTATTTTTTCTCCACGGGCGTGCGCCCATTCGGAGAAAGCGAGAGAATGGGCGGCATGCGCCGGCGGCTGTGGCGCGATCCGGTCCCGCCGCGCCAATTGCGCCCCGATTTCCCGGCTTGGCTGCAGGAAATTGTCTTGCGCAGCCTTGAGATCGAGCCGGCGTGGCGCTACCCGACGGCGGCTCAACTCGCGTTCGACTTGAGCCATCCGGACCAGGTCAAACTCACCAAAAGGTCCGAGAAATTGAAGCGCGATCCGCTCTCTACGGTTCTGCGAAGGCGCTTCAACAAGGAGCTCATCAGGTCGATCGCGCGTCCCGCAACCGCGAGGCAAATCTCTTCCTCCCCGATCATTGCGGTCGCCGTCGACCTCGCGGAAGGATCGGCCGAGCTCAACAATGCACTGTGCATGACGACCGAACGTATTCTCGCGACGCTGCCCTCCGCGCGGCTTGCTTGCCTCAACGTGCTCAAGCTGGGCCGCGTTACGCTTGACACCACGCTCGATGAGCACGGTCATAACAAACGAATCGATCGTCTCGTTGCTTTGCGGCACTGGGCCGAGCCGCTGAAGCTCGAGGCCGACCGCGTCACCGCGCACGTCCTGGAGGCGGTCGATCCCGCACATGCGATCCTGGAATTCGCGCAAGCCAACCATGTCGATCACATCATCATCGGCGCGCGACAGGACTCGTTTCTGCGCAATTTGCTTGGGAGCGTATCGGCCAGAGTGGCCGCCGAGGCGCATAGTACGGTCACGGTTGTTCGCCCGGCGCGCACAGGGCAGGCCCTTAATCCCGATCAATAAAGACACCGAAGCAGTCGGAGCGTTGGCTCCGAAGTAGAAGCGTATGATGCAAAACGGACCGTGCCGCAGCGGCATCACCGATCCAATGGCGCGCGGTCATCTCGTAAAAGCATAAGACGTATTCGCGAAATTCGTTTGCGGAACGGCTGATCGTACCCACCTGTCCGACGATGGATGCCATTACCGAAAAGTCTCGCCAAAGAATTGCCCAAGCTTCCGCCAAGCAAGCAAATCAGCCAGGCAATCGAACGTTGCGGGCGCTGCTGCTGCGGCATCCGGCGTGGAGCGTCGCCGCCGTACTGCTGATCGGCTTTAATCTGCGGCCGGCAATCACGACCGTAGCGCTGTTCATCGGCGACATCAGGCACGACCTCGGCCTTTCGGCGCTGGGCATCAGCCTGCTGACAATGCTGCCTGTGGTCTGCCTCGGCCTCTTCGCGCCTGCTGCGCCGACCTTGGCGCGCCGCTTTGGCACCGAAGCGGTCGTCCTGGCGTCGCTTCTTGGAATAGCAATCGGCTGTGCGGTGCGCAGCTTCGGCACGGTTCCGCTCTATCTCGGCACTCTGATCATCGGCGCCTCCATGTGCTTCCTCGGCGTGCTGAGCCCGGTGATCGTCAAGCGCGATTTTCCCCATCGCGTCGGCTTGATGATGGGGCTTTACACCATGCTCATCTGCCTCGGACCGGCGTTCGCGACAGCGACTGCGGTGCCGATGCAGCGCTTGCTTGCGGGAAGTTGGGAGCTCGTCCTGCTGTTCTGGGGACTGCCGGCTCTCATCGCCGCGGTCGTGTTCATCCCGCAGCTGTTTCGCTATGAGCGGGCGCGCGGCGTCGCCGCGGCGCATGTACGCGGGCTCTTGCGCGATCCGCTGGCCTGGCAGGTGACGGGCTTTTTCGGTCTCATCACTTCGCTCGCCTACGCCGTATTCAACTGGGGGCCGAGCATGCTGCAGGCGCGCGGTCTCGATGCAGCCACCAGCGGCCTCGTCGTCTCGATCTGTTACGTCGCCCAGATGGTGACCGGCTTGTTGGCGCCGATTTTTGCCGGTCGCCAACGCGATCAACGGCTGATCATTGCGGTGATGGTGGTGCTGACAGCGGCCGGTCTGTTCGGCTTTGTATTCGCTCCTGTATGGTCGCTCACCGCGTTCTCGATCATGCTCGGGCTCGGTCAGGGAGGCGCGTTCGGCGTGGCGCTGCTGCTTTTCGTGCTTCGCGCCGGCGATCAGCATGCGGCGGCGCAGCTCTCGGCCCTAGCCCAGACCGTCGGCTACGTGGTTGGCGGTCTGATCGGGCCGTTTGCCGTCGGCGTGATTTACGAATGGGGCGGGTCCTGGAGCGTGGTTTCCATCTTCTATTTTGCGGTGGGCTTGGCGTCGTTAGTCCTTGGGCTTGGCGCCGGCCGCGCGCGAACCGTCGGGGTCGAGCACGCTCGCGCCTGATCAGATCGCCACAATCGCGGCGGGTCGTTGTTATCAATTCAGAAACGTTGTGCTGTTTGCTTGTTTTGCCTAACCGGACCCTTCGGCCTGAAGGTCGTGTAGCCGGCAGTTAATATTACCGCGTAATTCATCAGCCCAATCCGCGTGACTTAAACGAATTGTCCGACGGCCTCCCCTAGATTGCCGGCCGCTGACAAGGATTTCTCATGCGCATTGTCCACGCGGCCCTTCTGCTCGCAGTTAGCGCTTGTCCCGCGTTCGCACAGCGCGCGCCGGTGATCGTTATTCCCGGCCGGCCGGACGTTCCGGTGCTGCTCAGCGGCATCCTGCCCGTATATCTGAACCACGCCGATGTCTCGTGGTCGGTGATCGAGGGTGAATTCGGTCTGGACCGGCCCGGAGCAATGACCCCCACGGTCATCTATCGCCTGGCGCCTGTCGGGATCCCCGTT
The DNA here is from genome assembly GCA_963832605.1 of uncultured Alphaproteobacteria bacterium. Lineage (GTDB taxonomy): Bacteria > Pseudomonadota > Alphaproteobacteria > Rhizobiales > Xanthobacteraceae > BOG-931. Next base: position 220,138 of record CAWHUO010000010.1, on the reverse strand, counting down.
TATGGCCCGGCTTCCTATGGGTCCGGCTATTTTCCGCGCAATAACCAGCGCCCGGGCTATGGCCGTTTGGAGGTGGAGCCTCCGGCGAACCGGCAGCTGCCGCCGCCGGCGCCGAGCTTTCGTCAAGGCTGGTCGAGCCAATCCGATCCCTCCAGCCCAGTCACCGTTTATTCGCCTTACATGGCGCCGCCCTACATCGCGGCACCGGTTGTGGTCGCGCCAGGCGGCGGAGGCCACTGGCACGGCCGGCCGCACGGTCCTCCGCAGGCTCCCGGCAACGGCATGCGCCCACTCGTTCCGGGCAACAGCATGGGTCCGCCGGTCCCGGGCAACAGCATGGGCAATGAATAGAGGCAGCTTAATCCAACGGATCGCTTCGGCATCACCGCTTCCAAAAGGGGCGGCTTCGTAAAGGGGGTATCATGACTTTCTGTCGCGCCGGTGTGGTGGCTTTCAGTACATTGCTCGTCACCGCTTTGACTTCCGTCGCCGCTTTCGCAGACTGCGGGGGTTGCGGATGGGGGCCCGCTCCCGCTCAATATGCCCCGGCGCCCGCTTATGCGCCTGAGCCCGCCTACGCACCGGCCCCGGCCTACGCGCCGGCTCCAGCCTATGCGCCCGCTGGCTGTGGTGGTTGCGGCTTTGCGCCAGCGATGAATTACGTGCCGCCTCCGGTCGAGCCGATGCCGGTCGCGCCGGCGCCGATCGCGGTCGATCACTGGGACACTGGTGGCTGGGGCGGCTGCGGCCGCTGTGGTGGTTGCGGCGGCTGCGGTGGCTCGGTCGGCTACGCGCCCCAGGTTGCTCCGTCGCCGCTTTACGTGGTGAACCAGGGGCCGGAATATTCGGGTCCGGGCTTCATGGTCCCGTATCACACCTATTCGCCTTATAGAGGCGTCGCGGTACCGGCCAATTACCCGTACATCCGACCGTGGCGCCCGCGCTATGCCCATCCCTACATCGCACCGTCGTGGCGCCCGCGCTATGTGCATCCCTATTACCGGGCGCGTTACGCGACCCGCCCACACTACAATGGCCAGGACCCCTACTGGCACCGCCATTATTGGTAACACCGCCCGCTCGGCGTGCGCGGGTAAGTGGATCGGCTTCGGTTGGCCAAATCTCCGGAATAATGAAGGCCCGCGAAAGCGGGCCTTCGTGCGTTTCAGCTGGGCATGAGCGCGCGGCTGGCGATGTAGAGCGAAAGCGCTGCGGCGTTGGAGACGTTGAGACTCTTGATGGCGCCGGGCAGATCGAGCCGCGCCAGCTGATCGCAAGCGGCGCGCGTTCCCTGCCGCAAGCCTTTGCCTTCGGCGCCGAGCACCAGCGCGAGGGGCGAGGCGAGCGCGATCGCAGCAAGGTCTTCGGTGGCGGCGCTGTCGAGCCCGACGACAAGGAAGCCGCGCTCCTTGAGCGCAGCGAGCGCGCGCGCGAGATTTTGCACGGTGATGATCGGCACCCATTCGAGCGCGCCCGAAGCGGATTTGGCGAGCACGCTGGTCGCTTCCGGGCTGTGCCGCGCGGTGGTGACAATGGCGGCGACGGCGAACGCCGCAGCGGTACGCAAGATCGCGCCGACATTGTGCGGATCAGTGATCTGATCGAGCACCAGTACAATGCCGGCGGCATTCAAATCCTCGAGTTCGGGAGCGGAGAGGGGATCGGCCTCGGCGAGCAGGCCTTGATGCACGGCATCGGGCGAAAGGCGCGCTGCGATGGCGTCCGGGCGCACCAATTCCGGGGCTGTCGGAAGCGTGATCCCTTCGTCGGCCAGGCGCCGTACGGCGTTCTCCGTTGCCCAGAGCCGGCGGATCCGTCGGGCGGGATTGACAAGCGCGGCAGTCACCGTGTGCCACCCGTAAAGAATGACGCCGCCGCCGCTCTCGATGTTTGCCTGAAGTTTCGGGTTCGCCAATCGGCGCCGAAACTGCGCGCCGCGGCGAAATGAATGCTTGCTCGGTTCTTTCACTGCCTTCGCTCGCCGGCATTTTGTTTCGATAACGTTGGTCGGCAAACTCGTCGAGCTGGTGATGGTGGGGGAGGTAGTTGTCCCACTTGTTTGTTAGATCAATAGCATAGTCAAAGGTGAGGGCGAAACAGCCCCATTGAGCTGGAAAGGTAACTTTCCTCGCTACCCTCACCAGTAATGATGTTGCAGATTTGCCGCAGCCGACGAGATTTCTGTGCGCGGCGACGCCCCTCCGCGATTTTGTCAGTGACGACCCCCCAGGGGTCGGGTGTAGGAAGGCGGCATTCCAGACATCAATCTGGAGAAAACGACGCTGGCGGAAACGCCCGGCGCGCAAACCGTTTGAAAGGGTGTTGGGAAAATGGGCGAAGTGTTGGGGTTGTTGGAACACGATGAGAAGCGGCGCAAGGACCGCGAATTTGCCGATGATCAGCGGCGCACGGTCAACTACTTCAGACCGAAACGGGACGCCGCGATCTCGCGGGGCGAGGAGCCGAATAAACGTGAGCTGATCTTCGAGGCGCTTCGCTTCATTGCGAAGGTCGAGCGAGGGCAGCCAGATGACGGCCCCGCCGGCATGAAGTGCAGTTGGATGCCGATCGTCCGGGACCTGGATGAGCGCGCCGACGACGCGAGGCAGAGGTTGCTTGAGGTCTATGCCGACGAAGCTCCGGTCGCTGCCGGCGGTTGGCCCCAGGACGTAACGACAGCGGAATGCTTGGAGAGATTCTTCAGGGCAAACCTTGTTGGCAAGAACCGGGACCGCGCTTGGGAAATCCTGAGCTATCTCTCTAGGAAGGAGACCAGCGTCGGTGTGCAGCATCTGCAAGAGGGATCGCTCCGCGCAGCCGCTGACAAGTTCAAGATCAAGAAGGCGACGATCGAGAAGCAACGAGATACCCAGATCAACACGATCTGGTCGGCCGTCGAGAAGGCAATGCCGAGCCCGGTCATCGCGACCGGCCGCGTCTGGATAGACGGGATCGCCGCGTGAGGGGGGGGGGGTGTCCACCCCCTTCTCACAAAATCAGAGAATGTTTTTCTGAAAAGCAACACTCCAATTCGTCATGAAACGACATAGGCGGACTTGTTTGTTAGAAAATTTCACTTTTTCGTTGTTTGCTGTGACGTTGTTATGGACGAAATGCCGGTTCTGTGGTATCAAGACTTTGCGGCGGAGCCATGCCTGGAAGTAAGATTTTCCTCGGTTCCACCCACCCTTCAACGAACAACAATACCCGCCCACCCGAGCCGCCTTCGGGCGGCTTTTTCGTTTTGACCTCGAATGTCTAACCAGAAAGGCTACGCTATGAGGACCACTCGACCGACACTCGACAAGATCACCGTTTGGCGCGGCGAGCAGATCGCGAGAAGCGAAAACCGATCTCTGGCCGCAGCAATCGCCAAACTCGTGCATGAGGCATGGGATGCCAGAATGGCCTCGCATGAAGCGACTCTGACGCCTGTAGTACCTGGCGACCGCGAGCGCGCCGCCGGTACGCTTGCCGCTCACATGCCGGCAGGACGTATCGCTGCGATCGAAGCCGTCGCGAAAATCGAGCACAGAACGGTCTCGGCGATGATCAATCTTCTGGTGGACGAAGCTCTGAAATTTCGTGCCGCCAACGCGGCGCCGGCCGCCTGAAATCCGTGTCGCGAGAACTGCCTTCCAAAACCTATATCAAGATCAACCAGTGACTGCCGGCGAACGTCGGCGACAATATCCACCCCGACCTGACTTGCCTGCGGTATCTCAAAAAAGAGATGCCGCCTCGATTGGCGTCGAGACGGCAAGTTGCTCAAAGAAAGTATACACTATGTATAGAACAATCAACAATAAGTCAACCCCAAATACGCATAAAGTACCATATTTTTTAATACTGCGCAAAACTAGTAGAGAGTTCTGAATTTATACTTCGCGACCCCTGGATCGAGGAGGGGTCCCGGTCATGAGCGCCCAATCATTCGGTGAACTTCGCGTCCGACTGCTAGATCAGATTCACGACGATCCCGAGATGAGCCCGGCGGATCAGTCGGTCTGCTACGGCATCATCCGTTCCCTGATGAGGGATACCGGGAAAGCCCGAGTCAGCAACGCCGAGCTGGCGGCAAAGACACACCGCGACCTCAGAACGGTAACGCGGGGCATCAAGAACGCGATCAGGCTCGGCCACTTCAGGATCGAAAGTAAGTGCCGCGGCGACCGTTCTTTCATCCCGGTGCTCAAGGCAATCGAGGGGCAAATATCCCCCTCGAAGCCAAAAAATCGAGGGGCAGGAATACACCTCGCCGAGGGGGATATTTGCCACTCGCGAGTAGCAGAGCACCCTCCGAAAACATCGACAGGAAGCGGGTTTCCGAAATCCCCTTCTCTACACCCTTCTCTAAACCCTCATACCGCGGGTCCCTCGGACCCAGCGGTTTGTGACCGCAAAGGGGGTAACCCGAAGAAGCCGAAGAAGCTGTCGAAGCAGGAGCGTTACGACAAGCCGTACAGCCCGGAGTTCGAGCGGTTCTGGGAGGCCTATCCGCCGCGTGCGGGATCATCCGACAAGAAGGAAGCTTGGGCATCATTCCAGGTAGCCGTGGAAAATGGCGCTGACCCGGAGGCCATTATCTCAGGTGCCAAGAAGTATCACGACCAGGAAAGAACGGCCGGTAACGTCAATACGAGATTTCGTGAAACTTCCCGCTACCTGGATCAACTGGCGCTGTTGGGGTGACTATGTTGACGCAGCAAACGCTGCGGCTTCAGCCGCCGCGGTGCTGGCCAGCAAAACCTTCATCGTAGCCGACACCGAGCAATGGAAAGCTTGGGAGAAATACTCGCGGGCGACCCGCGGCATCGGCTACACGACGATTCCTCGCACCGATCCGAAAACCAATCTTCGCGTCAACGGCCATTTCTTCGACAGCGAGTGGCCGCCACCGCTGCCGGCCGAGATCAAGCAGGCGGCATGATGTTCGATCAACAACCAACAGAGTGAAAACTATGCAATCAGGAACCGTCGTTAAAGAGTTTGCTGCGCGGGGATTTTTCTTCATTCAGCCCGATGAAGGCGACGAACAAGTGTTTCTGCATATCAGCCAGGTCAAAGCCAGCGGCATGAACGAGCCGAAGATCGGCGACCGCGTCAGCTTCGACATCGAACTAGGCGCGAAGGGTCCCAAGGCCGTCGATCTTTGCGCCGTATAACCCCCTCGATAAGCAACCAGGAGTCCAACCAATGCACATGATCGAATTTCTCAACCGCGACCGCAACACCGGTGTCGCCAAGATTTTCATCGACCGCGACCAGGTCACGGCGATAAAGGCTGCTCCCCACGATTCCAGCATCATCTTCGTCGGTGATCATAGCTTCGAGGTCACCGAGCCCGTCGAGCATGTCGCCCTGGTGCTCGCGCGCGGCCGTCGCGAATAGAGGTAGCTAATGAGCGTCCTATCTTGCGATCGTAATGAAACGGTACTCGCGATCAGGCGGGCCTGCGACCGTTCTTTTGATGGTCTCTATCATGGGGAGGCGGCCGCGGTTGAGTTTCTTCCGCGCCCGCTGATCAAAGAGATACTCGCTTGCCTCCCGGTAGGCGTTATCGAACGTGTCACTACGCCCGCAGATGCGACATCTAACGGCGGGATTGCCCTCCTCATCGATCCGTCTTTCGACCTCTACGTTGCAGAGGCCACAGAGTATTGGGAAAGCCTGTTTCTGGTCGGACAAGGTAGCCTCGAACGGTGCTAGTGACGGGCTCCGTTGTACCGTGCCGCGCTGCCGAGAGATACCCTAGTCGGCAGGGCCTCGAAGGGGTGAAAATGCCGGAACAAAGCTAGGACCCGATAATGACCGACAATCATGAAACCAAGATGGCGCAGGAGCAGCGCCGCCAAGCAGAGCAGCGCCGAGAGGGCGAAGCCTTGCAGCGAGAACGCGCCGAGGAACTACAGCGCGTCCCCGTTCAAGATATCGACAAGACGAAATGGCCCAAGAATGTTCGCCCGATTTCGATAAGTGAGTCGGGAGGCCTTGGCATCGATCCCACCGGGCGCCTTCATTGGAATGGAAAGCCGGTCGAGATCGTAAGCCAACGCCTCGATCTCACCTGGTTGCAGACGATCATCGCTCTGTCGGTAGCGGTGTTTACGCTGATCGCCGCGATTGCAACATCGGTTCAAGCATGGACCGCCTACCATGATTGGGCCTGCAAAGTAGAGTGGCCGGCTTACCCCGCCTGCCCCTCCGAGCGGTCACGTCCTTCCATGTGGAAGGAATGGCCCGGATAGCCCAAAGCGAAGGGACACAATCCACTTGGCAGCGCGCATGAAAGGAATCTGTGATGATCAATTGGTCCACGGCAAAAGACGGCGTTGTCGCCGAAGCGTTGCGAGATAGCGAAACCTTTTTGGCAGGCACTGTCTCGATTGCTACTTCGGCGGATCAGCGGGCTGCGGTGATAGCAGGAACGTTCGCTACGGCCGGGGCTGCCATCGTTGCAGGAATCATAGGATTTGCCGCGGCAGCCAGCGCCGACAATTTCTACGCGCCGGCTGTATACGCGGGCGGCTTGTGCGCGGCCTTTCTATTCATCCTTGGGTCTATCTTTTGTATTAGTGCGGCAATGCCTGTTGGGTTTAGTTTGCCGGGAACAAAGCCAAGCAATTGGGAAAGCGATGTAACGAGCGGTCACACGCTTCTGGAGTGTCAACACGATCTACTTCACATTCGCGAAAAGGCGATTAAGGAAAATCTCGAAACTATCAAAAGGAACGCAAGGCGCTTTACGATTGGCGCATATCTTGGGATTGCGGCGCCTGTAGTGGGCGCCATTTTCTGGGGAAGTGTTCTTCTATTTCGTCATTGTGTATAGCCAGGTCATTTTTCCTTCTTTGGTGTCGGCTGGTGCGTAGTTTCCTTCTTGTGATCTGGCTTTTTATGATCTTGCACTAGCGGAGTTTTCTTCTCGCTTTGGGAAGCCGCCTCTTTATGCCTGCCTCCTTGCATTTTGATAATCTTGCCGGGGTCCTTGACCATCAATTTTCTCCCATCGTCGCTGCGCCAGTAGAATCGGAATGACCCGCCGAGCATTACCCTATCGCCTTACCGCAAGGTTGCCAAAGCCATTGACCGCGTCTTGGGCGAGTGGTGCATTAACGCGCGAGAGACGAGGGTCAGCATGCCATTGCGGGAGTGCCGAGAGTGCGGCAGGGAGGTCAGCAGCCTTGCACCCGCATGTCCGCATTGCGGCGTGCCCTCACCAGTGCCGAAGCCCGAACGGTATCGGGGCGAGAAAACTTACAAGCGGATGAAGGGATGGATTTGGTTCTTTGTGATCGCAGCCGGTGCCGTGTTCATTTTTCGACAGGCAGAGAACCGCTCCCCGCAAGCTCAAGATCAGGCAGCGGCCGTCGTGTCGCAACGCCCGGCGTCGCCAAAAACAGTCCATGAAGCCAGTGAAGAGTTGTCGCAATGCGTAATGCCGGAAGCTCAGTACGGCCGCTATTCGTCGTTTGACGGCGGTCAATCTGCTGAGAAGATATTAGAGCAAAAGTGCATTAAGCAATGGCTTCAACTCCCACTGGGTTGCTTGAACTAAGTGTCACTGGTCTCGTTGGCCGCGCAGATCGAGGCATTGCGACACGGCCGGCTCTAATCGGCGCCGGCCTTTTTGATTCCAGAGATCACGCTCGCGAGCCACCGCAGCACACCCGAGCTGGGAAGTGCCCGGCGCGATGCGCGGCCGACGCTGCGCCCATCCCAGCGTCGGCCGCCACCTTGCTCGCGCACGCGCACGCGAGGGCAGACCATTCGCGAGGCGCACTCGACATGCCTTCGTCGGGTGTCGGGCGACCCTTCACGCTGCCTTCGGGGAGCGTTCGGGGCGTGCTCATTCGACCTTTGCCTTAATCGTCACGGAGAGTGCCAATGCGCTCACACTGCCAAAGCCTGCTAACGGTGCGCGCACCTCGCGGCACCGTTCAAGGCTGCCGTATCAGGCAGCTCTATCGCAGCTTCATCTGCAAGCTCGATCCCGCCAATCCCGAACATCAAGCCATGGCGTTGACCGCCGCGGAGCTGACGGTCGCAGCCGAAGATGCCCGCGCTCGATTGCTGGCTGGTGACTTGACGGCCGAGCAACCCACGGTCCGCCTGGAGAACAGCGCCCGGCGCGCCCGGCTCGATCTCCGTGGCCGAGCTGAGGCAACTAACGACGCCGACGACTGGGTCAAGATGCAAGAGGAAGCCGATCGGATCGCAGAGGAACGCAGTCATGCCGAAGCTAACCGCGAAACAGATTGACCGCTACCGTCGTGATCCTGGGGCCTTCATTGAGGAGCAGCTCATCGACCCCATAACGAATAAGCCGTTTGTTCTACTGCCGGCGGAGCGCGCCTTCGTCGCGCGCGCTTTTCAGATCGATGAAAAGACCGGGCGCCTCCGATATCCCGAACAGGTGTATTCGACCGGCCGTAAGGGCGGCAAGACCGGTTTCGCCGCGCTGATGATGCTGACCACGGTGTTGGTGTTTGACGCCAGCCGCTTTGCCGAAGGTTATTGCCTCGCGAACGATTTGGAGCAGGCACAATCGAGGTGCTTCACTGCCATATCGAGAATCGTTGAATGCTCGCCGCTGCTGAAAGATGCAGAAATCCTGCGCGATAAGATTTCGTTCCCGAACTTCGGGGGCGCATTCATATCCGCAATCGCATCCGATGCGGCTGGCGCGGCGGGCCATAACATGAGCTATGCCGTCGGCGACGAACTTTGGGGGTTCACCTCGGAACGGAGCCGACGCCTGTGGGACGAAATGAGCACGTCGCCGGTGCGCAAGATTTCCGGGCGCTTAACGGTAACATATGCCGGATACAGCGGCGAGAGCGTGTTGTTGGAGGAACTTTATAAACGTGGCTTGAAACAGCCGAAGATCGGCAAGGACCTTTACGCGGGCGACGGAATCCTGATGTTTTGGACCCATGAGCCGGTGGCGCCTTGGCAATCGCCGGCCTGGCTCGATGAACAGCGCCGCTCGCTACGTCCTAATCAATACCTGCGTCAGATCGAAAACAGATTTGTCACCAGCGAGTCCACCTTCGTCAGCATCGATAAGTGGGACGCCGCCGTTGATCCGCAAGCAAAGGCGATTGTCAGCGACCCTGAATTGCCGATCTTTGTTGGCGTCGATGCCAGTACAAAACACGATTCGACCGCCATTGTTGCAGTAAGATGGGATAGTGTTGAACAGAAAGTCCGCCTCGTTACCCATAGGGTGTTTCAGCCGTCGCCGGATGATCCGCTCGACTTCGAGGATACGGTCGAAAGCACCTTGCATGAGCTGGCTAATCGATTCCGGGTTCGGAAGGTCCTGTTCGATCCTTGGCAGATGCAAAGCGTCGCGCAGCGACTCGTCCGTGCCGGAATATCAATCGAAGAATTCCCGCAGACGGTCAGCAATTTAACGTCGGCGTCGCAAAATCTGTTCGAGCTAATCGAGCACGGCAACCTTGTCGTCTATCGCGATGATGCGATGCGACTCGCCGTGAGCCGATGCGTCGCGATCGAAGGTAGCCGCGGCTGGAGGATCGCCAAGGAAAAGCAGAGCCACAAGATCGACGTCGTGGTCGCCCTGGCAATGGCGTGTTGGGCCGCGGTCTCAAATGCCAACGCGGGCCGTGGCGCCTTTTGCGCAATCGACAGCGGCGGCCGAATGATCTGGTCCGAGAATGGCCAGATGCGAGTTGCGCAGCTCGGCGACGACGGCGAGCCGATCGGCCCAATCAAAACCGTCGAGCAAGCCGAACTCGACCTGTCGCCATTGGATCGCAGCCGCCGTGCCGCGCTCGGACCCAAGTGGCGATCCCTGATCGCCGCCAGCGACCCGTCGTACAGGAAACCTGAAAATGATGTTTGATTTTTTCGGCGACTTGTTCGCCCGCTTCGGTATCGTAATCGAGAACCGTGCCGCGCCGCAGCTCCCGGGAGTTCGGCAGGTCCGCGATCATGCCGCCATCTCGTCAATCTTCGCCGGTGACGCAATGCGCCAGCAGTCGGAAACTGCATTCTTCAATCTCGGCCGATCCCGTCGCGTCGCTATCGCCAGCAACGCTGCCGATCTCGGCGCCGCTCCGCAGCGTCGCCGATAAGCATTCGACATTTCTGACCGCGCGCCACGCTGGAGCGTGCGGTCGCATTTATTCTCCCAGCACTTTAATGGCCACTGGCCGAAAGGATTTAAAATGAACCCCACGCAGATCATCGAAGCAATCTACGCATTGCCATCTGACCAACGTGTCGCACTCGTCGACGTGCTGCACGCCAATAACGCGAAAGGCGGCAATGTATCCGCCGCGTCTGACGAAAAAACTCACGTCCTCGAAAAAATTCATGCCGGTCTGGCCGATCCAGATCGTGCTGCAAAAACGCGGCTGGCTGTTGGCGAAATGCGTCGCAACGGCATCGCTTTTGAAGACCTCGCGGATCGAGTTCACCTCGATCGAGCGTTGAAAGGCTACGACCTTGAAAAGCGTTTTTTCATCAAGGCGACATTGAAAGCTGCGGCGCTCTACCCGGCCGCATAATCAGAATTGTCGTCGTCCGCTTTCGTCCATGGCGAGCGTCGACATCGGCGCGTTGGGTGCCCCGTGAAGGCTTCTGACGCGCACCGCTCCGAACCGGCCTAATGCACCGATTGGCGAAGCGGCGGCAGCGCATCGTGGCGCTGCAAGCTGGTCGCATCCAGCATCGGGGCGGCGCCGTTGGTGACGCCGCCCCACCTTCAAACATTTTAAGGATTACACCCGATGGGTTTATTTCCACCAAGCGACTGGCGGAGCGGTCTGCCAATCACTGTATCATTTCTCGAAACGATCGGCGCCGACGCGGCGCGGGTCGCCCGCTCCTTTACCGCCCACAAGGCCGACGCGAGCCCGGAGTTATCGGCGTTCTGTCACCGCGCCGCGCACATCTGCGAGGAGTTTGCTCGAACCGTAGCCGATCTTTCGTCCGCCGCGACCGCGGAGGTGAAAAAGTCGGTCGACGACTTGCAAACCGCGATTGGTTCGCGGCCGTGAGGGAATTCGATCTCTTTAGGTTCGCCGAATTTTGCGCACATGATCTGCCACATGAGGTCCAGCACGCCCGCGAGAAGGCGTTAGAGGCTGGCGCCCAGATCATTCAAAAAGAAGCCCGCCGCGTCATCGGGACCTATGACTACGGCTGGGAACAGCTCGCTGAGTCAACGCAAGCTGACCGCGAGAAGAAGGGCTTCCCGGCAAACGAGCCCCTGTTGCGTACTGGCGAGCTGCGCGACTCGATTCACTACCAAATACTCAAGCGCGGCCATCTTGCCGAGATCGGTAGTGATAGCGATATCGCCGTCTACCAGGAAATGGGCACATCAACAATCCCGGCGCGCCCGTTCCTTGCCGGTGCCGCGGTCAAGACCGAGAAGCAAATAACGAAAGTCGTCCGCGCCATTGTTGGTGCCGCAACCGCCGGCGCCGGCCATCGTTCGATCGAGGGCGAGATTCTGCATATTGCCGGCGAGGCCCTTAAGGAGCTGAAGGAATTTGCCGAGGAATTGGTCGAGGAGAACGAAAGCTATGACCGATAGCTTGCCGGCATACGTTACCGAATATCGGCGCTGGCGCGAGGCTCCACCCGATCAGCGGGACCGACTGGTGCGCGCATACGCTGATCACCGCCAAATGTTTCCCGACGTCGATGCCCTACACGACGGTAACACGATCGCGCCGAACGGCAAGCTTCTCGGTGATTGCACCGACGCGGAGCGTGGAGAATTCGTTGATTGGTGGCGGGCTGTGCGCGACGCCGCCGTCACCCGCGCAAAGGCCGTCAACACCGCGCTCTGTCTGGCTGGCTTGCAAATCTGAGGAAATACGATGACGAACGAGAAAGGGCCGCAAGCAAGAATGATTGCGCGCGGCCGAGAGGAGTCTTGCGTTGATCCTGCCATTCCGGTCGGGTTTCCACCAGCACCGCGACCTCAGTCCGGTCTCAGCGTCGCTGAGCATTATAGACGCAAGCATTCAAAAAACGGTCCTGGTCCAGGTCAATTCTTCGGCTTGCACATAACCTATTCAGGACCATCAGAATGAACAACGTTATCGAGGTTCCAGCCGAGGTTTTTGATCGCATTGAGATTGAGATGATCAGAGCCGGCTTGGGCCACCGGCTCGATACCGGCGCGATCGACATGACCGACATCTCCATCACCCGCGGCGAGCACGTCGGTCTCACGAAGCCCGCGAAGCGGAGCCGCGATAAGCAGGCCTTGAGGGGATGACAATGAAGTATGGCTCGACAACCCGCACGCCGAGGCCGCCGCGGCCCGACATCCGCCGAGACGGCGGCCACCGCGACATGAGCTGCCGCCCGAGCAGAATCCCAAACTGCATCTCGCCAAGGTGTGGTTGACCGCTGAGGAACTTGAGGACCTGCGAAAAATCGCCGACGCCGAAGCCTGGGGCGTTTCTTCGATAGCCCGGAGAATGGTGAAGCGCGGCATCCACTATGCGACGAAGCACACGAAGCAACATCGGCGCGACCCATGAGCGACGAATTGACGGCGGGACTCGCCAGGCTCACCACGGCGATCGAAGCGCTATGCAGTTTGTTGGTGGAAGGGTTGACCGCGGAAAGAAGCCCCGACCACGCGGACGCGATCGGGGCAGTTCCCGGTAACGCTTTCCCTGGGACCGTCTGGTGCCACTGTGCGCTTGAGACAGTGGGGTCGATCGGCTTTCCCGAGCAGGCGCTGAACACAGTCAAACACGTTTCATCGGCGCGCGTCCATGTCCATGGCGTCGACATGGCGAGTTGACGAGTTGCCGTGGATAAGTAACCGTCGACAGCCGGCGGGAGTTGCAAAATTCTCGGCTCGGTGGCCGGCAATATCATCAACCAAATTTTCAATCCAAACGCCGGCAGATGCCGGTTCAAATAAAGGAAACTGCAATGTCTAAAAATAATGGTTTTCAGCAAATCGTCGAGGATACCGCAGCGGCTCGCCGCGGAATCATGCCCGATCACCTGGTTGCCGAGTATGGCAACACCGGAGTTCCGGACGCCGCGAAATTCGGCGTCGGAACGAGCACCAGGCAAGGCGCGGCAGATGCGCAGAATGCTAGGCGCAATGCGCAGCCCGGCAGCTACGATCACCGGAAGTGAAAATCATGTTCGGCAAAAAGCAGACGACACCGGCCGACGCGGCCGTTGAATTCGCGGTCAGTCTCGATGCCGCAATCTCCGCGGCCGAGGTTGCCCATGTCAGGGCGGCCCAACTGGCGGACCTGATAGAATCGCGCGCTCGCGATATCAGGGTTCGCTTCGCTGCAATGGCACCTCTCAGATGAGACGTCACTATGTCCCGGCGTCACTGGCCGTCGCCGGCACCAGGTCGCGGGCCGCCGTGGTTCATCCGCTTGCTACGGCTTATTGCACGCCGGTAATCTCGCCTCCGGGGACTATGCTACCCGAGGAGGTATCATTTTTGGGCGATGATCCCTGAACTCGACAAAATGGGGATGGTTCTACCGGCCCTTCCCCTGGGGAGAATACTATCCCTCTCGGGAAGGGAGAGTCGTGATGGTTACGCTATTCGAGCAAGTCATCGCTCTTGCTCTCGTGGTGGGAGGGATCGTCGTGTCCGCTCTCGCTCTTAAAAATCCAGCCCGCCGAATTTCTATCGGCATAATTTCAGTCTTGGGTCTCGGGAACCTAGCTCTAATTGTCTATACCTATGAGCACACGCCCGATGTGCCTCATTTTTCGGACTTGCCCGCATTGTTTGTGGCAGTCGGAATAAAGGGACGCGATCGTCTGGCAGCTTTTGCCGAAAACCATCTTGTGCAGCTCATTGGAGTGCTCGTTATTGGCGTCATTTTAGGCGTCATTGTTCCGCGTGAATATCAGAAGCGAAAACGGCGGCAATGGTTTTCGTCTTATGACATTTTCAAGCTGGCCGACCCAGCTTTGATGAAAAATGCTGTGCTTGCGGAGGATGAGATTCAGCGTCTTATGGAGAAAATCTCTGCACTTCGAGAGGAAAGAGAAAAGCTTGGTTTAGTGCCATCCCCGGTGCCGCATGCAAGCAGCACAGCAATGGTCGCGTTACAGAGCGCCATTAGAGAAGCAAGTGCGAGAGATATCGTTCTACACGAACAGCACGAAAGAGCGCGAGCGCGCGCTTTGGGGGACATGTACGAACAACTCAAAAACGGGGAATTGATTGCAAAAGGTTTTAAAGACCCTCTTGGGTTACACCCCAAAGAAACTGAGATTCCAGCGGCATATTGGAAATTTCTAAAATTTAGTACTGATTACAAAGAAGCTGAGGGGAAGGGAATTAAATACACGGCTATTGAGATTGCGAGAACATAATGAAATCAGTATCCCGCAATCGCCGTTCCGAGAAGCTGCCGTTGACGGCGATGCCTTCCAGGTCGAGCTGCCACTCCGCATGGTCCTGATGATCGAGGGTGTCGAATGTCGACCGCGGTGACGCCCCCTCGCCGATTCCCTCCGCCCTGGTCGATCAAGGAGGAAGTGGAGTGCTTTATTGTCAGTGACGCGGCCGGTCAGGCACTGGCGTATGTCTATTTCGACGACGCGCCGAGCCGCCGGTCAGTAACGAAGCGGCTCACTCGCGACGAGGCACGGCGCATCGCGGTGAACATTGTTAAGCTGCCCAGCCTATTGCGACGCCAATAGCGTGGAGGCTCGGGCGATGCTATCCTCAGCATTGAGCCCCACTGCCCATCGGGATGCTCCAATGGAAATGCTCTCCATCGCCGAAAGGCGGCGGGGCTCACCACCAGCAGCACCGCAACGAAAAGAGGGCCGGGCGTGAGCCCGCCCCCTTGCTCTTTTGGTAGGGACGACGAGCTGATCAGGCCAGTCGATAGGCGCCGGCCACCATGATTTCCCCATGATCCGGGACGGGTGCCTGCCGATAGGGTCGCACGGCCTCACGACATTCACTGGCATATAGGCAGATCACGTTGCCGGTCTCGGCCAGCTCCTTGTAATGCCGGTCAAGTTGAATGTGGATTTCGCCCCAGGCGAACCCGACAACGATTCCCGTAGTGCCTTTAGGCACCAAGATTGCGTGCTCTTGAAGTGAGATTGCCCGATCCAGGATGACCGGCTCGCCGACGTATCTCATAGTTCGCATAGGTCCTCTCTCTCCGCTACCAAGACCGGTGCTGCGGTGCCGGTCATCAACACGTTGCCTTCCCGGCTGCCGCCGCAGCCGGTTCCAAGAGGCCAGTGTCTTTTTTGGTAGGGACGGGTCTGTGCCCGAGATGTGGCGGCTTTGATTCCGCGCTAAATCAGAATGCTTGAAACCACGGCGCGGGTCAAGAAACCTGTGCGCGGAAGTGGCCTTCTATCCACCACAGGTGCCTGTGTGAGCGACAGATGGCCGATCCCCGTCTATATTGCTCGGGTGTTCCGCAGGACCGCCGGAGAGAAACCAATCTGCGAGTTAACATGCCCCGTCGCCCTGCTCAATTCACGCAAGCAGATGTCGCGCGCGTGATCCGCGCCGCGAAGCAAGCTGGTGCCACTGAGGTTGAGGTAAAGCTAGGAGAACAGGCGGTTGTCATGGTTCGTCTGTCCACCGACGCTGAGAGGAACCCTGTTGCCGTCGAGGCAATCGTCTTATGATTGAGTTGATGCCTCGCCCACGACCGCCGCATCTGCAACGGCAAGTCACGCGCCACTGCAAGACCGTATGGTATGTGCGCGTCGGCAAAGGAAAGCGTGTCAGACTCCATAGCGAGTTCGGCTCGCCGGATTTCCAGGCCGAATATCAGGGTGTGCTATCAGGTATGCCACGCCGCGAGAAGGGCGGTCCGAGCGAAGGCACCTTGGCCTGGTTGATCACTCGGTATCGAGAGACTACGGCCTGGAGCAATCTCTCGGGCGCAACTCGCCGACAGCGCGAGAACATCTTTCGCCAAGTAATCGAATTGGCTGGCCAGCATGCGTTCGCCAAGATCACGGCGGCGACGATCATGGACGGCCGTGATCGCCGTGCCGCAACGCCGGCACAGGCGCGCCATTTTCTGGATACCATGCGAGGGCTGTTCCGGTGGGCAGCCAAAGCCAAGTTAGTAAGGTCTGATCCGACTGTCGGTGTCGAAAACCCAGCATACGATAAGGGCGACGGCTTCATCGCCTGGACCGAGGAACACGTCGCCGCCTATGAGGCACGCTGGCCGATCGGTACGCGGCAACGGGTATGGCTTGATGTGCTGCTCTACACCGGGCTCCGCCGCGGCGACGCCGTTCGGTTCGGGCGGCAGCATGTGCGCGACGGTATCGGGACCATCAAGACAGAAAAGACCGAAACGGTTGTCACGCTGCCGATCCTCCCAGTATTAGCGGCAACACTGGCCGCAGGCCCCCGTGGCGATCTAACATTTATCGTAGGCGAGGGCGGGCACCCGTTGACCAAAGAGTCATTCGGCAACCTGTTTCGCCAAGCCTGCAAAGCCGCTGGCGTGCCGGGCTCGGCACATGGCGTAAGAAAGATTGCCGCTGTCCGCGCAGCTAATGCCGGCGCAACCGTGGCTCAACTCGAGGCCATCTTCGGATGGTCGGGGGGCAGGATGGCGTCGCTTTATACCAAAGCCGCTGACCGGCGCCGCTTGTCGCTTGGGGCGATGCACATGCTTGGCTCAGGGGGTCCGCAATGAGCAGTGTACGGTACATCGTGGCGGGGAATGCTGGTGCTCTCGGAGTAGAGCTATCAAACTTATCTTCGGGTGAAGTGGCTTACATCGATGCCGATCATTACAAGCTAATCACCGGAGAGGATTTGGATGAGTTCTCTACTGAGGGAAGGCGCATGATTGCGGAGGTAGCCGCCCAATCTGGTTGCGCCATCGACCATCGAGGCGACCGAGTAGTTTTCACCAAGAGGTAGAACGATCTGCTAACTTCTATTCCCTCACCTGATGGGAAGGTGAGGGCCGCAGCGGTAAAAGATTAACGATATCAGTGGTGAATTTTTAGAGTGGTGGGGGAGGTAGGACTCGAACCTACGAAGGCGTAAGCCAGCGGATTTACAGTCCGCCCCCTTTGCCGCTCGGGACACTCCCCCATAAGTAAAATCAATGACTTAGGTGATAATCCGATCCGACTTGTTGCGTCCTTTGTTGCGCCCGTTTGCGGATGATTTCCTTAGCATAGTCCATGGCGCCTGTCTCTTGCCGCAGGCGGTCGCGCTCTGCTTCCAAATGCCGAATGGTGGCGATCAGGTGCTGCATATCATGCTTGACCATCATCTCGGCAACGGTGTCGATGGCGCGGTCGATGCGCTCGACCATTACTGGGGGGCGTGCGGTCGTCATCACTTACCGGAATCTTTCTCTCGTTTTTCTCAACTCCGGCGATCCTGCGGAATACCTGCGCAATATAGATCGGCATTCGCCGATCTGTCCCTCACCGAGCGCGGCAGTTCCAAAACAAACCTGTGCGCGGAAACGGTCATCATCCACAACGTCGGTTGTGGGTAATAATCGGGTAGATTTATTTGTTTGATCGCGCTGGCGAATTCGCGAAAAGCCGGGTAAAAATACCCGAACTTTCCGGGTAAAACCTTTATCCGCCAATAGGTTAGGTGAATTAACGTCTTGACTGAATAGCGCGGCTGTGATTTAGGTCCTTGCACGCCAGATCACCCTGGCGCGCCCCGGTGCGCAGCTCGCAACTCCGCACCGGGACGACTTGCACACCGACAGCCAGAAGGGAGCTGACGATGGCCAATACCCAAGATACCATCCAAGTTGACGGGCTGCCACGCACCGAGCCGCCAGTTGCAGCCGCGTCGCGCCGACGTATGACTTTCAGAGAGCGTCGTGGCAGGCGGACTGAACTGGCCGAATTTCTCGGTGCCCTTGAGCCAGCAATGATATTCTTAAGCAAACACGAAAAGCGCGTCGCACCATTCGCCAAAAGATTCTACGACCTTTGGGCTGACGTTGAGGATGAATGGGAGCTTCTTGACTCCATCAACAACGCGAAGGTCGAGAGCTAGGAGTTTGCGGTCCCTACCAAGGCAACGGGACGCCCGGGGTCGGTTGCCCCGGGCGTTTCTATTTGCGCAATAGCTCCGGCAGCTTGACGATGTTGGCAGCAATGCGCCGGGCCTCATCCTTGGTGAGCAGCTTAGCCGCTGATCGGCGACCGGGCTCCTCCTCGAAATAGACGTAGGCGAGCGCCTGGCCGCCATGATCCCGCACAATGAAACAGTCGCCATTGTCGTCAATCGACCAGGGCGGTGGAAAGCGGCGGGGCGCGGTCACGCCGGACGGCATTCGACGCCTTCCATCGTCAGGACCATGCGCAACGCAATTGCTACGTCGGCCGTGTCGGCACCGGCCGCGGCCTTGGCGAGTTGCACGGCAACATGGCGCCAAGTCGATCTCTCACGGCGATCTTTCGGGAGATGCTTTTGGATCAGCGTCCGCACGTCGGCGAGCGTCGTCAGTGTCATGATCTGGGGAATGACGATCGGCCGCGGCAAGCGCCGCGACCAATTTGGCCGGGGTTTACGCATCACGCCCTGGTAGATGGTGTTGCAGACGTCGAGAATCGAGTGGCCATGAACCGCAGCAAGCGGACTAGCCACGGCGGACGCGACCTGGCGCCGGTGACGGCCAACGATGGCGGGACATAGTGACGTCTCATCTGAGAGGTGCCGTGATGGCGAACCTCACGCGCAAGTCTTGGGCGCGCTGTTCGAGGAGATCGCCGAGCTGGCCCGCCCGAACGTGGGCCCGCTGCGCGGTTTCGATGATCGCGTCGAGACTGCTCTGGAACTGCAAGGCGGCGTCGCCTGGAGTTCGCGGGCTGCTTTTTGTTGAACATCGCCGCCCTCATCGCTTGTGGTCGTATTCGCCGGGCTTGGCATTGCGCCGGGCGTCTGTTGCTTCTTGAATCTCGGCAAGCGTGGTCACGCCATTGCCGCCGAAACTTTCGGCCGCCTTGGGAGGCCTGGAGCCATAAACGTCAGTGAGGATTTCGGGCTTTTCGTATTTGGTCATAGTTTTCAGTCCTTGTTTGTTAAGTTGAAATCAGATTCCGACCACGGTGCAGTCAAACGTTCCGGCCGCGAGCGTGGTGCTGGAATTGACCGGACTCAAAACGACGTTGAAGCCGGTAGCGGTGCGGCCTGAGATAGTCGCAAAGCAGGCCTGCGACGGCGTGACGAAGGCTGTGTAATTTGTCGGCAAGAGGCCGTTGCCGAACTGATCTTGAAAAGTTACGGCCGTCGAGACGGCGGCGCCGGCACTCCCGCCAGCAGCATTGGCGACGGCGAGCTGAGTTGCGACAACGACCTGTCGGGCTTGAGATGTCGGTTAGAACATGAGGTAACGGCATTTGTTGAAATCCTTCTGATTTGAAAATGGAGTGACGTTGCCGGCCACCGCACTGAGGAGCAGCGCGCGCCGGCTCTGAGCTGTTATTTCGGGTGGCACCTGCTCAGTGGCCACCTGGCGCCAATGGACGGCGGCACCTTAAAAAGGGGGGTTTGAGCCCGGAACCGAGCCCTACAAATCGTCCATAGTAGCCGCCGTTGCACCGTCGTTGTCGCGATCTTTCCTAATGGCCCAATTGAGGGCGCTTTTTACGAACCGCTTGGCCAGGTGGCTGACGCCGTACCCGCGCTCGTGTGCCAGTTGACGTAGCTCGTCCAGCTCTTTCTGGCAGAGCCAAACTTTCACAAGATGTAGTTTCTCGTTCTGCTCGGGAGGTGTGCCACGAGGTGGATGCCGATTTGGTCGCGGTCCTCGGGCCGCAGCGGCTTCCGCCATCGCATCGTCAAGTCCGTAGTCCATGTGGTCATCCTTTTAAGGTGTGCTGCGGCGCCGCTTCGGGGGCTTCGTGAGACCGGAATGATCGCCGCGGCTGATGCTGATGTCCGTCAAATCGATCTCGCCGGTATCGTCTAAGCGGCGGTGACCGAGACCGGCGCGGATCAGCTCATATTCCAGGCGATCGAAAATTTCGGCTGGCACTACAAAAGTCGTCATTTGAGATACCTTAAGGCTTTGTGGTAATGTCGCTTGCAATGGGCGCTCGGCGTGTTGAGTTTTGGGATTTCCCACCGGAAGGTCGCGGCAGAAGCCGCCTCCCGCCGGATGACGAGCCGATCGTTGATCTACACGTCCGCGTCACCAGGCAGCGCGCTAGGCGGGCGGCCCCTTACCGCACTGAACCTCTCCAGCGCAGTCGGTACGACCGATTCATCGAAGGGTACGGCCGGTTCTTATGGTGGGTCCTGCGAACGCTATTTGGTGCCGCGCTCGGCGTAGTCGGCGCAGCGGTGGTCATCGTCACGATCTGGTTGATCGTCATCATTCTGAAAAGTTAGATGCAGAGGCCGGCCAGGCTGGCTCCGATCTCAACCGCCCTTGCGCGGGCAACCGCTGCGTCACGCAAGACTCGAAACCATTCCAGGAACTCGCCCAGCTCGGCGCCGGTAGACTCGGCAAGCGGCTTGCCGCTGGGTCCGATCACCGCTCCCGGGTTATCGCGCAGCGCATCAGGACTCGGTAAGAGGTTCCGGTAATTGGTGTGGCCGCGCACGAGTTCGTCTTTCTGATCCGGTGGCGCATCACGCCAGGCCAGATAGGCGGCGACATGGGGAGGCACATTATCTGCCATGGTCGCCCTCGTCGCCAGACTCAACCAGTTCCTTTGCGGAGCGCGCTACGTCCTTGAAGGCGTCGACGGCGATCTTCGCGATCTCAGCATTTATGGAGCGGCCTATCATTGCGGCACCGACGAGTCCCTTGAGCGTGCGCGCAATCGGTTTTTCCAAATATGCCGCGGATGACGACAGAAACGGACGCGGTGGAATGGTCGAGGTGCCCAGTTCCTGGTAGACGGCAATATCGCTGTTTGATCCGATCTCGGCTTCCTCGCCTCGCTTGATTACGGTGTATTCGATGCTGTTGCGCAGCTCGCCCGTCCGTAAGAGCGGTTCGTTAGCTGGGAAGCCTTTCTTTTCACGATCGGCTTGAGTTGATGGTGCTAGTTGCGGCCAATCGAATGTATAGGTGCCAATCACTCGCTTGGCTTCGTGCTGAATCGCCTTCGCGCCGATCTCAAGCGCCTCCTCTTTCGCGTGTTCGACGTGAGGGCCAAGCTCACGCGCGCAGAATTCGGCGAAGCCGGCGAGCGTGAAGTCCCTCATGACGGTTGATCGGCGGGATGCGCCGCAAGCGCATCGGCTGCAGCCAGAACGCTAGCCGGAGAGGACGCAAGCAGCTCGCGAGCTGTTCGGCTACACTCCTGAAAGATATGCTCCGCCCGGTGGAAAAATGCCTCGGCGTCTGGCCGGCCCGCGGCTTTCTTCTTCAGCAGACCGAAGGCCAGGGCGATATTGGCCGTAGCATCTGCAATGACTTTGGCCGTCTGGCTAATAGTAGCGGCTTCGTCAATCATTGAGGTTCCTTCTGCGGCCAACGCCGCGATATCTGTTAGAAGTTGAAAGGGCGGTACGGCTCATCACCAAACAAACCGCACCGCCCAGTGCGCGAGCATGGACACTCGCGACTTCTCGGCACCGCGAGACAAAGCGCGGCGCCGAATCCGATCAAATTAGACCGAACCTTTTCATCGAGAGCTTTGCCGCCCAGCGATCTGAAACGTCTTTGCCTTTGACAGCTTCGTCAAACTCGGCGAGAGACACCTGCTTGTCGGGTTGCAGCTCAAATCCTAAACGACGGCATTGCGCCATCAAGAGCTTCAACGCCGGCTGCGCCGATGGCGTCGACGCCATTATCGAGTTGATCGTGGTTTTGCGCGAGGCAGCGGCAGAAATCTGGTTGACGTCGTTGCTGATAATGCCCTTCAACTCCATAGCCGAAATCACGGCGGCCCGAAGTGGTGCCGAAAATCCGGCCACGGACCCGAGCGCCTGCTCAACGTCGGCCGCGCTGACCTTGACCCGGCCGCTGGCGGCGTGAACGTCCGCAGCCGCATAGAGTTGATCAAAGGCGGAAGGCAGCACACCCTTCGCCGCATTGGCGCGAATATCCGCCGCCATTTCGCGAGCAATCGCGACATGTCCTCGAGTTGGATGGCCACCAATACCGGCAGCCTCCATATTGTCGGCCGCCTTCTCTAGCTCGCTGGCGACGGGCTCGACTTTGGCGAGATGATTCGATGCAAAAAGGTTCATTTGGAAAATCCTTGTGGAAATTGCTGGGGGGGGGGGATGGCGACGGCGCAACCCAGCGGTTCGCGCGGTCTGAATGTCACAATACGGAGGCCCGCCGACGCGGCTCGGGGGCGGCGCCGAGGGCGGCGTTGTTGTTGGCGATGACGACGCGGGGTCGTGAGCCTTGATTGAAAAACATCGACTCGGATTGCTGCCGAGCGGCATCACCAGCGAAGATCGAGCTAATGGCGGCGTGATCGCGAACCTGCCTGACGCCAGGAAGCTGAGGCACGGCTCGGTTCTCCACAACGACGCCGAACCGTGCGAACAGGCTCTCAAAGAAATCAAACATATTCGGCCTTCCTGTAGCTGGGATCGCTCGACGCGATCTTGCTGCGCCAGTCGGGACCAAGTGCGGCGCGTCGGCTCCGGTCGAGCGGGCTCATGTTGAGGTCATCCGGCGTGACAATCTTGGCGTCGCCGATCGGGTTTCCGGCATCATCGAGCTGTTGAACTTTCATGACGCCGTCCTCGCTGGAGATCAGTCTGCCGCCGGCATCGATCACGCAGAAGCCGCCGCGGCCGGCGTTGGCATTCGAGACCGCGGCCCAGCAAGCCATTGCCAACCCGATCACGACGTCGATTTTGTGCGACTGCTTCTCCTTGGCGATCCTCCAGCCGCGGCTGCTTTCGATCGCGACGCATCGGCTCACGGCGAGTTGCATCGCATCATCGCGATACACGACAAGATTGCCGTGCTCGATCAGCTCGAACAGGTTTTGCGACGCCGATGTTAAATTGCTTACCGTTTGCGGGAATTCCTCGATCGGTATTCCGGCACGGACAAGCCGCTGGGCGACACTCTGCATCTGCCAAGGATCAAATAAGACCCGCCGAACCTTGAATCGATTAGCCAGCTCACGCAGCGTGGTCTCGACCGTATCCTCAAAATCGAGCGGGTCATCCGGCGATGGCTGAAATACTCGATGCGTAACGAGGCGAACTTTCTGTTCGGCCTTATCCCATCTAACTGCAACGATCGCAGTCGAATTGTGTTTGGTACTGGCATCGACGCCGACGAAGATTTCCAATTCAGGGTCGCTGACGATCGCCTTGGCTTGCGGATCAACGGCGGCGTCCCATTTTTCGATGTTGACGAAGGTGGACTCGCTAGTGACAAATCTGTTCTCGATCTGGCGCAGGTATTGATTAGGTCGAAGCGACCGGCGCTGCTCATCGAGCCAGGACTGCGATTGCCACGGCGCCACCGGCTCATGGGTCCAGAACATGAGGATGCCGTCGCCGGCGTATAGGTCCTTGCCGATCTGCGGCTGTTTCAAGCCACGTTTATAAAGTTCCTCCAACAACACGCTCTCGCCGGAGTATCCGGCATAGGTAACCGTTAAGCGCCCGGAAATCTTGCGCACCGGCGACGTGCTCATTTCATCCCACAGACGCCGGCTCCGCTCCGAGGTGAACCCCCAAAGTTCGTCGCCGACGGCATAGCTCATGTTATGGCCCGCCGCGCCAGCCGCATCGGATGCGATTGCGGATATGAAGGCTCCCCCGAAGTTCGGGAACGAGATTTTATCGCGCAGGATTTCTGCATCTTTCAGCAGCGGGCTGCATTCAACAATCCTCGATATGGCGGTGAAACACCTCGATTGTGCCTGCTCCAGGTCGTTTGCAAGACAATAGCCCTCCGCAAAACGACTGGCGTCAAACACCAGGACCATGGTCAACATCATTAACGCGGCGAATCCGGTCTTGCCGCCTTTCCGGCCCGTCGAATACACCTGTTCTGGGAACCGGAGTCGCCCAGTCCGCTCATCGATCTGAAAAGCACGCTCGACGAAGGCGCGCTCCGCCGGCAGTAAAACAAACGGCTTATTCGTTATGGGGTCGACGAGCTGTTCCTCAATGAAGGCCCCGGGATCGCGACGGTAGCGGTCAATCTGTTTCGCGGTTAGCTTCGGCATGACTGCGTTCCTCTGCGATCCGATCGGCTTCTTCTTGCATCTTGATCCAGTCGTCGGCGTCGTTAGTAGCCTCGGCTTGGCCACGGAGATCGAGCCGGGCGCGACGGGCGCTGTTCTCCAGACGGACAGTCGGCTGCTCGGCATTCAGGTCACCGGCGAGCAATCTGGCGCGTGCATCTTCGGCTGCGACCGTCAGCTCCGCGGCGGTCAGTGCCATGGCCTGGTGTTCGGGATTGGCCGGATCGAGCTTGCCGATGAAGCTGCGATAGAGCTGCCTGATGCGGCAGCCTTGCGCGGTGTTCCGAGGCGCCCGTACCGTCAGCAGGCTTTTGCGATGCGAGCGCATCACGGCCATCTCGGCAACGCGATGGTGAACAGCGCCAGGACGTCGGCGGCGTATTCTTCGAGCGAGCTGTCCGGCCGCCACAGATTGTAAGGGCCGTAGGAACCATTGACGTCGAGCGGACCGAACTCGCGATAGGTCGCCAGCAACTTCTCCTGGATCATCTCGGCGTCGACGGCGTCCTGGTAGTAGCCCCGTTCGAGCATCGTCTTGAGCGCCGCAGCCCGCCAGATCAGGAACCGCCTGCGGCGGTATTTCCACCTGTCATCGAGCGCGATGTGATGCTTACGGAAGGCGGCCCACATCTGCGGAAAGGCTGCCAGTGCATCGGCAATGGCCAATCGGCATCGATCGGCATGAAGGATGGCATCCTCAACGCCGTGCTCGATCTCGGCTTCGAGCGGGTCATACTGCCGGGGGAAGCCCAACGCCTTGACCCAGGTCAGCCAAGGAAGGTCATCCTTGGACGGCTCGATCGCATCGAACCATCGCGGCTCGGCGGTTGAAATCTCGGTCATTGGCACTCTCCATTGAAAGCCTGAATAAGCACGCCCCGAAGCCTCCCCGAGGGCAGCGGGAACGCCGTCCGAACACCCGACGAAGGCATGCCGAATGCGCGACGGCCTCTCGCGCGCGTGCGCGAGGGGAATGAATGGGCCGGCCGTTGCCTGGTAGGGGACAACGCCGGCCCGTGGCCGCGGGCAACTTCCCGCCAGGGGGATGGCTGGGTGGCACACAGCGACAGGTGATATTGAAAAAGGCCCACCAAACTGGCGGGCCTCGGTATCTGCTTCGATGTGGTCGCAGCGGGCCTACGGTGGCCGCTGGTGCGTTCATTTAATGCGGTCGCTACTCGGGCGGCTGGCAGTCAATCAGTCCGGCCAGAAGTTCTTAAACCGGGTCGGCGACAGCTCGGTATAACGGACCGTATGCCTGATATCTCGATGACCCAAGAAGCCCTGAATTGATCGGGTATCCTTGCCGGCATTAGCCAGCTTGTAGCCGGTGGCGTGCCGGATCATGTGAGCGTGGACTTGGAACGGCAGGCTGGCCTTTTTGCCGGCTCGCTTCACCATCCAATTAAAGCCATTCCGGTCGAACGACGTGCCGCGCTCGTTGACGAAAACGAACGCCGATTTCGGGTCTTGCTCCCGTTGCAGCTTCCGCAGTGCCCGCAGCTCATCGCCGCCGACCTGGTGCGTCGTCGACTGGCCATGCTTCAGGCGCTTGACGTGCATGGCCGCGGCTCGGAAGTCGATGTCATCCCAGCGCAGCTCGCAGACTTCGGAAGCCCGCAGGCCGTGCCGATAGGCGACCAGCATCATGGTCGAGTCACGATGACCGTAACGGTTGCCCTTGGCGGCCTCGATCAGCTTCTCGATCTCGGTCTCGGTCAGGTGCTCCCGCTTGCGGTAGTCAGCGTTGGGTCGCCTGCCTGGCGAAACTGCTCGCTTTTCGTCATTCGGGACTACCAGGGCAAGATGTGATTTCGCCTGCATTTGCTGACTCCCTCATTGTCGACTGCTCGCATAATGCGCCAAATGCGAGCAGTCTGCAAGAGGGAATCGATAGCGGGGCGCGTTTTACATCCGAACTGCACCACCGCTATCGCGCCATCCCGGCAAGCCGAGTGGCAAAGAGGTGCGGGAAGCCGAAGGGTCCACAACGGGCTTCCCGCTATTGCCGGACCGCAGCGGGGGCGCGCGTGGCGGCTGGCATTCGTTTTCGGCACCGGCTCGGCGTCGGCCGGGTCGGCGAGATCGGCGGAAAAGAGCCGCGAGAAAAATATCACTCAGCGCCGAGGCCGCTAATCCGAATTCCGAATACCCCGGTTTGGTCGTCGAGTGGTTCCACGACTACAAGGAAAAGCCGGGCATTCCGAGCCCCTAGCCGAGACCAACGTAGGGCGTCAGTCGCGGTGCGCGAGGGTCACACCGAGGTGACCCCCGACGCCGCCATTTTCAGTTTGGCGTAATCCCAGCACCAGATCAGGGCTATCGTCGGAACTAAGTTCCTGCGCCTTCCTGTGTAGGGCGTCGATGATGTCGGGCACCGCGACACTCCACTTCTGCGCGTCGGCTATCCAGTCATCCAGGCCGGCGTGAAGATCGTTCATCACGTCCTGCCGTACCGTAACCTCGACCATCTCGCCCTCGGTGATAGTCGTGTCGCTGGAGCGAAGGCGAAACCTGCGTTTAATCATTTTTGCTCTCCTAGTTTGAAGGTATCGAGGGTTAGGCCGCGGCCAGGTTGATCGCCATGGTCCGTCCGGCACGGCCTTCGCCGATCTCAAACTCGACGCGGTCGCCTTGCGTCAAGGGTCGGAGCCCGGCTCGGGCAACTTCTGTCGCGTGGACGAATACCTCGTCGCCGCCGTCGTCAGATCGCACAAAGCCAAAGCCGCGCGCATCGAACCATTTGGTGATTGTTCCTTGCATTTTGCTCTCTCTCTCAGAGTTTGAGTTGGTTGGGGTTGTGTTGAGCACTTCGCGATTGGGTACGCCGTTCTTGCCGGCCTTCAACGCCGTTTGGTTACTCGAACGGCGTTGCGCGGCGCTCGTTGATGGTGGTCTGCTTCGGCGCCGGCACGACAACGCAATCGAACACCGGTCGAAATCCGGTGCCGTCGTCGCGGTCGCGGCGTTTTGGTGTCGGGAGTTGGCCGCGCGGTGCATCCGCTGACGGCTCGATCGCGCCGAGAATGTCATCCAGCAGCTCGATGCGATTCTCGACTTCTCTGACGTATCGTTTGGCGATCTGTTTCAGCTCAGTCGGATCGGGCATCCACTTGCAATTAAACTTCCCCTTCGGGTCGCCGTAGCCTTCGACATCGCCTCTATGCCAGTTCCGAACCGCGCGCAGCGTCGCGAAGGCGGGAATTTCGTCGAGCGCATAGCCGAAACTGCGGACGAGTGCTTCACGACGCAGGGCACCGTCGCCGTTACGATAGGGCTTCGCCGCCATCAGCTCGCCGATCGCGTCGAGCATCTTGTCGTTCAAATCAGGATATCGGTTCGGCGTCTGCTCGAGCTGCCGAGCGAGATTGGCGCGATTGCTTTCAATCAAGGCGCGCTGGTCTGCTGTCGGCAGCGGGTCGAGGTAGGTTGTGACGAGATTTCCAGCCGTTACTCTGCCCATGCGGCGAGAAATATCCAGGACCCATGGCGGCAGCGGTGCCAGTGGACGAGTTGCTAATGGCGACGTCGGTTGGACGGTGGCAATGGCGGTGCTCATCGCGCACCTCCCACCGTAGCGAAGTCGACATCGATGACGTTCTCGTCGCGATGCCGCGCCCTGGCTCTCGCCTTGCCCGCCACGATCGCGTCAGCGATATTGTCGTCATCGGTGCGTCGTGATGATGGTGACGCTGCCGGATCATCAGTCCAGCGCTCATCGTTGAGCCAACTTGCGGGATACGCCCAGTTCTGCCAATCGGGCTTGGTGCGCTTGTAGGTTTCGAGCCCTTTGATGATCTCGTCGGCGGTAGCCCTCTTCCGGGCTTTGGCATACGCCTTCTTTGCCCTCGGCTTCTTGACGTGGGTCGGGTACGCCGCCCAGAACCGATCGAACTCGGCATCAATGGGGTCGACCACTTCAGCGACGATTAAATCGACGGGCTGACTTCGCGCTCGGCGCCGAAGGCGCTCTTTCTTCTTCCGGTTCTAATCTTCCGGTAACCGGTACATCTCTACCGGACAGCGTATGTCCGGTAGGCGGGGCCTTTTTGTCCGGTAGGCTCTCAGATTTGTCCGGTAGGCCAGCTTCACTACCGGACATAACTGTGTCCGGTAGACTAGCGGACATAACTGTGTCCGGTAGTCTGGGCTCGAACACTTCAAAGTGGAGAACATAGTGATCTGTGGTCCGATGCCCGCGCTCGTCATACCGATGCTTCCGGGTGATGAAGCCATCGGCCTCTAGCCCTACCACATGCCTTCGGACCGACCTTTCATCCTGGTCGATAGCGTCGCCGATGTCCTTGTGGGTAAGGAAGCAACATTCGCCGGTCTTACCGTTGTGAGACTCGGCGAGTTTGACGAGGGCCAACTTTCTGATCTGGCCCTTCTTGCCGGTCTTGACGCCGAGCGCCCACTTAACAGCCTCGACACTCATTGTGCTGCCCTCCCGATCGGGAGGCTGCGAAGTATAGAGTTGTTGTCGCCTATACTGGCTCTGCACAGTATTAAAAAATCTGAGACTTTATGCGTATTTGTAGTTGACTTATGGTTGATTGTTCTATACATTGCATCTACTTTCTTTAAGCAACTTTGCCGTCTCGACGCCAATCGAGGCGGCATCTCTTTTTGGAGATACCGCAGTGGCAAAGTTTGTTTGCTCGGGAAACGGCCGAGCCCGTTTTCGATCATGCGGCGTCGGCCGGCGCCACCTTGTCATCCTCGTGGGGCCACTCGCCGAGAGATTTTAGTCCGACCAGAATCACGTCTCTGATCTTGCTGGCCTTCGAGCACCCCTCCCGCTTCGCCAATCTTCCGACCGCGCGATACGGAGACTCCGCCAGCATGAGCGTCAACTTGACGTCATGGCCGCGGGGCTCATCATCGTCTGGCGGGACCGGCACTGTGGCGCCCAACTCCTTCAAGCCGAGCGACAGTGCCAAGCTGCAAACTTCTTGATCAGATTTTCCGAGTTGGAGACCAAGACGGTGGATTGCCGACGCGGCGATCGGCGGCACGTTCGTTCGCATGACGACCTCATCGAGTAGGTGACGGTGGAACCGCCGATCTGGACATTGATGGACAAAAAAGGGGACCGCCCCGTTACGGGGGCGGCTGGAGCTGATTTGCGATGTTGACTGCGGATTACGGTGATGAGCGGGGAGGGGCGGCTGGCAGAAAATATGGCCCGGGTCAATCCCTCTTATTGCCGCATACCAGCTTTGTACACGATCCGTTCCAGGATCGTCAATAACATTGGCGCCGAATCCTCGATATTTCTTCTAAGCCATTGCAGATGCAAAGTTATTTTCTCGGTGGATTTTTCCCTCCACCCTTGCATTCGCCCTAACGGTCTCGGCGAAAATCTCAGGGAATTCATCCCGGAGTTGCGTCATGGTCCGAGGGCAGCGCAGGTCTATTATCCGCTCACGGATACGTTGCCGGGATTGCTTCTTCTCTTCGTCGGTTCCGAACTCGCGCTTGGCGGCGCTGTAATTCGGCCGGCCGCCTCGAATGATCTGGACGGCCAGGAAATCCATAATGCGACGATCGCGGAGATCGAGGAGCTTCAACTTCTTTTCGGGGGTATCATTCCCGTCTTTGTCGGTATCGTTCCCGGCTTTGCGCAAATCGTGCAGCGTGCTCTGGATGCGATCCCCAAGCTCATCGAGAAGCGCGAGTGCTGCCTTGGCATCGGCTATGTCAGGCGCGGTTACGGTCGTGGTGGGGCCAGCCTGATCGTTTAAGGTGCATCGGACGCGCCCGAAGCGGCGTGGGTCGCGGGTCTCGGCACCGACCGCGGCGATGGCGGCAGCTCTGGCCTCCAGGATGGCTTCGTGCGGCTCTGGTCGACGTCGGACCGCTTTGTGTACCTCGCGCCACACGTCCATGATGAACATCGCGCCGCGGTGTCGACCATCATCGTCGAGGGAGTTCGACCAGCTCGTCCTGCCGAACTGCTGGCGTCCGATCCGGCGCCAATCCAAACACTGTCACTTTACCCATCGTCCATTCCCTTCCCAACAAAACAGGTTGCGCGCCGGCATTGCTGCCAGCGGATTTTCAGGTCAGATCATGTCCCTGATAGTCGACGTCATACACCGGGCGTGCCAGGGTCTGTCAATCACATCGAGGCGCAGAGATCGCTCGCCGCGCACAGGAATCTTCCGTCTGCGGCAAATACGCCACACGCAGGGCAGGGGGCGCGATTATTCCCCTGAGCCGCAAAACGTGCTCCAGGCCGCCATCAACTGCTGGCGCTTCGCCAGCATGTCGCCGCGGCGGTAGGCGGCTTCGACCTTGTCGCCAACGGCATGGGCGAGCGACAGCTCCAGCATCTCGTTAGGATAGTTGCCGACTTCGGCGCTCCAATCCCGGAATGATGAGCGGAAGCCGTGCGGCACCGCATCGATCCCCATGCGCTCTAAGACGCGCTGAAGCGCCTTATGATCGAGCGGATTGCCCTTGCGCTCGCCGGCAAAGACATGGGCGCCGTCCTTCGGCAATGCCGCCAGGATCGCCACAGCGCGGTCGCTGAGCGGCTGCCGATGCGGTCGGCGCATCTTCATACCCGACGCCGGGACGTTCCACATACGGCCTTCCAGGTCGATTTCAGACCAACGCGCCTGCAACACTTCGGATGAGCGCGCCGCCGTCAAGATCATGAATTCAAGAGCGCGGGCGGCGACGCCGTCGACGCTGCGCAGCTTGCGCATGAAGTCGGGAATTTGTCGGTAGGGCAGGGCGGCGTGATGCTCAACCGGCGCAAGCCGCTCCTTGTTCGGATAGACGGAGTCCAGATGACCGCGCCAGCGGGCAGGGTTCTCGCCGTCGCGGTAGCCTTGCGCCTTCGCCCAATCCAATACCTTCTCGACACGGCCACGGACCCGCGATGCCGTTGTCGGCTTGGTGTACCAAATCGGATCGAGTGCGGCCTTGACCTTCTGAGTCCCGACACGGCCTGAGAGTTGCGCGACGGGAATGTCGCCGATGACAGGGTAAACGTATTGCTGCAACGTGCTCGGCCACTGTTGCGCGTGCTTCTCGTTGCTCCAGCCGGCTTTGTGAGACTCTATGTATTGCTCGGCGCATTGGCGGAATGTCAGTTCCGGTATCGGCGCCGCGTCGAGCAGGGCGGCGACGTTGTGCCGATCTTCGGCGACGTTGCCGTGCTCGAGACGTTCGATCCGGGCGAGCAGTTCTTCGATCGTGCGCATTCCCTGTTGCGGCAACGGAGCCGACACTCCGAGTTTGAGCGCAGCTCGGCACGCGGCCTGATAGTCAGCCATCACCTTCGCTGTGCTGGCGCCGGCCAATCCTTGCCAATAGGTTTCCAGCGCGGAGTTCTATTCTCTCAGCGACGCGCTGTGCTGTAACGCCGTGCGGATCAGTGCTGATGCGAACGCCGGTCGTCTGCTGGATGACGCCGCGCCGATCGAGATGCGCGTACTGCAACGGCACGCGGCGGGCGTAGTACCACGTCGATTTGCGCCTGTTCTTGTGGAGGCGGAACGCCATACGGACCTCCGAATCCAGTGGCCGTGTTGGGTCCGATGTTGGGTCCTTTTCGAGTAGAGAGTCAAGGCCAAACGCCAGAAACATCAGTCTTATTTGGCGTTTCCGTGTTGCGCCCCGGTTGATTTACAGTCCGCCCCCTTTGCCGCTCGGGACACTCCCCCGCACGTCGTACCTAGATTGTGCTGACGTGAGGAAACGGCCGTTACCCGCCGCAAAGACGAGCATGCCGTGGCCGGTGTTTAGCATGTCGGGCCGACGCGATGTCAACCGCGCCGGTCCATGCGTGCCGGCCGGCGATCGGCTGCCACAGGGGTGAACGAAATCTCTCAAAATGTGCGGTAATTCAAGGCTCATTCGCGGTCCTGGACTGTGACGAATAAACCCTATTTTTAGTGTGTTATTTAAACTGATCTTAGACCCTTGCCGGTAGGGTGACGCTATACGACGGGAAAACAGGGCCCGTCGCCAATACAAAAGAACTTTGGGAAAGGCGTCACTATGAAAGCCGTCGTCAAGACGGTCGAGCCCGCCGAGCGCGAGGCACGGTTCGACCATATCCGGCCACATTATCTGGAGGCGCTGACCTTGGTGGAGCGCCTGCACCGGCGTCTCCTCGACGTCATCAAGGACGAATTCGACCGCCGCGGCCGCGCCGACATCAACTCGGTGCAGGCGCTGCTCCTGTACAATATCGGCGACAAGGAGCTCACTGCCGGCGAACTGCGCACGCGCGGTTACTATCTCGGCTCCAACGTTTCCTACAATCTCAAGAAACTGGTCGAGATGGGCTTCCTCGATCATCAGCGCTCGCGCGTCGACCGGCGCTCGGTGCGCATCAAGCTCACCGAGAAGGGCCGCGAGGTGCGCGACATCGTCGATGCGCTCTATCATAAGCACGTGCGGACGGTGGAGCAGGTCGGCGGTATCAACGCCGACGAGTTCAGCGTCCTCAACAAGGCGCTGCACCGGCTCGAGCGCTTCTGGACCGATCAGATTCTGTACCGGCTTTAGAGCCTGATCCCGAAAAAGCCTGCCCCGGACTCGATCCGGGGCGGACCCCGGTTTTCGCAAAAGATCATGCGACAATGAAAATTTAGATTTGCTTTCCTCCGCCAGCGTTTTTTGGTCGTACTGGCGAACCTCAACCCCGGCGCAAATGCCGGGGTCTTTTTGTCAGCTGCGGCTGCCGGCTGGCGACGGTCGGGCTACCCCCCGGGGCATGGTGGTGCTATTTCCACGCCGGCTGACCTCTGTCATCCGAACTCCTCGCGTGCTATTTCAGGCGACGGCCCATTTCGGCCTTTTTGCTGTGCTGGACAAACGCTCCATGAGCGGATCAGGTGATCGGCGTAAAGCCCGCCCCAACCGACGCGCCTTCTTGCGGCACGCCGCCGGCGTTGCCTCGCTCGCCGCTGCCGGATGGTCAGCGCGCGCGGCATTCGCCGAGGATTCCGCGCTTGATGCGCTGATCGGCGACTCCCAACGCGGCGAATTTGGCCAGGGTTTCGACGAGGCCTCCCGTACCATCCACATGCCCAGAGCGTCGGAACCCACCGTCTCCGTGGCGACGGCGGAAACGACCGACAAGGCGATTGAGCGCTATGGCGACATCGTCGCCCGCGGGGGCTGGCCGCAAGTACCTTCCGTCGGTGTGCTGCATCTCGGCGATCGCCATCCCAACGTGCCGGTCCTGCGCACGCGCCTCGCCGCGTCCGGCGACATCGACCCGCACGCGGGCGGCAACGACATCTACAATTCCTATGTCCAGTCTGCGGTCCGGCGCTTCCAGGCGCGCCACGGCTTGACCGTCGACGGCGTTCTGCATCCGGAGACGCTGGCGGCGATGAACGTGCCGGCGCCGGTGCGGCTTGCCCAGCTCAAGGTCAATGTGACCCGGCTGCGCGGCCTCAGCGGCAACCTCAGCCCGCGCTATGTGGTCGCCAACATTCCGGCCGCCCGTGTTGAGGCGATCGAGAACGGCCTCGCGGTGTCGCGCCACACCGCCGTGGCGGGCAAGCCGGATCGGCCGTCCCCTGAACTCACCAGCAAGATTGTCCAGATCAACTTCAATCCCTATTGGACGGTCCCGCCTTCCATTGTGCAGAAGGACCTGATCCCGAAAATGCAGGATCAGCCGGATTACCTCACCAGTAATCACATCCGCATTTTCGACGGACGCCACAAGGAGCTCGAGCCGTCACAGATCAATTGGTATTCGGAAGACGCGACACATTACTCGTTCAAGCAGGATCCGGGCAGTTACAATTCGCTCGGCTCGATCCGCATCAATTTCCCGAGCCAATACGGCGTCTACATGCACGATACGCCGCTGAAGAATCTGTTCGGCGAGGATTTCCGGTTCCATTCGTCGGGCTGCATGCGGGTGCAGAATGTGCGCCAGCTGGTGGCTTGGCTGCTCGATGGAACGAAGGGCTGGTCGCTCGAGGACATCGATCGGGTCATCAAATCCGGCGACCAAAAAAACGCGCAGCTGACCAAGCCGGTGCCGCTTTATTGGGTCTACATCACCGGCTGGGCGACGCCCGATGGGGTGGTGCAATTCCGCGAGGACATCTACGGCAAGGATGGCCTTCCCGGGGCGCAAGCGGCGACCAGCAATTTGTGACGCTTTCCGCGTTTGCCCCTCTTGGTCTATTTCCGAGAGGCACAAGCGGGCTGAGTTCACACCCCAAATCCCCTCGTGTAAGGTGCCCCTAAATAGTTTTCAGCGTGGGGAGGGTAGGGTGAGTAATCAAGTCAAATACGTTCTCGACGAAACGCAAATTCCCAAAGCTTGGTACAACCTCGCGGCCGATCTGCCGAAGCCGCTGCCGCCAGTGCTGCATCCCGGCACCAATCAGCCGATCGGCCCCGGCGATCTCGAGCCGCTGTTCCCGATGGCGCTGATCCTCCAGGAGGTGTCGGCCGAGCGCACCATCGACATTCCCGAACCGATCCGCGACGTCTATCGCATGTGGCGGCCGTCGCCGCTGATGCGCGCGCGCCGTCTCGAACAGGCGCTGCAGACGCCGGCCAAGATCTACTACAAATATGAGGGTGTCTCGCCCGCGGGCTCGCACAAGCCCAATACCGCGGTGCCGCAGGCCTGGTACAACAAAGAGCAAGGCATCAAGCGGCTCTCGACCGAGACCGGCGCCGGCCAGTGGGGCTCTTCGCTGGCTTTTGCCGGCGCGCTGTTCGGCATCGACGTGACCGTTTTCCAGGTCCGCGTCTCCTACGATCAAAAGCCCTATCGCCGCGCGCTGATGGAGACCTATGGCGCGCGCTGCATCGCCTCGCCGTCGAACGAGACAGACTCCGGCAAGGCCATCCTGGCCAAGGACCCGAACAATCCGGGCTCGCTCGGCATCGCCATTTCCGAAGCGGTGGAGATGGCGGCCAAGGACCCGGCGGTCAAATATTCGCTCGGCTCGGTGCTCAATCACGTGCTGCTGCACCAAACCGTCAACGGGCAGGAGGCGATCAAGCAGTTCGAAATGGCGGGCGACGAACCCGACATCGTCATCGGCTGTACCGGCGGCGGCTCGAATTTCGCCGGCCTCGCCTTCCCGTTTCTCGGGCTGCAGCTCCGCGGCGGGCGCAAGCGTCGCTTCATCGCCGTCGAGCCGGCGGCGTGCCCGTCGCTCACGCGCGGCAAATACGCGTACGACTTCGGCGACACCGCGCATCTGACGCCGCTCGTCAAAATGCACACGCTCGGCTCGACCTTCATCCCGCCCGGGTTCCACGCCGGCGGGCTGCGCTACCACGGCATGGCACCGCTGGTATCGCATATCTACGAGCTCGGCCTGATCGAGGCGCGCGCCTATCACCAGAAGACCTGCTTCGATGCCGGCGTCCAGTTCGCCCGCTGCGAGGGCATTGTGCCGGCGCCGGAAGCGACCCATGCCGTGCGCTGCGCCGTCGATGAGGCGCTGCGTTGCAAGCAGGAAGGCAAGGCCGAGACCATCCTGTTCAACATGTCGGGCCACGGCCACTTCGACATGGGGGCCTATATCGCCTACTTCGAGGGCAAGCTGATCGACCAGAAGTATGACGAGGGCGAACTCGCCATGGCGCTCGCGGGCCTGCCCGGTGTCGCGGCTTGAGCGCTCTTGATGGAACTGGCGCGCAGCGCTAAAAAAGCCTAAATGTAGCGGGCTTCGGCCCGCTACGGTCCAACACCTTGCGCTTGGCCGCCGGTGTGCTATCGGCGAGCCGTTGGCCGGCCTTTTCACGCCAGGAGCAAGGTTATGTCGGTTCCCCAGGGTGCAGCTGTAACCGCCGAGGGATTCTTCTCAGCCGCGCTTGGCGAAAGCGATCCCGAGATTGCCGATGCCATCGGCCGCGAGCTCGAGCGTCAGCGCGACGAGATCGAACTGATCGCGTCGGAAAACATTGTCAGCCGCGCCGTGCTGGAAGCGCAGGGCTCGGTGCTCACCAACAAATACGCCGAGGGATTGCCGGGTAAGCGCTATTACGGCGGCTGCCAGTTCGTCGACGTTGTTGAACGGTTGGCGATCGAGCGCGTGACCAAGCTATTCGGTTGCGCCTTCGCCAACGTGCAGCCGCATTCGGGCGCCTCCGCCAACGCCGAGGTCTTTTTGGCGCTGCTGCAGCCCGGCGACACCTTCATGGGGCTCAACCTCGCCGCCGGCGGCCATCTCACCCACGGGTCGCCGGTCAATTTGTCAGGCCGCTGGTTCAAGCCGGTTCCTTACGGCGTGCGCCGCGACGACCACCTGATCGACATGGAGGAGGTCGAGCGGCTGGCGAAACAGCACCGGCCTAAGATGATCATTACCGGCGGCTCGGCCTATCCGCGCATCATCGAGTTCCGCCGCTTCCGCGAGATTGCCGATGAGGTCGGCGCCTACCTCATGGTCGACATGGCCCATTTCGCTGGCCTCGTCGCCGGCGGCGTGCACCCGAGCCCGTTTCCGCATGCCCATGTGGTGACCACAACGACGCACAAGACACTGCGCGGGCCGCGCGGCGGCGCCATACTGGCCAACGACGAAGAACTGGGAAAAAGCTCAATTCGGCTGTTTTCCCCGGCATGCAGGGCGGTCCGCTGATGCATGTGATCGCGGCCAAGGCGGTCGCATTCGGGGAGGCGCTCCGTCCCTCGTTCAGAGTTTACGCGAAGAACGTGGTGGAGAACGCTAAAGCGCTTGCGGAGACCCTCAAATCCAGCGGTCTCGACATCATTTCCGGCGGCACCGATACGCATCTGATGCTGGTCGATCTGCGCCGAAAGCGCCTGACCGGGAAGGTAGCTGAAGCCGCGCTTGGTCGCGCTCACATCACCTGCAACAAGAATGGCATCCCGTACGATCCGGAAAAGCCCTTTGTTACGTCAGGCATACGGCTGGGCACGCCGGCGGGCACCACGCGCGGCTTCGGCATTGCCGAATTCCGTCAGGTCGGTGCGATGATCGCCGAGGTGCTGGACGCGCTGTCGCAAAACGGCACCGAGGCTGATGCGGCGGCTGAGGCAAGCGTGCGCGAGAAGGTCAAGCGCTTGGTCAGCCGGTTCCCGATCTACCAGTAGGGGCGAGGGTATGCGCTGTCCGAGTTGCGGGAGCCTCGATACTCAAGTGAAGGATTCGCGGCCGACCGAGGATTCCTCTGTCATCCGCCGGCGCCGCGTCTGCCTGTCCTGCAATTTCCGCTTTACCACCTTCGAGCGGGTGCAATTGCGCGAGCTGGTCGTGATCAAGCGCAACGGCCGGCGCGTTCCCTTCGACCGCGACAAGCTCTTGCGCTCGGTGCAGATCGCGCTGCGCAAGCGCCCGGTTGAGCCCGAGCGCATCGATCAGATGGTCTCAAAGATCGTGCGTGAACTGGAAAGCCAGGGTGAAAGCGAAGTTTCGTCGGAAACCATCGGCGAGACGGTGATGGCCTATCTGCGCGACCTCGACGACGTCGCCTATGTGCGCTTCGCGTCGGTCTATCGCAATTTCCGGGAGGCCAAGGATTTCGAGACGGCGCTGGCCGAACTATCGGGAGAAGAAGCTGCGGAGATCGCGCGCAAGTGAGCGCGCCATCGGCCGTCGCGTGCGCGCGTTCACGCCGGGCCGAGCAGGTCCTCGACCGCAACATCGATCCCTGGCGGATCGAGCCGCAACAGGCCGCTGGCAAGAAGCGTCGCCGCCCCATCGCGGATGTAGTGCGTCACGGTTCGGGCATCAGGATCGAGCACAAGATAGTGGGCGACGCTGGGCAGCTTGAAATAACCGATGAGCTTGGCGCTGGTATCGGAATGCGCCGTCGTCGGCGACAAGACTTCAACGATGATTACGGGATTCGCAATAAGCAAGGCGTTGGGCGCTGGGGCTGCGCCGCAATAGACCAAAGCGTCCGGCTCGTAAACGGTGTGTTCGTCTATTCGTACACCCGGGCCATCAGGCAACGCTTCGCATGGCAAGCCGGCGGCCCTGACTGCCTCTCGCAGAGCCAGATGAACACTTCCCTTGACCCGACTGTGAACTACACGTTCCGACGGCATAGTCACAATCTGCCCGTTGATCAGTTCGGTGCGCTGCCGTTCGCTCTGGCGTTCACTCCAGGCGAGGTATTCGTCGACGGTCATAGTGCGGCGGAGGGCGACGTTCATGGAGCGTAAACTACCATCGAACACGGTACCGTCGCAAAGCGATGATGCTCGCTTCATGGCGTTGGCGCTGATGCTGGGTCGACGCGGCCTTGGCCGTACCTGGCCCAATCCCGCCGTCGGCGCGGTGATCGTCAAGGACGATGTCATTGTCGGCCGTGGCTGGACGCAAGCCGGCGGTCGGCCCCATGCGGAGATCGAAGCGCTGCGGCGCGCGGGCGATGCCGCGCGCGGCGCCACGCTCT
Source organism: uncultured Alphaproteobacteria bacterium (assembly GCA_963832605.1). Lineage (GTDB taxonomy): Bacteria > Pseudomonadota > Alphaproteobacteria > Rhizobiales > Xanthobacteraceae > BOG-931. The sequence continues at coordinate 181,603 of CAWHUO010000010.1, read as the reverse complement.
ACGTTACGCTGGAGCCGTGCTCGCATCACGGTAAGTCGCCGCCCTGTGCCGACGCCGTGATCGCCGCGGGCATCGCGCGTGTGGTTTCCGCACTGGAAGATCCCAATCCCAAGGTCGCGGGCGAAGGTCATGCGCGGCTGCGCGCCGCCGGTATCGCGGTCGACGTGGGCGTCGGCGCTGATGTGGCGCGCCGCGACCATGCCGGGCATATCAGGCGGGTCACCGACTGCCGGCCGCAGGTCATTATGAAGCTCGCGATTTCGGCCGACGGCAAGGCGGCGGCCGCCGGCCGAACGCCGATGGCCATTACGGGGGCGGTGGCGCGCGACCGCGTGCATCTTATGCGCGCCCAGAGCGATGCGATTATGGTCGGCATTGGTACGGTGCTCGCGGATGATCCGCTGCTGACTTGCCGCTTGTCCGGAATGGAAAGGGATTCCCCGGTGCGCATCGTACTCGACAGCAAGCTCCGCCTGCCGCCAGGTTCGCGTTTGGTACGAACCGCGCATGAGGTGCCGGTATGGGCGATGGCCGGCGAACATGCGCCGCGCGCGGAGGAGGAAGCTTTGCAGGCGGAGGGCATTGTCGTGTTACGGGCGCCGGAGAGCCCGGCTGGCCTGGACATTTCCGCGGTGCTCAACGCCGTCGCCGGGCGCGGCATTACCCGGCTGATGGTCGAAGGCGGGCCTACGCTGGCCGCTAGTCTGCTTACGGCCGACCTCGTCGATGAGGCGGTGCTTTTCCAGTCGCCGAAGGTCGTGGGGAGTGATGGCGTCGACGCGATCGAGGGAATGCCGCTCACGGCGCTCACGCAATCGCCCCGGCTGCGATGCATCGCCAGCGAGCCGGTCGGCGCCGATACGCGGGAAGTTTACGAGCGAAGGTGAGGCGCGTGTTTACCGGGATTATCAGCGACATAGGCGAGGTTCTTGACGTCAGCGAGCAGGCTGACGGCCTGCGTCGCCTGCGCATCGCCTGCGGCTATGATCCCGATACGATCGATATCGGGGCCTCGATTGCCTGCTCCGGCCCGTGCCTGACGGCCGTTGCGCGCGGGCGTGACGGTCAGCGCGCGTGGTTTGCCGTCGATGCGGCGGCGGAGACGTTGCGCGTCACCACCGCAGGCGCCTGGCAGCGCGGAACCAAGCTCAACCTCGAGCGAGCGCTGCGGTTGGGGGACGAACTTGGCGGACATCTGGTCAGCGGCCATGTCGATGGCATAGCCGAGCTCGTTTCGCGGGAGGATCTGCCCGACATGGCGCGGATGTGGTTTCGGGTGCCGAACGAGCTTGCGCGCTTTATCGCACCCAAAGGGTCGGTCGCACTCGATGGCATTTCGCTCACTGTCAACGAGGTCGAGGGGGACAGATTTTCGGTGCTGATCATTCCGCACACGCTGAAGGTCACGACAATCGGAGCATTTCGTATCGGCGCGCGGCTCAATCTCGAAGTCGACCAAATGGCGCGCTACGCGGCGCGGCTTTTGGAAGCGGCGCGGCCCTATTGAACCGGCGCTTGTTCGCTTCGCAACCGCTTGCTACCACCCGCCGCAAGCATGAGCCGGAAAACGTCGTCAGCGGTTCTCAGAAAAGATCGTGCGCTCTGATCGGAGTTACAGAAATGGCTGGGCCGCGGCGGGGCAGGCGTGAAAAAGGCGATGCCCCAGGTGCGCGCATCCTTCTTGTCGAGGCGCGCTACTATGATGACATCGCCGACGCGCTTCTCGCCGGCGCCATGAAGGTGCTCACCGAGGCGCGGGCTGAAGTAGACCGCATCACCGTACCGGGCTCGCTCGAAATCCCCGCCGCGATCGCCATTGCGCTCGATGCCGCGCAAAGGAAGCGCCGCCCTTATGACGGTGTCGTGGCGCTTGGGTGCGTCGTCCGCGGCGATACCATCCACTTCGAGATTGTCTCACAGCAGTCCGCGCGCGGGTTGATGGACCTCTCGATTGCGCGGGGTCTCCCGATCGGCAACGGCATCATCACCGTCAACACTGAGGCGCAGGCGTTCGCCCGCGCCCGCATGGAAGAGCAGGACAAGGGCGGCGGTGCCGCCCGCGCCGCGCTGGCTCTCATACGCATCAGACAAGCGCTTGCGGGACGGTGAAAATGGCGCGCGCTGTGACCAAAGCCGGAGCGACCGACCAGCGCAAGGCCAACAAGCGCGGCGCGGCACGGCTCGCCGCCGTGCAGGCGCTTTACCAAATGGATCTTGCCAGCACCGGCTTGAACGAAATCTTGGCCGAATTCGAGGGCCATTGGCTCGGCTCTGAAGTCGAGGGCGCGCAATATCGACCGGCGGAAGCGGCGTTTTTTCGCGATATCGTCGGCGGCGTCGTGCGCGAACAGACCCGGCTTGATCCGCAGATTGATGCCGCGCTCAATCGCGGCTGGCCGCTCAAACGCATCGAGGCTGTGTTACGTGCCGTGCTGCGCGCCGGCGCCTACGAGCTTGCCTGCCGGCGCGATGTGCCCGCCCGCGTGGTAATGTCCGAGTACGTCGATGTCGCCTCGGCCTTCGTCGACCAGGAGGAAACCGGCATGGTCAATGCCGTGCTCGATCAGCTCGCGCGCGAACTGCGCGCGGACGAGTTCGAGCGCGCCCGCGAGTAGTCACCGGCGTCAACCGCATGCGAACGGCAGCGCCATCGGACTGCGGAAGTTCGATGACGAATTCCACGCGACTTTATCGACAGTCAGTTGGTACTCGGGCACACGCTCGAGGAAGCGCCGCATGGCAACTTCGGTGACCAGCCGCGCCATCTGGCTGCCGAGGCAGAAATGCTTGCCGGATCCGAAACCGAGGTGGCCGAGCGGCCGGCGCTCGATATCGAACCTGTCCGGATCAGGAAATCTGCGTTCGTCGCGATTTCCCGAGCCGAAGGCGAGCACGACCTTGTCGCCGGCGTGAATTGTCTTTCCATGCACCTCGATCTCCCGCGTCGCGGTGCGTTTGAAGCGCTGGGCCGAGGTGTTAAAGCGCAACAACTCTTCGATCGCCGGTGCGATGAGTGCCGGGTCAGCAACGAGCCGCCACCGCGCATCGGGATAGTCGTGAAGATTGAGCGCAAACACGCTCATGAAGCTCGACAGCAACTCCACGCCGGCCATGACGAAGGTCGCCGTGGTGAGCACGATTTCGCGTTCCGAGAGCCGGTCGCCGTCGATCTCGGCTTCGGCCAGGTGAGTGATCAGATCGTCGGTCGGGTTGGCCCGCCGCGCCGCCACCTCCGCGGTGAGAAAATCGCTCAGGTCCTTGAACGCGGCAATGTGCTCGGGCGTGCGTCCCTTCACGGTCTTGTCGGTCGAGACGGCAAGGATGACCTTGCGCCTGATCTCGGCGTGATCGCGCTCCGGCAGGCCCATGGTGCGGAATAAAAGCCCGACCGTGATCTGGCTGGAAAAGTCGTTGATGAACTCGAACTTCCCGTGCTCGCTGATGCGGTCGAGCGAGCGGTCGGCGATTTCCAGCGTCGGCTCGACCAGCCGGTCGAGATTGCGCTTGAGGAACGCGGCCTGGCTCAAGGCGCGCAGCCGATCGTGTCGCGGCGGATCGGTCGTTCCCAGCGTGGCGCCGGCGCGCCCGGGCAACTCGTCGATCATGTTGCCCTGGGCGGAGGAGAACGTTTGCCAGTCGCGTGCCGCCTCGACGATGTCGTCGTAACGCGACAAGATCCAAAGCTGCGCGCTTTCGCTCCAGTGGCAGGGGTATTGGTCACGCAGCGCCGCATAATATGGGAATGGATCGGCATCAATTAACGGCGAGTAGAGATCGAACGGCTCCACGGCATTTCCTCGGGGTCCCGGCGCTGATACAGGATTACCACAATCTGTTTGTGTGCCGTGCAATGCCAAACTCAATGGATTCGGCCGAAGACCGCCTGATCGCGCGCTATTTCCGCCCACTCGCCACGGCGCCGGGCGCCTTCGCCCTCGTTGACGACGCGGCGGTGGTGACCCCGCCGCCCGGATGCGATCTTGTTCTCAAAACCGACGGCGTCATTGCCGGCGTCCATTTCTTTCCCGACGACCCGCCGGAAACGATAGGCCGCAAGGCCCTGCGCATGAATCTGTCCGATCTCGCCGCCAAAGGAGCGATGCCAATCGGCTTTCTTCTCGCGCTCGCTTTGCCGGCGGCAACCGAAGAAGCTTGGCTGGCCGCCTTTGCCGCCGGGCTCGGCGAGGATGCCGCGCACTATGGCTGTCCGCTCCTCGGCGGCGACACCGACCACACGCCCGGACCGACCTCAGTTTCGATCGCGGCGTTCGGCGTCGTGCCTCACGGAAAAATGGTGCGACGCTCGACCGCCAAAGCCGGCGACCGCGTCGTCGTGACCGGTACGATCGGCGATGCGGCGTTGGGCGTGAAACTGCGGCGTGAACATAGCCTCGCCAAAAACTGGCGGCTCACCGAGGCCATGGTTGCGCACCTTGAGCAACGCTATTTGCTGCCGCAACCGCGCAATCCGCTGGCCGAGGCGATCCTGCTCCACGCCACAGCGTCGATCGATGTTTCCGACGGGCTTGCGGGCGATCTCGGCAAGCTGTGCCGTGCCTCTGCGGTTGCGGCAGAGATCGACGTTTCGTGCGTGCCGCTCTCGGACGCGGCGCGTGCCGCCGTCGCCGCCGCGCCGGCGTTGCTCGAGACAGTGCTGACCGGCGGCGACGACTACGAGGTCCTGTTGACGGTGGCGCCGGATAAGCTTTCAGCATTCCGCGCAGCAGCCGAGGTTGCAGGCGTTCCAATAGCCGAGATCGGCCGGGTGCACGGGGGCGAGGGCGCTCGCTTCATTCGTAAAGGCGAAGCGCTGACATTTGCGCAGCCCTCATACAGCCATTTCTAGAAATATCCGTTCCGTCACCCTGAGGTGCCGATCCAACGGGTCTGGCCCGAAGTGGCCGGCCCTGTTGACAGGCTCCCGGAGCCTCGAAGGGCGACGGCCCGGCGGCCTCGGCCGTATCCTTCGACCGCCCCTGCGCGGCCGCCTCAGGACGACGGACAACAGTAGTCAGGCTGCTGCTACTTTCTTCGCGAGATCGGCTGGTAATCGCGCCGCGGCGAGCCGGTATAGAGCTGGCGCGGGCGGCCGAGCTTCTGGTGCGGATCCTCGATCATTTCCTTCCACTGGGCGATCCAGCCGACGGTGCGCGCCACGGCGAACAGCACCGTGAACATTGCGGTGGGGAAGCCCATGGCGCGAAGCGTGATGCCCGAATAGAAGTCGACGTTCGGATAAAGCCGCTTTGACAAGAAGTAGTCGTCGTGCAGCGCGATGCGTTCAAGCTCCATGGCGACGTCGAGCAGCGGATCATTGACGCCGAGCTCATGCAGAACCTCGTGGCAGGTCTTCTGCATGATTTTCGCGCGCGGATCGTAGTGCTTGTAGACGCGGTGGCCGAACCCCATCAGCCGGAACAAATCGTTGGGGTCCTTGGCGCGTTTGACGTATTCGGGGATGCGATCGACGGAGCCGATCTCGCCGAGCATTTTCAGTGCCGCTTCGTTGGCGCCGCCATGGGCGGGCCCCCACAGGCAGGCAATACCGGCGGCGATGCAGGCGAATGGATTGGCGCCGGTCGAGCCGGCGAGCCGCACCGTCGAGGTTGATGCGTTCTGCTCGTGATCCGCATGCAAAGTGAAGATGCGGTCCATGGCGCGGGAGACGACCGGATTGACCTTGTACTCCTCGCACGGCACCGCGAAGCACATGCGCAGGAAATTCGATGCGAAATCGAGGTCGTTCTTTGGATACACAAACGGCTGGCCGACCGAATATTTGTAGGCCATCGCCGCGAGCGTCGGCGATTTGGCGATCATGCGGATCGAAGCGATCATGCGCTGGGTCGGATCGGTGATGTCGGTGAAGTCGTGATAGAAGGCCGACAGCGCGCCGACGCAGCCGGTCATCACCGCCATCGGATGGGCGTCGCGGCGGAAGCCTTGAAAGAACCGGCTCATCTGCTCGTGGACCATGGTGTGGTGGACCACGCGGTCGTCGAAATTTTCCTTCTGCGCCGCGGTCGGCAGCTCGCCGTAAAGCAGCAGATAGCAGGTTTCGAGGAAGTCGCCGTGCTCGGCCAGGTCTTCGATCGGATAGCCGCGGTAAAGCAGCACGCCTTCGTCGCCGTCGATGTAGGTGATCTTCGACTCGCAGCTTGCGGTCGAGGTGAAGCCGGGGTCGTAGGTAAAGATGCCCGCCTCGCTGTAAAGCTTGCTCACGTCCAGCACTTGGGGACCTATGGTCCCGTCAAGCATCGGAAACGAATGGCTCTTGTCGCCGAGCGTCAGCTTGCCAGTCTTGATATTGGCGCCGGTTTTTGCGTCCATGATCGCATCCTCGCTGTCTGAAACGGTCTTACAGTCAGCCTAACAGTGCGGTGCACGCGGCCTTAAGGCCAAACGCAGGAACAACACTGCCGATCCGGCTTTATTGCCGTAGCCCAACAGGGTGTGCACTGCAAGAAAATAGGCGGTAAACCGGCGCTGCGCCAGCCGGGTGCGGCGATGCAGCGTGAGCGGCCGGCTGCCGGCTGGTTAACAGCTTGTGCGTTCCAAGGATCAACTGGCACGGGACGCAGCGCTCTCGAGCCTGATCTGATCGGCGATCCGCGCCAGGCTCTCGGCTTTGCCGAGCACGACAAGAACTTCGAAAATGCCGGGCGATGTGGTGCGGCCGGTCAGTGCTGCCCGCAATGGCTGTGCGACGGCGCCGAGCTTGGCGCCTTTGCGTTCGGCAAATGTGCGCACCGCCTGTTCGGTTGCCTCCGTCGTCCACGGCTCGACCCGCGCCAGCTCAACCTCAATATTATGCAGTACGGCTCTCGCCTCCGGCGTCAGCAGAGCGGTCGCCTTGTCATCCAGACGAAGGGGGCGGTCGGCCAGTAAAAAATATGCTCCGTCAATGAGATCAATGAGGGTCTTGGCGCGCTCCTTCAGGCTCGGCATCGCCGCCAATAATTGCTGCCGCAGTTGCAGTGTCAATTTGGCGGCGATGGCAGCGCCGTTGGCGAGGTGCGGCAGCAGCTGATCGATCGCCCGCAGCAATGCCTCATTGTCGCTGGCGCGGATGTAATGGCCGTTGAGGCTTTCCAGCTTGGCGAAATCAAACCGCGCCGGTGAACGGCCGATCTGCGGCAGATCGAACGCCGCGAGCATTTCCTCGGTTGAGAATATCTCCTGGTCGCCATGACTCCAGCCGAGCCGCACCAGGTAATTGCGCAAAGCCGTGGGCAGATAACCCATGGCGCGGTAGGCGTCGACGCCAAGCGCGCCGTGGCGCTTGGAAAGCTTCGAGCCGTCGGGGCCATGGATCAGGGGAATATGCGCCATCACCGGCACCGGCCAGTCGAGCGCGTCGTAAATCTGTTTCTGTCGCGCGGCGTTGGTCAAATGATCATCGCCGCGGATGATATGGGTCACCGCCATGTCGTGGTCGTCGACAACGACGGCGAGCATGTAGGTCGGGGTGCCGTCGGAGCGGAGCAGCACGAGATCGTCGAGGTTCTCGTTCTGCCAGACCACGCGGCCCTGCACCTGGTCCTCAATGACGGTTTCGCCGGTCAGCGGCGCCTTGAGGCGGATGGTCGGCTTGACGTCCGGCGGCGCTTCATTGCCGTCGCGATCGCGCCAGCGGCCGTCATAGAGCTTAGCGCGGCCTTCGCGGCGCGCCGCCTCGCGCATTTGCGCGAGCTCCTCAGCGCTCGCGTAGCAACGATAGGCATGTCCCATGGCGAGGAGCTGCTCGGCCACCTCGCGGTGCCGGGCCGCGCGGGAAAACTGATAAATGGCCTCGCCATCCCAATCGATGCCGAGCCAGGTGAGCCCTTCAAGGATGGCGTCGATCGCCGCTTGGGTCGAGCGCTCGCGGTCGGTGTCCTCGATTCGCAGCAGCATCTTGCCGCCGCGTCCGCGGGCATAAAGCCAGTTGAACAGCGCGGTGCGGGCGCCACCTATATGGAGGAAACCGGTGGGCGAGGGGGCAAAGCGGGTGACGACGCTCATTCTCGGTCTTGATCCGTGCGGACGCGCGCTCGTGTAGCACAGCTAGAAGTGAAAGGAAGTTAAGGAGTTCCGTTTTGCCTACGGACTTGACCCGGAGGGCCAATTTGTCCAATCCGGGCGCGCCGCAGGCTAAGCCGCGGCAAAACGGAAGCGATCAGGTCATGACCGTTGCGGACACGACAGTACGGGACGCGGGGCAGGATTTTATCCGTGACATCATTCGCGCGGATCTCGCGACCGGTCGGCACAAAACCGTTGTCACCCGATTCCCGCCGGAGCCGAACGGCTATCTGCATATCGGCCACGCCAAATCGATCTGCCTGAATTTCGGCGTCGCCGAGGAATTCGGCGGTCACTGCAATCTGCGTTACGACGACACCAACCCGACCAAAGAGGCGCAGGAATATATCGACGCCATCGAGCGCGACGTGCGTTGGCTCGGTTTCGACTGGGGCACGCACCTCTATCACGCATCCGATTATTTCGAGCAGCTGTACGAATGGGCGGAATGCTTGATCCGCGCCGGCAAGGCCTATGTCGACGACCAGACCCAGGAGGAGATGCGGCTCACCCGCGGCACGCTGACGGAGGCGGGAACGGAGAGTCCGTATCGCGGGCGCGGCGTCGAGGAAAATCTCGATCTCTTCCGCCGCATGCGCGCCGGCGAATTTCCCAACGGCGTCCGTGTGCTGCGCGCCAAGATCGACATGGGCTCCGGCAATATCAATCTGCGCGACCCCGTGCTCTATCGCATCCTGCACGCCGAACATCCCCACACCGGCACGGCATGGTGCATCTATCCGAGCTACGATTTCGCCCACGGCCAGTCCGACGCCATTGAGGGCATCACCCACTCGATCTGCACGCTGGAATTCGAGGATCATCGGCCGCTCTACGACTGGTTCCTCGATAACCTGCCGGTTCCCTCGCGCCCGCATCAGTACGAGTTCGCGCGGCTCAATCTCACCTACACGGTGCTGTCAAAGCGCGTGCTCACCGAACTGGTGCGCGGCGGTTATGTCGGCGGTTGGGACGATCCACGCATGCCGACGCTCGCAGGCCTGCGCCGCCGCGGCGTGCCGCCGGCGGCGATCCGCGACTTCGTCAAGCGCATCGGGGTCGCCAAGGCGAACAGCACCGTCGACGTCGGCATGCTTGAATTTTCCATCCGGGAGCACCTCAACAAGACGGCGCAGCGGCGCATGGCGGTGTTGCGGCCGCTGAAAGCCGTGATCGAGAATTACCCGGAGGGCCAGAGCGAGGAGGTCGAGGCGGTCAACCATCCGGAGGACGCGAGCGCCGGCACGCGGCGGGTCCGTTTCGGCCGCGAGCTTTTCATCGAGCGCGACGATTTCATGGAGAATCCGCCGAAGAAATTTTTCCGGTTGTCGCCGGGCGCCGAGGTGCGCTTGCGCTATGCTTATTTCATCACCTGCCGCGAGGTTAAGAAGAATGCCGCCGGCGACGTGATCGAACTGCGCTGCACCTACGATCCGGCGACCAAGGGCGGCAATGCGCCCGACGGCCGCAAGGTCAAGGCTACCATGCATTGGGTTTCGGCTGCGGATGCAGTGCCGGCCGAAGTGCGGCTCTATAATCAACTGTTCACGCGGCCCGATCCGAATGCAGCGGATTTTGCCGCCGATCTCAATCCGCAATCGCTCGAAGTGATCACCGGTGCGCGCGTCGAGCCGGCTTTGGTGGCGACCAATTCCGCCGATGCGGTGCAGTTCGAGCGGCAGGGGTATTTCTGCCGCGATCCCGAACTCGAAGCCGGACCGGCTCGTGTTCAACCGCACCGTCGGCCTGCGCGACAGCTGGGCCAAAGTCTCCGCCGGCGGCTAAACCCCACTCGCCATTGTGTTCGCGCTTAGGTAGCATCGCGGCAGTGTTTGGCGCGCGAAGCTTTGGGGGCGCGCGGTGGCGGACGAGGGCGGCGCGCCAAGTCGCGCGCGAACAGGCATCCGGGCTGGCATAAGGACTTGGCCGGTCGGCAGAGCGCGCCAGGTCTGGGGCGCGGCTTGGCCGCAAGCCGAGTTCGCCATCCCAGCACGTGTCCGCGAATGGGCGCTCGTCGAAGTTGGCGCCGGTCGGCTGTTGCCATGGTTCGCGGTCGCCTTTGGCGCCGGCATCGTTCTTTATTTCACGGCAGAGCGCGAGCCAATCTGGTGGGTGGCATCGGCCTTGGCTGTCGTCGCCGCTATCGCTGCGGCGCTCCTGCGCCGCCGTCCCGTAGGCTTTGTGCTCGCGCTTGGCTTTTTCGCTATCTGCGCGGGCTTTGCCGTTGCCACAGTGAAGACGGCGCTGATCGACCATCCGGTGCTGCGCTATCCCGGTATTATGGCCCAAATGCCATGGCGTTTGGGCCATAATACCGCGCTATCCGGCCTTCAGCGTGTCGCTCGCAGGCTTCGTCGAATTGCGCGAAGAAAGCCAGAAGACCGATCGCTTCGTGCTTCAGCTCACCCGCATCGACGGCAGCCGCATCGTCGGCAAACCGGAGCGTGTGCGGCTTTCCGTGCGCCGCGGCATGACGCCGCCCGCCGGTGCCTTCATCGAAACCAAAGCCCAGCTCAATCCGCCGCTGCAGCCGCTCAAGCCCGGCGGCTACGACTTTGCCCGCGACCTTTATTTCCAGCGCCTCGGCGCCTCCGGCTTTATCCACGGCGCCATCAAGATCGTGACGCCGCCCGCTGAAGCGGGGCTGCGGTTGCGCGCCAATGCCTTCATTCAGGGGCTCCGCGACGGGATCGATCAGCGCATCCGCTCCGTGCTGTCGGGCGATGTCGGTTCCATCGCCTCGGCGCTCATCACCGGCAAGCGCGATGCGATCTCGCCGCATGTTTACGATGCGATGTTCGTGTCCGGCATCGGCCACGTGCTGTCGATCTCGGGCTATCACATGGCCGTTGTCGCCGGCGTCATGTTCTTCGTCGTCCGCGCGCTGCTGGCACTGATCCCGGGACTTGCCGACCGGGCCCCGATCAAGAAATGGGCGGCCTTTGCGGCGCTGCTCGTGACAACGTTCTATCTCGTATTGTCGGGCGCCGAAGTCGCGACCCAGCGTTCGTTTATCATGATCGCGATCGTGCTCATCGCCGTGATGCTCGACCGGCCGATCCTGACGCTGCGCACAGTGACCATCGCCGCCTTGTTGGTCCTTTTGTTTGCGCCGGAAGCGGTGGTGCACCCGAGCTTCCAGATGTCGTTTGCGGCAACGCTGGCGCTCATCGCCGGCTATGAACGCGGCATACCTTGGGCGCGCGCCGGGGCCGACTCCTCCCTCGGTGCTCGCGCCGCGCTTTGGGGCGTGCGCGAAATATTGAGCCTTATTGTCGCTTCGCTACTCGCGGGGCTCGCCACGACGCCTTATGCGGCTTTTCACTTCCACCGCCTCGCGCCGTATGGCGTGCTCGCCAATCTCCTGGCTATGCCGATCGTCTCCGGCTGGGTGATGCCGATGGGCATTCTCGGCGTTGTTGCTATCCCTTTCGGCTTCGATGGCGTGTTCTGGCGGCAGATGGGCTACGGCATCGAATGGATGGATGCCGTCGCGCTTTGGGTGGCGAGCCTGCCCGGCGCTTTTGGTCGTGTGAGCGCCTTTGGCACTGGGCCGCTTCTGCTCGCGACAGCCGGTCTGCTCCTGATTTGTCTGTTCAAAACCCCGCTGCGCTGGAGCGGCGTGGCGTTCGTCGCGCTCGCGATCATTGTCGCCGCGCGCACGCCGGTCCCGGACATATTGATCGCCGGCGATGCACGGATATTTGCGGTGCGCGGCGCGGACGGCCGGCTTTCCTTCCACCGCAGCGGTGGCGACGCCTTTGCAATGCGCGAATGGCTTGCCGCGGATGCCGACGGCCGCGACGTCAACGATCCTAAATTGGGCGAGGGAATTGCCTGCGATCCGTCCGGCTGCATCGGCAAACTTGCCGACGGGCGGCTCGTTTCCTACGCGCTCGCGGCGGACGCGTTCGAGGACGATTGCCGACGCGCCAGCGTTGTCGTTGCGACGCGTGACCCGCCGCGCGACTGCGCGGCGATCGTGATCGGGCGCAGTCTCTGGCGCGAGCGCGGAGCGCTGGCGCTCCGCCGCGACGGCACGGGCTTCGTCATCGAATCCGCGCGGCGGGCGAATTTCGACCGGCCATGGGCGCCGCGACCGCCGCGCAAGGAAGGTGCCGCAAGTCCGGAAACGGGAGGCAATTCACCCGCGGCCTCACGCGCACCGCCGCGCGATGCGACGCCGAAAACTGAAGATCTCGAGGCGGATGATTGAGCGGCTTTCAAGCGCCTACAGTTTACCGTCATCCTGAGGCGGCCGCAAAGCGGCCCTCGAAGGATGCACGGCCCGGGGCCGTCGCCCTTCGAGGCTCGCTACGCTCGCACCTCAGGGTAACTGAATAACTGATCAATACCGTCGGAACAGCCCGACCAGCTTGCCCTGAATGCGCACGCGGTTGGGCGGCAGGATGCGCACCTCGTAGGCGGTATTGGCGGGCTCGAGCGCGATCGAAGCGCCGCGCCGGCGGAAGCGCTTGAGGGTGGCTTCCTCGTCGTCGATGAGCGCGACAACAATGTCGCCGGTGTCGGCGGCATCGCTCCGCTTGAGCAGCGCAATGTCGCCGTCGAGAATTCCCGCCTCGATCATCGAGTCGCCGCGCACCTCGAGCGCAAAATGCTCGCCCGCGCTCAAAAGGTCGGGCGGCATATTGATGGTATGGCTGCGGGTCTGGATGGCTTCAATCGGCGTACCGGCGGCGATGCGGCCCATGACCGGCACCGCGACCGGCCGGCCGCCTTCGTCCTCGGAAGCCGCGCGCACCCGGCCGAGATTGCCTTCGATGACGCTTGGGGTGAAACCGCGCGTGCGGCTAGCAACCATGCCGTGAGCGACCGACTCCGGCAGCTTGATCACCTCGATGGCGCGCGCCCGATTGGGCAGGCGGCGGATGAAGCCGCGTTCCTCAAGTGCAGTAATCAGTCGGTGAATGCCGGACTTGGAGCGCAAGTCGAGCGCGTCCTTCATCTCGTCGAAGGACGGTGGAACTCCGGCCTCCTTAAGACGCTCATGGATAAAACGCAGGAGTTCAGCTTGCTTGCGCGTGAGCATCGGCGCTTCCCCATCCGGCCGCCCGTCAGCCGAAACAAATCATGAACGGACACTATCCGTTCCATATGTGTTCCGCAACCATTTAATTTGGGGTGAAGAAAACGAGCGCTTGGCCAAACCGCCGCTTAACGCTCGAACTTAACGATTCGGCATGGGCTGCCGGCTTTTGCCGCCGGCTCGTAAGGTTCTCGGATCAAAAGGCAATCGGCCTTCGCCAGCGGCGCGATCATGGAACTGTCCTGCACCGGGAAGGGGGTGACGACGGGCCCCCGCGGGCCCTCCTTCAGCGTCGCGCGCAGATAATCCGCGCGCTCGTCATTCTCAGGCAGGTCGCAACCGAGCACCGCCGATTCGGTCGCCAGCGCAAGATCGCTCCGTCCCGCGAGACGGCGGATCAGCGGCACGAGAAAGAGAAAGCCACAGACGAACGCCGACACCGGATTGCCGGGAACGCCGAGCACCTGCATGGCGCCGAGCCGGCCGTGCATCAGCGGGCGCCCGGGGCGAAGCGCCAATCGCCAGAATGACAGCGTCATGCCTTCGGCTGTAAATGCTTTCTGCACCAGATCGTAATCGCCGACTGAGGCCCCACCGCTGGTGACCAGGATATCAGCGCCGCGTTCGCGCGCGCGGCGGACCGCGGCGACGGTGTCGTCAAATCGATCGGCGACAATGCCAAAGTCCGTGACTTCGGCGCCTTCCCCACGCACCAGCGCCGAAAGCGCGATGGTGTTGGAGGAGACGATCTGGCCCGGGCCGGGCTCGGTGCCTGGTGGCACCAGCTCGTCGCCGGTCGCAAACAACAGCACCTTCGGCCGTCGATGTACGGGCACGAGCGGATGATTCATGGCGGCGGCAAGCGCTAAGTCGCGCGCCGTAAGCCGATGACCGGCGTGCAGCAGGACTTCGCCGGCCTTGAAGTCGAGCCCCTGCACCCGGATGTGGCGGCCCGTTGCGCTCGGCTTTTCCACCTCGACGCGCTCGCCGTCGCGCTTGGCGTGCTCCTGAATCACAATAGTGTCGGCGCCGGTTGGCATCACGCCGCCGGTAAAGATGCGCGCCGCTTCGCCGGGACCGATCGTGTGCGCAAAGGGTCGGCCAGCGGCGACTTCGCCGACGACTCTGAGATGGACCGGTGCGCTCGTCACATCGGCGGCGCGCACCGCATAGCCATCCATGGCCGACACATCAGCCGGCGGCTGCGTGCGGCGCGCTTTCAGATCGCAAGCGAGAACACAGCCGTGGGCCTCGGCAAGCGGTACCTCTTCAGCCGGCAGCGGTGCGGCGTGTTCGAGCACGCGCTCCAAGGCGTCCGCGACCGACAGTAACGCCACGGCCTTACTCCTGCGCGCGATAATGGCCGCTGCGGCCGCCGCGCTTCTCAACGAGCCGGATGCCCTCGATGCGCATGCCGCGCTCGACCGCCTTCACCATGTCATAGATGGTAAGGCAGGCGACGGCGACGGCGGTGAGCGCCTCCATTTCAACTCCGGTTTGCCCGGCCACCTTGACGCGCGCTTTGACGGCAATTCCGGGCAGCTTGGCGTCGGGCGTCACGTCGACCTCGACTTTCGAGATGGCAAGCGGATGGCAGAGCGGGATCAGTTCGTGCGTGCGCTTGGCGGCCATGATGCCGGCGATCCGCGCGACGCCGAGCACGTCGCCTTTTTTCGCATCGCCCTTGCGGACGATGTCGAGGGTCGCCGGCTGCATGATCACATGGCCTTCGGCCATTGCTTCGCGTTCAGTCGCCGGCTTTCCCGAAACATCGACCATGCGGGCTTCGCCGCGCGCGCCGAGGTGGCTTAGTTTCGCGCGCCGCGCCACCTTTTTCACCGGGCCGCGGCAAGCACTGGGCTGCGCGTGAGCAGCGCGCGCGTTGCGGCGGTGACATCGGCTTGGCGCATCAAGCTTTCGCCGACGAGGAAGGTCGAAATGCCGACCTTGGCGAGCCGGATGAGATCGTCCGGTGCGAATATGCCGCTCTCGCCGACCACGACATAGCCGGCCGGAATGAGCCGCACCAGCTCCTCGGAAGTCGCGAGCGTGGTCGCGAAAGTCTTCAGGTTGCGGTTGTTGATGCCAAGAAGCCGCGAGCGAAGGCGGAGCGCGCGATCAAGCTCCTGCCGGTCATGGACTTCAATGAGCGCATCCATGCCGAGCGCGAACGCGGCCGCCTCGAGCTCTGCCGCACGGGCATCGTCGACCGCAGCCATGATGACGAGGATGCAATCGGCGCCCGCCGCGCGCGCCTCCGTGACTTGGTAAGGGTCGAACATGAAATCCTTGCGCAACACCGGCAGCACACAAGCCGCGCGCGCCTGGCGCAAATGATCGAGCGAGCCCTGGAACGAGGGCGTGTCGGTCAGCACGGAGAGGCAAGTCGCGCCGCCGGCCTGATAAGCCGCGGCCAGCGCCGGCGGATCGAATTTCTCCCGGATCAATCCCTTCGACGGGCTTGCCTTCTTGATCTCGGCAATGAGCGCGTAGTCGCCGGCCGCAAGCTGTCGTTCGATCGCGGCCAGAAACCCGCGCGGCGGCATCGCCACCTTGGCCTCCCGCTCGAGCGCTGCGGGCGGGTGCTCGCGCTTCGCGGCGGCGATTTCCTCGCGCTTGTAGGCGGCGATTTTGGCGAGGATGTCAGCCATTGTTCGAGACCGCGATGAGGCGATCGAGCCGGCCTTCGGCTTCGCCGGAGTCCACTGAGTGAGCCGCGGCGTGGAGCCCGTCCTTGAGGTCTTTCGCCTTGCCTGCGACCACAAGCGCGGCGGCGGCATTGAGGAGCGCCACGTCGCGAAATGCGGAAGGCTTTCCTTCCAGAACATTCAGCACGGCTTGCGCGTTCGCCGCCGCGTCGCCGCCGCGTAACGCCTCCGGCTTGACCTTGCGCAGTCCGAGCTCCTCGGGCGAGATCTCGAAGCTTTTGACGTGACCGTCTTCCAGCGCGGTGACACTGGTTGGCCCCGAGGTGGTGATTTCGTCGAGCCCATCGGAGCCGTGCACCACCCAAACGCGTTCGGCGCCGAGATTTTTCAAAACTAACGCCAGTGGCTGGGTCCACTGCTTGGAGAACACGCCGATCATCTGCCGGCGCACGCCCGCCGGGTTGGAGAGCGGGCCGAGCAGGTTGAAGATCGTGCGGGTGCCAAGCTCCGCCCGTGTTGCTCCCACGTTCTTCATCGCCGGATGATGCGCCGGCGCGAACATGAAGCCGATGCCCGCCTCGGCGATGCAGCGACCAATCGCTTCCGGCGCAAGGTTGATGTTGACGCCGAGCGCAGTAAGCACGTCGGCGGCGCCGGAGCGCGACGACAGCGCACGGTTGCCGTGCTTGGCGACCGGAACGCCGGCGCCAGCAACGATGAGGGCCGCACAGGTGGAAATGTTGAACGAGCCCGAGGCGTCGCCGCCGGTGCCGACGACGTCGATCGCGTCGGGCGGGGCGGTCACGCGCAGCATTTTGGCGCGCATCGCCGAGACCGCGCCGGTGATCTCGTCGACCGTCTCGCCGCGCACCCGCAAAGCCATTAGGAGTCCGCCCATCTGCGACGGCGTCGCCTCGCCCGCCATCATCTGCTCGAACGCGTCCGCCGCTTCCTCGCGCGTGAGCGCGGCGCCGGTCGCGACTTTGCCGATGAGGGCCCTGAATGCGTCGGTCACGATCAAGCTCTCAATTTACCCGCGCGTGTAGCTTGCGCGGCGCGATGCCAGCAGCGGCCGTATTTCGCCGACCGCTCGCGGCATTCCATGCCGCGGCAATGTCGAGGAAATTCTTCAGAATGAGATGGCCGTGCTCGGAGGCGATGCTCTCGGGATGGAACTGGACGCCATGCACCGGCAGGCGCTTGTGGGCAAGCCCCATGATCAGGCCGTCTCCGGTGTCCGCTGTCACGGCGAGTTCGTCCGGCAGGCCTTCGGGCTCGACCACGAGCGAATGATAGCGCGTCGCCTGGAACGGCGCGTTGATGCCACGGAAAATGCCACTGCCGCTGTGGCGGATTTCCGAGAGCTTGCCATGCACGGGGGTAGGCGCGCGCACCACCTTGCCGCCAAAGGCGTCGCCGATGGCCTGGTGGCCGAGGCAGACGCCGAGGATGGGGATGGTGCCGGAAGCCCCGGCGATAAGATCGAGGCAAATGCCGGCCTCTTTTGGCGTGCAAGGACCGGGCGAAAGCACGATGGCGTCGGGATCGGCGGCAATGATCGCGGTGCTGGTGATCTTGTCGTTGCGATGCACGCGCACCTCGGCCCCCAGGTCACCGAGAAAGTGCACCAGGTTGAAGGTAAAGCTGTCGTAGTTGTCGATAAGGCAAATCATGAGAGCCGGCGTGTGTTCTACAGCCGGCTCTTAGCGCAAATCCTGGGGAGAATCGACCCTAAGCGAAGGGCTCCCAATCCGCGGTCAGCGGGCCGAACCTACCACGCTCGGTCGATCAGTCGAAACGATCCGGGCTTCGCGGGCCTGGCTGAATGCGTTGCGCGTGTCGCGCAGGCAAGCGGCCTCGAAATACGGCCAGGCGTTTTGCGAACAATCCCGCGCCAGCGGCCGTGTGTCGGCCCGGTCGGCTTTCGCGCTCGGAACCGATCCGCGGGCTTCGACTTCCGCTGGCAAACTCAGCGTCGCGACAAAGGCGCCTGCCACGATGGCGGCCGCTCCGACGACGTAAATGGTTTTCAGCATGGCACCAATCCCCGTTTTCAGTTTCGCGCCCTTCTTGTCCGGCCCGCAGGCGGTACGCTTTGGCGTGGGTCGCGTTTCGACTGGGTGGTTTCTCGCACGTCCTGGGAAGGCGTAAGTTGATCCACGTCACAATTTTGCTGCTTTATCCAAATTGCTGAAAAATCGAGACAATTACCCAGGTTTCGATTGAACGCGCTGGTTGCAGGTGCCGATCGTGCGGTTTCAGAGCCGCCGCCAAGCTTAATCAGCCGATCTGGACCATTTGCGCAGAGGCCGCCGACTGGGTCTCACGCCGCAGCATCGACGAATGAATTCGTCCGACAATGAAAATGGAAATGACAAACACGGCCGGGCAGATCGCGAGCGCGGCGAAACATCGATCACGGTCCGCGCAGACATTTCCAACCTGTTGTTTCAGTTGAATTGTAATCCGGATAATTGAGCTGGACTCCCGCTGGCGCGAATGAAGAGAGACGACGTCAATCAGTCTGTCCGCTCGACATTGTCGTAGACCCGCGCCGCCAGCGCCGTGAGGTCGATCTGATGCACGCTGCCGGTGCCGGCGAGATCGAGCGCATGCGCCGCGGCGGCGCCCATGGCAATGCAGGGACCCATCACCCGCACGCTCGACAGCGCCGCGGTGTCGGCATCGATGCAGCGGCCCGCGGCTACGACATTGTCGGCTTCGGCCGGGGTTTGGCAGGACAGCGGGATGTAGTGCACGTGATCCTCGGGAAAGGCGTGCCAGCGATGGCCGCTGCCGTGATCGTGCAGCTCGATCGGCCACGCGGTGCGTCCGATCGCGTCGGGAAAGCGCGTGCCGGCGCGAACATCGTCGACTGAAAGTTGCTGGCGGCCGACAATCCAGCGTGTTTGGCGGATGCCGGGAAAACCGTAGGCGCGCACGCGGCATTTGCCAAAACAATCCGGAAATTCGTGGCGCAAGAAGGCGACGGCCCGGTCCGCCTGATCGCGGCCATCCAGCGTGCGGGCCGAAGCCTCCAGCGGATCGAGCGGCGTCTCGACATGGGTCATGTTCATCGCGGCGATGCCGCGCCCGGGAATGATGAAGGCAAGCCCCTCGCGCCTAACCAGCCCGTACTCGTCGCCCTTTTCTTTCATCCGGGCGCCAATCTCCTCGCGGGTCGGTTGCTTGGCTTCGTCGATATTCTCCAGAACGACCATCTGCGTCCCGAATACCGGGCCGTTCGCCGGCTCCCTGCAGCCGAAGCCCGCCTGGCACACCAGCGCGGCATCGCCGCTTGCTTCGACAAAGCCGGTCGCTTCGACGTGCACATCGCCATAACGGGTCGCGAGCTCGATCCTTTGCACCCTGCGGCCCTCGACCTGCACCCGCCGCAGCACCGCGCCAAGCACGACGGTAATGCCGGCCTGGCGTACGGCTTCCTCGATCCAGCGGGCAAGCGCGACCTCGTCGTAATAGACCACGGTGGTGAGCGGCCCATGCCGGTAATAAAGGGCCTGCTCCTTGGCGCCGAGATCGCGCAGGATGTCGTCGGCGACGCCGTGGGTGAATTGATGGCCGTGAGTACCGTTGGCGAACAGGCCGCAGAACGTGCCGATGATTGAATTCACCGCCTGACCGCCGAGGACGGGCAAGCCGTCGACCAGGACGACTTTGCGACCGGCCCGGGCGGCGGTCAGCGCGGCCGAGGTGCCGGCGATGCCGGCACCAACGACACAAATGTCCGCCGTGACCCGCCGCGGCGCGGCGTCCGCCTGGCGCCTGACGATCTTGGTATCCGCAGCGAGGGGGGCATTCATGAGCGGCGTTCCCTGGGCGTGTTTCGCTCCTGCATCCACCATCCACGCGATGCATCCGAGTATGTTTTCATCGACGATATTGCATCACGCGGCGGGGATAAACCGCGGCGTCTGTTTATCCGATAAGCGCCTTGCGAAGGACGGATGCGCGGGCTAGACCCCCGCCATGCCGCACGTAGCGCTCTTTGCCGGGTCATTCGACCCCATTACCAACGGCCATCTCGACGTGGTGCGCAGCGCCGTGCGGCTCGCCGACCGGCTGGTGCTTGCCATTGGCATGCATCCCGGCAAGACGCCGCTGTTTTGGCCGAGGAGCGGCTCGCGATGCTGGAAGAGATTTGCGCACCGCTGGGGCGCGCCGCCGGCTGCGAAATTTCCTGCACCACTTTCGGCGATCTGGTCGTTTCGGCGGCGCGGCGGGCAGGGGCGACCATCCTGATCCGCGGCGTGCGCGATGCCGCGGACTTCGATTATGAGATGCAGATGGCCGGCATGAATGCCGCCATGGCGCCGGAAGTGCAGACCGTTTTTCTGCCCGCTTCGCCCGAGGTCCGCCCGATCACCGCCACCTTGGTGCGGCAGATTGCCGGCATGGGCGGCGATGTTTCCGCCTTCGTGCCGGCGCAGGTTGCAGCGCGGCTGAAAAAGAAATTCGCGAAGACTTAGACAACACCTTTTCCGGGAGATGACATGATCCGCCTCATCGCTGTTCTGCTTGCATTTGTGGTCACGGGCCCCGCTTGGAGTCAGGGCCTCGGCAATCCGGCCGCGCTGAACGAACCGGCGCCGGCGACCTACAAGGCGAAATTCGACACCAGCAAGGGTGTATTCGTCATTGAGGTCCATCGCGACTGGGCGCCGAACGGCGCCGACCGTTTCTACAACCTGGTCAAGAACGGCTTCTACGACAACGCCCGCTTCTTTCGCGTCATTTCCGGCTTCATGGTGCAATTCGGCATCAACGGCGATCCGAAAATTTCAGCGGTCTGGCGCGAAGCGCGTATCAAGGACGATCCGGTCAAGCAGAGCAACAAACGCGGCCTGATCACATTCGCCACGGCCGGCCCCAACACCCGCACGACCCAGGTGTTCATCAACTTTGGCGACAACACCGGCCTCGACCGCCAAGGTTTTGCGCCGTTCGGCCAGGTCGTCTCCGGCATGAATGTCGTCGATGCGCTGTTTAGTGGCTACGGCGAAGGCGCGCCGAGCGGGCAGGGGCCCGAGCAAGGCCGCCTCCAACAGGAAGGCAATGCCTATCTCATCAAGGAGTTTGGCAAGCTTGACTACATCAAGAAGGCCACGATCGAAAAATAACGTCTGGTTCTGCGCGACCCTACGATCGCGCGTGCAGTAAATGAGTGGAGGCGACGCCATGGATGATTTGCTGCCCCCGGGCACCGATCCGCAAAATACGCTGATCGTCGAAACCACGCCCGGCCGCATCGTCATCAAACTGCGCGACGATCTTGCGCCCAAACATGCCGAACGGCTGAAGCTTTTGGCGCGCGAGGGCTTTTACGACGACGTGCCATTCCACCGCGTCATCGACGGCTTCATGGCGCAGACCGGCGATGGCGAGTTTGGCGACGGCACCGGCGGCTCGGAACATCCGGACCTGCCGGCGGAGTTCTCCAAGGTGCCGTTCGAGCGGGGAACGGTCGGCATGGCACGGACCAGCAACCCCAACTCGGCCAACAGCCAGTTCTTCATCATGTTCGACGAAGGCTCGTTCCTCGACGGCAAATACACCGTGGTCGGCGAGGTCGTCGTCGGCATGGACGTGGTCGATAAGCTCAAGCGCGGCGAGCCGCCCACCAATCCCGACCGCATCATCCAGATGCAGGTGGCGGCCGACGTGGAGCCGTAGGCCTCATGCGCGCTCCGGGCAGAGCGATTGTCGTGCTCTGCGGCGCGATCGGCCTTATCGGGCCTTCTGCAAACGCGCAGCCTTCGCCGCTGTCCCGCATACCGCCGGCGCGCGCGCCCTGCAGCGTGTTGAGCGGACATCCCTGTCATCCGTCGTTCTGCGGTGTATTTCAGCACGGGCCCTGCTTTCCCTATTATCTTCCGCCGCTCGGACAGACACTGCAGCTGACGATCGTATCGACGGATGAGAACGATCCGGCAAACGGGCGCGGCGATGCCGACAACGACGGCGGAGATGCGGACCATAAAAAAGCCGAGGCAGGCGGCGCAGGCGACGACCATGCGCTCGATACGATTGGCGACATGTTTGCCGCGCTGCGCGCCTGCTGGGTGCCGCCGCCGAAGGACGAGGCGCGTCACGGCATGGAATACACCATCCGCTTCGCTTTCAAGCGTGACGGCGAAATGATCGCGCCGCCGCGCATGACCTATGCGAGCCACGACGCGCCGGCCGATTTGCGCCATATCTATCGCGACGCCATCGACGCGGCGATGACGCGCTGCATGCCGCTGCATTTCAGCGAAGACATGGGTGGCGCTATCGCCGGTCACCCGATCGCCATCCGCTTCGTGGATGAGCGGACGATCGACAGTGATTCCGGGAAATAGGACGCAGATCCTCCGCTTTCGCGGGACGAGCGGAATTCGAATGCGTTGCTGAGATGCGCACAGACCTGTTCGATTTCGACCTGCCGGAAGACCGTATCGCCTTGCGGCCGGCTTCGCCTCGGGACGCGGCGCGGCTTCTCGTGGTACGTCCGGACAGGAGCGCAGCCTTCGACGATCGCAGGCTGGGCGACTTGCCGGAGCTTTTGCTGGCCGGTGATGCGCTCGTCGTCAATGACACCAAGGTGATCCCGGCGAGCCTGCATGGCCGCCGCATCGGCCGCGGCGACCGCGAGCCGGAAATTTCCGCGACGCTGATCAAACGGCTCGACGGATCACGGTGGCTCGCCTTGGCGCGGCCCGGCAAGCGCCTTGCCGTCGGCGATGTCGTGCGCTTTGGCAGCGAAGGCCGCGTGTGCTTCCTCGACCAGCTTGACGCCACGGTCGAAGCCAAAGGGGAGGGTGGCGAGGTGACGCTCGCCTTTGCCTTTCACGGCGCCGTGCTCGACCAGGCGCTCGCCGAGCGCGGCGACATGCCGTTGCCGCCCTATATCGCCGGCCGCCGCGCCGCCGACGAGCAGGACCGCGCCGACTACCAGACCATATTCGCACGCGAGGAGGGATCGGTGGCGGCGCCGACGGCGGGCCTCCACTTCACGGAAAGCCTCGTGCGCGATTTGCGCACGCGTGGTATCGCGCTGCACCGCGTGACGCTGCATGTTGGGCCGGGTACTTTCCTGCCGGTCAAGGCGGAAGACACTTCCGCTCACTGCATACATGCGGAGTGGGGGACCGTCGGCGCCGAGACCGCGGCGGCGCTCAATGCAGTGCGGCGCGGCGGCGGCCGGATCGTCGCCGTCGGGTCGACCTCGCTGCGGCTTCTTGAGAGCGCGGCGGCCAAAGACGGCGCGCTCGCGGCATTTTCCGGCGAAACGGCGCTGTTCATTACGCCCGGCTATCGCTTCCACGCGGTCGACGCCATGCTGACCAATTTCCACCTGCCGCGCTCGACTCTGTTCATGCTCGTCAGCGCCTTCTGCGGGCTTGACGTGATGCAGCGGGCCTATGCGCATGCGATCGAGGCCGGCTATCGCTTCTATTCCTACGGCGATGCCTGCTTGCTGTTTCGCCGAAACGCGGAGTTATAAACCGGCGGGGGGTCAGCGAAAAAAATTGCTGGCCAAGTCGCTACTGATGCGCAAAACTGAGTAACTGTGATCCGCACGCACGCTACATCCGTTGCCGCGGGTCGTTGTTAAGGCTGCGATACCTCAAGCTGCTCGACGCTGACAAAGTACACAATAAACGGCAGATGTTCGGTTAGACCCCATCTCGGTTAATCTCGTACGCCCAATCTTAACGGGCAAATTCGCATCCGGTGCTGTAAGCGTTTTGTGTGCTGAGCCATGTTTGGAAGTCAGCTTTCGCGAACTGGTCTGCTTGTCGCGTTATCGGGTTTGGCGGTGCTCGGCGCATCGTATTATGCCTGGAGCAAAACCCGCCCGTCCCATGGATTGTCCGGCACCCAAGATGATTACAAATGGGTGCGCGCTGACTCTTCGAGCGATCCGGCCGTAGAGACTGATGAGGTATGGCAGACCTCTGCAACCTGCCAGCTGCCCTACTTCATTGCGGCGACCATGCGTGCAAAGGCCGAGCTCAAAGGTTTCTACGATGCGGCCCCCGAAGAGATACGCGATTGGCACGATCGTCCAGCCCGCCCACTCGTTCCTCGCGCGCCGGCAAACGAAGCAGACTTCCAAAATCTTTTGCGGCATGAGCAAGCGGACCTTGAGCGCAGCATCGCCGAGGCGGATTACGATTCGCGGCTACACGCAAAATACATGGAATGGTATGTGACCGCCTCCAAGCTTGAAGAGAGGGCCAAGCGATGGCAGTGGCGGCTCAGCAATGTTGCCGACCGAAGGATGACGCTTAGCGAGGCTCGTCGGAGGAGCCGCGGGGTGCGTTCCAGCAATGGAATCCAGCAAGTCGCCGTTACCAATAATCATTTAGAGCAAGACGTGCTTCCGCTACTGGGGCTTGACGGTTTTTCAAAGGATCAGTCGCAGGCGCTCAAAACAAGGTGCGTAGAGATCATTCCGGTGAAGAAGATTTTCACACCAACGAAACTCTGGCACTGGCCGGTCGATCATCTCGCGTCGTTCTCGCTTGGCTTAGAGCTTTTGTTCGTCGGCCTGCTTTTTGGCCCCATCTCAAGATGGATCAGCGCAGGCGACATGCGGACAGAATGGCGGCATCTTCGCCAGACGATGCAGCGCCTCGTCACGACGGCGGGCATCGTCCTCAAGAGCGAGTTCGCCTTGATCGCTCATGCGTTCCGGGAGCATGTCGGCAAGGCGGCAAAACGCTTGGTCATTATGGTGCGCGGCCTCGGCAGAAGCAGATCCGCCTACATCGCTCAGACGACGACGTGGCCGCAACTTCGCGAAGCCGCCAGACGCCTGCTCATGACCGTCCGCGGCCCTTTCCACGAAGGCGCCAACAATCAAGCCGTTCATAGGTCTCGAGCACCGTCTTATCGGCAGGGTTCTTACGGCTATCAAAGGCGGCGCCCGTTGCGTTCGCTACAGCGCTGAACAACTTCCGCCGCGGCCTCAAACCAACCCGAGGCGAACGTTGTCGGGCTTCGAAGCCTCAGCGCGCCGAATGCTGCCCCTTCTGCCACTCCCGGAACTTCCGGAACACGCCATCTTTGTCCTCGGCATTGAGTTCGCTGACGTGCTGGGCGAGCCAGTCATCGGCCGCCTTGAAGCGCTCCCATCCCGGAACCTTGATGTTGAGGCTGGCTTCCGCCCATTTCGGATGGCGCGGCGGCTTATGGAATTCATCGAACTTCGAGAAGAAGGCGTTTACGAAATTCGCCATTCTGCGATAGCGCTCGGAGTTCTCCGGCCAATTGAAGCTCACCAGCAGCACGCTGGCTGCAAGCGTGTCGACCGTCTGGCCCGGCGCCAGCATGTTTGGATAGTCATCGCTCGAAAGCGTCGTCGGCAAGTACAGGTCCTGAAGCCGGCGATCGTACGGGATCGGCACGAGGTGTAGCTTGTGATCCTCATTCTTGACGGCGCGCAGCAGCCCAAAAACCTTGCCGGTGCTGCCGACGTAGGCGTCCGCCTCGCCGTCGACGATCTTCTGGATCGCGCGCGCGTCGTCGGTCCAGTAGTCATAGGTGACGTTCATGTTAAGGCGCGAGAAGATCACTTTGGCGGCGTAATAACCGACGTCCGTCGACGCCACGATCCGCTTTCCGGCCAGATCGAAGATCGATTTGATCGAGCTCGGCGCGACGACGTGGATCTCGTTGTTGTAGAGCTTGGCGACGTAGCGCAGCTGTGAGGCGATGTTGGGGATCTTGTACTGCAGCCGGTAGAATTCCGGCACATCGCTGACCACCATCCCCATGTCGATGGCCTTGAGATAGAGAATGTCGACGACGTTGCGGACCGGTCCCTTGCCGAGGACCGGAAGCACGCGAATATTGCCGTCGTCGAGCACGCGCGCCATGTCGGAGCCGAAGATCGCCGTGGCGCCTCCGGCCGGTGCGGTGATGACGGTCACCGTGTTCGCGTTCATGTCGTCGCGATTTGGCAGCTTCCAGGTGTCGTCCTGGCCCGGCATGCCTGCAGGCCGGCCGGCCTGCGGCAGCGCCGCTCCAGCTAATACGCTCAGGATGATGGAAGCTAACAGAAGCCGCGGGAGTACGCCCATGACTGAAATTCCCCCCTGACGCACACGAACAAAACGCAATGCAGTAAGGCAACGGCGAGATCAACATTCACAACGAGCATAGCGGCGAAAAAAAGACCTTCACCGACCGACATTCATCGAACGCGCCGACGCGAACCGCGGCGGATTTCGCGATTGATCTATTTCAGGAATCAAATCTTCGGTGATCTTTAATCAGAAGCGGTGCGGCTGTGTTGACCGGTGCAAAATGCGGCCCATTCGCGGCACAAGACCGAACTTCCGGGGAAAAAAATGCATGGGCTGTCGCGGCACGCCTTTTGGCACATAGTGGCACTGTCGCAAAGCCCGAATGGGTTGCACGCGCATCCTGCGATCTGCGCTAACATGCAAGAATTGATCACCCGGTCGTAAATTAAATCCCTGATGCAAAATCCGTTCTCCTTCCGCCTCCTTGCCACCGACGGCAGCGCGCGTACCGGCGAGATGACGACGGCGCACGGCATTGTGCACACGCCGGCTTTCATGCCGGTCGGCACGCAAGCCTCGATCAAGGGGGTGCACCCTGACGATGTGCGCGCCTCCGGCGCCGAGATTTTGCTCGGCAACACGTATCACCTAATGCTGCGGCCGTCGGCGGAACGCATCGCCGCGCTCGGCGGGCTGCATGCGTTCATGCACTGGCCTCATCCGATCCTCACCGATTCCGGGGGTTTCCAGGTGATGTCGCTCGCGCCCTTGCGCAAGATCACTGAAGAGGGCGTCACCTTTCGCTCGCACATCGACGGCGCCATGGTGGAACTGACACCGGAGCGCGCCATGGAAGTTCAAATTCTGCTCGGCTCCGACATCGCCATGCAGCTCGACGAGTGCATCAAGCTGCCGGCCGAGCGGAACGAGATCGCGCGCGCCATGAAACTTTCGCTGCGCTGGGCCGAGCGTTGCAAACGCGCGTTCGAGCGCGCGCCGTCTGATCGCGCGCTGTTCGGCATCGTGCAAGGCGGCGACGATCAGAAATTACGCGACGAGAGCGCGCGCGAACTTGTCAATATCGGCTTTCCGGGCTACGCGATTGGCGGGCTCGCCGTCGGCGAAACGCAGACCGTGATGCTCGAGGTTGTCACCGCGACCGTCGCGGTGCTGCCCGCCGAGCAGCCGCGCTATCTCATGGGCGTCGGCACGCCCGCCGATCTTCTCGAAGCCATTGGCCGCGGCGTCGACATGTTCGATTGCGTGCTGCCGACCCGCAACGGCCGCCACGGGCTTGCCTTCACGCGCTTCGGCCCCATCAACATCAAGAATGCCCACCACGCCGACGATCCGCGGCCGCTCGATGTGGAGAGCCGTTGTCCCGCTGCGCGCGATTTCTCGCGCGCCTATTTGCATCATCTCTTCCGCAGCGGCGAGGCGCTCGGGGGCACGCTCCTCTCGCAGATCAATCTTTTTTATTACCAGGACCTGATGGCTGGGGCGCGGGCGGCCATCGGCGCCGGTCGCTTTGCCGACTATGTCGGGGAAACCAAAGAGCAATGGATCGCCAAACGCGATGTTCACGAGGACTAATGACTGACAGGCTAAAACCGACGAACAATAACTGTAAAAATACAACCCGCCGGTCGCAATACGCCGGACCGGCGGGTCACTTAACATCGCGCCCGGGTACCAACGCAACCACCCGGCGCGATTACATCGTTGCGAACCGAACTCTGGCTCGCAGCACCAACGTCCCAGGACCGCTGCGGTTCCCGCTCTCGGTCCGGCGACATACTACCGCCGCCGCCATTCACTCTCGCGGGGCGTTCCTCCGATTTGGCGGATGACTACGCAACCAACGCAAAAGCACAAACGTGATCGTGGCAGGGGAGCATGATCTATTTGGAAAACCGGCGTCGACTCTTCCGGATCATGCTCTACGGGGCCACAGCGTGATCGAGGTTACGAACTCGTGCGCGCAATCGTCGCACGCCCAGGCGTGGCGAATGCGTCCCTTGACGTTGAACTCGGACTCTTCGGCGATCAGCAGGATGCTGCCGCAGCGCGGGCACTTGGGGCGCCCAAAATCAGGTCGGCCAAAATCCTTGGTCACCGCCACGTCGACGTTGCAGGCGTGTTGGATGCTCATCGTCGATGCTCCTCGACGTTTACCCGCCGCACCCCGATTTGGCCCGATGCAGTTTGATACTGCGCGGGGTGTGTGGCGCCGCTGCGACGCCTTTATGAAACTCTCGTGGTCGCTGCAGTGCAGCAAGTTCAATAAATTTGCTTCAAAAGATCGTCGGCGGTGCTCCGCTTTGGCAAATCGCTAGCGCCAGCGGGGCCGCTGGCTCACTCGGCCGCCTGCACCAGCAGATGCTGACGGAACTTCGGCATGACCTCGTGGGCAACGAGCTGCATCGATTGGCGTTCCCAGGCTTCGTTGGGCCCGAGCCAGTCGAGACCGGTCATGAGCAGTGTGCCGAACGGCCCGACCTCTTCGCGGAAGGCGACGAGTTTGTCGAGCATGGTCTTTGGCGAGCCGTAAAGCGTGCAGCCTGCGGTGATCGTTTCGACCGAAGCTTCCTCGTCCGACATGTCCGGTCGCGGTTTGAGGATCGACAACAGCCCAACCCCGCCGAGCGCCGCGCGGATGTAGGTGAAAAAATAGCGATTGGAGGCGCCCTCGCCGTAGACGCGATCGTGCGCTTCCGCATCGGTCGGCGCGACCATGACGTTGCGCGATACGCGCCAGTTGTCGCCGGACGGTCGCTTGCCCGCCTCCATGCAGGCCTTGCTGTAAATCGCCCAATGTGACGCCACCGAATAGGTGGGAATGATATTGGCGGAGATGATGCCCCAGCCCTGCAGTGCGGCGGTGCGCGCCGACGACGAATGCGGGCTGGCGAGCGAAAGCGATATCGGCGGTCCGCCTTTCTGAAAGGGCTTCGGCATGTAGCCGATGCCGAGGTCGGGAATGACGTTGTTCTTCAGCCGGACTTTCCAGAACTCGCCTTCAATGTCGTAGGGCGGATCCTGCGACCAGATTTGCTGCATGATGCCGACCGCTTCAATGACCTTGCGGTTGCGCACGCCGACATCGGTGTGGCCGAACAACTCGAAATCGGACAGCAGTCCGCCCGGTCCGACGCCGAGCATGAATCGGCCGCGGCTCATGTGATCGAATTGCGCCGCCTCGGCCGCGACGACGACCGGATCGTGATTGGGCAGGTTGATGACGCCGGTGCCGAAGCGCAAATTTTTGGTGCGCGGCACGAGGCCGGCCATGAACATCAGCGGCGAAGGGATCGGTTCGCTGGTCGCCGAGAAATGCTCGCCCAGCCACAATTCGGCAAAGCCCAGCTGGTCGGCCAAGAGCGACTTCTCGGTATCCTCGGCCAGCGTTTCGGTGAACGAGCGGGCCGGCGGGTGCACCGGCATCATAAAAAATCCAAGACGCATGTTCCCCCCAATATCCGACGCGCGGCCGTTCTGAACGCTGCTAAAACGCAAGATCATGATGACTCCGAAGCGCTGACCTGATCAAGGCGCGCGGCGGCACGCTTGATTCCCTGCCAGCGCTGACGCAATGTCGCCAAAAGGGAGGAAAAACCTATGAGCCTTGCCGAATTGCGGCCGGCCGCCGCGCCCGACAGCGTGCCAACGGCCGAGGAATTGATCGGCCGCGCGCGGGCGCTGGCGCCGAAGCTGCGCGAACGCGCCATAAAAGCCGAGCGCGATCGCAATATTCCGCGCGAGTCGGTCGAGGAATATATCGACGCCGGTCTCATTCATGCGCTGCAACCGAAGCGCTGGGGCGGCTACGAGCACGACCATGAGGTGGCGTTCGACATCGCCGTCGAGCTCGGCAAATCGACCTGCGGCTCCTCCGCGTGGTGCCTGAATTATCTCGCCGACCACGCCTGCATGCTGGCGCTGTTTCCGGAAGAGGCGCAGCACGACGTCTGGAGCGAGAACAAAGCCGCCTGCATCGCCACCTCGGCGGCGCCGACCGGAAAGATCACGGTGGTGCCGGGCGGCTATCGCCTCGACGGCCGTTGGTCCTGGTGCAGCGGCTTGCGGCATTCGCACTGGATCATGATCGGCGGGCTCGCTTTCCGCGCCGGCGAAGATCATCCCGACATGCGGCTTTATCTGGTGCCGGTGTCGCAGGTGAAGCAGGACGACACCTGGTTCTGCGCCGGCCTGCGTGCCACCGGCTCGATCACCGCGGTGCTCGACAACGTCTTCGTGCCCGAGCACCGCAGCGTGTCATTCCAGACGCTGCGCGACGCCTGCTCGCCGGGATCCAAGGTCAACACCAATCCGATCTACCGGACGCCGT
Source organism: uncultured Alphaproteobacteria bacterium (assembly GCA_963832605.1). Taxonomy (GTDB): domain Bacteria; phylum Pseudomonadota; class Alphaproteobacteria; order Rhizobiales; family Xanthobacteraceae; genus BOG-931. The sequence continues at coordinate 151,462 of CAWHUO010000010.1, read as the reverse complement.
TCATCGCCGTGCATTCTTATGCCTTGCTCGGGCCGGCGCTCGGTTCGGCGCGCGGCGGCTACGCCGATTTCGTGCAATGGACGCGGGAGCGCTATCTGACCTACACGCAGCTCAATATCGCCCAGCACGTGCCGGTGCAGCTCAAAGTCGCCGAGATCGCCGCGCAGATCGATGCGGCTGAGCTGTTGGCGCGGCGGGCGCTGGCGACCGCGCGCAAGGATTATACCGGCATGACCATGGAGACGCGCACGCTGTTGCGGCGCGACTTCACCTACGCCATGCGCTTGCTGCGCGACGCCATGGACGCGCTGATCAAGATCAGCGGCTCCAGCGGGCTGATGGACAACAACTCCGCCCAGCGCTGCTGGCGCGACGTTCACGCCATCTCCTCGCATGTGGTGATGAACTGGGACGTGCCGGCCGAGAACTTCGGCCGCACCGAGTTCGGGCTGCCGCTCAACCCGGCCTATCCGATGTTCTGACGGCACCGCCAACACCGTCATGGCCGGGCTTGTCCCGGCCATCTACGTCTTAGCATTCGCGCTCGTGAGACGTGGATGCCCGGCACAAGGCCGGGCATCCACGGTATCATGCGAATTAGTTGGCCGGCCGGTTGTGGCCGACGGTCTTGAGATATTGCAACGTCTCGTCGAGCGACACGACGTCGGCATATTTGGCGTTGAGATCGAACAGGCTTTGCTCGTGCGCCGCCGCCGAGCGATCGCCCACCGCCTCGCGCACCACCATCGGACGAAAGCCGTTCTGCACCGCGTCGACCGCGGTTGCACGCACGCAGCCAGAGGTCGTGCAGCCGGTGATGATTAGCGTGTCGATGCGCCGGCTGTTGAGCCGCGGCACCAGGTCGGTGCCGAAAAAGCAGGAAGCGTATTTCTTGACCAGCAGGATGTCCTGCGGCTGCATGGCGAGACGCGGATCGACCTTGACCGCCTCCGAGCCGGCGGCAAGCGTAAGCGAGCCCTTCATCTTTAGGCCCCATATGCCGGCGTCTTTCGCCTCCGCCTCATCGTAAATCACCGTCGAGAAGATGACCGGAATCCCGCGCTCATGCGCGATTTCGAGCAGCGGCTTCTGCGCCTCGATCTCCTTGTCGAGCTTGGCGCCGAGCGGCATCGAGGGATCGGTGAAGCCCTTGAGCATGTCGATGATGATCAGCGCCGGCCGCTCGCCGAAGCCGATCTTGATGCCGAACCCACGCTGGCGGAAGAATTCCTCGTCGTCCTTGCCGCTGGTCACAATCCAAGCTCCTTCCATGACGTTTGCCACGTTCGAGACGAAACGTGGCGGCGATGTTTCGAGTATGCCCCAAAGACCTTCACCAGCGTCCCCTTTATATGCGAACAATCGCGTCGCGAGAACGGGAGGATGAACAATGAGCAAAAGACACCAAGGCAAGACCGTCGTCATTTCCGGCGCCGCCAACGGAATTGGCCAGGCAGCCGCGGTCCGCTTGGCCGAGGAGGGGGCGCAAGTTGTCATCGCTGACCGCGCCAAAGCGGCCGAAACCCTGCACTTGATCGAAACATTGGGCGCGCAAGCCAAGGCCGTCGAATGCGATGTGAGCGATCCGGTCGGCGTCGCCGCGCTCAAGGAAGAGGTCGAGAAGAACGGCGGAAGTTGCGACATTCTTGTCAACAATGCCGGCATCTATCCGATGCAGCCGTTCGACGAAATCACTTTCGAGGACTGGCGGCGTGTTCTCTCGGTCAATCTCGATTCGATGTTTCTGATGACCAAGGCGCTCACCGCGGGCATGCGCCGGCGGGGCTGGGGCCGCGTCATCAACATCGCGTCGGATACGGTCAACCTCATGGTCCCGAACCTGATCCACTACATCACCAGCAAAGGCGGTGTTATCGGCTTTACCCGCTCGCTCGCTACCGAATTCGGGGAATACGGCGTGACCGTCAACGCCATCGCGCCCGGACTGACACGCACGCCGGGCACGCTCAACCAGAAGATTCCCGGCGGGATGTCCAACGAGGAGCTGTTTGATCGCATGGCCAATACCCAGTCGATCAAACGCAGCGAGGAGGCTTCCGATCTGGCCGGCACCGTGTCGTTCCTCGCCAGCGATGATGCCGCGTTCATCACCGGACAGACGCTCTACGTCAACGGCGGGCTGACGCGCAGCACTTAGCCTCGTCATCGAGGGGAGCGCCTCGCCTGCGCTCGCTCCACGTGCTACGGCTGGCTTGATACGGATATATCGCCCTGGTCGTCTTGGTCGAGGATGACCCAAGTGAGACAGTCGGGCCGTATTGACATCATCGTGCGTCCCTCGATGCTAGCCCTATGGATGATCTGAGCCATTTGTCTTGGCCTTTCTTTGATCCGTCCTGCTTTGAATTTAGCGCAGGGCTTCGATCGCTGGGTGCGTGCCGAACTTAGCGGCTTTGAGCCCGACGAGGGAGGCGATGGCAAGGCGGCGCGGCAGATATTTGAACGTCTCGCGACTGCAGGTTGGTTGCGCAACACCCTTCCGACCCAAACGCTCGGTGAGCCATGCAAGATTAGTCTTCGCCACGTAAGTCTCATGCGCGAAATCAGCGCCTTCTCGTCAGCGATAGCCGATGTTGCCCTTTCCGAACCGTGGCTCGGCATCCTTCCTATCGCACTTTACGGATCGCAGGGGCTGCGAGACGAGTTACTGCCCGACTACCTCGCTGGCAGGCTTCTCCCTGCGTTTGCTCTATCGGAGCCTGACGCCGGCTCGGACGCCGCCGCGATCACAACTTCCGCGTATCGCGATGGCGATCATTACGTCATCAATGGCCGCAAGACCTGGACTTCAAATTGCGGCTTGGCGGACCTGTATGTTGTCTTCGCCCGGGTCGAGGGACAGGCCGGTTCCGGCGGAATCGCAGCGTTTGCAATTGATGGACATGACGGCAGCATCGAACTTGAGGAACGTCTTTCGGTCTTGCCGCCCCACACCGTGGGGACGTGGACCCTCACGGATTGCCGCGTCCCTTCTCAGCGCCTGATCGGCGAATTGGGCCAAGGCTTCAAAATCGCACTGCACGTGCTTGAACTGTTCCGCCCGACGGTTGGTGCAGCCACACTAGGCTTCGCGCGACGCGCTATGTCGGAAGCCGTTGAACGGAGTGTCGAGCGCCATACCTTCAAAAAGCCGATCTCGGAACACCAGCTTATCCAAGCCAAGCTTGCCGACATGGCGGTCGGCATAGATGCCGCTGCACTTCTCGTGTATCGCGCCGCCTGGCAACACGATGCCACCGAGCGAAGCATTTCGCGCGAAGCTGCAATTGCCAAACTTTACTCGACCGAGACTGCCTTCGACATCATTGATCAGGCAGTGCAGATTTTTAGCGGCCTTGGCGTCGTTCGCGGTACGACAGTGGAACGTTTGTTTCGGCACTCCAGGGCCTTTCGAATTTTCGATGGAACCAGCGAAATTCAGCAGCTGATCATAGCCCGAAATCTCCTCCAGCACCGATGAGTGGGCGGTAGCTCATGGCCCATTTCTAAGCTGGCGATGCCGCACTATCATGTCTGAAATTGACGCCGTTGTTTCAGCGTCAAGGCGAACGTCGTAAGATTGCTTAGTGTTGTCCGGTGCCGCTGCGTCCATCATCGAGGATTTGCGATGTCCGCTTTTCCGGTTTCGTCGCTCGATCCTTTCGCCGACGATTTTCTCGCCGCGCCCTATCCGTTTTATGCGGAATTGCGCGAAGCCGGGCCGGTGGTGTGGCTCGAGCGTTATGGGCTGTGGGCGTGCGCGCGCCATGCCGAAGTGCAGGCGGCGCTGAGCGACTGGCAGACGTTTAGCTCCGCGGCTGGCGTCGGCATCGACGATTTCCGCCGCACCAAGCCATGGCGGCCGCCGAGCCTAATCCTCGAGGCCGATCCGCCACTGCATACGCGCAGCCGTACGGTGATGAACCGGGCACTGTCGGCAAAGCCGATGGCGGGCCTGCGCGCAGGCTTCAAGGATGCGGCCGAGAAACTCGCGGATGAGCTGGTCGCTCGCCGGCGGGTCGATGCGATCGCGGACATCGCCGAGGCCTATCCGCTGAGCGTGTTTCCACAGGCGGTCGGCCTCGGCCGGGAGGGCCTGGAAAACCTGCTGCCCTACGGCGCCATGGTGTTCAACGCCTTTGGTCCGCGCAACGCGCATTTCGAGGCGGTCATGGCCGAGGCAGCAAAGGTCGTGCCCTGGATCAACGCCCAGTGCGCCCGCGAGGCGCTGTCGCCCGCCGGACTCGGCGCGATCATCTGGGCTGCGGTCGACACCGGCGAGATCACGGCGGAGGAGGCGCCGCTGTTGGTGCGCTCGATGCTCTCGGCCGGACTCGACACCACCATTGTCGGCGTCGGCAACGCGCTCTACGCCTTCGCCACCAACCCGGCGCAGTGGCAGGCGTTGCGCGACAAGCCGGCGTTAGGCACGGCCGGCCTTCGACGAGGTGCTGCGCTGGGAGTCGCCGATCCAGACGTTCTTCCGCACCACCACCCGCGCGGTCGACATCGGCGGGGTCGAAATCCCGCAGGACGCCAAGGTATTGCTGTTCCTGGCCTCCGCTAACCGCGATCCACGCCGCTGGGACGAACCCGAGCGCTTCGACGTCAACCGCCGGGCCGCGGGTCACGTTGCCTTTGGCGCCGGCATTCATTTGTGCGTCGGCCAGATGCTGGCGCGCCTCGAGGCCGAGATGATCATGACGGCGCTCGCCGCGCGGGTTCGGCGCATCGACATCGTCGGCGAACCGCAGCGCAAGCTCAGCAACAGCCTGCGGCAGTTCGCCAGCCTGCCAGTGGAGTTGATCGCGGCTGAGTGATCAGTAATTGGACGAATTTCTTGTCGCTTGCCTAAGAAGGAAGGCTGAACGGTCTTGCAGGTCCCATCCGGGAATGTCGCTCACTGGTCCGCCGCCGCACTTAGTGCGGCGTGAAAGAATGTCGGACTTTTGAGTGAACAGCGGAAGGAACAGTATTCGCTTGATATGGCGCGATTGACCCTTTGCGACATTGCGCGGCAAGCAACGGATGGCCTGCTTCACCACAAATGCGGAAACAGGCGATAGCGTGTACTTTTCACGTATTCGCTGTAGCCCTCGAGTTCGGTTCGGAGCAGGTCGTCTTCCCACTTTGTGCGCACGATTAGAATTAAGCTAGCCCAAGCCGCGGGCATGAGCGCCCACCAAGACGCGAGCGACAGCCCCAGGCCAGCGAAAATCATGATCGCGCCGGCGTAACCTGGGTGGCGAACTGTGGCGTAAGGTCCTTTGCTGATGACTTGCTGGCCGCGCTCGCGTTGGACTCGCACGCCAGGCTCAAAGAAGGGGTTGACTGCTTGAGCCCAGGCGCTGAGCGCGATTCCAGCGCCAAGTAGGGCGTAGCCGAGTATCACGAACGCCGCCGGCATCGATGACCACCGCATGCGACCAGCGTCCAGGGTCGCCAGCGGGACCTCGATGATGATGGCGGAAAAGATCAAGGCGACCAGGACCAGGTCCCAGCGTTTCGTCCCAGGCTGAAAGCGGCGGGCTCGATAGATGCCAGGATTGACCCGCGCGAGAATGAGAGCGGAGGCGCCGAACGCTGCGACCAGAAAGGCGACGAAGATCCATCCCGGTTTCCAATCCAACCGACCAACCGGAAGGAACACGAGCGCGATCAGGCCCAGCGGCGAACAGATTGCATAGGCGACAGCCGCCGCGCGCGACATTGGCTTAGGATCAGCGAAGGCCATCCGGCAGCTTCCTCCCAAACAGTTATGTCAGCAGATCGGTCTCGCGTTTGCGCAGGTACTTCGTGCATTTTCCTTGTAGTAATTCAACGCGGCCATGCACGCTTCAGTTCGCGCTTCCGTCGGGCAAGTAGCAGTCGAATTTGATCGTCGCTTCGATGCTGCGCGTGATTCGTCGGCTATCGGAGGGATTGTGTTGCAAAAGTCGAAAGTTGAAGGGCAACGAATTTTTCGCAAAAACACGAAACGGAAAGCAATCGCTGATTTCGTATAACCTCTATCGCGTTACTGAAGTCGCCTATGAGTTTAACGTGAGGCGATGAGGCCCCTCACATCTTTACACGAAGGTCGCGCCTGTAGCCCGCAGAATTTTTGCGAAATCCAGTGAAAAACGACTTTTGCAACACAATCGGAGGCTGAGCAGACTCTCGCAGGCGAACCGCGTCGGCTTGTTTATGAGCTGACGCCTAGTTCCAGCGCCACACCCCGTAAGCGTGGCCGTTCTGCATTTGCGGCGCGACGTAGTTCGGCTTGCGATTGCCGATGGCGCCGAGCATGGCGATCCAGTTGAGCAATTCGCCGCCGACATTGCCGGCCTTGAGCAGCTGGTGCTCGGTGGCCTCGCTGATGAGCTTTTCGATCTGTTGCTCTTCCATGAGCTTGATGATGCGCCAGGCCCAGTCGGGATCGGGCACGCCGTCGGTGCGGCCCGGCGCCATGCGCGGGCCGGCGACTTCAAGCGAGAAGCTGCCGCTGCCCATGATGACGACGCGCAATGGCTTCGGCCACGATGCGATCGCGCGGCCGACCGCTTGGCCGAGTGCATAGCAGCGTTGCGCCGAAGGCAGCGGCGGCACGTGGCCGCTGATGAAAAACGGAATGACCGGCACCTGCATCTCCGGCGTCAGGAAGTGCAGCGGCACGGCGACCGAATGATCGACGGAGTAATGCTGCGCCAGCGCGGCGTCGAAGCCGGCTTCGATGCTGGCCCGGCGAATATGCGCCGCCAGATCGACCGCGGAGGGAATTTTGTACACCGGCATTTCCCGCGGCTCGTCGTTCGGGCCGGTAAACGCCTTGTCCACGCCCACGGCGAAAATCGGCAGATTATCGAGGAAAAACGTATTGAGATGGTCGGTGTCGAACATGACGATCACGTCGGGCCGCACCGCGGCAAGGTGTTCCTTCTGCGCCGCGAACAGCTTGGCGGTTTCGCAGTCGGGCCCGTCGCGCTTGACGAAGAACGGAAACACCGGGGTATGCGGTACGCCAAATCCGGCCACGATATCTGCCATCTCGTTTGAGCTCCTCATTCACTTGCGTGCAGGTCTTGTGCAACATTAGCCCGCGCGGCGTGAAGCCGCCAGAACATAACATCGTCTGTTCATTTGGGGGTAACACGTGCCGCGCAAGCCAGCCAAGAAACACTCAACAAAATCTTCCGCCGCCGCAGCGCGTCGCCCCGCGCGAACGAACCCGCCGCCGCAACCTTCCGTGCCGACGGAGCATGGCCGCTTCGACTATTCGGCAATCGTTGATCGGCCGCGGCTTTCGTGGCCGAACGGCGCCCGCGTCGCGCTATGGGTCATACCCAACATCGAGCATTTTCTGTTCGACCGCCCCTCGACGCGGCTCACCGACATACCGGTCAACCCGGATGTGCTCAATTATGCGTGGCGCGACTACGGCGTCCGTGTCGGCATCTGGCGGATGATGGAGTTGATGGAAAAATACGGCATCAAGGGCACTGTCGCGCTCAACTCGGATGTCTGCAAGCACTACCCGCGTATCATCGAAGAGGGCAGGAAACTCGGCTGGGAGTGGATGGGGCACGGCACCAACAATTCGACCCTGATCAACAAACAGTCGGAGGCGGAGGAGCGCGCCCTCATCAAGGACGTGGTCGCAACGATCACCAAGGGCGTCGGCAAGGCGCCGCGCGGCTGGCTCAGCCCGGCCCTGAGCGAGACCGTGCGCACGCTCGACATTCTAGCCGAGAACGGCATCGACTATGTCGGCAACTGGACCAATGACGACCAGCCCTATCCGATGCGGGTGAAAAAGGGCTCGATGATCGCGATGCCTTATTCGGTCGAGATCAACGACATTCCGGCATTCCTCGACCTGCACCAGAGCCCGGAAGTCTTCGGGCAGATGATCTGCGACCAGTTCGACGTGCTCTACGAGGACGGCGCCAAGACCGGACGCGTCATGTCGATCTGCCTGCATCCGTTTCTGGTCGGCTATCCGCACCGCAGCAAGTACTTGGCCAAGGCGCTTGCCCATATCACCTCGCGCCAGGAGGTGTGGGTGACCACAGGCGCCGAGATCGTCGACTGGTACAAGCAGAATTATCTCAAAGGGTGACGGGCAAGAGAGGCAAAGCGTGAGCGGCTCGCAAGCCACGGATTGGCGCTCCGTTATCTTGGGCACGGGCGCGCCCGGCTGGACTATTCTCATCCGGCTTATCGTCGGCCTGGTGGTGTTTTTCCCGGAAGGGATTCAGAAGCTGATCTTTCCGGGCGTTTTGGGGACCGGACGCTTTGCCAATATCGGCATTCCGTATCCTGAACTGATGGGGCCGTTTGTCGGCGTGGTCGAGACCGTCTGCGGCGCACTCATTATTCTAGGGCTATTGACCAGGCTAGCCGCGATCCCGCTGATCATTGTCATGATCGTTGCCATTCTCTCGACCAAGATCCCGATCCTGCTCGGGCATGATTTCTGGATTTTTCACGTCCCCAAAATCGCCCGCTACGGCTTCTGGAGCATGATGCACGAGGCCCGCGACGACTTCGCCATGCTGCTCGGATCGATCTATCTCTTGATCGAAGGTGGCGGAGCGTGGTCGTTGGATGCGCTCATAAGCCGAGAGCGCCCGTAGCGCGCCGCGTGAAAAACGAGCGTCACTCAGATCGCTTATGGTGTTGCGGAAGCCCAAAGAGGTGAACTGATAACGGCGCTCTGCGTTGCAGCGAAAGGGATGAGATCATGACCATTGATCGCCGCTTGTTGCTCAAATCCGCGGCAGCGCTCCCCCTCGCAAGCGCGGCGCCTTGGCTTGCGGCAGCGGCCGACGATCCGCCAACGGAAAAAGCGGACTACACCCTGCGCATTGCCCCGGTTTCGCTCGAACTGGCTCCAGGCAAAACGATAAAGACCACGGCTTACAACGGCAAAGTTCCGGGACCCGTATTACGGCTTCACGAGGGACGCCCGGTTACAATCAACGTGATTAATGACGCCGGCTACCCGGATCTTGTCCATTGGCACGGGCTTTATCTGCCCGCGGTGCAGGATGGTGCAACCGAGGAAGGATCGCCGATCATTCCGGTTGGACAGTCGCACATCTACTCCTTTACGCCCAGGCCGACTGGCACGCGCTGGTATCACAGCCACGCCATGGCCATGACCGACCTCACCCGCAGCACCTATTCGGGCGAGTTTGGATTTCTCATCATCGAGCCGGCAGCGGGAGACCCCGGCCGCTATGATCGTGAAGTTCTGCTCGCCGCCCGCCGTTGGCAAGGCAAATGGGTCAGCATGCAGGACATCCGCAAAGGACCGCCGCCCGATAATGGACTGGAAGTCATGTATCATTCGGCGACGCTCGGAGAACGGATGCTCGGGCACGACGAACCGATCAAGGTCCGCCAGGGTGAGCGCGTTCTGTTTCGCTTGCTCAATGCCAGCGCGACGATGGACGTTTCCCTGGCATTGTCCGGTCATCGGTTCACTGTCATTGCCCTCGACGGCAATCCGGTGCCGAGGCCTGCGACCGTGGACGTGCTGAAACTCGATGTCGCCGAACGTGCCGACGTGATCGTCGAGATGAACAATCCGGGAATCTGGATCTTTGGATCAACCGACGACGAGGACCGCAATATGGGGATGGGGGCGGTCATTGAGTACGACAATCGCCGAGGCGAGCCGCAGTGGATTGCGCCGCCGCATGCGGCTTGGGACTACGCGGCATTTGCCTCAGCGCTGCCGGCGAAAGCGCCTGATGAAACGATCAAGTTGACGTTCGAGAAAGTTCCCGGTGGCCGCGGCGGCTATAACCGCTGGACCATCAACGGAAAATCCTGGCCCGACACCAACCCGTTGTTCACGGTCAAAGAAGGCAAGCGTTACCGGCTGGTGATGAACAACAACAGCGGCGATACTCATCCGGTCCATACCCATCGGCACACCTTTGAAGTGACCAAAGTCGGCAAGACTTCGATGTCGGGCCTGATGAAGGACACGCTGAGCATGCCGCGTTTCACGACGGCCGCGATCGATTTTTTGGCCGATGATCCGGGTCCGACGTTCTTCCACTGTCACCATCAGGACCATATGGACGAGGGCTTCGCGGAACTCATCACCTACGCATGAGAGCCGCAAAAGCGCGTCTTGGGCGCTGGTGGGAGTTAAGCCGTCTGGGTTATCAATCGAGAACGTTTGGGCCCGATGGACACTTCCAGTACTGAACGAAACGACGCCGCGCCTGCGAACGCCGCAAGCGCAGCGGCACCGCTTTCCGTGGGGAAGCCCTCGGGCTCACCGCTCGAAGTGCTGCTCGTCTACCTCAAGCTCGGAGTGAGCTCGTTCGGCGGACCAATCGCGCATATCGGCTATTTCCGCGAGGAGTTCGTCGTGCGCCGGCGCTGGCTCGACGAACAGGCGTTCGTCGATCTTGTGGCGCTCTGCCAGTTTTTGCCGGGTCCGGCGTCGAGCCAGGTTGGATTTTCGATCGGCTTGATGCGCGCCGGCTATGCCGGCGGCTTGGCGGCGTGGACCGGCTTTACGCTGCCTTCGGCGATTGTACTCGTTCTCTTCGCCTACGGGGCCGGTGCGCTCACCGGCCCGCTCGGAACCGGGTTGCTGCACGGCCTCAAGCTCGTTGCCGTCGCCATCGTCGCGCAGGCGGTGTCGGGCATGGCGCGCACGCTGTGCCCAGACCGGGAGCGGGCGTCCATCGCGGTCGTGGCGGCGCTGATCGTTTTGTTCAGCGGCTCTTCCATCGCCCAGATCGCCAGCATCCTGCTCGGCGGCCTTGCCGGCCTGTGGCTTTGTCGCGGCGCGCCGCCGTCAGCGGCCGGCCATTTTTCCTTACCGGTGTCGCGCACGGCAGGGCTCGTGGCGCTGACGGCTTTTTTTGTTCTGCTCGTCGGCTTGCCCGTGCTGCAAAGCCTGGCACCCTGGCAGGGCTTAGCGGTCTTCGACGCCTTCTATCGTTCGGGCGCGCTGGTGTTCGGCGGCGGCCATGTTGTGCTGCCGTTGTTGCGCGAGGCGTTCGTGCCGCCCGGCTGGGTGAGCGACGATGTGTTCCTCGCCGGCTATGGCGCCGCGCAGGCGGTTCCAGGGCCGCTGTTCACCTTTGCCGCCTATCTTGGCGCTGTCGTCAATGCGACGCCGCACGGCGTGGCCGGCGCCGCGCTCGGGCTGTTCGGCATTTTCATACCCGGCATTCTCATCCTGCTTGGCACGCTGCCATTCTGGGACGGTTTTCGCAAACGCGCGGGGGCGCAGGCGATGATGCGCGGGGTCAATGCCGCGGTCGTCGGTGTGCTCGGTGCTGCGCTCTACACCCCGGTGTGGACGAGTTCGGTCAAGACTCCGGAAGATTTCGGAGTTGCGCTCGTCGGCTTCGTGCTCCTCACCGTCTGGCGCGCGCCGCCGCTCTTGGTGGTCATCGTCAGCGCGCTCGGGGGAATTGCGCTCGCACTGGCCAAAGGGTGATCGGCCGTGACCGCGGGCGCGATCAAGAGATATTTCGCCGGCCTTTCACGGACCACGTTTCTCTTCACCTTCGCCAGTTTGTTTTCCGATATCTCCACGGAGATGCTGTATCCGGTCTTGCCGGTCTTTCTGACGCAAACCCTGCACGCCGGCGGCAGCATTGTCGGGCTGGTAGATGGTTTTGCCCAAGCCGCGCAGAACATCGTGCAGGGATTTTCCGGAACGCTTTCAGACAGGCTGCAACGGCGAAAACCCATCGCGCTCGCCGGTTATTTCCTCGCCGCGATTGCCAAACCGCTGATCGGGCTCGCGACGGTGTGGCAGGTGGTGTTCGGCGCCCGCCTGCTCGACCGGCTGGGAGCGGGCGCGCGCAGCGCGCCGCGGGACGCGCTCATCGCCGCCTCGGTGGATGAGCGGAACAGAGGGCGCGCTTTCGGGCTTGAAGGTGTTGGCGATAATGCCGGTGCATTTATTGGACCGTTGCTGGCAGTGTTTCTGCTCTATTCGCTGCACGTCGGCATCCGTTCCATCTTCTATCTGGCGGTCATCCCCGGCTTGCTGGCGTTCTGCATGGTTCTGCCGGTCAACGAAGAGCGTGCGGATGTTGCCGCGAAGACGAAGATCGACACCAATTTGCGGCAGTTTCCGGTTGCGTATTGGAAATACCTTCTGGTGACCGCGCTCTTTGGGCTCGGCAATTCCAGCAACGCGTTTCTGATCCTGCGCACGCAGGACATCGGCGCTTCGCTGGAAAAGACCATCCTGATTTACGCCGGCTTTAATCTCGTCGCGGCGCTGATTTCCTACCCGGCGGGATCGCTGGTCGATCGGTACGGAAGCAAAATAGTGCTGCTGGCGGCGTTCATCATCTTTCTGATTGCCTATCTCGGCTTTGCGCTGACGCAGAACATGGCGTTGATTGCCGGGCTTTTTGTTTTCTACGGATTGTACCAGGGCATATTCCGCACCGTCGGCAAGGCGTTCGCTTCGCACCTGGTGCCTGAGCGCCTACGCGCCAGCGGCATCGGCTGGTACAACACGACCGTGGGATTGCTGCAACTCGTCGCCAGCGTCGCGGCCGGCTTGCTGTGGGACCGGGTCGGCCACGCGGCCGTGTTCTATTACGGCGCGATGTTCGCTGTCGTTGGCATTATCGCTTTGCCGTTGCTCCTTCCGGCCACACCGGACCGGCAGCAGCGGGGCGCGGCTTAGCGACAGTTATGAAATGTGGATCACCAGAAGAAGGTGGTCCCGGCGACGACGGCGTTGTCATAGTTCGTTCCGCCGATCGCATTTTGATCCCGCGTGTAGATGTACTCCGCCTGCAGCTTGACCCAGTTCGTCAGCTTGTATCTGACGAAGCCGATCCACGATTCGTTCAGGTGAACGAGGCACTCTGTGCCGGCCACGCACAAGGCGGCGACGTTCGTGGCGTCGAACGTGTTCGCTGTGTCCAGATAGCTCACCCCGTAGCTTGCGCCCAGGGTCACGCGATCGAAAGTGTAAGCGGCCTGCAGATAACCGCCGTAGGAGGTGCGGGGGTCGCCGGCTGTATCGACGCCGTCGAAGAACATGCCCGTGGTGCCGACGCCACTTGCCGCCGTAGCCGTAGGCAACGAAATTGAAGCCGGCGATGTCCAGCATGCCGAAGCCGTCCACGGCCCAGGCATTGACCACCTGCTCGGCCGTCATTAGCCCGGTGCCGTTGGTCAGGCACGAGCTTCCTGTCGGGCAGTCGGCGACCTGTCTTTGCCAGAGACCATCGACCGAGAGCGTGATCTTGCCGGTCGGCGCCGAGCCGGTGACGAACTTCAATTGCCCCTGCAGCTCCGGCGTATCGTGGCCGCTCATGGTGCCCGATTCAAGCGGATCGCCGGCGAAAGCGCTCGTTTCATCATAGGGCGTGAAGATGCCACCCGAGGCGGTGAACCCGTTCCAATTTGGGGTCGTGTAGATCATCTGAGGGATGAAATCGGCGTAGATATAGCCTATGCCGATCCGGCCCAGCGACGTTTCGCCCGGTGCAAAATTGCCAGCCGGCGTGCCGACGCCGAACAGCGTGAGGTCGTTGAGGATCGCGTCGGAAGCAAACAGGCCGATGTCGCGCCCGACCTTGACCGTGCCGAAGCTGGGTGTCCCCAATGTTCCGTAGAACTGACGGAAGTCGATACCCGGAGTACCGAGGCTGACCGGGCTCCCGCCGCTGTTGGCATTAAACGGGGCGCCGACACCAATGTTGTTGCCGCCGGAGTAGACGCCGACGTAGACGCCGACATCGATGCCCGCTTGATTTGTATTCATGCCGAGCTGGATCGAGCTCGGCAACAATCCGCCGCGGATCGAATTGGAGTTTGTCTGGTCAGCGGTTGCCAGACCGCCGCTGACGGTGGCGGGCGTTGGAGATTTATCCGGGAATTGCTCGGTGGCGAAGAAGGTCAAGTCACCCTTTATACAGATGTCGACGGTGCCGACACGCATGCCGACGCAGTTCGGCAGCACCGTAACATATTGCACTGGCGACTTGGCTGGCATCGGCAGGTCCGCGGCTGTCAGCGTTTGCGCGCGAGCAATAGCTTCTGCTTCGGCCAATGTTTGGGTGTTGTCTGCTTGAGCGCCGCTCCCCGCCTGACCGGTCCCTTGAGCTTGCCCGCTACCCTGCGTTTGGGCGGGCGTTTGCGCTTGGACGATAGCTTGACCGGTCTCTGGTGCGGGGCCGGTGCCCGGCACTTGGATGCGACTTGGCGCTTGACTGATCTCTTGCGTTTGGATGGTCCCTGGCGATTGCACAGGGGTTTGTGACTGGGTGCTGGACTGCAGTTCAAGAGGCTGAGCGGTGCTCTGGGCTCGAGCGACGCTTTTCCCTTCGCTCGCCCTTGCTTCCGCGGCACGAGCTCGTGCTTCTGCGGCACGCGCCCTGGCTTCCGCGGCGCGCAACTTTTCGTCGTTTTTTTTGCTCTCTTCCTGCTCGCGGGCCTTGAGCTTGTTGTACTCGCTCTGGGTGATGTCGCCTTTTGTCTTTAGCAAGTCGAGGAGGTCGTCGATCGTCCCCGCCCGAACCGGCCCCGGGGCTGCCGCGCAAACCGACAGCACGCAGACGGCCCCAAACTTAACAACCGTCGCCGCTCGCGCCGTGTTAGTCATTGCTTACCCCCCCCGTTATGCGTTGGCGGGCTGCAGTTTGTTCTCAGTGATCTTGATGCAGCGCCGCACCGGTTCCTCGCCCGCAGTTCGGCAAAGCCAGACAGCCACGCAACGTTACAAAACGTTCGGTATTTCAAATCGGATGGCTTCCGGCGGCATGTCACGACGTCAGCGGGACAAAATAAAACGTCCCGTGCAGTCCCTATTCCGACGAGGACGTCAGTCCTCCCTCAAACTGAGGTCCCTGAAAGCCGGAAGCACCAACGGATATTAGCCTGATGGATATGCGCGTCGCCAAGAGGCGCTGAAACATTTATATTGTATGTTGCTAAAATGCCACCACCCGACGCTAAGTGGAAACTCCGAAGAAATACAGTTGTTTAGGCCAAGAGGATTTGGAGACGGCTGACTTGGCCCCCCGGACGCGACGTGCCTCACTCGCTGCCCTTCAGAATTGCCTCGAACACCCTGAGCGCGGTCATACGTTCGCCGCATCATGCACCCGGAAGATCGCTGCGCCGTTGATCGCTGTTGCAGGATTGCCGGTGATCGTTCCCATAAGGGCGCGCGTCAATCTTCGACCAACAAACGCGAAGTCTTCTTTGGCAATTCGCCAATCAACATGCCGCGGCTCGTCGAGGCGGCGCATCATATTCCGAGCGCGGGTGTTATTTCCGGCTAGCATAACCGATGTCGCGAGGGATTGTTGATTATTGCGAAGCGGCGGCGCTGACCAGATATGCCTCTTGCGCAGAAACGAACCGAGGATTTCTTAGCCAGCCGACACGGAGGTATGCAATGACGCCCTGGAGATTTTCCCTCGGGTTTTGTCTCGCGATCGTGGCAGCCGCGCCGTCGCACCAGGTGTCCGCCGCCGAAAACGTTCCCGCGAACGCAGCCAACGGCGATCCCTGCGGGGGAATTCGCCCCTGTGATCTTGGCGGAGAGTTCACCATCAATGAAATGCTCGCCCAACAGCCATATCCCATTCGGGGGGTGTGCGAGTTGCGCTGCTTTTGGCAGGCGGTTGTAACCAACTCGTGTTTCGAACCCGACGCGATTGTCGATATCCACGCTCCGGTGGACCCCAGTACCGGAAAGCTTAACCGATTAGCCGCTGACATTCTGGTTTCGGAGACGAAATCGCCGGGTGTCAGGCAGTTCCTGAAGGCCAGTGGCGCCGCTTATCAGCTGAAATTTACCCGATTGACAGGACGTGAATTGATCAACATGGGGGCGCCCGCGTGCCACTAAACTAGATGATGCTTCGCGCGCCGCGCCTCGCTTTTGATATCGCCAGCGCCTTCTCGGAAAGATCGAGAACGGTGATGTCGGCAAATCCCTCGTCCAGCAAAGCATTAACGAGCCGCGATGCGCCGCGTTGTCTCCGGCTATCTGGCAATGCAAGCCGGCCGGGCATCATGCGGTCAGGCGACCGGCTGTCCGATCTCGTCGACCTTCACCGCGCGCATGCGCTCGTTGTAAATCTCGACATTGAGCCCGCAGACTTCGAAGCGCGCGAGGTAGCCCATAAGGAAGCCGTTGACGCCCATGCGGTAGAGCGCGCCAACGTCGCCGGCGACAAGCGCGCCCCGCTCGGCGTCGGTGAGGTCGAGCGGCGCCAGCGCCTTGGCCGGGATCGGATTTCATGGCGGCGCGGAAGGCGTGGTCGCGCAAAACTTCTCGGCAGAGATAATTCACGGCGAAAATAGTCATGATGAGTTCCGGCGGGCGTATGACCGCGTCAGTTTCATTGGTGAGCCCGGATGGGATCGAACCATCGACCTACTGATTAAAAGTCAGTTGCTCTACCACTGAGCTACGGGCCCTTTGCACGCACTGCATACTGAAAAGCCCCTCCGGTTTCCAGTTCTTCCGCACGCGTGAGGCGTCATGGCCGTCATATCGGCTGCATTTGGTCCGAAACCGGCCTTTAAACCTGCAAAAGCCGCGGTTCGGCTGTCGCATCTGGGCCGCCTTTTGCTAGACTGTGCACGCTCGGGCCGGGAGAGCCGCGAACGAGGAGCACCAGGATGCCCATCGTCAACCGTGTCGCCGACCTGCACGCCGAGATCACCGCGTGGCGGCATGACCTCCACGCCCATCCCGAACTCCTTTACGACGTGCATCGCACGGCGGCCTCGGTTGCCGACAAGCTCAAAAGCTTCGGCTGCGATGATGTCGTCGCGGGCATTGGACGAACGGGCGTCGTCGGCGTGATCCGCGGCCGCAAGGCCGGCGCCAAAGTGGTCGGGCTGCGCGCCGATATGGATGCGCTGCCAATCGAAGAGGCGACCGGTCTGTCCTACAAGTCGACCGTGCCGGGCAAGATGCACGCCTGCGGCCATGACGGCCACACCGCCATGCTGCTGGGCGCCGCCAAATATCTCGCCGACACGCGCAATTTCGCCGGCACCGCTGTTGTCATCTTCCAGCCGGCAGAGGAAGGCGGCGCCGGCGCGCGGGCGATGCTGCAAGACGGCCTTCTCGATCGCTTCGGCATCGAGGAAGTCTTCGGCATGCACAATCAACCGGGCCTTCCGGTCGGCCAATTCGCCATCAGCCCGGGGCCGATGATGGCATCGACCGATACCATTGCGATCAATCTCGAGGGGATCGGCGGCCACGCCGCGTGGCCGCATCTTGCGGTCGACACGATCTTGGTCGGCGCCCAGATCGTCAATCAGCTGCAGTCGATTGTGTCGCGTAACGTCGACCCCCTGGAGGCTGCAGTGATCTCGATCTGCACGTTTCAGGGCGGCCATGCCGACAACGTCATTCCGCAGCACGTCCGGCTGCGGGGCACCGCACGCAGCCTCTCTCCCGAAGTCCGCGATCTCCTGGAGAAACGGGTGCGGGAGGTTGTCGAAGGCACCGCGCGCCTCTACGGCGCCAAAGCGGAGCTCACCTATAGGACCGGCTATCCGGTGCTGGTGAACGAGGAACGCAGCAGCGCCTTTGCCGCGGCGGTGGCTAGCGAGATTGCCGGTAAGGATAAGGTCAGCGATTGCCCGCCGCGGATGGGCGCGGAAGACTTCGCCTACATGCTGCAACAGCGGCCGGGTGCCTTTATTTGGATGGGCAACGGCGATAGCGCAGGGCTGCATCACCCGGCTTACGATTTCAATGATGAGGCCATCCCAGTGGGGACGTCCTACTGGGTGCGGTTGGCGGAAACCGCACTCGCTGGATGAGTTCTACTGCGCCGCTTCGACGCGGTTTTCAGCCGGAAGCTTCGGCGGCTCGGCTACGATGGTCTTGGGCCGCGGCAGCAATTCCATGACCCTGGCTTCAACGCTGCGCCAATAGGCGAAGGAGTTGAAGCGGGTGCCCTCGATGGCGGCGATGGTCACCGCCGAGAGAAACGGCAGGCTTTGCACCACGAGCACGAGCGCGAAGATGTTGATCTCGTGCACCTGCTTGTAATTGGTGACCACCAGCGTGAGCGCGCCGAGAAGCAGAAGCCCGGCGATCACCGCCTCCCAGAAAGCCGGAAAGTCGCCCTTGTGCGTGGCGCCGCCCTTGGCGGTGCGCAGGAACGGCAGGCGCTCTTTCAGGACGCCGGCACCGACCGCATGCGCCACGGTCCATTGCATGGACATGGCCGCGAAGACGGCGCCCAGCATCTGACCGACCGGCACACGCACCCGCAGCCGGTAGAGCGCCGTGAAATGCGCAACCGATACAATGAAAGCGGCCAGGATCGGCAAAGTGAGAATGCGGTCCGGCACGGCGATATTGGCGAAGGCCACTATCGGCACCCAGACGATGTTGAGCAGGGCCACGATGACGCCGACGCTGTCGGCGCCCAGCCAGTTGAGCCAGCCCAA
Organism: uncultured Alphaproteobacteria bacterium; assembly: GCA_963832605.1. GTDB lineage: Bacteria > Pseudomonadota > Alphaproteobacteria > Rhizobiales > Xanthobacteraceae > BOG-931. The sequence continues at coordinate 133,036 of CAWHUO010000010.1, read as the reverse complement.
GCCATATTCGCGCTTTTGCTCGCGCGACAGGCTTTCCGTCCACGGCAATAGATGCCGCCAGTGCTTGCGCAGGAGCTGGAAGCCACCAAATGCCCAGCGCTGGCGCTGTCGCTTGTAGGCTTCGAAGGTGTCGGGCAAGAGCCCATAACCATAGCGGCGATTGGTGTAATGCGCGAGCCAGCCATGCTCGAGGATGGCGAGCCCGAGGTCGCTGTCTTCGACGATGGTGTCGCTGGACCAGCCGCCGGCGCTTGCGAGCGCGGCGCGCCGGATCAGGCACATCGTACCGTGCACGATAATGGCGTTCGCCTCGTTGCGCTGGACCATGCCGATATCGAAGAATCCGGCATATTCCGCGTTCATGGCGCGATGCATGACCGAGCGGTCGCCGTCGCGGTGGTCCTGCGGCGTCTGCACCAGCCCGACCCGCGGGTCGGCGAACTGCGGCACCAGATCCTTGAGCCAATCGGTATCGACGACGTAGTCGGCATCGATCACGCCGATAATGTCAGCGTCGCTGGCGGTGTGCGCGAGCGCGAGCCGCAACGCGCCGGCTTTGAATCCCGCAAGATTTTCCACCCGGATGAACTTGAAGCGCTCGCCAAGCAGGCGACAATGCTCTTCGACCGGTTGCCACAACGCCGGATCGGGCGTGTTGTTGATCACCAGCACGCATTCAAGATTGGGGTAGTCGAGGCGCGCGATCGCATCGAGCGTCGCCTTCAGCATTTCCGGCGGTTCGCAACAGGCCGGAATGTGGATCGACACTTTGGGCGTAAAGGCCTCCGGCGCCAGCGGCGGCGAGACGGCAAGCCGGCGCGGCGGCCGGCCAAATGCGATGGCCGCGATCTCCTCGATGCGGGCGAGCGCGATGGCTACCAGCGGCACCAGCAAGATTACGCCCAGCCCAAGCGCGAAGGCGGCGCCGGGCACGAAGTAATGGCCCTTCCAGAAGGCAACGATGGCCGCGAACCATGCGCCCGCCAAGTTGGCCGCCGTGGCAAGCATCAACGCCTGTGTTGCGCTCACCCCGCTGATGGCGAGGATCGGCAAGGATAACAAGAGTCCGAGCAACACGGCGAGGCTCGCGCGCTTGATATAGTCCGGATCGGTGATCGGCCCGGTCCAGGAGAATTTGGCCTGCCGCGAGGCGTCAAACAGGCCCCAATAGGGGCCGACGCCGCCCTCAAACGTCTTCCAGGGCTGGTCGATCGCCTCGACAATGTTGTAGTCGATGCCATAGGCCTCGGCGCGGCTGACGAAGTCACGGATGACCATCGCCTGTTCGAGGCGGCCGGGATTGGCGCTGTGGAAATTGTAGCCGGCGCTTGGCCAGCCGAATTCGGCGATCACGATCCGCTTGCCGGGATGGACCTTACGCAGCTGGTCGTAAAATTCGATGGTGTGGTCGACCGCGCGAGAGGCGTCGAAGCCTTCCCAATAGGGCAGGATATGCGCGGCAATGAAATCGACCGCCGAGGCAAGCTCCGGATGATCGATCCAGACCGTCCAGATTTCGCCAGTAGTAACAGGTACCGGGCTCGATCTCTTCACCCTTTGAATGAGCTTGATGAGGTCATCCACGCTCATTTCCGCGCGCAGCGTGGTCTCGTTGCCGACCACGATGGCATTGACGTTGCTGTTGTGGCGGGCGAGCTCGAGGGCCGAGCGAATTTCGCGCTCGTTACGCTCTTTGTCCTTGTCGATCCAGGCGCCGACTGTGACTTTGAGGCCGAACTCGGCCGCGATCGGCGGGATGAGCTCAGCCCCGCCGGTCGCAGAATAGGTGCGGATGGCGCGCGTAAAGGGCGCGATGGCTTTGAGATCCGCGCGGATCTGCTCTTCCGTTGGACGGTCCCCGAAATCGGGATGCTTTGACTTAACGAACGGCGCGTAGGAGACGCTGGCGAGTTGTCCGTTAAAGTCCGGAGCGGTTTCTTTGGCTCGTAAAGAAACCCAGAGGCCGGCCTGCACGCACGCTACAAGCGCGAGCACGGCAGCGACGGTGCGCATCGACTTTCAACCACGAGGGGCGCGAGGAGATAACGGCCGAACCGGTCCCCCGAAGGCTCGGCAATGGGCAAAAAAGAGGCGACCTAAGAGCGGTTCACCAGAGGTAGCCTCCGGATTTGGCAAATTCAAGACAACGGCTTTGCAAACAAGTATTTTTTTGCTGCCGCTTTCAGGATGGACGCCACCCGATCGCGCTAGCGGCTGGTCGTCGGGCTCGCCGCGGCTGCGGCCGGTGCCGGAATTGCTGGCGCGGTCGGGTTGATCCAGCATGAGTGGACCCGAGCGTTCAAGCTGTCGGCGGCCTTCGGATCGATATTGCTTCCGTGCAGGATGAGGCAGCGGAACGACGCCTGGATGTGTGCGCTTGGACAGCCAAAGCGGTCGTATAGATCCAGATGCCGGAAAGCCGTGTCGAGGTCATCGCGCCACAGCAGCCCGACCACGCGGCGACCGAGCCAGACGCACTCGGGATTGCCTGCCGGACCGTTGAGAGCCTGCTGTGCTTCGGCGAACTCGTCGACCTTTTGCGGCTCTTTCGCGGGTTCCTGACCCGCCGCAGGGGGCTTGTCCGCGGGCTTGGCATCGCTGCTCTGCGCGAGAGCCGAAGAGGCAAGGGGGCTGAGTGCGGCCGTGAGGAGCCAGAGCGCGGCGCAGAGGCCGCCGGCAACGCTGAACGTACGATGAAGCATGGTCCAACTTGAGTTACTGGGCCGTTTGACTCGAGCCCAGAGGGGACGTTTCCCAGGCCACAGGATTGGGCCACCCCGACAGCATCATCGGCGCGGCCGTCCTGACAACACCCCAACTGTGTCGGTTTGTCCAGCGCGCTGCGCGCCGCGTCGCGAGCCTTGGCGCCTGGCCTTGGCATCAGACGATCCCAAGGTTAATGGCAGAGCGTGTCCCGCCTGCCAAACCCCTCGATGATCGGCCCAGCGCTAGCGTGGTTCGCATTCACCGCGCTCGCCATCGTCGCGGCGTGGTGGTGGCTCGGCGCCCCGGTGGAACTGCCGCCGTCGCCACTTGCCGCCGGCCAAAAGCTCTACTGCGTATCGTACGCGCCGTTTCGCGGCGCGCAGGATCCGCTCGTGGAGGGAACCAGGGTCGAGCCCTGGCAGATCGACGAAGATCTCGCGCTACTGTCCAAATACACCGACTGCGTGCGCACCTATTCGATCGACGATGGTCTCGACAACGTGCTCGAGAGCGCCAGACGGCACGGGCTGAAGGTGTTGCACGGGGTGTGGATCTCCAACAACCCGGCAAAGACCCGGCGGCAGATCGCCACCTCGGTCGCGCTCGCTAAAGCGTATCCCGACGTCATCGCGGCCGTCGTGGTCGGCAACGAGGTGCTGTTGCGCGGCGAAATGTCGGCGACAGACCTCATCGCCACCCTCCGAGAGGTGAAGGCGCAGGTGTCGATGCCGGTCACCTATGCCGACGTCTGGGAATATTGGCTGCGGTATCCCGACGTGCAGAACGCGGTCGATTTCGTCACCATCCACATACTGCCGTATTGGGAGGATTTTCCGATACCGGCGTCGCGTGCGGCCGCCCACGTCGCAGCGATTCGCAGCCGGGTCGCCGCCGCCATTCCCAATAAGGAGATCGTCATCGGCGAATTCGGCTGGCCGAGTGCGGGGCGCATGCGCGAGGGCGCGCGGCCTTCGCCGTCGAACCAGGCGCGCGCCATCATCGAGACGCTGACGCTGGCAAAGCGCGACAATTTTCGGGTTAACGTCATCGAGGCTTTCGACCAGCCCTGGAAACGCGCCCTTGAAGGGACGGTTGGCGGCTATTGGGGCATTTTCGACCGCACGACCGGCGGGCCGAAATTCAGCTTTGCCGGCGGCGGCGGTTTCGGACCATCCGCATTGGCTCGTCCAAGCCTTCGCGGGAATCCTCTTGGCCATGCTGACGTTCGGCGCTGCAGTCATGGCCGCACGCGAAAAGGGGCTTTCCGGGTCCTTGTGGCGCGCGGATTGCCGCGCTGGCGTTTCTTCCCGCCATTCTGTTCGGCTGGACCATCGAGACGGTTCCGGCGGAAAGCTTCAGCGTCGGGAGCTGGCTGCGCTCGCTCGCCTTCGCGGCGGTCGCGGCCGCCGCCCCAATCGTTTGTGCCGCGGGGTGCGCCTCGGGCCGACCGCGGCCGAGCTTCGCCTCGCTCCTTGGGCGCCGCGGCCAGCGCCATGACGGCCTCGACTGGGCGCTCGGCGGTACGCTGATCGCGCTTATGCTCGTTTCCGTCGAAGCCGCGCTCGGCCTCGTCTTCGATCCGCGCTACCGCGACATACCGTTTGCACCATTGAGCGCAGCCGCCGTGCCCTTCCTGCTGTTGTTATTGTCGACGCCGCGACCCAGGGGATCATGGGCGATGGCTGAAACCGTCGCCGCTGCCGCGCTCGTGCTGTCGGCCGGCTACATCGTGTTCAACGAAAGCTTTGCCAACTGGCAATCGGTCTGGCTCTGCGCCGGGTTGGTCGTTCTAGCGTTCATCCTGGCGTGGGTGCGGGACGCGCCAAGCTCAGCATGAGCACGCCGGCTGCGAGCGCCGAAAGGTCGGCGTTGTGCAGCACCACGCCGAAAGCGGCCGCGGCGAGCGCCACGGCCAAAACAATGAGCGACGGCCGCAACAGATTGAGCAGGGCCGCCGCCAGCGCGACGCCGCCAAACACCTCATATCTAAAAAGCACGATGGTCACGTGGAACGTGCCGCATAACCAGGTATCGAGCCCGGCCTGGCAGCCGAGCGACACCGGTCCGTTCTCGATCGCCATGTAGCGCAGATAAAGCGCTTCGCCGAGCGAGAGGAACGCCACAATCAGAAGCCAGTTCAACTGGCGCGCGGTCGGCAGGAAAAGGGGGCGCATGTTAACTCAGGCATATACTCAAATTATAATGCGCCGATCATTGCGCGGCGAGATGCTGGCCTTCGAACATAGTCGGCTGGCAAGAAAGCCGGAAAGCCGCAAGCGATGCACATAGCTGCGCCGCGCCATCGGCGCTGGCGAATGGCCCGACCACCAATCGCAGTTCGATTCGATTGAAGTCGCGCATTATCGCGCATCTTCACGACCGGCTGCAATCCATCGAAAATCTCCGCGTGAGCCGCTCGCATTTCCGCCCAGCGCGCGCGCAGCGCCTTGATCGAAGCCCCATTGCCAATATCGGCGCCGTACGCTGGCGATGGCGCAGGCGCCGCTGCATCAGAGGCGGGTTGTTCGGCGGCGGCGCAATCGCGGGGCTCGGCGGCAACAGCGACTGAAGGCCGGCCAGTGGCGGCACAATCGGCGCGCCCATCGAACTCGACGCTTGCCGGGGCCGCCGGCGCGGGCGATGACTCACTGGGCCACGGCGCCGAGGGAGCCTGCGCGGCTGCGGCCTTTGCCGCTTCGATCTGTTGGGTGATCGAGCCGGTCATGTCGTCCATGTTGCGCTCAAGCGATGCCAGCCGGGTCATCATCCGGTCCCGATCTTCCCCAAGGCCGCGGACGGCCTGCGCGAGCTGCCGTACTGCGGTCTCGGGATCGAGCGTGTGTTTGGCGGCTTGCGATCCGGCTTGAGCGGAGCGGTACGATGACGATGGGGCTAGGTTCAGCGACGAGAGGATAGTTGCCACGCGCTGCGAGCCGGTGTCGGTGAAGCTCGTGAGGATGGCGACCAGCAACGCAACGACTGCCGCAGACCCCCACATGGCCTGCCGCCATAGGTGCCGCATGGTGAATGTCGTCTTCGCCGCCACTCTTTTGGCGGTCGCGTTCACGTTGCGGGCTCGACCCAGCATGCTGCCCCTCCGGGGCATCTTGAAGCGAATCAATGGTGAAAATAGCAGATTCCAAATTTTGAACTGCTGTTTGCGCGGATCTTTGGGAGTTCACTAGGATCGCTCGTGCTTTCCGCGACGGACCGGCTCGGCTATGAGAGCGCCGCGGAGACATGTAAATGAAGGCTCGAACCTGCCTTGCGATCGTGCTCGCCGCCGGCGAGGGCACGCGTATGCGTTCGGCGGTGCCGAAGGTCCTGCATGCAATCGCCGGGCGCTCGATGCTCGCCCATGTCCTTGCCGCCGTTGGCGAAGCGGGCGTGACAGCGACCGCTGTGGTTGTCGGCCCTGGGCAAGACGCCGTGGCTGCCGAAGCGCGGCGTGTTCTGCCGAGCGCCGAATGTTTCGTCCAGGAAGCGCGGCACGGCACTGCCCACGCGGTGCTAGCCGCAAAAGCCGCGATCGAGCGGCAGCCGGACGACATCCTGATCGTTTACGGCGACACCCCACTCATCCGTGCGGCGACGCTCATGCGGCTGCGCGAACCTTTAGCTGCCGGCGCGGCCGTCGCGGTGCTGGGGTTCCGGCCGACTGATCCGGCCGGTTATGGCCGGCTCGTCGTCAAGGACGATAAGCTCATTGCCATTCGCGAGGAAGCCGATGCCACCGAAAGCGAACGGATGCTCGGTCTGTGCAACGGCGGGATCATGGCGCTTGCCGGCACGCATGCGGTCGCCATCCTGGAGCGGATCGGCAACCGCAATCGCAAGGGCGAATTTTATTTGACCGATGCGGTCGAGATCGCGCGCAGCATGAAGCTCGACGCGGTAGCGATCGAAGTCGAGGAGGACGATGTGCGTGGCATCAATACCAAGGGCCAATTGGCCGAAGCGGAAGCCGTGGCGCAAGGCCGTCTGCGCAAGGCCGCGCTTGACTCGGGCGTGACGTTGGTTGCGCCGGAGACGGTCTTTCTGTGCGCCGACACAAAATTCGGCAAGGACGTTTTGGTCGAGCCCTACGTCGTGTTCGGCGAGAAAGTGACGGTCGAGGATGGCGCGGTGATCCACTCGTTCTCCCATCTCGCCGGCGCCCATGTCGGCAAAGGAGCCTCGGTCGGGCCGTTTGCCCGGCTGCGGCCGGGGACGCGGATCGGCGAGGGCGCGCGCATCGGCAATTTCGTCGAGGTCAAGGAGGCGGTGATCGAGGCCGGCGCCAAGGCCAATCATCTGAGCTATATCGGCGACGCCTCGGTCGGCGCGAACGCCAATATCGGGGCCGGCACCATCACCTGCAATTACGACGGCAGCGACAAGCATCACACCACGATCGGCGAAGGCGCCTTCATCGGCTCCAACTCGGCGCTCGTCGCGCCGGTCGAGATCGGGGCGGGCGCCTATATCGGCTCCGGCTCGGTGATCACCAAGAACGTGCCGGCCGACGCGCTTGCTTTAGCGCGCGGGCGCCAGGTCGTTAAGGAAGGTATGGCGTCGCGCTTGCGCGGGCTTAAAACGCTCGGCAAGAACAAGCCGCATTCCCAGCGATTAAGTGCACATTTCGCAGTTTAGGGGCTAGCCGCCGTGTTACCGAGCGAAACGTTTTTTTATTTGGTGTCCGCTAGGATTACGCTTTAACGGTTAACGTCTTAGCGCCTTTCGCTGCGGCGGCGCACGAGGAGAGCGTCGGGTCGGATGTGCGGCATTATCGGGATCATCGGCCATGAGCCGGTCGCGCCGCTGTTGATCGATGCGCTCAAGCGCCTCGAATACCGCGGCTATGATTCCGCCGGCATCGCCACGCTCGAGCATGGCGTGCTGACGCGGCGGCGCGCCGAAGGCAAGCTCAAGAATCTGGAGAAAAAGCTCGCGCGCGATCCGCTCGCCGGCGTGATCGGCATCGGCCATACCCGCTGGGCGACGCACGGCCGCCCCACCGAAAACAACGCCCATCCGCACGCGACCGACCGGGTCGCCGTGGTACACAACGGCATCATCGAAAATTTCGCCGAATTGCGCCGCGAGCTGCAAGCCAAAGGCGTCAAGTTCGCGACTGATACTGACAGCGAAGTCGTTCCCCATCTCGTCGACGAAGAACTCAAGCGCGGCTTGTCTCCGGTCGAAGCAGTCAAGGCGGCGTTGCCGCGGCTGCGCGGCGCGTTTGCGCTGGCGTTTCTGTTCGCCGGCGAAGAGAACCTGCTGATCGGCGCGCGCAACGGCGCGCCGCTGGCGATTGGCTTCGGCGATGACGCCATGTTCATCGGTTCCGATGCGATCGCGCTGGCGCCGTTCACCGATACGGTCAGTTATCTCGAAGACGGCGATTGGGTCGTGATCGGCGATAAGGCCGCTGAAATTCACGACGCCAAAGGCGAGATCGTGCAGCGTCCGGTGCTCAAGTCGCAAGCCTCGATCATGCTCATCGACAAGGGCAACCATCGCCATTTCATGGCCAAGGAGATTTGGGAACAGCCGGAGGTCGTCGGCCACACCCTGGCGCATTATCTCGACATGGTCGGCGAGCGCGTCGAGCTGCCGATGGCGTTGCCGTTCGATTTCCGTGCGCTGACGCGCATTTCCATCGTCGCCTGCGGCACCGCGTATTACGCCGGCATGGTCGCGAAATATTGGTTCGAGCGCTTCGCGCATTTGCCGGTCGATGTCGACATCGCCTCCGAGTTCCGCTACCGCGACGTTCCGCTCGAGGCGGGCGCGCTGGCGATCTTCATTTCACAGTCGGGCGAAACCGCCGATACGCTGGCTTCGCTGCGCTATGCGCGCGAGCACAAGCAACACGTGCTTTCCGTCGTCAACGTGCCGACCTCGACCATTGCCCGCGAGAGCGACATCGTGATGCCGACGCTGGCCGGTCCGGAAATCGGCGTCGCATCCACCAAAGCCTTTACCTGCCAATTGGCGGCGCTTGCCGGCGCTCGCGATTGCGGCCGGCCGCGCCCGCGGCGTGCTCGCCGAAAGCGACGAGAAGCGTCTGGTGCATGCGCTGATCGAGGTGCCGCGGCACCTGACCGAGGCGCTCGCGCTCGAGCCGCAGATCGAGCAACTGGCCCGCGATCTCGCCAAATGCCGCGACGTGCTCTACCTCGGCCGCGGCACCAGCTATCCCGATCGCGCTCGAAGGCGCGCTGAAGCTCAAGGAAATCTCCTACATCCACGCCGAGGGCTATGCGGCGGGCGAGCTCAAGCACGGCCCGATTGCGCTGATCGACGAGACCATGCCGGTGATCGTGATCGCGCCCTATGATCGGGTGTTCGACAAGACCGTTTCCAATATGCAGGAGGTTGCCGCGCGCGGCGGCCGGCTGATCCTGGTGACCGACGCCAAGGGCGCGGCCGCCGCCGCAGGCCAAGCGCTCGTCACCCTGACGCTGCCGACCATGCCGGCGACGGTGGGGCCGCTGGTCTATGCCGTGCCGGTGCAGCTCATCGCCTATCACACCGCCGTCGCTTTGGGCACCGACGTCGATCAGCCGCGCAATCTGGCCAAGTCGGTGACGGTGGAATAAGGGCAGCGCGCGCGGCACAGTACCTCTGTGCGAATGCCTCGCCGCGCGATATAGATGCGGCGGCGAAGCTGACCCGTAGCCTACTCATGATCAATGACAGCAACCAGAGCGGGGCCGTGTCCGCGGGCGGAGCCAGGCCTACCGCCGGAATCGTCAGCCGCCTGCGCAATTACTTCTTGACCGGCTTGATCGTCGCCGGACCGGTGGCGGTGACGTTGTGGTTGATCTGGTGGTTCGTCACCTGGGTCGACAATCTGGTGCGGCCGCTTATTCCGGTGGCGGATCGCCCTGAAACCTATCTGCCCATCTACATTCCCGGCCTCGGTCTGATCATCGTGCTCGTGGCGCTGACGCTGCTCGGCTTTTTGACCGCGAATTTGGTCGGCAGCCGGCTAGTCAGTTTCGGCGAGAGCCTGTTGAACCGCATGCCGATCGTGCGGCCGATCTATCGCACCACGAAGCAAATTTTTCAGACGCTCTTCTCCAGCTCGGAGTTGAGCTTCCGGCGCGTCGGCCTGGTCGAATTTCCCGCGCCGGGCATGTGGTCGCTGGTGTTTTTGACGCAATCGCCGAGCGCGCAGATCGCCGCGCAGCTGCCGCAGACCGAGCATGTGTCGGCGTTCATGCCGTGCACGCCGAATCCGACCACCGGCTTCTTCTTCTATGTGCCGCGGCGCGACGTGATCGATCTCGACATCACGGTCGAGCAGGCCATGACGCTCTTGATCTCGGCCGGCATCATTCAGCCCGGCGGCGAAGACCCGCAGAACAAGCTTGCGGCGTTGGCTGAAACCGCCCGCGCCGCGCAGGCGGCGCGCACCGCTGCGTCGAGCCCGGCAAAGTAGCGCCTGCGATCTCAAAGTAAGTTTGTAACACGGCTGTGCGATAATGCCGCCGCGGACGAGGGGCGGCACAAAAGGGGGAGCGCATGAATTTCGGCGAGGCAATCACCTCGGGATTCTCGAACTACGTGAACTTCTCGGGCGCGGGCTATCCGGTCGGAATACTGGTTCTGGGTTCTGTTCACATCGATCGGCAAGGTCGCAGCGGCCATCATCGACGCGGTGCTGGGCACGACCGTGGTCAGCCCGCTCTTCGGGCTCGCAACGTTTCTCCCGAGCATCGCGATCGGCGTGCGGCGGCTGCACGATTTGGACCGCAGCGGCTGGTGGCTGCTGCTGGTGTTCATCCCGCTCATCGGCGCAATCGTGCTGCTCATCTGGTACTGCGCGAAAGGCACGGCAGGTCCGAACCGCTTCGGTCCCGACCCGTTGGCGACCGTGGACGGCTGGGCGCGCACGCCGGCCTGATCAGCCCGCGCCCAACAGCCTGATCGCTTCATCGCGAGCGAACAGATAAAGCAGCTGGCGCAACGCGGACTTGACTATGAGCCGAAGGGAATCTCAACTTCGGTATAACTGCTAGGCACGGCGCCGTTCACTGCCGAAGCGATTTGGCCAAAGTGCTGCCTGATGCTTGACCATTTTGTAGTACCCGGTCAAAACCACAAGAGCGATTTTTCGTCCCGCAAGATTTTGCTGATAGCGAATTCTTCTGTCGGTCGTGAGCATAAGCTCAAATCCAAATTCTTCTGCAGCGTCGAGCAACGCGCCATTGTCGAGCTCGTCCCATCCTCGTGACTGGGCGGTGATGACCTGGTGGCCGGCAAGAGCTCGGATCAGACCCTTTGGCGTGCCGTGGTCAAAGAGAATCAGCATCGGCGGGCGCGACGGATTCGCTCGGCGTCGATGCCTTGAGGCTCTGCGCCACGAAATCGAGCACCGTCGTATCTGCTCGCGCGTCACGTCGAATTGTTCCATGACTTCTTCGATGCTCAGATTCTCCAGGTTTTCAATCACGGTCGCCACAGGTAAGCGCGTTCCGCGAAATACCCAGGCACCGCTAACCCTGCCCGGAATACTTTCGACGACGGGGCACTGGGACCAATCGAGAGTTGCCATCTCCACTCTCCGTTTCTCGTTGCCTCTTTAGCACAGTTCAGCGAGGCGCGACATGCGCGCAACGCCTGAAGGCCGGCCTGATCAGCCCGCGCCCAGCAGCCTGATCGCTTCGTCGCGGGCGAACAGATAAAGCAGCTGGCGCAAGGCGGCGCCGCGCGCGGAGTTAAGCTTCGGGTCGCGATTGAGCACCAGCGCCGCGTCCTCGCGCGCCGCGCTTAAGAGCTTGCCGTGGACCTCGAGGCGCGCGAGGCGGAAGCCGGGCATGCCGCTCTGCCGCGTGCCAAGCACGTCGCCTTCGCCGCGCAGCCTTAAATCCTCCTCGGCGATGCGAAAACCGTCGTCGGTCTCGCGCAGAATGGCAAGCCGCGCTTTCGCCGTTTCGCCGAGCGGCGCTTTGTAGAGCAGGAGGCACGTCGAACGCTCCATGCCGCGGCCGATGCGCCCGCGCAGCTGATGCAGTTGCGCCAGCCCGAAACGCTCGGCGTGCTCGATGACCATGACGCTTGCTTCGGGCACGTCGACGCCGACCTCGATTACGGTGGTCGCCACTAGGATGCGCGCCTCGCCTTGGGCAAAGCGTGACATGGCGCGGTCCTTGTCGGCGCCGCGCATGCGGCCGTGAATGAGTTCGACCGTGTCGCCGAAACGCTTTTGCAGCGCCTCGTAGCGTTCCTCGGCGGCAGCCAAGTCGATGCTTTCGGATTCCTCGACCAGCGGGCACACCCAATAGACGCGGCGGCCATCGTCGAGCGCGCGCGCAACCGCATCGATCACTTCGGCAAGGCGTTCCAGCGGCAGCGTGCGGGTATCGATCTTTTGCCGGCCGGCGGGCTTTTCGCGCAGCTCGGAGATATCCATGTCGCCGAAATAGGTGAGCACCAGCGTGCGCGGGATCGGCGTCGCCGTCAGCACCAGAAGATCGACCGCCTCGCCTTTACGGGCGAGCGCAAGGCGCTGGTGCACGCCGAAGCGGTGCTGCTCGTCGACAATGGCGAGCGCCAGATCGCGAAAGGCCACGTCCTCCTGGAACAAGGCATGGGTGCCCACAATGAGGTCGATCTCGCCGGCGGCCAGCGCCGACAAAATCTCCGGCCGTTCGCGCCCGCGCTCGCGGCCGGTGAGGATGGCGAGACGGATGCCCGCTTTGGCCGCCAGCGGCGCGATCGTAGCAAAATGCTGGCGCGCCAGAATCTCGGTCGGCGCCATGAACGCGGCCTGGCGTCCGGCTTCGATCACGGTCGCTGCGGCGAGAAGCGCGACGACGGTCTTGCCGGAGCCGACATCGCCATGGAGCAGCCGCAGCATGCGGTTCGGCTGTGCCAGATCGGCGATGATGTCGGCGACCGCGCGCTGCTGCGACGGCGTCAGCGCGTAGGGCAGGGCGGCAACGATGCGGGCGCGCAACCGGCCCTCGGCGGCGCTGCCGCGGCCGGCGCGTGTGCGCAGATGGCTGCGCAGCAACGCCAGTGCGAGCTGGCTGGCAAGCAGTTCATCGTAGGCGAGCCGCGACCAGGGCGCGCTTTGCGGCTCGAGGTCCGCCGGGGCCGCCGGACGATGCACGCTGCGCAAGGCGTCGGCGAAGCCTGGAAAGGCGTTGCGCTTGAGCCAAGCGTCGTCCTGCCATTCCGGCAGCTGCGGCACGCGGTCGAGAGCCAACTCGAGCGCCTTGCGCAGCTGGTTTGGGTGCAATCCTTCGGTGAGTGGATAGACCGGATCGAGCAGCGGCAGCCGGGCGAAGCCGGCCGCATCGACCACCCGGTCGGGATGCACCATCTGCAAGTGGCCGTCATAGAGCGTCGCGGTTCCCGATACGTAGCGGGTCTCGCCGTCGGGCAAGAGCTTTTCCAGATAATCCCGGCGGGCGTTGAAATAGGTGATGGTCAGCGTGTTGGTGTCGTCGCTTGTTTCAATGTTGTAAGGCGCGCGCGGCCGATTGGGCGGCGGCGGCCGGTGGCGATCGACGGTGACCGCGACGGTCACCACCGTATCCGGCGTGACGGCGGAGAGCTTCGGCTGGTTGCGCCGGTCGACATAGCCGGTCGGCATGTGAAAGAGCAGATCGATGATGCGCGGCGGCTCGCCGTCGCGGCCGATCAGGCGCTGGAAAAGCTTTTCCAGCTTCGGGCCGACGCCGGGGAGCGCGGACAGCGGCGCAAACAGCGGATTGAGCACCGAAGGGCGCATCGAAATCGCTCACCCGTCATTCCGTGGCGCCGCGAAGCGGCGAGCCCGGAATCCATAACCACCGCCGGCGAATATGCATTCCTGGGCCCGCGGGCTACGCCCGCGTCCCGGAATGACGCCGGAATTGACGAAGTCGTCACTGACATCTCCTGCCTCCCGCTCTATATATCCCACGCCCGGCCCGTCCGGGCTTTTGGCGTTGGATGTCAGCAATGACCGAGCGATCGAGCGAGGGGTTGGATGTGCAGGCGGCGCAGGCTTCTGTTCCGCGCCTGGCGCCGCGGGGTGCGCGAGACGGATCTCATCGTCGGCCGCTTCGCCGACGCCTATATCGACACGTTCGACGATGCCGGGCTCGATGATTTCGAGCGGCTGATCGAGGCGCCCAATGCCGCGCTTTACGCCTGGGTGGTCGGTTCCGAGAGCGTCCCGGAGGACTACGACACCGCCGTGCTGGCGAAGCTTAAAGCGTTTCACACGCGCGCGAACCAAACGCGCCCCGGGGAGAAGCAGTGACGACACAGCTACGATCGCCGGCGCGCTCGCCGGCCCAACGGCTTGCGCCCGGCCGGCCGCTCCTTCTCTCCGGCATCGCCGACGGCGCCGAAGGGCTGGTGCTCGCCGACCTCGCCCGCGCGATCGCCGCCGCGCCGACGCCGCCCGCGGTCAGCCTCGCCGTGATCTGCCGCGACGGCCCGCGCATGGCGACGCTCGCCCGCGCGCTCGCCTTCTTCGCGCCCGACATCGAGGTGCTGGAATTCCCGGCCTGGGATTGCTTGCCCTACGACCGCGTGTCGCCGCACGCCGCCGTGGTGGCGCAGCGCATGACCGTGCTGGCGCGGCTGGCGCACATAAAGAGCCGCGAACGCCCGGCCATAGTGCTCGCCACCGTCAACGCCGCGCTGCAGCGGGTGCCGCCGCGCGCGACGCTGGCCCGGCAATCGCTGTCGGCCGCGGCCGGCCATCTGTTGCCGATGGCGAGCGTTACCCAATGGCTCGAGCTCAACGGCTTCAACCGCGCCTCGACCGTACGCGAGCCGGGCGATTATGCGGTGCGCGGCGGTATCCTCGATCTGTTCGCCGCCGGCATGGACGCGCCGGTCCGGCTCGATTTCTTCGGCGACACGCTGGAATCGATTCGCCGCTTCGATCCTGACACCCAGCGCACGACCGACGAGTTGCGCGCGCTCGACCTCGTGCCCATGGCGGAGTTTCAGCTCACGCCGGAAACGATCCGGCGGTTCCGCACCGGCTATGTGGCGGCTTTCGGCGCCGCCGCGCCCGACGACATGCTCTACGAGGCGGTGAGCGAAGGCCGCCGGCCGGCCGGCGCCGAGCATTGGCTGCCGTTGTTCCACGACCATCTGGAAACGCTGTTCGATTATCTGGAGGCAAGCCCGCTCGCCGTCGAGCCGCTGGCGGAAGAAGCCGCCCACGAGCGGCTGGCGCAAATCGCCGACTATTATCAGGCGCGCAAGGAGGCGCTCGATCAACCCGGTGGCGCGCCTTACAAGCCGCTGCCGCCGGACCGGCTCTATCTCGCCGAAACCGAATGGCGCGAGCGCCTCGACCGCTCAGCGCTTGCGCGTTTGTCGCCGTTCGCGGCGCCAGAAGGCACTGCGGACGCCATCGAGATCGGCGCTCATGCCGGCCACAACTTCTCCGCCGAGCGCAACGAGCCCGGCACCAACGTGTTCGAGGCGGTACGCAAGCACGTCGAAGCGCTGCAAACCGCCGGCAAGCGCGTGGTCATCGCGCTGTGGAGCGAAGGCTCGCGCGAGCGCATGGCCCACGTGCTCGCCGAGCGCGGCCTGTTCAATCTTGCGCCGGTCGCGTCTTGGCCGCAGGCGCTGGCGCTGCCGCGCCCGCAGGTGGCGCTCGCGGTGCTCGGCCTCGATGCTGGCTTCGAGACCGCCGATGTCGCGCTGATCACCGAGGAGGACATTCTAGGCGAGCGGCTGGTGCGCCCGCGCCGGCAAAGCAAGCGCGCGGAAAATTTCATCGCCGAGGTGACGAGCCTTGCCGCCGGCGACATCGTCGTCCACGTCGATCACGGCATCGGCCGCTTCGTCGGCCTGCGCGCGATCGAGGCCGCGGGCGCGCCGCACGACTGCCTGGAAATCCACTACCACGGCGGCGACAAGCTGTTCCTGCCGGTCGAGAACATCGAGCTCCTCTCGCGCTACGGCTCGGAGGAAGCGGGCGTCGAGCTCGACCGGCTCGGCTCGACCGCCTGGCAGTCGCGCAAGGCGCGGATGAAGAACCGCATCCGCGAGATCGCGGGCGCGCTGATCAAGGTCGCCGCCGAGCGGCAATTGCGCGAGGCGCCGCGGCTTGCCGTCGACACCGGCCTCTACGACGAATTCTGCGCCGGCTTCCCCTATGAGGAGACCGACGACCAGGACGCCGCCATCTCAGCCGTGCTCGCCGATCTCGCGTCAGGCCGGCCGATGGACCGGCTGATCTGCGGCGACGTCGGCTTCGGCAAGACCGAAGTGGCGCTGCGCGCCGCCTTCGTCACCGCCATGAACGGCAAGCAGGTCGCGGTCGTGGTGCCGACCACGCTGCTCGCCCGCCAGCACTTCAAGACCTTTTCCGACCGGCTGCGCGGCTATCCGGTCAAGATCGCGCAGGCCTCGCGGCTGGTCTCGCCGAAGGAACTGGCGCAAGCAAAGAAAGGCCTCGCCGAAGGCGACATCGACATCGTCGTCGGCACCCACGCGCTCCTCGGCAAGACCGTCAAGTTCAAGGACCTCGGCCTCATCGTCGTCGACGAGGAGCAGCATTTCGGCGTCGCGCACAAGGAGAAGCTGAAACAGCTGCGCGCCGAGGTGCACGTGCTGACGCTGACCGCGACGCCGATCCCGCGCACCCTGCAGCTGGCGCTCTCCGGCGTGCGCGAAATGTCGATCATCGCCACGCCGCCGGTCGATCGGCTGGCGGTGCGCACCTTCGTCGTCGCCGTTCGATCCGATCGTGGTGCGCGAGGCGCTGCTGCGCGAGCGCTATCGCGGCGGCCAGTGCTTCTATGTCTGCCCGCGCATCGAGGATCTCGCCGAGACCAAAGCCTTCCTCGACAAGAACGTGCCCGAGGTGCGCGTCGCGGTCGCCCACGGCCAGATGCCGTCGACGGTGCTCGAAGACGTCATGTCGGCGTTCTACGACGGCAAGTTCGACGTGCTGCTCTCGACCTCGATCGTCGAATCCGGCCTCGACATCCCGACCGCCAACACGCTGATCGTGCACCGCGCCGACATGTTCGGCCTGGCGCAGATCTATCAGCTGCGCGGCCGCGTCGGCCGCGCCAAGCTGCGCGCCTACGCGCTGCTCACGCTGCCGGCCAACCGCAGGATCACGCCGCAGGCCGAGCGCCGGCTCAAAGTGCTGCAATCGCTCGACACGCTCGGCGCCGGCTTCCAGCTCGCCTCGCACGATCTCGACATCCGCGGCGCCGGCAATCTGCTCGGCGAGGAGCAGTCCGGCCACATCAAGGAAGTCGGCTACGAGCTTTATCAGGAGATGCTGGAAGAGGCGGTGATGTCGCTCAAGGCCGGCATCAGCGCGCCGGTCGCCGACAAATGGTCGCCGCAGATCACCATCGGCACGCCGGTGCTGATCCCCGAGGATTACGTCGCCGACCTGCCGGTGCGGCTCGCGCTCTACCGGCGGCTGTCCGAGATCGAGGACGATCGCGACATCGAATCCTTCGCCGCCGAGCTGGTCGACCGCTTCGGCCCGCTGCCGCAGGAGGTCGACTATCTGCTCCAGGTCGTCGCCATCAAGGCGCTGTGCCGCCGCGCCAATGTCGAGCGGATCGAAGTCGGCCCGAAGGGCGCCGTGCTCGCCTTCCGCGACAATATTTTCGCCAACCCCGATGGGCTCATCACCTACATCGCCAAGCACCCGGTCGGCGCCCGCGTGCGGCCGGACATGAAGGTCGTGTTCTTCGACGAATGGGAAACGCCGGAAGCGCGCCTCAAAGGCGCCACCGGCATTTTGCGCGCGCTGGTCGGGATTGCGGAGAAGGGGAAGAAGGCGGCGTGAGAAGCATCAGAGCAAAAATAGCCGACGACGAGCGTGCAAAATGCCCACACTCAATGACGTGTATCAAAAGTTTGGCGGAACCGCCGAGGCCGCGCAGCTAATGCTGAAGCTCCGGCGGTGTCCTATTTTGAATTTCGTCAATCGGCGGATATAAATTTGTCTTCCAAGTAGCCAATGCTGCAGAAGAGACGCTCCCAATAGTCTGCGGCTTCTTCGAATACTTCGTGGGCTAGACGCTGTGTCGCCATCAATAATGGATGGCGCTAGAGCATTTGGACCCGTCTTCCATCCGTTTTGCACGCGCATCGCTTTGTCGAATTTTCTCAGTTTCATATGCTTCGAACGATTTGCAATCTGTCGAGAAATCAAGATGTCTCTCGATTGTTTGCAGACAGCTTCAAAAAACATGTCACCGTCACGTTTTGAATTTTTCGACAAGGCAAATCCAAATCGATGAGCCATTGCACGGCGGCTTGCATCGTCTGGATACTCCCATGCCCAATCCGCACAATGCCACGCGGTCACGGCGCAGTTATACGCGTGGAATTGCGGCGCGCGCCAAGCATCTATGGTGTCATGGGATTCGATAGCTCGTTTGAGATTAGCTATCTCCCAATGCAATTTGTACAGCATGTGTGCAGGAGTTGCGAGCGCGAATGAGTTCGGTGGAGGATCAGGCAAGATAGGAATTCTGGGCATTCGCCACCTTCATCTAGACGTTCGCTCGACCAATTATGCCTTGGTTCTTGTGCGGTCAAATTAGCCGAAGCGCGTAGCAAGCGTAGGGTGGGCTAAGGTGCGAAGCGCCGTGCCCACGCCGTTACTTGTAACAAAGTCCGCGTGGGCTTCGCTGCGCTCAGCCCACCCTACGAATGATCCCGCATATCGCTGCGCTCGTGCGGGCTCGGTCCATCAAACGCGGATTGAAACAAATACGCCGTCGCCAGGCTGCGGTACGGCCGCCACGCTTGCGACAGTTCAAGGACTTCGTCCTGTGAAGGAAGCGCGGCCAGTGCGTAGACCTGCTTGATCGCTTTGCGCAAAGCCAGATCGCCGGGCAGGACGACGTCGCCGCGATCGAGCGCGATGATGAGGAAGCCTTGCACCGTCCAGGGGCCGATGCCGGAAACGGATGTCAACAGCGCCATGGCCTCTTCGTCGGTCAGCTTCTTCAGTTTTGCCAAGATTGAGGCGCTCTTGGACAAACTTTTTGGCCAGGGCCCGCAACGTCGCGACTTTGCGCGCCGAGAAACCCACCTTTCGCAGCCGCGCCGGCCGGGTCGCCAGCAACTGCGCAGGGGTAGGCATCTTGCCGTGGAACAACGTTCGTAAGCGCTGAAGGATGGCGAAGGTCGCCTTTACCGAGAGCTGTTGACCGGTCACCTGAAAGACAAGCGCGCCAAACGCGTCCAGTTTCGGCAGTTCGGATAACCATTCTCTCGGATCAAAATCGGGATACTTGGCGATCAATCTCGCCAGCACCGGGTCTCTGCGCAGGTGCTGGCGTGCTGTCTTCCTTGCGTCTTTTTGGTCATGGACTGTGGCGGAGCGCATGCTGAAGTGTAGGCCGTTACCGCAGGACGGCAAGGAACTCGCCCCAGCGCGGGGGTGGACTGGCCCGCTACCTTTTGCTCGTCACCACCGGGCATAGCCGTTCGAAGAACGGCGTCGCTTCGCTCGCCTATGACCCGGTGGTCCATGCTGACTCGTCGCAGGTTCGGCGCTGCCGCATGGATTGCCGGGTCAAGCCCGGCAATGACGAAGCGGTTGGGCTGTCGCGCACGAGTTTCGGCCGCTATCGCGGGTCGGGAACGCGCAGCGAGCGAAAGGTGATCGAGTAGCGCAGTTCTTCCACCGCGGGGATCGAGTGCTCCCAGTCGTCGCGCGAAGAGCCGCGCATGAGATAAACCGAACGGCGGTCGAGCCGCAGCGCGGCGCGCTCCCAGCCGGCACCGCGCTTTCGCCGCATCCGGAAGGTGCAGGGTGAGAGAAGCGAGATTCCGATCACCTCGTCGAAGTTCGGCCGGTCGCGGTGCCAGCCGATCGAGGTGCCGGGCCGGTATTCGGTGATCAGAACGTGCTGCAGTTGCTCCGGCGCGAGGCCGGCGAAGGCGGCGGCGTGCTCGCGCAAGGGAAATAGAAATGCCGGAATCGGCGTCGTCTTTTGCAAGCCGCCGCGGTTGAAGTCGTAGCGCAGGCCGAACGAGACGACGCGGCGCTTGCCGAGAAAGCCGTGAAACTCGAATTCCTTGAACGGCAGGTCGGCGAAGGCGGCGACGAGGCGCGCCTCTTCGGCCGCGTCGATCGCATCCGGCGCATAGCGAAAGCCGGCCGGCATCGCTGCCGGCACCGGCGGCTCAAAAAGTGCGAGCTGTTCGTGTTTCATGTTTGGAGCGTAATGAATAAGTTTCGCTCGATCATTCGTTCGTCATGGCCGGACTTGTTCCGGCCATCCACGTCTTTGCTGCGCGCCCTTAAAGACGTGGATGCCCGCGACTAGGCGCGGGCATGACGAGTTAAGTAAATCTCATTACGCTTTTGGGGGGCGGACATTGCACCAAGGCAGATAGGCGCTCGGCCCCGGTTCTGCAAAGGCGGGAAGGTCGTAAGGGCGTCGCAACCATTAAATAGTCGCTACTGTTCGCAATGATTCTATTCCGTTCGTTACACCAGACAAATCCATGGAGGCCGAGATGGCGCAACGACTGGCGGCGGCTATCGGCGTAATCCTGATCCAGGGCGCCGCGGCTTTTTGGCCGGGGCCGGTGCAAGCGCAGCCGGCAAATCCAGCGGGCGGTACAGCGGTGGCCGCGCTCGCCGGGTCGCTGGTTGAGCGCGGCGAATGCACAGGCGTCGCGGTCGGCACCGATGATCGCGGCACACAAGGCTTTTACAGCTATGGCGAAGTTGAGCGTGGCAGCGGCCGGCCGCCGACGCCGACCACCGCGTTCGAGATCGGCTCCATCACCAAGGTCTTCACGACCACGTTGCTGGCGCTTTATGCGCAGCGCCAGGTGATCAAGCTCGATGCACCACTGCAGAACTACGTGCCGCAGGGCGTCACGGTGCCGGGTTTCGGCGCGCGACAGATTACGCTGGTCGACTTGGCCACGCATACGTCGGGCTTGCCGCGCCAGCCGCCGATGCAGGGCGACAGTTATTCCGACGCCGAGATGTTCGCGTTTCTTTCTTCCTACCGGCTGCCGCGTGCCCCCGGCACGCAATTCGAGTACTCGAATTTGGGCGTCGCGCTGCTCGCGCACGCGCTCGCGCAGGCGACCGGCAGGCCGTGGCCGCAATTGGTGCAACAGGACATTACAGCCAGGCTCGGCATGCCGGATACGCGGCTCAAGCTCGACGACGAAGAGCGTGCGCGCCTGGCCATCGGCTACAACCGGGCGGGCCAGCGCGCGAAAGAAAACATGCCGACGTGGCCGGCATTCGACGGCGCCGGCGCGTTGTTTTCGACCATGCGCGACATGCAGCGCTTCCTTGCCTGGAACATGGGCGAGATCAAGGGCGATTTCCCCGGTGGTTTGCTTGACGACCTGCACAAGTCGCGGTTCGCGCTGCCGCGGGCCGGCGCCGGCGTGGGATTGGCCTGGCAAATCGCGCCGCTCGGAGGCGATTTGTCGGTGGTTTGGAAAAATGGCGGAACGCTAGGCTACAGCTCCTATATCGGTTTCGTGCCGGGCGCCCGTTCGGGGATCGTGTTGTTGGCGAATTCGGCGCACTGTCCGGTGACACGCGCCGGATACCAAATCCTGGCGACCCTTAATGGGCAGGCTGGCGAGACAAAGACCCCGGAGGAGGGGGATTAAGTGGCGGTCACTTCGCGCGTTGACCTTGCGTCGGGTTAGCTCCGGCGACCTCCTCGTTGCCGTCCTGAATTGACCTCGCGTTGCACGAGTATCTAGTAAAAACTATCGTAATCGTATACGCTGGTGCTTCTCGGGAGGTTTGAGCATGAGCGTGATCGCATTCGCCATCGAGGCGTCCAAGCTCGCCATCATGGCGATCATCTTGTGGTACGTGTGCGAAGTGTTGCCGATGCCGGCGACCCCGAAACGGGTCTGCCAAGTGCTTATTGTCCTGATCGCGATCCTCGCCACGATCCAGATGGTACTCGCAGACGCGCAGCCGGGATTGGCGCGTCGATCTTTCGACCCGCTCTCGACACCGAGTATCGTCGGGCCCGAAAGACATTGAACGAAACCGCCGCGTCCCGGCGCTTTCACGCAGCAACGATTCGGCAAGCGGAGCCTAACCGATGCTGCAGAGTTGCAATTCGCGGGCGCGGGCGAGCGCGGCGCCGAAGGTGCGGACCTTGCCCTTGGCGATGTCGTTGAAATGTGGCGGCAGCGGCGCGGTTTCGTAAAGCGCGTCCGCCCGTGGGAAGTGATAGAAATAGCCGGCCGCCATGATCACTTTGGTGAAGCCGCGCTCGGAGAAATAGCGCGCCAACAGGCATTCGCCGGTGCTCGAAAAGCAATATTCCTCGCCCGGATCTTGGCGCTCCAGCCAGGCGATGAGGCTCGGCAGCGAGAACGGATCGTTTCTCTGCCCCCATTGGGGATCGTAAAGCATTCACCTTGCTCCCATGCGCGGCGGGACATCGAGTTCGGCTGTCTGCATAATAACAAAAGCGGCCGTCCAGTTGCGTGCTTTTGGCGCCTGCTGTTGGCGTCGGCGGCTTCGTCGCGATAAACAGAAGAGCCATGATCTCACGCCTGCGCACGCCCGTGAGCCTTCTGCGCGAGCCGCTGTTTCGGCTGCTCGCGATCAATCTCGCCATCGGCGTGACCGCGGCCGCGCTCATGCTCGGCGGGCTATTGGCGCTCAATCCGTACGGGCTGCGCGATCTCATCGTGGCCGACCACTCGCCGCTCACGGCATTGGGGCTGTTGCTGTTCGGATTTGTCGTGACCTTCGGCAGCGTGGCCATGGGCACCGGCATCATGGCGATCGGGCGCGACGACGGCGGCCGCGGCAAGCGGAAGTCTGATCCGCTGCTGGCTCATGCGACTGTGGCGCGGCCGCTAGCGGATAAAGTTCGGCAATAAATGACGGATTGGCGGCCGACTCGTCACTAGAGTTGCGACATCGCCTCTTGACATCGGTCCCTGTTTCAGTTACATTTGCCGTCGAATCTCGCTCATCGAAGGGTGCTTTCTAGATGCAATCCTGAAAGTGGAGCGAGTGCGGTGCCCGCGGGCGGTCTCGCAACCCGCTCCCGGGCGGCTCTGGGAACCTGACCGACCGGCACTACGACCGGTCCCCGCGGAGCGCGGTAGACTAGAGACAGGCAAAAGCGGGTAACGCCCGTCAGGCCAGGTCTCAGGAAGCGCGGGTCTGGAGCTGAGCCAATGCTGGATGCGTTCGGCATGGCGAGTGCCGCGGCGGAGCGCCGAGAGGCGAGCGCGCTGCGATCAGCGCGCTTCCGCGCCTGCACATCTTCGGGTGGCAACATCTGAGGTGTGGCGCGGACAATGGATGGTGCGCCTTCCGGCGCTCCGCCTCCCTTCTTGGGAGGATATTTTAAAGTGGCTTGGTGGTGGTTGAGCAAAACTCGGGCGCGGATGCGTCGCGAGAACGATAATTGCTTGTCCGCCCCGCGAAATGAAACGGGGCGGGAGGATGCGACGAAGCTCGGTCGATGAAAAACAAATATCCGCAGGGCATGACCTACACGCAGTGGCGGCGAACGCCGTTCCGGGTGCGGCATCGACTGCTCGGGCTCGCAATCAACAACCGGCTCCGCTATTGGCGTTCATGCGCCGATCCGCGTTGCCGGCGCGCGCGGGGCTGCCAGGATTATGAGTGCTATTGGCGGCGGCTCTACGAGATGACGTTCGACGAGCAGATGCGCGTTCGCACCGCCGCCGAACCGCTGGCGAAAATTTTATGGATCGGCTGCAGCAAAGGCTCGGAAGGGCGCCCGCGGTATTGAGCAACATCGTGGCTGGTTGCGAAACGGCGAAAGCAAGACCCATTCCGCAGTCGAGCGGCAGCCAACAAGCATTCAAAAAATAGCTAACGCCTGCTAACGCCTGGCGCGTGTTCAATCGGATCGTGGCGAAATTGCGAATGCCGACACCGCAACGCCATCATCCCGAAGCTGCACACGCCTCACCGGAAAATTGGCAGGAAAATTGACATGATTTTCTCGTCAAATGATTTGCTTTCTTTTCGGATTTCTAAAATTTCGCATTTCCTAAATACAGACGTCACAGTTCGCGCATCGACTTAAGGCTGAACGTGTAGCACCGCGACAACCGCGCCCCGAAATCATCAAATAGCGATCATACCGCCGCCTCATTGACTCTCGACCGTAGGCATTGTCCGCGTGGGACCGCGTATCGCAATCAAACGCGTGCAGCTGTAAAGCGCGGGCAACAAGGGGTGTCTAAGCGTCGCCGGTCTGTAACGCAAGTTTGTGTGTGTAGCGTTTCGTGTAGGTCGGGCGTGCGGGGGTGTGTGTATGAAGGGGGGCTTGCGATGGCCGCTGCGGCCACGCCAGGTGCATTGCGTATTGGTCGCGATTTGGTTGATCGCAGCCTTCTCCCCGCAATCGGCATTTAACGGCGGCGCCGGCCGGTCGCCATACGGCCTCGATCCTGGTTGTCCCGTCGGGCGTCTCAACGCCCGCACCGTGGCGATCGCGCCGGGCAATTCAAGCTTCACTGATCTGAACACCAACAGCGATGTTTCCGTTGCGTCCGCGGACGCGGATCGTTTCCGCGTCCCGCGGACGTTCAGCCCAAGAGCCGGGCAAACATTCACGATGTCAGCTTCGTCGTTCGATTTCAATTTTGGCATCGTGAATTCTTAACAACCGACAGGCGCGCAAGCGCCAATGAATCGGGAGATCGAGCTACCGCTTCGTGACTGGCTTCATAACTTTGCTTCATGACTTCGCTTTGTGACTAGGCTTCCAACTTGGCTTCATGACTTGCCTTCATGACTTGGCTTCGTGAAAACACCAGGAGGCGATGATGAGTTCTCCGGTCCGCCACGCCAAAGATCTGGATCCCGCCTTGATGTACGCACCGCCGCGGGTACGCGAGCAGTTGGAGGAGTCGGAACAGGCGGAGCCGCTGCCGCTGATGCCCGACGCGGCATCCGCGCCGCCGATTGACTGGCCCTGGAAAGCACCGCCCGAGATTGACTCGCTGTTCAGCGGCGATCACGCGGTCCTTGCGGTGCAGCGTCGATTGGCGCTTGAGCCGGAATGGATTCCCGAACCACCGCGAGCCTCAGATGGGTCGAGGTGTGTGGAAGTCGCTGCTGTGGATTTGCGGCGCCGCCGGTGCCGCCGCGCTCGTCGCCTGGACCATGGTATCCCCGACCGGTGTGGCGTTATTTGAAAACGAGACGGCCCGCGCCACCGTGCTCGGCATCACCAACCTGCTCGACAGGCAAAATCAGTCCTCGGTCGCGGCGGCAACGCGACCGCAACAGCAAGACCTGCGGCGCAGCATTGGCGAGGTGGCGGCGCGGGCGCCGAAAGATCAGTCGAAAGTGGGTGGACCGGTTGCGACTGCGGTCGCGACTGTCGGGGCGTTCGCGCCGGCGCCTGCCGTGATGGCGATGCCGCCGCCGGCCGCGAATGCCATGACCGCACCAGTGGTGACGGCGCCACCGCCGCCGACAGCACCGCCACCGCCCGCACCGCCGCCTGCGGCCGTGCTGCAGCCGCCGCCGGCTCCTGCACCAACGGTGCCGACCATGATCATTAGGCCACTCGACCCTGACGAGCTGGCCTCGCTGATCAAGCGCGGCGACGACCTGATCAACTCCGGCGATCTCTCTTCGGCGCGGCTCGCGCTGCGGCGTGCGGCGGAAGCCGGCGATGCGCGCGCGGCCTTGCTGCTCGCCGGCACCTACGACCCGAACCTGCTCGACAGGTTGGGCTTTCAACACGCGGCGGACGTCGCCCTGGCGCGGCTCTGGTATCAGCGGGCTCTGCAGTTCGGTTCGGCCGAAGCGCCGCGCCGGCTGCAGCAACTCGCCACCAAGACAACCTCGGTCCCGTGAGGGCGGCCGGGGAAACGGGGGAAGTATGCGATATCTGATCAGGACTGCGCTCGTCGCGGCCGCCGTCGCGGCGTGGCCGCATGCCGCGGCCGCCCAGACTGCGGCGGCGGCGTCGTCGTCGCCGGTAACCAGCGGACAGCCGGTGTTCACGCCGCTGACGCCGTGGCGGTTTCCGAACGCCGACGCCGTCAATGCCGGCACCGTCACCATCATCACCGCGCCGGCCGGCGGCGCAAAATCGGTGTTCGCTTCCGACATGGCGCGCGTGCTCGACGAGCAGGACAAGCTGCGCATCCTGCCGGTCCTCGGCAAGGGACCGGTGCAGAACGTCATCGATGTGCTCTATCTCAAGACCATCGACATGGGTCTGGTGGCCGCCGACGTCCCGGAATTCTACAAAATTCAGTACGGCACCGACATCAGCGATCGCCTCCGCTACATCATGAAGCTCTATAACGATGAGATTCACATCATCGCGCCGACCGAGATAAAGACCGTGTTCGATCTGGAGGGCAAACGCATCATGGCGCCGAAAGACGTCGGTCTTTATTCGGCGCGAGCGATATTGTCGCGACTGAAGATCAACGCCAGCTTCGACTACACGACCGATGACACCGGCGGCCTGCAGGAAGTGCTCGATGGCAAGGCCGACGCCTGGATCGTGGGCACCGCCAAGGTCATGCCGATCGCACGCAACGTCAAGAACGAGGCGAGGCGATTTCACTTGGTCTCGATCCCGTACGACAAGCGGCTCCAGGATCTCTACCTTCCCTCCGAATTCACCAGCGACGAATATCCAAATTTGATTCCTCCCGGCGAGCGGGTCGAAACCGTCGCCGCCAGCATCCTGCTTGTGGTTTTCAATTGGCCGGAAAAGACCGAGCGCTATCAAAAGGTCGCCAAATTCGTCGATGCCTTGTTTTCCAGAATCGACGAATTCGCCAGACCCGCGCGCCATCCGAAATGGAGGGAGGCGAGCATTTCCGCTGTCGTCCCAGGTTGGCAGCGATTCAAGCCAGCGCAGGATTGGCTCGACCGATCGCATGCGCAGCAAGCGGACGCCGCCGGCGCGCAAAGCTCGCTGGTAAAGTTCAAAGAGTTCCTGGCGGCCAATGGACGCGCCAATATGTCCGAGGAAGAGCTCGAAAGAATGTACGCCCGGTTCTTGGAATGGAATCGCCACGTCAAGAACTAGGTGTAATCACTTCAGCGGCGAGCGCATGGTTGGAGCTTACGCCCGCAGCCGTGTGTGCCGGCCGGCGGTGCGCTCCATGGCATTGGCGAGGTATTCCGGCGACTGCGCGCCGGTGACGATGACGCTGCCGCCGAAAATAAAGCAGGGGACGCCGTCGATGCCGGCCTCCTTGGCGGAATTGGCTTCACCCTCGATCCGATCGACATCGGCGTCGCTGGCCAGGAGCCGTCGCACCAGGTCGCCGTCCATGCCGCAATCGACCGCGGCCTGGATCAAAGTCTTGGGGTCGCTCAGATCGGCACCCTCGGCGAAGTAGAGCTCCATGAGCCGCTGCTTCATCGCGCCGGGATCGGTGGCGCTGCGCGACCACAGGATCAGACGGTGGCAGTCGAGCGTGTTGGGCTGACGGCTGACCTTGTCGGGCGCGTAGAGCAATCCTTCCATCGCTGCGGCGGCGGCGACGCGCTCGGCGATTACATGATAGCGCTCGGAGGAGCCGAATTTGGTCTCGAGATAAGTCTGCCGGTCGATGCCTTCGCGGGGGATCCAGGGATTGAGAAAATACGGCCGCCAATTGATGTCGACGGCAATGTCGGGAACGAGTTCGGTCGCCATTTCGAGGCGGCGCTTGCCGATATAGCACCACGGACAGACGACGTCGGAGACGACATCGATGTGCAGGCGGGTCGGTGCAGAGGAGTCAGCGGCCATCGGCGGAACCCTCGTTTGTTATCCAGTCTAGCCCAAAATGCAGCCTGCGGCGAAGGCACATTCTTACCGGAGCGCGTGCGGGCCCGACCTAGATGGTGTGGTCCTCAGACGGCGGCAACCTCATCCACGACTCTGGCGATGAGCGAATTGACATTGTCGGTCGGCTTCAGCGTCGCCAGCGTCACCGCCGTGTCGATGCCGCCGTTGCGTTCGCGGTCCGGCGCCAGCATGGTGTGCTTGAGTACGCTCGCGATCCGCCGCGCGATCACATGCGCGGTGCGCAGGTCGGTCTCGGTGAACACCGCGAAGATCGAATTGTCGGCTTCGCGGCAGGCGAAATCGACTTGGCGCATCAAGCGGCCCACCAGCCGCGCGGCATCGAGGCTGATGCGGCGGTCGCCGCGCTCGAAGGAGAACCGCGCAATCGACAGTCCAACGCCGCGCTTTTCCGCATCGTCCACGGCGCGATTGAGGTCGCGCCAGAATGCCTCATGACCGAGCAGCCCGGTATTGGGATCGAGCATGCCTTGGGCGTCGAGCGATTTGAGCATACGGCGAAGCCGCTCCGCGAATGCGTGCAGCCGCACGAACGGCAAAAAGCGCTCGAGCAGGCGCTCTGGTCCTTCGGCGACGCGGTCGAGATTAGGCAGGTGCGCATAGAACTCTTCGATCACGCCCTGGTGACCGCCAAGCACCGTGACCGGCAGGTCGCGAAAGCGCACGTCCTCGGCGAGCACGGTCAGCAGCGCCTCGACGATACGCGGACCGAAACCATCGCCGATCACCATGCCGTCGATGTCGCGCGCGTTGAGCGCGCGCGCCGCGCTCTCGACGCTGAGCGCGCCGACCAGGCCGACCCGCTCGCCGACGGCGACCGCGAGGCCGGGATAGGACCGGCCGCGGCCGGCGACGAGCACGCTCGCTTCGTCAAGCGGATCAGAGTCGGGCAGTTCCGGCGCCGTCTCGCCGCGTGAGGCGAGCGTGCGCATGCGGCGCAAGACCGTGCCGTGCAGCGCGCGAACGCGCAACGCCGCGCTCAGCCGCTGCGCGATCCGCCCCGCCGGAGCGCTTGCGGAGATCGTCAGCGCATCCGGGATCGATATAGCGCCGTCCTCGCGGGTGCGGGCAATCACCGGGGTGAACGGGCCGTCGGCGGCTTTGAGCCGATCGGTGAGCGCGCGCGCAAGCTCGTCGGCGCGGGCGTGATCGCTGCAGGGCTCGGCGAGCACCACCGCTTCCGGCGCGACCGAGCCGATGGCAGCGGCAGCGTCGGGCCAGTTCGTTTCGATGATTGGGAACGCTCCCGCCGCCTGCAAGGCCTCGACAACATCCGGTACCGGTGTGTCGGAAACGACGATGAACGGACCTTGCAACGCCATGGCGGTACGCGGGGTTGAAAACAGGGCAGACCATAACCTTGGCGCTGTTAATGGGCCCTTAAGTCATTGATCTGAAGCGACCCGGCGATTGGGAGTAGTGATCACGCAGCACCAGGCGGGGACGGCCGCGCGGCGTTTCGCTAAAACGCGGCGCCTGGTGATACGATCCGACCGCGGCCGGACGATCGTGTCCTCGCGATGGAGACAAACCCGTGACGTTGATGGAGCCCAAGAGCCCATCAACAAATCTTCGCAGCAAATAAACTCAAATTCCTCCACCTGACTTTGTTGTCAGAAACTGTCGCGTTAATCATTTGATTATCACGACACCAAGAGAGATTTTGGCGAGCGCTTCCACCATTCCTGCATCGGAGGACTGTCATGATCCGTACAACCCTGATCGTGCTTGTCGCTGCGACCGTGATCGGTACGGCAGGCGCTTCCGCCATGCCGATCAACGCCGGGATGATCAAGGCGGCTGCAATTACAAGCGAGGTTCCGCAGCAAGCGCGCTGGGGCTGCTGCTTCGGCCGCCGCTTCGCGTTCCATCGGTCTTTTTTCTTCCGGCGTCACTTCGTCTTCCATCGGCCCCTCTACTTCCGGCGCCATGTCGTGTTTTATCGATCGTTCTATTTCCGACGCCACTTCGTGTTCCGTCGGCATTTCTTCTGGCACCATGTTCTCTTGCAGAACCGTGACGGCGTTCTTTTATCGCCGCTCGGTTCGGGAGCTTCCGTGAGGCAAGGCCGCGTGGTGTAGGCGCGATATCGCCCCGCTGGCTGAGCGAGGGGACGCGGTGCCGGCAGGTCGTCCGGCACCGCGTGATGCCGCGCTAAGAATGCTGAAATCCACGGGGAGCAAAAGGGAAGAGCCACAGTCCAATTTTCAACTCGCCGGGAATTGCAATTCGACTTTGAGACCGGGCATGTTGTCGATCAATTGGATGCGCGCTTCGTGAAGCCGCGCGACCGCGGCGACAAGACTCAGCCCAAGCCCATTGCCCGGCGTGCGACGGCTTCGTTCGAGCCGGTAAAAGCGGCGGAAAACATGCTGGTGCTCGTCGACCGGGATTCCCGGGCCATCGTCGGACACCGAAATCAGCGCGCCAGTGTCACTCTGGTCCAGTGCTACTGTCACCCGTCCCGCCTCGCTGCCGTGCTTGATCGCGTTGTCGATGATATTGGCGACCGCATCGAACAACAGGTCCCGGTCGCCGGTGATGAGCACCGGCTTGTCGGCAACCAGCGTGAGGCGCACATTTTTGTTTTCCGCGGCGGCGTCAAACAACTCAACGACCGCTTCGGCAATTTCCACCAAATCGACCGAGCGGAATGCCGCCGTCCGCGTTGTGGTCTCGATCTGGGAGATGCGAGTGAGCGACGAGAACATGCGCAACACATCATCGAGGTCCGCCATGGTGTCGATGATCAGTGATTGGTCTGCTTTTGGTTCTCGTTGTCCGATGCTGGCCTTTTCCAGCCGGCCGCGCATGCGCGTGAGCGGCGTACGCAGATCGTGCGCGACATTGTCGGTCGCTTGCTTCACTTCTCCCATCAACACTTCAATGCGAACGAACATCGAGTTGAGATTTTCTGCGAGTTGATCCCACTCGTCGCGCGAGCCGCAGACCGGCACGCGCTGGCCCAGTCCGCTCTGCATGATGGCGCGGCTGGTGCCATTGATGGCTTCAATCCGCCCAACCGTTCGCCGGGTCACGGCGATAGCCGCGACCACTCCGATGATGAATATCAACGAGATGACAAAGCTCAACGCCAGGTAAATCCGGCCGGCTATCTGATCGAGATCGCTGACGTCCTTTCCGACCAGCAAATGCGATCCATCCGGCAGGGTTTCGAAAGCCGCCCGTAATAAGCGACGGTGTGCCGTCTCCGCGTCTGGTTCATTCTGCTCAAAGCTGCGCAATCCTAAGTCGCCGGCCACGCTCGGCGGCCAGCTGTGAAGATTGCCGGCAATGACGGCGAACGACGGATCGGCCAGCAAAATGATGCTGTCGTCGAGACGTTTATCCGTGACGAATTTATTGATCTCGGAAACGAGCCCGTCGCGTCCGCCGCTTTCATAAGCCGCGTTGAGCATGGCGCGGTCGGTATCGATGGCACGATCAAATCGACCCAAAACGTAGGATGCCGTCGACGAATACACATAGCCGAAAAGCGCAAAAACCATGGCGCCGAAGACCACGATGAAGATCAGCGCCCTTTTGAACGTCGAGGATCGTAAAGTCTTAGCTAGGAGCACGGACACAAAATCCCACGCCGCGGATGGTATGAATAAGGGGATAGATGTGCTGACTGTCGACCTTGCGGCGAACGCGCCCGACATAGACATCGATGATGTTGGTCGTCGGGTCAAATTGAAGGTCCCAGACATGCTGCAGCAGCATTGCGCGCGGCACGACCTGACCTTCGTTACGAACGAGATATTCAAGGACCTGGAATTCACGCGGCAATAGATCGATTTCCTTGCCGCCGCGGTTCACTGTGCGCGACACGAGATCGAGCTCAAGATCGCCGACCCGCAATACCGTCTCCTTGACGACGACCGTGCTGCGGCGGGCGAGAGCCTCGATGCGCGCCAAAAGCTCGGCGAATGCAAACGGCTTAACGAGATAATCGTCGCCGCCGCTGCGCAGGCCGCGGACCCGATCGTCGACTTCGCCGAGCGCACTGATAATCAAAGCGGGCGTGACGATCCCGGCGTCGCGCAGGTGTCGGATAAGAGCAAGACCATCGATGCTGGGAAGCATGCGATCAATCGTCATCACGGCATAGCCGTCGGAGAGCCCTAGCTCCAATCCGTCCTGGCCGTTGAGGGCCAGATCGGCGTGATAACCACTTGTCGCAAGGAAGTCTGCGATTTGCTGTGCGGTCTCGGCATCGTCCTCGATAACGAGTATGCGGCGTCGCGCTCCGGTCACTGTCGCAACCTCCGATCAGGCCAAAACCCTATCACGATCCGAATGTTATCAAAACTGACTTGCGTGTCACAGACTGACATATTCGTAATTGAGTGTCGTTTCTTCGCTCCGTATGCAGTGTTTGGAGACATTTTCTTCGGAGCAACAAGTTCCTGTGAGCGGCGCTGCCGTTGTCACGTGCCGGACGGCAACGGCGCCGGTTTTGTTGAATGCATAGAATTGATGATTTTGCGCCACTGCATGAGCGCAGCGTCGGTCCGGTTCAGCGACGGCATATCATATTTGTTGACGGCTACGATCCGCGCGGCGCGCAAGGGTATTTTGATCTGTTGCGGCGCACATGCGATCGATTCCAGCGGCTCTGGCCCGTATCCGCCACGTTACGATCGCTGGAAACGGATTCAACCGATTTTGTGCGATGGCGCCTGGATATGCGCGGGCGGGACTGGCACCCCATCTATCGGCAATCGGTCGCAAGGTGAGGACCGCCGCGACGACAACTGCGAGGGACGCGAAGATTCCGGCAGGCAAGGAATCAAAATACTCACTGACCGCAGCGTCGGGCTTTGCCGATTGGTGGCTCGGCGCCTCGGGCCGCGGACTGTCAACCGCCGATGGACCGACGATCTGTTTGCCGATCCGTTTGTCCGTAACTCAACACGCGAGTGTCGGTGGCGCCTCTATTGCGCCAAGGAGCCAACAGCAGCTGGGCCTTCGTTCGCGCTTTCCGCGGGTTTGGCTCGTTTATTTCCAAACGGCCCAAGATCCGCTCGCCCTCCTTACTGGTACGGACTACCTCGACCAAGAATTTCATATCCGCCTGCCGCGCCGCTTCACAGCAGAGAAACGAAAGCCGAGACGCTTGGTTCCCAGTGCGGAACACGGAACCTCCCGGAAGGTGTAAGATAAGAGGTTTGCCGGATCTGCACGCCGCTCCGTCAAACCATTGTTCCGGCGACGTCAATGGGGGAAACACAGTACTCGCGACGGTCGCGAAAGGCGGCAGCGACAATCGGGTTGACGCCGACCGCGTTGAGGGCTGCTTGCATCGTGTCCCGGTCGGCAGCGTTTCCGATCAGGCGCTGTCCGAGGAGCGGATCCGGCAGCGCCGCGAGCGTTGAGCCGCTATCGATGCGGTCTGTGACCTCCTGTAGGTCGCGGAGTGGAAAGCGATAGCCGCCGACACTGACGATGCCTGCGGGCGGGCCGGTGACGACCATCCCCTTGGTGGCTGAGTTCGACGCGGCAGCTGTAGCCGGTATCGACCAGCCCACCGCGCCCGATCGTAAAATGCGGCAAGCCAGAGCGTTCGATCCCGGGCGGGAAGGAATGGTGCGGCACCATAGCTCCGCGCGCGGCCACCGTGCCGGCATCCGTCCGCGTTAGTTCGGCAACCACAGCCCCGCCTGAACTGCCACGCGGTGCAACGACGGGGCCAAAGGAAATTGGGCTCGGCCTGCCGCCGCCGTCGCGGCGGCCGGGAACGAGAGCGGTTTCGCCAAAGATCGGAACGTCAACGAAGGTTATGCCTGGCCCATGCCAAGCGGGACTCATGGCGAGCCGCTCGGGCGAGCGCCACGCCGCGATCACGCATTGAGGCCGATCTACGGCGAAGCCGTCCGTTTCGGCGAAGGCGAATGCGACGCTCCCCGGCAAGATCAGGGTCTGGCAACGATCATCTCGCCGCTGGCGATCGAAAACCTTTTGGTCGAACAAGTGGTGAAGTGCGAGCGTGCCGCCGCTAAGCAGCCAGGGCAGCAGCGTGAGGCTGATGCCGGCGAAAGACGATGGGACAAGTGCGGATAAAATCTTTGAATTCTGCGTCAGGCCGGCTTCGAGCATCACGGCGAGACCGGCTGCCAGCAGCTCGGGATGGTTGCGCGCAACCGGCACAACGCCGCTTTCGCCGACATCGAAAGTGATGGCCGCGACGTGCGCGGCGGCATTGCCATTTCGTTCGCGGTCTGGCGATAGCGCGTCGACCGCTTCCGCAGTAAGGAGATCCTCAAATGACACCACGCCGTCGGGTAGGTTTTTTCCAAATGCGCACACATAGCGAATGGAGAACACTTCCGCCGCTACGCGCATCGCCAACTGGCAATGATCGAAAGCGCCGACATGGCTGCAGGAAACCAGCGCCTTGGCGCCGATGCGCGCAAGCGCTGTGGCGGCGTCGACACGCCGCCAAAGGAGCGGCAACGGCGCCGCGATCATGCCTGCCCGCAATACACCAAGTATGACCAGGATGTTCTCGGCGATGTTGGGCAGTTGGATGCCGACAACGGCATCCGTCGGCAGCCCCATGCTGCGCAGCCGCCCGGCGATTGCCGTGACCATGCGATTGGCCCGCGCATAGGTGAGGCGCCGCGGTTCACCGTCCGTGAAGCTCTCGCGGTTGGCGGCATCGGCGAGCGCGAGCGCGTCAGGGTGCCGCTGCGCGAGCCGGCGGAACACCTCATCGATGGTGACGGGACTTGAGCCGTGTGCCGGCCGGGTCGCGGCGAGCGCAGGGTCGCCGAGGATCATTGCAGTGCCCGCTTCGATTGATGCCACCACGTTTCCGGCAAATAGCCGGAAAGCGACGTTCGTGCCGGATGCGCGATAAAGGCCCAGCGCGCCACCCATTGTTCGGGCAGATAAAAAAGCGGCACGACATAGAAACCGGAGATGAGCAGCCGATCGAGCGCGCGTACGGCGGCGACGAAGTCGGCCCGTTCGCGGGCCCGCAACATGGCGGCGATCATGGCGTCAATTGCGGGACTGCGTACGCCCATATAGTTGCGCGAGCCCTCCTCGTCGGCCGCG
The DNA here is from genome assembly GCA_963832605.1 of uncultured Alphaproteobacteria bacterium. Lineage (GTDB taxonomy): Bacteria > Pseudomonadota > Alphaproteobacteria > Rhizobiales > Xanthobacteraceae > BOG-931. The sequence goes on along the minus strand of CAWHUO010000010.1, from coordinate 98,492 downwards.
GCCGAACCCCAATAGACGCTTTGCTCGTTGCCGGGCGACAGCGACTGCTCCCAACGATACTCGATCATGTCGAAATCGAACGAAATCCGGCGCTGATCGTATTGCACGGCATCGACGAGCCGCACGCGCGCCTCGATGCCGGCGCGCGCCAAATTGCTGGAAAAGGCGAGCGCCAGACGCTCCTCGTCGCGGCTGGTCACCATGATCTCGAAGCTGAACGGCATTCCGCTTCCGCGCTCGCGCAACGTCGTTCCTTTGAGTTCGTAACCGGCGGCGCTAAGCAACACCAGCGCCTGCCGCAGGTCGTTCCGGTCGCGGCCTGAGCCGTCCGCGACCGGCGGCGACCAGGTACCGTCGAGCACGTCGGCGCGGACCGCGTCCGAGAACGGCTTAAGCAATGCGCGTTCGCGCTCGTTCGCCGGTCGGTGATAGGCGGATAACTCCGAGCCGTCGAAGAAGCTCGCGCTGCGCCGATAAAGATCGAAGAAGAAGTTGTGGTTGACCCATTCGGCGTCGAACAAAAACGAAATCGCCTGCCGCACCCGGCTATCGGAGAAGATTGAGCGCCGGGTGTTGAAAACGAATGCAGAGTTCGGCTTCGGCAAGCCGGTCGAAAACGACTCCTTGACGATGCGCCCATCGCGTACCGCCGGGACGTTATAGCCAGTCTGCCAGCGACTCGGATCGTTTTCGCTTCGCACGTCGTAAAGGCCGGCTTTGAACGCTTCGAAATAGGCATTGGCGTCGCGGTAGTAGTCAAAGCGCAGCTCGGCGAAATTCCACAGGCCGCGATTGATCGGCAACGCACTTCCCCAGTAATTGGGATCGCGCCTGAGCGTGACACTCTTACCAGGGTCGACATCGGCTATGATGTAAGGCCCGCTGCCGACTGGCTTCGCCAGCGTTGTGTCCTCGAAGGTCGCGACATCGATCGCATGTTTCGGCAGCACCGGCATCAGTCCGAGGATAAGCGGCAGTTCGCGGTCGTTGCTGCCGCTCAAGTCGAAACGCACGGTGTGTGCATCGAGGCTCTCGGCCTTGACCACCTTGGCATAGTAGATGCGGTGATTGGGGCGGCCGTGGTCGCGCAGGAGCTGCCAGGAGAAAAGAACGTCCTCGGCGGTCACCGGAGTGCCGTCGGAGAAGCGCGCCGCGGGATCGAGGGAGAAGGTGACGTAGCTGCGCGTATCGTCGGTTTCGACGGTGCGCGCGAGCAGGCCGTAAAGCGTGAATGGCTCGTCGTAACCGCGCGTCATCAGGCTCTCGATCACATAGCCGCGGACCGCTTGCACGGCGAGGCCCTTTACGATGAGCGGATTGAGGCTGTCGAAGGTACCTAATACGCCTTGCACCAGCCGCCCTCCCTGCGGGGCGTCGGGATTGGCATAAGGAAGCACGGCAAAGTCATCCGGCATTGCCGGCGTGCCGTGCATGGCGATGGCGTGAGCCGCTTCCGCCGCCGAAGGCGTCGCGCAGGCCAAAGCGGCGAAGGCGACGCAAAAAACGGCGTACGCCGAGGCGGCAGCAGTGACGGCGCGGGCTTTCATCGTAGCGGGCATCGGCGCGACTGAAGCTCGACGCGATTCGGGTTGGAGGTTTACAAATGTAACACAGTCGCGACAGCGCCTTATCGCCACAATTTCGGCGCCCGCTTTATCTCGTCTCGCAAGTGGGCTATTTGAGGGTCCGACGCATTGGGGGTGTCACGCTGTTGCCGTAATCTACGTCGAACGGTGATTAAGCGGTGCCAGCCGGATGCGGCTTGGCCGGCGAATGCCGGGATAGTGGGGCGCAAATCGACCGCGGTCGATTTGCAAGCGGCAGCACTTAACGAGGGACTGCACTTATGACCTATTGTACTGCGTCGGCCCCGGCGAGACCGGCGCGCCGAATGCTCGCTGCCATGGCCAAAACGCTCGCGGCGCCTTTTGCCAAGCCGATTGCGCTCGGGTTGCCGTTGACGATCGCAGTCGCCGTTGCCGTCGGCTCGCCGGCCTTCGCCCAACAGCCCGAGACAACGCCAGCTCCGGCCGCCAAACCCAAGCCGGCGAGGAAGCCGGCCAAACCGGCGCCGGAGGCGCAGCAACCAGCCCCGCCCGCCGAGGCACCGCCCGCTCAGGGGCAGCAGGCCGGCCCAGGCCAGAACGGCCAGCAACAACAGCAAGTGCAGCTGATCTTCTCGCCCTGGACCAAGTTTTGTCTCAAGGGTCAGCCGGGTCAGACGCCACCTCCCGATGCCAAGCAGGTCTGCTTCACCGGTAAGGACGCCCGCGTCGAGTCGGGACAGCCGGTCGCTGCCGCCGTCCTCATCGAGCCAGAAGGCCAGGAGCGAAAGCTTTTGCGCGTCACATTGCCGCTGGGCATGCAGCTTACTCACGGCACGCGCGTCATCATCGACCAAGGCCAGCCGATGACCGCGCCCTACGTGATCTGCTTCACCAATGGCTGTATGGCGGATTATGAGGCCAGTGCCGAATTGATCGGCAAGTTGAAGAAAGGCCAAGGTCTCGTCATCCAGGGGATCAATGCGAGCGGACAGCCGATTAGCGTGGTGATGCCGCTTCCTGATTTCGCCAAAGCCTATGACGGTCCGCCGACTGATCCCAAGGTCTTCGAGGAGCAGCAACGCAAACTGCAGGAAGAGCTGCAACGGCGCGCCGATGAAGCGCGCAAGAAATTGGAGAACCAGCCAGGTGGTGCTCCCACCTCGTCGGCAGCGCCACCGGCCGGCAAGACCCCATAGGTTGCGATCGGCTTTCGGTCCTTGATATTCCGGGGCCGAGCCAACGGGCCCCAGCCAAAAATGGCCGGGGCGCGGAATTAGTCACCATGGTCAGCGAATATGTGTTTCTGGACTCGCCGCTTCGCGGCGATCCGGAATGACGAGCGGAATAGGTTAGTGTGTCGTCGCCGCGCGGGGGCGATAGCGGCCCTCGCCGTCCTTCACGAACACCTCCGCGACCTGCGGATGGCGGACCGGCTCGTCGCTGTTGTCCGGCAACAGATTTTGCTCGGAGACATAGGCGATATATTCGGTCTCATCGTTCTCGGCGAACAGATGATAGAATGGTTGATCCCTGTGCGGTCGAACTTCGACCGGGATCGATTCGTACCATTCCTCGGTATTGCTGAAGATCGGATCGATGTCGAAGACCACGCCGCGAAACGGAAACAGACGGTGCCGCACGACCTGGCCGATCTGATATTTGGCGATGCGAACTTTGCTCATGACAACCAAAACTCGGCGACCCGTTTGGCAGCGCGTTCGATGTAACAATGCAATGATACCATTATGGCGGGCAACTGGCGAAACGGTGAATATCCGTTCATGACACGATTGGCGGCTGGTTTCATAACGCATATCTCGCAGCCATTTCGGGGTCCTTCGCGGCAACGAGCCGAGCGAGGTCGACCAGCACTTTGGCCTGTTTCCAGGTAGCGTCGTCCTGCATCTTGCCGTCGATCATCACGGCGCCGCTGCCATCGGGCATGGCGGCGATGATCTTCTTCGCAAAGGCGACCTCGACAGGGTCGGGCGAAAACACGCGCTTGGCGATAGCGACCTGGCTTGGATGCAGTGTCCACGTACCGACGCAGCCCATGAGGAAGCTGTTGCGGAACTGCGCCTCGCAGGCGGCGCTGTCGGCGAAATCGCCGAACGGGCCGTAGAACGGCTTGATGCCGGCTGCGGCGCAGGCATCGACCATTTTCGCAATCGTGTAGTGCCAGAGGTCCTGCTGATAGACGGCGCGTGGCGTATCGGTGGTGCTCCCCGGCGCGGCATCAGCCAGCACCTTGTAGTCGGGATGACCGCCGCCGACGCGGGTCGTCTTCATCGCGCGGGAGGCGGCGAGGTCCGCCGGACCGAGACTGATGCCGTGCATGCGCGGTGAGGCGCTGGCGATCGTGGCGACATTGTTCACGCCCTCGGCGGTTTCGAGGATGGCATGAATGAGGATCGGCTTTTTGACCGCATGCCTGGCTTCGAGTTGGGCGAGCAGCTGGTCGAGATAATGGATGTCCCATTCGCCCTCGACTTTCGGCAGCATGATGACGTCGAGTTTTTGGCCGATGGCGGCGACGATCTCGCAAATGTCGTCGAGCACCCAGGGCGAATTGAGCGCGTTGATCCGCGTCCACAGTCCGGTCGAGCCAAAGTCGTTAGCCTTGGCCATGGCGATGAAGCCGGCGCGGGCGGCCTCCTTGGCATCGGCGGGAATGGCGTCTTCGAGATTGCCGAGCACCACATCGACCTGATGAATGAGCTCCGGCACTTTGGCGCGCATTTTCTCCACGTGCGGTGGCACGAAATGAATCATGCGCTCAAGCTTGAGCGGTAGCTCGCGCAACGGCGTCGGCGCCCCGATCGCCAGCGGCTTAAAAAAGTTGCGCGGCAGCTTCATGCCTAATCCTCAACCTCGATGGCAACGGTAGGATGAACGGCGGGCCCGCGCCAAGCCGTTTTTCACGGCACGCGTGCCTAGGAAATGGCGGTCCGTCAAACGGTTTGCCCGCGCATCAGGCGGGGTTGCGAGGCCGCGGGGGTGACGCCTTCGCGCATCAGCGCGCGCCGCAACGGGCCGATGCGGTCGACCAGGAACAGCGAAAGGCCGCGCACGCCTTGCACCGGGAAAAAGTCCGTCAGCAGACTTCGGTTGAGGAGATCGACGGCGATAGCGCGGCTGGTCACGTCGGCGCGGCGCTGCGCATCATAGCGCGCGAGCACGCCGGCTGAGCCGACATCGATATTTTGTCGCCGCGCATCGGCCACGACTTCAGCGAGCGTCGCTGCGTCGCGCAGGCCGAGATTGAGCCCCTGCGCTCCGATCGGTGGCACGACATGGGCCGCCTCGCCAACGAGCGCAATGCGTTGGCGGGCAAAGGAATGCGCCGTCTCGATCGCGAGCGGAAACACGCCGCGCCCCGGCTCGACACTCACTTTGCCGAACAGCGAATGCGCCCGGTGCTCGATCTCGGCGGAAAGCTCCGCGTCGGTCATGGCCGAAAGTGCCGCCGCGCGTTCGGGGTCGAGCACGCAGACCAGACTCGAGCGTTGGCCGGGCAGGGGCACGAGCGTGAAGGGTCCGCTTTCGGTGTGAAACTCCGTCGCCGTATCGTGGTGTGGCCTGCTATGGGCAGAGGTTCAGCGAGATCGCAGTTTGCCGATAGGTGCGTCGCCGGGTGCCGATTCCGGCCACGGCGCGGCATAGCGAACGCTGTCCATCGGCGCCGACCACCAGCCGCACGCGCACCGCGCCGTCTTCGAGCTTAATGGTGACGCCGGCTGGATCGGTTTCGATCGCCTGTGCTGCGGCGGGGACGCGCGAAATCTTTAGCTGTGCCGCGCGGGCATCGAGCGCGGCGATAAGATGACGGTTCTCGATATTGTAGCCGAAGGCATCTAGGCCAATTTCCGCGGCGACGAATGTAACCTCGGGCGCACGCATGAGCCGCTGCGTGTCATCGACAATGCGGATTGTCACGAGTGGGGCGGCATGCGGCAGGCAGGCGTCCCATGCGCCCAACGTCTTAAGCGCAGTTACCGAACCGGCGAGCAGCGCGGTGGTGCGGTGTCGTCGGGCGGCTGCGGCGCAACGAGCAGCGTCTCCACGCCGGCCGAGGCAAGCCCAATGGCGCTGAAGAGGCCGGTCGGCCCGCCACCGACAACCGCCACCTCGGCGGTCATGTTCTCCTTGGCGCCGTTTACGAATGCCATCGGTCTTCCTGGTGAATTCGCTTTCGCGAATGTATGTCAAAAGACGAGCAATGACAGAGAGATTGCGCAGGTATCATCTATCCCCGTGTAGGTTGACGAAATGGAGCCGACCGAGTCACCCGGAAAGACGACAGCGCCCCGCGTCGTCGCCGCTTTTGCGGTCCACATCTTCACCGCCTGTGGCGCCGCTTGCGCGCTGCTGGCATTGATCGCGGCGGTGGGCGCCGCCTGGACGCAAATGTTTCTGTGGCTCGGAGTGGCGCTCATTATCGACGGCGTTGATGGCACCTTTGCGCGCCGACTGCGGGTGGCTGAAGTACTGCCGCGCTGGTCCGGCGAATTGCTCGACTTCGTTGTCGATTTCACCACCTATGTGTTGGTGCCGGCCTACGCCATGGCCAGTGGCGGATTGCTGCCGTCGATCGCTCGCGCTGCCGCTTGGCCTGATCGTAACCGTGACCGGCGCGCTTTATTTCGCCGATCGGCGCATGAAGACCGCCGACAGTTACTTCCGTGGTTTTCCGGCGCTGTGGAACGTCGTGGCGTTCTATTTGTTCCTGCTCAAGCCCCCGCCCTGGCTCGGCGCTGTCGCGATTGCCGTGCTGGCGGCGGCGACATTCGCGCCCATCTATTTCGTGCACCCGGTGCGCGCGGCACGTTGGCGGGCGCCCAATCTGGCCGCTCTGGTGTTGTGGGCGTTGCTGGCGCTGTTCGCGCTGGAGCAAAAGCTTGAACCTCCGACCTGGGTGGGCGCGGCGCTCGCGGCCATCGCGATCTATTTCGTGATTGTCGGCCTCTTGCGCGGCGCCGAATGATCCCTTGCGCGGCTTCGGTGACTACCTATGATCGCGCACCCGCGAAACGGTTTGTGACAGGAGATGAAAATGGTTGCTGCGGTGCGCGTGCATAAGGTCGGCGGTCCCGAGGTTCTGACCTACGAAGACATCAGCGTTGCCGCTCCGGGGCCGGACCAGATCCGGGTTAAGCAACATGCCTGCGGCATCAATTACACCGACGTTTATTTCCGCTCGGGTATGTATCCGGCGCCGGGCGGCTTGCCGTTTATCGTCGGCAGCGAGGCCGCCGGCGAGGTCGTCGACGTCGGCCCCGGCGTAAATGAATTCAAGCGCGGCGACCGCGTCGCCTATGTTACCGGGCCCGGCTGTTACACCGCGGAGCGGTTGGTCCCGACTGACCGCGCCGTGAAGCTGCCCGCTAACATCAGCTATGAGCAAGCCGCCGCCATGATGCTCAAAGGCTTGACGGTCGAATATCTCCTGCGCCGCACCTTCAAGGTGGAGAAGGGGATGACGGTGCTGATCCACGCGGCGGCCGGGGGCGTCGGGCTGATCTTCTGCCAATGGGCAAACCATCTCGGCGCCGACGTCATCGGCACGGTCGGATCGAAGGAAAAAGCCGAGCTCGCGCGCGCGCATGGCTGTCATCACACGATCCTCTACCGCGAAGAGGATTTTCCGACGCGTGTGAAAGAGATCACCGGCGGCAAGCTGTGTAATGCGGTTTATGACAGCATCGGCAAGGATACTTTTCCCGCGTCGCTCGACTGCATCCGTCCGCTCGGCATGTTCGTGAGCTTCGGCAGCGCCTCGGGACAGATTGCCGCCTTCAATATCAATCTCCTGCAAGCCAAGGGGTCGCTATTCGCCACGCGCCCGACGCTCAACACTTACGCGGCCAAACGCGAGGATTTGCTGGCCATGACCAACGAGCTGTTCGCCGTGGTCGGCAGCGGCGCGGTGAAGATACCGGTCAGCCGGACATATGCACTGCGCGATGCGGTGCAGGCGCATCGGGATCTGGAAAGTCGCGCCACGACGGGCTCCTCCATCCTCATCCCGTGAGAGTGCGCGGCATTCAATGAAGATTTGGGGCTATTGGGCGACCCTGGGCTGGGCGTTTCTCGCCTTCCTGGTAGGCCAATTCGTCGCGCTCGCGGTTCTGGTGTGGGTGCGCTTTAGCGACCTGAATTCACTGCTGGCGGTGCCGTTCGACGGTTCCATGGTCACCGTGTTCATCCTGGTCGCCAACCCGATCACAATTGCTGTGCTGGCTCTCGCCGTCCGGCTCGCCCGCGCCCGCCAGGCGGAGTATCTGGCACTGGCGTTGCCGCCAACGCATTACTTAAAAGTCGGACTTATGTGGCTCGTGGCTTTGATCGCTGTCAGCGACGCGCTCCTGTATTTGAGCGGCCGCCCGCTGGTGACGCCATTTCAGCTGCAGTCTTATACGACAGCCGCCACGGAAGGATGGCTTCCGGCGCTGTTGGCCGGAGCCATCATCGTCGCGCCCGCGGGCGAGGAAATCATGTTTCGCGGATTTTTGTTCCGCGGCTGGGCCCGCACTGATCGCTTGGCATGGCCGGCAATCGTGGTGATTTCGATATTGTGGGCAGCGCTGCACGTCCAATACGACTGGACTGGCATTCTGCAGATCTTTGTTATCGGCCTGTTCCTCGGCTGGATGCGCTGGCGGAGCGGATCGACCCTGCTGACGTTCTTGCTCCACGCGTTGTTCAATCTCGAAGGAACGCTGGAAACCGTGCTGCAGATCCGATTTTTCTCGTAAAGCGGCCTAACCCTGGCGCCGCTGGCGCGGTAAACCCATTACTGGCGCTGTGAACCGACCGATGGTGGCAACCACCTCATCGAGCGGCAGACTGCTCCCCGCGGTCTCGCTGACAATGGTGGCGAGAACGCTCATGTCGCGCCGGAACAGCGAGTCGAGCGCGGTCAGGGTGTGGCTGATGGTGCCCGGATAAGAGCCGGTGACCAGGATAAGTGGCAGGCGTAACGCCATCATCACGTCGAGGATGGTGCGGTGCTCATCGAGCGGCACCATGACGCCGCCGATACCTTCGATTAACAAAGCGTCGCGTCGCCGCTCGATTGCACTTTGGCAAAAGGCGATGACGCCATCGACGTCGATGCTGCGGCCCTCCGACCGTGCCGCCAAATCGGGCGCCAGCGGGGCGCGAAAGCGCCAGGGCGAAATGCGATCGACTGCTTCCGGCGAGAACGGCAGACCAAGGGCTGCGAGGAGCAAGCCAGTATCGCTCGCCGGCGCTTGCGCCGGACCGTATCCACTCACGATCGGCTTGATGGCGTCGACCACACGGCCCAACTGCCGCAAGTGTCGGATCAGCGAAGCGACGACGAAGGTCGTTCCTACGCCGGTGCCCGTCCCGGTGATAAAGATCGCAGCCACGACTTAGCGCCTCGCGCGGAATGAAAGCGCCGAATGCGCAACAATACCAGCGAAAACAAACCAGTGGCGTCGGCGTCGGCCGCTGTCCGGCGACAGACCGACGGATCAATAACCTACCGCGGTACCGTAGAGATCATAGGCGTCGGCGCGCTCGATCTTCACTGTAGCGATTTCGCCGACCCGCAGCGGCCGGTGGCTTTGCACAAAAACGGTGCCGTCGATCTGCGGCGCGTCGCCTTTGCTGCGGCCTTTGGCGTTTGCCGGAGCTGACCCGGCAAGCCCAACCTCATCAATAATCACGCGCTCGCGGGCGCCGACTTTGCGCTTGAGGCGTTTGCGCGAAATCTCTTGCTGTCGTTGCATCAAACGGTCCCACCGCTCTGCTTTGACCGCCTCGGGTACTGGTGCCGCCAGGTCGTTCGCCGCGGCCCCGGCAACCGGCTCGTAGCGGAAGCAGCCGACGCGATCGAGTTCGGCCTCGTCGAGCCAGTCCAGCAGCAGCGAAAAATCCTCCTCCGTCTCGCCCGGAAAGCCGACAACGAAGGTCGAGCGAATGGTGAGACGGGGGCAGATGGCGCGCCACTGCCGGATACGTGACAGCGTTTCCTCCTGCGCTGCCGGCCGGCGCATGCGTTTGAGCACGGCGGGACTGGCGTGCTGGAACGGCACGTCGAGATAGGGCAGCACTTTGCCCTCCGCCATCAGCGGAATGACGTCATCTACGTGCGGATACGGATAGACGTAGTGCAGCCGCACCCAAACGCCGAATTCGCCGAGCGCACGCGCAAGGTCGAGGAATTTGGCGCGTACCTTGCCGCCGTTCCATTCGCTCGCCGCGTATTTCAAATCGACTCCGTAAGCCGACGTATCCTGGGAAATGACCAGCAGCTCCTTAACCCCGGCGGCGACCAGCCGCTCGGCCTCGCGCAGCACATCGGCGGCCGGCCGCGAGACCAGATCGCCGCGCAATCGCGGTATGATGCAAAACGTGCAGCGATTGTTACAACCCTCTGAAATCTTTAAATAAGCGTAGTGGCGCGGGGTCAGTTTGATACCCTGCGGCGGAATGAGATCGGTATAGGGATCGTGTTGCGGGGGTACGGCGCGGTGAACAGCCGCGAGCACGCTCTCATATTGCTGCGGGCCGGTCACCGCCAGCACGTTCGGATGTGCAGCGGTGATCTTTTCCGGCTCTGCGCCCATGCAGCCGGTGACGACGACCTTGCCGTTCTCCGCGAGCGCTGCACCGATAGCGCCAAGCGATTCCGCCTGCGCGCTGTCGAGAAAACCACAGGTATTGACGATGGCGAGATCGGCGTCAGCGTGATCGCGGACGAGTTCATAACCCTCGGCGCGCAGCCGCGTGATGATGCGCTCGGAATCGACCAGCGCTTTCGGACAACCGAGCGAAACAAGCGAGATGCGGGGAGGGCGGTTCATAAAGGTGCTAGCTGGCACCGTGCGCCGCCGAATTCAAGGCATCAAGAACCGTGGCCCGCGGATGCGCCGCCGCGCCCGCTGGCTATTACCAAAGAAAAGCCGAGCTTGCAGGCCCTGTCGGCCGATCAGCAGTGCCTCTGCAAGCAGCCGCCGGCTTTTTCATTACACGCGAATGGCAGCAGGACGGTTTGGTTGATGACGCAGCCGTATACCTTGCACCAACCATTTTTGTCACAGGTGCTCGCGGCCGTGCAGCGCAGATCCGGCATGGCACATGCGTTCGGTTCCTTGCTCATTTTCGCCATGGTCGGCGACATCGAAGCGAGCGCCAAGGCGCCTGCCAATGCGATTCTCACTACTGATTTGGTAAGCATGACCCGTAACCCCGTTCCAACGCTCAACCAATCTCCCATAAAGACCTGGGTCCGTGCAAGGACCTGACGCGCCGCGCATCATGGTGCACCGCGCAAATAGGAGCAGGATGCGATGAATACGAAGCTGCCCGATCCTCCGCTCCTGCTCGTGACCGATCGCCGGCAGGCGCGGTTGCCGCTGAAGGACATTCTCGCCGCCGCGCTTGAGGCCGGTTGCCGCTGGGTTAGCTTAAGGGAGAAGGATTTGCCGCCGGACGAGCAAATTCTTCTGCTGCGCGCGCTCGTACCGATGGCGCGCGCGAGCAGAGCGAAGCTGATGCTGCACGGTGATGCCACTCTCAGCAAGGCCGCTGGCGCGGACGGAGTACATCTAGCTTCGGGCAGCGATCCCGCAGCGGCCCGAGCGCTCATCGGTCCCGACAAGCTGCTGGGCGTCTCCGTCCACACCGCAACCGAGGCCGCGGCAATCGATCCTGCGTTCGTCGACTATGCGCTGGCTGGTCCGGCCTTCGAGACGGCGAGCAAACCCGGCTACGGCCCCGAGATCGGCCGCAAAGGTCTATTTGAGATCGTAAGCGCCGCTTGCGTGCCGGTGCTGGCGATCGGCGGCGTCAATGCGGCGCGCGTTGCTGAGCTCGTCGCTGCGGGGGCAGCTGGGGTGGCGGTGATGGGCGTGGTCATGCGCGCAGTCGATCCGGCAAACGAAGTCGCGGCGCTGATCGCGACGCTGCGAGGGTCGCTTTCTATCCGCGGGCGCGATAGGTACTGACACCCTGTTCGGGCACCCAGACGCCGGCGGAAGTCTGCCCGCCTGCCAGAATACGTCGATCGGCATGCCGCCGCGGGGATGGAAATAGCCGCCGATGCGCAGCCATTTCGGCTTCAAAAGAGCTACCAGCCTTTTCCCGATCGCCACGGTGCATTCCTCATGGAAGGCGCCGTGATTGCGGAAGCTGTTCAGGTAAAGCTTGAGCGATTTCGATTCCACAAGCCACGCCCGTGGCACGTAATCGATCACGAGGGTAGCGAAGTCGGGCTGGCCAGTGACCGGACACATGACGGTGAATTCAGGGAAGGTAAAGCGGGCGACGTAGTTTGTGTCCGGATGCGGACTAGGGACGCGGTCGAGTACCGCCTCGGCGGGCGAGGTGGGGATTGGCGTTGGGCGGCCGAGTTGAAGAGGTTTCTTCGCCATGGACTTCACATTTGCGCAGATTGCATGCCGCGCATCCATGCACATGACAAGGACCTTGCCAATCCTGTAGAAGCGCCTCGATCGGCCATGATCTCAAGCCTACCAAGACTTCGATCCAAGACTTCGACCTTATACGTCAGCCGGGAGCATCTATGACCGCCATTGTCGATATCATCGGCCGGGAAATTCTCGACAGCCGCGGCAATCCGACCGTCGAGGTCGATGTCATCCTTGCCGACGGTTCTCGCGGCCGCGCGGGCGTGCCTTCGGGCGCTTCGACCGGGACCCATGAGGCGGTCGAACTGCGCGACGGCGACAAGAAGCGCTATCTCGGCAAGGGCGTGCGCAACGCGGTCGAGGCCGTCAATGGCGAGATCTTCGATGCATTGAGCGGCATGGACGCCGAGGCTCAGGTCAAGATCGACGAGACCATGATCGGGCTCGACGGCACGCCCAATAAGGGTCGGCTTGGGGCCAATGCCATTCTCGGCGTGTCGCTTGCCGTCGCCAAGGCGGCTGCCGCCGCCAACAAGCTGCCGCTCTATCGTTACATCGGCGGCACGTCCGCGAGGCTCCTGCCGGTTCCGATGATGAACATCATCAATGGCGGCGTGCATGCCGATAATCCGATCGATTTCCAGGAATTCATGATTGTGCCGCTAGGCGCATCTTCTTTTGCCGAAGCTTTGCGCGCCGGGTCGGAAATCTTTCATACCCTGCGCGCAGCGTTGAAAGCCGCCGGGCACAACACCAATGTCGGCGACGAAGGCGGCTTTGCGCCGAACTTGCCCTCAGCCGAAGCGGCGCTCGATCAGATCGTGGCGGCGATCGAGAAGGCCGGATACCGGATCGGCGACGATGTCATGCTCGCACTTGATCCGGCCGCGAGCGAATTCTTCAGCGACGGCGCCTATCGCTACCAGGGCGAAGGCAAGACCCGTTCGGTCGAGCAGCAGGTCGAATATCTCGCCTCGCTGGTCGAGCGCTATCCGATTGTGTCCATCGAAGACGGCATGGCCGAAGACGATTTCGCTGGCTGGAAACTCTTGACCCAGAAGATCGGCGGGCGCTGCCAGCTCGTTGGCGACGATATTTTTGTCACCAATGTCGCGCGGCTGTCGGAGGGGATCAAGAACGGGATTGGCAATTCAATCCTGATCAAGGTCAACCAGATCGGCACGCTGACCGAAACGCTAGCCGCGGTCGAAACCGCGCACAAGGCCGGCTATACCGCCGTGATGTCGCATCGCTCCGGCGAGACCGAGGATTCGACCATCGCCGACCTCGCGGTCGCTACCAATTGCGGTCAGATCAAGACCGGCTCGCTGGCGCGCTCCGACCGCACGGCAAAGTACAATCAGCTTTTGCGCATTGAGGAGGAGCTCGGCGGCCAGGCAATGTACGCCGGGCGCGCGGCCTTCAAGGCGCTGGCATAGCCGTCATCACCGCGGTTCTTGTGCGCCGCCGGCAATCGGAGCTAGGCTATTTTGGTGGGATTCAGTCGGGGCGCTCACTTCGAGCATATTGGCCATGGATCAGTCGCTTGAATTGAAGGCGGGAAGCCGCTCGCTTGCCATCCAACGGCTGCGCGATTTCGTCGCCGCATCGGTCGAGGCGGCGCCCGCATTTGAGGCACCATTTTATCATCTCGTGCTCGACCGCGTCTTTCCGGAGGACGTCTACGCCGCCATGCTCGCTAACATGCCGGCGGCGGCGGACTATCGGCCGATGCACGGCCGTAGCAAGGGTCATGATCTCGCCGACGGCACCCATACCCGGGTGAAGATCGATTTGTTTCCCGAATACATCCGGCACCTGAAACCGGAAAAGCGCTCGGTGTGGGATGTTGTCGGCCGGGCGCTGTGCTCATCCGCAGTGCGAGAGGCGTTCGTACGGAGGCTGGCGCCGGCGCTCGAACGCCGCTTCGGTCCCGGTTACGCCAAGACCGGCCTGTTTCCAATCCCGGTCTTAACGCGCGACATTCCCGGCTACCTGATCACGCCGCACACCGACACCCGCTGGAAGGGCATCACCGTGCAGCTCTATCTGCCGCGGGACCGTTCGACCACGCATATCGGCACGATTTTCCACGAAAAGCGTTCCGACGGCACACTGGCCAAACAGAAACAGATGACCTTCGCGCCCAATAGCGGCTACGCCTTCGCCGTCGGCAGCGACACTTGGCATTCGGCCGATCGCATCGGCGACGAGGTGAAGACGCGCGACAGCATTCTCCTGACCTATTTCGTCGACGCAGGCCTGCTTCGCTATCTGCGCAACCGCGGTAAACGGGTTGGCAATTTCGTGCTCAGCGAGTTGCGCAACCTCCTGCCTTAAGCCGCCCTCTCCGGCCATTAATATCGCCTTAAGCCGCCCCTCGCATGGTTGCGGGCATGGTCACCCGCAAGCGTCTGCGCTCATTCTTGACTGCGCTCGGCCTGTACATCACGGCCGCCTTGCTGATCGGCTATTTCGGCGTCAACGCGTTTTCCGGCAATCACGGGCTGAAAGCCAAGCAGGATATCGATCAGCAGATCGCGGCGCTGTCGACCGAGCTGAGCCGGCTGCAAATCGAGCGCGCGCAATGGGAGCGCCGCATCGCCCTGCTGAAGTCCAGCAAGCTTGATCCCGATATGCTGGATGAACGCGCCCGGGCGCTGCTCGACTACGTGCATCCGAACGATTTGACCTTGATGCTAGACACGCCCCGGCCATCGCCGGCTGGCGAGCCTTGAACTTCGGCCAGCCATTCCCAAAATAATTTTTTACTGCCAAGGATTTGCTCGTCGGAACCGATCGCTGAGCGCCGACTTTCGCCATTGGCCGATTTCGGCTATGGGGATGGAAGCCTGCGATGTCTCGAGGACGCTGAATGGCCGTCGCCCAAACGAAACCAGTCGAGCATAGCGAAAGCCGGCCGGTACCCGAGCCGGCCGCGCATCCGGGCCCGGTCGCGGAATTCAGCCAGGAAGAGGAATTTGCCGCGCTCCGCCAGATGCTGCTGATCCGGCGCTTCGAGGAGAAGGCCGGTCAGATGTACGGCATGGGGCTGATCGGCGGGTTCTGCCACCTTTATATCGGCCAGGAAGCGGTGGTGATCGGCCTGCAAATGGCGAAACGCGACGGCGATCAGATGATTACCGGCTATCGCGATCATGGGCATATGCTGGCCTGCGGCATGGATCCGAAGGGCGTGATGGCCGAGCTTACCGGCCGGCGCGGCGGCTATTCCAAGGGTAAGGGCGGCTCAATGCACATGTTCTCCCGCGAGAAGAATTTCTACGGGGGGCACGGCATCGTCGGCGCACCGGCCCCAATCGGAACCGGCTTGGCCTTCGCCAACAAGTATCGCGATACCGACACTGTATGCCTGACCTTTTTCGGCGACGGCGCGGCCAATCAGGGCCAAGTCTACGAAAGTTTCAACATGGCCGAGCTGTGGAAATTGCCGGTCGTCTACGTTATCGAGAACAACCGTTACGCCATGGGTACCGCCGTGACGCGCTCCTCGGCGCAAACCGATTTCTCGAAGCGCGGCGTTTCCTTCAATATCCCCGGCGTGCAGGTCGACGGCATGGACGTGCGCGCAGTCAAGGCGGCCGGCGAGCAGGCGATTGCGTGGTGCCGCGCCGGCAACGGCCCGACCATCATGGAAATGCTGACCTACCGTTATCGCGGCCACTCGATGTCCGATCCGGCCAAATACCGGACCAAGGAAGAGGTCGACAAGGTCCGCACCGAGCACGATCCGATCGAGCAGGTACGGGCGCGACTTCTCGCCAAGAAATGGGCGAGCGAGGACGAGCTGAAAAAAATCGATGCTTCGGTACGCGCCGTCATCAACGAGGCATCCGAATTTGCCACCAACGATGCCGAGCCCGACCCCGCAGAGCTTTACACGGACGTCTACCGGTGAAGATCGTTATGCTCGTGCGCGCTTTCCGCGATCCATCAAAGCATGACGATCGACGAAGCTAGCCACGCCAAACCCACCATGCCCATTCAAGTCCTCATGCCCGCGCTCTCTCCCACTATGGAGAAGGGCAATCTCGCCAAGTGGCTCAAGAAAGAGGGCGATACGGTCAAGACCGGCGACGTCATCGCCGAGATCGAAACCGACAAGGCGACGATGGAGGTCGAGGCGATCGATGACGGCACGCTCGGCAAAATTTTGGTGCCGGAAGGCACCAATGACGTCGCAGTCAATACGCCGATCGCGGTGATACTCGGCGACGACGAAGACGACGATAGGGCGGAGGTTGCCGACGAGGTGCCGGCGCCGCCCGCCGCCGAGACGGGAGAGCCGGAAAAGAAGGCCGCGGCTCCCGCTCCGGCGCAACCAGGGACCGCCAAGCCGCCGGCGGTGCAGGCTTTGCCGGACCCGGAAGTGCCGGAAGGCACCGAGATGGTCACCATGACCATGCGCGAAGCGCTGCGCGATGCCATGGCCGAGGAGATGCGCCGCGATCCCGACGTGTTCGTGATCGGCGAGGAGGTCGCCGAATATCAAGGCGCCTACAAGGTGACTCAAGGGCTGCTGCAGGAGTTCGGTGCACGGCGCGTCATCGATACGCCGATCACCGAGTATGGCTTTACCGGTCTCGGCGTCGGCACCGCGCTCGCCGGGCTAAAGCCGATCGTCGAATTCATGACTTTCAATTTCGCCATGCAGGCGATCGATCACATCATCAACTCGGCGGCGAAGACGCGCTACATGTCCGGCGGGCAGGTCGACGTCGCCATGGTGTTTCGCGGACCTAACGGCCCCGCCGCGCGCGTAGCCGCCCAGCACAGCCAGGATTATTCCTCCTGGTACTCGCACGTTCCCGGCCTGAAAGTGATCGCGCCGTCGAACTGCGGCCGATGCCAAGGGCCTGCTCAAGGCGGCGATCCGCGATCCCAATCCGATCATCTTTCTCGAGAACGAACTCCTCTACGGCGTGTCCTCGCCGGTGCCGAAGCTTGACGATTACGTGCTGCCGATCGGGCGGGCGCGTGTCGTGCGCGCCGGTAACGACGTGACGCTTGTCGCCTGGTCGATGGGCATGACCTATGCGCTCAAGGCCGCGGATGAGCTGGCGAAGGAAAATATCTCCGCCGAGGTGATCGATCTGCGCACGCTCAAGCCGATGGACACCGAGACCATCATCAAGTCGGTGAAAAAAACCGGTCGCCTCGTCACCGTCGAGGAAGGCTGGAAGCAATCCGGTGTTGGCGCCGAAATCTCCGCGCGGATGATGGAGGAAGCGTTCGATTATCTTGACGCGCCGGTCGCGCGCGTCACCGGCAAGGACGTGCCGATGCCTTATGCGGCAAATCTGGAAAAGCTCGCGCTGCCGTCGGTCGCCGAAGTCGTCGAGGCGGCGAAAGCCGTTTGCTACCGCTGAATTTTATTTGGTGAAATTGCCGCGCCATGCCCATCAACATCCTCATGCCGGCGCTGTCGCCCACGATGGAGAAGGGCAACCTCGCCAAATGGCTCAAGAAAGAAGGCGAAGCGGTCAAGACCGGTGACGTGATTGCCGAGATCGAGACCGACAAGGCGACGATGGAATATGAAGCCGTCGACGACGGCGTGATGGCGAAGATCGTGGTGCCGGAAGGCACCAATGATGTGCCGGTCAACCAGCTTATCGCCGTGATGGCACAAGAAGGCGAGGACCCGAAAGCTGCGGCAGCGGTAGCAGCGAAGGGGGCTCCGGCTGCAAAAGCGCCCAGCGCCGCTCCCGCATCACCCCAAGCCTCGCGGGCTGCCGCACCGTCAGCTCAAGCGAAGGCGCCGACGCCGCCCGCTGCGCCGGCGGCGGCAGGTAGGGCGTTCAGCCCGCTGCTGCGACCACGAAAGCGCTGGCTCCTGAGTCAAACCGTCAGGGCGCAAACCGCGCGTTCTCGTCACCGCTCGCGCGACGGCTGGCGAAGGAAGCCGGCATCGATCTCGGCCGTATTCAAGGCTCCGGTCCGCACGGCCGGGTGATTGCCCGCGATATCGCAGCAGCGAAGGAAGGCAAGGGGTTGCGGGCTCCGAGCGCGCCCCGAGTGCAGCGCCCGCGTCGGCTCCCGCCATCGCGCCGTCGATGTCGGATCAGCAAATCCGCGCGCTCTACGAAGAGGGCAGCTACGAAGTCATTCCGCACGACGGCATGCGCCGCACCATTGCGCAGCGGCTGACCGCCTCGACTCAGACAATTCCGCATTTTTATCTCACCGTCGACTGCGATATCGGCAAGCTCATTGCGGCGCGCGAGGAGATCAACGCCGCGGCGCCGAAGGACAAGGACGGCAAGCCGGCCTACAAGCTTTCAGTCAACGACTTCGTCATCAAGGCTTTGGCGCTGGCGCTGCAGCGCGTGCCCGATGCCAATGTCAGCTGGACCGAAGGCGGCTTGCTCAAGCACAAGCATTCGGACGTCGGCGTGGCGGTGGCACTGCCGGCTGGCCTGATCACGCCGATCATCCGCAATGCCGAAACCAAATCGCTGTCGGCGATCTCCAACGAGATGAAGGACCTCGCCGCGCGCGCACGAGCCAAAAAACTCAAACCGCAAGAATATCAGGGCGGCGGGTCATCGGTTTCCAACCTTGGCATGTACGGCATCAAGGATTTCACCGCTGTGATCAACCCGCCGCAGTCGACCATCCTCGCGGTCGGCACCGGCGAGGAACGTGCGGTGGTGCGAAACGGCAAGATCGAGGCGGCGCAGATCATGAGCGTGACGATGTCATGCGATCACCGCTCGGTCGATGGCGCACTCGGCGCCGTGCTGATCGGCGCGTTCAAGGCGCTGATCGAAAATCCCGTGATGATGCTGGTGTGAGGTCGGCAGGAAAATGATAAGTTATCTACGATGGATCCTCAGCGATCCAAGACAGCATGGGCAATTTCTATTGTAGGCGGCACGATAGCTGCCACATTTGGAGGCCTTATTACCTTTCATTACGGCAACCTTGTTTCGAAGACCGACAAGCGGCTGCCGGGCAGTCTGAGAAGCTGGATACGCAACAGACGAAGGAGCTGGCGACAAATTCGATTGGGTCACCTCCAAAGGGTGTCGTCGCAAACGCGCCGGTCACGCAGTTGCCTAGCAAATCAAAGGTTGGCCTTAGCAAGGCCGCTTACGCTTCCGGTGAAATCAGGTTATCGCAGCCATACGGCTTAGTTGCGAGGCGATCCCCTCAAACTATTCAGCGAAAGCCTGTGAGCGCGAATATCGCGATTTGCATCGAGGCCATTAAGATATGATATTGTCCTGATAAGATCGCGACGCCGCGTGGATTCGTCTCGTCAAAACGCTTGTAGCATGGGACAGTCCTCGATGATGGCTAAGGCACGCCGCTCGCCGCTGGAATTCGTACGTTCCCAGAGAACGCCGCGCACGCCGTTTGCGTACACGTTAATTTCATGGGCGGCGCTTAGTGGCCACGCAAAAGAAATTTGATAGCCGTGCGCTAAAGATGGTGGATTCAGACTTCCCCATTCTGCCTGATGATGCGACAGTACAGACTTAACGGGCCGTATTATCGCCGCTTCTAAGACCAGGCCCGACTTATCGGCGCGCCCACGACAGGGACTGCTTGGCGGCTAATGCAGCATAACCCGGACTGAGGACTAGCGAGTGCCCGATACGCTTCTTCGACATCATCATCATCGGTTCCGGTCCCGGCGGCTATGTCTGCGCCATCCACGCCGTGCAGCTTGGTTTTTAAGGCCGCACTATGGAGCGCGATTATCTTGCCGGCGCGCTCTGCGAAGAATTTCCGTTCCTGCAGCACGCCAAGGATTATGGCCTTGAAGCTGCAATGACGCGCGAGCAGATTGTGCCGGGCCACGCAGCGTTCGGGTCTGGCAGCGCCCCAGCCGGCGACATCAGCGTGCGCAACGTCCCCGATCCGGATTGGGCTTATGAAAAGGCCCGGCAAGATGATCGACGCCAGCGAAGAATAGGTTCCGCCTCTGTTGCACGGTGCCGGCGGTGCAGGCGACGAAGCTTGCTGAACCGGGTCATTCGGCATCTTTTTTGCACGTAAGCGTGGCGTCTGAACGCTTCTACGCCATCACATTTCATCAAGGCAACGATCATGACCGTCGTGGGACAAGTTTCCGTCACCGAAAGTCCAGCCGAGCGAACGCCCGAAATCAAACGTATTGTCGTTTCCAGCATCATCGGCACGGCGGTCGAGTGGTACGATTTTCTCATCTACGGCACGGCCAGCGCGCTCGTCTTCAACAAGCTGTTCTTTCCGCTGTCCGATCCTACGCTGGGCACGATCGCTGCGTTTGGAACCTACGGCGTCGGCTTTTTCGCCCGTCCCCTGGGCGCTGCGATCTTCGGACATTTTGGCGACCGGGTCGGGCGCAAAGCCATGTTGGCGATGACCATCGTCATTATGGGCCTCGGCACCTTCCTGATCGGGCTACTGCCGACGTACAGCCAGATCGGCATGCTGGCGCCGGTTCTGCTCGTGCTCTTGCGCTTGCTTCAGGGCATCGGACTTGGCGGCGAATGGGCCGGTGCTGTGCTCATGGTGGTTGAGAATGCGCCGGTAAAGACCCGCGGGCTTCTGGGTTCCATGGTTCAACTCGGCTATCCGATCGGCAATCTCGCCGCTATCGGCGCGCTGACGCTACTGGCGCAACTAGCGGAGCCGAGTTTTCTCAGCTGGGGCTGGCGCATTCCATTCCTGATAAGCATCATCCTGGCCGGCGTCGGTCTGTATATCCGGATGCAGCTTGAGGAAACGCCGGTATTCCGCGAGATCGCGGCCAAGAAGGCGACGGCCAGACTGCCGCTGGTCGAGGTCCTTACCACTCAGCGGCGGGCGTTCTTCACCGCGATCGGTCTCAAGCTCTCTGAGATCAGCTATGTCAGCATCGCCGGCGTCTTCGCCATCAGCTACGTGACCACCAAGCTCGCGATGCCGCGAAGCTTGATCCTCAATGCGCTTCTGCTTTCGGCGGTCGTTGCGTTCGTGGCGATCCCGTTGTTCGGCTGGCTGTCCGACAGGATCGGCCGCAAAACCATGTTCTACGCCAGTTGTCTGTTCGCGATCGTCTTCGCCTTTCCGATGTTCTGGCTGCTGGACACGAGGGATCCATTGATCATCACCCTGACCATTCTTGCCGCCATCATCTTTGGGCAGCTTATCGGATTTGGCGTTGGTGCCCCGTGGTATTCCGAGCTGTTCACGGCGCGGTTGCGCTATAGCGGCGCGTCGCTCGGCTTCCAGATCGGCGCGGCGGTCAGCGGCGGCCTGACGCCGTTTGCAGCCGCCAGTTTCATGGCCTGGAGCGGAGGCGCGACCTGGCCGATTTCCGTGTACCTAATCGTATTGGCACTGCTGACGCTCGCCGCCGCGATGGCCGCGCCCGAAATGGCGGGCAAGCCGTTGAAGTGATGGATGCCTGATATTATCCATTTGGATCGCCGGCAGCTTGGTCACGGCAGGATGGAGTTTTGGGTCGCATGAACGAGCTACCGCGCGCGCTTCTCGCTCCGCCGATGGTCGAGGCGTTCGACCATTTCGCCGGCTCTGCGGCGACGTTGGTGCCCGGAGGCTGCACCGGCTGGCGCGGCACGTTGCTCCATATTCATATCGCCGAGGCGGCGAGCTATGAGATGGAGGAACTGACCGAAGCCCGTTGCGTTGCGGGTCGTGGCATCGAAGGCGACCGTTATTTCACTGGAAGAGGCACCTACTCGCCGAAGGCCGACGTCCGCGAGGTGACGCTGATCGAACAAGAGGTACTCGACGCCCTAGCGCGGCACGATCCGCCGCTGCAGGGCGGACCGATCATCTTGAGTCCCGAGGATCACCGCCGCAATCTGACGGTGCGGGGGGTGCCGCTCAATCATCTCGTCGGGCGGCGGTTTCGCGTCGGAGCTGTCATCCTGCGCGGCGGACGCTTGAACTTCCCGTGCAAATACCTGGAAGAATTGACCGGCTTGCCGGTCTATCTGCCGCTCTATAATCGCTCGGGTCTCAATTGCAGCATCGAGCGCGGCGGAATCATCCGCCAGGGCGATGACATCGAGCTCGTTTCTTGATCCCGATCCGATGACCGCGCGCCTGATCATGAAGCTGCAGGTGGCGCAGGCGCGTTACACGACGCCCGATGTGCTGCATTTGAGGTTCGTGCACCCGCGCAAGCCCGAGCTTCCGGCCTGGGCGCCCGGCGCGCACATCGATTTGCGTATTCCTGACGGCCGGGTCCGCCAGTACTCGCTGTGCGGCGATCCGGCAGACCGCGCCGGCTATGAAATCGCGATTAAGCGCGAACCGGCGGGCCGCGGCGTCTCGGTGTGGGCGCATTCCAACCTGAGGCCCGGCGCGATCGCTCATATCTCGGCGCCGCGCAACAATTTTCCGCTGGCCACGGGTGCGCAGCGCCACATCCTCGTTGCCGGCGGCATCGGCATCACGCCTTTCGTTTCGATGCTTCGCACGTTTGTGCGCGAGGACGCCGAATTTGAGCTCCATCTCTGCGCGCCTTCGGCCGAGGCCGCGCCACTCCTGGCGGACATTCGCGCGTTTTGCGGCGGCCGCCTGCGGACATGGTTCTCGAACGAAGGGTGTCGGTTCAGCGCTGCGGCGATCGGGGCGCCGGCCGACGGCCGCCATCTCTACGTCTGCGGACCGCCGCGGCTCCTTGAGCCGGTGCTGGCGCACGCAGCGTCGACCGGATGGCCGCAAACCCGTGTCCACACCGAGGTCTTCAATCCGATCAGCGATGATAACTTCAAGCCCGAACCGTTTGATGCCTTCATCGCCTCGACCGGCGCGGTCCTGCATGTGCCGGCCGATCGATCGCTGCTGGAGGTTTTACGCGCCCATGGGCTGGCGACAGCATCGTCGTGCGAACTGGGCGTTTGCGGCTCATGCGTGTGCGGATATCGCAACGGACGGGTGATCCATCGCGACGTTGTCCTGCCGCTGGCCAGCCGGCAGGATCGCATGATGCCTTGCGTCTCGCGGGCGCATGTCAGTGTTACACTCGACCTTTGAGGGCGCGTTGGCTGGTCGCTGCCGCCAGCCGCGAACAAAAGCGGGTGTGACAAGTGAGAAACGCATGACATTGCTATAACGCCGCTTTACCAGCGGCCTTAGATAAGTACGTTGGGACGCGCCGGGAGAATTGGAATGCCTGATACGAGTTTCGACATCATCATCATCGGTTCGGGTCCCGGCGGCTATGTCTGCGCTATCCGCGCGGCCCAGCTGGGATTCAAGACTGCGATCATCGAGCGCGACTATCTCGGCGGCATCTGCCTGAACTGGGGCTGCATCCCGACCAAGGCGCTGCTGCGCTCGGCGGAGATTTTTCACTATCTGCAGCATGCCAAGGATTACGGGCTTGCGGCCGATAACGTCACCTACGATCCGACGGCGGTGGTGAAGCGTTCGCGCGTCGTCTCCAAGCGCCTCAATGACGGCGTCGGCTTCTTGATGCGTAAGAACAAGGTGACCGTGATCTGGGGTGAAGCGACGATCGAGGCGCCAGGTAAGGTCGCCGTCAAGGCCGGCAGGAGCGAAGCGCTGAAAGGAGCGCTCGGTCCCGGCGCCTATGCGGCCAAGCACATCATCATCGCGACCGGCGCGCGGCCGCGGGTTCTGCCCGGCTTGGAGCCGGATAAGAAGCTGATCTGGACCTATTTCGAGGCCATGGTGCCGGACCGCATTCCCAAATCGCTGCTCGTCATCGGCTCGGGCGCGATTGGCATCGAATTCGCCTCGTTCTACCGGACGCTCGGCGCCGAAGTGACCGTGGTCGAAGTGCTGCCGCAAATCCTGCCGGCGGAGGATGCCGAGATCGCCGCCTTTGCGCGCAAAAGCTTCGAGAAGCAGGGCATCAAGATCTACACCGGCGCCAAAGTGACAAAGCTCGACAAGAAAAGCGACGGCGTCACCGCGACCATCGACGACGGCAAGGGCGGCACGCAGACGCTATCGGTCGAGCGCGTGATCTCCGCGGTCGGCGTGGTCGGCAACATCGAGAATCTCGGCCTGGAAAAACTCGGCGTGAAGACCGAGCGCGGCGCCATCGTCATCGACGGCGCGTGCAAGACGAATGTGCCCGGCATTTATGCCATCGGCGATGTCGCAGGTCCCCCGCTTCTGGCGCACAAGGCCGAGCATGAAGGCGTCATCTGTGTCGAGGCGATCAAGGGATTGCATCCGCATCCGATGGATCGGCGGCTCATTCCCGGCTGCACCTATTGCACGCCGCAGATCGCATCGGTGGGACTGACCGAGCAGGCGGCAAAGGAGCAAAAACTCGACATCCGCGTCGGCCGTTTTCCGTTTGTCGGCAACGGCAAGGCCATTGCGCTCGGTGAGGACCAGGGCTTGGTCAAAGTGATTTTCGACAAGAAGACCGGGCAACTTCTCGGCGCGCATATGGTCGGCGCTGAGGTAACCGAGCTCATCCAGGGCTACGTGATCGCTATGAATCTGGAAACCACGGAAGAAGAGCTCATGCACACCGTGTTCCCGCATCCGACGCTATCGGAGATGATGAAGGAAGCGGTGCTCGATGCCTATGGGCGCGTGCTAAACATCTGACGCCGTCATTCCGGGGCCGAGCGCAGCGAGGAACCTGGTATGACGATTACCCCAATAACCCCGGCATCGGCCGCACGCCGGCGCTTCCGGGAAATACGCTCTCGGCGAGAACGCGGTCATCGGCGCGCAGATGATCCTTCAACAGTCCCTTGAGGACGGCGCGCAAATCGGTGGTGGGTTTCAGATCGCGGTGCTCGTAGAGGTCGGCAGGCTTCAGCCCCGGCCAATCGGCAATCACACGGCCGCCCTTGAGGGCGCCGCCGACCAGCAGCGCTACCGTTGCGGTGCCGTGGTCGGTGCCTTCGGTGCCGTTGATGCGCGCGGTGCGGCCAAACTCGGTAACCAGCGCGACCACGGTTTCGCGCCAGGCCGGACCCATATTGGTTTCGACTGCGGCGAGCGCGCCATCGAGCGCCGCGAGCAATACTGACAAGCGACCGTTGGCGATGCCTTCGTTGTAATGGGTGTCCCAGCCGTCGAGCGCGAGCGCGCCGACGCGTGGTCCGCCGGGCTGCGCCAAGAATTTAGCGGCAGTGCCGGCAGCTTCGGCAAAATACGCGCGCACCTGCGCCGGGCCGGGCCCGCCCGGCTTCAGCGCCATCTCGCCGGCCTGCTCGATGGCCGTCAGCCGGGCATTGTCATCGAGCACGCTTGCGAGTTTTTGGTCGGAATGGCGATAGAGATCGAGCAGCCGCTGCACCGTATCGGCGCTCGCCGGGAGCACGCGCTGCGGCGACCATGACAGCACTGGCGCCGGGCCGCGCACAACGAGCGGCGTAACCGGACCGACAGCGAAAGCTTTGCTGCCCTGCGGGTCGACACGACCACCCGGCGCAAGCCTCGCCAGCGCGCGATTAAGCCAACCGCTGTCGCTTGGCGCGGCTTTGGGGAGGCCGCTTTCCAGCAAGTCCTGGCCGTCGAAATGCGAACGCTCGCGATAGGGTGTCGCGCAGGCGTGAACGATGATGGCTTCGCCCGATTTGAACATGCGATGCAGGTTCGGCATTGCCGGATTAAGCGCGAAGAAATCGTCGAGTTGGAGCGCGGCAACTTTGCCGTCGAGCTTCAACGCGTTGTCACCGCGCAAAGCGATCCAGTCCGGATCGCCGATGGGCGCCACGGCGGCAAGCCCGTCGAGCGCGCCACGCAGGATAATGGTGAGAAAGCGGGGGTCGCGGCCTTCGGCATGGGCAAGCTTCGGCAGATGCGCCCAAGCGAACAGCGTGCCGGAAGCCAGCAGCAATTCCCGCCGTGAAGGTGTATGGAAAAGTCGCATAGTCATCTCCGCAGGAATTCCGGCGTCATCACCAAGAGGGCCAAGGCTTGGGGGCGACTCTCGGCGCGCGCAACCGTGGCGCGGGTTTCGTCCGAAGCGAGCGGACCGAGACCGCAGTCGAGCAAGACCATGGGCTCCGTGCCCATCGCGAGTCGGCCGGCGAACTCATTGGCGACGTCCAATCGCCGCGGCACGCCGTCGATCCACGCCGCTTCGGTGTCGGCATAACCGTTCGGCGCCGGCGGTCGCCACAGCGCTTCGCCGAGCGACGCTTGGGCATTGAGCAAACGGCCGATCGGAACGGACCCTTGGGCCCCCGTCAGGCGCAAAATGCCGATGATCCATTCCGCAGGCGGCTTGAGCTTGGCCCGTTGCGGCGTCCAGGATTCATCGGCCTTGACCAGCGTCTTGGCGACTTCCTTGAGGTCGCCGTCACTATCCCTGAAAGTCTTCTCAAGCTTGGCGACCAGCGACGGCGGCGGGTCATCGGCGACGAAATGGCAAGCGAGTTTTTGTGCGATGTGTTGCGCGGTCGCTGGATGGCGCGCCAGTTCGGCTAGCACCGAGCGGCCTTGTTCGACCCCGCCGTCGGAGTAGCGCTTGCCGAGCGCGATCTGATCGCCGGGCTCATGCAGGCGCTTGACGAAAACGAATTCGCCGCCGTGCACGGGTTCGCTCGGCTGAATAGCAGTCCAGCCAGTAAGCACGTTGGCGAAACTGGTGACGTCCTGCTGCGAATAGCCGCCGCGGACGCCGAGCGTGTGCAGTTCGAGGATTTCGCGCGCGAGGTTCTCGTTCAAGCCCCTGTCGCGGTTGATGCCGGCGATCGAATCCGGTCCCATCGATTCAGCGTTATCGAGGTAGAACAACATGACCGGATGACTTTCGACCGCTTCCAGCATGTCGGAAAAGCGGCCGAGCACACGCGGGCGGATCGCTTCGCGCTCGTACGGGCCCGCGTTTGCAAGAACCTTATCTGCCGAAACGCAGAAGTGGTTCGACCAAAACCACACCAGCCGCTGCACGAAGCCGATTTCGGCGCCGGCCGCGGCGTTGATGCGCGCCGCAGCCTCGTTTTGCAAAAGCTGCTGCGGCAACGGCGGTTGCCCACGCGGCGCGGCCGCGGCGACCGGCTCTGCCGCGTTGTTCTCGTCGGACATGTTGGTTGCCATGCCGTTGGCTTCGGCTTCCTTCTTGGCACGCGCGGCGAGCTTTTGTTTTGCCTGCCGCTCGGCGCGAAATTCGAATAGGGCGCGCGCCGTCTCGTCGCTGGAGAGGAGGTCCGGCGCTATCGCTTGCGCGCCGCCGACGCGGTCCAAATCGGCAAGAATCGCACCACGGGGATCGGCCGCGATGGCCGCAATCGAATGTTGCGCCGGTCCAAATCCGAACCGATGCAACGCCATCGCCGCTTCCACCTTCCGATCCGCGGTCATGATTGTTCCCTTCGATGCTATGATCGCGCAAAGACAGTCAGCGCTGTTATTGTGGCAAAACTTGCAAAATCGAGCTGCGGAACTCTGCGAAGTTTCGTTACGAATTGTTCATCTCAAGCAACGCCTAATCTGTAGTTACGGATCGCGGCTACCCGCATCATTTCCGTCTGGCGGCTTCGTCCGGCAAGTACCGCCTTCAGTTTCGGCCGTCTTGCAGGGCAGCGCCGCGCCTCGTAAGTATCGCCTGAGGCCAACTCCTCGGATCCTTCATGGCCGTCGTTATTGACACCATTGCTGGCGATGCCGGACGCCCCCGTCATCCGGAAAAGGCGCACCGGCCGGACCAACCCGTCCTGCGCAAGCCGGACTGGATCAGGGTCAAGGCACCGGTTTCGCCGGGCTATCTCGAAACCCGAGAGATCGTGCGTGCCAACGGCCTGCACACCGTCTGTGAGGAGGCCGGCTGTCCCAATATCGGCGAGTGCTGGGAGAAAAAGCACGCGACGTTCATGATCATGGGCGATACCTGCACGCGCGCCTGCGCCTTCTGCAACGTCAAGACTGGGCTACCGGGCACGCTCGACATCGCAGAGCCGGCGCATGTCGCCGATGCCACCGCGAGGCTGGGACTGGCCCATGTCGTCATCACTTCCGTCGACCGGGACGATCTCGACGACGGCGGCGCGGCACATTTCGCCGCGGTCATCCACGCGGTCCGCGCGCGCAGCCCGCAGACGACCATCGAGGTGTTGACCCCGGATTTTCTGCGCAAAGCCGACGCGGTCGAAACCGTGGTCGCGGCGCGGCCGGACGTGTTCAACCACAATCTCGAAACCGTGCCCTCAAATTATCTCACGGTGCGTCCGGGTGCGCGCTACTTTGCCTCGGTCCATCTGCTGCAGCGCGCCAAGGAGCTCGATCCGCTGATTTTCACCAAATCCGGAATCATGGTCGGGCTCGGCGAAGAACGTAACGAAGTGCTGCAGGTGATGGATGACCTGCGTGCCGCGGACGTCGACTTCCTAACCATCGGGCAATACCTGCAGCCCTCGCGCAAGCATCATCCGGTCGTGCGCTTTGTACCACCGGAGGAATTCAAGGCGCTGGCGACAATTGCTTACGCCAAAGGCTTCTCGATGGTCTCAGCAAGCCCGTTGACACGCTCTTCCCATCACGCGGGCGAAGATTTCGCACGGCTGAAGGCGTTGCGGGCGGCGCGTTGATCCATGCCGCAATTGTCCACCACGAGGCGTGTGCGCCACGGCGCATCGGAAATGTTCGACCTCGTCGCCGATGTCGAGCACTACCCCGAATTCGTACCGCTCTGCCAATCGTTGACGGTACGCAAGCGGATCAATGAGGGCGGCAAGGACGTGATCGTCGCCGACATGACTGCTGCCTACAAGATGATCCGTGAAACGTTCACCAGCCGCGTGACGCTCGATCGGCCAAACATGGAAATTCTGGTCGAATACCTCGAAGGCCCATTTCGCCGTCTGAACAATCGCTGGAAATTCCGCGCGGTAGAGGATCGCGTCTGCGATGTCGAATTCTTCATCGCTTACGAATTCCGCAGCCGCACGTTGGGAATGCTGATGGGAGCCATGTTCGACGCCGCCTTTCGCCGCTTTGCCGTGGCGTTTGAACGCCGCGCCGATCAGGTCTACGGCGCGCAGCCGGCTTAGTTCATTCGGTTTTTCGCGAGCCCCGCGTCTTCGGCCAAAGATTGCAAAAGCTCGATCGCCTCGGCGACGGAGCGCTGGCGCACACGGCCTCGCCCGATTTTGCCGTACCGCCGGCTGCGCGCGGCCTGCCGCCCGTCGCGGCTCGCCGCAGCGAAATAGACAAGGCCGACAGGCTTTTCTTTCGTGCCACCGCCCGGACCGGCAATGCCGGTGATTGCCACCGATAAATCGGCCTGCGAATTTTTCAGCGCTCCGGCGGCCATGGCCACTGCAGTCTCGGCACTTACTGCCCCGTAGCGCTTGAGCGTCGCCGGCGGCACGCCGAGCATCGCCTGTTTTGCGGCATTCGAATAGGTGACGAAGCCGCGATCGACCACATCCGAGGAGCCGGCGATTGCGGTGAGTGCCGCTGCGACCAGCCCGCCGGTGCAGGATTCCGCCGTTGCGATTGTTAGACCGCGCGCACGGCACAGCATGAGCACATGTGTTGCCATCTTGCGCAGCCCATCGTTGATCACGACGCGCTCCACGGCAGCCGTACCGTGGCGGTCGCCATCGCCACAATGCCTTCGCCGCGTCCGGTAAAGCCGAGTTTTTCGCTAGTAGTCGCCTTCACCGCCACGCGGCCAATGGGAATGCCGGCAATCGCCGCGATGCGCCCGCGCATCGCATCGCGATGCGGAGCGACACGCGGCGCCTCGCAAACGATGGTCACGTCGAGATGAGCGATAACGCCGGAGCGCTCGCGCACGCGCTCGCAGGCGAAGGTCAGAAAGCGCTCGGATGGGGCGCCCCGCCATTGCGGATCGCTTGGCGGAAAGTGCGCCCCAATATCGCCGTCGGCAAGCGCGCCTAAAATGGCATCGACCAGCGCGTGCAGTGCCACGTCAGCGTCGGAATGTCCGGTCAGCCCGCGCGTGTGCGGAATACGGACTCCGGCAAGCATGACATGGTCGCCATCAGCAAACGCATGCACGTCGAAGCCATTTCCGGTGCGCACGTCAGCCAGCGCCGCAGTGCGCAGGGCTTCAGCACGGACAAAGTCATCATTGGTTGTGAGCTTCACGTTCGTGGCCTCACCGGGAAATACGCTGATGCGATGACCGGCCCATTCGACGAGCGCGGCGTCGTCGGTGAAATCCTCGCGGCCGGCTGCCGCCGCGCGCCGGTGCGCATCGGTGATCAGGCCAAAGGCGAAAGCCTGCGGGGTCTGAACCATGCGCAGGCGGTTACGATCAAGTGTTTCCGTAACGACCTCTTGCTCGTCGACTTTCTTCACCGTGTCGGCGATGGCGATCGCGGGCACCGCCGCGCCATGCAGTTCCGCAGCGCCGATGGCGCGCGTGATCAGCGCGCTGGTCAGAAACGGCCGCGCCGCGTCGTGAATAAGGACGAAATCGGGCGCCGCAGCGCGTAGCGCCTCAAGGCCGGCATGCACTGAGGCCTGTCGAGTGGCGCCACCCCAAACCGGCGGCCGCAGGGCGGTGAGACCCGCAGTCGCCGCGCGAAAGGCCTCCTCATCCTGGCCGTGGATCACCGGTTGCACCGCCTCGATCTGTGCATGGCTAAGGAAGGCCATGAGGGCAGGGCGGATGACGGGCTCACCGCCAATCTCCCGATATTGCTTGGGCGTCTCGCCGCCGGCGCGTTGGCCCCGCCCTGCAGCGACGACGACAGCTGCAACCCTGCCCACCATGAAGATAGCTCCGCTCGCGAATTCGGCATCGCTTTAGCGCATGTTCAGCGAATGTGCGACGCGGAACCGTTGGGGCGCCAAGTTCCCTGACCTTCTCCTGGCCCAATCCACAGCCGCGTTTAGCGAAGCGCCAGCAAATTGATTATATTGCAGTGCAGCACTTGCGCCCCCCGAGGATTTGGCTAAAGTATATGCAGAAACAAATTGGCGCCTAATTCGTGTGCACAGCTTATTTAGCCACTTCCTTTCACCGAGTGATGAGGTCTCCGCGCGGCCAAACAGGTCTCAAGGCAGATCCCGGACACTCCCGACGGCATTCGGCCGGAGCGGAGAGGACCCCATCATGAGGGCCGCCGCCGAGCCACTGGTGGCAGCCACGGGTGCCGAAGCGGTGCTCAACGCGCTGCCGCATCCCGTGATCGTCGTGTCCTCAGACGGCAAAGTAACCAACGCCAACGTGGCGGCGGAGGCGTTCTTTGAAGTTTCACTGCCGCTGCTGCGGCGTCACCTGCTGAAGGATCTCGTCCCGTTCGGCAGCCCGCTGCTCACCCTTGTCGAACAGGTGCGCGCCAGCGGCGCCGCGGTCAACGAGTACAAGGTCGATCTCGGCACGCCGCGGAATCCCGGTGATCGTGCCGTGGACCTGCACGTCGCGCCACTGCCCGAGCAACGGGACTACGTGGTGGTGATGCTGCAAGAACGCTCGATCGCCGACAAGATGGATCGCCAGCTGACCCACCGGGGCGCCGCGCGTTCGGTGATCGCACTCGCTGCCATGCTCGCCCACGAGATCAAGAACCCGCTATCCGGCATCCGCGGCGCCGCGCAGTTGCTGGAGCAATCGGTCGGCGACGACGACCGCACTTTAACGCGCCTGATCTGCGACGAAGCCGATCGCATCGTCAAACTCGTCGATCGCATGGAGGTTTTTGCCGACGAGCGCCCGGTCGAGCGCGAACCAATCAACATCCATGTGGTGCTCGATCACGTGAAGCGGTTGGCGCAATCCGGCGTTGCCCGCCACATCAAATTCGTCGAGGAGTACGATCCGTCGCTGCCACCGGTGCTGGCAAACCGCGATCATCTGGTTCAGGTTTTCCTCAATCTGGTGAAGAACGCGGCCGAGGCGATTGGCGATAATCCCGGCGGCGAGATCGTGCTGTCGACCGCTTTTCGTCCGGGCGTCCGGCTGTCGATCCCCGGCGCCAAAGCGCGCATCTCCTTGCCACTCGAATTTTGCGTCAAGGACAACGGGCCCGGCGTGCCCGAAGACCTTATGCCGCATTTGTTCGATCCGTTCGTCACCACCAAGCCCACCGGATCGGGGCTTGGCCTCGCGCTAGTGGCCAAGATCGTCGGCGATCACGGCGGCATCATCGAATGCGAGTTGCAGCCGCGAAGAACGATCTTTCGCGTGCTCATGCCGGTGTACGCCGGTGACAGCGCCGGGTCGGACGGTGCAGTCCGGCCTAAGGGACCATTGGGGGATCATTGATGCCGGCGGGAAATATTCTCGTTGCCGATGATGATGCGGCGATCCGGACGGTGCTCAACCAGGCGCTCTCGCGCGCCGGCTATGAGGTCCGCTCGACTGGCAATGCCGCCACGCTTTGGCGCTGGATCAGCCAGGGCGACGGCGATCTCATCATCAGCGACGTGGTGCTGCCCGACGAAAATGCTTTTGATCTGCTGCTGCGCATCAAAAAGGTGCGGCCGGATCTCCCCGTCATTATCATGAGCGCGCAGAACACGTTCATGACGGCGATCCGCGCCTCCGAGCGCGGCGCCTACGAATATCTGCCCAAGCCGTTCGATCTCAAGGAGCTGATTGCCATCGTCGGCCGAGCTTTGTCGGAGCCGAAGGAGCGGCCACGGCAACCGGTCAAGGCCGAGGATTTTGAATCGATCCCTCTGGTCGGCCGTTCGCCGGCAATGCAGGAAATCTATCGCGTGCTGGCGCGGCTGATGCAGACGGATTTGACCGTGATGATCTCGGGCGAATCCGGCACCGGCAAGGAGCTGGTGGCGCGAGCGCTGCATGACTATGGCAAGCGACGCACCGGGCCGTTCGTCGCCATCAACATGGCGGCGATCCCGCG
Organism: uncultured Alphaproteobacteria bacterium; assembly: GCA_963832605.1. GTDB lineage: Bacteria > Pseudomonadota > Alphaproteobacteria > Rhizobiales > Xanthobacteraceae > BOG-931. The sequence continues at coordinate 65,792 of CAWHUO010000010.1, read as the reverse complement.
CGACCTGATCGAGTCCGAACTGTTCGGCCACGAGAAGGGCGCTTTCACCGGCGCCAATACGCGCAGCGCCGGACGCTTCGAGCAGGCCGAAGGCGGTACGCTGTTTCTCGACGAGATCGGCGACATGCCGATGGAGGCGCAGACCCGGCTTTTGCGCGTGCTGCAGCAGGGCGAGTACACCACGGTCGGCGGCCGTACCCCGATCAAGGCCGATGTGCGCATCATCGCGGCGACCAACAAAGATTTGCGGCAGCTGATTCAGCAAGGTCTGTTCCGCGAGGACCTGTTCTTCCGGCTCAATGTGGTGCCGTTGCGGTTGCCGCCGCTGCGCGAACGCACCGAGGATATTCCCGATCTGATCCGGCATTTCTTCGCGCAGGTCGAGCGTGAGGGCTTGCCGCTCAAGCAGATCGATCAGGCTGCGCTCGACCGTCTGCGGCGGCATCGCTGGCCCGGTAACGTTCGCGAATTGGAGAACCTTGCCCGGCGTCTTGCCGCGCTCTATCCGCAGGAAACAATCACGGCGGCCGTGGTCGACGCCGAATTGTCGCAACCCGCGCTCACCGCGCCTGGGGAAACTTATCGCGGCGACGAGAATCTCGCCAATTCGGTCGAGCGCTATCTGGCGCGCTATTTTTCTGGGTTCGACGAAGGCTTGCCGCCGCCTGGCCTGTACCACCGGATTCTGCGCGAGGTGGAAGCGCCGCTCCTCTCCGCGGCGCTCGCCGCAACCCGCGGCAATCAGATCCGCGCCGCCGACCTGCTCGGCGTCAACCGCAATACACTGCGCAAGAAGATCCGCGACCTTGAAATCCAGGTCTATCGCACCGGCGGTGGGTAATCGTTCTCTGCGCGACTGGGCGGGCGGACGCCTACGAATTGTCGCAATCCGGCAACATTGTTGTATAAAAGCATCACCGAGCGCAATAACATCCGGTGAGTGCGACATTGGCGCGAATGGTTGGGGCTCCATTCACTCCTGCGCCGGATAAGTCCCGCGTTCAAGGCGTCTATGACGACTGCCGATCAGATCGCCCCCCTCGAGCGGGCAGCAGACTGGGCCGTTGCGGCGCCGAGACCGGTGGCGTCCCGGCTGATCGGGGCGATTGCAGTTGCTGTTGCGCTGCTTTCAGCCGCGGCCACCTTCCTCGTCCTTGCGGGGCTGACCCCGATCGCGCCGGTCCACGAGGTCGTCGTCAAGCTTCTGCTTGGCAACGCAGCCACCGGGCTCTTCCTGCTCGCCATTATCGGGCGGGAAGTTTGGCTGGTGGTGCGGGCGCGCCGGCGCGGTTACGCGGGCTCGCGGCTGCACGTGCAGATCGTCGGCCTGTTCGCCGTCATCGCCGCGGTGCCCACCATTCTTGTTGCCGTGGTCGCCTCGACGACGCTCGATCGCGGGCTCGATCGCTTCTTCTCCACGCCGCACGCGCGCCATGATCGAGCAGTCGCTGATCGTGGCCAATGCTTATGTGACCGAGCATTCTCAGGCTATCCGCGGCGAGATATTGGCGATGGCCTTCGATCTCGGCCGCGCCAAGCCGATGTTCGATTCACGACCGCGAACGTTTCCAAAAATTCTTCACCGCGCAGGCCACCGCCCGCGGCCTCTCCGCCGCCATGATGATCCATGCCGACGGCTCAACCGTCGAGCGGGCCGACGTCAAGATGGACAAGGCGATCGTGCTGCCGTCCAAGGAGCTCCTCGGAAAGATCAACGAAACCGAACCGCAAGTCGCGCTCATTCCCGAAGGCGATCACGTCGCCGCCGCTGTCAAGCTGCATGGCTACGATGACCTCTATCTCTACGTCGCGCGCCTGCTCGATCCGCGGGTCGTCCAACAATTGCGCGCGACCGAGGAGAGCGTCGGCGAATACGCCAATCTCGAAGCGCGACGGCTTGGCATTCAGATCGCCTTCTGGCTGATGTTCGCCGTCATCGCGCTCATCGTCCTGCTTTCCTCCGCCTGGATCGGTCTCGATTTCGCCAATCGGCTGGTCGCTCCGATCCGCCGCCTGATCGGCGCCGCCAACGTAGTCTCGACCGGCAATCTCGCCATCCAGCGTGCCGGTCCGCCGCTCGGAGGGCGACCTCGCCCAGCTCGGCGAGACCTTCAACAAGATGACGCAGGAACTGCGCACGCAGCATGACGACATCGTGCGCGCGCGCGACGTGATCGACAGCCGGCGGCGGTTTACCGAAGCGGTGCTCGCCGGCGCCAGCGCCGGCGTCATCGGCGTCAACGCCGACGGCCGCATCACCATCCTCAACCGCTCGGCCGAGCGATTGCTCGCGCGCACGGAAAGCGAAGCGCTCGGGCATCCGCTCGCCGAGGTCGCGCCCGAACTCGCCGAAATTTTCAAAGCGGCGCGCAACGGCAATCAGCGGCTGGTCCAGCGCCAGGTCACCGTCAGCCGCAACGGCCAGGAGCGCAACTTCTCGGTGCGCGTGACCAGCGAACAGGCCGCCGAGTCCGAGCACGGCTACGTCATCACCATCGACGACGTCACCGAGCTGGTGCTGGCGCAGCGCTCCTCGGCCTGGGCCGATATCGCGCGGCGCATCGCCCACGAGATCAAGAACCCGCTGACGCCGATCCAATTGTCGGCCGAGCGGCTGCGCCGCAAATACGGCAAGGTGATCGTCGAGGACGCCGCCGTGTTCGAGCAATGCACCGAGACCATCGTGCGCCAGGTCGACGATATCAAGCGCATGGTCGACGAATTCTCGCGCTTCGCGCGCATGCCGAAGCCGGTCATCGCCGCCGAGGACGTGGCCGACACCGTGCGCCAGGTGGTCTTCCTGATGCGCGTCGGCCATCCCGACATCGACTTCGAGGTCGAGCTGCCGGCGGAGAGCGATGCCGGCGCGTTTCGATCGGCGGCTGATCTCGCAGGCGCTCACCAACATCATCAAGAACGCGACCGAAGCGATCGGCGCGGTGCCGCCGGCCGTAGCTCGGGCGCGGCCGCATCACCGTGAGCGCGCGGCGCGACGGCAAGGAAGTCGTCATCGACGTGATCGATAACGGCATCGGCCTGCCCAAGGAGAACCGCGCGCGCCTGCTCGAACCCTATGTGACGACGCGCGAGAAGGGCACCGGGCTTGGGCTCGCCATCGTCGGCCGCATTCTCGAAGAGCATGGCGGGCGCATCGAGCTGCGCGACGCCGCGGAAAAAATCGCCGGCGCGCGCGGCGCCTGGATGCAGTTGCGCTTTACGGCAGAGACGATCGCGGTCGCCGCCGAGCCGGCAGAACCGCGCAGCAGCGACGGTGGCTGATCATGGCATCCGATATCCTGATCGTCGACGATGAGGCGGATATCCGCGAGCTGGTCGCGGGCATCCTGCAGGACGAAGGCCACGGCACCCGCACGGCGGCGCGACAGCGACGAGGCGCTTGCCGCCGTCGTCGCGCGCCGGCCCAATCTCGTGTTCCTCGACATCTGGCTGCAAGGCAGCCGCCTCGACGGCCTGCAACTGCTCGACACGCTCAAGCAGGAGCACCCCGAACTGCCGATCGTGATGATTTCCGGGCACGGCAACATCGAGACCGCGGTTTCGGCGATCAAGCGCGGCGCCTACGACTTCATCGAGAAGCCGTTCAAGGCCGACCGGCTGTTGCTCGTCGCCGAACGCGCGCTGGAGAACTCGCGGCTCAAGCGCGAGGTGAGAGAGCTCAAGCAGTTCGGCCCGCTCGCCGACGACGCTCGTCGGCCACTCGCCCGCCGCCAATCAGCTGCGGCAGACGATCGAGAAAGTGGGGCCGACCAACAGCCGCATCCTCATCGTCGGGCCTTCGGGCAGCGGCAAGGAGCTTGCCGCGCGCACCATTCACGCGCTGTCCGGCGCGCGCCAACGGGCCGTTCGTGGTGATCAACGCCGCCGCCATCACGCCGGAGCACATGGAGGTCGAGCTGTTCGGCGTCGAGGCGGGGAACGGCACGCAGAGCCGCAAGGTCGGCGCGCTCGAGGAGGCCCATGGCGGCACGCTGTTCATCGACGAGATCGCCGACATGCCGCGCGAGACGCAGAACAAGATCTTGCGCGTGCTCGTCGATCAGACCTTCCAGCGCGTCGGCGGCACCACCAAGGTCACGGTCGATGTGCGCATCGTCTCCTCGACCAGCCGCAATATCGAGGCCGATATTGCGGCCGGAAAATTCCGCGAGGATCTCTATCATCGGCTGTCCGTCGTGCCGATCCGCGTGCCGCCGCTCGCCGAGCGGCGCGAGGACATTCCCGAGCTGGTCGAATATTTCATGACGCAGATTTCGCAAACCACCGGCCTGCCCAAGCGCAAGGTCGGCACCGACGCGCTGGCCGTGCTGCAGTCGCACGACTGGCCGGGCAATGTGCGGCAGCTGCGCAATAACGTCGAGCGGTTGATGATCCTCGCCGGCGGCGATCCGGATGCGGTGATCACGGCGTCGATGCTGCCGCAGGATGTCGGCTCCATGATTCCCTCGATGCCGAACGGCAATGGCGGCGAGCATCTGATGAGCTTGGCTCTGCGCGAAGCGCGCGAAGTGTTCGAGCGCGAATATCTGCTCGCGCAGATCAACCGCTTCGGCGGCAATATTTCGCGCACCGCCGAGTTCGTCGGCATGGAGCGCTCGGCGCTGCACCGCAAGCTCAAGGCGCTGGGGATAGACTGATCGCGTTTATCCTATCCCAGCTTTGCCGGGCTGGATGAAGAGCTGATGTCCCGGATTGCCTACGTCAACGGCCGTTATCTGCCGATGCGCGACGCCACAGGTCCACATCGAGGATCGCGGCTATCAGTTCGGCGACGGCGTCTACGAAGTCTGCGAGGTGCGGGGAGGGCGGCTGATCGACGAGCGGCGGCACCTGGCGCGGCTGCAGCGCTCGCTCGGCGAGTTGCGCATTCGGATGCCGATGTCGCCTAAAGCGCTTGGCGTCGTGCTGCGCGAAGTGATGGCGAAAAATCGCATCGGCTATGGCATCGTCTACCTGCAAGTCACCCGCGGCGTGGCGCGGCGCGACCATGCCTTCCCGGCGCCGGAGGTCCCGCCGAGCCTGGTGGTGACGGCGCGCGCGCTCAACAAAGCGCGCAACGAGGCGCTGGCCGCCAAGGGCATCGCCGTCATCAGCGTGCCCGACAACCGCTGGGGCCGCGTCGACATCAAGACCATCGGGCTATTGCCCAACGTGCTGGCGCGGCAAGCGGCGATCGAGCAAGGCGCGCGCGACGCCTGGTTCGTCGACAAGGATGGCGCCGTCACCGAAGCCGCCTCGGCGAATGCCTGGATCGTCACGCCAGCCGGCATGGTGGTGACGCGTCCGGCCGACCACGCCATCCTGTGCGGCATAACCCGCACGGTCCTGTTCGAGGTCATCAAGGCGCAGGGGCTTACAGTCGAAGAGCGGGCGTTCACCCTCGAAGAAGCCTATGCCGCGCGTGAGGCCTTCGTCACTGCGGCGACCCAGATCGTGCTGCCGGTCGTGCGAATCGACGGCCGCATGGTCGGCGACGGCAAGCCCGGGCCGGTCGCGACCGCGCTGCGGCGCGAATTTCATCATTATGCGGAAGCGACCTGAGACAGGGTCTTTGTCCTCCCAATGGGCGGCGAGCGGCATATTCTCTCCCATCAACCGCCAACTTGGGCTTGCATCGCCCGCCGCAGTGCCCTCTAATAATAAGCTTGGCTCGGTCGGCTGGGGCAGGCCGGGCCAAGGGCATTCCAAGGATGGGTCGAGCCAAGCGAAACCCGTCGGTGATACTGCGGCTTGCGGTGGGTTTCGTATTGTTCAGCCCATCCAACATACGAGGCCACGAAGGAAGCTAAAGAAAAGACCCGCGGGGCAAGGGGCCCGCGGTACAAAAACGGAAACAACGGCCATGGCAGCCGACCGCTCACAAAATCTGCAAGACACATTCCTCAATCACGTCCGCAAGAGCAAGATACCGCTCACCATCTTTCTGGTGAACGGCGTCAAGTTGCAAGGCGTGGTGACCTGGTTCGATAATTTCTGCGTCCTACTGCGTCGCGACGGTCATTCTCAGCTCGTCTACAAACACGCCATCTCCACCATCATGCCTGGTCATCCCGTCCAGCTCTTCGAAGGCGCCGAGGAAGCGCCGGCCGGGGAAAAGGTCTGATTGGAGCCGCGCCGCCGCGACACGCGCGCTGACCGGCTAAGCCCCGCGGGCTCGGCGACCGGCCGTGCGCTTGTCATCGAGCCGGCGCTGCGGGTGCCTCCTTCGGCGCGATCGGCGCCGGCGGAGCGACCGCCTGCGGCTCGCCTTGACGAGGCCGTCGGCTTGGCGCGCGCCATCGATCTCGACGTCGAACAGTCCGGTATCGTGATGCTCGGCGCAGTGCGGCCGGCGACCTATCTTGGCAAGGGCAAGGTCGAAGAGATCGCCGGACTCGTCAAAACCCACGAAGCCGGTATCGTGGTCATGGACTGCGCACTTTCGCCGGTTCAGCAGCGCAATCTGGAAACGGCCTGGAGCGCCAAGGTGCTCGACCGCACCGGCCTCATTCTCGAAATTTTCGGCCGCCGCGCGCGAACTCGCGAAGGCTCATTGCAGGTCGAGCACGCGCATCTGACCTATCAGAAGAGCCGGCTGGTGCGCTCCTGGACGCACCTTGAACGCCAGCGCGGTGGTTTCGGCTTTCTCGGCGGGCCTGGCGAAACCCAGCTTGAAGCCGACCGCCGCGTGATCGAGGAGCGTCTCGCCAAGATCGAAGCCGAACTCGTCAAGGTGAAGCGCACACGCGAACTGCATCGCGAAAGCCGCCGCCGTGTGCCGTATCCGATTGTTGCGCTCGTCGGCTATACCAATGCCGGCAAGTCGACACTGTTCAACCGCCTGACACAGGCGACCGTGCTCTCCGCCGACATGCTGTTCTCGACGCTCGACCCGACGCTGCGCGCGGTCGACCTGCCGCATGGCGCGCGCGTAATCCTTTCCGACACGGTCGGTTTTATTTCCGATCTGCCGACCATGCTGATCGCCGCCTTCCGCGCCACGCTCGAAGAGGTAATCGAAGCCGACGTGGTCCTGCACGTCCGTGACGTGTCGCACGAAGATGCCGAGGCACAGTTGCAGGACGTGGAAGACATTTTGCGTCAGCTCGGCATCGATCCGCACAACGACGGACACGGCAAGCAGGCGCTGATCGAGGTGTGGAACAAGATCGATCGCCTTGGGCCGGAAGAACGCACGCGCCTGCAAAATCTTGCCGAACGCCGCCCGGCTGACGCGCGTCCGGCGCTGGTATCGGCGATCAGCGGGGAGGGGCTCGATGCGCTCGGTGCAGCGATCGAATCGCGGCTTGCCGCCGGCCGCGTCCTCATCGAGCTTTCGCTCGATGTTGCCGACGGTGCCGGCGTGAGCTGGCTGCATCGCCACACCGAGGTGATCCGCAAGGCGGTCGACGAACAAACCGGCCGCATCGCCATGACCGTGCGCGCCGACCCCGGCAAGGCGAGTGCGGTGCGCGAGCGGTTCGCTCCTCAAGCTACTCCCGCGTCTTAGCCTCCTCCCACAGCGTATCCATTTCGGCGAGCGTGGCGTCCAGCGGCGCTTTCCCGCGCGCGGCGAGGGCATGTTCGATGGCCGCAAAGCGGCGTTCGAATTTTTGATTTGTCTGCCGCAATAGCGCTTCCGGGTCGGCGTGCAGGTGACGGGCCAGATTGACGGCGGCGAAGAGCAAATCGCCAACTTCGGCGGCCGCTGCGTTCTGCTCACCGGCGTCGAGCGCGGCCTCGATCTCATCGGCCTCTTCGCGAATTTTGCGTAAGACCGCGCGTGGATCGTGCCAATCGAAGCCGACCTGACTAGCCTTGGCCTGCAGTTTCAGCGCACGGGTGAGGGCAGGGAGTGCCACCGGTACGCCGGCGAGGGCGCCCTGCTCTGCCGGACGGCCGTTGGCAGCCTTCGCTCGTTTCTCCTGCGCCTTAATCTCCTCCCACAATCCCTTGACGGCTTGTGGATTTTTAGCATCCTCGTCGCCGAACACATGCGGGTGCCGACGGATCAGCTTCGCGGTAATCGCCGCGACCACATCGCCGAAATCGAAAGCGCCCTGTTCTTCCGCCATGCGAGCATGGAAGACGACCTGTAGCAGCAGGTCGCCAAGCTCATCCTCAAGATCGGCGAGATCGTTGCGCGCGATCGCATCGGCGACCTCATAGGCCTCTTCCAGAGTATAGGGCGCAATGGTCGCAAAGCTCTGTTCCAGATCCCACGGGCAGCCGGTCTTGGGCGTGCGCAGCGCCGCCATGATCTCAATGAGCCGGCAGATATCGCGGGAAGGGGTCATGGATGGGTCTCGCGTTCAAAAGCGTGACCCTATCACACAGGCTTCGCGGCTGACGCATCATTCCGGGGCCGAGTGAAGCGACGAGCCCGGAATCCATAACCACCGTCAGTATTCGCCGCTCTGCGGTGATCCGGAATGACGAATATCAGTGCCCGGATTCATCACCCTTGCGACTGGCCTCGAACAGGAACCAGGTGCGCCGTTCAGTCTCGTCGATGAAGTTTTCCAACAGGCTCGCGGTCGCCACATCTTCATGCTCGTCACAAAGCTCGTGGCATTCGCGCATCGCTTCGGCGACTTTCTTGTTGTCGCTCATCAGCTCGCGAAGCATGTCAACCGGTGAGACGTAGCTTTCGTCGTTGTCCTCGATGCCCTGCAGCTTGGCAATTTGCCCGATCGACCGCAGCGTGGTGCCGCCGATCTTGCGGACCCGCTCGGCGATGTCGTCGGTCGAGGCGAAAATCTGCTCGGACTGCTCATCGAGGAGCAGATGATAGTCGCGGAAGTGCGGGCCGCTGACGTGCCAATGGAAGTTCTTGGTCTTGAGGTAGAGGGCAAAAGTCGTCGCCAGGATGGCGTTGAGCTTGGCAGAAATTTTGCTCACAGCGTCCGCCGACAAATCGGTTGGCGTATCAAGCGCGGCCGCCGTCTTGCGGCGCGTATCGAGTGCTCGGACCTTGTTCACGGCTGTCACCTTGCGGATTGAGGTTGGAGAAGACGCGCTCATAGCGGCGCCTGTTGCGGAAGCGCAGGACGCTGTGGGGTGGAACGCGAGTCAGTCCCTTTGGTTCCTCGAACCGCAACGGCACAAAGCCCGAAGTCTACGGCCAGGGGCCGGCGCGCTAACGCCGGCTAAGCCACCATTCTGATGCGCGATTCGCATAAGACATATTATGGAACATCTCAGGGAGCGCCTGCAGGAACGCTGTCTTCTGCAAAGCTCACCGTCAGTCCATCGTAAGCGGGCTCCACATGGGGCGGCAGTTCGGCTCGCAGCTTCTCGTAGTCGAGATCGGCGTGCAGGTTGGTCAGGATCGCGCGGCGGGGCTTCAGCCGCTCGATCCAGCGCAGCGCGTCGTCGAGCGAGAAGTGGCTTGGGTGCGGCCGGTAGCGCAGCGCGTCGACGATCCAGACCTCGAGGCCGGTTAGAGCCGCGGCGCTCTTGGCGCGCATGCCGCTGAGGTCGCAGGAATAGCCAAGATTGCCGAAACGAAAGCCCAGCGACGGGATGTCGCCGTGCTCCTGTTGGATCGGCAGCGCCATAATCGGGCCGCCCTGCCCGTGAATTGTCACCGGTTCGCCGGCGGTCAGGCGGCGCTCGCGCAGGATCGGCGGATACTCGCTGCCCGGGGGCGACTCAAAGCAATAGCCGAAGCGAAGCCGCATGACCGCCGAGGTGTCGGCGTCGAGATAAACGTCCACCAATTGCCGCCGCTTGATGAAAAGCGCGCGCAGATCATCGATGCCGTGGGTGTGGTCGGCATGCTCATGGGTGTAGAGAACGCCGTCTAACCAATCGACGTTGGCGTCAAGAAGCTGCTCGCGCAGGTCGGGCGAGGTATCGACCAACACGCGTGTTACACCGCCGTGATCATGCCGCTCGACCAGGAGCGAGGTCCGGCGGCGGCGGTTTTTTGGGTTGCTCGGATCGCAGTCGCCCCAGCCCAACGCCGGCCGCGGCACGCCGCCCGATGAGCCGCAGCCGAGAATGGTGAACTTCAACGTCATGCCGCCGGTGCGTTCAGCTTTGACGAAAGCACAAATGCATCCGCGGCGGCCGGCCGCGGCACCTTGCTGAACAAGGCAAAGAAATTTTCGGTCGTCTGGCGGGCGATTTCATCAAAAGAAACGCCGCGGGTCTCGGCCAGCACCTTTGCCGTTTCGACCACATAAGCGGGCTCGTTGCGTTTGCCGCGGAACGGACCGGGGGCAAGATAAGGCGCGTCCGTCTCGACGAGGATGCGATCCGCCGGCAGCTCCACCGCGATGGTGCGGAGCGCTGTCGAATTCTTGAAGGTCAGGATGCCGGTGAAGGAGATGAAGAGCCCCAGCGCGATCGCGCGGTGCGCCAGATCGGTCCCGCCGGTGAAGCAATGGAGCACGGCGGGGAAGGCGACCTGCCCCATTTCCTCTTCGAGAATGCGAGCGGTATCGGCGTCCGCTTCGCGCGAATGGATCACCAAGGGCAGCCCGGTTTCGCGCGCTGCCGCGATATGGGTGCGAAAGCCGCGTTCCTGCGCGTCGTGCGGCGATCTATCGTAATGATAGTCCAGCCCGGCTTCCCCGAGCGCAACGACCTTCGGATGCCGCGTGCGCGCGACCAGATCGGCCGCGGTCACGTCGAGCTCCTCGTGCGCGTAATGCGGATGCGTGCCGACGGAAGCATAGACATCGGGAAACCGCTCCGCGATCGCGAGCAACTGATCGTGCCGACGAACGCGCGTCGAGATCGTCACCATGCGTGCAATGCCGGCAGCGCCGGCACGCGCCACGACGGCATCAAGCTCGGTGGCGAAATCGGGAAAATCGAGGTGGCAGTGGCTGTCGATCAGCATGGCTATTGCGCCGCGCGTGCTTCTGGCTCGACATAACGTGGGAATATCGGCGTTGGCGCCGGAAGCTTCGTCCCCGAGACGATAGGCGTGTCGAGCGCTGAAAAGTCTCGCTTGTCGGCCGGGATAGCGAGCAAGTCGAGCAGCTTCCCTGCTGAAGCCGGAATAAACGGCTGACAGAGAATGCCAACTTGGCGCAGCACCTCAGCGGTTACGAGGAGCACAGTGCCTTGCCGCCCGCGATCGGTTTTAGCCAGCGCCCAGGGCGCTTCATTGGCAAAATAGCGGTTGGCGTCCGCTACCACCGCCCAAATCGTGTTCAGCACTTGATGGAGCTGCTGCGTCTGCATGAATTCGCGCGCTTTGCCCATCATCGACCTGGCAGCAACGCGGATTGCTTCATCCGATGTGCTGTGAGTATCTAGACTTGGTAGCACGCCGTCGAACTGCCGCGCGATCATCGTCAGCGAGCGCTGGGCTAGATTGCCGAGATCGTTGGCAAGATCGGCGTTGATGCGGTTGACGATGGCTTCGTGGCTGTAGTTGCCGTCCTGCCCGAACGGCACCTCGCGCAGGAAGAAATAGCGCAGCGGATCGACGCCGTAGGCTTTTACCAGCGCGAACGGATCGATGACATTGCCGACCGATTTCGACATTTTTTCCCCGCGGTTGAACAGAAAGCCGTGGGAGAAAATGCGCTTCGGCACGGCAACGCCGGCCGACATCAGAAAGGCGGGCCAGTACACGGCGTGAAAACGCACGATGTCCTTGCCGATCACGTGCAGATTGGCGGGCCAGTAGCGGCGGAATTTCTCGCTGTTTACATCGGGATAGTCGACTGCAGTGATGTAATTGGTGAGCGCGTCGACCCAGACATACATCACATGCTTGGTATCGCCCGGGACTGGAACGCCCCAGTCGAAGGTCGTGCGTGAGATCGACAAATCCTGCAGGCCGCCTTTGACGAAACTTATCACCTCGTTGAGTTGCTCGCGCGGCAACACGTAATTCGGATCGCGCGTGTAGAGATCGAGGAGCTTGTCCTGATAGGCGGAGAGACGAAAGAAATAGCTCTCCTCCTCGACCCATTCGACCGGCGTGCCTTGCGGCCCAACGCGCTGCCCGTTGTCATCGAGGCGGGTCTCGCTTTCGTCGTAATAGGCCTCATCGCGCACCGAGTACCAGCCGGCATATTTGTCGAGGTAGATGTCGCCATTGGCTTCCATGGCCTCCCAGATCGCGGCTGAGGATCGATAGTGGCGCGGCTCCGTGGTGCGGATGAAAGCGTCGTTCGAGCATTCGAGCATCTCCACCATGGCCTTGAAGCGCGGCACGTTGCGCTCGACCAGCTCCCGCGGCGTCAGCTTCTCCTTGGCGGCGGTCTGCAGCATCTTGCTGCCGTGCTCGTCGGTGCCGGTGAGGAAGAACACGTCATAGCCATCGAGCCGCATGAAGCGGGCGATCGCGTCGGTGGCGATCGCTTCGTAGGCATGGCCAATATGCGGCGGACCGTTGGGATAGGCGATCGCCGTGGTGATGTAATAGGGCTTTCGTGCCATGCGATTTTGCGCCGTAGGTCGAGGCTCTCACCCGAATTGGCGGCGCCTCAAATGACTAAAGGCCGGGCAAGCCCGGCCAGGACGGCGCATAGGTATCAACCGCGCGTGGCCTCGGCAAGCAGACCGAAGACGCTGAACACCAGCGGCTTTCGCTCTAAATTGTACTCAGCGGCATCGCGCGCCGACTGGTTGATCCGCTCCCAAGCCTCCGCCAGCCGCGCCAGACGACCGAGTTCGTCGTGGCCGCCCCCGAGACGGCTGCGATCAAGGCGCTGCGACAGCCAGGCATTGACAGTATCGACGAAGGCGGTCAGCGGCTGCGGGTCGGTGCCGGCAAGCGCATCGCCGAGCGCATGCAGCGCATTGGCATTGAGCGCCGGCAATCGATCGAGCTCGTTGAGCGCGCTTTGGCGCAGCACCAAAGCGTCTTCATCGCGGAATGCGAAGGCGCGCGCGACACTGCCGCCCGCGGCCGCCGCGGCCGCTTCGATCTGCGGATCGCTTGACGGAAGCCCCGCCGCCGCAGCCAACGCCGCCGCGACATCGGTCTGCGTCAACGGGCGCAACGTCACGACTTGGCAGCGCGAGCGCAAGGTCGGCAGCACGCGCGCCGCGGAATGGCAAATAAGCAGCAACAGTGCGCGTTGCGGCGGCTCCTCGAGCACCTTAAGGAGCGCATTGGCGCCGGATCGGTTCAGCTCGTCGACCGCGTCGACAATGGCGATCCGCCAGCCCCCCTCCCCGGCGGTCGCGCCGAAAAAAGACACCGTACGGCGTACGTCCTCGACCGCAATCTGCTGCCTCAGGATGCCCTTGTCGTTGGGCGTGCGCTCGAGGACAAGAAGGTCGCCTTGTGCCTGTGCCGCCATGCGGCGCGCAACCGGATGCTGGGGATCGACCGCAAGCGAAGCCGCTGCCTGCACCTCGGGCGCAGCCGGGTCAGGGTGGGCGAACACGAAGCGCGCCAGCCGATAAGCGAGCGTCGCCTTGCCGATACCCTTCGCGCCCACGAGCATGAAAGCATGGGGAATGCGTCCGCTACGGTATGCGGCAAGAAGAGCGCCTTCGGCGCTGGCATGACCAAACAGATCGCTGGTCACGCGCGGGTGCGGCGCTTCGTCGAGTTCATCCGAGTGCGCGCTCACGAGACGGCAGTCTCCAGGACGGCTGGCGCTGTTCTCGGCTTGAGCCGGGAGCTCACGGCCTGCCAGACGCGTTTGGCGACGATTTTTTTAGGCGCGCTGGCGTCGACGACCACGCACCGTTCCGGCTCTGCTGCGGCAAGCGCCAAATAAGCTTGGCGCAGCCGGTCGTGAAATTCGAGTTGTTCGGCTTCGAAGCGATCGGGCTTGGCCCCGCGGCGCCGGCCGGCCGCGCGTTTGAGGCCCAACTCGGCCGGCACGTCAAGGATGAAGGTCAGGTCGGGACCAACATCGCCGACTGAAATCCTTTCGAGGGCCTTGATGAGACGCGGATCCACGTCGCCGAGGGCCCCCTGATAGACGCGCGTAGAATTGGCGAAACGGTCGCAAATGACCCATTTGCCGGCTTCGAGGGCAGGCAAAATGGTACAGCGGATGTGGTCGTCGCGGGCGGCCGCAAATAACATAGCCTCTGCTTCCGGGCCGAGCGGCTTCGCCGCGCCGGATAAGAGCACGTGGCGCATGATTTCGGCGCCGGGCGAGCCGCCCGGCTCGCGCGTGAGCCGTACGCCAAGGCCAAGGGCTTCGAGACGGAGCGCCAGCATCGCGGCTTGCGTCGACTTGCCGGTTCCCTCGCCGCCTTCGAAGGTGATGAACTTTCCTCTCATATCAGCGTCTCGATCTGGAGCAACCGTGCTGTTCATTATCGATATTGATCGGCGATATCGATAAGCTGGTCCGCGCTTTTGCTGAAGAAATTCTATTTAACAATTTAGTTCCAGATACTTATGGACCTATCTTCGGATACGGCGTGAAGTAATGACGCGACTATGTGCAGCTTTACATACATGGGGCGGGTAGCGCCTTACACACCCACCCGCCCTCACCGACCCGATCAACACAATCGATTATAGCCGATCCACGCCGGCTCGAAACAGACCGATCATCAGCTCGGTCGCGCCATCCATCGCCCGGCGCGACATGCTGCCGATGCCCACGTCTTCGGCGGCGGTGAGCGGCACCTCAAGCGCGAGGTTGTCGCCGCGCCATACTTTAAGTTTGCCGATGGCCTGGCCCTTGCTGACAGGAGCCGGCACCGGGCCGGTATAGACGATGCGGGCGAGCAGATGCTCGCTGGTGTTGCGTGGCATCATCACTCGGATGGTGCCGGGGCCTACGAGCGGCACATAGCTCGCATCGCCGCCAAAGACTTTCGCCTCGCCGATCGTCTGCCCTTCCGCAAACAGCACGCGGGCTTCGAAACCGTGAAATCCCCAGTCGAGCAGTTTGCGCGCCTCTTCGGCACGCTCCTTTTCCGATTTGGCGCCAGTGACCACGACGATCAGGCGGAAATTGTCCTGCAACGCCGATCCGACCAGATTGAATCCAGCCTCGGCGGTGTCGCCGGTCTTGAGCCCGTCGGCGCCGATCCCCATTGCCAGCAGCGGATTGCGGTTTTGCTGCCGGATCTTGTCCCAGGTGAACTCGCGCTCGGCGAAATATGGATAGAAATCTGGATAGGCTTGCATGATGTGACGGGCGAGTTGCGCCATCTCCCGCGCGGTGACGCGCAGATTAGGGTCGGAATAGCCGGTCGCGTTGGTGAAGGTCGATTTTTCCAGACCGATCTCTCTCGCGCGCTTGGTCAGCATGGCCCCGAATTCCGGTTCATTGCCGGCGAGCGCCTCGGCAATGGCGATGCAGGCATCGTTGGCGGAATTGACAATGATGCCGTGGATGAGGTCTTCCAGGCGCACCTTGCTGTGAATGGCTGCAAACATCGTGGAGCCATGCGAGGGTGCCCCGCCCTTACGCCACGCGTTCTCGCTGATGGTGAATTCATCGTCGAGCTTGAGGCGGCCCTGCTTGATTTCGTTGAACACGAATTCGAGCGTCATGAGCTTGGCGAGGCTCGCAGGCGCCACCAGCTGATCGCCATTCTTCTCGAACAGAACGCTGTCGCTTTCGGGATCGAGCAGGACGGCGTTGGGAACGGTGATTTGAAAGGGCTCGTCCTTTTTGGTGGACATGTTCGAGGCGGCGTGAGCGATGACAATGGCGGTTAGCAAACCGGCTACGACAGCACTCAGAGCCCGCCACCGCAGCCAAACGCGACGCCCGGCTTGCAACAACGCCTCCATTTTTTTCCGAGCCAGAAGATCAATGCCTGGGCAAACTTGCGCACGCAATGGGGCGCGCGCAAGGGCACTGTGCGCAAGCGTGAAAATGACGCACGCCGAAAGTTCACATCATCAAATCAATAGAGGCCGCGCCCGTTCAAAAACTGGTCGGTGCCGTCCATTCCGCTTGGCGGGTCTGCGTAGGACATGGTCCGTGGCGCTAGCTCCGGCCGAGCGTCGTCAGCCGAAGCGCTGGCGAAACGGGCATTGCGCCCGAGCGACGACGTCGGGGCCGTCCAGGCGGCCGGAACAAGGGTTGTGGCGGCAAGCTTGACGGTGCTTGGCGGCGGTGCCGGCTCGTCCTGCCGGAATGTCGCCGCCAGGATCCGGTCGTCGGAGCCTTCTATCGGCGCCCGCCCCACATATTCCACCTTGACCCAGGCGATGCCGCTATTGTGGAAGCCCAAGAGGTGCGCAGCCCGCATCGAGACATCGATGATGCGGTTGCCGCGATACGGCCCGCGATCGTTGACGCGGACGATCAGCGAGTGGCCGTTGGAGAGATTGGTCACCCGTACATAGCTTGGCAACGGCAGCGTCGGGTGCGCCGCCGAGATGCCGTTGAGATCGAACACCTCGCCGTTGGCGGTCATGCGGCCATGAAAGTCCGGGCCGTACCACGAGGCCAAACCTACCGCGACATAGTGAGGGTTCTCCTCCGGCACGTACATACGGCCGCCGACGACGTAAGGCGAACCGACGCGGTAGACGCCCCCGCCCTTCGGCACCGGTTCATCATCGCCGACGATGCGCGGGCTCGGCGAGACGCCGTAGCGGGCATCAACTCCACCGCCGTTAGAGCAATTGGCGAGGAGCAGACAAAGCACAGCACAGGCGCCGATCGGCGCAAGCCCTCTGAATGTCGCGTTTGCCCGACGCCGCATCCCCGATCCCCGCCGCAAAGGTATCAAACCCCAGCGTGGTCAGATTGTGGCGAAAATGCGCGTGAGCCTTTCGATAGTGAATGGAGCGTTGCGGCTGCCAGGATTTGCGTTTGGGTGCCCGGCTCGCCGGTCGCTCTACAACCCAACTATGGGTGCGTCGGCGTAGAGCAGGATGAGGAGAACGACGAGTCCGCCGACGAACGCCCCGAAGGTGACCCCTACAAAGATCTGCCGGTATGCCTTGAGTTTCTTCTGCAGGTACGCAAACATTTTCAATCCACGTGTCGACATTGGCTGCGGTGCCTTTCTTAAATGTTGTTTTCCGCGTTCCACGGAACGTTGAATGCTCTGTGACTGCTCTGTTTTTGGGGGGTTAGGCCGGCGCGAGGCGCCCGGTTGGGCGTGGACTAATCACATGCCGGAGCCGATGTCCATATCGCGGTTGCGGGGGGCGCGCTTTCAAGGCGCACGTTTTTCTGGCCAGCGTGGCAAAATTGAGACGGTGGCCCTTTTGGTCGAGCGGAGGGGGTTGTCAGGAGCGCTGAGCCCACCAGCCAGCTGCCTCAGTCCGGATTTCAGGACAATCCAACTTCCGATAGCCATTGCCTCGAACTAACTGACTGATGGGGCTTCGGCCCACCCCGGGGTTGATAAGATCGAGACATCCCCAGGCACGTGGCAAAGCCGGTGCATTGCCGTCAATATTGTGTTAATATTTCGTTGGAGCACCTTCCGAGAGGAAACGTAAACGAGGGTGGGTTGCGTGCTCTTAAAACAGCAAATCTACGGGGAGATACGTCCATGTCGGAATTACTTGCACTGTCAGTGAGTGTCGCAATACTTGGGGGCATTTGGGCATTCATCGCGCTTGGCCCCTTAGGCGGATATGCCCTTGTTTGGGTCGGGTTCATCGCCGCGGGCTGCTTCTTTGCTGCGGGCGCCGATACTAAGGCTTTGACCAAGACGATCGCCGGCATGATCTATGGTGGCATCATAGCGTTGATCGCGCTCTTGATCATCGCCAAAGTGCCCGTGCCAGCGCTGGGTACGGTTTGGCCGGCGATCGTTGTCGGCGTGACCGTCTTCTTTCTTGTCATCGTCGCATCGATCGATCTGCTCTCCGCCGTCCCGGCTAATATCTACGGCTACGCCGCGCTGGTCGGCTATACATTATCGGCGGGCAAGCTCGGTGCACTGACTGCCGCGGACGCCTCCAATCCGCTGTTCCTCCTCATCGTGTCCACCATATTGGGCGGCATCCTCGGCTATCTGATCGGCCAATTGGCGGGTGTTTTGAAGGCCAAGAAGGCGTGATCGCCTACTGATCCGCCGCAATCGCCTGCACCGATTTTCTCCCGATGATCGGTGCAGGCATGTGTGAAGTTCGTTCGCCGGGGACGTCAATGCGCCTCGCGTCGAGAGTGGTTTGGATCATTGCCCTGATGGGGTTTATGTCGGGCGCTTTCGCGGCCGATCTCACGCGCGTTGAAGTGCAGTCAATGCTGGCGGCTGCGCCGCCCGGCCAGGGAGCGAATTTCGCCGGCCGGTCGCTTGCCGGCCTGGATCTTCACGAACTGGATTTCACCGCCGCCGATTTTTCGGGCGCCGATCTGTCCCACGCCGATTTGCGCGGTGCCAAGCTCGTCGCGGCAAAGCTCGTCGGCGCCAAGCTGCAGCGGGCGAGGCTGAACCTTGCCTGGATCATGCGCGCCGACTTTTCCCATGCCGATCTTTCCGGCGCCGACCTGGAGACGCTGATCGTCTCGGCCGGAATGGAGACGCTGCCGGACGAAGCGACCAAGTTCGTCGGTGCCAATCTCTCGGGCGCCAAGGTGACCGCACGCTTTAGCCTGGACGACATGCGCGGCGCCGACCTGTCGCACCTGCGCGCATCGGCTGACATGCGCAATCAATCCATGGGGCTGATCCGCGCCGACTTCTCCCGGGCGATTTTGGCCGGAGCGAATTTCGAGGGTGCAGAGCTGGCGCACGTTAATTTCGAGTTTGCCAAGCTTCAGGGCGTCAATTTCGCAGGAGCGGATTTGTCCGATGCGGATTTCGCCGGCGCCAATTTAACTGACGCAGATTTGACTGGCGCCAAGACGACCGAGGCAAATTTCAACAGCGCGGTGCTCACCGGAGTCAAAGCATACTCACCGCGCTGACCCGTTTGGGACGCGTGCAAAAATCGCGGGGGCGCATAACAAAGTTCGGGGTCCCGCTGGCCCGCCCCGCTGGCAATTCCGGCTTCATCGAAGCCTGCGCTCCGGTCGCTAAACCTTTGCCTGGACTGGCAAAGCCTCCGTGACAGAAGGCTGGGATAGTGGCACAACAAGCGAAGGTACAGGCCGACCGTCGGGGTTGCGACTGTGAGCCCGCCGGTCTTTTGGCCGATCCGGCCGGCGAGAAGCTTGGGGAGAACCGCCATCACCGCCCGGTCCGCATCCGCGCCGGCGACGCTAGCGCTGCTGCCCTCCCCAGGGCAGGGCTTCATGCATGCCCTTTGGTATGGGCGCTCGGTCCGCGCGCAGCTCCTGCTCGTATTCACCCTGATCGATCTTGTTGCGGTGTTCATTGCCGGCGGTGGCGCGATCTTACGGGCCCGCGCGCAAAGCCGTATCGAGATGGCTGCCTCGATGCGCCTTGCCGAACTCCTTGTCAGCGACGCCGTCAATTTCGTGCATCAGCCGCTTCCGGCCGAGCAATTCCTGGCGGCATTGCCGGGGCAGCTGCGTTCGATGCGCCATGTGCGGATCGCTGTGAAGGATGCCTCTGGCGTTCCTATTGCCGTGGCGCCGCCTGCGGCTATGGCAGAAGGCCATCCCAGCGACGAGCATGCATCGGCGCCGGCTTGGTTTGCAGCTTTGGTCGCCTCGCCGATCGAAACGCGTAACATTCCGGTCATTGTCGATGGTCAGAGCGTCGGTCAGGTCCAGATCATCGGAGAACCTGCCGACGAGATCGCGGAGTTCTGGGGAAACGCAGTCGCCATCGGGACCGTGGCCGTCGTGCTCAACGTCGCGATCATTGGCATTCTGTATTTTCTGTTTGGCCGCGTACTCGATCCGCTAACGGTGCTCGCGCGCGGCCTCTCCGACCTCGAGCGCCAAGCTTATGACGTGCGCCTGGCCCGGCCGCACGCGCGCGAGCTGGCCGCCATCGCCGACCGCTTCAACGCACTGGCGCAAACGCTCGCGACCGTGAGCGCGGAAAATGCGCGGCTCAATCGCCGGCTGATAACGGCGCAGGACGATGAGCGTCGGCGCACTGCGCTCGAACTTCATGATGAGGTCGGGCCTTGTCTGTTCGGATTGAAAGCGAATGCATCCTCGATTGCCGGCGCCGCCGGCAATCTGCCTGAGAAGACAAGGCGGATTGTGTCGGAACGGCTGCGCGATATCCTCGGCATTATTGAGCACTTGCAGGCCATCAACCGCAGCATGCTCAACCGTCTGCGCCCGATGTCGCTCGGCCACATCCCGCTCAAGGAGATAGTCGGCCAGCTTGTGCACGAGCGCGCACGCCAACATTCGCAGATTTCGTTCTCATTTGCGGCCGAGGACCTGGCGCGGAGCTATGGCGATTTAATCGACCTGACCGTCTATCGCTGCGTCCAAGAGAGCCTGACCAACGCCATTCGCCACGCTCAGGCCGAGCGCGTGACTGTCGCGCTTGGCCGAGCCAACGCTGAAGGGTGGCTCGCGCTGACGGTGCGCGACGACGGGTGCGGAATGCACCCCGGCAGGTCGCCGGGCTTCGGCATGCGCGGTATGCAGGAGCGGGTCGAAGGCTTGGGCGGCCGGTTCGCCATGGAAAGCGAAACAGGCTGCGGCACCTGCGTGCGTATTACGCTCCCGCTCGTCGAGCCGCGAAAAGCTGCGGCGGTTAGCGGCGCGCTGAGCGGCGAGAAAGCATGACCAGCGTCCTGATCATCGACGATCATCCGATCGTGCTGCAAGGTTGCCGGCGCATGCTGGAGGATGCCGGCGTCGCCGTCGTGCTCGAAGCGCGCGATGCCGCGTCCGGCTATCGGTTCTATCGTCGTCATCATCCCGAGGTGATCATCATGGACCTCGCCATGAACGGCAGCGGGCTTGCCGGCCTGCCGTTGATCCGCCGCATCAATGCGCACGACCCGCGCGCCCGCATCCTTGTCTTCAGCATGCATAGCGACCCGATCATCGTGGCGCGTGCGCTCGAAGCCGGAGCCACGGGCTATGTGCTCAAGGACACCTCGTCGGAGGACTTGATGCAGGCATTCGAACAGGTCCGCGCCGGCACGCCCTATTTGAGCAACGATATGGCCATGCAAGTTGCGCTTGTGCGCACGCCTGCACGCCAAAATCCGCTCGCCGACCTGACGCCGCGGGAACTGCAGACCTTGTCGCTCCTGTCCGAAGGCAAACCCTATGGCCGGATCGCGGAAGAGCTCAACGTCAGCTACAAGACCGTCGTCAATGTCAGCTCCCAGCTCAAGCAAAAGCTTGATGCCCGCAATCTGCCGGAGTTGATCCGTGCCGCTGTACAGCTGCTGGCCGCGACCTCGTAGCCTGCGCACTGTCCCTTCTGCCGCGGCTGCGCGCGGCTGGCCGTTGCCAAACCTTCCCGGTCGGATTTGGAACGATTTTCCCTGCCGCGGGCGCGCAGATGATGGCACAGTTTCGCCGGATGGTTGGGGTGCGGCCGGCACATGGGTGGCGTTGCGAGCTTTGACGGACGCGTAAAAGCGTGGGTGATTGGGGCTGCAGCCCGGGGGCTTGTTCCGGCGGCCGCCGTTGCGATCATGCTGGCACCGGGCATCGCTGCCGCGCAGGAGGCTCCCAGCTCAACAGACAACTCGAGCGCGACCACCCTCCCCGAGATCCACGTCATCGCCACGACGCCCGTAGCGCCTCCGCCGCGAGCAAAGCCGGTTGCTGCGGCTGCCGCGCCCGCCGAAACCACCACGACGCCATCCCAGCCGGGCGTGGTCGACCAGGACAAGATCCCGTCCAACGTCCAGACGCTTTCGGCTGTCGATTTCAGCAACACGACGACACCGGACTTGCTTGACGCGATGGCGCGAGCACTGCCAGGCGTGGCGCTAAGTGACCAAACCGGAAACGAGTTCCAGCGCGACATCAATTACCGCGGCTTCATCGCATCGCCGGTGATCGGTACTCCCCAAGGGCTCGCCATCTATCAGAATGGCGTCCGCATCAACGAAGTCTTCGGCGACACCGTCAATTGGGATTTGATCCCCGAAAACGCCATCAACGGAATGACGCTCGTTCCCAGCAATCCGGTTTATGGGCTCAATGCCATTGGCGGCGCGCTGTCCATGCAAATGAAGAACGGTTTCACCTACCACGGCGTTGAAGGCGAGGTGAACGGGGGATCGTTTGGGCGCGTTGGCACATCGGTGCAAGCCGGTGGCGAGGTCGGAAATCTATCCGGCTATTTTGCCGCCGACGCCATCGACGACGCTGGCTGGCGTGAGGATTCGCCGTCGTCCCTGCGGCGCGTCTATACCGATCTCGGCGCGCGCGGCGACCAGACCGAGTTCCATGTCACCTTCACCGGCGCCGACAATAACTTTGGGGCGACCGCGGCGACCCCGGTGCAAATGCTCGCCCAGAACTGGTCGAGCGTCTACACGAATCCACAAACGACGCAAAATCAGCTCGCCTTCCTGACGGCGAGCGCGCTGTGGAAGCCGAGCGATACGTGGACGTACCAGGCTAACGCCTATTTTCGTGATTTCCAGCAAAGCCATGTGGACGCCAACGGCACCGATGCGCAGAACTCAGGCTGCCCCGATCCCAGCGTCCTGTGCTTTCCCAATCTGAATGGCACTACGTCAACCCTCACCACGACGGCCGGGCAGACGGTACCGGCCAGCGGTTTGCTCGGCACCAGCGTGTTGGGCGAAATCGACCGAACCTGGACGACGACCAATAGCTTCGGTGGCTCGGTGCAGGCGGCGTCGTCGGAAAAAGTATTCGGTCACGACAACAATTTCGTGGTCGGGGTGAGCGTCGATCGCGGACTGGTCCAATTCTCGACGACGAGCGAGCTGGGCACCGTCAATGCCAACCAGTTTCCCTTAGTGTACGGAGTGGGGCTCTTTATCGATCAGCCCTCGGGTGATGTGGCGCCGGTCGGCTTGGGTGCGACGACGCTGTATAGTGGTATCTATGCCACCGATACGTTCGACATCACGCCACGGCTTTCGGTTACCGGCGGTGGCCGGTTCAACTTTGCGCAGATTAATTTGACTGACGAGCTCGGCAACGCCCCGCTGCTCAACGGCAGCCACGATTACACTCATTTTAACCCGATGATCGGTGCCACCTACAAGGTCACGCCGAATATCACGCTCTACGGCGATTTTTCCGAAGCAAACCGCGCGCCGACACCGCTTGAACTCGGCTGCTCAAACCCGCTGCAGCCATGCCTGATCGACAACGCGCTGGTCGGGGATCCAAATCTCCAACAGGTCGTGACCTACACGTTCGAGGCTGGACTGCGCGGGCGTTTCGATATCGCCAAAGGCCAATTGAACTGGAGCGTCGGCGGATACCACGCGCTTAATACCGACGACATCATCAATGTCGCCAGCCCGATCATCGGACATGAATATTTCCAGAATGCCGGGAACACGCTGCGCCAAGGCATTGAAGCCAATGCATCATACAAATGGGATCGCTGGAACGCCTATGCGAATTTTACCTACGTTGATGCGACGTTCCAGAACGCGTTGACGTTGTCCTCGCCGTTCAACCCGTATGCCAACGCCGCCGGCGACATCTTCGTGGTCCCGGGCGATCATCTGACCGGCATTCCGGATTTTCGCTTCAAGGCCGGCGCCGACTATCAGATCACCAATCCCTGGAAGCTCGGCGCGGACCTCAACGTTATTGGCAGTCAATGGCTCGTCGGCGACGAATTGAACCAAATGCCCAAGGTGCCGGTCTATTGGGTGGTCAATCTCCACTCGACCTACAAGGTTTCGGAGAACATTGAACTCTTCGGCTTGGTACGTAACCTGTTCGATCAGCATTACTACGTGTACGGCACCCTGTTTGACGTCACTGCGCTTCCCTATTTGAACCTAACGGACCCTCGCACGTTTGTTCCGGGCATTCCCTTCGCCGCGTATGTAGGCGTGCGTGGCACGATGCCGACCGCGGGACAGGCCATCGTCAATGCCGCGCCGCCGGTACTGACCAAGGCGCCGCCGATCGCGGTCGCGCCGTCCACCTTCAATTGGACCGGCATCTATCTCGGCGTCAACGCCGGCTACAGCTTCGGCAGCAGCGACTGGACCGACGGTGTGACCGGTGGCTCGACCGGCAATTTCGGCACCTACGGCTTTCTTTTCGGCGGGACGCTTGGAGCTGACTACCAGTTGGGTTCGCTCGTGTTCGGGATCGAGGCCGATGGCGACTGGACCGACCCGAGCGGCTTCGGAACCTTTACGGCCGCCGCCTTGTGCGCCGGAGCCTGCCAAACCACGAGCACTTGGCTAGCTACGGCGCGCGGCCGTGTCGGCTATGCATTCGATCGCTACCTCGTGTACGGCACCGCCGGTGCCGCATTCGCCAATGTGCAAGCCAGCTATTCAGAGCATTCCACGAGCGACGTGACTGAACCCGGCTGGACGGTCGGCGCCGGCGTCGAGGGCACCTTTGCGCCGCATTGGACGGCGAAGGTGGAGTACCTGTTTGTCGATCTTGCCAACGGCTCGTGTACGACAGATTGCGCAATCGCGAATGCAAACGGGCCGTCTGTCGTTCCCAACATCGCGGTCAAATTCAACGAGAGCATGATCCGCGCCGGCGTCAATTATAGATTCAGCTTGTAATCTTCATCGGCCAGCCGTACTGGCGGTTGCCCTCGTGCAATTGAAATTGGTGACGAATTTGTTCCGGGTAATCCTCATCATCGTCGCGCTCACCTTGATGGCAGGCGTTGCCGCCGCCCAGGAGCGTCCGACGCGCTTCTGGAACCTGACCCGCGACACCATTTCTGAGTTCTATTTGGCCCCAACCGGCACTTCGAACTGGGGTCCCAATCAATGCAAGAACGACAAGGATGGCGCCGTCGAACACGACGAGCGGCTGCGGATCGTTGGCGTGCCGTCCGGAACCTATGACGCCAAACTGAAGGATACCGCCGGGCGCGTCTGCACTGTGCGCGGCATTAAAATCGAGCCGGGAGCGATCTTTTCGATCGAGGAGAAGGACCTGGCGTCCTGCGACCACTGAGACGAAAATTCCATTTCGTGAATTGATGCTAAGATAGCGGCCCATGCAGGCGATGCACATTCTCCGCGCGCTCCGTGCCGTCACCACGCGCGAAGTCCTCAAATTCGTGCAGCAGCGCGGGCGGCTTCTGTCCGCCCTGGTGCGTCCGCTGATGTGGCTCGCGGTGTTCGCCGCCGGCTTCTACAACGTGTTCGGCGTCTCCATCATCCCGCCGTACAAGACCTACGTTACCTACCAGGTTTATATAGTGCCCGGCCTGCTCGGGATCATCTTGCTGTTCCACGGCATGCAGTCGTCGCTGTCGATGGTCTATGACCGCGAGATGGGCGTGATGCGGCTTTTGCTCACCGCGCCGCTGCCGCGCTGGGTTCTGTTGGCGTGCAAGCTGGTGGCGGGGACGGCGCTGTCAGTTCTCACCTGCTACGTTTTCCTCGCCGTCTGCATTCCGTTCGATGTGACGTTTGACCCGATCGCCTGGCTCGCCGTCCTTCCCGCGCTCATCATTTCAGGGCTCATGCTCGGCGCGTTGTGGCTGTTCCTGTCGGTCTACATTCGGCAGGTCGAAAATTTCGCCGGTGCGATGAATTTCGTCATGTTTCCGATGTTCTTTTTCTCCTCGGCGCTTTATCCGCTGTGGAAGCTGCGCGAGGGCGGTTCCGAATGGGTCTACTATATCGCGCTGGTGAACCCGTTTACCTACGCGGTCGAGTTGATCCGCTTTGCGCTCTACGGCGAGTTCGAGCCCCTCTCCGCGCTCGTCGTTTCAGCCGCTACGGTGCTGTTCTTCCTCCTCGCGGTGCTCGGTTATAATCCGCAACGCGGCATGATCCGCCGCACGCCGCAGGCGCAGCCGGCGTAAGTCATCTCGGAACGCGGGCGAAGCCACGCAGGGGTCCAGAATGACGATTAGGCGTGGGTCTTGCGCATAATCTCATCGCGGAGCGTCGCCAGTTGATCCCTGGTGCGCTTGCTGCGCGGGTGCTCGATCGGCACCTCGGCGAGCACGTGTGCCGGCGATGGCGAAAGCAGGAATACGCGATCGGCAAGTCCCGTCGCCTCCTCGATGTCGTGCGTCACCAGCAGTGTGGTAACCGGCCGGCGTGAGACGAGTTCTATCAGTTCGGCCCGCAGTCGCGCCGCCAGCGCCGCGTCAAGCGAGACAAACGGCTCATCGAGCACGAGGAGTTCGGGCTCTACCGCGAATGCGCGCGCCAGGGCGACCCGGCGCGCGAGGCCGAGCGACAGCTCGCCGGGATAATGGCGGCGATGCGCGGCGAGGCCGAGCGTGGCGAATAGCGCGCTCAGCGCCGCGTCGCTCGCTTGCGGGGCGGCCAGCCTCACGTTGTCTTCAACGGTGCGCCAAGGCAACAGCCGCGGCTCCTGAAAGACGACGCCGAGCCGGCCGTGGGCCGGCAAACGGACGCTGCCTTCGAAGTCATGGTCCAGCCCGACGATGATGCGCAGCAGCGTCGTTTTACCGCATCCGGAGGGACCGACGATGGCGGCGACCTCGCCATGCGCCAAAGCCATCGACAGTTCCCCAAGCACGTGCAGCCGGCCGCCGGAAGCGGCGCGATAGGACTTGTGCCTGATATGCACATCAAGCTGGCTTGGTGCGCCAGCGGGAGACATGTCGTTCAACGGGCTGCACCAAAAATGTTTCGATCGCGAGCATCACGGCGACGAAGGCCAAAGCATAGGCCAGGATGCGGGTGACGTCGAATAATTGGAAGGCAACGCCAATCTCGAAACCGACGCCGTTCGGCCGGCCGAGCAATTCGACGATCAGCACGATCTTCCAGACCAGCGAAAGGCCAGACCGCGCAGCGACGGCGATATAGGGCGCGAGCTGCGGCAAGACAACGTGGCGCAGCCGCACCCAGCCGCCCATACGGAACACCGTCGCCATCTCATCGAGGGTGCGGTCGAGAGCGCGCGCCCCCTCGCGCACGGTGACAATTGCGACCGGCAGCTTGTTGAGGGCGACGGCCGCAATCGCTGCGGTTTCCGTCAACCCGACCCACACATAGGCCAGCACGATAATCACCAGCGCAGGCAGATTGAGCAAAACCACCACCCACGGATCCGCGAGTTGATCAACTAAAGGCACGCGGCCCATCGCTAGTCCGAGCGCAGTTCCTAGCGCCATGGCGATGGTGAACGCTACTGCGACGCGGGCCAGCGTGATGCCGAGATTAAAGAACAGCGCGCCGGAACGCGCCTCCTGGGCGATCGCGAGGCCGACGGTTTGGGGTTCCGGAAAGAGGCGCGTGCCGACAAGGTGCGAACCGGCGAACCACACCGCCAGCAGCAGCGCGATTGAGATAAGCCGTAGCGCCAGATTCATTCCCCCGCCCCTGCGCGATAAAATGTGCCGGGATCGAGTTCGCGCGCGGGTCCGACGAGATCAGCGCCGCCGATCTCTGCCAGCACACGGTAAAGCGCTTGCGCATCGGCGTCCTCATCGGCGATTGACCGCCGCGGAATGCCTTCGAGAAAGCGTCGCCGATAAACGTCGAGCACGCCGGCATCATTCACCCCGATGCGCGGCGCAAGCTGCTGCCATTCCGCGGGCATTTCCCTGAGAACGTCTTCAGCCTTATGCATAGCCGCAAAAAAGCGTTCGAGCGGCGCGCGGTTCCGTTGCGCCCAGTGTTCGTCAAACACGTAGCCGACCATGGCGACCGGGCCTTTCGCGCCGAGGAGTCTTCACGACATCGTTCATGGCTACGGCGCGCCGCATGCCTTTCGCCTCGAGCTCGGCACAAAAATTCCAAAAAGTCAGCGTTGCATCCGTTTCACCTTGCAATGCCTTTTGCGTCAGCAGCGGCGGGGCGCCATAGGCGATCTCCGCTTCTTTCGCGAGATCGACGCCTGATCGCCGCGCCAACGCCTGCAGCAACAGCCAGCTCTTGTCGAGCGGACCGCCGGCGACACCGAGTTTTCTGCCCTTGAGGCTGACGAAATCATGGATCGGCGAATTCGCCGGCACCATCACCGCACCGAGCGCGCTCGAATAAGGATAAAAGACGAGGTCGTCGCCAAGCGCGCGTTCGCGCGTGACCCACAGCCAATCGGACACGATCACATCGGCCGCGCCGCCCTTGAGCGCGATCTTGCCGGCCTCGGTGCTGGCGAGTTCGGTCGTGTCGATGGCGAGCCCGGCTTCCGCGTCGAGATGGCGGGAGCGAAGCACTTCAAGCTCCCAGGCAAGCGTCCCGGTTTTCTGGACGGCGATGCGAAGATGATCCGCCGCGATGGATCGCGAGGCGGCAAGACTTGCTGCGACAAGACCTGCGGCCAGAAGCACGGCAACGCGCAAGTAGCGCAACGCGCGGCGGCGCGATCGCCGGCCTTCTGCTACGGTCCGGGTCCGCCCACAATCGAGCTTATTCATTCCACGCCCAACGTCATTGAAAGCCCGTTTAAGCTATTATGAATGCGTGCTTTTAGCGACCTGGACCGTGCCAAAACACCGCGTCCTTGCAAGATTTGCACGCTTTATAGGCATCATAAGAATTTCTGATTGATGCTCCGTGCAATCAAAATATTTCTGAAGACGCTCTTGCATAGGGCTTCTTTCGGTATATTGTACGGGCTGCGCCGCCGTCGACAAAAAACGGCAAATCGCAAGATGGAGGATCGCAATGGCCTGGACGACACCAGTTCTCGTAGAAGTCTGCATCGGGCTCGAAATCAACGGCTATCTGCCGGCCGAGTTCTAATTCCTCTGCAGAGTGAGTGTTGAGTTTCTTGGCGTCGGCAGACGGATAATCCGTCGGCCGGCGCCAATATTTTATTGTCGTTGTTGTTGCTCCGCTTCGGCGTAATAGCCTCGAATTCGCTCCATTAGCCAGCTCCACGCCTCCTCCTCAACGGCTGACGCGGTCTTGCGGATTGCAATTTCCAGATGGGCGATCTCGCGCTCGACCTTCTCACGCGGCAACATTCGGAGCCGGCTCGCAAGAATAGCCGCCTCGATGACCGCCGCTTGCGCGCGATTAAAGCCCTGGAATGGCGCATGCGCAACGTTGCGTAACACGCGACAGTGAAAGCGCGGCCTCTGTTCGTCCTCTGTGGTGTGCGTAACGGCAAGCTCTGCATGCGCAAGCGTGCCTGCCAAACGGGGTACGGCGATCTCGATGCAGGCTGCCGTTGGCCATTGGCTGCGGCCGGTCAGGCAACCGGCGAAGATGCGAACGTCATCGGTAAAGTTTGCGACCGCGAAAGGAACAGCGCGCAGATTATCAAGCGTCGTCGAAGGGCGGAATGGTGCGATGATCCAGCCGTCGCTCTCCGCGATGATGCCCAAGGGCGCAAAGTGAACATGCCCTGCCCCGTCCATCGTGGAAACGACGGTCTCCCTTATCATCGGCATCAGATCATCTCTTGACGGCACGCAGCGTGTGCCCGGCGGCGGCTAGGCGCGTGAGATCTTCAACCGGCCGATCGACAGCACATCCCCAGTCGAGCGGAGAATCTTGCGCGTAGCGTTTGCCCAGGCGCCAGGCGATTTCCGCTTTAATCAATTCGGTGCCGAGATAGAAGGCGTGCGGGCCGTCAGCATCAACGCCGAGTCCGGCAAATAACGACATGGCGTCCTGGGCGACGCGGTGACCCTGGCGATTGTAAACGTGAATACCGTCCTCGGCCACTTCAATGCGAAAGTTGGCGTCTTTCACCTGCGTCGCAACCTCAGCGATCTCGCTTGGTGTGTTGGGGAACGGTTTGCGGTCGTGCAACGAAAGCAGCGCCGCAGTGTAATCCTTGGGTAGGCTCGCATCTTCGCGTGCGGCGAACATCATGCGGCGAGCGGCATCATGCTCCTGGATCGTGCGCCGGGTATGCGGACTGACTTGAACGACGAGCAGATTGCGAATGAAGAGCTCCGAACAAATGCCGAGCAGCGCCGCGGTCACACCGACGGAATCCGCGTCAGTCAGTTCGGTCAGGTTTCCCGTGCCCATTAGGATTTCCGCCGCCGGAAGTCTTTGCCGCAGCTCTGCATAGCGTCCGAGCGAACTCATGAAGCCAAAATGAATCGGATCGAGAACCGGATCGAGGATCGCGGAAATTCCGCGCCGGTCAGCTGCCTCCGCTGCGCGCAATAATGATTCCAGTTCGCCATGGGTCGCCGGTACCAGAATAGGAACCGCGCCCGTATCGCTGGCGAGGTCCAAGGTAGCTTCGGTCAGGCTCAGCAAGAACTGTGCGCCGGCTCTGCCGCCGCGACGCAGTTCTTCGGCGTCGGCGGAATCGACGCTGACGTCGTGTCCATTCGCTCGCAGGGCGCGGATGGCGTCTTCGAGGTGCGGAAACGGCGTGTCCGGCAGACAACCGAGATCGATGACGTCGGCCCCGGCGGCTCGCATTGATGTTGCGCGCGCCAGGATCGCCTCGACCCCAAGCGCGGACGCGTCGACGATCTCCGCAAAGATTCGCATGTCGTGCCGTGACAGATCGGTGGCCCGGCCGCGCTTGCCGAAAAAGGCCGGCAAGTCCTTCAATTCGTCGGGGCCGCGCTCGAACGGCACGCCGAATTCGGCGGCAAGATTTGCGAGGTCTGCCCGGCAGCGGCCGGGCACCATGACCCGGGAGGCATCGACCGGTCGCGGTAAGCGGCGCGCAATGATCGCCTCGGTCATCAGCGCGGCGACTTTGACGCCCACGTCGATCACCGACCACTCGAAACCAAGATCGCGAGTTTCGACGAGGACTTTTTCCAGCCGCGCGCGGGCCAGATGCCCCGTCAGGAATAGGATGCGCTCAGCCATACAGTTCGCGTTTGCGTCGGGTCAGTGCACGGCGTTTTGACTTTGGCCATAGGCTTATATCCTAGCCCATCAATACCGCTCTAATCGACCGCGATGCCGGCAGCTGCACCGGCGCGGATGGCGGCGAACGCCACTGCATGGTCCGTAGGGCCAAGAATAAACGCGTCACCTACGCTCTTCCTGATGTGCCGCGCGAATGACTTGTCGACTATGCCCATCGCAGCCAGCTCCTCGCAACGCGCCCGGCCGGACGGAAACTCACCGTGCTTGACCAGAATGAGCCGGCTGGCGCCGAGGCGACCGGCCAGCCAGGCGGCCAGGCTGTCCGAGGTCGTCTCCCACGATGGCGCAATGTCCAGTGCGCCAAGCACCATTTGCCCCGGCATCCATATCGGCAGCCGCCCCGCAGCGAGTTCGCCTTGAATGGCTTTCACTGAGTCCGCAGGCGATAGAAGGTCGTTGAGGCTCGCAAGCGCGCGGCCATACTGCTCCATGGCGAGCAACGCCATGTGGTGTGCGGCGCGATCGTCGAATCCCATCAGCAACTGGGCAGAGCGAACCGCATCGGCAAACGGTCCGCCGCCGGGTACGATGACCGCACGGCCGGCGCACGCGGCGAGCGCCTTGATCCAATCGCGCAAATGCGGGGAGAAGGCGAAACTGCCGCCGAGCTTGACGACGACAGGTCCGTTGCCCCCGCCCATTTACGTGGCGACTTTCGGGTCGGTCTCTGCGGCCGCAGGATAAAGCTGATGAACCTTCGCCACTTCTTGCGGCCGTCGGCGCACGATCTCGACGCCGGTTCCGCCCGGCCCGACCTCGAGCTTCTCGACGCGAACCGTGACGGCTGTGACCCGGGGATGCGTGAGGATAAGCGCGGCTATCCGCTCAGCCAGCATTTCGACCAGCGCGATGTGCTCCTGGGCGACGATCATGCGGATTGAATCGGTGATCAGGTCGTAGGAGAAAACGTCACGCATGTCCTCCGGCGCGTGATCGGAGGGCAGCACACTCGCGTCGACGTTGAAGCGAACGTCCTGCGCTTTGTCCCGCTCGTGGGCGTAGGCGCCGATGCGGACCGGCAGCACGAAATCGCGTACGAAAATGCGATCGGTTTCGGAGTCGTCCTTACCGGGGGAATAGCCGCGCGCGGCGAGAAGTCGATAATCGATCTTACCAGAGGTCGGCGCGGCCCCCCTGATTGTGCGCGTGTCCGCGGGAATGAGTGAACGCACGATATCGACCGCGTCGGCATCAATGCGCGAGGTCCGGTCTTGGTCGGCGCAAAGCGCGCGGCGGAATCCAAGGACGTCGGGCGCCAGCAACAACAGGCGGGGAATGTCCGGCGCCTCCAGGGAGCCGGCAAGCCCGGCCATCAGACCGCGCGCGTGCGCAGCATCGACGAACCGTCCGATCGCGGCGATGTCCATATGATCCAAAAGGCGGCCGCCAGTCTTATGAGCGGTATCGATCATCATGCCGGCAAATCCGCTGTCGGCCATGAGCGCAATAAGCGTCTCGTCGGCGCCATGATCGGCAAACATGACGCCGATCAGGCTGACGCGGCGTGCCAAGGGCGCCAGGGCGCGGACGCAGTCGTCGCGCCTCGGGTCCGGATACAACCCGACCTTGACGTAGTTGACGCCGGCATCGGCAATCGCCGCGGTCGCCTGCATGAGTGCCTTCGGCTCCATCTCGAGCTCGCCGGTGACGGCGCTGACCGGCCGCCGGCGCGCGACGGCTTCGACCGTCGCACGTATCACCTCGGGGGAGACCGCGCCGAACGTGCTGGTCACGTCCTTTAAGTCGATGATGTCAGCACCATGGCGTACGGCGATTTGCGCTTCCTCGGTGCCGGTCACACTGGCAAGCATAAAGGTCATCAAAAAGCTCCCTGACCGGGCGCCAAGAGGTAGTTGCGCACCAGGTAATCAAGCGCACGTGACCACGACTCGTCGGTGTTGCCGCGCATGTCCACGCCCTTCGCCCAGACAATTTTTCCGCTATCGGCGTCGCGTATTACGATGTTCAAGTTCAGGATGAGATTAGAGACCTTTTGGATCCACCCGGTGACAGAATATTTTGCTCCCAGCTCGCGGGCAAAGCCGGCATCGCAGCCGCCACAAGCCTGCAGATTGCTAGCGCGCGCCTGCGCGGCGACCGGAGCTATATCGACAACGTCGAACCGTCCAGATTGCGCCAAACGCTGGCGCAATGCGTTGCTCAGCGTGACTAGGCGCGCCTCTTCATCGGCGCGCGGACCATTTGCCGCGCCTTGGAGACTTGTATCCACCATCTCGAAGTCGAAGATTGCAACCTTCGGGTCGCGCGCTTGCGCGCCGGTCAAAGCAAATGCGAGCGGCAAAGCAATTGCGATTGTCCAGCGACCGCGCATGACGCCCTTTATCTCGGCCTTGGTCGGATCCTCTCGGGACGTCGCCCTCAGCGGCCTTTGGATACTATGCAGGATAGGATAGAATTCCAACTATTATAATAGGTTAGCAGGGGGCGACGACGGGAGTGAAGGTTTGATCCGGGTCATTTGTGTTGCCGCCTTTGTGTTCGCCGCAACGGCGCCCGCGCCGGCGGCCGAGGCGCTGAAGGTTCCCATCGGATACCTTGGCCGTGCGGAAAAAATCGAGACCATCTCGCTGCTTGATCAGCCGGCCGCCAATGACGGCATCGCCGGGGCGCAACTCGCCATCGAAGACAACAACACCACCGGCAAATTCCTCAACCAGTCGTTCTCGGTCGAGGCGGTACGCCTCAAGGACGGCGACGACCCCGCAGCAGCGGTCACGCAGCTTGCCGATCGCGGCATCTCGCTGTTCATCACCGATTTGCCTGCGGACATGGTGCTTAAGGCAGCCGACGCCGGACGCGCCCGCGGCCTCGTCTTCTTCAATGCCGGCGCGACCGATGACCGGCTGCGCCAGGAAGACTGTCGCGCCGACGTAGTCCATGTCGCGCCATCCCGTTCCATGCTTGCCGACGGGCTTGCGCAATATCTGGTGTGGAAGCGATGGCCGCGATGGTTGCTCGTCGTCGGCTCCCACGACTCCGACAAACTCTATGCTGCGGCGCTGCGCCGCGCGTCAGGCCGTTTCGGCGCCAAGATCGTCCAGGAGCGTGTTTTCGAGGATACCGGAGGTGCACGTCGCACCGACAGCGGCCTGACGCAAATCCAGACTCAGATTCCCCTCTTTACGCAGTCAGCCCCCGATTACGATATTTTGGTCGCGGCAGACGAAAGTCAGGTGTTTGCACCTTACCTGCCCTACCGGACCAGCGCGCCGCGGCCGGTTGCAGGCTCGGCCGGTCTCGTTCCCACGAGCTGGGATGCTTCGCATGACCAATGGGGCGCGATTCAATTGCAGAATCGATTTATCCAGGCGTTCTCGCGGCGCATGACCGCCCTCGATATGCAGGCCTGGACGGCGGCTCGCATGATTGGCGAGGCCGCAGGGCGAACGCAGTCGGCGGATTCCAAGCGCATCCTGGATTACATAAAAGGACCTGACTTTGCCCTTGCGGCTTTCAAAGGCCGCAAGCTTACCGTGCGCGACTGGGACCTGCAGCTCCGCCAGCCCATCTTGCTGGCTGACGGACGCGTGATCGTTTCTGTTTCGCCGCAGGAGGGCTTTCTGCATCAATATTCGGAACTTGACACGCTCGGCATCGATCGTCCGGAAACCAAGTGTCAGCTCAAATGACCATTCGGGAGATGATGCCAATGTGGCTGCGGTTCGCGCTTGGAGGATTACTGTCGATGATCTTCGCTGGCGGGGCCGACGCCTTTACCGCCTATGTCTCCAACGAGAAGGGCAATACCGTCTCCGTCATCGATACCAACAAATGGGAAGTGGTGAAGACGATCAAGGTTGGACAGCGGCCGCGCGGCATCGCCTACACCAAGGACCAAAAATACGTTCTGGTGGCAGTCGGCGACGACGACACCATCCAGATGATCGACACCGCCACCCAGGAAGTCGTCGATACGCTGCCCTCGGGTCCCGATCCGGAGCTTTTCATCCAGGACCCCACCGGCAAACTCCTCTATGTCGCCAATGAGAACGACAATACCGTAACCATTATCGACATCGCCAAGCGTGTGCAGGTCGGCGATGTCCAGGTCGGCGTCGAGCCTGAAGGCATGGGCATCAGTCCCGACGGCAAGATCCTCGTGAACACGTCCGAGACCACGAACATGGCGCATTTTATCGACACCGCGACGCGCCAGATCGTGGCCAACGTCCTCGTCGACGCGCGGCCGCGGTTCGCGGCGTTCAAGGATGACGGCTCGGAGCTTTGGGTGTCGTCGGAGGTCGGCGGAACCGTGAGCATCATCGATCCGGTCGAACACAAGGTGAAGCAAAAGATCACTTTCAAGATCGCCGGCATGCGTCCAGAACCGATCCAACCGGTCGGTATCAATATCACCCACGACGGCAAAACCGGCTTTGTTGCGCTGGGCCCGTCAAACCACGTTGCCGTCATTGACGGATTGACGCATCAGGTCACGAAATACCTTTTGGTCGGCCAGCGGGTCTGGCACATGGCGTTCACGCCGGACGAGAAATATCTGCTGACGACAAACGGCGTATCGAATGACGTTTCGATCATCGACGTTGCCGCGCTTAAGGTCATCAATACGGTGCAGGTGGGCCAACTGCCCTGGGGCGTGACCATGTCCGATCATTGACGATTGCGTGCCGCGCCACCGCCTTTGCGCGTCTCGCCGGGAGAAAACAATGAAGCTTTTTGGATTGCTCATCGTCCTTTTTGCAGCCGAAACGGCGCTGGTGTCGCCGTTGCGCGCCGCCGATCAGCGCTACCCGGATTGGCCCTGTGTGCAGCCGAAGGTGCCGCAGATGTCGGTCGCCGCGATGTGGGACGGTCCTTCGATCGCCGATGTGGGTAATTCGTGGCAGGACGATCCCGCGCTCAAGGAGATTGTCGTGCGGCTGGCGGCACGGCGCACGCCGCTCGATGCGGCGCAAAAGGCCATCGCCGGTTTCATCACCGGCAGCACCGCCGAAAAACAGGACAAAGCGAAAAACCTGTTTGCCGGCCTGTTTGATACGCTGAGCCAGGAACGCAGCGAAGTCATGAGCGGCATCGAACGCTTGGCGCGCAACGAGAAGGAGCTGGCGGACAAGATTCGATCCGACGTCGATATGTTGCATGAACTCGAGGACAAGCCGGGGGAGGACGAGTCCAAGGTCACTGCGCTCGCCAGTCAAGTCGAGTGGAGCACGCGGATCTTCGAGGACCGGCGCAAAACCATTCGCTATGTCTGTGAGGTGCCGACCACGATCGAACAGCGCGTATTTGCGCTGGGACGCGCGATCAAGCAATCCCTGGAATGAGGCACCCGCGTCCTACTCAACCTCACCCGGAGCGGGTTTGGCTTCCTGTAGCGGAAGCCCGGCGGCCTCCCAGCCTTGGGTACCTTCCGGATACCAAGCAACGTTCAGATAGCCCATTGTCAACGCGCGCTTGGCGGCATTCCATGACATCCAGCAGTCCGGCTGGCAGTAGATGACCAGCCATTTTGCACGATCGCCGCCGGTGACGCGTTCAAGGCCGTTGCGCAGATAGCTTTCGACCGGCGCGGCAAGCGCGCCGTATCCGGTATCCGGCAGCCAGACGCTGCCGGGAATATTCATCCGCGCCTTTTCACGCCAGATCGTTCCGGACGGCAGATTGGCCGGGCGCGGCACATGCGGAAGAACGTCGACAAAAGCTGCACCGGCCTTCCATAGCTCCGCGGCTTCGGCTGTCGTCACGACGCGGGCGCCGGCGAGCGTCGCCGGCGTCGGGGCGCGAAAGTCCTCCATGCGATAGCCGTCCGGCTCGGGCGGCGGGCTCTGGCCCTGCGCCTGAACGCCGGCCAACGCGACAAAAAAAATGGCCGGGATAAGCAGCCGATGAATTACGGCTTCGGCGTCGATGATTCGCCGGTGATGGGATGCCCGCTGCCGTCAATAATCGGCACGCCGAAGTCAAGCAGCAGCTTGTTGACGGCAGGCTGGTTCTCGGCGATCAATTTGTTCAGCTGCTTTTTCCAGTTCTGATCGGACGGGCGAACGCCCATGGTGATGCGATAGACCAGATGCGGGCCGCCGACGTCTTTGAGGAGCAGCTGCACGTGCATCGGCGGATTGGCGCGCGAGGCATAATATCCCGCCATCGGCCCCCATAGGACGCCGGCGTCGATCTCCCCCGATGCAAGGTCTTTCATCATGGCTACTGCCGACGAATCGACGCGCGTGTCGATCATCAGTGGATAAGGCTTCGCTTTCGCCATAAGCCCATGGGCCACGAGATAAGTCGCAGGCGGCGTGCCGGCTACAATGCCGATTCGTTTGTCGGCCAGGCGCGGATCGCCGAGCGCCTCAACGCCTTCAAGCGGGCTTCCGGCTTTGGTCACCAGCGCATAAGCGGTCTGGTAGTAGGGATTGGTGTTTTGCACCATCTCGTCACCCTGGGGATAGCCCATGATGACGTCACAGCGATGCGAATTCAGCGTCATGCGCACGAAGCCGGTCGCCTGGGGATAGAATGCATAGGCGACTTTCTTGTTGAGTTTTGCCGCGAACATTTCGGCGAGCTTGTTTTCGAATCCCTCGCCCTTCTCGTTGGAGAAAGGCAGATTGTTCGGATCAGCGCACACGCGCAGTACGTTGGGATCGATTAGTTCGAGATTATCTTCCGCAGCGCCTCCGCCCTGCCCCTGCGAAGCGGCGGGTGCAACCATCCCGACGACCGCGCAGAATGCGGCCACCAACGCCAGTAAGCGATATCGTAACGACACTGCCACTCCATCAACTTTCATTAGCCACCCATGCAGGAATTTTCGTACTTGGTGGCGGCTTCGGGCTTTTCCTCGTGCTTTGGGGGCCGGCCGCGGGGAACAGCATCGTTGGCGCGAGCCCGCAAATAGACAAAGATGTCGTCCGCATAGCACATTACATTCTTGTCGAGTCCGAACGACGGCATCACAAGGTCTTGTGAGGCATTCACTTCCTTCTTACCGGCGGCCACGGTGCCCATGAAATCGTTGTAGCCGAGGGTCTTGAGCGAGTTCGCCAGCGCCGGCGCGTAGGAAGAGCCCTCAGCATCTGGCCCGTGGCAGCGCAAGCACTCCGAAGTGTAGCGGCGGTAGCCGGAATAGGTGTACCAGTCCACCGTGCCGTCGGATTGAATTTTGTAGGTCGGATTGCCGTCCTTATCGAGATACTTGCCGTCTTCTTGCTTGACGGCGGCCGGATCTCCCGAGCCATCCGCCAGGACGATGCCGGGTATAGACAGCGTGGCGACCAGGACAAACGCGGCCACGCAGGGAAATGATTTCACTGCCGGGTTCCTTGAAAGACTAACGGTTATCGGAATGGCTGCTCCGGCGCGCCACTTTTGGTGACGCGCCGGAGCGATAGCCTACGGCTTTCGCGCTAGCCTTACTGCGGCAGTGCGAACACCGTGAGCTGGCCGCCGAGCGCCGTGTAGTTGCTCAGCGCCGCGTAGCCGCCCACCGCGCCCAAGCCGTCTGTCGGCTTGGTCAGACCAGCCGCGAGGCCGATCCCGGCCCAGCCGCCGACGCCCGACAGCACGGCGATGTACTGCCGGCCGCCATGCTCGTAGGTCATGACGTTGCCGATGATGCCGGACGGGGTCTTGAACTTGTAGAGTTCCTTACCCGTCTTGGCGTCAACCGCCTTCAGGTAGCCTTCGAGCGTTCCGTAGAACACGACGCCGCCAGCAGTCGCCAGCGCGCCGGACCATACGGAGAACATCTCCGGGTCAGACCAGACGATCTTTCCGGTCTTGCCGTCCCAAGCGATGAAGTTACCCATGTTTGAGTTGCCCTTGGGCGGATACATGGAGAGCGTCGCCCCGACATAGGGCTGGCCGGCCGTGTAGCTCACCTTGAACGGCTCGTAGTCCATGCAGACGTGGTTGGTCGGCACGTAGAAGAGCTGCGTCTCCGGCGAATAGGCCGCCGGCTGCTCGTCCTTCGAACCCAACGCCGCCGGGCAGATGTCCTTGGTGTTGTGGTCCGGGCCGCCGTGCTCGGTCGAATATTCGGCTACGACTGTGGGCCGGCCATAGTTCGGCGAGCTCTTGTTCATGTCGACGCCGGTGGTCCAGTTGACCTTCGGATCGAACTTCTGGGCGACGAGAAGCTCGCCATCGGTGCGATCGAGGGTGTAGCCGAGACCATTGCGATCGAAATGCGTGAGCAGCTTGCGCATCTTGCCGCCGATTTCTTGATCGGTGAGGATCATTTCGTTGACGCCGTCATAGTCCCACTCGTCGTGGGGCGTCATCTGATAGACCCATTTGGCCATGCCGTTATCCAGGTTGCGCGCCCAGATGGTCATCGACCATTTGTTGTCGCCCGGCCGCTGGGTCGGGTTCCAGGTCGAGGGGTTGCCTGAACCGTAATAGACCAGGTTCAGCTCGGGATCATACGCCATCCAGCCCCAGGTGCAGCCGCCGCCGATCTTCCATTGATCACCTTGCCAGGTCTTGGTGCTGGAGTCCTTACCGACGGGCTTGCCGAGCGCGGTGGTCTTCTCGGGGTCGACCTTGATTTGATCATCAGGGCCTTCGGAGAAGGCGCGCCAGACCATCTTGCCGTCCTTGATGTCGTAAGCGGTGACGTGACACTGCACGCCGAACTCACCGCCGGAATCGCCGATCAGGACTTTGTCCTTATAGACGAACGGCGCCGACGTGCCGGTCTCGCCCTTCGACGCATCGCCGTCCTTCACCGACCACTCGACTTTTCCGGTCTTGGCGTCGAGCGCGACCAGGGTAGTGTCGGCCTGATGCAGGAAGATCTTGCCGTCGCCAAAGGAGAGGCCGCGATTGACTGTATCGCAGCACATCACCGGAATGACGTTCGGATCCTGCTTCGGCTCGTATTTCCAAACGATCTTCGCCGTCGTGATCGAGATCGAGCGCGTAGACGATGTTCGGGAACGGGGTATGCACATACATCATGTTGCCGATGACCAGCGGCGCACCTTCGTGCCCGCGGAGCACACCGGTCGAGAACGTCCACGCCACCTGCAGCTTGCCGACGTTGCTGGTGTTGATCTGCTTGAGCGGCGAGTAGGCAGTGGCGGCGTTGTTCAGACGAGGCATCGCAAAATCGGCGGGATTGGCTACCGCCTTTTCCTCATCTGAAGCAGCATAGACGGATCCGGCGGCAAGCGCCGCAACCACGCCTAAGCAGGTACTGAGCATAAGCGAACGATAACGCATCGCGTGTCCTCCCTAAGAGGTTCAATGGGGATTGCACCGATGCGAACAAGCCCAAAGCAAGCCTGGCCTCATGGCGCAAACCCAAGCCTGGGAAGTATTTCCGGCAGCGTGTCACGGCGTCAGCATGTCGCGAGGAAATCTTTTTCTCTCGTGGACAGCCTTAGCCTTCGAAGAAACGTCAGCCCTCCCTAAAAAGCTGGCGTCCTTGAAGCCGGAAACCTGTAAAAATATTATGCCCGCGAATTTTTTTGCGCAATAGCAATTCGCATAGCAATCCTGGTGGGCGGTGCCGGCCCAACTTTCAGTCGTAATATCGACGCAATGCAGCATTGGGACAGAACAACGACAACCGATTCTGAGTGTGGTTTCATGCATGATTGCTCACTGTTTCGCGTTCGTGGTGCGAAATCGACGCTGATTGCTTTGGCGATCGCGGGGTTGGCGCTTAGCAGGACAGCAACGCTGACCTATTCGCAAGAGCGGATCGAGCCGCTGGCTGTCGAGCAAGTAGCACCGGATGTGTACGTCCACTTCGGCGTTGACGAGCTTATGAGCGCCGAAAACGAGGGCGCGATTGCCAATATCGGCTTTGTGGTTGGCAGCGATGCGGTGGCGGTCATTGATACCGGCGGCAGCGTGCGCGAGGGCCGCCGTTTGCTTGCCGCGATTCGCCAGGTGACCGACAAGCCAATCAAGTACGTCATCAACACGCACGGCCATCCGGACCATGTGTTTGGCAACGCCGCGTTGCAGGCGCCGTCGACGATCTTTGTCGGGCACCGCAACCTGCCGCAAGCGATGGCGGCGCATATGCCGTTTTACGTCGATGCATTTCGGCACACCATGGGCTCGATCGTGGATGAGGTGAAAACCGTGCCGCCAAATTTGACGGTCGACGACGAGAGCAAGCTCGATCTCGGGCATCGAAGCCTCGTGCTGAAGGCTTGGCGCGCATCGCACAGCGACAGCGACCTGACCATCCTCGACGAAACGACGGGAACCCTGTTCGCCGGCGACTTGCTGTTCGTGCAGCACATCCCGGTCATGGATGGCAGCATTCGCGGCTGGCTGACGACCATTGGCGAGCTTGCGCGGATTCCGGTGAAAAAGGTCGTACCAGGTCACGGCCCGGCGTCCGAGTGGCCGGGTGCGCTCGCCGGCGAACGTACCTATCTTGAACACTTGGCCAGCGATTGCCGCGACTTAATCAAGCGCGGCGTGCCGCTGGCGGAGGCCGCCAAAATTGCGGGGAGTTCGGAAAAGTCGCACTGGGAGCTTTTCCAGGAGTATAATGCACGCAATGCAACTGCGGCCTACTCCGAGTTGGAGTGGGAATAAATGCTTTAAGGCCTAAACCGCAATGCGGAGGCAACGGATGATTAGCGTAACGTTAAGGGCCGTGGGTTTGATCGGACTTGCGGCGGTGCTTTCATTCGCCGCGGCGCGCTCTCCGATGGCGGCCGAATCAGATGATCCTTGGCCCGATCTTGCGCGCGATGTTTTCAACGGACGCCCGCTTGCGGATGGCACTGGCCTGATCGCGATCGAGATGCCCGGACGGGCCGAGGACGCGGGAATAGTGCCGGTCACCTTGCGTGCCACCCTGCCCCCCGGCGACACGCGCGTGCTCAAGGCGTTCACCTTGGTCATCGACGAAAATCCGGCGCCGGTCGCGGCCACGTTCAAAGTCGGCGCTGGCCTTACGATGATTTCGACGCGCGTGCGCGTGAATGCCTATACCGACGTTCACGCCGTAGCCGAGCTGAGCGATGGGCAGCTTTATGTGGTCGATACTTACGTGAAAGCATCGGGCGGCTGCTCGGCGCCTACGGCCAAGAATCCCGAAGAGGCCAAGGCGAGCTTGGGGCTGATGCGTTTTCGCCAGTTCGCACAATCGAAAACAGCGCCGGCGACTACTTCACACGAGGCGCAAATCATGATCCGCCACCCGAACAATTCCGGGCTGCAGCGCGACCAGGTTTCGCTGCTTTACATCCCGCTTTTCATCGTGAGCCAGTTACGCGTCTGGCAGGGCGATCAGCTCGTGCTGGAAATGGACGGCGGCATATCGGTCTCGGAAGATCCCAATATCCGCTTTTCATATCGGCCAAACAACGCCACTACATTCCGCGCCGAAGCGGTCGACACCGACGGCCACGTTTTCAAGGGCGAATGGCCT
This sequence comes from uncultured Alphaproteobacteria bacterium, assembly GCA_963832605.1. Lineage (GTDB taxonomy): Bacteria > Pseudomonadota > Alphaproteobacteria > Rhizobiales > Xanthobacteraceae > BOG-931. The sequence continues at coordinate 23,706 of CAWHUO010000010.1, read as the reverse complement.
GTGGAGCCGGCAAGCTAGAGACCTGTCAGAAGCAGCGAACCTCGGCTTCCGCCTGCGCGCGGCGCAGGTCATCCACCGCCGTTTTGGCCTGGTTCGTCGAACGAAACTCCCCGCCAAGATTTCCCGGCTCTTGCGTCATTCTCAGCACGGTCTCCGCGGTGACGTAACGTTCGTAAGGCAGTATCGAGGCGATGATGTCGATCGAGCAGGAGCATCGATCGAGCGAATGCTGGGTTTCGCCGTTCGCCTTCATACAGCCGAATACATAATCGACGCGCGCGCTGGTCGGATAATCGTTGAGGTCGTCGGCGCGCACGAATGAGTGGTGCGGCGCCGGCGATAAGCAGGCCCATGCCCAGTCCAAGCGCTATCTTCACGCGTGTCATCGTCGGGCTTCCTGCGCGCAAAACGACGTACGCCCCTCCTTGGCCAAGCTACGACACCTTCGTTGGGTCTGCAAAAGCGTTTGTCGAAACCACCGGCTCTCGATGTCGCACCCGCACGCAAACAATTGCGGACAATGGCGCCTAGGTGTCGACGCGCTCCGCGCCGAGGACCAGGCCGGCAGACAATCAGACCGGGGGATGACCGAGTGGCATGCCGGGTCACTCGCCTGGCCGCCCCTACACGAGCGCGTGAGTTTGCGCCGTCTGGGCAAGCGCAATTCCCTTCGCCGTCAGGTTCCACCCGATCGCAGCCACCTCGATCACGTCGTTGCCGGACATCGGTTCGGTCACGCCGGGATTGGCATCGCCGAATGGGTCGTTGACCATGTTGCTGTTCCAGTCGGCGTAGTCCACGGTGCTATCGGATGGGTTGTAATCCCCCAAATCCGTCGCGCCGCCGTTGATGGAGAAGTAGTCGGTGTCGGGGCCCTGCTGGGTGAGAGCACGCTCTGGCGTGCCGTCCGCAGGATCCGCGTTGTCGGTGGAGGTGTAGCGGAAGAGGTCAAGTGGCGTGTAGACGTCCTGGCCGATGACCGCACCCACGGAGCCGACGCGCCCCATGACTTCGGTAAACTCATGCTGAAGCGCCCCGATGAGATCGTATTTCCCGGCTGAGGCGGTCTGATTGTATTCGAACGGAATCGCGCTCGATGCGCTGACAAAGCCGTCGAGGCTGGAACTCGCGCCGAGGACACCCAGGGCCTTGGCATTCGCCGAGCTGCAGCTCGATGGTCCCGCCGGTCGGGTTGGACGCGCTGAGGCTTGCGTCGGCGGTTGCCTGGAAGGTCGAATTATTGGCGTCCGCCTGCAGAGCAGCGTCCAGCGCGGAGTAGCTCACGCTGCCGTAAAAACCTCCGCTCTCCGAGGCGTCGCTTGAGGAAATCGGGCTGCCATCCAATTCGCCGTAGCCGACCTGAACATTCAGGACCACGTTGTTGCTGAATATCGACGACAGACCGGCGGCGGCGGCAATGACGGCGTTGCGATAGCCGGTCGGAGCGCCCGCGACGGAGGAATCCCAGCTGAGATTGAACTGCGGGCCGCCGGCGGCGCCGACCAGAGTCGTCGTACTGAGTTGTGAAGCGGCGAAGGTGGAGATCTGCGCGATCGACAGATTGTCGGCCTGATTGGCTAGGAGCGATGCCGTCTGCGATGCCGACAGTGCGTTGAGCTGGGCGGTCGTTAGGGCGGCTACCTGCGACGCGGACAAGCCCGCGATCGCGGCCGCGGACAACGAATTGATCTGCGTCATCAACAGAGAATTGGCCTGCGCGGCATTCAGCGCTGACAGCTGGCTTGCGCTCAAATTGCCGATCGTCTTGCTGCTCAGGCCGTCGAATTGAGCCGTCGTCAGGTCGGCAACGTTGAGGGCATTGAGATTTGCGACACTCAAATTGTTGATCTGGCCCACCGTCAACGCCTGGATTTGGGTTGAACTCAGATCGCCGATCTGGGTCGGGGAGAAGTTGTTGAGCGTGGTCGTTGAAAGCGCACTGACCTGCGCCGGCGACAGACCGCCGATCTGGGTCGACGACAAGTCACCGATCTGCGTTGCCGACAAGCGGTTAAGCCCTGTGGCGGATGGCGAAGAAATTTGGCTAGCAGTCAGCGCGTCGATTTGCGCGGTGCGTGAGATTCGCGGCGGCGGTGGTGAGTTCACCGAGTTGCGTCGTCGTCAGGTCGGCGAGGTTCAAGGTGTTGAGGTTGGCCACGCTCGAATTGTTGAGTTGGGCCGCGGTCAGTGCCTGGACCTGGGTCGGAGAGAGATCGCCGATCTGAGACGAAGACAGGGCGTTGAGCGTATTCACCGACAACGCGCCGATCTGGGCCGCCGAAAGGCCACCGATTTGGATCGATGACAAGTCACCAATCTGCGTTGCCGACAAGCGGTTGAGCCCCGTACCGGACAGCGAGGAAATCTGCCCGGCGGTCAGCCCGTCGATTTGCCCAGTACTGAGGTTTGCGGCGGCGGTGATCAGTTCACCGAGCTGTGTGGTCGTCAGGTCGGCGACGTTCACGGCGTTGAGGTTGGTCGCGCTCAAATCGTTGAGTTGGGCCGCGGTCAGCGCCTGGACCTGGGTCGGAGAGAGATCGCCGATCTGAGACGAAGACAGGTCGTTGAGCGTGTTTGTCCAAACAGTGCCGATTTGCGCCGTCGTAAGGCCGCCGATCTGTGTCGACGACAAGTCACCGATCTGCGTTGCCGATAGGCGGTTGAGGCCAGACGCGGACAGCGAGGAAATTTGGCCAGCAGTCAGCGCGTCGATTTGCGCGGTGCTGAGATTAGCGGCGGCGGTGGTGAGTTCACTGAACTGTGTCGTCGTCAGGTCGGCGAGGTTCAAGGCGTTGAGGTTAGTCGCGCTCAAAACGTTGAGTTGGGCCGCGGTCAGTGCCTCGACCTGGGTTGGAGAAAGATCCCGTTTGCCGTTTGTGCGGCGATAATGGCCAGAAACGTGCCGTAGGAAATGGCACCGATCTGCGAGCCCGTGAACGTGCGGATGTCCGGAGCGGACAGCACATTCAATTGCGGAGCCGTCAAGCCGGTGACCTGCGTCGGGGTCATGGCCGCAATGTCGGCGGGCGTGAACTGCGAGACGGTCGAAAGGGGAAGAGCGGCAATCTGGCTGGGCGACAGTCCCGTAACGATGGAGGTCATGACCCGCCCCGGTCTTTTCACGAACGACGTGAACGGCGCTAACGTGCAGCGCGGGGATGATGCGCCCACTGCTCCGCCGGAAGGCTTATGCTCCCGGACTCGAACTCGCCTCTGACCGTCCCATTATGCTGTTAGCATCAGGCATTAAATCGAAGTCCAAAAGCCGCCGACAAATCGGCGCGATTTTGGGAAAGATGATTAATCAAAAGTGTCGCGGCGGGGCCAACCTAATTTTGCAACGATCTTCGCGTGCCTATTGCCGGCCTTGCGGCACATCCCGATGCCGATCGATGCGTTCGGCGCTTAAGTCGGTGGGCGCCAAATGGCGTCAAAGACCTTGAGCGCGGCAACGTGCTCCGCGACATCGTGAACGCGAAAGAGCGAAGCCCCGGCAGCGAACGCGGCGAGGCTTGCGGCAATCGTCCCGATAAGCTGTCCCTCGATTCCCCCCTCGATGAGCGAACCAAGAAACTTCTTGCGCGAGACGCCGACAAGGATCGGGCAACCAAATTCCGCCAGTTCGCCGAGGCGCGCGATCACATCGACGTTCTGGCGGGCAGTCTTCCCGAAGGCAATTCCGGGATCGAGGATGATGCGCCACCGCGGAATTCCGGCACGCTCAGCAAGAGCGAGCGAACGCGCGAAAAATCGCTGAATATCGGCAATAATGTCGAGGGCCGGATCCTTTTCGATGCGGTTATGCATGATCACCACCGCCGCCTCGGCGGCGGCTACCGCTTCGGCCATGGCCGGATCTTTCTGCAGCCCCCAAACGTCGTTCACCAGAACGGCGCCGAGCTCAACCGCGCGCGCGGCCACATTCGATTTGTAGGTATCGATCGAAAGCGCCACGTCGAGCGCTCCGGCGAGCTCGGTGAGCACCGCTTCGATGCGTGCCATCTCTTCGGTTTCGCCGACTGGCTGCGCTCCCGGCCTGGTCGACTCCCCACCTATGTCGATGATATCGGCGCCCTCCGCCGCCATCCGATTGGCGTGGGCGAGCGCTGCCTCCGCCACGACAAAGCGCCCGCCATCGGAAAAGGAATCCGGCGTCAGGTTCAGGATGCCCATGACGACCGGACGGGCACCGATCTTGTCGAGGAAAGCGTCACGTCTGGCGCGCTGGTCGGCGCGCATCGGCCCCGGCTCTCAGGCCTTTTCTTTCATATGCGGATATTCGCAGTGGTAGCTCTTAATGCTCCACTTGGGATGGTCGCCGATCCATTGGGCAATGTACGGCTGGGCGTTCATGACGCACTGTTTCAGCGAGCCCTGCCAGCTGAACTCAAGATGCCTTTCCTCACACTGATCAGGCTGCGCCAGCGCGCAAACCGTGACGACGATCGCTATCATCTCCATGAGGCCGCTCCGCGAAATATCGGAATATCCACTACCGGCGAATCCGATGCTCGCCCATGCAATAATATACGCAAACGGTTAGTTCCGGTTTCCGATAAATATCTCGCCTTTTCCCAGGACCGCCATGTCCCCGGCAAGCCGCTGGAGCGGCCGGCGCAGTAACGACGCCGCGCGTTTGCTGTAGGGCTCGATAAAGCCAGCCAATAATCGCATGCCGAGAAGATCATGCTGGCCGCAGTCCACAAAGGTCGGGGATATTGCATTGCAACCGGCGCCAAGGACGATGGTGCCGCGCTTCATGAGGAAACCTGGGAGCGGCCCAGCCTTCCGCCCCACGATCAGCGTCCCGGCGATCATTCGGCTGCCGGCATAGGCTCCGGCTTCTCCCTCGACGATAATGGTGCCACGGCGCATGCGGTCGCCGACCCGCTCGCCGGTGCGGCCACGCACGATGACCACGCCGCCGCGCATTCCGGCCATCTCTCCGGCCAACGGGCCGCCGAGCCGGTCGTTAGCCGCGCCGAGGATCTCGATCACGCCGCCCTTCATGCCGGATGCGGCCCAGGGACCAACATTGCCGCGCAGCGTCAGACGACCGCCCGCCATCAATCGCCCCGCTTGGACGCCGACGTCGCCATCAACGACAAGCTCGCCGCTGGTCATAGCCTGCCCGACATGATCGAAGCGATCGGTGGCGCCTTCGATGCGAATATGCTCGGCATCGCCGCCCCGCACGCGGAAAATCTCGCCGACGTCGACGCGTACCCGTGTTGTCTGCAGCCCGATCCGCTCGATCTGCGCGGTAGTCATGCCGGCAAGGAGATGCGGGACAAGCGGCGACAAGTCGAGCCGCTGCTCGGGGCGTTGCGCGCAGCGTGAGAGTCAGCGGCTTCACGGCACCAAATCCCGCAAGTGGTAATGGTGCGGTCCCAGCTTGCCGCCATAATTCCCCGCGCTGATCCGCGTGGCGCCGCGCTTTGGCCCGAGCTTGACGATCGCCGCAATGCCGGCGCGCATGGCGGCCGCCACTGCATCGGGCGTCAATCCGTCGATGACGATCTCGAGAACCGAGCCGGTGTCCGCATCGAGCGAGGTCTTCACGGCACCCCGCAAAGTCGGACAAAAGGCATCGTTGGTGGAAGCCGGTGCCCCCTTGTACTTGGAGCCGACTTTGGAGCCGGAGCGCACGATGCCCCCGGGAAACGGCGCGATCACGTCTGGCACTTTGGCGATTGCCGCCGCGGCGGCTTCAGCCGCGGCACGGGTCGCGTTCGAGGTGCGGCCGAGAATGAGAAGGTTGCCGCCGCCCACGGCTTTTTTGGTGAGGCCGGTGGTGGCTTCGCAGACAAACTCGCCGTCCATGACCGGAATGCGCCAGAAATGCTTGCCGCCAAAACGTTTGGAGATCTGCCAGCCGTCGCCGAAATAGCGCAAGCCGTTGCCAAGCCGGAGCGCTTCCTCGCCCGCGATCCCGGCATAACACGCCGAACCCAGGCTCGTGAGCACCGACTGCGCCACCCGCGATTGTAATTGCTTTTGCAATTCGGCCGTTGAGACTGCAAACAACAAAACTCGTACGCCCGGCCGGCCGTCGGGCGTCTGCTTGGCCGTGAGTTCGGAGTTGATACCCGCCTCACATCCGCACCCGATCACCGATGTGGCAAAGCCGGTCATGTTGATGGCCGCCTGGCGTGCCCAGCGCGCGGTGTCGGAGGTGATGATCAACGCGGTCGCGCGCATGCCGAAGGCTTCAGCAAACGTGTCGTCGATGCGCACGCCTTTGACGGTCAGGACACGCATGGCACGACTGCAAATGGCTCTGGCCGCCCGAGCGCATGAGCGGGGACTTTCAGAAAGTCATCCGATAGCCCGTATCTATCGTCGTAATAGGCACGCATGCGCCGATCGATGGCGTGGTCGCGTCCCGGCCGCACGGTCAGTGCGCGTCCCCAACGGAAATTGGTGACGGTGCCGTCGCGAACCACCAATTCGCCATCCTTGAACACCAGGGCGGCGGCGCGAAACATCTTGGCGCGATCGGCGTCGTCTTTGTAGACGGCGACGTCGGCAACAGCGCCGGCGCCAAGGTGGCCGCGATCCGTCAACCCCAGTAGCTTAGCCGGCGCGGCACGGGTCATCGTGGCAATCTCAATCAAGGAATATTCGCGGGCAATCGAGGAAAGCGTCGTGACCTTAAGCGCGGCGGGCGGAAGCTCCGCCATCCATTGCGCCCGCAAATCCCGGCTCATCAGCAGGGCGAAAATCTCCGGATAGGTGGTAAACGGCGCACCGTTTGGATGATCAGTGGTGAAGAACACGCGCCAGGGATCTTTGATCAACAGGAACAATTCCAGCCCCGCCGCCCACTGCACCGCGTTGTAGAAATCATTCCGCCGGTAGTTGTAAGGCACGATGCCGAAGCCGTTGGCATCGCCGTCGAGGATTATCCATTTGCGCGGCTTGGCCTGATTGCGGGCGTTGAACTGCCGCAGTACATCCGACGAAATCGTCACCGTCTGGCCGAACATCACCTGCCCGACGTCAATGGTGACGCTGGTCGCCGCGTCCACGGCTTCGGCAAGCGGTGCGGCAGCCGATGAGAATCCGCGCTCGCCCTCTTTGCCGTAGCTGTAAAATTGCAGGTGTGCCAGATGCAGCGGCAGCCCGTCCGCGGCCGCGATCGTCGTCAGCGCCGTGTCGACATTTCCCGCCAGCCCAAGGTTGTTGCAATGGACATGGAGCGGATGTGGAACGCCGAGCGCATTGACCGCATGCTGCAGGGATTTCACGATCGCGCGCGACGAAACGCCGTAGGAAGGCACCACATCGTCAAACGAAAATGCGCGCACACTCTCCTTAAAGGCGGCTGCGCCACCGGCGTTGACCACTTTGATGCCGAGCGAGCGCGACATGTCCAGCGTCCAGGCAACGTAGTCTTGGACGGCAGCATCGCTTTCCTTGGCGTGCAGCAGGCCGAGCAGATAATCGTCATTGCCAAGCACCGCGAGCGTTGCCTTGTCGATGATTGGAATGTCGGCGAGTTCAAGGTGCGCGTGCAAGGCGTGGTGCGGAGACATCGCCGGCTCGACGACGGTGGTGAAGCCCATGGCGGCATAAAGGCACCCGGTTTCGTGCGTGGTCCAGCCGACCTGCGACAGCGGGGTCTCGGCGGGACGCACCGCGGCGGCAGAGTGGTACTCGGGCAGCAGCAACCGCGCCGTATTCACGTTCCAGCCGGCAATATGGGAGTGGATATCGATGGCGCCGGCCATGACGATCTTGCCGGAGGCGTCGTAGGTCGAATTGGCCAGCGCTCCTTGCGGCGCCTCTACGATTTTGCCATCGCGCATCCAGACGTCGCCGATGCCATCGCGGCCATTGGCCGGATCGATGACGCGCCCACCGGCAATGCGGGTCAGCATGGGCGCTCTCCGCTATTCGGCAAGGCGGAAACAATGTGCGTGATTGCGTCGGCCACAGAGATTGCGTCGCTTGGCTGCGTCGCCTCGACCGCCGCCAGCGCGCCAGCGGCGGCCAGGTGCTCCACTGCTGCGTGGTCGATGCCGGGGCGACCGACCTCGATGTGAACGCTTGGCGGTATGCGAAAAGCCGCGCCGCGAGCGGCCAGAGCGATCGTAGGCGGCGGTTTGCGCCATTCGGGTGCCGCCGCGCGATAGGCCGATATCCAGAGCACGCAGTCGGTTTCGTCACTGTCGACGAGGCGTTGGCCGTCGAACAGCCAAGGATCGTGTTCTGCGAATCCTCGCCCAAAACCGGTCCGCATGGGGAAACCAGTCATCCAGCCACAGGTCTGCAGGACGCCCATTGCATCGTCGGCGGGGGGCAGCGGCAGAGCGCAAAAACGCGTCGTTGCATTCAAGTCGTTCACCAGGCCGCACATCATCTCGATTGTGAGAGCATCAATCGTGGCAGCGGACCACATCGCGACGCCAAATCGCGCTGCTTTGATCGCGTTCGAAACCTCATCCAGCATTTTGGACGAAACGGGAGTCCTGCCCATCGGCCGACCGCCGACGCGGGCACGCAGCGTCGCCAGAAGTGCCGGCAAATCGCTTGGGTCTTTGCCGATCGTCTCAATATTCGCTGCGAGCGATGCAAATGTTGCTAAATCGCGCCCCGGACAAAGCCAGAAAATCCGCCTCCGGGCGTTCTTTCCCAGCAAACGGTCCGGTAATTCCGGCCAAATCTCAATGAAGCCGGCACCGGCGAGTAGCAACACGTCAGCGCGTACCCGCGTCTCGCCTGGCGTTGTCAGGACGACCCCCGAAGAGCGCATGACATCGAGGTCGCGTAACAATGCGCCCGAATTCATATGGTCGATGACTGCGCCGGTGCGCGCAGCGAGTTCGATCGCAGCGCGCGCGCCGGCGACGTCGGTGCCAAGGCCGGCAATGAGAGGTTGACGGCTAGCGCCTAAGAGCTTGGCCGCTTCGGTAATAGCGGGTTCAAGCGCCACGGGCTTACCCGCAATCCACGCGTGGTGCATTCCCGGATTCCCCACGCCAAATGCTTAACTGTCGTATTTCAGGTAGGCGAAACGTTGATCCTTTTCAGGCGTGCCTTCAAGCGCTCCCCCCTCCTTCGCGGGTTGCCACTGAATGACGTCCTCGATCTTCTTGGCCAATTCGAAATCCTTATCGGTGATGCCTTTGGCAGCGTGATTTTGCAGTCGCACCTCGACCCAGGCGTATGACGCGGTGATGTCAGGGTGGTGCCACGCGGCCTCGGCCAGATGCCCAACGGTGTTGATGACCATCAGGGTCCCCTTCCAGCTGTTGGTGCGGTACTTACGCCGGATCCAACCGCCTTCCAGATGCCAGTGCGGCAAGTCGTGTTTCAGGCGCTGCTCAATCTCGGCGTCCGAATAGGTTCGTTCCTTGGTTTCGGTCATGGGGCGCCCTCCGATGTATCGTTGATCCCACCCCGATTGCTAATCGGGGTGGGATGACGCAGTGTAACCTTGTATTCCGATCCGAAAAACCCGGCAGTTCGCAATTCGGGAGCCGGCGCGTGCACAATAGCGTGTCATTGCCGGCTGGTATAACCGTCACTATCCCCGCACGGTTGCACCTTGGTTTTCTCGACCTTAATGGAGGGCTTGGCCGTCGCTTCGGCAGCATCGGTCTTGCGATCAGCGAGCTTGCAACCAGCATCACAATCCGCAGAACAAAACGCACCGAAGTCGTTGGTCCCGAAAGCGATCGCGTACACCACTACCTACAATCGATGCAGCGCGTCCTCGCTCTCGAGGGTGGGCACGCACTGAATATTCTGCAAGTCGTTCCTGCCCACGCCGGCCTCGGCTCCGGCACGCAGCTCGCGCTGGCGGTGGCCGCAGGTCTGCGCCGGCTGAACAATCTGCCGCTCGATGTCGAAGGCGACGCACTGCGTCTGGGCCGCGGAGCCCGCTCGGGCATCGGCATTGGACTTTTCTCCCGCGGCGGATTGGTCGTCGATGGTGGCCGCGGTAATGAACCAAGGCCGGCGCCCATCGTTAGCCATCTGCCGTTTCCAGATCGCTGGCGGGTTCTCGTCATTCTCGACCCGAAGCTTCGCGGCATGCATGGAGCGGACGAAGTGACGACCTTCACAACGCTTTCACCGATGCAAGCAGCCGACGCAGCTCACATCTGCCGTCTGATCCTCATGCAAGCCCTGCCAGGGCTTGCCGAGCACGATCTCGCGAGCTTCGGCACCGCGATCAAGGAATTGCAGGCGCGCCTCGGCGATTATTTTGCCCCGGTTCAGGGCGGTTCGCGTTTCACCAGCGGTGATGTGGCCGCCGTTCTGAACGCTATCGACGACGCCGGCGCCTTTGGCATCGGCCAAAGCTCATGGGGGCCTACCGGTTTCGCTTTTGCCCCGTCGGCTGGGGAAGCTGCCCGACTGGCCGCGATCGCCCGGCAACATCCCAGTGCACAGGGTCTGGACATCCGCGTTTGCAAGGGGCTCAATCGCGGCGCAGAAATCGTCGCTCATGCGCCTATGCATGAATCCGAACAGTAGCAAAGGAAGTTTTGGGAGGCGGCCTTGGCGGACAAGAACATCCTTCATATGGTCACCCCGACCAAGCACCTGAGCCCGTTCGACGTGAACATGGCGCTTGATGCCGGTTATGACGCGGTGCTCACCTACACCAATGTGACGCTCGACGAAGTGACCGGTCTGGTCCAGGACGCGATCTTCTCGCGGCCCCCCAAGGCCGGCGCGCGTACCGGAATGTTTTTCGGCGGCAAGAACGCGACGCTTGCTCTCGACATGATGGCGAAGGCGAAGAGGGCGTTGGTGCCGCCCTTCGGCATTTCCTTTTTTGCTGATCCCGCCGGCTCGTTCACGACGGCCGCGGCGATGGTGGCGTGCGTCGAGAAAGTTCTAAAAGATAAAAAGAAACGTGACCTCAAAGGGCTGAAGATCGCCGTATTCGGGGCCACCGGCGTCGTCGGCTACGCTTCGGCGGTTATTGCTGCGCTCGAGGGCAGCCACGTCACGATGGTCGGTTATGATGGAATTAACCGTGTCAGCGAGAGCGCAAAGGAAATAAAGGCCCGGTTTAACGTCGACATGAAGGCGGCCGACGGCAGCGACGAAGGCAAGAAATCGGCCATCATGGCTGAGACCGAGGCGGTCTGGTGTGCCGGCCGTGCCGGCGTGCAGATCCTGTCCAAAGCGCAGCTTGCCGCCGCCAAGCACCTGCTCATCGCTGCCGACGTGAACGCAGTTCCACCGCCCGGCGTGGAGGGCCTGGACATGCAGGCGAACGGGGTCGAGCTTACGCCCCAAGGCGCCTTGGGGTTGGGTCCGCTGGCCATTGGCAACATCAAGTACAAGACTGAATTCGGGCTGTTTCAGAAAATGATCGCTGCTGCCAAGCCCGTGCAATTCGATTTTCGCGAAGCGTTTGCCCTTGCGCGCGAGCTTACCGGATAGCGAGGTAACGATCCTCATCGCCGCGATCTCCGGCCGCGCGCTCGCGGAGTCGAGCGCGCCGGGGCGGCTATGTGCCACTGGTGACGGATTTTTTTGGCGACCAGGATACGTTGAGTACGGCGGCCGCTCATGTCCGGCTCGAGGGCGAACTCGCCGATGGGATCGAGGAAAATACGCTTATTCGCGCGTTGGAAAGACTGGGCAAGCACCGGCAGCCATTGGGGATTGTCTGCGGCACTGGGTTTGAGGGTAGGACGCAAATTTTGCAGCGTCTGACCGAACGCTGGCGGGTGTTCGGCAATAGCGCCGCCATCGTCGCCAGGGTCAAAAATCCCGACGTTCTCTTTTCGATTTGTGCCGAGTTGGCCATTCCGTTTCCCGAATGGTCGTTGTCGAAGCCGCGGGCGCCGGCCGATTGGCTGGCAAAGCGCCAAGGCGGTGCCGGCGGCACCCACATCAAATGGGCGCAGCAATCGGATAGTACGAATGGTGGGATCTACTACCAACGAAAGGTGTCGGGGACTCCGGTCGCGGCCCTTTTTCTCGCCGACGCAGAGCGCGCCATCGTGCTCGGATTTAGCGCCCAATGGTCTTCGCCGACGCCGCGTCAACCCTTTCGCTACGGCGGTGCGGTACGCCCGGCTATGCTGGCGCCCCACGTGGCTGAATTGCTCACGGCCGCCGTCCATCGGCTCGCGGCTTCTCTATCGCTAGTTGGGCTGAACAGCGCAGACTTCCTGGTCGACGGCGAACGCTTTTGGCTCTTGGAGATCAATCCGAGGCCCGGCGCGACGCTGGATATCTTCGAGCCGCCGGAAGGATCGCTGTTCGCGATGCACATGGCAGCTTGCGCCGGCACGTTGGCTGCGGCGCCGCATTGTCCCGATGGCGCAAAAGCGTCGGCGATTGTTTATGCCGAAAATGATATCCATTCCGTCCCCGCGCTGGACTGGCCGGACTGGACTGCCGACCGGCCAACCGCGGGGAGCATGATCAAGGCTGGCCAGCCGCTGTGTACCGTCTATGCTAACGGTTCGGCTGCGACAGCGGCAAAAGCGATCGCCGACCAACGGCGTGAAATAGTTCTCGCTTGGACGAGCGGGAGGAAATCATGAAGGCGTCGGGCCCGATCAGCGTGAACGAACGGGCCGCGAAACTCGTTGCGCGGCTTATCGCAGATGCCGCCGAGCTGAGGATTGGAATAACCCGCGGCGAGCTCGGCGAAACGCTCATTGATGCCGGCAGCAAACACCTCGGCAGCATTGCCGCAGGTCTGCGCATAGCCGAAATCTGCATGGGCGGGCTCGCCGACATCCGGCTCGAATTGTCAGCAGTGACGCCACGCTGGCCATGGGCGATCGTCGTCTATTCCTCCAATCCGGTAGTCGCCTGCTTGGCAAGTCAGTATGCCGGCTGGAGCCTTTCGCACAAGGAAGGTGAGCACTCATTTTTTGCGCTCGGCTCCGGACCAGCGCGCGCGCTCGCGCGACGCGAACCGCTGTTCGAAGACTTGCAGTATGCCGACAGCGCCAGTAGCGCCACGTTGGTCATCGAAAGCAATCGGCCACCGCCTGCGAAAGTCGTCGCTAAGGTCGCGCACGATTGCGGGATCAAACCGGAGGACCTTACGATTATCTTCGCGCCGACCCAAAGTTTGGCTGGCGGCACTCAAATCACTGCCCGGGCCCTCGAAGTCGCTCTGCATAAAACACATGAATTGCATTTTCCACTCGAGCGCGTGGTCGACGGCATGGGGGCGGCCCCGTTGTGTCCGCCGCACCCGGATTTTGTCACGGCGATGGGGCGTACCAACGATGCCATCATTTTTGCAGGGCAAGTCCAACTGTTCGTCACCGGCCCCGCAAACGAGGCGCGGGCGCTGGCCGGCAAGCTTCACAGCAAGGCGTCGCGCGACTACGGTCGGCCGTTTGCGGAAATCTTCAAAGCGGTCAAAGGCGATTTCTACGCCATCGACCCGATGCTGTTCAGTCCGGCGAAGATTATAGTTACCGCGCTGGAAACCGGCGAAAGCTTTCAATCGGGTGAAATCGATCTGAGCCTACTCGATGCGTCCTTCGCCTGAACGCCTCGCCATCGAGCGTCAGCCCTCTCGGCCGATTGTCGGGCTTGTGGTCGACCGCATGGATTGGCACGGCCGCGAGCTTGCCGCAGCGTTCGCTACGCGCGGCGTCGGCACGACGCGGATGCGCCTGGAGTTATGCGGATTTGCGACCCAGAGCGCCAGTGGGCTGCACATCGATGGATTTGGCGGAAATCTTCCCGATGCGGTCATCGTCCGCTCGATGTCGGGTGGAACGTTCGAAGCGGTTACGCTCCGCCTGGGCGTTCTCCACGCACTGCGCGAGCATGGCGTCCTGGTATGGAACGATGCGCGCGCCATCGAGCGTTGCGTCGACAAGTCGATGACGAGCTTTCTGCTCGCGCGCGCCGGCATTCCGACGCCTGCGACGTGGGCGACGGCATCATACGAAGAGGCGTTGCAAATCACGCAACGTGAGACCGTGGATGGACCACTGGTGCTCAAGCCGCTGTTTGGATCGCAGGGCCGCGGATTGAGGTTGATCCGCCAACCGCAGGACCTTCCGCAACCTGGCGACGCGGCCGGCGGCGTGTGGTATCTGCAGCGTTTTGCAGCCGTAGAGCGCGACGGCTTCCATGATTTTCGTCTGCTTGTGGTACAGGGTCGGGTCGTCGCTGCCATGCAACGGCACTCCGCCCGTTGGATCACCAACGTCAAGCGCGGGGGACGCCCTGTTGCCGCGGTGGTCAACGACGACATGAACGCGCTGGCGATCGCCGCCGCGACCGCCGTTGGGGCCGATTTCGCCGGGGTGGATATCCTTTACGGGGCGGACCAACGGCCGATGGTGCTCGAGGTCAACAGCATGCCGGCCTGGTCTGGATTGCAGAAGGTCACGCCCGTTCACATCGGTTCGGTGTTCGCGGACGCCCTTACCGCTGCTCTCGCTGGGCGCGCGCCGCGAGGGGCCATGGCGTGACGTTGCGCGCCGAGGAGATCGCGGCCGCGTTCAAGTGGGCTTGCCTCGCTGAACTCGACGCTCCGAAACCCGGCAATGTTCATGCCTTTGCCGCCGGCCATCGGATGACGGCGGACGAGTTCGCCGCCAGCGCCAATGCCGCCGCGCCTGCGATCGCGGCGGCAGGTGTCCGCGTCGGAGCCCGCATTTTCGGCGCAGTCGAGGCGACCTTTGCCGTCATCGGCACCAATACCAATCTCGGGATTATTCTGCTGTGCGCGCCCCTTGCGGCCGCCGCTGAGGCGGCAGCCCTCGATCTACGCGCGTCGGTGGGCAAAGTCCTCCAGGATCTTAACACGGATGATGCCGCCCTCGCCTTTCGGGCCATCGTCCGCGCCGCGCCCGCCGGATTGGGGCGTAGCGCGCGCTATGACGTGTCCGACCCGGCGACGGTCAGCCTGTTGCAGGCAATGACCGAGGCCGCGGATCGCGACCGGATCGCACGACAATATGCGACCAAATTTGCCGATGTGTTTGATCTCGGCCTGCCGCTCCTCGAAGCGGCCAGCCAGCAACATGACGACCCGAAGTGGGCGACACTCACAGTCTATCTGGGCTTTCTATCGGCGTTTCCCGACACTCATATTTTGCGCAAGTACGATGCCCCGACGGCCGAGCAGGTTCGACGAACCGCGGCGACGCTTCTGGAGTCGCTGCAGGCGACCAATTGTGCCGCCCAACTTCTTCCCGAACTCCTGGCTTGGGATGCGGTATTGAAGGCCGAAGGCATCAATCCGGGAACGAGCGCTGACCTCACCGTCGCGACCCTTTTTGCGGATCGACTGCGGACCATCTTGCCGTCCGTGCCTAACAGTGGTTGACTTGGCAATGTGGGACCGGGTCCCGCCGCTATCTGGCTAACCGGTCCGGCAGTTTCATGCCGGACGCTGACAACAAGGATAGATGTTAACCGGAAGGCGAAGGCCAAAAGGCTTTACGCAGTGTATTTCCTTGGGAGGAGATGGCGATGGCAAAGATCAACGGACTCTGCGTGGGTGAATCGCTTGTCGGCGAGGGCAATGAAGTCGCTCACATCGATCTGATCATGGGTCCGCGCGGCAGCGCGGCTGAGGCTGCATTCGCGAACTGTCTGACCAACAATAAGGACGGGTTCACGTCGCTGCTCGCCGTGGTGGCGCCGAACCTGCTGTGCAAGCCTGCGACCGTTATGTTCAACAAGGTAACGATCAAGGGCGCCAAACAGGCCGTGCAAATGTTCGGCCCGGCCCAGCATGCCGTCGCCAAGGCAGTCGCCGACAGCGTCGCCGAGGGTGTCATTCCGCAGGACGAGGCCGACAACCTCTTCATCTGCGTCGGCGTATTCATTCACTGGGATGCGGCCGACGACAAGAAAATTCAGGACTACAATTATCGCGCCGTGAAAGAATCCATCGCGCGCGCGGTAAAAGGCGAGCCGTCGGCTGCCGAGGTCGTCGCCAAGCGCAACCAGGTCAAACATCCGTTCGCTCCCAACTAAGCAGCGTTCGGACCGAAGCCTTCCGAGAAGCCACTTCGAGCGCCCGTCGCTTCAAGCGAAGCACGCGCGCTCGAGGTCGACCTATTCCGCCTCCAGGTGTGCGATCTCCGCGCCAGAGAGTTTGCCATTGTGCAAGCACGAGGCGACAAGCGCTCCGGCTATCCCGTTCTTGGCAAGTGCGATGAGATCATCCGCATCGCGGACGCCGCCGGCCGCGTACACAAGCTTTTCGCCGGCCCGCGACTTGATCGCTGCCAGCCTGTCCCAATCCGGACCCGTCTGGCTGCCGACGCGGGCGAGCGTCATTCCGATGACCCGGCCGGGCCAGGTATCCGCATCGCTCAACAGCGGCGCAGGCCCCACGAAGGCTTCGCCGCGGTAATCGAGCGACAAAATAACGTGACCATCGTCAGAGAGGCTGCGGAGAAGGGTGTCGTCATTCTGCGTCTCGCTCCCCAGGACCAGATGCCCGAGCCCGGCATCGAGCCAGGATTTGGCGCTGGCTAAGTCGGCCACGCCATTGTCGACCCAGAAAGCGAGACCGGGAAACTCCGTTTTCAATTGCAGCAATGCCGCATTGTTGTCTCCCTCGCCTTCGATGGCATCGAGATCAGCGATGTAAAACGTCGCGAACGGATAGATTGACAACAGACCGCGGGTTACCTCGACTGGATTGCTGCTCGAAGAAAGCGGTGTTTCGATCGGACGGTACTGGCTGCGCTGTCCCAGGCGCGCGTGCACGACAGCTCCGCTCTTTAGATCGAGAACGGGTATGACCTCCACCATGTCGGAACCTTGCGCGGCGGCAAACGATCGGGCCATCGTACATCGCGTGATAGCTCTACGCGAGGCGGCATGAACGTTGTCATTGGATGGGACATCGGCGGCGTTCACCTCAAGGCGGCGCGCGCGGAAGGCGGGCGCATCAGCAAAGTCACGCAGTATGCATCGCCGCTGCGGGCCGGAACCGAGCGCTTGCTGCAGGCGTTCGCGGAAGCACGAACCGACATGGGCCGCGCCGATCGCAACGTCGTCACCATGACCGGGGAATTGGCCGACACGTTCTCCTCGCGTCAGGAAGGCGTCGAGCGTCTTGCGATGCTGGCGGCGCAAGAACTCGGCGGCGTGTCGATCTATGCCGGACCAGGCGGTTGCGTGAGTCCGCCGGACGCGCGGGCACGGAGCGCGGACGTCGCCTCGGCCAACTGGTATGCCTGTGCGGCACTAATCGCGCGCCAACGCAACAACGCATTGTTCGTCGATCTCGGCTCGACCACGACCGACATCGTCCCGATTGTTGATGGCAAGGTGGCGGCCCGCGGCTACACCGATGCGCAACGGTTGGCCGCGGGTGAGTTGGTGTATACCGGGCTCGTGCGCGGGTTTGTCATGGCCACCGCGAACCGCGCGCCGTTGCGCGGCACGTGGACGCCGTTGATCAATGAGAATTTTGCCACCATGGCCGACGTCCATCGGATCCTCGGCACGCTGCCGCATGGCGTTGACCTCATGGCTACGGCCGATGGGCGCGAAAAAACCATCGCTGCGTCGCGAGCGCGTCTCACCCGCATGCTGGGAGCCGATGCGGGGGATGCTGACGAAGGAACATGGGCGTTGGTCGCGCAATGGTTTGCCGAATCGCAGATTCGTGCAATCGCAGATGCGGCAACGCTCGTATTGTCAAGCGGAGCCTTGAGGCCGCCCCTGCCCGTTATTGCGGCAGGCATCGGGCTTTCCGTCATTGCGGAAGTCGCGCGCCGATTGGGTTGCCGCTACGCCACTTTCGACGAATTGCTTGACGTCGCGCCTGACCAGCGCACCGCCGCGTGCCATTGCGCGCCGGCCGCCGCACTGGCTGCGCTATTTTCAGTGTGAACCAACAACACGGCCCGCCGGAATGACGCGACCGTGCCGCGGTCGTGAGAATTTATCGTGCGACCGTGGCGGTGCTTGTCGCAGTGTCTGGCAGCGCTCCACCAGCCGTGCGGGTTCGCGCGCAGACGACTTTGACCACTTCGCTCTCGCCGAGATCCCGTCCGAGCGCAGTCTCGGCCAAATAAGCTTGCCCATGCACGAAGCATGCGACGGGGCTTACAAACGCTTCCGGGTCACGCACCACCTGCAAGGCGTTCTGTTCGGTGCAGGCTCCGAGGTCCGGCACAGAGGCGAGCGAGCAGACTAAGATCAAGGCGGATAACATCTATTGCTCCGTTTTTATTAGAGACGGCGCTTAGACGTTCTCCCTAGACCCGCCGCGTCGCCGCGGCGGCTTGCACAGGTGCTCAAGCAAAAAAGAGGCCAACTTCTGGGACGGCGATAAGTTGGGCAAAAATCGTGGGAATCTGACCAAGTCCCTTGTTTCATGGGACCTCTCCTCTAGCACGATAATCTTCTATATAGATCGCGCCGCGGGAAGGGTGGCCGAGTGGTTTAAGGCACCGGTCTTGAAAACCGGCAGGGGGTTCCGCTCCCTCGTGGGTTCGAATCCCACCCCTTCCGCCACCGCTCTAATAATTTCAATAGGTTAGAGCATCAAGCATGGTGGTACCTCCATTTCTACCTCCGTCCAGAGCGTTCCGAATTGTTCCGCGCTATTCTTGAAGATTTCACGCCAGTGCCCACGTTAATTGCAAGGGACGTCGGGCTTCGAAATGAAGCAGCAGGATCTACTCAGCGACGCGCCGCGCTCACACGCTGCGCATCAAAGCGATGGACCGGCCGCGGCACGGCGCTTCACCGCCGAGCATTTCTTCGGAAGCGACGCGACCGAGCTAAAGCTCTCAGTGGTTGAGGCCTACCTGCGCAGTTTCACCACCGCCCTTCGCCGCAACTTTTCAGAGCTCTGGTACATTGATGCCTTCGCCGGTACAGGGGAGCGCACCGTCCGCGTCCAGGCGAAAGGCGGAGGACTGCTTCTCCCGCCTACGCCGGAGAGCATCATCACCAGGCGCGGATCCGCGCGAATAGCTATCGAGGTCGAGCCGCGGTTCGATCAGCTTATATTCGTCGAACAAAGACCGCGAGCAGTGACTGCGCTGGAGCAACTTCGTGCCCAGCATCCCGACAGACGGATACGCGTAGTCGCCGGCGACGCAAATTATGAGATCCCGCGCCTCATCAGATATGTGAATTGGCGTAAAGTCCGCGCGGTCATGTTCCTCGACCCATACGGGATGAACGTCGATTGGTCGACGCTCGAAGCGATCGCGCAGACCGGCGCGGTCGACGTCTGGTTCCTTTTTTCACTGTCCGGCCTATATCGGCAGGCCGCCCGGAACGCTGACGCTATCGATAACGACAAACGCGCGGCGATAACTCGAGTGCTCGGCACAACCCACTGGGACCAAGAGCTCTACGCGCCAACAGGTGACTTCTTTTCCGAGCTGTTGCCTTTGCAACGCACCGCAAACGTGCCGGCATTGGAAAAATATGTCGGCAATCGCCTGCGCACGATCTTTCCCTGTGTGCTGCGGCCGCTGCCGCTGCCCATCCACAAGAGGCCGCAGAAATTTTCGCTGTTCTTCGCCATCTCCAACCCCGACGGCGCAGCGATCGGTCTGGCCACTCGAATTGCAAATCACATACTCAGAGCCGGCATGTCATCCCAGTATCGACCACGATAACGACGGCCTGCTGCCTTTTTGTTTTTGCCGCCCCATTGTTTAAAGAAGAAACTTGCACCCGCGGCTCGGCAGAGCGCCTCCACCTCGTCGACCCATTCCGGGCGCATCGCCCTTGCCCCGGGGTCCGCTCTCGCCACCCACAATCGCCCAGGCAATTCCCGACAGATCTGCATCGGCAACTGAGCCGATCAGCGGCTCGAACGAGATGAACCGGACCGCCGCCGGCACGCCGCGCAAAAGATCAATGCGTTCAAGCACGCGACCATCTTCTACGCTCGTACCGAGCCACACGTTCGGTAACATGGAAAGCCGTTCTGCCGAAACCACGTCGCGCATGCGGTCGGGTCGTTTGGTCAAAATTTGATACGTGTGCTGCGGCGTCTCGGCCATCACGCTCCAAACACGTGCGACAAAGCCGGCCGGGACAGCATCGTGGAACAAGTCAGACATCGAGTTCACGAAAATACGCCGTGGCTTTTTCCAAGATCGCGGTACGTCAACTGCGGTTTCGTCGCAACGTACCTTTCCGGTCCACACTCGTCGGCCTCCGCTTTTACGTGTGAGCCCGCGATATTTTTCCGAACCCATCGCCTCGAGCCGAGCCGCCATCCGCATCGCGTAGCAGTTAGTGCAGCCCGGCGAAATCACGGAGCATCCAGCCACCGGATTCCAAGTCGCGTCGGTCCACTCAATCGAACTCTCGGCCATTGCCTGTTTCCATTAGAACGAGTTGGTTTCCGGTAGTTTATCCTGAGACCTCGCCAGTACCTCGCAACACTCATCACTGTCAGCAGTCATCAACCGAATCATGACGAGTGCGATAGATAGTCATATTTAAATAATCTCTTGGCGACAGTGGGCATATCCATTCCGGAAAGCGGAGAAGCGGACCATGGATCGGGAATTCACGCGGGAGAGTTATACGAGCTCGTTTGGTCTCAGCCGATGAAAAGCATCGCTGCCGAGCTCGGTGTTTCGGACGTTGCCCTCGCCAAGCACTGCAAAAAGGCCACTATCCCTCTACCAGGTCGGGGATATTGGGCTCGCAAGCAGGCAGGAAAATCGACTGTTCGGACCGCTTTGCCTCTCCGTTTTCCAGGCGCCTCTGATCGAGTTGGCGGATCAAAACGTCCTCACTCTTGGACCACGGATTGGCCCGACCGAGTCTTGCAGATGTCGGTCCCACCCGTTCCGACGTTTGACGAAGATTTAGCCGCCGTAGAAAAACGCGCTCGAAAGTTGGTCGGGAAAGTTCAATGTCCACTCAGCTTCGAAATTGCGCATCCGTTGGTGGCAAAACTCTTAGAGGCCGTTTCGAAATTCGTTGTCAGGCATGCAGCTCGTCGAGCAAGCGCCTTCGCCTCTTTCAGATCGAGCGTGTCGAAACCCTCGGTGAACCTGTTATAGATCGGCGCGAGGAGGTCGTGAGCCTTACGCCGTTCGCCGCGATCGGCCGAGAGCTTGGCAAAGGAGTTCGCCGCGCGCAGCTCCAAGGACAACGCCGATTGATTCCCGAGCTACCTTGATCGCCTGATCAAAGGCTGTCAAAGCATCTGGGAATTGACCTGCGTCTCGCGCGACTTCGCCGCGAACCCGATGGTTCTCCGCCTCCCAGAGGCGCTCGTTAGACCGCTGGATCATCCCAAGCGAACTGTCGAGCGCCGCTTTTGCCTCAGCAAACTCACCCTTGATCCGCAATACGTCGGCTAAGCACACGAGGCATGCCGAGACCAAGAATCCACCCCACAAGGAGCGGAACTCCTCGATGCCGGCCCGCAGCCAGTCAAGGCCATCAGCCACGTCGCCGGTTCGGGCCAAACACCATCCATGGCCAATCTTTCCCAATGCCAGCCAATGCGGAAACCCATGCTCTTCACAATGCGCGATAAGCTTTGGCGTCAGGCTGCGCAGCGCTTCGAGATCGTGGGTGCAGAGATGGAGGAACGTGGCCCAGCCGTAGGCCAATGCAAGGTTGGGCGCATGTTTGGATTCGATTGCCAGGCGGATGGAAGTCTCGCTGGCCGCCAGCGCTTCCGTCACTTTTCCTTGCAACCAGAGCGCCCATGATATGTACCCGTTGCATGTGGTGCCCGGGTCATAGCCGTAAAGCGAGATGTTGGCCCGATGCTTCTCAGGCTCATAGAGGTCTAAAGCATCTCGAAGGTGGTGCTCGGCGATTGGATATTCGGCCATATACACGGCCGTTGTCCCGAGGAGGCGGTGCGCCTCGATCAGCATTGCCGTCTCGCCCTCTTTGCGAGCGATAGCGAGGCACTCCTCACCGAGGACCCGGGCATGGAGCCAATCGCCATGCCCCCCCGTCGCGGTCCAAAGCCCGAAGAGGATCTGAAACATCTGCCGCGCATCGCCTTGCAGTTGACAAAGGTCGCGGGCGCGCAGAAGCGTCGCGAGCAACTCGTCGCTGCCATAGCCTTTAGCGATCCGGAGGGCGACAGCCCGAGTCGTAAGGAATTTGATTTCCTGTTGGTGGACCTTGTCAGAGTCCGACATCGCCTTGAGAAGCTCCAAACCACGAGCAAGATGGCTTAGCGCCTCGGCGTTGGCGGAGCGCGCTACCGCCTGCTGGCCAGCCCGGAGCCAGTAGCCGACGGCCTTCTCGTTGAGGTCAGCCTTGACGCAATGTTGCGCAACAAGCTGGGGCTGTGTGACGACGATTTCGGGGAATTGGCTTTCAAGGGTTTCGGCGATACGGGCGTGCAGCGCGCGCCGCGGCTCGCGCAGCAGCGTACCATAGGCCGCGTCCTGCACCAGGGCATGCTTGAACAGATAGGTCGCATGCGGCGGCACGCCCTGCCGGAACAGCAAACCGGCCGCAATAAGACGGTCCAGCGCCGATCCCAGCTCCGCCTCCGGCTTGCGCACCACCGAAGCCAGCAGCGCATAGGAAAACTCGCGCCCGATCGCTGCTCCGATCTGCGCCACCTCCTTTGCCGGGCCGAGCCGGTCGAGCCGCGCCATGAGCGATGCATGCAAGCTTGCGGGGACTGCAAGGGCTGGAGATGGAACCGCCGCGGCGGTGCGCCGCGCGTCTCCCTCGCTCTCCGCCTCCAGTACCGCCTTTGTCATCTCCTCCACGAACAGGGGAATGCCGTCGGTGCGCTCCACGATCTCGGCCATTACATCCGCCGGTAGCTCCTTGTTGCCGACCAGGCGCGCGATGATGGCGGCCGCGTCACGTTCTCCAAGCCGGTTGAGCGTCAGGCTCGTGACATGCGACTGTCCCACCCACGGCGCGTCGAACTCGGGGCGGAAAGTTACGATGAGCAGCGCCGGAAGGGTTTTAATTCGGTCCACCGTCCGACCGAACACTTCCAGACTCGTCGGATCGATCCAATGCGCATCTTCGACGATCATGAGCACCGGTCGCTGTCTTGCCAATCCCGCAAGTTGTGCGGTTAGCGCTTCCAGCGTTCTTTGCCGCCGCTGTTCCGGACTCAACTCAAGCACCGGATATCGTCCATCATTCGGGAGCGACAGCATCTCAGCGAAGAGTGCGGCATCCTGGGTCGAAGTCGAGGTCTGCGCGAGCAGTGTATCGAGCTTGTCCAGCCTCGCTTGCGGTTTATCGTCGAGCACCAGGCCGGCGGCGCGTTCCATCTGGCCGATGATCGGATAAAGTGCGCTTTCCGTGTGCTGCGGGGAGCAGAAATAGCGCAAGCGCGTATGCGGCTCGGCGGTGAGGCATTCCAGCAGCGAGGCGGTGAGCCGCGACTTGCCGATACCAGGCTCGCCGGAGAGCAACACCACTTGGCCTTCACTGGTCTTGGCCCGCGACCAGCGCCGCAGCAGCAATTCGAGTTCTTCTTGCCGCCCGACGAGAGCGGTCAGGCCGATCGCGTGCAGCGCCTCGAAGCGACCTTCTGCCGAGCTCTCCCGCAGCGCCGCCCAGGCGTGCACCGGCCCGGCGATGCCCTTAAGGTCCCTGGCCCCGAGGTCCTGCAGCTCGAAGAGATTGCCGAGAAGCCTTCGTGTGCCGTCGGCGATGACGACGGTGTTCGGTTCGGCGATCCCTTGCAGCCGCGCCGCGAGGTTCGGTTCTCACCGACGATGCCGCGTTCCTGCGCTCCCCCGATCCGATCAGGTCGCCGACAACAACGAGACCAGTCGCAATGCCGAC
>CAWHUO010000009.1:0-278394 GCA_963832605.1 uncultured Alphaproteobacteria bacterium | reverse complement strand
GTTGGACGCGAGCGTGTCGTGCGGTCGCAGGGCGGCTGCGACGCCGACTGCGACCGCTTCTTGACCGATCGAAAGATGGATGAAGCCCGGTATCTCACCATCGCCGAACAGCACCGACAAACGCTGCTCCACTTCGCGGATGAGTTTCATATCGGCATAAAGCTGCAACAGCTCGGGCGCCGAAGGCCGTGTCTGGGTTTGCAGCAATCGTGCCTCGCTGACGAGTTGATGAACCGCATTCATTCCCGCGCGGTGGAATATGAGGGCGCGTTGCGGCCCGAGTCAATCGACTGCGTACAGTGGATGCCTCAAACTCGCCGACAATGAGAGGCCGGCTCAATAAGAAACATCGCCGGCGCTGTGAATTCGTGATCTTTCACGTCCGGTGCATCAAGTGGGAGGAAGCCCTGATGACACACGCTCGCCGCTATCATCTAAACCGCCGCACGCTTCTCAAGAGCGCCGCGGCGAGTACGGCCGGCATGCTTGCCGCTCCCATGATCGCGAAATCCGAGGACAAGGCGATCAAGATTGGCATGTCGACAATTCTCTCCGGCCGCGTTGCGCAACTCGGAACGTCCTCCCGCAATGCCGTCATGATGGAGGTCGAGAAAATCAATGCCGCCGGCGGTCTCGCCGGCCGTCAGATCGAAATGGTGATTTGCGACTTGAAGGGGCAGCCGCAAGAGGCCGCGCGGCTCGCGCGTGAACTGATCAACTCCGAGGGCTGCGAGATCCTGGTCGACGCGGAAGCCTCCTCGGGCGCGTTTGCCGTCCATGAGGTGGCCCGCGATCTCGGCATGCTTTGTCTGCACACCAATTCCGAAACGAGCGCGTTAAGCGCCGATCCCAAGCTGCACCTGCCGAACGCCTTCCGCGTTTGCCGCCAGGGGATTTATGACTCGATCGTCGGCGGCACCTATGCGGCCAATGTCGCTAAGGCGAAGAATTTGACCAAGTGGATGACGTGCTCGCCCGATTATGCTTACGGTCGCGACACGACGGCGGAGTACATGACCTATGTCAAATATTTCAAGCCAGACGTCGAGGTCGTCAGTGAATCCTGGCCCAAGCTGTTTCAACCCGACTACACGGAGGTGCTGACCAAAATCCTGCAAACGAAGCCGCAGGCGCTGTATTCCTGCTTGTGGGGCGGCGATATCACGGCGTTCATCGATCAGGGAAACATCTATGCATTGTTCGGCCAGACGGAAACTTTTGCGGTCAACATGGCCGACTACACCGCACTGACGGCGGTGAAAAACCTGCCGCCGGGGATCCATTCCGGCAACCGTTATATCAAGACCTTCCCGAAAACGCCGCAAAATGCCGACTGGGCCGACGCCTACCACGCAAAATACAACGAGTATCCGACGAACTGGTCCTGGCAGAACGCAACGGTCGTGCATTTTCTCGCCGCCGCAGCAAAAAAGGCAAACTCGACCGAGGGCGCGAAGCTTGCCGAAGTTTTGAAGGGGATGACGATCGCATCGCCATTCGGCGCCGACGGTAACGTTACGCTGCGCGCCGAGGATCACACGCTGGTCGGCTATGCTATCGGCTGGGGCACAACTGTCCCAGCTGAGCCTTACGTCACCGGCATGACGCCGGGCGACTGGAACCAGATCTTTACGCTCGAAGCCGAGTGGAAAAAGAAGAAGAACTACACCTAAGGGAAGATTTGCGGGGTTTGCGGTTGCCGTCACGTGTCGGGCGGCTACCTCGTACTTGCCGCTCCTCGCCCGTGCGTTTAGCGAAGCCGTCTGCCGATCGATCATCGCTCCGTCATGGACCTTGTTGCGCTCGCGAGCTGTCTGTCCTCCCCTGCCTGCATTGTCACACAATCGACAGGCGGCCTGATCATTGGAATGCTGCTCTTTCTCGTGGCGGCCGGGTTGACGCTCATCTTCGGCGTATTGAAGGTCGTCAATTTCGCCCACGGCTCGTTCTATATGCTGGGCGCATACTTCGCGCTAACAATTTTCCAGCTCACCGGCAGTTATACGCTTACGATTTTGGGGGCAGGCGCGGCCACAGCGCTAGTCGGTCTGATTTTCGACCGCTTCCTCATAAGCCGAGTCTACGGCCAAAGCGTCTTGATGCAGCTCCTCGTCTGTTACGGCTTCGTGCTCATTTTGGATGATGTCGTGAAAATTGTATGGGGGCCAGGCTTCAAATCAATGGGAATGCCCCCAGCGTTTCAGGTGCCGCCGCTCTTCTTTGCCGGAGGCGTCGTGCCGCCGTTTTACCTCTTCGTGGTCGGCATGGCGCTCCTGATCGGCGTGATACTCTGGCTCGTCATCGACAAGACGCGCATCGGAAAGACGATCCGTGCAGCCGCCGAGAATCCAAATATGGTCGCCGCGCTCGGGATTAATACGGGCCTGCTCTATGCGCTGGTCTTTGCGCTCGGCGGATTGCTCGCAGGTTTCGCCGGAGCACTTGCTGCGCCGGTGCGCTCGCTGACGCCGGGCATGGGATTCTCGGTTCTTATCGAGTCCTTCATTGTTACCGTCATCGGCGGCATGGGCTCGATCGTTGGAGCATTCCTGGCCGCGCTTGCGATCGGTCTTATTCGCTCGTTCGGCAGCACGGGTTTTCCGCTTTTCACCGACGGCCTGATGTACCTCTTTATGGTGGTCATGCTAATCGCCAAGCCGACGGGCCTGTTCGGCAAAGAAATCGTGTGATGACCTGTCGATCATTCGGCTTTGACCTCGTGATCGGCGCCGCCGCGCTCGCGATTCTCGCCGCAGTGCCAATGGTATTTCCGAACAAGGCGCTCATCGACTTCATCATCAGGGGATCGGCATTCGCCTTGTTCGCAACGTCGCTCAATTTCCTGGTCGGCTACGGCGGAATGGTTTCGTTCGGACACGGAATGTTCTTCGGGCTCGGCGCCTATGCGTTTGCGCTTCTCATGCAGCGCACCGGCATGCCGATACCGGCTGCCTTTGCGCTCGCGCTTTTGATGTGCGCGGCGCTCGGACTTCTGGTAGGCATCATCTGCGTGCGGCTGAAGGAAATATACTTCGCGTTCCTGACGCTGGCCTTTCAGATGCTCGTGCACAGTCTCATCATCCTCTGGACTCCGTTGACCGGCGGCGATCAGGGGCTGCGCGGTGGCATCCCGCGGCCGCCCTTTCTCGGCATCAATCTCGCCAATCAAACGGCGCTCTACCTCGCGAGTTGCGCCTTGCTGATTATCGGCCTTGTGCTGATGCATCACATCCTTCAATCGCCGTTCGGCTATACGCTGCGCTTGATCCGCGACAACGCAACGCGGGCAAGCTTTCTCGGTTTCGATGTGTTCCGCGTCCGCCTCATTGCTTTTGTGATCGCCGGCGTGTTCGCCGGCACCGGCGGCGTGATCATGAGTCTGTTCGTATCCGGCGCCTATCCCGAATTCGCCTATTGGACCATATCCGGCGAAGGCATCTTCATGATCATGCTCGGCGGGCTAAACAGCTTCCTTGGCCCTGTCGTCGGAACCGCGATCCTGCTGCTGCTAAACGATTTTGCAACGCGATATACGGAGTACTACGGACTTACGCTTGGCATCGTCATCCTTCTCTTTGCACTAGGTTTTCGGCGCGGCTTGCTCGACGTGCTGCTTGATCTTCGACGTCGATATGCGGATACCTCAAAGCATTCAGTCCTCGCCGGCGATATGTCGAAAGCTTCGCCATGACCGGGCCGCACCCGTGTAAACGCATGCGGCGCAAGGCCGGCCGCGTTCTGCCGCTGCCAAGGTGAAATTCCATGCTGGTGGTCGAAGGGCTTTCCAAGTCTTTTGGCGGGGTCGCCGCCATTCAGGACATAAACCTGCAGTTCGCGCCGGGATCTTTGACGGCGATCATTGGGCCAAATGGTGCGGGCAAGACAACTTTTTTCAATCTGATTTCAGGAGCAATGCACCCCGATGAGGGCCGGGTAAAGCTATTTGGTGAGGACATCGCCGGCTTGTCGCGCACTGATATCGCGCGCCGCGGCATCGCTCGCGCGTTCCAGATCGCCAGCATTTTTCCGTCGCTGACGGTGGAAACGAGCCTGACAGCTGCCGTGCAGGCGCACCTCGGACTGTCGCAGCGCATCCTGCGCCGCTTCCCGATGACGCAATGCCGCGATCGCGCCTTTGAAATCATGAAGACGCTTGGCCTGTCCGCCAAGGCGAGGGTTCTCTCATCGAATTTATCCCATGGAGATCAGAAGCTCCTCGATATCGCGCTGGCGCTTGTTGTGCAGCCTCGCGTGCTGCTTCTGGACGAGCCGACGGCAGGCATGGGACCTGAGGAACGTTGGCAGATGATCGAGAAGATTCGCGAGTTGTGGGAGCACCAGAACATCACCCTGCTGTTCATCGAACACGACATGGATATCGTGTTCAAGATTGCCGAATGGATCTGCGTGCTCTGTTATGGGCAGGTCATCGCGGAAGGAACTCCCGACCAAATACGGGGTAATCCGGAAGTGATCGCCGCTTACCTCGGCACGAGGCAGGAATTGAGTTCCGTCGTGAGTACTCGCATCCTCTTTAGCGCAGAGAACATCGACGTCTTCTACGGGTCGAGCCAAATCCTGTTCAGCGTCAATATCGAACTCGCCGAGGGACAGACCACCGCCTTGCTCGGACGAAATGGTGCCGGCAAAAGCACGACACTCAAGGCGATTGCGGGGCTTGCGCCGCCTCGTCGGGGCCGAATTGTCGTGATGGGACGCGAGATGCAGAACCACAAGCCGTACCTGATAGCCCGAGCCGGCGTCGGCTTCGTTCCGGAGGATCGGCAGGTTTTTCCGCATCACACGGTCGAAGACAATCTGGAGATAGCAGAAAAGAAAGGCCCGGACGGTCAGGA
This sequence comes from uncultured Alphaproteobacteria bacterium, assembly GCA_963832605.1. Taxonomy (GTDB): domain Bacteria; phylum Pseudomonadota; class Alphaproteobacteria; order Rhizobiales; family Xanthobacteraceae; genus BOG-931. Next base: position 273,538 of record CAWHUO010000009.1, on the reverse strand, counting down.
TTACTGGAATCTCGCACGGATCTACGACGTGTTTCCGCTGTTACTGCCATTGCGTAACCGTCAGGCTGGCCGGCTTTCGGGGGGCGAGCAGCAGATGCTGGCCATTGCCCGCACTCTCATGGGCAATCCTATTGCGCTACTGCTGGACGAGCCGAGCGAGGGATTGGCGCCGATCGTAGTTCAGCGGATCACTGAAGTATTGCATCGCCTGCGCGGAACCGGTGCAAGTATTCTCATCGCTGAACAGAACATGTATTTCTGTCTCGGCATTGCGACCCACGCCACTGTGATCGATAAGGGGCAGATTGTTTATCGTGACACGATCGGTGGCCTGAAGGCCAATGCGGAAATAAGAGCACGGTACCTGGCCATCTAGTGGCGGCGGCTCAAGATACGCCTACTCCGAAAGGGAGATACGCGATGCACGACTCTGGGAACGCCGAAGCAGGCGAGTTGGCGCAATCGCGTGGATGCGCCAACCCGCGCCTCACAAATCGGATCGCTGTCGTGACTGGAGCATCTCGCGGCCTGGGTAAATTTTTTGCAGAGACACTTGCATGGGAAGGCGCACACGTCATCCTAACTGCTCGATCGGCGAATTTGCGTGAGATTGCTGACGGCATCGAGCGCTCTGGGGGGACTGCGCACTACGTGGCAATGGATGTGCAGCGGGATGACTCCATCCTTCACGCCTTCGACGAGATAACCACGCAGTGGGGCTGTCCGAACATCGTCATCAATAACGCGGGAATTACCGAAGTAGTCGACACTCTCGATCAGGAACCCGCCAGCTTTGATAGGATCTTGGCGACAAATCTTCGTGGTCCCTGGATGGTGGCGCGCGAGGCGGCACGGCATATGGTCGCCAACAAAATAGCGGGCTCGATCGTCAACATCGCCTCTATTCTGGCTCTGCGGCAGGCTGGACGGGTTACGGCTTACGCGGTCACAAAGGCTGCTGTCGTCCAGTTGACCAAACAATTGGCGCTTGAGTGGGCGCGGCACGGAATACGGGTCAATGCCCTTGCGCCCGGATATGTTGAGACGGATTTTAATCGGGAGTTTTTCACGACCGCAAAGGGGGAGGAAATGATCCGGCGCATTCCTATGCGAAGATTGACGCGAATAGAAGAATTGGCCGAGCCACTGTTGCTGTTGGCCGGAGATGGCGGTGCAGCTATTACAGGCGCCGTACTTCCCGTGGATTGCGGCCATTTGCTGTCCACCCTCTAGTCGAGCAGGGACGCGGCGAAGCCGGTGCATGAACTACAGACTGACGCTGTTCAGCAACCGACGCGCATAGGGATGCACGGGCCCCGCAAAGAATTCCTTCGTTCGGTTAATCTCGACGATTTGCCCTGCATGCATCACGGCAACCGTGTCGCAATATTGTGCCGCAATGCCAAGATCGGCCGTAACAACGAGCTGAGCAGTGCCGGCTTCGCGGGTTAATCGCTGCATTAAGTCCAACACCTGTCGCTGAATGGTCACGTCGAGTTCCCGCCGTAGGTTCGTCGGCCACCAAGAGCTTGGGGCGATACATTAGCGCCATTGCCAGGCAGACTCGCTGGGCCATACCTCCGCTAAGCTCATGCGGGTAAGCGCTGAGGCGTCGCTCCGGATCGTTCATCCCCACCATGCGCAGAAGTTCGATGGATCGACGGCGCGCCTCATGTCGCCCTATCTTCTCGTGGGCGCGCAGAGCGCTTTCCATCATTGCGCCGACGGTAGCCATCGGATGCAGTTGCGATTTGGCGTTGGTCAGCGTCGCCGCTATGTGCTTCAGCCGCAGCGAGCGCATCGCTTTCTTTTCGATACGCAGAAGGTCCACTTCGCCGTAGCGAATGAGACCGCTGGTAACCTCGAGCTGTGGCGGCAGCAAGCCCAGGATCGCTTTGACGAGCACCGATTTGCCGGAGCCGGATTCGCCCACAATCGCTATGCGCTCGCCGGCGCCGAGCGAGAACGAAACACCGCTGAGCAGCGGCTCGGCTGCCGGTCGCACCGGGGTCACATCAAGATCACGGACCATCAGGACCGCATCGGTTTGCGGCTCGTCCGATGCAGCTGAAACAATGGCAGCGACGCCATTCGTACGCGCTGCCCGATTCGCCATGCCGCCGACGCGAACGGCGCGCGGCTCCGTGAGCCGGTTGAGGACTTCGCCAAAAATGCCAAACGAGAAAACGACCAGGCCGAGCGCGATCCCAGGAAATAGCGCCGGCCACCATTGGTTGATGATCAAAAATTTAGCTCCGCTGGCAATCATGCTGCCGAGTTCGGGCGTCGGGGGCTTTACCCCGGCGCCGACGAAACTGAGCCCCGCCGTGAGTAGGATGGCGAAGCCGACGGTCACCGACACCTGAACCAGGACCGTCGGGATCGCGTTGGGGAGCACATGACGGAAGCCGACCCGCAGCTCGGAATTTCCGACTGCGCGCGCCGCTTCGGCAAACGGCCGCCGCACCAGAGTAAGGACGTCGGAGCGCACCAAACGCACGAAAACCGGCATGTTTACGAAAGCGATCGCGGCAATAATATTGATCTTGGTGCCGCCGAACACCGCAACCAGCACCATTGCCAACACGAACACGGGAAACGCCTGGATAACTTCAAGCAGGCGCATGGCTATCTCGGCGAGAATTGCGGAACCGCGGTGACGCCGGCTTTCCATGAGCGCGATCAACACGCCGAGCGGAGAGCCCACCAATACCGAGATCAAGGTGGCGATGACAGCGATAACAACGTCGGTTCGGGGCGCAGCCAATAGGCGCGACAGCAGATCAATGCCGTTGTCATCGGTCCCAAACCAGTGGATCGGCCCGGGAGGGAGCAGACGGTCGTTCGGCGAAGCCTCGATCGTCGAATAGGGTGCAATGACGGGGCCGATGGCAGCGAGGAGAACGATGGCAGCAAAAATAATGAGTACGATCCGCTGCCAGATCGGGAGTGAACGCCACGTCGAAGTGATACGAAGCCACATAGGGTGCCAGTCAGTCGTGCGTGCCGCCGATTTTGATGCGCGGGTCCATGGCGAAGTGGATGAGATCGACCGCCAAGTAGACGAACATCGTGAAGACAGCCGCGAAGCAGACAAAGCCTTGTACCGGGGCATAGTCGGCGGTGACGATAGCCTGCACCGCGTATTGCCCCAGTCCGCTTAAGTTGAAGACTGACTCGACGAGCACGTCACCGCCCAGCAGGAACATCAACACCGTACCGACGATGACTACGGTCGGGGCGGCAGCAACGCGAAGGGCGCGCAGGAACACCACGCGCGGCGACAGTCCCAACGCCTCGCCATAGACGGTGAACTCGGCATCGAGCGCGATCTCCATCTGGCTGCGTAGCATCTTGAAAATGGGCGCTCCGTAAACGAAAGCGAGCGTGAATACCGGCATCACCAGGTGCCAAGCGCCCGACCAGAACGCGTCCCAGTCGCCGGCGAGAACGGAGTCGATCAGTATAGAACCGGTGACAAAGGGCGGGCTGGTGTCGAGAATGCCGAGGCGGCCTTCGGGTCCGGGCAAGACGTTCAAATGCGTGAAGAACACGAAGATGAGCAACAGCCCGAGCAGAAAATCGGGCAGCGCGCCGGCCAGCATGCCGTAGCCGAAAGTGACGTTGCGAAGGAGCCGAACCAGCCAATTGCGCGTTCTGCTCGCCGTAATGACCGCCAACGGCACGAGAACGAGCGCGACGACGATGAGCGAAAGGAAGATGAGCTCGAGCGTGACCGGAATACGGTGCAGCAGGTCATCGCCGACCTGGGTACCGTTGACCCATGAACTTCCGAAATCTCCCCTGAGTGCCTGGCTCAGCCATAACAGATATTGTTCCCAAATCGGCAGATCGAGATGCATCTTCGCGCGCAACGCAGTGACAGCGGCCTCAGGTGCGAGCGGACCGAGGGCGAGGCGGGCCGGATCGCCGGGCAGGAGCCGGACCAGCGCAAACGTAATGAAAGAGATCAGCAGGATCTGCGGTATCAGCAGCAAGATGCGGCGTGCGATATACAACGGCAATCGCATGCGGTGGCTGAGCTGCTGGCGCCACAGCGGCCGCGCCACCGCGCGCTTGCCGTCAAACCGCGCCAACATGATCCCATCTCCGGCACGCCGAGAAATGATTGACCTGGATCTCCACCATGGAGGGCATGCCGGCTCGGCAAGCCTCCTCGCGGATCGGGCATCGCCCGTAGAGTGGGCATTCCTCCCGCGGATTGATCGCAGTCGGTATTTCTCCCTCGATGACGTAGGGTGCCGGCGGGCGGGTCGGGTCGGCAAAAAGCACCGCCGACAACAGAGCACGACTATAGGGGTGGCGCTGCCGCGCCATGATCGTTGCTGTCGGCGCCTGCTCGACGATGTGGCCGAGATACATGATCGCGATCCGATGGCTGATGCGCGCCACGGAAGTCAAATCATGGGAAATAAAAATATACGCGATGCCAAGCTCGCGCTGCATTTTTTGCAGCAGGCTCAGCAACTCGGCACGGGCCGAGGGATCCAGCATGGATGTCGGTTCGTCGAGGACGACAAAGTCCGGGCGGGTCACCAACGCCCTGGCTATCCCAACCCGCTGCTGCTCGCTCGCGGTCAGGTCGAGCGGGTAGTAACCGAACTTCCGCTCGTCCAGGTTAACTTGGTTCAGAATCTCAGCGGCGCGGTTTCTTCGTTCGGCGCGGTCAAATCCATGTAACGCCAGCGGTTCGGCCACGATCTGCTGGATGGTGAACCGCGGATTCAGCGAGGCAAACGGGTCCTGGAATACCAATTGCATTCGCGCTCGCAGCGCCCGCAACCTGTCGCCGTGCAATTCTGTGATGTCCATGCCGTCGAGCAGGATCCGCCCGTGCGATGGATTTATCAGCCTCAAGACGCAGCGCCCGACAGTCGTTTTCCCAGAGCCGCTTTCGCCGACTAATCCCAGCGTCTCGCCGCGGCGGAGCGTGAACGAAGCGTCGCGAACAGCGACTAGATCGGCACCGGGACCGACCGAGAATATCTTCGTGAGGTTCTTTACCTCGAGCAGCGCAGTCACGATTTCCTCGCCTCACACCGCGAAACGCATTTGATTGTTAGATAGAGCGGTGTTGTGGTGCAAAGTCTATAGGATCAATAACGCGCGCGCCTCGCATCGTCTGAACCGGTCGGCTCATCGGCCATTGGTTTGGGGCTATTGAACTCCATTGCGCGCAAGCACTGTAATGTTGTTCGCACTGGTTGTTTCGCTCCGCCCGCCACTCGGCTTGCGACGAACCGAATTGCATGCCGGAGTCGCTTGACACGAATAGTGAGTCATGGTTCATCTTTAGAGTTCGGCGGTCAAGTACGAAAAACAAGAGCTGAGGAAACGGCGTCGGACGTGGCCTTAATCGGTGCGTCATGAACGCACTCTGCCGATCGACACGGGCAACACGCGTCGCCCGCAGCTCGAGCTTCGGCCAAAGGGGAGGATGCGATGAGTACTTGGAGGCTCCTGTCAAAACATTTCGGCGCGGCGGCAGCCGCGACGGTCCTCACCGCGGCCGCCGCGACGCTGGGCGCAATCTCTCCGGCTCACGCAAAGGATACGCTCGTCATCGCCATCCCTGGACTGCCGCAGGGCGTCGATCTCGACAAGCATGTCAGTCCGCAGACATGGACGATGGCGGCGCAGTTGCACGCGTCGGGGCTTGAATGGCAGTTCGGGCCTTATCCGTATGGCACCGGCGCCTTTTACGACCCCAACAATCTCCCCGGCTTCGCCTATCCGGTTGGCTACACCAATCAACACACCGAGCCCGGCATCATCGATTCTTGCGACTCGTCCGCCGACGGCAAGACCATGACCTATCACATTCGTCCCGGCGTAATTTCTGCAGCCGGCAATGAGTTCACTGCCGACGATGTGATTTGGCGGATCGATCGGGAACGCAAGCGCCCCATCATCTACGCTTTGATTTCAAAGCTGTTCAATCTTGACAAGGCGAAGTTCGAGAAAGTCGACAAGTACACGGTCAAGATCACGAACGACACGCCGGCCCCTTTGACCTGTCCGGGCCTGACCAATTTCTACTATCCGTGGCCGGATTCCAAAGCCATCGAGGCCCACTCGACCGCCGAAGACCCGATGGGCGACGCTTGGATTGCGACCCATGCCGGTGGCTTTGGCGCCTATTCGGTCACCGAATGGACGCCCGGCAAACGTGCGGTAATGGAAGCCAACGCGCATTTCTTCCGCGGTGCGCCTAAGATCAAGAAGATCATATGGCTGGTGGTCCCTGAATCGTCTGGCCGACTCGCGCTCCTGGAACAGGGCAAGGTCGATATCGCCGAAGAGCTGTCGCCCGACGAAATCATGGCGCTGAAAGATTCAAAAGTCGCGCGCGGCGTTGCGATTCGTGGCAATCGCCAGATGTGGCTGATCCTCAATAACAAGGAGAAGCCGTTCAACGACGTTCGCGTCCGCCAAGCGATCAACTATTCGATCCCCCGCGACGAGATCGTCAAAAACGTCTACCACGGGATGGCCAAAGCCTGGAGCGGCGTGATTTCAGATGTCACTCCCGGCTACACCAATGCCAAGCCATACGATTTCGACCTCACCAAAGCCAAACGGCTTCTGACCGAGGCCGGCTACGCCGACGGCTTCGAGACCGATCTCGTGTTCAGTGCCGGTGTTCCGGAAATGGAGAACCTTGCCGTTATTCTCCAAAGCAGCCTCGCCAAGCTGAACGTCAGGCTCAATCTGAAGAAGCTCCCGGTAGCCGCCCACGCCGATACCGTGATGTCGCACAAGTCGGAGATGGCGCTCTGGATCGACAGCCCGATCCAGCCCGATGCAAACTATGTCATCGGTTTGATGTACTCCTCGGGCCCGCTCGCCTTGGTCAACTACTCAAACTTCGCCGATCCGCAGGTCGACAAAATGGAAGACGAAGGCGCGACGATCGCCGATTCGCAGAAACGCATCGACTTCCACAAGGCGGTCCAGGAGCGCATTCAGGAGGAAGCCGCATTCGGCTGGTCCGTCGAACCCTACTATCGGATCGGCATCTCGAAGGATCTGCAGGGGTTCCGCTGGTACACGACCCAATATTACGAAGTGTATCAGATGTCGTTTAAAGAATAGGGCGGCTGCGGCATGATCGGCGCCGGGACGAACGAAAAGTCCCGGCCTTTGCCTTAGAGCCGGCCGTCGGGAACGTGCGCCTCGCTGTAGACTTCGCGTGAAAAATCTCCGGCACTTGCCATGGAAACCAGCCGCCGACGCATCCTGACCACCCACGCCGGAAGCCTGCCGCGCACCGACAGGCTCGCCAAGCTGCTCATCGAACGCGATAACGATGTGCCGATCGATGAGGCGGAATTGCACGAAGAAATCCGGCATGCCACCGATTGGATCGTCGACAAGCAGATCGAGAGCGGCGTCGACGTCGGCAGCGACGGGGAGGCGGCGCGCGTCGGTTTCCAGACCTATGTCAGTGTCCGCCTTTCGGGCTGGGGCGGTGTCTCCCCACGCAAGGGGATGACCGATATCGCCAAATTCCCGAAATACGGCGATATTCTCGTCAAACGTCTCGCCCGCCCGGGAGAACTAACCGCAAAGCTGTTCAACTGCTTTCAGTGTCAGCGCGCCGTCCACTATCAGCCTGACCTCGCCGACGCCAAAAACGAGCTTAAGTCTTTCGCCGAAGCGCTCGACCGCAATCCGAAGAAGTTCACTGAAACGTTTGTCACTGCGGCTTCGCCGGGCATTATCTCGACCACATTCCTGCGCGACGAGAACAATCCCGATTACAAGAGCGACGCCGAATATGTGTTCGGCATCGCCCGCGAGATGAAGAAGGAATACGAACTTATCGTCTCGCAGGGCCATATCCTGCAGCTCGACGCTCCTGATCTGGCCATGGAGCGCGCCTTCATGTTTCAGGAGCGGCCGCTAGGCGAATTCCTCGACCGCATCAAGATCCATATCGAAGCGATGAACCTGGCACTTGCCGATATTCCGTCGGAAAGGGTCCGGCTGCACGTCTGCTTTGGCAACTGGGATGGTCCCCACGTCGATGACGTCGACCTTGAGCCCCTGTTGCCCATCATCTATCGAGCGAAGGTCGGCGCGCTGAGCATCGCATGCGCCAATCCGCGCCATCAGCACGACTGGAAGACGTTGAAGAAGAAGCCGCCCCCTCGTGGCATGATCCTCATCCCGGGCGTGATCGACGTGACCACCAATTATGTCGAACATCCTGAGGTGGTTGCCGAGCGCATCGAGCTGTTCGTCGATGTGATGGGCGGCGATCCATCACGCGTGATCGCCGGCACCGATTGCGGTTTTTCGACCGTGGCCGGTTACACGATGGTGGCCGAGGACGTGGTGTGGGAAAAGCTCCGCACCCTTGCGGCAGGGGCAAAGATCGCAAGCAAGCGGCTGGGCGGAAAATTCCGGGCCGGCGCTGCGGTCAAGCGCCGGTCCAAAACGAAAGTGAAGCCCCCCGGAAGAAGGCGCAAGAGCGGCGCGAAGAAGCCGCATCGCCTCGCGGCAGGGCGCGACGTTAGTCGCTACAGGTAGCTGCGGCGATTGGCTGAGCGAAGCGCGTGGCGTGAGCGCGGCAGCGCGATCGGCTTGCCATCGGTGCGTAACGGACGGATGTCGGCGCCCCGGCGTCGTACCGGATCGGCAGCGCCCGCAAGACCGTTCGCCATCAAGTGCATATAAGCGTGCAGCACGTACTCCGGTACGTCGCCCTTCCCATGCGGCTTGGCATAACGCAAGCCGAGGTAGCCGCGCGCCGCCATCATGACGTAGGCAAGCGCCTCCAGCTCCTCATCGGGCAGATCGGCAATTTCCCCGCGCTTGCGGGCGCCCTGCAGGAAGCGGACATAGCCGGTCGATACGTTGCGTAAATGCGCACGATACGCCCTGGGCGCCGAAATCTCCGCCTCATTCAGGATGCGCAGAAAATACGGCACTTCCTTTAGAAAATCGAAAAACGCGCGGAACGCCAATTCTTCGCGTTCCAGGAATGTCTTGCCCACGATCGCCCGTTTGCGGATGTGCGCGAGCATTTGCGTACCCAGAACCGGCAGGAGCTGATCGAAAATATCCTGCCGCGAAGCGAAGTAGTTGTAGAAGGTGCCCTGTGCGAGGTTCGCACGTTGCGTGATCCGGCTGATGGAAGCATCGACGTATCCGTACTCGCCGACGATCTCGGCGGCGGCCTGAAAGAGGGCCGCACGGGCCTCCTCGGACTTCTGCGCCCGCGTCTTTTTTTGCGGCTTAGCCTGTTTCACTGCGAAGACACTCCGATCATTAATATTACGACGGCGCCGCGGTGATCGCAATCGCAGGTTGCGCTATAGTCTCAACAAATGCGATCGGCTGGCCCGACGAGAATCGCTCCGCGTTGACAGGAGAAAAAACGACGCCCAGCGCAGAAAGGCAATACATGCTTTCTCACTCGGAGCTTCAACGGAAGCAGCCTTGACGCGAATAATGAGTCATGGTTCATTTTTGATGCTGGCAGTTGAGTGTCAATCATCTAGCGGCGGGCGGAGCCGATGCTTCGCTCGACACAAGAACGATGCGCCTGACGCAGCCAATACCGGCCAGATCGGCAGCCATGGAACAGACATCCGCGCCCATGCGGTTTGCAGATAGGGAGCGAAGCATGTTGTCAGGAACGTATGAGTTCCTTCCTCAGGACCGCGTGATCTTCGGCCGCCCTGCTCCCGAAACCATTGTTGAAACCGCCGATCGCATGGCGAAGCGGCGGCTCCTGATCGTCGCCAGCAAGACGCTCAACCGCAAGACCGATATCGTCCCAAATATTCAGAAGGCGCTGGCCGCCCGCTGCGTTGGCGTCTTCGATGAGTGCGTGGAACACACCCCGCGTGCATCAGTGCTGGCACTGGCGACGGCTGTGCGCCAGCTCGAGCCGGATCTCATCGTCACGGTCGGAGGCGGCACGCCGATCGATACGGTCAAGGTGATGTTGCTGACGAGTGCCGCCGGCGTCACCAAAGAGGCGGACTTTGATGCGGTTCGCATCCGCGTCGAAGCCGACGGCACCCGCGTCGTGCCGGCCGTCAAGGATCCGCCGCTTCGCCAGATCATCGTGCCAACAACACTTTCCGGAGCGGAATTTTCCAATCTCGGCGGCTGCACCGATCCGGTGCGCAAGGTGAAGGATCTGTACACCGGCCGGCTTATCGGCGGCCAAGTCGTCATTCTCGATCCCGCAGCTACGGTGCATACCCCTGCCGCGCTCTGGCTCTCAACGGGCATCCGCGCAGTGGATCACGCGGTCGAAACGATCTGCTCGCGCAAGCCGCAACCCTTCACCGACGCCACATGCATCCACGCGCTGCATTTGCTTTCCAAGTCGTTGCGGGCGAACCGCGCGGACCCGGCCGATCTCGAAGGACGCCTCGACAGCCAGCTCGCGGTCTGGCTGGCAACCACCGGGCTCGGACGCGTCGATTGGGGCGCCAGTCACGGCATCGGCCACCAACTCGGCGCGGTCGCCAACGTGCCCCACGGCTATTGCTCGTGCGTCATGTTGCCAAGTGTTCTGCGGTGGAACCTGCCGGTGAATGCGGCGCAACAGACAGTCGTTGCGCAGGCGCTGGGCGCGAAGGACGCTGACGCAGCGACAGCCGTAGCAAAGCTGGTCGAGGATCTTGGTCTGCCGACTCGATTACGCGATGTCGGCGTGCGTCGCGAGCACTATGATGCCATCGCCGCCGGCGCGATGCAAAATGTATTCGTCCGCAGCAATCCGCGCCCGATTAACGATCCGGCGCAGGTCCGCGAAATCCTCGATTTGGCGTGGTAGAGCGCCGCGCAAGTTGAACTTGCTCAGCGGGCGCGCCGCACAGCAAAAAACGCCGCGATCGCTTCCTTCATTTCCGGCGAACGACCGGCGGTACCCTGATAATCCCGTTCAAGGTCGAGTTGCGCATCGAGCGGAAAGTCGGCCGCCACCGCGATAAGCTTTTTGGTTGCTGCGATCGCAGCCGGCGCGCGTGCAAGAAGGGTCGCCGCAATCCGATCCACTTCCGCGGCCAGCGCGTCGTCGTCACAGACGCGCCACACCAGCCCCCAAGACAACGCCTCCTCCGCGCTGACCCGCTCCCCGAGAAGCATCATCGGTGCAGCGCGGACGCGGCCCATCAACCGGGGCAAAAACAACGTGTTGCCGGCGTCGGGCACGAGCGCAATGCCCACGAAGGGTTCGTAGAAATACGCCGATCGCGCTGCGACGACGACGTCGCCGGCGAGCGCCACCCCGACCGCAGCTCCGGCACAAGGGCCGTTGACTTGTGAAATGATCGGCAGCCGGCTGCGACGCATCTGCCGAATGAGCGGATTGAAATGCCGCTCCAGCACCGTGTCGAGTTCGGGCGTCGTGTCCGGTTCAACGGTGGAGAGATCGTAACCCGCGCCGAAAGCGCGACCGGCGCCGGTCAAGATCGCAACACGGACTTCATCGTCGGTCTCGGCGCCGCGAAGCGCCTCGAGCAACTCGTCGGCCGTCTGATCGCGGTAGGCGTTGAGCTTAGCCGGGCGTTCAACGGTTATTCGCGCGACCCCGCTGTCGACTCGGACCGAGATATCCTCATAATTTGTCATAGTCCGTCCGCTCTCCCAAAAAATCCCGTTACCCGACCGCAACGGCTAGAATCGGAAAACGCCGTAACCGGGGTCGCCAAGCGGCGCACTGAATGAGGCCGAGATCGCAATACCGAGGGCGTTGCGGGTGTCGACGGGATCGATAATGCCGTCGTCCCAGATTTCCGACGTCGAGTAATAGGCCGAGAGCTGCTCCAGATAGGCCTTTCGGGTCTCTTCCCAGAGACGGTCGATCTCGGCTTGATCAACGGTGCCGCCGCTGCGTTTTATCTGATTGATCTTCACCTCGGCCAACGTGTTGGCAGCCTGCTCGCCGCCCATCACACCGATCTGGTGATTTGGCCAAGTGAACAGGAAGCGACCGTCGAAGGCCCGGCCGCACATGCCGTAATTGCCGGCGCCGAAAGAACCGTTGCACATCACCGTGAATTTCGGCACACGGCTGCAACTCTGCGCCATGATCATCTTGGCGCCGTCTTTGGTGATTCCCTTGCGCTCATATTCGCGCCCGACCATGTAACCGGTGATGTTCTGCAAGAAAACGAGCGGCGTTTCGTTCTGATTGCACAGCTCCATGAAGTGCGCGCCCTTGAGGGACGAATCGTTGAACAAGACGCCGTTATTGGCAAGGACGCCAACCTTGAAGCCCCAGATGTTGGCAAAGCCGCATATCAATGTCGTGCCGTAGTTCGGCTGATATTCGTGGAAACGACTGCCATCGACAATGCGTGCGATGATCTCGCGCATATCGAACTGCTTTTTGAGGTCGTCAGGGACGATGCCGTAGATCTCCTCCGGATCGTAGGCCGGGTCTTCGGGCGTAGCACGCTGGTAATCCCACTTTTGCGGCCGGCGCCACTGCGCGACGATCTCACGACCGATGTGAATCGCTTCTTCTTCAGTAGCGGCCGGGTAATCGCAGGTGCCGGAAACGCTGGTGTGCATATCGGCGCCGCCAAGCTCCTCCACCGTCACGTCTTCGCCGGTGGCCGCCCGCACCAACGGCGGTCCACCGAGGAACACGGCGCCGGTGCCGCGCACGATGACATTATAGTCCGAGAGTCCGGGCACATAAGCGCCCCCGGCGGTGCAATGGCCAAACACAAGGGCGAGCTGCTTGACACCCATTTTCGATAGAATTGATTGATTGCGGAAAATCCGGCCGGCCATGTATCTATCGGGAAAGACTTCCGACTGTAGCGGCAGGAAGCCGCCGGCCGAATCGCACAGATGTACCACCGGCAGGCGGTTCTCCATCGCGATATCCAGTGCCCGTACGATCTTCTTCGCCGTCAGCGGGTACCAGGCGCCGCCTTTGACCGTGGAATCGTCGGCATGAATCATGACCTCATGACCCGATACGACGCCGATGCCGGTTATGCAGCTTGCCGACGGCGATTCACCGCCGTAGGCCATATTGGCGGCAAGCGACGAGAGCTCGAGAAACGGCGTACCCGAATCGAGAAGCTTGTCGACGCGCTCGCGCGGCCGAAGCTTCTTCTGCCTCTTCAGCCGATCGAGGTCGCGCTGCGGCCGGCCGTGCCGGGCCGCCTCCTGTTTTTCGCGGAACGTTGCGACGATCTGCCGGTTGTGAGCGGCGTATCGGCGGAACTCGGCGCTCGACGTGTTGACCGACGACTGCATCCGCCGCATGGGATCAATCCTCCTCGCCCAGCGCTTCGAGACGCGCGATCACCTCATCTTTCTCGAACGTCTCGCCTTCCCGACGCGCAAGATCGGCAACGATGCCATCACGCGGCGCCACCAATACCGTTTGCAGCTTCATGCTCTCGATCGTCACTATCGCTTCGCCGCGTTTGACCGCCGCGCCAGCCGCCTTGTGCACTGCCACTACGGCGCCGGGCATCGGCGCCTTGACGTGATCGCGGGCGGCTCCGGCACCCTCAGCTTCGGAGCCGGGATCGACGATGCTAGTCTCGAAATTCCTACCGCCAAGACGAACGATTTGACGATCGCCGGCATTCGCGCGGGTGAAATGCACGGTTACGCTGGCGATCTCCACCGTTTGACGGCCATCGTCGCGGTTTCCGGTTACCGAAACTTCATGCTCGCGACCGTCAATAGCGACGACAAGATGCGGACGGCGGCGAACAATTTCGATCTCGTGGGCGCGGCCGTCGACAGTGATTTTGAAGGCCACTGTCAGTTTCTCCAACGGCCGATCGTGGCGTACGGCTCGGGAACAGCAAAAGCCTGATCGCAAAACTCACGAAATCCGAGTGCGGCCGCAATCAGGACTTTGTCGAGCGTTGCCTTGTCGGGTTCGCCGGCGGCAAGCGCAGCGGCATGCTCAGCAACAAAAGCGGTGTGCAGCGCGCCTACGGCGAAGGCCGGGTGAGCGAGTACGCGCGCGAGATAATCGGTGTTGGTGCGCACGCCGAGGACGGCAAGCTCCTTGAGCGCGGCAATCGATCGCGCGATTGCCTCGGTCCGGCTCGCACCGTGAACCACGAGTTTCGCTAGCATCGGATCGAAATCAGTCCCAACTCTCTGACCCACTTCGAGCGCATTTTCGAAACGAACGAAGGAATCTTCCGGTATACCGAGGTAATGGATGGCACCGGTCTCCGGAACGAAGCCCTCCTCCGGATTCTCCGGCGCAGATGCGGCACTCGATGGCGTGTCCATGCGCCGTCACCTGGTCTTGCGCAATCGGAAGTCCGCGGCCGGCGGCGATCTCGATTTGCGCACGCACGATATCAAAGCCTGTGATCATTTCGGTTACCGGGTGCTCGACCTGCAATCTCGTATTCATTTCCAGAAAGAAGAAGCGTCCATCCGGCCCGAGGATAAACTCGACCGTGCCGGCATTTTTGTATTTGGCCGCGGCCGCAAGGCGGACGGCGGCGGCGCAGATGCTCTCGCGAAGCTCGGCGGACAGGTTGGGGGCCGGTGCCTCCTCGATGATTTTCTGAAAACGCCGCTGCACCGAGCACTCTCGTTCAAGCAAATGGACAACGGTGCCATGCCCGTCGCCGAGCACTTGGACCTCGATATGTCGGGGCCGCTCGACGTAAACTTCGGCGTAGACCCGACCGTCGCCGAAATAGCGCTGCGCCTCGCTCGAGGCGATACGGGCGGCCTCTTTCAGCTCCGACGTCGAACGCACAATACTCATCCCTTTGCCGCCGCCGCCCGCTGCAGCCTTGATCAGGAGCGGGAAGCCGACTTTCGCAGCACTGGCGGCAAAGGCATCCAAGTCGCCGACCGGCGCGGCGGACGGCGCGACCGGCACGCCGTGACGCTCGGCAAACCCGCGCGCAGATATCTTGTCGCCCATCAGCGCGATCGTTGCCGCATCGGGGCCGATGAATGTGAGGCCGGCTTCAGCGACCGCTTTGGCGAAGGCGGCATTTTCCGACAGAAACCCGTATCCCGGATGGACTGCGTCTACCCCCGCAGCGCGCGCGGCATCGATGATCTGCCTGCCGTCGAGATGCGCGGCGACCGCACTCTCGCCGGTTATCTCGATCGCTTCATCGGCGGTCCGAACGTGTTTCGCCTTTGCTTCGACAGCATGGTGGATGGCGACCGAAGCGATGCCCATTTCGCGTAACGTGCGCGCAATCCGGCATGCGATTTCGCCGCGATTGGCTATCAAGATCTTGCGAAACGGAGCCGCGCTCGTCGCCGCCGCGCTCTTGCTAGCGCTCCGATCGAGCATCATGATGCCGCTCCCGCCGCGCGGCTCGACATCGTGTTTCTTGGGCTCCAATCCGCAAGCGGCTGGCCATCCTCAAGCCAGCGCACCGGAACGGCGACGGGGATGTCCATCAGGATCTGGGCGAGCGCCTTGCCTTGCGGATCATGGCGAAGCGACGCGACGCCTCCGCCGCCGAGACCTTCGTGCAGAACGAAATTGAATCCGTCGAGGCCCGGCCAGTCGAAGCGTTCAACTTTTCCCTTCACGAAATGCGCGAAATAGTCCGCGACTGCTTCTGCAGTAAGGCTGCGGCGAAGCGCGGGCACGAATTCCGGGCTTCGCGCCAGGACGCCAATGTTGGCGATGTCGCCTTTATCGCCGCTGCGGCCATGTGCAAGGGCGATCAGAGGCACCTCAATCATGTCACCGTCCAACGCCGGCAGCGGCGACGCTTCGCGCACGGGTTTGGCAGACCGCGGCTCGTTCGCAATCATAACCGGCACGTCGATCGTTCTTCCGTCGATCGATACACTCACCGGCGCGGCAGCCTTGTCGACCAAGAAAGAGAACAGTCTGATCACCGGCTGCGGTTCCGGCCGTCCGCCGGCGAACCCGGTCAGCCCTTGTGCCATCGCCGCAGCAGCGGGGTAGATTTCTCGCCCAAAAATCTGCAACGCTTCCTTGGATGGGTGCCGTACCGCAATCTTGAGGATGACCTCGCGGGTCCCGCGCGCGCGAGTGTGCTTTCCGTAATTGACTTCGCCGCCGAGCACTTCGACTGACGTTTCGGAAAAATTCGGATAGCCAGCTTCATTCATCAAGCGGCTCGACCGGGCCAGAATTGCTGCGCCGACCGCCTCCGCCTTCTCGACGGCATCACGTCCAGCAATCATCATTGTCACAGCGGATCGGTAGCCGTCGGCGTAGGTCGCACTGACTTTATAGGTGGTTGTCGGCGCCGAACCCTTCGCGCCGGCGACGCTGACCCGATCCAGACCTGACTGCTTCACATGGACTTCGGAAAAGTCACAGGTCACGTCCGGGAGGATGTATTCGGCCGGGTCGCCGATCTCGTATACGATCTGCTCACCGACCGTTGCCGGAGAAATCAGTCCACCGGTTCCGCTTGGCTTGGTGATCGCGAAGGACCCGTCCGCGCGGCACTCGGCGATCGGGAAACCCATTCGGTCCCAGCTGTCGGCGACCACGCGCCAGTCGGTCACGATGCCGCCGGTGGTCTGTGCGCCACACTCGATGATGTGACCGGCAAGGCTGCCGGCGGCGAGCAGATCATAGTCAGTGTTCTTCCAGCCGAATTCGTGAACGAGCGGGCCCGAGCACGATCGCCGAATCGACGCAGCGCCCGGTCACCACGACGTCCGCGCCGGCACCGAGTGCGGCGGCGATCGGAAAGGCACCGAGATAGGCGCTGACGCTCGCGAGCTTCTCCGGCAGCGGCGCACCGCTGAACATCTCGCGTATGCCGCGGCGACGAAGCGCGTCCGCTTGGTCCGAAAGATCATCGCCGCGCACCAGCGCGATCTTGAGGTCGACACCGGCTTCTGCCAATGCTTCCGCCAGCGCCTCGCAGCAAGCTTCCGGATTGACGCCGCCCGCATTGGTCACCACCTTGATGCGCTTGTCAGCGATCTCGTGCGCCAACGGCTTCATCACCGTGGTCACAAAATCGATAGCGTAGCCGCGCTCGGGCCTTTTGGCCTTCATCCGAGCGAGGATCGACATGGTGATCTCGGCCAGATAATCGAGCACGAGATAGTCGATACCACCGCGGCGGACGAGCTGAACCGGACCCTCCGGGCTATCGCCCCAAAAACCCGCCCCGCAACCGATCCGCACAATCTCCTTCATGACCGCCTACTCGGCCGTCCAGCGTGGCGCGCGCTTCTCGTTGAAAGCGGCGAAGCCCTCTCGTGGCATCCGCCGTCCGCGCCATGTTGGCGAGCATGAATTGCGCGTATTCCAGCGCCGCGTCAGTCGACATCTCGCGGATTTTGGCAAGCGCCTGCTTACCCAAGCGTATGCCGGTCGGCGATTTGGTAGTGATGCGTTCAACAAGCGCATCGACGCTGGCGTCGAGATCTGCTGCCGGTACCGCCATATTGACGATGCGCTCCCGCGCCGCTTCGCCGGCAGTCATCGGCTCGCCGGTTAAGCACATCTCCATCAACACGCGATACGGCACGACGCGAAGCAGGTATGGCAGGATCATCATCGGAAACAGCCCGACCTTCACCTCGGTGACGCCAAGCATCGCATCGTCGCGCGCGACGGCGAGGTCGCAAGCGCAAACAAGCCCGAAGCCGCCGGCCAGTGCGTGGCCGTTCACGCGCGCAATCAGCGGCAGACGGCAGGCATCCATACGCTGCAACAGCTTGACGACGTAATGGCGCGGATCGGCGGCATCGATGGTGAAGGGAGTTCCGTCCGCCGCCGTCTGCAGGTCGCCTCCGGCGCAGAAGGCTTTGTCGCCGACGCCGGTCAAGACGATCGCTCTGATTGAACGGTCAGCCTCAGCCTCATCAAGGCCGGCCACGATGCCGGCTGCGACCGCCTCGTTCAACGCGTTACGACGTTCTGGGCGATCGATCGCGATGATTTGGACGTCATTCCTCCGCGCGATCCGCACCGGGTGGGTCAACGTTTCTTCCCTGCGTATCTATGAATGTCCCGCGGCTATAAATGATTTCAATTCATCAATTCTGTCAACTGCCGCTCGGACGGCGCTGGGGAAATGAATTTCCCTGGAGGGCCCGTCGTCTTTGACCCTGCCTTATCGAATTAAACGCCGGATTCAAGTTGACAGACTGGCGGGCAGCGTTGATGAAATTCGTTCATTACATACGCGCCAAAGCTTGAGCCGGCAGTGTCACGCTGGTATCGTGAATTTGGCATCTCAGGGAGGATGCGAACCCGATGGAAGGGCAGGCACGTCCGCACGCGGCTGCTCGGGTCGGTGACAACCGGCCGCCGGTCTTCGATCTGGACGAAGAACGGCGCAGCATCCTCGATCAGGCTGACCGTTTTGCGCGCAATGAGCTCTACGGGCTTTCACAGCGCATGGATGCCGAGGAGTGGTGGCCGGAAGATGCTTTTCCGAAAATTGGCGACAGCGGCTTTTTCGGCGTCACCATCCCAGAACAATATGGCGGCGCCGGACTCGACCTCTTGGACGCCGGACTGGTGTTGCAGGGTTTCGGCCGCTGGAACCATGCGCTGGCGTTGAGCTGGGTAGCGCACGACAATCTCTGCGCCAACAACATCTATCGCAACGGCAACGAGCAGCAGCGGCAGAAATATCTTCCCGGCCTGTGCTCCGGCCGCAAGATCGGCGCCCTGGGATTGACCGAGCCGGGCGCCGGCTCCGATGCCCTTGGATCGATGCGCACGACTGCACGCCGTGACGGCGATCATTACGTCCTCAACGGCAGCAAAATCTACATTACCAACGGGCCGATCGCCGATGTGCTGTTGGTTTATGCCAAAACCGACAAGGAAAAGGACGCCCACGGCATCTCCGCCTTCATCGTTGAAAAGGATTTTCCCGGCTTCAAGGTCGCACAGAAGCTCGAAAAAATGGGCTATCGCGGCAGCCAAACCGGCGAGCTTGTCTTCGACGAATGCCGCGTGCCAGTAGAAAACCTCGTTGGCAAGGAGAACGAAGGCGTCGCCGTGGTCATGGGCGGCCTCGATTTGGAGCGTGCGATGATCTCGCCGCTCTGCCTTGGCGTCGCCGAGCGCGCACTCCAGCTTTCACTCGAATACGCGCAGACCCGCCGCCAGTTCGGCAAGCCGATCGGTTCTTTTCAGATGGTTCAGTCGATGCTGGCAGAAATGTATGTGCAGGTCGAGACTACACGTACCTTCACCTACCGCGCGCTTGCAGCGGCCGCCGAACTGGAAGCCGGCGAAGGCGGCCGCGGCGACATTCACATGCTGACGGCAGCCTCGGTAATGTATGCCGCAGATGCCTGTCACGCCGTGCTGGATCGGGCCATCCAGATCCATGGCGGCAGCGGCTATATCTGGGAGTCGGAAATCAACCGGCTCTATCGCTCGATCAAGCTGTTGGAGATCGGCGCGGGGACCACCGAGATTCGCAAGATGATTATTTCGGGCGAGCTTCTCAAGGACTTAAAGCGCGATGGATGAACGCGTGTCAGCCGAAACGCACAGTTTCGGTCTCGACGACCATGCGCTCGCGACGCATCCGACAGTCTTTGCCGAGCGCTCGCTTGAGGGTCGGGTCGTCGCCGTCGCCGGCGGCAGCGGCGGCATTGGCCGCGCCGTGGCTTGGCTGTTTGCGCGTCTCGGCGCCCATGTCGTCGTTGCCGGCCGCAACGAGGACAAGCTCGATTCCGTTATCTCCGCACTTGTCGCCAGAAACCTGAAGGCCAGTGCTCACGCCGTCGACGTGCGCGAGCCGGATTCCGCGCGGGCCCTGTTCGACGATATTTGGTCGAGGCATGGGCGGCTCGACATCTTGATCAACAGCGCCGGCGGTCAATTTCCACAACCGGCGATCGACTTTTCGGTGAAGGGCTGGAACGCCGTCATCAACACCAATCTCAACGGCACCTGGTTCATGATGCAGTCCGCCGCGCAGCATTGGCGCGAAGCGCAGTCCCCGGGCAGCGTTGTCAACATTGTCGTCGTGACGACGCACGGTCTCTACGGCGTGGCACACACCGTCGCGGCGCGAGCCGGCGTCATCGGATTGAGCCGCAGCGTCGCCGTGGAATGGGCGCCGCTTGGCATCCGCGTCAACTGCATCGCGCCTGGCGCGATTGAAACCGAAGGTTGGAAAGTCTACACGCCGGAGGCGCGCGCCGCCTATCCGCGCTCAAACCCGATGATGCGCGCCGGCACGGCATGGGATATCGCCGAGGCTTGCGTCTACATCGGCGGTCCAGCAGGCGCATTCATCACGGGCGAACTTTTGACGGTGGACGGTGGCGGCCAGCTTTGGGGCGAGACCTGGACGACCGGCAAGCCTGATTATTTCAAGCAAGAGACATAGAGCGGAGGCCGATATCCTGAGTCCGGAACCACCCGTACAACCCATCTCCGAGAGTGAGACTTGCCCGCATTCGATGCTTTCGACAGCGACAGCGTAAGGAATCGACTGCTGTCGTATCTCCGCCGTCAGGTCGGCGACAGTGTCGAGATTGGCCCGCTGGAGCGATACACAGTGGGATTTTCCTGGGTGACGTTCGGCTTCGTCGCCAAGTGGAATGACAATGGTCATCTGACCGAGCGCGAACTTGTGCTGCGGGTGGGACCGCCGAACGGAATTTTCGCGCCGTACCAAGCCTCACCCGAATTTCTCACGCTGCAAAGCCTCGCTGGCGGTAACGTTCCGGTACCGCGCGCCTACTGGTACTGCGACGACAGCGAACCGTTGGGCGCGCCATTTTTCGTCTGCGAATTCATCAAGGGCGAGGCACCAATTCCGTGGACGGCCGATGGCGGTCCGGCTTTCGACGAAGGGGCCAGGATCAATCTTGGCGATCAATTCCTTTCGGCACTGGCCGCGCTGCACAGCTTCGACTGGCGCGGAACGCCGGTTGCCGGGATCGGCGGGGCTACCAGCGTGAATGAAACCGCCGAGGCGCAGATCGCATTCTGGGAACAACGCATGCGCGCGTGGTCCGCGCGACGCCATCCCATGCTCGAATGGGCGCTAATCTGGTTTCGCGATCGCGCCCCCAAGGCGAAGCGGATCAGCGTTGTTCATGGCGACTACCGCATTGGCAACTTTCTTGAGCAGGACGGCCGCATTTCCGCGATCCTTGACTGGGAGCTCGTGCACTTGGGCGACCCGATTGAGGATCTCGGCTGGATCTGCCTGCAGGCATGGCGCGGCCGCTCGCCGTATATGTGTCACCTGCTGACCCGCGAGGAACTGAGCGAAAAATACCAGGCGTTGACCGGCGTCGCAATTGACGCGACAGCACTGCATTACTGGGAGACGTTTGGCACATTCAAGCTCGCGGTCATGCATCTGGGCGCCAGCCATTGTTTCGAGAGCCGCGGCTTCAATGATCTGCGGATGGCCGGTATGGGCGCGCAGCTCCCGCGCATGCTCTTGCAGCTTGAAGCGGTGATGGAGCGGGCGGCGTGAACAATTCGCTCGATAGGTTGATCGAAGGCATCATCGCAGCGCTGAGAACGCACGTTATTCCGAACATCAGCGATGCGTATGCACGCGGACAGGCGATCGGCGTTATTGATCTCCTCAACAACATTGCGCCGCGGCTCGAATGGGCGCGCGCGCCGCTCGCCGAGGCTGTCGCGGAGCGCAGGAACGCCATTCGCGCAGTCCGCACGCTGCTGCCGGAAGCCCCCGCGACCGACACGGAACTGAGCGATCAGGCGCTCGCGGCAGCAGGCTGCGTCGAACTGATGGCGGAACGCGACCGGCTCGACGGTGTAATTGCCGATCTCATTGCCTGGACGCATGGGAAGGACGGCGGCGGCGACGTCGACGCCGCCATCGCGCTGCTTCGTCGCCATGTCCACGAGGAGCTCAAGCGCGATATGAAGCTAACCAAAAAACCGCTGTTCGCGGAGATCGCCAAAGGCGCCGGGGCGGACCAAGGCCGGGATCGCGCTTGACGAATGGCTCTGCGAGAGGGTCGGGAGGAAGTTCATGGACTATCATTTGGACGCGCGCATGCCGCGGCCGGAGGAATGCGTCCAGCGTTATATGATCGAGCGGTGGGCGCGTGAGCAACCGGAAAAACTCTTTGCGATCTTTGCCGACGGTGAGCGGTGGAGCTATGCCGAGATGCAGGCGACCGCGGTCCGCACCGCCAACGCGCTGCGCGCACTCGGGATAAAGCAAGGCGAGCGGGTCCTGGTTTGGCTGCCGAACGGGGCCGACTGCCTGCGGATCTGGTTCGGGCTCAATTATCTCGGCGCCGTGTTCGTACCGCTTAACACGGCCTATCGCGGCGCGTTGCTCGAACATTCGATCGGGCTGTCCGAAGCGCGACTGATGATCGTCCATGCCGATCTCTGCCCGCGGCTCAATGATGTGAACCGCAAGGCCTTACAGGAGATTGTCGTGATTG
This sequence comes from uncultured Alphaproteobacteria bacterium, assembly GCA_963832605.1. Taxonomy (GTDB): domain Bacteria; phylum Pseudomonadota; class Alphaproteobacteria; order Rhizobiales; family Xanthobacteraceae; genus BOG-931. The sequence continues at coordinate 251,161 of CAWHUO010000009.1, read as the reverse complement.
GGGGCGCGCCGCCTCCAATCGAAGGCCTCGTGGTCCATCCACAAGCCGCACTTGACAGCATCGATGTGTCGCCGCCGACGCTCGATCGCCCGATCGCGCCGTGGGACATGCAGTCGATCATCTTCACCTCGGGGACCACCGGTCCCTCGAAGGGCGTCTTGTCGTCCTATGTGCATCTGCATCAGATGGCCGGGTCGGCGCCGTTTTTGTCCGGCGACGACCGCTACATGGTCAACCTGCCGATGTTTCACTCCGGGGGCGTGATGCCGGTGACGGCAATGCTCATCCACGGCGGTTCGATTGCCATGGTCGACGCCTTCAACAGCGAAGCCTTTTGGCCGACGGTCCGAAACGCCGGAATAACGACGACGATTCTGCTCGGCGTGATGGGCGGGTTTTTGCTCAAGCGGCCACCCTCCGCAGACGACAAGAACCACCCGTTGCGGACCTGCACCTACGTGCCGCTCAACGAAACGGCGCCGCAGTTTCACGCCCGGTTCGGCACCAACATCTATACTCATTTCAATATGACCGAAATCTCGATGCCGGTCGTCTCGGACGCCAATCCGACTGCGCTCGGCAGCGCCGGACGACCGCGCGCGGGCGTCGATGTCCGTATCGTCGACGAGAACGATTGCGAACTGCCGAGCGATGCTGTCGGCGAGCTGGTGGTGCGAACGGATTGTCCGTGGGCGACGAGCCACGGCTATGCCGGCAACCCGGTGGCGACGGCCGCGGCCTGGCGCAACGGCTGGTTTCACACCGGCGACGGATTTCGCCGCGATGCGGCCGGGAATTTTTATTTCGTCGATCGGCTGAAAGACGCCATCCGCCGCCGCGGCGAAAATATTTCTTCGTTCGAGGTCGAATCGGAAGTGCTGGCGTTTCCGCCGATCCGCGAAGCCGCCGCCATCGCGGTGCCTAGCGAGATCGCCGAGGACGAAGTCTGCGCCGTGGTTGCCATCAAGGAGGGCGAGCCGTTCGATCCCGCCGAGCTGATCGCGTTCTTACGGGGCCGCATGGCCCATTTCATGGTGCCGCGCTACGTCCGCGTTGTCGGCGCGCTGCCGCGAACGCCGACCTCAAAAATCGAGAAGGTCAAACTCCGCGCCGAGGGACTGACGCCTGACACCTGGGACCGCGAAGCGGCCGGGATCGTCGTTAAACGCGAGAAAATCGGCGCCAAGCGCAGTTGAAGCCTCGCCACGAAGGAAGAACCAATGTTCGCCGACTTATCCGACAAGGCAAAATCTTTAAAGGCGGAGCTTGAGGCCTTCATGGCCGAGCACGTCTATCCGAACGAACCGGCGCTGCTAGCGCCCGCGACCGAGCCCGACGAACGCTGGACGCCGCGGCCGCTCTTGAAAACACTGCAGCAGAAAGCCAAGGCGCGCGGCCTGTGGAACCTTTTCTATCACGGGCCGGGCGGGCAGGGATTGACGAATTTCGAATATGCGCATCTCTGCGAGACACTCGGGCACTCGCTTGCCGCACCGGAAATCTTCAATTGCAACGCACCCGACGTCGGCAACATGGAGCTATTGTCGGCTTACGGGTCGCCGCGGCAAAAAGAGCGCTGGCTCAAGCCGCTGTTGGCAGGCGAAATCCGTTCCTGTTTCGCGATGACGGAGCCGCGCGTCGCCTCTTCCGACGCCACCAACATTGAGACCGAAATTCGCCGTGACGGCGACGATTATATTGTCAACGGGCGCAAGTGGTGGATCACCGGCGCGATGTCGCCGAATTGCAAAGTGGCGATCGTCATGGGCAAAAGCGATCCCTCGGCGCCCAAGCACAAGCAGCAGTCGATGATCCTGATGCCGATGGATACGCCTGGATTGTCCGTCGAACGCGCGCTTTCCGTTTACGGTTATGAACATGCACCGCTCGGCCATGCGGAGCTTATCTTTGACAATGTGAAGCTGCCCGCGGAAAACATGCTGCTCGGCGAGGGGCGGGGCTTCGAGATTGCCCAAGGCCGTCTCGGTCCCGGCCGCATCCATCATTGCATGCGCTTCATCGGCTTGGCCGAGCGTGCCCTCGAAAGCATGTGCCGGCGCGCCAAACAGCGCGTCGCCTTCGGCTCCTCCCTGTCGGAAATGGGTGCTGTTCGGCAGGCAATCGGCCAGTCGCGATGCGACATCGAGCAGGCGCGGCTGATGACCCTCAAGGCGGCCTGGATGATGGATAGCGTCGGCAACAAAGCGGCACGCGGCGACATCGCCATCGTCAAGGTGATCGTTCCGACTATGGCCGGAGCGGTAATCGATCGGGCGATCCAGGTGCATGGCGGCGCCGGCCTGTCGCAGGACTTTTTCCTCGCCGAAGCGTTTGCCGAAACCCGTTTCCTGAGGATCGGTGACGGGCCCGACGAAGTGCACCGCGAAGCACTGGCGCGGATCGAGCTCGCGCGGCATGTCTAGGCGGAACGTAAACGAGAAGCGCCGATGCCCGCGGCAATGATGCAGCCGGGAAAGTCACTGGTCACCCCGGCGCGCACGATCGGCGAGAAGGATATCGATCTGTTCGCCGGCCTGGTTGGCGATTTCACTCCGATTCACGTCGACGAGGCCTTTGCCGAATCCTCGCCCTATGGCGTCCGCATCGCGCACGGTCCCCTGGCGATGGCGACCGCCATCGGCTTGCTGACCCAAACCCGCATCCTCGGCGAAAGGGTGATCGGTCTGCTCAATCTGAACTGGGATTTTTGCGGACCGGTAAAGCTCGACGACACGATCCGCTCACGGGTTACGCTTGATGAGCTACGGCCGAGTGCCAAGCCGGGCCGCGCCGTTGCCGCCTATGCCTTCGAGGTCATGAATCAGGACGAGCACGTCGTGCAGCGCGGACGCATGCTCGTTCTTATCCGGACCGAATAGCGATTGGGTCGATCAAGCGGGAGCGTGATAATGAACAAGTTCGTGATAACGCCGGAAGACGAGATGCCGCATGCGCCCGATGCATCGGTCAATTTTAATGAGAGTGTCTATACCAACGGTTTCAACACCGCCTCTCCGGTCGGCGGCTGGATGCGGCTCGGCAACCGCGCCAACGAAGGCTACGCCGAGCTTTCGGTCTGCGTCTATCTGCCGGATGGACGCATCGCCTGCCAGTTTCAGCGGCCCAAGATCGCAGGCAACAACCGCTTTGACGCCGGCGGCTTGTCGTACGCTGTGATCGAACCTTTGAAAAAGGTGTCCATGACGTTCGACGGCGAGTTGCTGATCGTCGATGACCCCAATGCGTTGCGCGAGCCGAAGACGCTATTCGAAAGCGGCGTAAGGCGGCCGGGTCGCGTCCATTGGGTCCATGAAGCCGAATCGCCGGTCCACGGCGGCGAGCCGATCAACGACGCGGTGCAGACCATGTACGGACGCGATTTCTCGCTCGGCCATTTCAATCAGCACAGCCGCGTGCGCGGAGAAATCAAGGTCGGCGAGGAAAGTTGGCCGATCGACGGCCACGGCTGGCGCGACCATTCCTGGGGGCCGCGTTATTGGCAGGCGATTTATTGGTACCGGCTGTTCATCGCTAACTTTCCCGACGGTGAAGGCTTCATGCTGCTCAAAATCACCGACACCAACGGCATGTCGCGCCGGATCGGCGTGCTACTGGTCGATGGCCGATACGAAGAGATCGTGGATATGGACCTGGCGACGCAGTGGAGCGAAAGGCAGGATCCGGTCAGCGTCCGCATCGGCGTGAGGACGGCGAACCGGAAAGCGGTCATTGACGGCGACATCATCACGCTCGCGCCGTTACGCAATCGCCGAAAGGCGGGCGAGGAAACGCTGGAGTCACGCATCGCCGAGGGTTTTACGCGCTTTCGCTGGGACGGCCGCCAAGGCTACGGAATGACCGAATACATCGAGCGAATCGAGGATGGAAAGCTCGCCGGCTATCCGCTCTGAGAACCCTCGGGCGCCGCGAGACGCTCGAGCCGCGTAGCCACATCCTCAAGACGGGAGAGCGTGGCGGAGACCGAGTGCTCCGTGGGTTTCTGTATGGCCAGCCCTCGGTAGATAATATCAGCGATGCTGTCCGCGGTCTGATCGATCTCGAAGTCGCCTTCGTTGCGCAGGAACGCCCAAGTGCGATGTTCGACGCAGCCGTAGATCATGTCGCGCACCAGCGAGGGCGATACATCGCTTCTGAACTCGCCGCGAGCCGCCGCGGCCTTCACTACCTCGACCACGCGATGGGTGTAGGCCTGATTGAGCTGAAACAGCCGAGTCTTGCGATAGGACGGATCCGGCCGGAGTTCCTGGAACACCAAGCGACTTAGTGCAGGCTCGCGGCGAATGCCGGTAAGATGGTGGTGCACGATGAACCGGATCTGGTTCCAGGTGCCGCGCACGCTGGCGAATTGCTCGTCGTCGCGAGCCAGCATTTCCTCGTACCAATGTTCGACGACACGAACGAGCAGATCACGTTTGTTGGCAAAGAACCGGTAGATGCTGCCTTCCACGACGCCGGCGCGTTCGGCGATATCGGATATCAGCGCATCGTTGTATCCCTTCTCGGTAAACACCGCGCGCGCCGCCAGCATGATGTCCAGGATCCGCCGCTGTGCTGGCAGCCGGCTTACCCGGCGAAGCGTTCCGGCCTGCGCCATCGTACTCTCCCTTCGCTCGTTGCGTCCCTCAACGCCACAACGACCATCAGCTCTTGGTAGGGTTTGAATTTCGCCTATGCAAGTACGCTTAAACTTGCATTGCAGCGGCGGCTCTCCAATCGGCCGCTGCCGACAACAACAAATTTCATCAGCGCTCCGTCATGGCGTCAACTTCTTCTCCATCTCATGGCGCAATATCTTACCCGTCGTGCTGCGCGGAAACTCCTCAAATGCGATGAAATGCACTGCCTTCGGGCGTTTGTACCCGGCCAGAGACTTTCGGCACAGCGCGTCGATGTCAGCCTCATTGAGCGTCTCGTCCAACCGCGAGACAAAAGCGATTGGAACTTCGCCCCATTTCACATCGGGCTTGCGGACAACGACGGCGTCGCTAATGCGCGGATCAGACAGGAGCACGCGTTCGATCTCGGCGGGATAGATATTCTCGCCTCCGGATTTGATCATATATTTCGCCCGATCGACGAAGTCGTAGCTGCCGTCGGGGTTGCGGCGAAAGAGATCGCCCATGCGGAACCAGCCGTCCTTGAAGTCGCGGGCATTGGTCTGGTCCGCATTCCAATAGCCACTGAATACCGTCGGGCCGCGGACGGCGGCCTCGCCAGGCTCGCCGTCGGCGACGTCCGCGCCGTCGCGGCCGAGGAGGCGAAAATCGCAGAGAGCGCTTTTCCGTTTCGACAAGCTTTCCGGCACGATGCCCGGCGACAACAGCGATGCAGACGCAGGAGCGAGACCGGTTTCAGTCGCGCCGAAGCTATTCAGAAACGGCGCCCCGGTCAGCGCGGATAGTTCGGCGATCAGTTTCTTCGGTACCAGATCTGCCATGGCGCCGACGGCCCTGATACTTCTGGGTCGCCGGCCGCTCGACTTTAGCAGCTCCACCACCGGTTCGATCGAGCCAGGCATCAACAGCATCCATCCAAGCTTGGCCCGCTCCATGACGGCGACGATGGCTTCGGCGTCGAAGCCGTCAATGACAAAAACCGTCGCGCCCGACATCAGCGCACCGAGCATCTGATCGGTCGATCCCATGTGGAACATCGGCGCCCACGCGACAAATCCGTCCTCTGCCGTCGCCCGCAGGTCGAGACGCAGCAGTGCCATCCGCGCGATCTCGGCCCGGTGACTGATCAGCGCGCCTTTGGGCAAGCCGGTGGTGCCGCTGGTATAGAGAATGACCAGCCCATCCTCAGGGTCGACATACGGACGGTCCGTTGCCGGCGGGGCCTTGAGCAAATCGTTGTACTCGTCGTTGATGATCACTTTCTTCGCGCCGCGAAGGTCGAGCGTGCCGAGAACTCCCGAGAATCGCTGCGATACCATCACAAGCGCCGGCGAGACGAGATCAATGCAGTGCTGCAGTTCGCCGCCGACCAGACGCCAGTTCTGACAGGCGACGATGACGCCGAGGTAGGCGGCGGCGAGCTCGATCTCGATGTATTCGCAGCGATTTTCCGACAACAGCGCAATGCGGTCGCCACGCTGGATTCCTCTTGACCGCAGCGTTGCCGCCAAGCGCAGCATGCGGTCATTGAGTTCGCCGTAGGAGCGCTTCAGCCTTCCCTGTTCCACGGCAGCGGCTTTCGGATCGCGCGCCACCTGGGCCGCGAATAAATCGTAGACGCTCAGACATCCTGCCCTGCGAATGTCGGCCGCCACATCTCGCGCATCGCTCGCGCTCGCTCCAGCATCTCTCATTTCGCGCGCTTTTCGAAAGGGCGGCGAGCCCCGCCCACTTTCGCGGCGCGCGCGGCATAACGGCGGTCTGTTAGATACATTGAGCGCATCCTCCGGGACGCCCCGCCGGGAGGGCGGCGCCAACCCGAATTTGTCGTTGACAAAGGCAAGACCTTCACCGTTAATGAGGACCATTCATCATACGATGACATCAAGCAAGCCTGTTTGATAAGCCTGCGGATGACATCGAGCGGCGGGGGGAACGGTCCTTGATTGCCCAGTTTTTAGGGCGCGGGTCGTGGATATTCGGGCAGGCTCACGTTGCCCTTCGCCCCTCTGCCATGTTGGTGATGCGACGACCCGCCGATCTGCTTCTTGCGTTGTTGATAAATCGCGTTCATTCCAGTTTGATGGCCATTCTCCCAGCCGCGGTCCGCGGATAATTCCGTGCTCTCGGTCAAAAATGTACAGGTTCTGTACGACCGGGCGATCGAAGCCGTGCGCGACGTATCGCTTGACGTTCCCGCGGGCACCATCGTGGCGCTGCTCGGCTCGAACGGTGCCGGCAAATCGACCATTCTCAAAGCGATCTCGGGCGTGCTCGGTCAGGAAGATGGCGAAATCGTCAACGGCGCAATTCGCCTCGACGGCGAGCAGATTTCCGGGCGTTCGCCGGCAGAGATCGTACGAGCGGGTCTGCTGCAGGTGCCAGAAGGACGGTCGCTGTTTGCGACGTTAACAGTGGAGGAAAACCTGCGCATGGGCGGCTTTACCCGGTCGCGGGCGGAAAGCGCCGAGATGTTCGAAAGGATTTATACGCTGTTCCCGCGCGTCAAAGAGCGCAGGTCGCAGATCGCCGGCTATTTGTCTGGTGGCGAACAGCAGATGGTCGCGGTCGGACGCGCGCTGATGGGACGGCCCCGTATACTCATGCTCGACGAGCCGTCACTCGGGCTGGCACCGCAAATCGTCGACGGCATTTTTGAGGCGATCATCGCCTTGAACCGCGACAGCGGGCTGACCGTGTTGCTGGTCGAGCAGAATGCGCGGCTGGCGCTCGAGGTTGCCTCCTACGGTTACATCCTCGAGAACGGCCGTATCGTTTTGGACGGCCCTTCCGCCAAGCTGCAGGTGAACGACGACGTCCAGGAATTTTACCTCGGATTTTCCGCCGGACAGCGCAAGAGCATGAGGGACGTAAAGCATTACAAGCGCCGCAAACGGTGGCTCTCGTGACTGCGCTGCTCGAAATCGTCGGCATCTCGAAGCGGTTCGGTGGGCTCGCTGCCGTCAACGACATCAGCTTCCACGTGGAGCAAGGCCAAATCTGCAGCCTCATCGGCCCGAACGGCGCCGGTAAGACGACGCTGTTCAACCTCATCAGTGCGATCTTCCGGCCGTCCGCTGGTCAAATCCTCTTTGATGGCCGCGATCTGACCAAATTGCCAACCCACGCGCTCGCCCGTTTGGGCATCGCCCGCACGTTCCAAAACCTGGCCGTCTTCAAGCACGAGACCGTCGTCAATAATCTGCTTGTCGGAATGCACACTCGGCTTCGCACCGATCCGCTGTCAGCCGTGGTGTTCTTTGGCCGCGCGCGGGCTGAGGAGATAAAGGCACGCGAGCGCGTCGAGGAAATCATCGACTTTCTGGAGATCGAGGACATTCGCGATCATCCAGTCGGGTCCTTGCCCTACGGACTGCAGAAACGGGTCGAGCTTGGCCGGGCGCTGGCAATCTCGCCCAAATTGCTGCTGCTCGACGAGATGGCATCCGGCATGAACCAGGAAGAACGCGAAGACATCGCCCGCTTCATCCTTGATCTGAAAGAAGAACTTGGCATGACCGTGCTGATGGTCGAGCACGACATGGGCATCGTCATGGATATTTCCGACCATGTCTGCGTGATGAACGAAGGACGCAAAATCGCCGAAGGCCCGCCGCCGAAGGTCGCGCGTGACGAGGCGGTGATCGCCGCCTATCTCGGGGCGAGGCGGGCGGCATGAACAAAGAGCTGCAACGGCTCTCGCAGATGACGATCCCGCAGGCGCTCAAGCATCGCGCCGAGACGATCGGCGACCGCTTGGCGCTGCGCGAGAAGGATCTCGGCATCTGGCGGCGAACGGACTGGCGGGAGTATTTCCAGAATGCGCGGCGCTTCGCGCTCGGACTCTACGCGCTCGGCTTTCGCGCTGGCGACCGCCTCGCCGTAGCAAGCGACGATACGCCGGAATGGCTCTATGCCGACCTCGCCGCGCAAATGCTCGGCGGCGCCTGCCTCGGCATCTACCCGACCAATCCCTGGCCGGAGTTGCAATACATTCTGCGCCATTCGCGCTCCAAGATCGTCATCTGTGGCGATCAAGAGCAGACCGACAAGGTCCTCGATGCGCAGCGCTACGAAGGCGGCCTGCCTGAGCTCACGACGGTGATCTGTGTCGACATGAAAGGTATGCGCCATTACGGGCAAAAGGGCTTGATGTCATTTGCCGCGGTGATGGCGCTCGGAGAAAGCAAGGAACATGCGTTCGGCGCGGCGGTCGACGCTGCGCTCGCGGCCGGTCAGCCGGACGACGTCGCTATCATCGTCTATACGTCGGGTACGACGGGAATGCCGAAAGGAGCGATGCTTAGTCATCGCAACATGCTGCACACTTCGGCACAAACGATTGCCATCCTCGGCCTCGACGCCACGAACTATTCGGTTCTCTGTTACCTGCCGCTTTGCCATGTCGCGGAGCGCAGCTTTTCGACAATCATGCAGCTACTGACCGGCTGCGTCGTCAGCTTCGCGGAGTCGGTGGACACCGTAGTCGTCAATCTGCGCGAGATTGCGCCGAAGGGATTTTTGGGCGTCCCGCGTATCTGGGAGAAGATGCAGCAGAGCATCGATTACCGCATCCGTGACACAACGCCGTTGCAGCGGCGCATCTTCGAAGTGTGCATGCGGATTGGTCGGCCAATCGCCGAGCGGCGCCTCGCCAATGGCGGCACGCTGGCCGGACCACGCGACCGACTGATATTTGCCGCGCTGTGGCTCGTCTGCTTCGGCAGCCTGCAGCGGTTCCTCGGCATCAACCGCGTGCGCGCGGGTTTCTGCGGAGGCGCGACCGTTTCGCCGGAGGTGCTGCTATTCTTCTGGATCCTAGGCGTGCCGATCTATCAGATTTACGGCATGACCGAGAGCGCCGGCGTCGCTTTCATGCAACGCCCGGGCGCGACCAAATCCGGCTGCTCGGGATTGCCGATCGGCGGCATCGCTTATCGGATCGCGGAGGATGGCGAGCTTTTGCTGTCCGGACCGAGCGTATTTAAGGGCTATTTGTTCGATGATGCCGCCACCGCGCGCGCCATCGTCGACGGCTGGCTGCATACCGGCGACATCGTCGAGCCGGCGGACGACGGTGAAATCCGCATCGTCGACCGCAAGAAGGACATCCTCATCACCTCCGGCGGCAAGAATATCACGCCGTCGCTAATCGAGAATGCATTGAAGGATTCGCCTTTTATTCGCGAGGCGATCTTGCTCGGCGATGGCCGGCATTTTCTTGCCGCCCTTATTCAAATCGATCTGGAGACGACCGGCAAATGGGCGCAGCGTGAGGGCATCGCCTATACGACCTATCGCTCTCTCGCCGAGAACAATCGCGTGCACGATCTCGTCGCCGCCGAAGTCAAGCGCGTCAACGAACGCTTTGCGCGTGTCGAGAACGTGCGCAAATTCATCATCCTGGCGAAAGAGCTCGATCACGACGACGGCGAACTGACCGCCACCATGAAAGTGCGGCGCAAAATGATCGAGCAGAAATTCCGTGACCAGATTCTGCAAATCTATGGGAGCGCCGCCTGATGAGTTTCCTGGCGCTGCTGGTTTCGACCGGACTGGTGACAGGGGCGACTTACGGCCTGATCGCGATGGGCTTTGCCCTGATCTATAAATCGACCGGCGTGGTCAATTTCGCGCAAGGCGAATTGGTCATGCTGACCGCCTACGTGTCTTTCAGCCTCGCCAACGCGATCGGACTGTCCTTTCTTCCGCTTCTGTTGGTGACGATTCCGATTTCAATGGCGATCGGCCTTATTCTCGAACGCATCGTCATCCGCCCGATGCTCGGCGAACCGGTCTTCTCCATCGTGATGGCGACGGTAGGACTTGCGGTGATCCTTCGCGGTTTGGTAGTGCTGATCTGGGGCTCGGAGCCGCTTAATTTTCCCGCGGCATTACCCTCGTCAGTCATTACCATTGTCGGCGTGCCCTTCTATCCGGCGCAACTTTGCCTGATTGGCGCGCTCGCGCTGGTGACGCTTGCCGCCTGGGTTTTCTTGCGCTTTACGCGCCTTGGCATGGCGATGCGGGCCGTCGCCTCGAATGAAACCGCGGCGCTCCTGGCTGGCGTTAGCGTCGATCGCATTCACGCCGCCGCCTGGATGCTGTCGGCCGCGATCGCCGCCGTCGCTGGCATGTTGTTCGCCCTGAATTTCAAGCTCGCGCCGGACATGTGGTTTCAAGGCCTTAAATCGTTTCCGGCCGTGATTCTTGGCGGCCTGGACTCGGTGATGGGCGCTTCCCTCGCCGGGCTCATCATTGGCGTCATCGAAGACCTGGCGCAGGGCTATCTCGGCGAAGGTTTGCGCGAGATCGCCGGCTTTGTGGTGATCATCGTTGTGTTGATGGTCCGGCCCTACGGCCTCTTCGGCAGCCCCGACATCGAGCGGGTCTAATCCGATGCGCACCGGACATTACAAGGAGACCGTCGGCCAGGTCATCGCGCTCAGCGACAGTCGAGCGGTGTGGGGCTGGACGATAGCATTGATCGCAGCCCTGCTGATCGCGCCGTTCCTAATGGGCGCCTACGCGCTGACGCTGATGGAGTTGACCCTCATCGCCGTGATCGGCGCAGTAGGCTTGAACCTGCTGACCGGCACGACAGGACTCATTTCGTTGGGCCAGGCAGGCTTCCTGGCGGTCGGCGCCTATACCAACGCGATCCTTCTGAGCGATTACCACGCGCCGGTCTGGATCGGCCTGCCTGCAGCCGGGTTAGCGGCAGCGCTGTTCAGCATCATCGTCGGCATTCCATCCTTGCGGCTCAAAGGCCTTTATCTTGCAATCACCACGCTGGCGTTCGCCTTCATCATCAATCACATCATTCTCTACGCGGAAGGGCTGACACACGGACCCAACGGCGTTTTTGTCACCGGCGCCCGGCTGTTCGGCTTCGGTCTGCAGCACGGTAAACCGCTGTACTATCTGACGCTCGGCCTGACCGTCGCCACGATTTTCGCCGCGCTCAACCTGCTGCGCACGCGCGTCGGCCGCGCCTGGCTTGCCATCCGCGATCACGACATCGCCGCGCGCGTCATGGGGATCGATCTGGTCCGTTACAAACTGTTGGCCTTCATGGTCAGCTCTTTCATCGTCGGCATCGCCGGAGGACTTCTGTCGCTGCAGATCCGCTTCGTCAATATCGACGTATTCGCGCTGATTCTCTCGATCGAGGCCTTGGCGATCATCATTCTTGGCGGTTTGGGCTCCGTCGCCGGCGCCGTATTAGGTGCGATCTTTCTGTCCTATTTGCCGGAGGCGATCCGTCTCGTCCTGTCGGCCGTTATCGACCCGACGTCGCCGCTCTACACCGACTACGTCTACGAAATTCGCGGCATCGCCAACGGCGCCGTGATCGTGCTGTTCTTGCGCTTCAAGCCTGATGGATTGATCGGCTTCTGGCGGGACGCGCGCAAATATTGGAGCAATTGGCCGCTGGCGTATTGAAGACTTTCAAACGTCACGGCTTGGCAGAGGGAGGATACGATGAAGTTGGCAATGGGCGCATTCGCGGTCGTGCTGCTGTGTTCGACGGCAGCTTTGGCCGCCGATCCTGGCGTGAGCGAGACCGAGATCAAAATCGGCGACGTCAACATTATGACCGGACCCGCGGCCTTCGTCGGCCGCGGCGTTGCGCTCGGCTCGAAGATCGCCGCCGCGGAGGTCAATGCCATGGGGGGAGTCAACGGCCGTAAGCTCAAGATTCTCACCGAAGATGATGGCTATATCCCCTCGCGCTCGTTCCAAGCGTTGACGAAGCTGCTCGACGAAGACCGCATCTTCGCGCTCAACGGCACTTCCGGAACCGCCAATGTGCTCGCGATGATGCCGCTAATCACCGACAACAATTTGCCAACGGTGGTGACTACGGCGCCGTCGGCGTTGGTTTACAAGCCGGTTCGTCCTTCGGTGTTTACCTTTGGCGCCAGTTATTCCGACGCATTCTACGCGCAACTGAAATATATCCACGACCACAGCGAGCCGAAGAATCCGGTCTACGGCATCATTCGCCAGGACGACGATTTTGGTCACGAGGTCGAGGCGGGCTATGACCGGGCAGTTAAGGAATTCGGCGTCAAGGACGGCATCCGGCTGCGCTTTAAGAAGGGGACCTCCAACTTCGCCGCCGAAGTGGCTCAAATGAAACAGGCCGGCGTGAACGTGCTGGCGAACGGCGCAATCTTCGCCGGCGCCGCGAACATTCTGTCCGAGGCGCGCAAGCTCGACATGGATATCCAATCGGCGGACGTCTGGAGCGAAGGCATCCCGGCTTCGGCCAAGCTTTCCGCACCCGCCGGCTACGATTATCTGGTCGGGGATTACGTCGCCCTTAGCGGCCCAGCCGTCGAAAAGTTTCTTTCGATGGCGAAACAGTTCGTGACGCCGGAGGAACTCGCCGGCGTTAGCCGCTATACGTTCGTTACTTATATCGGCCTGAAAAGCTTGGCCCATGCGATGAGCGAATGCGGGAAGGATTTGACCCGGGCCTGCACCATCGAGAAACTCCGGCAAACCAAAAATCTGGATATGGGCGGCCTGAGCGCGCCGGTGAGCTTCGATAATCCGGAGCAGCTCTCGGGAACCCAAGTGGCGGTTTATCAGCTGAACGCCAAGAACCTGACCTTCAAGGAGCTCGCCGGCTTCAAAAAGTTCTAAGACTTCTGAGACAAGGGCCGAAACCGTTTTTCACGAGCGGTCGGAGGCGCCGGGCGATGATGCCCGGCGCCTTTCGCTTTTGCGTAACAGACATCAGGCCGCTCTGGCGTGCGAGGGTGCCAGTGTGAAAACCGAAACGGCGTCCTCTATCGAACCGAGCGGCAGGCGCTCAACGAAACGCTCGAGCCGATCGAATGCCGACATCGGAACGCCCTCCTCGCCTCCGATGCGTCGCAACATCGCGGACAGCGTCGGCATGTCGTATGCGTAGTCCACGGCCGTCATCCGCTGCTCGCGGACATGAGTGGCGCCGTCAGGGGTTTCCGCCTCGATCACGGCACTGAGAATGGGGATCGCCGGATCGGAAACGAGTTCGACGCATTTGATCAGATCGTTCACTGCCGGGTCGTCGTAAGTCGTCATGTGACGCGTGGTCGGGGCGCCATGGATGAGCGTGGTAGCGATGCAGAACGGGATGCTCATCAACGTACCCGAAATGGTGTGGAACGGCCCGACTGCGTCCATCCCTGCATAACCGGTTTCGTAAGGGTTCATGCGCACGCGCACTTTCGCCGGCGCCGATCGCAACTGCTCGCGCAGCACAAGCGCACCCGTGACCGGCGTTTGATTGAAGGCGCAAACGGGATAGGGCTTGAACGCCACGCGCAGAATGGCCCAGTCCTTTCCCAGGGACGTCGCCAGGCCGCGGTCGAGATCGGCCTTGGCGAAGGCGCGCGCAAAACCGGACTTTCCTTCGAAAGCAAACGGTGCCGATACCGAACCGGCGCGCGCCAGCTCCGCCGCGACCAGACCATTACGTGCGACGACGCCGACTTGATACCGCCACTCGTCGGTACCGTCGGCGAACGATTGCAATACGCCGCCCGCGAACGAGACGGCGTTGGCAAGCGCCGCCGCCATCTGATTTTCCGAAAGCTCCATCAGCCTTGCGGCTGCCGCGCTGGCGGCAATCGTTCCGTAGATCGCGGAGGAGCGGAAGCCCGCGGGCGTCGTCTTTCCAGACAGGGCCTTCTCCAATACGCCACCCGCTTCGTAGCCGGCGACCAGCGCCGGGACCAGGCGCGCCAGCGGATAACCCCGCGCTTCGATCAAACCCGTGAGCAGGGGGATCAGGATCGTGCCGAAATGCGCGGCGCCGCAGGTGTCTTCCTGTGCGCGGCCGTGAAACAGGGCGGAATTCGCCAAGCATGCGCCGCCTACCGTCGTGCGGCGGCCGTCAAGAAACAGAGTAGCACCACCCGGCACTTCGCCGTCGAGCGCCAACGCCGCCTTGCGCGCGACCCGCGCATAGGGCGTCGCATGGCCGTTTATGCCCATACTGAAGGCGTTATACAAACACACCCGCGCTTTTTGAACGATTTCAGGTGGAAGGTTTTCGGCGCGCAGCCCGACGAGAAAAGTTGCGAGATCAGCGGAGAACGTCGTCATGACATCCCTTCCAGTCTTTGCGATCCGGCTTCGCCGCGCCGGTTCTTTGTGACGCAAATCGCTTCTTAGACATTGCCGGGCTCGCGAAGCCCACCATAGGTGTGCCACGACGGCGCGACCAGCCAGCCGCAATCGACCGGAACATTGGCTCCGGTGATGGCTGAAGCCAGCGGCGAAGCGAGAAAAACAACCACCTTCGCGATCTCGGACGGCTCGACCAGCCGACCCAAGGCTGAATTGCCGGCAAGCGCCGAAGGATCGCGTTGGCCGCGGTCGATCGCCGCCTGCAAAGCCGGCGTCCGGGTATAGCCGGGCGACACCGCATTGACCCGCACCTGTGCCGGACCCCATTCAGCGGCGAGGCATTCGGTAGTCGAAATGACGGCGGCTTTCGCCGGCGCATACGCATGGAGCGGCATCGAACGCATGCCGGCCACCGAAGCGATATTGATGATGGCGCCGCGGCGGCGGGTGACCATCCGCCGGCCAAATGCAACAGACGCCACATAAGTCCCGCGCTGATCGACACGGATGACGTCGTCATAAGCGGCCATCGCCATCTCGGTCGGCCGCACCGGCGTCTGGATAATGCCGGCACTGTTGACGAGAACGTCGACCGGTCCGACCTCGGCTTCGATCGCCGCCGCGCAAGCCTCGGTCGCCACTTCGTCGGCGACATCGCCGCGCCACGCGCGGCCGCCGATCTCGGTGGCGACGTCTTCGGCACGGTTAAGGTCGCGATCGAGAACCACGACTTTCGCGCCACTTGCGGCGAGTTCTCGACAGCAGGCGGCGCCGATGCCGCTCGCGCCGCCGGTGACAACGGCAATCCCTTCGATCCTCATGCGCTCCCCACGGACCGCTTCTTCCGGGCGGCCTCCGTCGCCCTCGCCACAACGGAGGGGCGTGACCTGCAAATAAAAGTGAACTATGAATCAGCAATCGTCAACTGACACCGACGTGCGGACGCCTCGCGCCATGGAAACCTTCAACGCGATAAGAAACTCCAAGCCTAAACTGACCCGCGCCGAGCGCAACGACGAAGTCAAGCGCCGACTTTTCGACGCCGCAGCCAAAGTCGTGGGCCGCCTCGGCTATGCCGAAGCCTCGGTGGCGCGCATCACCGAACTTGCGCAAGTGGCGCAGGGCACTTTCTACAATCACTTCGCCAATCGCCAGGAATTGCTTGAGCAATTGCTGCCGACCATCGGCTTGCAGATGATCGGTTTCATCGAGCAGCGCGCCGCTGCGGCGCAGTCTGGCGCCGCCAAAGAGATCGAGCGTTTTCGCGCCTTCTTCGAATTCCTGCGCGTTGCGCCGGAATTTCTCCGCATTCTCAACGAGGCCGAATTCTTCGCTCCAAGCGGTTACCAGCGCCACATCGACAACATCGCCACCGCTTATGTCCGCATCCTCAAACGCGGCCGCAACGCTGGCGATGTAGACGATTACACCGACCAGGAGCTGGAGGTGATCGTACACATTCTGATGGGCGCGAGAGGATATCTGAGCCGGCATTATGCCTATACCGAAGGATCGGCCCACGCGGTCCCAGACTATGTCATTTCCGCTTACGAAAAGCTGCTCGGCGCCGGTCTGTTTCACAGGTCCGCCACCGGCCATGGTGATCCCGCAACGCACGAACCGCTGACGTCGCCCGCCCCCGCACCTGCTGCGGCGGACATAGGCGCGCCCCAACCACAGCGGGATTGACGGGGCGAACTGCCGTGACTCTGGATTTTTTTTGAATCTGCCGACGATTGAATGGAGAACAAGTCATGGCGATGACAGGCGCCGCCTCCCATCCGTTTTCACTTCACGGCGCGACCATCCTGATTGCGGGGGCCGCCAACGGCATCGGCGCGAGCACGGCGGCGACCTGCGCCGCGCTTGGCGCCAAACTGGTGTTGGCGGACATCGCCGACGCAGCGCCTTTGGCGAACAAACTCCACGGCGAAGGCCACGTCGCCGTGGCGGCGCGATGCGACGTGACCGACCGTAACGCCGTCGAACGGCTGGTCACGGACACAGGCACCATCGACGCCATGATCGTCTGTTCCGGTATTTGTCCATTCGACGACTGGATGGCGGCCGATTGGGACGACGTTTTTGAGCGCACCAATGCGGTGAACGTTAAGGGCACCGTGAATTGCGTGCGTGCAGCGCTGCCTAGGATGATGGAGCGGGGCCGAGGCCGCATTGTGCTGGTCGGATCGCTCGCCGGCCGCACCGGCGGGCTGTTGTCCGGACCGCACTACGTCGCATCGAAGGGAGCGGTCGGCGCGCTGGTGCGCTGGTTTGCCCGGATTGGCGCCCCGCGCAACGTCCTGATCAATGGCGTCGCCCCCGGTCCTGTCAACACCAGCATGATCGCCGGGCGCAGCCTGAATATGACGAGCATTCCGCTTGGGCGCATCGCCGAGCCGGATGAGCTAGCCGCCCCGATCGCCTTTCTGTGCTCGCCGGCGGCAAGCTACATTTGCGGGGCGATGCTCGACGTCAATGGCGGAGTTTATATGTCGTAACCGGGCGGTTTCAGAATGCACTTCATCTGCAAAAAATCGCGAACGCCTTCAAAATTACGAGAGATTTCGCGCGCCACCGCGTCGGGCCGCCGAGCTTGACAAGCCTTAATGAATACTGTTCCTTAAGAGAAAACATGACGAATGAATTGTGGTTCATGTTGAACCCGTTAGCTATTGCTAAACTCGGCAACGGGGCGGCCGACCGTAACAGGCCGACAGGGGAGAAACGATGCGGAGTTGGCGTCCGACGCAGGAAGGAATTGTTTTTGTCCTCGCGGCGCTGATGTTCTGCGGTTTTTCTTTGCTCCTTCCTGGTTTTCTTGCCGTCGAAAATTTGCTGTCGCTGGTCCGCAGTGTGTCGATTCTCGGCATTCTCGGCCTCGGTATGGCGCTCGTGGTGATCGGCCGCGGCATCGACCTCGCCATGGTGGCGACGATGGTTGTTGCCGTCGCCTGGGCGATGGCGCTCTCGCGCACCCAATTGCCGCTGGGGGCGGCTCTGGCCGTCGGGGCGGTGTTTGTGGTCGGCGTCGGCGCCGCCATCGGCGTCATCGTCGCTTATGCCGAGATTCCGGCAATCTTCACCACGCTGGCGATGGGTTCGATCGTATATGGCATCGGCCGCACGTTTTTCTTTCAGATCGATGTGCAGAACGCGCCGATCGGCTATTCATGGTTCAACTTCCTCGGTGGCGGTCGAGTGGCGGGGATCCCGGTGATTGTCGTGGCCTTTGCTGCCATGGCTCTCGTCATGTTCGTGTTGTTGCGCGAGACCCGTTTCGGCCGTTTCGTTTACGCTACCGGCGACAATCCGCTGGCGGCGCGGATCAGCGGCATCCCGACGCGCGCGTTGACCGTGTCGCAATACATCGCCAGCGGACTTATCGCCTATTTCGCCGGCATCGTCATGGCGGCCGCGGTCTCTGGAATGAACACCCGCATCTACAATTCGACGATGATCTACGACGTGCTGCTGGTGGTCGTGCTCGGCGGCGTCGGACTGAGCGGTGGCCGCGGCGGCGTGCGCAACGTCCTGGTCGGAACGGCTCTGGTCGGCATCCTGCTCAACGGCATGACCATCCTCGATATTGGCTACACCGCGCAAAATCTCATCAAGAGTATCATCCTGCTCGGCGCCATCGTCATCGATACCCTGATTAATCCGCGCGACGAACAAACGGCACAACAAGGCGACATCTAACGAAACCCCAAAGGGAGGAGCGATCATGCGACTTAAGGCGTTTCTTGGACTGGCTCTGTCAGCGGCACTTACGTGCGCAGCGCTGGCAACTGCCCCGGCACGGGCCGAGGATACCGGCCTCGATCAGGTCGGCCGTGCCGGCTATGTCGATTTAGTCAAGGGTAAAAAGGTGGTCTTCGTGCCCATCGCCATGGGTTTCGACATCACCGAATCCTGGGCCGCGATCTGGCGAAAGCAGGCCGCTGAGCTCGGCTACAACTTCGAGATTCGTGATCCGAACTGGAGCACTGACGCCGGCACCAAGGCTCTAACGGCGATCCTCGCGGAAAAGCCGGACCTCCTGATCGTTCATAATCCCGACATTCAGTCTTACGCCCGCCTGCTTAAGCGCGCGCAGGACGAAGGCATCAAAGTCCTGCAGGTCAACATGCCGTCGGTGACCACGACGGATTCCTATGTCGGCGCCGATTGGGTTGCGCTGGGCGAAGAGGAAGCCAAGGCGCTTGCCGATCATTGCTCGACCGGCAAAGGCCCGTCGACCAAGATCGCTTTCGTTCAGGGCGTCGTCACGGGAGCGGCAAACATCTATCTGAAACGCGGCATCACCAACGTTCTCGCCAAGCATCCCGAGATCAAGATCGTCTCCGATCAGGCGGCCAACTATGATCCGGCCAAAGCACGTGCGATCATGGAGACCGTGCTGCAGCAGAACCCTGATCTTTGCGGCGCCGTCGGCGTCTGGGACAGCGCGGACGTCGGCATCGGCGCTGCGGTGCAAGCCGCCGGCAAAACCGGCCAGGTATTCGTCGTGACGAGTGGTGCCGGCAACAAGTCCGCCTGCGACAATATCGAGAAGGGGCTGCTGACCATGGATATCAGCTACAACACCCCGATCCAGGGTGAGATCGCGGCTCAGCAGATTGCCGAACTGTTGCAGACCAAGGACAAGGCCGGCGAGCGCAAGGTCATCTATTACGGTCCGCTGACTAAAATCACAAAGGACACCATCAACCCGCGTAACTGCTGGACGATGGACGATCTGAAATAGATCGCGTAATGCGCCGCCGCGTCCCCCAGCGCGGCGGCGACTCCTGTTTTCGCCCGGCGCTTGCCGCCGTTTCAACAGTCGGCACATCCTGGGCCGAAGCGACGAACCGAATTTTCCGAACCAATCGGCGGTGGCCTTGTCAATCGTGAGTAACCGCGACGCCTTGACCCGGCTGCGCTACCGCTACATTCCCGATCACGTCATCGGCGAATTGCTGGCCAAGCGATGGATGGACAACGCCATCCCGTTCTTGGCGCTGATTGTCGTGCTCGCCGTCTTCGGCTCGATCCTGCCCGACTTCTACTCGCTGTCGAATCTCGCGGAACTCAGCCGCCAGTTCGCCGAGACCGGCCTTGTGGTTCTGGCGCTGACGATCGTGATGCTGTCCGGCGGCATCGATCTTTCCGTCGGCTCGGTCTTCGGCCTCGCGGTGTTGACGGCCTCGATCTGCATGAACGTCTGGAATCTCGGCGTCGCCGCCACGCTGTTGTGCTGCCTCGGGCTTGGCATCGTCTGTGGAGCGATCAACGGCATACTGGTCGGCTATCTGCGGCTGCGCGCATTTCTCACGACGCTGGTAACGCTGATCGTCTTCCGATCGATTTACGAACTGGTCTTTCCGGGCTTTTCCACCGCCATTGTCGGCAATATTCCGGATTCGCCAGTCTGGGACTTCATCGGCAACGGCGCCATTTTCGGCATTCCCTTCAGCTTCATCGTCACTGCTGTGATCGCGTTGCTCTGGCATGTGGTGTTATCGCGGATGCGCCCGGGCTGGCGGCTCATGGCCGTCGGCGGCGCGCGGCGATCGGCACACAATGCCGGCATTAGCGTGCGGCGCACGATCTGCAACGCCTATATCTGGTCGAGCGTGCTTTGCTGTCTAGCCGGCTTCTTCAACGCCGCCCGGCTCGGCTCAACCGGCTCCGACACCGGCGTCGGCTTGGAGATCACCGCGCTGACCGCGGTGGTACTTGGCGGCAACTCGCTCGGCGGCGGCCGTGGTTCGGTCGCCAAGGCCGTACTCGGCACCATTATCGTGCTGATCCTTACCAACGGACTGATCGCCCTCTCGGTGCCCGGCCCGGTCAATTCCACAATCCTCGGCGTCGTCCTGATCGCTGCCGTGTTCGTCGACGTGCGCTGGCTGAAGAACCGCCACAAGATTTTGAACAAGGTCTACGTCTCGCCGACCTATTTCGCACCGCCGCCCCCGCCCTCGACCGAGCCGAATTCGGGTTCGCCCTATGCGCTGAACGACAAGCTGCGGTCCGTCGGCGCCATCGGCCTCGGCATCATCGAAGGCGCCGAGGATATGATCCTCGATCGTGACGACAATCTTTATTGCGGCAACCGTCACGGCGACATCATGCGGTTTTTCGGCCCGGACCACATCCGGCATGAAATCTACGCGCATGTCGGCGGTCAGCCGCTCGGGCTTGCCTTCGATCCGCAGGGCAATCTCGATGTCTGCATCGGCGGCATGGGCCTTTATCAGATCACGCCCGAACGCAAGATCAACAAGCTCTCGGACGAGACCAACCGCACGCTGTTTTCCGTGGTAGACGATTTGCGGTTGCGGCTTGCCGACGATCTCGACATCGCCCCGGACGGTCGCGTCTTCTTCAGCGAAGCGACCATCCGGTTCGAAATGCACGAATGGCCGGTCGACGCGCTGGAGAGCCGCGGCAACGGCCGGATCATTTGCTATGATCCGAAGACCGGCAAATCGCACACCGAGGTCTCCAACCTGATTTTTCCCAACGGCATCTGTATGCTGCCGGACGGGCAATCCTTCTTCTTTGCGGAGACGTTCGGCTGCCGGGTGAGCCGCTACTACTATGCCGGCCCCAAAAAGGGCCGCATCGAGATCATCATTCCCAACATGCCGGGCTACCCCGACAATATCAATCGCGCGTCGGATGGCAATTACTGGCTTGCGATTGTCGGCATGCGCTCGCCGGCCTTGGATCTCGCGCTACGCATGCCCGGCTTTCGCCGGCGGATGGCGCGCCGCTGCGCGCCCGACGCCTGGATGTATCCGAATCTGAATACCGGCTGCGTGATCAAATTCAACGAGAAGGGCGAAGTACTGGAGAGCCTCTGGGATCTCGGCGGCAAGAACCATCCGATGATCACCTCGATCCGCGAGCACAAGGGCGTGCTTTATCTCGGTGGCATCTACAACAATCGCATCGGCACCTACAAAATTCCCGGCGCGGATCCCAACTGGTGCGCGGTCGATACCTATTGGGGGCGGCCGTGATCAGTGCGCTTCGGCACGCGCTCGACAGTTTTTTCGGGCGCGGCGATGCCGCAGTGACCGTTCCCGTCATGGACGGACCGTTAAAGCCGAATCAGCTTTTGGAGTTGGCGACGCGGCTCCTGGAAGCGCGCGCGATCGACAACCTCGCCGCGACGCCGGAGGGGATCGTCTATACGAGCGGCCCGACGCTCAGTAGCATTCCCGGCGGCGAAATCGCGCGATTTCCGTCCACCATCTCATGTCTTGCCGCCGACGCTAACGGCGCACTGGCGCTAGGCTTCGACGGCGGCGGGTTATTGATCCGCGGCGGAACGCATGATGGTCGACGTTTCGATCAGCTCGATGGCCAGGCGCTGAACTGTCCGACGGCGGCGCTCTTCCTCAACGCTGATACCCTGTGCGTGAGCAATGGCTCTTCCGTTCACCGTCCGGCGCAGTGGCGGCGCGATCTGATGACGCTCGGTAAAAGTGGCACAGTGTGGCGTATCGACCTGGCGCGCGGCAGGGCGCAAACGCTCGCCTCCGGTCTTGCCTGGCCGTGCGGCATTGCGGCGGCGCCGGATGGGCGGCTGTTCGTCTCCGAATTGTGGGGACTGCGTGTCTTGTTGCTCGACGCGGCACAACGGAAGCATCCGAGCCCGGCGCTGACCGACCCGCCAGCTTATCCCGGCCGAATTGTACCCGCGGCGAAGGGCGGCTATTGGCTGACATTCTTCTCAGTGCGCAACCAGCTCGTCGAATTCATCCTGCGCGAGAAGGAATACCGACTGCGCATGATCAAGGAAGTGCCCGAACCGTTCTGGATGGCGCCGGCGTTGGCCAACACCGGCAGATTCGAAGAGCCGTTGCAGGGCAGCGGCCTGAAACAGATGGGTATTCTCAAACCCTGGGCCGCGACCCGGTCCTACGGCCTTGTCGTTCGCTGCGACGCCGCCATGCAGCCCATGTTCAGCTATCACAGCCGCGCCGATGGGGTGATCCACGGGGTCACATCCGTCTGCGAGGACCGCAACGACCTGTTGGTCGCGGCGCAGGGCCCGGGCATCCTGGTGCGGCTTTCCGAGGCGGCGGCACGACCGGTCGAGACGAGATCGATATGAGCCCGATTCTCGAGCTGCGCAAAGCAACCAAGGAGTTTCGCGGGGTCCCTGCGATCAAGGACATCGACTTCACGCTAGAGCGCGGAGAAATCCATGCCATCGTCGGCGAGAACGGCGCCGGCAAATCGACGCTTACTAAGGCGCTGGCCGGTGTGCATAAACTAACATCGGGCGAGATGCTGTTCGACGGCGAGCCGCTGACGCTGTCGGCTCCTTCGGACGCGCTGGCGCTCGGCATAGCCATGGTGTTTCAGGAAACCAACCTCGTGCCGTCGATGACGGTCGCCCAAAACATCTATTTGGGCGACGAAAAGCTCTTCAATAGATTGCGCGGGCTTTACAACCAGGCCCAGCAATTCCTGGCCGGCATGAATTTTCAGGTCAATCCCACCGCGCAGGTCTCGTCGCTCGGTGCCGCGCACAAACAAATGGTCGAGATCGCCCGCGCCGTTCATCACAAGGCGCGAATTATCATCTTCGACGAGCCCACCGCTTCGCTGACGCCAGAAGAAAAAAATCACTTCTTCGGCTTGGTGCGCCGCCTGGTCAAACAGGACGTTTCGGTCATCTTCATCAGCCACGCACTCGAAGAGGCGCTGCAGCTTGCCGATCGCATCACTGTGCTGCGCGACGGCGAGTTGGTGGTGACCGGACCGGCCCGCGAGTTCGATCGCGAACGCATCGTCCAGGCGATGGTCGGCCGCAGTCTAAGCGCCACCCTGCACGGCGCCGCGCAGCGGCCGCCGCGGCCCTACGGACGCAAGGTGCTCAGCGTGCAAAACCTCTCGAGCGGAGCGATGGTGCGCAACACCTCGTTCTCGATCTATGCTGGGCAGATTTCCGGCATATTCGGCCTTGTCGGCGCCGGCCGCACCGAAATGATGAAAGTGGTCGCCGGCGTAATCAAACGCGATCTTTTCTACGGCGGCGAGGTCAGGCTCGACGGCAGGCAGGTTCGCTATCGCGTACCGCGGCAGGCGGTGCGCGACGGCATCGTCTATGTGACTGAAGACCGCAAGCTGGAGGGCTTCTTCGAGACCATGTCGATTGCCGGCAATATCCAGATCGGCGATGAAGCAACCGGCGTCAATCCCCTCAAGGTCGTCTCCATGGCCCGGGCCAGAACGCTGGCCAAGACTTGGATCGACGCACTATCCATCCGCGCCATCGATGGCAATGCGCGGATCATCGAGCTGTCGGGCGGCAACCAGCAAAAAGTAGTGATCGCAAAATCGCTGGTGCAGAAGCCGAAGCTTATCATCTTCGATGAGCCGACGCGCGGCGTCGACGTCGGCGCGATCGTCGAAATCCACCAGCTCATCAACCGCCTCGCCGACGAAGGCTTCGCCGTCGTCGTGATTTCGTCCTATCTTCCAGAGATCATGGCACTGTCCGACCGCATCCTGGTCGCGCGGCAGGGCAAGATCATCGAAGAAATGAGCATTGACGAGGCGACCGAACAAAAGATCATGTACGCGGCCGTCCATTAGCTTGCGAGCAGCCGCCTGGAGACGAAGGTCGCTTCTGTTTGGTCCCGACGCCAACGAGCGCGGCTTCGAGAACGCGCGCGCGTTAATTGCGGCGCCGACGGACCGATTCCTGGATCTTGAGGCGTGGCGCAATTTTTCGATGCGCCCGGTCGGGGACTGCAACTTGATATGCCAGTTTTGCGATCCCGCCCGCCGGAAAAGGTAAGGCATGGCGACCTCGATTAGCGGCAGCAATACCTTTCTGAAGTTCTTTATTTTCAGTATGTTATGGTGCTGCCGGTCAGGATTGAACTGACGACCTCTCCCTTACCAAGGGAGTGCTCTACCACTGAGCTACGGCAGCAGCTTCCTTGCCATCGCCTTCAACGCGCAGCAATGCAATGAAAATCGCGCGATCCTTGCCATAGCGCCGGTAGCCGCGCAAGCGCGCGCGAAGCGTTGATGACCGCTCATCCCACCCGTCACTGCGGACAGCGATCAGAACTCCGCGGCGAGCTGATCCAGCCCCATGACGTGGGCGAGGCTGCGCACTTCGTTCTTCTGCTGGTCGGAAAAGCTCATGATCAGCGGGACGGCTGCCGATTTCAGCCCTTCCACCGCCGCGCTGTCGGGATCAAGCGAGGCGACTTCCGCCGCGCCCGCCCCGCCGTGCCGATGGGCTTCGCGTTCTTTTGCGTAAGCGACACTGCGCAACGCCACCTCGACCGCCGGCCACATGCGCTCCTGGTCGGGCGTCAAATGCAGCCGCGCCTTGATGCTGGCGATCTGTGCATCGTTCAGCATGTAGCCAGGTCGATTGGCGTGGCGGGAAGCACTCTCCGCCGTGGACTGTTGTTGGCTCCGCGGCTGCCGTGCCGCCGGCAGGGCCCGCGGCGCGACGATCGCGGCCGGCGCTAACGTGGCCACCGCCGCCGCCGGTGCTACCGCCTGCGCCGGCGATTGTGGCGCCGACTGCGGGGCCGGCGGCGCTGGCGGCGGCACCATCGGATCGGGACTTAAGAGCGCAAGCTGCGCGTCGCCGAGCACGGAGACGCTCGCAGCACTTGTCGGGATGTCGGTTGCAGCGTCCGCGACTGCGGCGTCTGCCTTCGCCGCGGGGAAACGCAGCGCGATATTCTGTGCGGCTGAAAGATCGGTGCGGCGTAGCGTTGTGGCGTGCCAATCGCCAATGAGAAAACCGATCACGGCGGCCACCAGGATCGAAAGCCACCGGCCGCGTTTTGCCGTCCTGTCACGCCGCATCACGAACGCCCTCGTCCCCGCAACGAACGCTCGCGTAATTCCTTTCAAATGAAGCTTAATTTATGACTAACCGAGGGATTTTTGTCGGCGGATCAATAGCCTCTCAAGGCGATGGAACAACAAAGGCCCGGCATCGCTGCCGGGCCTTGTGTAACTTGTGCCGCCTTCAGCCGACGATCAGGCCGCCTCTTCCTCCACGACGGCGTCTTCTTCCGCCGCCTCGGGCTTGGGACCGCGATGCGGACCCTTGGCGAGTGCCCCCTCGATCTCCTTTATCGCTTCGGTCTCGGTGATGCGCTGCACGGCGGCAACTTCACGCGAGAGCCGGTCGATGGCGGCTTCGTAAAGCTGGCGTTCGGAATAGGACTGCTCCGGCTGCGACTCCGAACGGTAGAGATCGCGGACGACCTCGGCGATGGCGACGATATCGCCGGAATTGATCTTGGCCTCGTATTCCTGCGCCCGGCGCGACCACATGGTCCGCTTGATGCGCGCACGGCCCTTGAGCGTTTCCAGGGCACGCTTGACCATCGGCGTTTCGGCAAGCTTGCGCATGCCGACAGAGGCCACTTTCGAAGTGGGGACCCGCAACGTCATCTTGTCCTTGACGAAATTGATGACGAAAAGCTCGAGCCGGGCGCCGGCGACTTCTTGCTCCTCGATCGCAACGATCTGGCCCACGCCATGGGCCGGATAAACGATGAACTCGCTGGTCTTGAAGCCTTGTCGCTGTGTCGTCTTCTTTGCGTTCATTCCCAAAGTTGCTCCTTCCGCCTCCGGTTTGCGCCGGAGAACGGGCTTTGCCACGCTGACCCTGCCTCGGGTCGGTCGCCGCGTGGACTGTGATGGCCTGCGGCTTGCGCCGGAGGTTGGTTTTCTTGCCTTCCGGCTCATGCCGGCCGCGCTCTTCTTTGAACGACGATGACGAGTTTTCTCTGCCACTGCTCTCGCGTGGATCTCACGCCTCTTTTGACGATCCCTCGAAAATCCCCCGGAAAAATAAGCTCCCGATGACAGGGAGCGGCATATCGGAGGTGTTCTTCATTATGACGGCTCTTTATATCACATTTTCAGCCAAAATCAATGCTTTATGGCGTTGCAAAAGGGTCGCACTGCGACAAACGGTTAAGAAAGGCAATTAAAGATTGCTTTAATCGCCGGTTCCCGGATTAGGCGAAAAATACTGATCGAATTTGCCCGCCACGCCTTCCCAGTCCTTGGCGTCCGCCGGCGGCTCCTTTTTGGCGGTGATATTCGGCCACGTCTTTGCAAACTCGGCGTTCACACTGAGCCATTTTTCCACGCCAGGCTCGGTGTCCGGCTTGATCGCGTCGACCGGGCATTCCGGCTCGCACACCCCGCAATCGATACACTCGTCGGGATGAATGACGAGCATATTCTCCCCCTCATAGAAGCAATCCACGGGGCAAACTTCGACGCAGTCCATGTATTTGCATTTGATGCAATTATCGTTGACGATGTAGGTCATCTGCTCACTCTGAAGCCCGACTTTTGCGAGCATTGCTCCTAGCGCATGGCTCATAAGCGTGCAAGGCTGGCCGTGCCACGCTGCTCGCCGTGTGCGACCGATCCCTCACGTGAGTTCGTCATATAGGATTTGGTCGGCACCGGCGGGACCCCTGCGCTCGATAAATCCTTTCACCTTCAGCACCCGGACGCGGCGTTCCAGCGCCACCGTAATCACATCGCCGGTTCGCACCATGCGACCGGGCGCGTTGATGCGTGCGCCATTAACGCGGACATAACCGCGGCTTGCCAGCGCCGCTGCTGCGCCGCGGGTACGCACGAGACGGGCATGCCAAAGCCATCGGTCGATGCGCTGGCGACCGGGCTCCGCTGGCTCAGCGGACCGGTCACTTTCGATCGAATCGCTTCCCGCCGCAGAACTTTGCTGGATCATGATCCTTTCGGAAATCCGGCTTGCGTTTTCCCGATCATGCCTAGCGACGCTCTTTGGCCTCGGCCTCGAGCTGAGCCTTCAGCCCTGCAAGCTTGGCGAACGGCGAATTGGGATCGGGAGCTTTCTCGCGCCGGTCATGCCGCTCGTGCCGGGCCGCATGAGCTGGCGGCCGGTCGCGCTCGCGGCGCGGACGATCGAACCGCTGGTCTCCACCGTGTTTGCGACGGTGGCGTGAATGCCGTTCCGGCTTGGCTGCTGCTTCAGGCGGGGTTGCGGATTCGCTCGGCGTCGCCTGATCGATCGACGGCGAAGGTACCGCCGCCTCGGCAGCGACCGCGGGCACGCCGGTCTCTCGAGTTTGTGTCGCTCCGCCCTTCTCCGCTCGCTTACTCCCGCGGCGATGCCGATCGCGCGGGCGACGCTGACCCTCGGGCCGGCCCGGCCGCCACACTTCGATCAGCACCGGCTCGGCAGCGGTATCGCCCGCATCTATAGCCGGCTCGGCAAGGGCAACCGCCACCTCGGCAGTCGGCTCTTCGGCAGCTTCAACCGCATCGACGGACGGCACCGTGGAAGAGGATTCCGTTGCAACTTCGGAACTCTCAACGACCGGTTCCGGAACTGATCCGGCCACGTCGCCAGCCGCAATCGAGGTGGCAACCGCCTGGTCCGGGATCGCCAGATCATCAGGAGGCAGCGAAGCCTCAGCCGATGGCTCGGCGGCTACGGAAGCGTCTTCGTCGGCAGCCGCGGTGATCTCGGGCAGTTCCGCGGTGACCGCCGCCTCGGTCGAGGCAGCGGGCGCTGCCGGCTCGGCCGGCTTTGGCCGCCGCTCCATGCGATAGCCGAGCGAACGCAGGATCGAGGCGAAGTCCTCCCCCGCGGCGCCGGTCAGCGAGGTCATGGTGTTGACCACCGTGAAGCCGCCGCCGGCAATCGCGCCCGGCGGCTTCACGCCGGGGGCGGCTTCGCGCCAAGCCAGCGCCGGCCGGATCAGATCGGCAAGGCGTTCAAGAATGTCGACGCGCACGGCGCGCTCGCCGCACACCCGGTAACCCGCCACGCGATAGAACGCCGCATCAATCTCCCGATTGATCGGGATCGACGTGCGGCCGCTGCCGGCAAGGTGCAGCAGATCATCAAGTCCCTGGCTCTGGAGGCCGTCATGGGCAAGCGTCCAGAGTTGCACCGCGAGAGCGCGCGGCGCTGGCTTGAGCAGAGGCGGAAGGTAGATGTTATAGGCGCCGAAGCGCACGCCGTATTTGCGCAAGCTCGCCCGCTCCGGCTGCCCCAATCCCTTGACCTCCTCGGCGACGCGCTGGCGATCGAGTACGCCGAGCGCCTCGACCAACTGGAAGGCGACGCCGCGCGCGATGCCGGTAATGTCAGCCGCGGCTGAAAGTTCGAACAAGGGACCGAGCAGCTTTTCGATGTGGGATTTCAGCCATCGATCGAGCCGGGCCTCCACCGCCTCGCGTGGCGCGCCAGACAGGTGCTCGTCAGCGATAACGCGCAAGCGCGGCCGCAAAGCCTCCTCGCCGGGGATCAGTTTGCCGACCGCGGCGCCGGTCCAGCGGACGGTGCCGTCGGCGGCGAGCACAAATTGCCCGTCCGGCGCCTCGCCAAGCCGCGCCGCGCGCGCAGCGATCTCGCCGGCGAGCGCCTTTTGCGCGGCGTTCTGCAAGGCCTTGGCCTCCGATCCGCCGGAAGAAGCGTCGGCGACGAAGACAAAGCCGTCGAGCCGGCCGATGGCGTGGCCTTCGACCACGACCTCGCCGGTTTTGCTCATTTCCGGTTCGAGTTGCGCATTCTCGCGCAGCCGGCGCATCAGCACGCTGGTGCGACGGTCGATAAAGCGTTCGGTCAGCCGCTCGTGCAGCGCGTCGGAGAGCTTGTCCTCGACGCCGCGGGTGACCCCTTGCCAATGCTCGGGATCGGGGAGCCAATCCGGACGGTTGGCGGCGAAGGTCCAGGTCCGGATATGGGCGATGCGGTTCGAGAGCGTATCGATATCGCCGTCGACGCGGTCTGCCAGCGCCACCTGCTTGGCGAACCAGTCGATCGGAATCGCGCCATCGCGGACGAGAAAGCCATAGAGAGTGACCGCAAGTTCCGCATGGGTCGCCGGCGCGATTTTGCGGTAATCCGGGACCTGGCAGACCTCCCACAACCGCTCGACGTCGGCGCGCGTCCTGGTCATGGCGCGGACCTCGTCCTCGCGCGCGGCATGGTCGAGCACGAGGATATCCTCGGCGACCGGCGCGCGCGTCATCGTGTTCTCGGTCGGCGCCGCCGCCAGCGTCGCCTGCAAGGCGCCGATCGAAGAAAAGTCGAGATCGGTGTTGCGCCACTGCACGATCTTGACCGGCTCGAAATTGTGTGACTCCAGCGCCTGTGCGAGTTCGCTCTCGAACGGCGGACAGCGTCCCGTGGTGCCGAAGGTGCCATCGCGGCTGGCGCGGCCGGCGCGCCCGGCGATCTGGGCGAGTTCTGCGGGGCTCAACTTGCGGAACTGGTAGCCGTCGAACTTGCGGTCGGAGGCGAAAGCGATGTGGTCGACATCGAGATTGAGACCCATGCCGATGGCGTCGGTGGCCACCAGGTACTCGACCTCACCGGCCTGATAGAGCGCGACTTGCGCGTTGCGCGTGCGCGGCGACAATGCACCGAGCACCACGGCCGCGCCGCCGCGCTGGCGGCGAATGAGCTCGGCGATGGCGTAAACCTCCTCGGTAGAGAAGGCGACAATGGCCGAGCGCCGCGGTAGCCGCGTGAGTTTTTTCTCGCCGGCAAAGCTCAGTTGCGACAGCCGCGGGCGGCTGACAATGCTGACGCCGGGCAAGAGCCGCTCGATGATCGGCCGCATGGTGGCGGCGCCGAGCACCAGCGTCTCCTCGCGCCCGCGCCGATGCAGGATGCGGTCGGTGAAGACGTGGCCGCGCTCGAAATCAGCGGCGAGTTGGATTTCGTCGACGGCGAGGAACGCTACGTCGAGGTCGCTCGGCATGGCTTCGACGGTGGCGACCCAGAAGCGCGGGTTCGGCGGCTTGATTTTCTCCTCGCCGGTGACCAGCGCCACCGCATCCGCACCCACCCGCTCGACCGCGCGGTTGTAAACCTCGCGAGCCAGCAGCCGCAGCGGTAGCCCGATCAGCCCGGACGAGTGCGCCAGCATCCGTTCGATGGCGAGATGGGTTTTGCCGGTATTGGTCGGCCCCAGCACGGCAGTAACGCCGGCGCCGCGGGCGCGCAGATCACGGTTGGTGGAAGGCGAAAAGGAAATCGGCATCGAAGGCCCGGCCTGCCGCGCTAGGGCGGTGGCTGCATCTGTATCACAACAACACGCGGGAAAGCCCTGTGCTTAAGGTGTGGAACGAGTCTGGAACGAATCGCGAGCGAATCGGCGACTCGTGGGATGTTCGAATTCGTTCACTGCGACATATGGCACGGCCGTAGCTGCGCAATACCAGATCGGGTGTTGGTGAGCGTTCTTGGCAGCTGTTGCGGCGCCGAAAACATTAACGCCGTTCCGCGACGGGATTCTTCGAAGAGTTCAAGAGCACTCCTCCTGTGGATAACGGGGACGCCAAGCGTCGTGCCGGCCCACTGTGCCGGCCTGCCGGCGGAAATTGTCGTCGAGGTTTACCGGCAAGAAAATCCGACCTCACGGCGCTTTCAAGTTGGCCGCGGCGCGCGGCGGCATCGCCACCGAGACGAAATGGGTCGCCTGCACCACTCCTGGCCCGAGCGGCGTCGGCAACGAGAAGCGAAATGGCACCAGCACCCGCGTGCCGGAGATCGGCGCCAGCCACACCTCGGCGTCACGCAAGCCGGCGAGGTATTTGATCGCATAGCGCTGCGGCAGGTAACCGGAGATTGGTGTGAAATAGACCGCGCAGACGACGACCGGGCCCTGGTAGCCCTTCTCCGCCTTGACGGTGTCCATGCGCTTGAATTCGCTGCGCAGATCGTAACGCATGCGGCCGTCGAACACCGCGACCTTGCGGCCGCAGGCTTGCGGCGAAACCGGGTCGCCGCTGCCGTTCACAAGAGCGAACATGGAGGTCATCGGGTCGAGCACGTTGCGGCGATCCGCGTCGCTCACGGGAATGCGGTCGGGACTCGGACCAATCGGGGGCTCGACGGTGAAGTCCTTCACGTTACCGCCGGCGAAGGCCATGCGCACGTCATCATTGAGTCTCTTGTCACTGATGATGGTCGCGGCATAGCTCGTCGGCAGCGGCTGCCCGCCATTGACGATACCCTGCGCGGCACTGGTGCCGCGGCCCCCGACGAACAACCGCAAGATGCCAATGGTCCCGCCGCTGGCCGCCGCGGTGAATTCACTATCCGAGATCTCGATGACCCAGTTGCCGGTTCCGATCGGGATGCCGGCAAGGCTGGCGGTGTACTCGGCTTCGAGCCGGCCTTGGGCCGCGGCGCGATGGGTCGCGTCGGCTGCCAAGGCGGCCATCGTGACGCAAACCGCCGCGGCAAACGCGACGGCTCCGGTGCTGCGAACAAGCCGTTGCGGCAGAATACACACGGCGGCGACGCTTCCCTCGGGACCGCGGATTGGGTTCGACCACGGCGCGCGGCCACGACGGACTTGAAACTCCGTACCAGCCGGATCAAACGTTAACGGAAACTATTGGCCTTGTCTTGTCGGCGAATGCGTCGTTTCTGTGGTTTAACGGCACTTGGCGACATCCCAAAGACTGCTTGTTCCGACGAGGCTCCCGGACGCGCGCTTGACGCTTTCCGGCCCGCTTACTATAGCTCCACAAACTTTTCCCCCACATCGTCCGTCGCTCGGCGCTGGACGCGCGGTCGTTAAAAGGAATTGCAGCCATGTCATGGCGTTGCGAGCTGACCGGCAAGACCCGGCAGATCGGGCATCGAGTGAGCCACTCGAACCGAAAAACCAAGCGGCGGTTTTTGCCGAACCTGCTGAATGTGACGCTAATGTCCAATTCTCTCGCACGTTCGGTGCGCTTGCGCATTTCGGCCAATGCGCTCAAGAGCGTCGACCATCGTGGCGGGCTCGACGCCTTCCTGTTGAAGGCCAAGGACTCCGAGCTGTCGCCGCGGGCGCTCGAGCTCAAGCGCCAAGTCGCCAAGAAGCGCGCCACAGCGACGTAATTTCAGCGTCGCTACGCCTGCAATCGCCGCGGCCGCGCTGGGCGCGGCGCATGTTCTTCGGGCGCATTCTCCTCGAACAGCTCCGCCAGTTTTTCAGTCATGACGCCGCCGAGCTCCTCGGCGTCGACAATGGTCACTGCGCGCCGGTAGTAGCGCGTGACGTCGTGGCCGATGCCGATGGCAATGAGCTCGACCGGTGAGCGGGTCTCGATGTCCTCGATCACCCAGCGCAGGTGACGCTCGAGGTAATTGCCGGGATTGACCGACAGTGTTAAATCGTCGACCGGCGCGCCGTCGGAAATCATCATCAGGATTTTTCGGGTTTCGGGGCGGCCGAGCAGCCGCTTGTGCGCCCAATCGAGCGCTTCGCCGTCGATATTCTCCTTGAGGAGACCCTCGCGCATCATCAATCCGAGATTCTTGCGCGAGCGCCGCCACGGCGCGTCCGCCGCTTTGTAGATGATGTGGCGCAGGTCGTTGAGCCGCCCTGGATTGGCCGGCTTGCCCTGCGCGAGCCAGGCCTCGCGCGACTGCCCGCCCTTCCACGCGCGCGTGGTGAAGCCCAAAATCTCCACCTTGACGCCGCAACGTTCCAGCGTGCGCGCCAGGATGTCGGCACACGTCGCCGCTACCGTGATCGGCCGTCCGCGCATCGAGCCGGAATTGTCGAGCAGCAGCGTCACTACCGTGTCGCGGAAGTCGGTGTCCTTCTCGCGCTTGAACGACAGCGGATGCAGCGGATCGACAATGACGCGCGTCAGGCGGGCCGGATCGAGCAGGCCTTCCTCCAGATCGAATTCCCAGGCTCGGTTCTGTTGCGCCAAGAGGAGCCGCTGCAGCCGATTGGCGAGCCGCGCCACCACCCCCTGCAGATGCGAAAGCTGCTTGTCGAGATAACCGCGCAGCCGTTCAAGTTCTTCCGGGTCGCAGAGATTTTCGGCGCCGACGGTCTCATCGAATTTGGTGGTGAACGGCCGATAATCCGGACCATGCGGCTCGTTCCGATTTTGCCGCGGCCGCCACGGCTCGGCCGCGGTCTCCGAATCGCCCATTTCCGCATCGTCGGCCATGTCGGCGGCCGGCGCTTCGACTGCCTCCGATGCACTGTCGGGCAGTTCCTCGGCGGAAGCCTCGGCCTCTTCGAGACTCATGCGGTCGCTCTCGGCGGACTCGGACGTCTCGCCATCTCGTCCGGCTTCGTCGCTGCGATTTTCCTGGTCGCCGTCCTCGCCCTCCTCCTCTTCGGAGTCGCTTGATCGATCCTCGCCCATATCCAGCGAATCGAGCAGGTCGTGCACCACGTCGCCGAAGCGGCGCTGATCGGTGAGCACGCGCTCGAGGCGATCGAGATTGCGGCCGGCGCGCTCCTCGATCAGCGGCCGCCACAGCTCGACGAGTTTGCGCGCCGTCGCCGGCGGCATCTCACCGGTGAGCCTTTCGCGCACGATCATGGCGATGGCGTCCTCGATCGGCGCATCCGCGCGATCGGTGATCTCGTCATATTTGCCGCGATGAAAACGATCGTCGAGCATGGCGGTTAGATTCCTCGCTACCCCGCCCATGCGGCGCGATCCGATCGCTTCGACCCGGGCCTGCTCGACCGCTTCGAACACCGCGCGGGCCTGCTGACCGCCGGGCACGAGCTTGCGATGTACCGCAGGGTCGTGACAGGCAAGCCGCAACGCGATCGAGTCGGCATGGCCGCGCACGATGGCCGCCTCACGCTCGTTGAGCCGGCGCGGCGGTTCCGGCAGCCGCGCCTTGCCGCCGGCAAGTCCGGGCCGCTCGGCGGCGAAACTCACCTCGATGTCGCCCTTGCCGGCAATCGCGCGCAGGCAGACGCCAACCGCGCGCTTGAACGGCTCGGTCGGCGCTTCTTTCGCCGGATTTTTGGGCTTGATGTTGTTGGAGCTCATGGAACGCGCTTGCTCGTTATTGGCTAGCGGGGCGACGTCAGCCCGGCCCATCCATAGACTTCGCGGGTCAGGGCATCCACCAGATCGGGCCGATCAATTCCGGCAAGATCCTTGCGCGCCTGGTAACCACCCGACATGAGGCAGAAACTCAAGAGTTGATAGGATGGACGAAAGTTCTTGAGCTCGTTCGGTTCGATGGTCACCACTTGGCCGGGAATGACCGGCGTAATCTCGTCGCGCTGATAGATCGCGTCAAACCCAGAAAGCCGCCACACCTGCTCGCGCCGTTCGGCGCGAAACAAAAAGCGCGCGTGACTCGAGAAGATGACTGCGATCCCTCTGACCTTGGACGGAATGTCGATGATCGCGCCGAGCTGCGCGATGGCGCGATCGCCAGCCAGCGTCACCAGGATCGGGCCAAGCCGGTGGCTTGCTTTCACGTTTCGCTCGGCCATTTCCTTTGAGCGGCGCACGAATTCCGGGCCGCTCGCGTCGATCCAGCTCAATCGGACGACCGAGTTGTCATGGAAGCAATCCCGCATCTGCTCCCACAATCCGAGATCGCGGCTCAATCGTTCGCGCAAGATCAATTGCGAGACCGCGGAAACATCGGCCGCTTCGAGAACCGCCTTCTCCTGCGCGGAGGTTTGGAGCGTGATATTCGAGGTCATAATCTCAGCCGTCATTCCGGGGCGCCGCCAACGGGTCCGGCCCGAAGTGGCCGGCCCGATGACAGGCTCCGCGGCGAACCCGGAATCCATATTCGCAGTCTTCGCCGATCACTTTCAGCACCGGGTTATAAATCCCCGCTTTCGCGGGAATGACATTAAGAGAGCGCCACGTTGACCGCGGATTCCGGCAATTCCTGTCCGAAGCAGCGCTGATAAAATTCCGCCACCAGCGGCCGCTCCAGCTCGTCGCATTTATTCACGAAGGTCAGCCGGAAGGCGAAGCCGATATCGTTGAAGATGTCGGCATTCTCCGCCCAGGTGATCACCGTGCGTGGGCTCATGACCGTGGAGAGATCGCCGTTCATGAAGGCGTTACGGGTGAGGTCGGCGACGCGCACCATCTTTGAGACGATGTCGCGCCCTTCGGACGAACGGTAGTGCTTCGCCTTGGCGAGCACGATATCGACCTCGTTGTCGTGCGGCAGGTAGTTGAGCGTGGTGACGATCGACCAGCGGTCCATCTGGCCCTGGTTGATCTGTTGGGTCCCATGATAGAGGCCGGAAGTGTCGCCGAGGCCGACGGTATTGGCGGTGGCAAACAGCCGGAACGCCGGATGCGGCTTGATCACCTTGTTCTGGTCGAGCAGCGTCAACCGACCGGATGATTCCAGCACACGCTGAATCACGAACATCACATCCGGTCGGCCGGCATCGTACTCGTCGAAGCAGAGCGCGACCTTGTTCTGCAGCGCCCAGGGCAGGATGCCATCGCGAAACTCGGTGACCTGCATACCCTCGCGGATCACGATCGCATCCTTGCCGATGAGATCGACGCGGCTGATATGGCTGTCGAGGTTGACGCGCACGCAGGGCCAGTTGAGCCGTGCCGCCACCTGCTCGATATGGGTGGATTTGCCGGTGCCGTGATAGCCGGTGACGATAACCCGGCGGTTCCTGGCAAAGCCGGCGAGAATGGCGAGGGTGGTCGGCTTGTCGAAGCGATAGTCGGGATCGACTTCCGGAACGTGCTCGTCCGGCTCGGAGTAAGCCGGTACTTCGAGGTCGCTGTCGATGCCGAACAACTGCCGGATCGAGACCTTCATGTCCGGCAGGCCGGATTCCGTTTCAGTGGCGAGACTCATTGCACCTCCGTGACCCCGGGCGTCCGAGGCGGATTTCCCCTCATCTGCAGTCGGACGTCGGGCCAAACTTAGCAGAAGCCGACAAGGCGGCGAAAGCCGCTCGAAAAAATCAGCAAAAACCCGCCGACTTCAGGTAATTATAGGCTTGGATGATCTCGCGCAGCTGCTCTTCCGAACCGCGGTCGCCGCCATTAGCGTCAGGGTGATGCCGCTTTACCAACACCTTGAACCTGGCTTTGATATCGGCACGCTTGGCATCGCCTTCAAGCCCAAGCACGTCGAGCGCGCGGCGTTGGGCGTTGAGGATTTTACGGCCCTCGGCGGCGGGCCGCGACTGACTCCGGCCGCTCCCGCTGAGCCCGCCGAATAGATCGAAGGGATCGTCGGCCCACCCCGCGTCGCCAGGTCCGGCCGCGGCGCGGCGGCCCTTGCGGCGGCGGCCACCAACGCCGCCGACCGAGCCCATTTTCCAGGTCGGGCGGTGGCCAGTAATGTCTTCCTTCTGGTATTTCGCGATCGCGTCCTCGCTCATGCCGGCGAAGAAGTTGTAGGAATTGTTGTATTCGCGCACATGCTCGAGGCAGAACCGCCAATATTCGCTGGCGCGCAGCCGGCCTTTCGGCGCGCGATGCGTGGCGGGCGCGGCGCAGTCCGGCCACTGGCAAGCCGGCAGGTCGGTCTTGACCCGGCGATCCTGCTCCGGCTTGACGCGGATTCGATCAAACAGCGGCGAATTCGTTTTCATTATTACAATTATGCGGGTGCGACGATGGAACCTTCAAGACTTGACAGGCGGCCTATTGCGTGTCGCGGAGATTTGACCTTAGCGGCTGGCCTTCTACCTTTTATGAAACCTGATCCTTTCCAAATCCGGCGGCCATCCGGACCGGTCCGGGGCTTCCTTTACGAAATCATGCTCGAAGGCTGACCATGCGAACACACGACCTCATCACGGAAAAGTTGCGCAACGCTTTCGCACCCGAGAGCCTCCATGTCGAGGACGAATCGCATCGGCACGAAGGCCATGCAGGCCACCGGCCCGGCGGCGAGACTCATTTCCAACTCTATATCGTGTCGGAAGCCTTTCGCGGAAAGAGCCGCATTGAGCGCCACCGCATGATCAACACCACGCTGGCGGGCGAGCTTGAAGGCGGCGTGCACGCGCTTGCCATCCATGCCGCCGCGCCAGGGGAAAATCTCTAGTGCG
Organism: uncultured Alphaproteobacteria bacterium; assembly: GCA_963832605.1. Classification (GTDB taxonomy): domain Bacteria; phylum Pseudomonadota; class Alphaproteobacteria; order Rhizobiales; family Xanthobacteraceae; genus BOG-931. The sequence continues at coordinate 213,549 of CAWHUO010000009.1, read as the reverse complement.
GTTTCACTCCGCGCTTCCGCCCTCCTCGGACAGCTAGCTCGCTTTCGCTGTGACTTTGCGGACGAGCGGCGTAACGCGCAACGCGGTGATGCGGTTTCGGGTCTTGCGCAGGACCTGGAATCGGAATCCGTGAAAGGTAAAGCTCTGTCCCGGCTCCGGGATCGAGCGCGCTTCGTGGATGACGACGCCGGCGATCGTCGTCGCCTCGTCGTCGGGGATATTCCAATCCATGGCCCGATTGAGATCGCGCACCGGCACCGCGCCGTCGACATTGACCGAGCCGTCCGGCAGCATGCGCACGCCGGGAACGGCAATGTCGTGTTCGTCGGTGATGTCACCAACGATCTCTTCGACGATGTCTTCAAGCGTGACCAGCCCTTCCAGCTCGCCGTATTCGTCGACGACGAGCGCCAGCGCCGTCTTGCGCGCGCGAAACGCCGTGAGCTGTTCATAGAGCGGCGTGGTGTCCGGCACGAACCATGGCGGCGTGGTCAACGATATGATGTCGATTTTGGTGGCATCGCCGCCCGCCGCGTGCAACGCGCGCAGCAGGTCCTTGGCGTGCAGGACGCCAAGGATGTTGTCGGACGAGCCACGCCACAACGGCAGCCGCGTCACCGCGGCGGCGAGAACGGCATCGACGATCTCCTGCGGCGATTCATCAGCGTCGAGCATCACCATCTTGGTGCGATGGATCATCACGTCCGAAACGGTAAGCTCGCGCAGGTCGAGCAAGCCTCCCATCATGTCGCGGTCGAGCTTCTCCACGACGCCGGCGCGGTGCATGAGATCGACGGCGCCGCGCAGTTCCTCGCGCGGCGACAGGATCGACTGGATCTTGCCAACCGGCATGCCAAGGGCGTGCAGGATGAGGCGCACCAGCCATTCGACCGCCCGCAAGACCGGCGAGAACAAGCGCACCACCCGATCGATCGGTTGGGCCACGACGAGGGCCATGCGATCGGGCATGTTGAAGGCGGCGGTCTTCGGCAACACCTCAGCGACGACGAAAATGAGCACCGTCATGCCTAGCGTGGCGTAGATCACGCCGACGTTGCCAAAAAAGATCAACAGCAAGCCTGTCGCCAGGGTCGAGGCGCCGATGGTGGTCAGGTTATTGGCAAAGAGTATCGCCCCGAGCAACCGCTCGCGCGTCGCCAACAATCGGTTAACAATGGTCGCGTCGCGGTTGCCCTGTTTCTCCAGCCGCATCATGGCGGCGCGCGAGGAGGCGGTCAGCGCCGTCTCGCTTGCGGAGAAGAACGCCGAAATCAACAAACAGATGAAGACCGCCGCGACGGTCAACCAATCGTAAATCGTCATCGCCCCGCAAGCTTCTCGCCGAGGAACGCGCGCACTTGCCCTTGATCGACGCCGGTTTCGACGAAAGCAGCACCGATCCCGCGCGCAAGAATGAATGTAGGCATTCCGCGCTTCACTTTCTTGTCCTGCGCCATCAAATCCATGAACCGATCGACCGAAGGCAGCCCGCCCGGAATATCCTCCAGCCGGGTCGGCAAGCCGACCTCCGCCAAGTGGCGGATGGCGCGCTCGGCTTCGGCGGCCGGCATCAGCTGCTGCCGCGCCGAAAAAGCGAACGCGAGCGCCATGCCGGCGGCGACCGCCTCACCATGCAACAGCCGGTCGGAAAAGCCGCAGGCGGCTTCCAGCGCATGACCGAAAGTGTGACCGAGATTGAGGAGAGCGCGCTCGCCGTTCTCGCGCTCATCGCGCGCCACGATCGCCGCCTTGGTGCGGCAACTCACGGCGATGGCATGCTCACGTGCAAAACTTCCAGAAGATTTGCCACCGGCAAAGACGTCCCGCCAGTTTGCTTCCAGCCAGGAGAAAAAGGCGGCGTCGCCGAGGAGCCCATATTTGACGACCTCGGCATAACCGGCGCGGAATTCGCGTGCCGGCAAGGTGTCGAGGACGGCAGTGTCGGCAAGCACGAGGATCGGCTGATGAAAGGCGCCGATGAGGTTTTTGCCGTGCGTGGAATTGATCGCGGTCTTGCCGCCAACCGAGGAATCGACCTGCGCCAACAGCGTGGTCGGCACTTGCACATAGTCGAGCCCGCGCCGCACCACCGAGGCCGCGAAGCCGGCGAGATCGCCGATGACGCCGCCGCCCAGCGCGACGATGAGATCGCCGCGTTCGATGTGCGCCGCGATAATCGCCTCGCAGACTTGCTCGAACACGCGAAAGCTCTTTGAGCTTTCGCCGACGGGTACGATCACGCGGCTCGTTACTACGCCGGCAGCGGCGAGCGCGGCTTCCACGGCGCCAAGATGATAACGCGCAACGTTCTCGTCGGTGACGATGGCGATCTTGGCGCCCGGGCGTAAGCCGGCAACCCGCGTGCCAAGCGAGGCGATGAGGCCTCGCCCGATCGCGATGTCGTAGCTGCGGGCGCCGAGCGCGACCTTTACGGTCGCCGGATCGGCGCGAAGAGGCACGGTCATGCGCCGGCCCTTCCCGATGGCTGCGGGGTTTCTTTCAGAAATGAAGCGAGCGCGGTCATGATATCGGCGACGATGGCGTCATGCGCCACTTCGCGCGAGTTTACGGCAAGGTCGGCTTGCGCATAGACCGGTTCGCGTTCCGTCAGCAATGTTCGCACCGTCTCGCCGGGATCGGCGGTCTGCAAGAGCGGCCGATCGTTCTTGCGCTTGTTGATCCGCCGCAGCAGCACGTCGAGATCGGCCTTCAGCCAGATGGAAACGCCTTTCTCGCGGATCAAGTCGCGGGTCGTTGGATTCATGAACGCGCCGCCGCCGGTCGCCAGCACCTGCGGGCCGCTGTCGAGCAGGCGGGCGATCACCCGCGCCTCGCCGCTGCGGAAATCCGCCTCGCCATGGCGGGAAAATATGTCGGCCACGCTCATGCCCGCGGCTTTTTCGATCTCGCTGTCAGCGTCAATAAACGGGATGCCCAACCGGGCGGCAAGCCGGCGGCCGATCGACGACTTGCCGACGCCCATCATGCCGACGAGCACGATGGAGCGGCGTGCCAACCGGGTCAGGATATCGGCCGGCAAAACCATCGCGTTGGCGTCATTTTGTAATGCAATATCAATCATATAGCCTTCGAGCCCGCAATCGATTGCCAAGCGTCAGCCTGCTTTGATGGTTGCACGGTCCGGATCATACCGGATGGCTTGCCAGTCCGGGCCGAACATGATCGTACTCGGTTCCGGTCGCCGGCACCAATGGACGAGCGCGAGCGCGATGCCGAGCCTGCTTCGGTTTCTCACTGTGATTGCCATCATATGTGCGGTCATCTATGGCGGTCTCTATGCGCTCGCGCATTTGGTGCAGCCGAAACCGCGCGAGATCAGCGTGTCGATTCCGCCTGACAAATTCTTTAAAAACCGCTGAGGGCTCCAATCATGGGCCGCGGAATGGCAAAGGAAAGGGCCCGCGCGGCAAAGCCGTCCGACGCGCGGTTCACTGCGCTCTTTCTCGACATGCTGGCAGCCGAGCGCGGCGCGGAAAAGAATACGCTCGCCGCCTATGGCCGCGACCTTGCCGATTTCACAACTTATCTCGCCGCCGCTGGACGCTCGGTGGCGACCGCCGCAACCGACGATCTGCGGGCTTATCTCGGCGAGCTCACAAGGCGTGGCTTGCGGCCGACGACGGTGGCCCGGCGGCTTTCTGCGATCCGCCAACTCTATCGCTTCCTCTACGCGGAAGGGCGCCGCAAGGACGACCCGGCCGCGGTGCTCGAAGGTCCGAAACGCGCACGCGCGTTGCCAAAGACGCTCACGCTCGCCGAAGTCGATCGCCTGTTGCGCGTGGCTGGTCAGTCCGACCCGGCGGCGCCGCTGTCGGTGCGCTTGCGCGCGACCCGGCTCGCCTGTCTGGTCGAACTCCTCTACGCGACCGGTCTGCGCGTCTCCGAACTGGTCGCGCTACCCGCCTCAGCGGCGCGCCGCGACGCCCGCGTCATTATCGTGCGCGGCAAAGGCAACAAGGAACGCCTGGTGCCGCTCAACAATGCCGCCAAGCGCGCGATGGCAGAATACCTCGCGCTCATGGCAGAAGCACGCGGCGCTGATGACGCCGGCGCCGGATCGAAATGGCTGTTTCCTTCCTTCGGCGACAGCGGCCACCTCACCCGCCAGCATTTTGCCCGCGAACTCAAAGCGCTGGCCGCCGCCGCAGGATTGCGCGCGGCACAATTAAGCCCGCACGTGCTCCGCCACGCCTTCGCCAGCCACCTCCTGCACAACGGCGCCGACCTGCGCGTGGTGCAGACGCTGCTCGGACACGCCGACATCTCGACCACGCAGATTTATACCCATGTGCTCGAGGAGCGGCTGAAAAGCCTCGTCCGCGATTTGCATCCGCTGGCGGACGTTAATAATTGATTGATTCCCGTTGCAGAGCTTGGCAACCCATGGCCGGCACCTCGTTGCCGGCAGCAAAGCCACGAGGCAATGCAAAATTCACGCTAGCGAACCGGATTGTTTCGCTGCCTTCGCCGTGACGCTCTTTAGCAACGAATTATCGCCGTGAAAGTTGGTATGTGTAGGTGATGCGCTCTTATCTCGACTTCGAAAAACCAGTGGCCGAACTTGAGGCCAAGATTGAAGAAATGCGCGGGCTCCAGACCGGCGGCGACGCCATTGCCATCGGCGACGAAATCAACCGCATCGAAAGCAAGGCCTCGCAGGCGCTCAAGGAGCTCTATGCCGAGTTGACGCCGTGGCAGAAGACGCAAGTGGCGCGACACCCGCAACGGCCGCATTGCCTCGATTACATCGCCCAGCTCATCGAAGACTATACGCCATTGGCCGGCGATCGCAGTTACGGCGAGGACGCCGCAATTGTCGGCGGCTTCGGCCGCTTCCGCGGCGCGAGCGTCTGCATCTTCGGCCAGGAAAAAGGTTCGGACACCGACAGCCGTCTGAAGCACAATTTCGGCATGGCCCGCCCGGAAGGCTACCGCAAGGCGGTGCGGCTGATGAACATGGCCGACCACTTCGAAATTCCGGTCATCGCGTTGATTGACACCGCCGGCGCCTATCCCGGTATCGGCGCGGAGGAACGCGGACAGGCCGAGGCCATTGCGCGCTCCACGGACGCGTGTTTGCGGATTGGCGTTCCCAATGTCGCCGCCGTCATCGGCGAAGGCGGCTCGGGCGGCGCGATCGCGGTTGCGACCGCCAACCGCGTGATCATGCTGGAACACGCCATCTACAGCGTTATTTCGCCGGAAGGCGCGGCCTCGATCCTCTGGCGCGATACCGCGAAAGCGCAGGAAGCGGCTTCAAACATGAAGATCACCGCGCAGGATCTGCTGCGGTTGGGCGTCGTCGACACCATCGTATCGGAGCCGACCGGCGGCGCGCATCGCGATCCCGCCACAACCATAGCCGCGACCGGCGAGGCGATCGCCGACGCCCTTAGCGAGCTGCGGGGGCTCGAATTCGGCGACGATCGTGCGGCTGCGGCGCGAGAAGTTTATGGCGATCGGCCGGTCGCTTGGCTGATTTTCGGCGCTATCGGGTTGCGCCCTCACGACTTCGCCCGCCGTAATGCCCTCCGGATCGGACTTGTGATCGGATCGGCCGCAGCCGCCCGATGACAGTCATTGTGGATAAAGCGTTGGTCTTACCGGTAAAATTTGTGAAAAATTTACAATTCATTCAGCACCGGCAGGGTCCCTCCCCATCCCGGTGCCTGGGCTGGCTTGCGCAAGCCACGTCGTAGGGATAACCATTGGCTAGTGATGGCCCGGGGACCGTCGACTAGTCGGGGAGTACCGAATTGATCCGCGCCAGGCTCCTGCGCGCGCTCATGGCGTCGGCGGTCGTCGCCGGTGCGTTGGCGCTTGCCGGCTGCTACGGCGAGGAAGGGTATCAGCTGCCAACCAAGGCGATGAAAGAACTCTCGCCGCAGATGTTGGCGCTGCTTGACACGAAGCACATGCCCAAGGACTCGCCGATCCTCGTGCGGATCTTCAAGGAGGAATCGGAGCTCGAAGTCTGGAAGCAGGACACCACCGGCCACTTCCAGATTCTCAAGGTCTATCCGATTTGCCGCTGGTCGGGCGATCTCGGGCCGAAGGTGCACGAGGGCGACCGTCAGGCTCCGGAGGGCTTCTATACCATCACGCCCGAACTGATGAATCCGAATTCCAATTATTATCTCGCGATCAATACCGGCTTCCCCAACGCCTTCGACAAAGCCAACGACCGCCACGGCGCGTTCCTCATGATCCACGGTGATTGCTCGTCGCGCGGCTGCTACGCCATGACCGACGAACAGATCGGCGAAATCTACTCGCTGGCGCGCGAGTCCTTCCTCGGCGGCCAGCAGTCATTCCAGATCCAGGCCTATCCGTTTCGCATGACGCCACTGAACATGGCGCGGCACCGCAACAATCCTAACATGGCGTTCTGGAAGATGATCAAGCAGGGCAACGATCACTTCGAGGCGACGCGTCTGGAGCCCAAGGTCGACGTCTGCGAACGGCGCTATGTGTTCGATGCGCAGCAGCCGCCGAGTTCCGCCAAGCCGATCGTGTTCAATCCGACCGGGCGCTGCCCGGCCTTCGTCGTGAACCCGGAAATCGCCGGGCCGGCGCTGGAGAAAGAGCACGCCGACGAACTTCAGTACGCCCAGTTGGCCAAAACCGTATTCACCGCGCCGATTCACAGTGGCCTCGATGGTGGCATGAACCGGGTCTTCCTGGCGCAGGTCGGGGGCAACCTGCCGCCGGCGCGGGTGCCGCCGCCGGAAGCCTTGCCCGCACAGCCGCCACCGGTGGTGACGGTTGACAACGGCGGCGCTGAGCCGACGCTGGCAAGCAAGATATTTGGCGGGTTCCTCGGCTCAAGACCCGCTGCCGCGCAAACTCAGGTCGCCACCAGCGAAGCGGGCGGAGCGGAGGCAACGGCCACAGTCCCGAAACTCAAACCGCCTTCGCATAGCGAGACGGCGTCCGCGGTAACCTCCAAGCCGAAAGCGAGCGAGCCGCGCAATGCCGAGCCGGCCAAGGGGGCCAAGACCGCGCCGCAAGAAACAGCCGCAGCGCCACCAAAGCCCGCTGCGCAAAAGGAAGCGAATGCGGCCGCCGCGCCCCCGAGCAACGGCACGATCAACGGCGCGCAACCGGTGATGCCGGCGAGCAACTTCGACAGCCGCTGGGGCGGATTGCAATAATCAGACGACAGCCCCGACGAACGACGTCATCTCGTCGTCTGTCTTCCGTCGCCTGACTTCAAGTGTCCGCTAAACGTATCGCCCGTGGCAATGCTTGAATTTCTTGCCTGAGCCGCAGGGGCAAGACTCGTTGCGGCCGACTTTGCCCCAGCTCGTCGGGTCTTGCGGATTGCGCACCGGTGTTGGCGCGTTGCGCGCGGCGGCCGACGCCGTACCGCCGGCAGTTGGACCGATGCCATGGCGAGCGAGAGTTTCGGCACCCGCGAGCGCCAGGGCCATCTCATCCTCGCCGGTGGTCGGATCGATCTTATGCGCTTCCATGACCGGCAGCGGAACCGGATGCTGCTGCTCCGGCGGCGGCGAGGCCATGATCTCGACGCGCATGAGCTGCGCCGTCACTGCCTCACGCAGATTCTGGCTCATCGCCTCGAACAGGCTGAAGGCTTCGGCTTTGTACTCGTTGAGCGGGTCGCGCTGACCGTAGCCGCGCAGCCCGATCACTTGGCGCAAATGGTCGAGCATGACCAAGTGCTCGCGCCACAGATGATCGAGTGTCTGCAGCAGGATCGACTTCTCGACGTAACGGATGACGTCGGTGCCCCATTGCGCGACTTTCGCTGCCATGTGCTCGTCGGCGCGACGCTCGACACGGGCGAAAATCTCCTCGTCGGCGATGCCCTCTTCCTTGGCCCATTCGTCTACGGGGAGATCGAGGCCGAGCACGCGCGTGAGCTCCTCCTTGAGGCCGGCGGTGTCCCACTGCTCGGGATAGGCGTTCTCCGGCACATGCTTGGCGACGAGATCGTCGATCGCATTGTGCCGCATGTCGGCGACGATCTCCGCCGTCGCCTTGTCGTTCATCCATTCGACGCGCTGGTCGAAGATGACCTTGCGCTGATCGTTCATCACATTGTCGAACTTGAGGATGTTCTTGCGGATATCGAAGTTGCGCGCTTCGACCTTCTGCTGCGCCTTCTCCAGCGCCTTGTTGATCCAGGGATGGACGATCGCTTCGTCTTCCCTCAACCCCAGCTTGGTCAGCATGCCGTCGAGCTTGTCGGTGCCGAAAATGCGCATGAGGTCGTCTTCGAGCGACAGAAAGAACTTCGAATGGCCGGGATCGCCCTGGCGTCCGGAGCGGCCGCGCAACTGATTGTCGATACGCCGGCTCTCGTGCCGCTCGGTGCCGAGCACATAAAGTCCGCCGGCAGCAAGCGCTTTTTCCTTCAGGCGCGCGACTTGTGCGCGAATCTCGGCGGCGCGCGGTGACTTGTCGCGCGCGCTCCAGTCCTCGACGTCGGCTAATTCCTGGCGGATGCGCATGTCGGCGTTGCCGCCGAGCTGAATGTCAGTGCCGCGGCCGGCCATGTTGGTGGCAATGGTGATGGCGCCCGGGACGCCGGCCTGGGCGATGATCATGGCCTCCTGCTCGTGATAACGGGCGTTGAGGATGGCGAACACCTTGGCCTTGGAGGCGCCCTCATCGCCGGAATAAAGCGCGGCGAATGCATTGGGGTCGGAGAAATCGTGGGCCTCCCAGCCCTTCTGACGCAGCATCTCGGCGAGCTGCTCGGATTTCTCGATTGACGTGGTGCCGACCAGCACCGGCTGGCCCCGCGCCTTGCAGTCCTCGATCAGCGTGATGACCGCGCGGTATTTCTCCACCGACGTGCGATAGACCTCGTCGTCGTCGTCGAGGCGGACCATCGGCATGTTGGTCGGGATTTCCAGGACCTCGAGATTGTAGATGTCCTGGAACTCGTCGGCCTCGGTCGTAGCCGTGCCGGTCATGCCGGCGAGCTTTTCGTACATGCGGAAATAGTTCTGGAAGGTGATCGAGGCGAGCGTCTGGTTTTCCGGCTGGATTGGCTGCCGCTCCTTGGCCTCAAGCGCCTGGTGCAGGCCTTCCGAATAGCGCCGGCCCGGCATCATGCGGCCGGTGAACTCGTCGATGATGACCACCTCGCCGTTGCGCACGATGTAGTCCTTGTCGCGCTGGAACAGTTTATGCGCACGCAAGGCCTGATTGACGTGGTGCACGACGGAGACGTTCTCGACGTCGTAGAGCGAATCCGATTTGAGCAGACCGGCGTCGCGCAGACCCTGCTCCATCTTCTCCATGCCGATTTCGGTGAGGTTGACGGTGCGCTGCTTCTCATCGACCTCGTAATCGGCTTTGTCGAGATTGGGAATGAAGGTGTCGATGGTGTTGTAGAAGTCGGAACGGTCGTCGAGCGGACCGGAAATGATGAGCGGCGTGCGCGCCTCGTCGATCAGGATCGAATCGACCTCGTCGACGATGGCGTAGGTGTGCCCGCGCTGCACCATGTCTTCGAGCCGGTACTTCATGTTGTCGCGCAGATAATCGAAACCGAGCTCGTTGTTGGTGCCGTAGGTGACGTCGCAGTCGTATTGCTTCTTGCGCTCTTCGTCGTCGAGGCCGTGCACGATGACGCCAACCGTAAGGCCCAGGAATTTGTAGATCTGCCCCATCCACTCGGCGTCACGTTTGGCCAGATAGTCGTTGACGGTGACGACATGAACGCCGCGGCCGGCGAGCGCGTTGAGATAGACGGGAAGCGTGGCAACCAGCGTCTTGCCTTCGCCGGTCTTCATCTCCGAGATCTTGCCTTCGTGCAGCACCATGCCGCCGATCAGCTGGACGTCGAAGTGGCGCTGGCCAAGCGTGCGCTTGCCGGCCTCGCGCACGGTGGCGAACGCCGGCACCAGGATGTCGTCGAGGGTCGCGCCTTCCGCCAGTTGCTTCTTGAACGCGTCGGTACGCTCGCGCAGCGCCTCGTCGGATAGCTGTTCCAGCTCCGGTTCCAGCGCATTGATGGCGTCGACGCGCGGCCGATAGGCGCGAATGCGGCGGTCGTTGGAGGAACCGAACAGCTTGCGGGCGACAGCGCCAATCATCGCGTCATCTTCCTTCCCATTCGGGCCGCGCCAAAGCGTGTCCAACCAGCGGAAAATGCAGCGCTATTTAAGGCTTCTGCAAGGCAAAAGGGGGGCGCGCCGGGATACTGCTCGAGACATAGGAGGGGGTAGGTTTCCTGTCAATGCAAGCCGCTCTCTTCACGGGCTCGTTAAACCGTGTGGCGATTTTGCCATTGCCAAGCGCGGATGATTCGGCGAGTGTCCGCGCCGGCAAGCTGCCCTCTCATTAGAGGCGATTGCCTATTACCCAAGGATACCCAAAGGATCGCGTTCCATGGCCTTCATTTGCCTGTCCGTTCGACGCGCGCTCGGTGCGCTTGCATTTGCTGCGCTTCTGTCGGCGCCGATGAGTGCGTCCTGGGCGCAGGATAGCGATCCGGTGGTAGCCCGCGTCAACGGCGTCGATATCCATGACAGCGACGTCGCCTTCGCCGAGGAGGAAGTCGGCAGCAACATTCCGAACATGCCGCCGCAACAGAAGCGCGACTATCTCATCAATTATCTCGTCGACCTGGTCGTGTTGTCGCAGGCCGCCGAGCAGCAGAAGCTGGCCGAACGCCCGGACGTGAAGCACCGGCTCACTTTCGACCACAACCGGCTATTGATGGAAGCGTTGCTGCAGGATGCCGGCAAAGCCGCCCTGTCGGATGCCGCCGAGCACCAGGTCTATGACGAGGCCGTCAAGCAGGTGAAGAACGAGGAAGAGGTGCACGCGCGTCATATCCTGGTTCCGACCGAGGACGAGGCCAAGGCGATCCTCGCCCAATTAAAGGGCGGCGCCGATTTCGCCACCCTGGCCAAGGAAAAGTCGAAGGATCCGGGCGCCGCCGACGGCGGCGATCTTGGCTACTTCACCAAGGACCAGATGGTTCCCGAATTCGCCGAAGTCGCGTTCAAGCTCGACAAGGGGCAGCTTTCCGACCCGGTGAAGACCCAGTTCGGATGGCACATCATCAAGGTCGAGGACAAACGCATCAAGCCGACGCCGACTTTCGATCAGGTCAAAGGCCAGATCGAAAATTATGTCGCGCACCGCGCGCAAGCCCAGATGGTGGAGAACTTGCGCAAGTCCGCTACCATCGAGCGGCTCGACAAGCCGGTGGCGGCAGACCCCTCGCTCAATCCCGCCGCGCCGGCGAAGAAGTAGCCCGCCCGCCCCCGGCGCTGTACGTTGTCGTCGTCCTGAGACGACCGCCGCAGGCGGCGGTCGTCTTGATGGGGCGGTAACCTCGGGAGAAGCGCCATGAAATTGGAAGGTGGCTGCTATTGCAGCGCCGTGCGCTACGTCGCCGAAGGCGAGCCGATGCTGAGAGCGCAATGCCACTGCCGCGAATGCCAATATATCGCCGGCGGCGCTCCAAACATGTTTCTTCTCATGCCGCCCGACGGCTTCAATTACACCAAAGGGACGCCCAAGCAATTTGCACGCCCCGATCTTGAACGCGCCGTGACCCGGGAATTCTGCGCCGAATGCGGCACCCATCTGACGACGCGGCGGCCGGGTTTGCGTGCCGTGATTTTGAAAGTCGGCACGCTCGACGATCCAAGCCTTTTTGGCAGCGCGCAGATGGCAATCTACACTATCGACAAGCAGCCTTTCCATCACATCCCTGAGGGCTTGCCGAGCTTCGAGCACTTGCCGAAACAATAACTGAGTTGGTTTGGTAGTGAGCTGACTTGTCATAAACATCGCCGACAGATCACCTATTGTTGTCGTTGCGGGCTAGCGCCGCGAGTAATTCAAAAGATGGCCACATCGATCTCCCCTCTTGCGCCGGCGTCCTTCCCCGAAATGCCGCCGGTCGACGGCGTACGGCTGGCAAGTGCGGCCGCCGGCATCCGCTATCCCGGGCGCACCGACGTTCTGCTCGCCCTTTTTGATCCCGGCACGACGGTGTCTGGGGTGTTCACCCGTTCCAAATGCCCGTCGGCAGCGGTCGACTGGTGCCGCGATCGGATCAAGGGCGGCGGGGGTGGTGGTGCACGCGCACTCGTCGTCAACTCGGGCAACGCCAACGCCTTCACCGGCAAATCCGGCCGGGTGGCAACCAAGCTCACGGCCGAGATCGCCGCCAAGGCTGCACAGTGCAAACCGGGTGATGTGTTTCTGGCTTCCACCGGTGTCATCGGCGAACCGCTCGATGCGACGAAATTTGCTGGCGTGCTGGATCGGCTCGCGACCGAGGCAAGCCCCGGCGGCTGGCATGCAGCCGCCAAGGCGATCATGACCACGGACACGTTTCCGAAAGGCGCGGCGGCCGTCGTCCGCCTGGGCTCGACCGCGGTGACCATCTGCGGCATCGCCAAAGGCGCCGGCATGATCGCGCCCGACATGGCGACGATGCTGTCTTTCGTCTTTACCGACGCGCCGATAGCACCCGCGGTTCTCAAGGACCTGTTGCGGCGGGGCGTCGAGGATACCTTCAACGCCGTTACCATCGACGGCGACACTTCGACCTCCGACACGTTGCTCGCCTTCGCCACTGGCGCTGCCGCGGCGCGCGGCATCGCGAAAATGACGCGTCTCTCCGATCCGCGGCTTCCCGCGTTTCGCAAGAGCTTCAACGCCGTGCTCGCCAATCTCGCCGAGCAGGTAGCGCGCGACGGCGAAGGCGCGCGCAAGCTGGTCGAGATCATGGTCGAGGGCGCAGTGTCAAAAAAATCGGCGCGGCGGATCGCACTGTCGATCGCCAATTCGCCACTGGTCAAGACCGCGATCGCCGGCGAGGACGCCAATTGGGGCCGCGTGGTGATGGCGGTGGGCAAGGCGGGGGAGCCGGCCGACCGCGATCGGCTGGCGATCTGGTTTAACGGCATCCGCGTCGCGCATCGGGGCGCCCGCGATCCCGGCTATGACGAGGCCGCGGTTTCCGCGGCGATGCGGAAACCTGAAATCACCGTGAAGGTAACGCTCGGCCTCGGCAAAGGCCGCGATCGCGTGCTTACTTGCGACCTCACCAAGGAATACGTCGCCATCAACGGCGATTACCGCAGCTGAAAGCTGCAGGATGCCAGCTGGACTTAAACACATTCGTACGTCTGCGCTCGAGGTCGCGTACGAAGAGAGCGGCCCCGCCGACGGCATCCCGGTCTTTCTCCTGCATGGCTGGCCGTACGATCCACGCTGTTATGACGAGGTTATGCCGCCGCTCGTCGCCACCGGCTATCGCGTCATTGTCCCTTATCTGCGTGGTTTTGGCGCTACGCGATTTCTTTCCGCCGCAACGCCGCGGTCGGGGCAGCAGGCGGCGCTCGGCAACGATTTGCGGGAATTGATGGATGCGCTTGCCATCAAACGCGCCGTGCTCGCCGGCTATGATTGGGGCGGACGCGCGGCGTGCATTGTCGCGGCCTTGTGGCCGCAGCGCGTGCGCGGCCTCGTTAGCGGCAACGGCTATAACATCCAGGACATCCCCGGCTCGGTGAAACCGCAGGCACCCGCGCAGGAGCATCGCTTGTGGTACCAGTATTATTTTCACACCGAGCGCGGACGCGCGGGACTGGACGCCAACCGCAACGAGCTGTGCCGCTTCATCTGGCAATTATGGTCGCCGCATTGGCGGTTCGATGCGGCGACGTTTGCGCGCAGCGCCGCGTCGTTTGACAATCCCGATTTCGTCGCGGTGACCATCCAGTCCTATCGCCATCGCTTCGGCTACGCGCCGGGCGACCCGGCGTTGGAAGCGATCGAGCAACGCCTCGCCGGGAAGCCCAAGATCGCAGCGCCGACTATCGTGCTTCAGGGCGAGGCCGATGGCATCCTGCCGCCGGAGAGCTCGGAGCGGCACGCGGCGTTCTTCAGCGGACCTTATCAGCGTCGCGTGCTGGCAAAGATTGGCCACAACCCGCCGCAGGAGGCGCCGAAGGCCGCGGCGGACGCGATCATCGAACTGATCCGCACCACCGTTTAACGTTTCATTTACCGCCAAGTTGATTCCAACAGAGTCTTAAACCGCATTGAACCCGCCTTTACCATGCGTTTCCTACAGTGAGGACGGATCGTGAGCGTCAAACTTGTTCTGGTTGCCGCCTGCGCCCTGATCGACGCCGATGGGCGCGTGCTCCTAGCACAGCGCCCGGAAGGAAAATCCATGGCGGGGCTTTGGGAGTTCCCCGGCGGCAAGGTCGAGCCCGGCGAGCGGCCTGAATTAAGCTTGATCCGAGAGCTGAAGGAGGAGCTGGGAATCGCCGTCAAAGAGGAGTGCCTCGCGCCGCTGACATTCGCGAGTCACCTTTATCCTGACTTCCACTTGTTGATGCCGCTCTATGTCTGCCGTCGTTGGGATGGAATTGTCGAAGCGCGGGAGGCGCAGAGGCTCAAATGGGTGCGGCCAAATGAATTGCGCAACTATCCGATGCCGCCGGCCGACGAGCCGCTGATCCCGCACCTGACCGCGCTTCTATGACCCGAGCGAGAGTTGAAGTCTGAAAAGAGAGCAAGACGGAAAAGCCGAAGGCAAAGCACAAGGCAGAAAGCCATGTTAAAAGATTCGACACATGCAATCTGGACATCGCTGCAGCGCCTGATGCGAGACGACAACGGCGCCACGGCGATTGAATATGCTTTGATCGCGTCGGGCGTCTCCATCGCAATCGCCGCAACGGTCGTGAACTTGGGATCGAGCGTGACAGGCATGTTCAGCAGCGTGGCGACGGCGTTGAAATGAGGACAGGGAATAGGGAACAGCGAATAGCGAGGCGGCGAATAGTACGTGGCTCTTGATTGTCGTTCTTCCCTATTCCCCGTTCGCTATCCTCCCGCCTTCTCGCCTGCCGATATTTCGCGGCTGCCGAGCACATCGGCAAGACGCGTTTGCGCCGAGCCAGGCTTGAGCGGTTGCTGTTGGCCGGGATGCGGCGCCCAACCCGAGAGCCACACGATCTCGAAGGTCGCCCGTATACGCCCATCCCCATCGGCGAAGCGCTGGCGATAAATTTCCGCCATCCGCATCAGCGTCGCGCGTTTGAATGGCGCACGATGGCGATCGATCAGCGCATTGGTCGCCCCCATGCGCCGCAGATCGTGCATCAGCGCAAACACCGACTCGTAACGCACGGTGACACGGTCGACGTCAGCGACCGGGAGCGCGAATCCGGCGCGCTGCAACAGAGCGCCGAGATCGCGCAGGTCAGCGAACGGCGCAACATGCGGCGAGACACCGCCCTCGACGTCGCTTTCGGCTGCAGCGAAGGATTGGCGCAGCTCGGTCAACGTCTCACCGCCGATCAGCGCGGCGAGAAACAATCCGTCGGGCTTGAGCGCGCGGCGAATTTGCACGAGCACGCCCGGCAAATCGTTGACGAATTGCAAGGCCAGCGCCGAAACCACAAGATCGAAGCAGGCGTCGCGAAACGGCAGCGTCTCTTCGTCGGCTAGGACAAATAGCGACGCAGACACTGCATTGCTCGCCGATGTGGCGTCGGCGGTGACAATCGTGCCGACCGAATCAAGGCGGGGAAGCGCGGCGCGGACCGCGGCGCCCGGTGTGCCAAGATCGAGCGCAAGCTCGAAACGGCGCAGCACCACGGAGAGCCGTTCTGCGAGCTCGCCGGCGACTCGGTCGAGCAAAAACGTCTCCGGCCCCAGCAACGCCGCGCGTCGGCGCCGGGCGCGGAGGAGCTGGCGGTCGAAAATGAGCGGACTCGTTGACGCCGGGCCTGCGGCCATCCGGGAAATGTGATGATCTTGGCATGACAAGTCCATGGCCTGGCGGTAGCGTGGGGTCATGGGGGACGTCATCGCAGAACGCGCGGGCAGCGCGGCCGCGACGCGGCTTAGGCGCACCACCAAGACCGCGCGTGCTATCCTGCACGGCCGCGCTCGATCTTGCTCTTCCGCGCCTGTGCGCCGCCTGCCGCGCGCCCGTCGAGGGGCAAGGGCTTTGTCCGACCTGTTGGTCCAAGCTTTCCTTCATCAGCCGGCCCTACTGCGAGCGGCTCGGCATTCCCTTCGTCTACGACCCGGGCCCAGGCATCCTGTCCATGGAGGCGATCGCCGAGCCGCCGGCCTATCACCGCGCCCGCGCCGCGGTGCGGTTTGACGAGATTTCGCGCACGCTGGTGCATGCACTGAAATATGGCGACCGGCTCGATCTGGCGCCGATGATGGGACGCTGGCTCGGCCAGGCCGGTCGCGAGCTCTTGGCCGACGCCGACGCCCTTGTCCCGGTGCCGCTGCATTGGCGCCGGCGCTGGGCGCGGCGCTTCAACCAATCGGCCATGCTGGCCGCCGCCGTCTCCACCGCCAGTGGGGTGCCGATCGTCGCGGGAGCGCTCAAGCGCGTGAAGCCGACCGCCCAGCAGGTCGGGCTCACCCGCTCCGAGCGTGCCGCCAATGTCCAGGGCGCCTTCCGCGTGCCGCCAGACGGCAAGGCGGCGGTCGCCGGCCGACGCCTCGTCCTGGTCGACGATGTGCTGACATCCGGCGCCACGGTCGAGGGCTGCGCGCGGGCGCTGCTACGCGCCGGCGCCGCCAATGTCGACGTGCTGGTGTTCGCCAGGGTTGCCGATCCGGTGCGAACGTCCATATAAGACAACGGTTTGATACAATTAACGCAGCCTTATGACTTCTGTCGAAATCTACACGCAGCAATATTGCCCCTATTGTCATTGGGCGAAGGAGCTGCTGTCCCGCAAGGGCGTCGATTTCCATGAAATCGACGTCACCGGGGATCGCCAGATGCGGCAACAGATGGTCGAGCGCGCAAACGGACGCAGCACGGTGCCGCAGATTTTCATCGGCGCGACCCATGTCGGCGGCTGCGACGAGCTCTACGCGCTCGAGGAAGCCGGCAAGCTCGAGCCGCTGCTTGGGCAGGGCGAAGGCCAGCAGGCATGAACGCCGCAACGCCTTCCGTTTTCAAGGTCGGCCTCGTGCAGATGCGCTCGGGTCTCGATCCGCAGGCCAATCTTGCAGCCGCGCTTGCGGCGATCGAGGAAGCGGCGCGCGCCGGCGCCGCTTATGTGCTGACGCCGGAAATGACCAACATCATGGAGGTCAAGCGCGAGCGCCTGTTCGCGACCATCGCCGATGAAGAACGCGATCCGACGCTTGCGGCGCTACGCGAGGCGGCGCGGCGAGCTTTCGATCTACGTCCATATCGGCTCGCTCGCGATCAAGGCGTCGCCCGACAAGGCGGCGAACCGCTCGTTCCTGATCGACCGCCGCGGCGACGTCGTCGCCCGCTACGACAAGATCCACATGTTCGACGTCGATCTTGGCGAACGGCGAAAGCTATCGCGAATCGCGCAATTATCGCCCGGGCGATCTCGCCGTCGTCGCCGACCTGCCATGGGGCCGGCTCGGCGTCACCGTCTGCTACGATCTGCGCTTCCCGGCGCTCTATCGCGCGCTCGCCGAAGCCGGCGCTTCGTTCTTTTCCATCCCCTCCGCCTTCACCAGGCAGACCGGCGAGGCGCACTGGCACGTACTCATCCGCGCGCGCGCCATCGAGAACGGCTGTTTCGTGTTCGCCGCCGCGCAAGGCGGCAAGCACGAGAGCGGGCGGGAGACCTTCGGCCATTCGCTGATCGTCGATCCGTGGGGCCAAATCCTCGCCGAGGGCGGCACCGAGCCGGGCGTGATCCTCGCCGAGGTCGATCCGGCGCAGGTCGCCGCCGCGCGTTCGCGGATTCCCTCGCTGCATCACGGCCGGCGCTTCGAGCTTATCGAACCGATGGCCGAGCCGACCCATCTGCACGCGGTGCGAGCACCGCTATGATCCGCTACGCGCTCAATTGCGAGCACGGCCACACTTTCGAGAGCTGGTTCCAGAACTCGGCGGCCTACGACAAGCAGGCCAAGCGCGGCCTGGTGACTTGCCCGATCTGCGGCTCCGCCAAAGTCGAGAAGGCGATCATGGCGCCGCGACTGGCGCGCACCGAGACCGCCGAGCCAGCGCTGCCCGTTCCGACGCCGCCTGCCGGACCGGCGCCTGTTCACGCGGCGCCCATGCTGCCTGTCCCGCCCGGCAAAGCGCCGGTCGCCATCATGTCGCCGCCCGAGCGCGAGCTGCGCAAAAAGCTGAAAGAACTACGCGACCACGTCACCAAGAACGCCGATTATGTCGGCCCGCGCTTTCCCGAGCAGGCGCGCAAGATCCATTACGGCGAGATCGAGCACCGCTCGATCTACGGCGAAGCTTCACCAGACGAAGCTAAGGAATTGCACGAAGAAGGCATCGAATTCCATCCGCTGCCGATTTTGCCGGACGAGTTTAATTAGTTCGTGCACTCAGAATTGAAAACCATGAGCGACCGCTTTACCCTTAGGAGGCGGACATTTGCCGCCGGTTTATGAGTTTACCATGTTAGGTGATTTCCGGAGTAGAAGGCTAGGCTCCGAAGGCGAACTTCAATACGCCCAGATCAGAAGCCCGACGCCGCAGACGACAAGCAGCATGCCGACCGCTTCGCGCGCGCTGGTGCGCTGACCGAACGCAAAGCGGGCGACGAGCTGAGCGAACAATACCTCGACCAAGGCGAGCGTGCGCACGCTCGCGGCAGTGGCGAGCGCGAAGGCGAGAAACCAGAACTGCGAGGCGACCGCTCCCGGCAAAGCCGGCGAACAGTGAGGGCTTCCAGGCGTGCACGATCGCGTACAGCACCGAAGGGCTGCGCAGGCCAAGATAAAGCGACAGCAGCACCGCCTGCATGGCGATCCCGATGGCGAGCGTGAACGTCGCAGCCATCACGTAGTTCGGCAGCTCGAGGCTGAGGATGGCGCCGCGAAAGCCGATCGCCGAAAGCGCGAACATGCCGCCGGAGGCGAGGCCCAACAGCGTCGGCCTGATGCCGCCGACCATGCCCCCCGGCTTGGTCGACATGATCACCACGCCGGCGGTGGCGACGAGGATCGCCGTCATCATCGGCCAAGTCACGGCATCGCCGAGAAAAATGAGGCCGAAGATCGCGACCTGGATCGGCTCGGTCTTGATGTAGGCGATGGTGACAACAAACGAGCGCTCGCCCATGGCGGCGAGCATCAGCGCCGTGGCGGCGACCTGCGCGACGGCGCCGACGATTGCCCAAGGCCAGAAAATCCAACCCGGGCCGTGGCGGCGGCGCTCCGCTTGCCGAGCATGACGCCGGCCAAGAAAAACCAGCACGAAGGGAAAGCCGAACAGAAACCGCACATGGGTCGCGCCGACGGTGCCGAGGCTGCCGGTCAGCTCGCGCTGCATCGCATTGCGCAACGTCTGGGCGAATGCAGCGATGACGGTGAAGACGGCCCACAGCCACGGTGCGACCATTACGCCGCCTTCTCCGCGACCACCATGTAGTTCACGTCCATGTCGGTGGAAAGCTGCCAGCGGTCGGCGAAGAGATTGTAGATCACGCCGGTCTCGTCGCTGATGTGCAAGCCGCTCTGCTCGATGGCGATCTCGAGTTCGTTGGGCGTCACGAACTTGTCCCATTGATGGGTGCCGCGCGGCAGCCAGCGCAAAATGTATTCGGCGCCGACGATCGCCAGCGCAAAGCTTTTTGCCGTGCGGTTGAGCGTGGCGACGAACATCAGCCCGCCCGGCTTCACCATCGCCGCCGCAAGCTCGACGAACAGGCCGACATCGGTCACGTGCTCGACCACTTCCATGGCGAGAACGATGTCAAAGACTTCGCCGGCTTGCGCCAGCGTTTCCGCGGCGGTGTTGCGGTAGTCGATGGCCAGGCCCGACTGCGCCGCGTGGTGGCGCGCGACGGCGATGTTGCTCTCCGACGGATCGGCGCCGACGACGGAGGCGCCAAGCCGCGCCAGCGGCTCGCAGAGAATCCCGCCGCCGCACCCGATGTCGAGAACCCGCAAGCCGGCGAGGCTGTCGAGCCGCGTCGGATCGCGGCCGAAATGCGCAGCGGCGCGGTCGCGGATGTAAGCAAGGCGAACCGGATTGAACTTGTGCAGCGCCGCCATCGGCCCGCGCGGATCCCACCATTGGCCGGCGAGGCGCGAAAACCGCGCGACCTCGTCCTGGTCGATGGTGCCGGCCTCTGTTTGTTCAGGATCCATACGTCTGCCCTGATCTCCGTCCGCGCCCTTTTCAGGGAGCGATAAGGGGCGATGGCCCACTCCCAGCAGAGCGGCGACGCGATAGCGCGTTGCGGCCGGTGCCGACCTGAAGGAGGATATTCCCTATAAAAGAATTGAGCACTACAGGAACTGGGAGGGAAGCCATGCAAAAGTTCTTGTACGGCGCTGCCGGATTAGCATTGGCGCTGTTCGGCTTCGGTTCGGCCAATGCGCAGGACACCATCAAGATCGGCCTTATCATGCCGTATTCCGGACAATTCGCCGACACCGCGGCGCAGATGGACAACGCCATCAAGCTCTACATGCAGCAGCACGGCGACACGGTCGCCGGCAAGAAGATCGAGCTCATCCGCAAGGATACCGGCGGCATTGCGCCGGATGTCGCCAAGCGGCTGGCGCAGGAGCTTGTTCGTGCGCGACCACGCCGACATCCTCGCCGGCTTCGTGCTGACGCCGAATGCGCTCGCCGCCGCCGACGTTTCGGCGGAAGCGAAGAAATTCATGGTGGTGATGAACGCGGCCACTTCGATCATCACCATGAAATCGCCCTACCTCGCCCGCACCTCGACGACGACGCCGCAGCTCAATCAGACCTTCGGCGCCTGGGCGGCGAAGCACGGGATCAAGCGGGTCTATACGATGGTCTCCGACTATGGTCCCGGCATCGACGCCGAAACCGCTTTCCAGACCGGCTTCAAAGAAGCCGGCGGCGAAATCGTCGGCTCGGTTCGTTTCCCGGTCGCCAATCCGGATTTCTCCGCGTTCGTGCAGCGCGCCAAGGATATGAACCCCGACGGGATCTACATCTGGATTCCCGGTGGCGCGCAACCGGCCGCCATTGGCAAGGCTTTGGCCGAGCGCGGCATCGATGCCGTCCAAGGTCAAGATCCTGGGCCAGGACGCGCTCGCCGGCGAAAGCGCGGTCAAGAGCATGGGCGACGTGGCCATCGGCATCATCACCTGCGGCGAGTACGACTATAATCTCAATTTGCCGCTCAACCATGAGTTCGTGAAAGCATACAACGCGGAGTTCAGGCGCAACCCAGACTTTTTCTCTATCGGCGGCTACGACGGCATGCACCTGATCTACGAGACCCTGAAAAAGACCGGCGGTAACACCGACGGCGACGCGCTGATCGCGGCCGCCAAAGGCATGAAGCTGGATGAGCCCGCGCGGCCCAATTACCATCGATCCGGAGACCCGCGACATCATCCAGACGGTTTACATTCGTCGCGTCGAGAAAGTCGGCGATCAACTGGTCAATGTCGAGTTCGACAAGGTCGAGAACGTCAAGGACCCGGTCAAGGAGCGCATGAAGAAATAAAGCGCCTGACCTGAAACAAAAATTACCGCCGAAACCGGCACGACAAAACGCCGCGGATTGCCCGGTTCGCGGCGCTTTTCTTTGTCAAGTGGCTCGGGCATTCTAAACGCAACATCTAATAAGATGGGAGGATAAAATGCAGCGCTTTTTGTTTGCCGGCTTATGCGCTTTGGCAGCAAGCTGGTCGGTGACTGCGGGCCATGCGCAAGACACCGTAAAAATTGGTCTCATCATGCCGTATTCCGGTCAGTTCGCCGATGCGGCAACGCAGATGGATGACGGGATCAAGCTTTATTTGAAGCAGCACGCCGACAAGCTCGGCGGCAAGAACGTCGAGATCATCCGCAAAGATGTCGGCGGCATCAATCCATCGGTCGCCAAACGCCTGGCGCAAGAATTGGTGACCCGCGACAACGTCGATATTCTGGCCGGCTTCGTCCTGACGCCGAACGCGCTGGCCGCCGCCGACGTCTCCGCCGAGGCCAAGAAATTCATGGTGGTCATGAACGCCGCCACCTCGATCATCACTACCAAGTCGCCTTACATGGCGCGCACGTCGCTGACCGTGCCGCAACTGGTCGAGACTCTCGGCAGCTGGGCGGCAAAGCGCGGCTTGAAAAACGCCTACACCATGGTGACGGACTACGGCCCGGGTATCGACGCGGAGGGCGCGTTTCACAAGGGCTTCAAGAGCGCGGGCGGCGAGATCGTGGGGTCGGTGCGGATGGCGGTGCAAAATCCCGACTTCACCGCCTATGTCCAACGCGCCAAGGATCTCAATCCGCAGGGCATCTTTGTTATGATTCCCGGCGGCGCGCAGCCAGCCGCCTTCGGCAAGGCGTTGGCCGAAGTGGGCGTCGATCCCAAGAAGACCGAGATCTTGGGACAATTAGAGATCGCCGACGAGCATGCACTCGCCAGCATGGGGGACATCGCCGAGGGCATCATCACTTGTGGCCACTACGACCACAACCATCCGTCGAAGCTGAACGAAGAATTCGTCAAAGCCTACAATGCCGACTTCAAGCGCAATCCGGACTTTTTCTCGATCGGCGGCTATGACGGCATGCACCTGATCGACATCGCCTTGATGAAATCCGGCGGCAAGGCGGACGGCGAATCGCTGATTAACGCCGCCAAGGGTGCCAGCTGGGAAAGCCCGCGCGGACCGATTTCGATCGATCCGGAAACCCGCGACGTCGTCCAGACCGTCTACATTCGCAAGGTAGAGAAAGTCGGCGGCAAGCTTGTCAATGTGGAGATCGCGTCGATCCCCAACGTCAAAGATCCGGTGAAGGCCGCGATGACCCACTGACGCAGCCGATCAGGTTTTTGCGTGGGCAGCGGCAACGGAAAAAGCCCCCACACCGGCTTAAGCCTTGCGAGGCGCCGCGATGAGCTTTCGCGGCGCTTTTCTTTATCGGTACGGTGAGGCATTCTCGGCATCAAATAAACTGGAGGAAGCAATGCAACGTCTTTTGCTCGGGGCCATCGTCGCCGTCGCCGCAGCGCTGTCGGCGACTACTGGCCATGCCGAGGACACGGTGAAGATTGGAATCATCAACCCGTATTCCGGCCAATTCGCCGACACCGCTATTCAGATGGACAACGCCATCAAGCTTTACGTGAAGCAGCACGGCGACATGGTTGCCGGCAAAAAGCTTGAATTCATCCGCAAGGACGTCGGCGGCGTTGCGCCCGACATTGCCAAGCGGCTGGCGCAGGAACTGATCGTGCGCGATCACGCCGATATCCTCGCCGGCTTCGCTCTGACGCCGAATGCGCTGGCGGCTGCCGACGTCTCCGCCGAAGCGAAAAAATTCATGGTGGTCATGAACGCAGCGACCTCGATCATCACCACCAAGTCGCCCTATATCGCGCGAACGTCGGTGACGACCCCGCAGCTCAATCAAACGCTCGGCTCCTGGGCGGCGAAGCACGGGATCAAGACCGTATATACGATGGTCTCCGACTACGGCCCGGGAATCGACGCCGAAAGCGCCTTCCATCTGGGCTTCAAGGAGGCGGGTGGCGAGATAGTCGGCTCCGTTCGCTTTCCGGTCGGCAATCCGGATTTCTCCGCTTTTGTGCAGCGCGCGCTCGATACCAAACCGGACGCGATTTACATCTGGATTCCCGGCGGCGCGCAGCCGGCCGCGGTCGGCAAGGCCTTGGCGGAGCGTGGCGTCGATACTTCCAAGACCAAAGTGCTCGGTCAGGATGCGCTTACCTTCGAAAGCGCGCTCAAAAGCATGGGCGACGCGGCGCTCGGCATCATTACCGTCTCCGACTACGACTACAACCACAATTCGCCGCTCAATCATGAGTTCGTGAAGGCCTACTATGAAGAATTTCATCGCAATCCGGACATCTATTCGATCGGCGGCTACGACGGCACTCACCTGATCTATGAGGCGTTGAAGAAGACCGGCGGCAAAGCCGACGGCGATTCGCTGATCGCGGCGGCCAAGGGCATGAGCTGGCAGAGCCCGCGCGGACCGATCAGCATCGATCCGGAAACGCGCGACATTATCCAGACTGTTTACTTTCGCCGCGTCGAGAAGGTCGACGGTCAACTCGTCAATGTCGAGTTCGACAAGACCGAGAACGTCAAGGACCCGGTGAAGGCGCGCATGAAGCAGTGATGCGGCAATAGAGCACACCTCAACGCCCGGAAGCGGCGGACCAAATAAAAAGCTCCGGCAGGTTTTGGCGAAGCACGCGCCGCGAGCCGCAAGGTTAGCGGCGCTTTTCTTTGCCGGAGGGTTAGGGCATTCTCGACAGCAACTAATAAACTGGGAGGATACCATGAAGCGCATTTTGCTCGCCGGCATCGGCGCGCTCGCGTCAGGCCTGCTGGCAGCGAACGCCGGCCACGCCCAGGACACGGTCAAGATCGGTGTCATCATGCCCTATTCGGGCCAGTTTGCTGACCCGTCGACGCAGACCGAGTATGGCATCAAGCTCTACCTCAAGCAGCACGGCGACAAGCTCGGTGGCAAAAACGTCGAGATCATCCGCAAGGATACTGGCGGCATCAATCCGCCGGTTGCCAAGCGCCTGGCGCAGGAATTGGTGACCCGCGACAACGTCGATATCCTCGCCGGCTTTCAGCTGACGCCGAACGCGCTGGCCGCCGCCGATGTGTCCGCCGAAGCGAAAAAGTTCATGGTGGTCATGAACGCGGCGACGGCGATTGTCACCACCAAATCGCCTTACATGGCGCGCGTCTCGTTCACCATTCCGCAGCTCAACCAAACGCTCGCCACCTGGGCCGGACAGCTCGGGCTGAAGAGCGCCTACATCATGGTCACCGACTACGGCCCTGGCATCGATGCGGAGGCCGCGTTTCAGAAGGGCTTCAAGGAGGCGAGTGGGGACATCATCGGCTCGGTGCGCATGGCGGTGCAGAGCCCGGATTTCTCGGCCTACGTGCAACGCGCCAAGGATCTCAATCCGCAGGGCATCTTCATCATGATTCCCGGGGGCGCCCAGCCGGTCGCCTTCGGCAAGGCGTTGGCCGAACGCGGTATCGACCCGCGGAAGATCAAGATCCTGGGCCAGGCCGAAATCACCGACGAACATGCGCTCGCCAGCATGGGCGACATCGCCGTCGGCATCATCACCGCAGGCCATTACGACTACAGTCACCACTCGAGGCTGAACGAAGCGTTCGTGAACGCCTACACTGCCGACTTCCATCGCAAACCCGATTTTTTCTCGGTTGGCGGCTATGACGGCATGCACCTGATCGACGCGGCACTGCAAAAGTCCGGCGGCAAGACCGACGGCGATTCGCTCATCAGCGCCGCCAAAGGCATGAGCTGGGAGAGCCCGCGCGGCCCGATCAGCATCGATCCGGAAACGCGCGACATCGTCCAGACCGTTTACATCCGTGAGGTCAAGCTGGTCGACGGTCAGCTGGTCAATGTGGAGATCGCCGCCATCCCGAACGTCAGGGATCCGTTCAAGGCGGCGATGAAGCAGTAAGCGGGCGGCCCTTTGCTCAAGATGACCGCGGTGGGCCTCACGCGTCGGCCTAAGATGGCTCGGCCTGCCGCGCGGTGGGCAGGAAATGACTTGGCCGCCGGCGGCGTGGTCCGTTAGTTTGTTGTCCATTCATCGGGGCCATCCGACCATGCTTCCTCCCGTCTTTGGCGTTCTGTTCGACGGCCTCGCTTACGGCATGCTCCTGTTCCTGCTGTCGGTCGGACAGTCGGTGACACTAGGCATGATGAATTTCATCAATCTGGCACACTGCAGCTTCGCCATGCTTGGCGGCTACGTCACCGTGGCCTTGATGAGCCGTTATGGCTGGCCGTTTTTCGCCACGCTGCCATGCGCCTTCGTCGTCGCCGCGGTGGTCAGCGTCGCCTTTGAGCGAACCTTCTTTCGCCGTGTCTATCGGGCGAGTGAACTCGATCAGGTGCTCTTGACCATCGGCATTGTTTTTATCTCGGTGGCGGTAGCGGCTTACATCTTCGGCACCGACCAGCAACCGTTGCAGCTGCCGCCCTATCTGCGCAGCTCGATCACTTTCCTCGGCCTTCGCTTTGCCGTGTACCGGTTGATGCTGGTCGGGCTCGCGGCGCTGATCACCTTGGCGCTCGTGCTCGGCATCGAATACACCCGGTTCGGCGCCCGCATCCGCGCCGCCGTTGACAACGAACGCATGGCGCGCGGTCTCGGCATCGACGTCGATCGGACGTTTGCAATTACCTTTGCTCTCGGCAGCGGTCTGGCCGGCCTTGGCGGCGCGCTGGCGATTGAGATCATCGGGCTCGATCCGTCTTTCGCTCTCACTTATCTGATTTACGTGCTGATCGTCGTGTCGGTCGGCGGACTGGGGTCGATTTCAGGCTCCTTTGTCGCCGCCATCGTTTTGGGCATCAGCGACGTCGCCGGCAAGTATTACATTCCGCAGCTGGGCGCATTTCTCATCTATCTGGTCATGATCACGCTATTGATGTGGCGCCCGCTCGGCTTGCTCGGGAGGCGCTGAGCGATGGCGCTGACCGAAAAGATGACCAGTCCGCAAGCTTATCTTCAGGCGCAAACGCGGTGGCGGCCGGTCGAGATTGTTTTCTGGCTGGCGACGCTTTTGCCTTACGTGCTGTTTCCAAATTATCTGTCGCTGGCGAGTCAGATCGCCATCGCCGCGCTGTTCGCGCTGTCGCTCGATTTGATTCTCGGCTACGCCGGCATTGTCTCGCTCGGGCACGCCGCGTTCTTTGGGGTCGGCGCTTACACGGCGGGCCTTGCGTCGAAATATGGCTGGGGCGAGCCGTTGACCGGGCTGGCGACGGCGGCGTTCGCCGCCGGCGTCGTTGGCTACGCGACGAGTTTCGTCATCTGCCGGTTTCGCCACCTCGCCCTGATCATGCTCACCACCGGGTTCGGCCTGTTGTTGGCGGAGCTTGCCAACAGTCTCGGATGGCTGACCGGCGGCATGGATGGTCTGCAGGGCATCCACACCTGGAAGCTCCTCGGTTACTTCTCCTTCGATTTGTACGGCACCACCGCCTACAGCTATGCGCTGGCCGTGTTGTTCGTGCTGTTCCTGTTCGCGCGGCGGCTGATCCATTCGCCGTTCGGCCTGTCGCTGCGCGGCATTCGCGAAAACTTCGTCCGCATGCCCGCGATCGGCGCGCCGAGCCAAGCCCACATGCGCACCATCTACACCATCGCGGCGGCCATCGCCGGGATCGCTGGCGCGTTGCTGGCGCAGACGACGGAGACGGTATCGCTCGATTCGCTCGGCTTCGAACGCTCCGCCGAAGTCGTGGTGATGCTGGTGCTCGGCGGCGCCGGCAGGCTCTATGGCGGGCTGGTCGGAGCGGCGGTGTTCATGATCGCGCGCGATCAGTTCTCCGGCATCGAACCGCAATACTGGTATTTCTGGATTGGCATTCTGCTGGTGGCGGTGGTGATGTTCCTCCCCAACGGCATTCTCGGCGGACTTGCCAAACTGGCAGCGCGCTGGAGCAACTCGTGAACGCGCCGGCGCTCGCGACCCGCGGCCTGGCCAAGAGCTTCGGCTCGTTGATCGTGGCGAGCGACATCGAGATCGAATTGCCGAAAGGCGTGCGCTACGCGCTGATCGGCCCCAATGGCGCCGGCAAGACGACGCTGATCAATCTCATCACCGGAATGCTGCGGCCGGACGCCGGCAGCATTTTGCTCGACGATGCCGACATCACCGCATTGCCGCCCGAGCAGCGCGTGCGCCGCGGCCTCGTGCGCACCTACCAGATCAATTCGCTGTTTCCGCACCTAACTGCGCTCGAGTCGGTGACGCTGGCGGTGTGCGAGCGCACCCGCGCTGCAAGCATATGGTGGCGGCAACTCCCCGCCTACGGCCCCGAAATCGACGAGGCCTTCGACATCCTCTCGGCGCTAAACCTCGCCGCGGTCTGTCAGCGCCCGACGCGCGAGCTTGCCTACGGCCAGCAGCGCCTGCTTGAGATCGCGCTGGCGTTGGCGACCCGCCCGAAGGTGCTGCTGCTCGATGAGCCGGCGGCCGGCGTGCCGCGCGAGGAAAGCAAGGAATTGTTCGCCGCCATCGCCGGCCTGTCGCGCGACATCACCGTGTTGTTCATCGAGCACGACATGGAACTGGTGTTTCGCTTTGCCACGCGTGTCATTGTCATGGTCGGCGGGCGCGTTCTGGTCGAAGGCACGCCGCAGGAGATCGCGTCCGACCCGCGGGTGCGCGCGGTCTATCTCGGCAAAGCCCTTGATAAGGCGTCCGCCAAAGGTCTGGAGAAGCTGCGCTATGACTGAGCCGCTCCTTGCGCTCAGCGACGTGCGCGCCGGATACGGCTCCGCCGTCGTGCTCGATGGGGTGTCGTTGGCGCTGCCGGAACGCGGCAGTCTCGCCGTGCTGGGCCGGAACGGCGTCGGCAAATCGACGCTCCTGCTGACCATCATGGGCTACACGCGCGTCGGCCGCGGCCATATCCTCTGGCGCGGCGCCGACATCACCCAGCAGCCGCCGCATCGCCGGGCGCT
Organism: uncultured Alphaproteobacteria bacterium; assembly: GCA_963832605.1. Lineage (GTDB taxonomy): Bacteria > Pseudomonadota > Alphaproteobacteria > Rhizobiales > Xanthobacteraceae > BOG-931. The sequence goes on along the minus strand of CAWHUO010000009.1, from coordinate 185,074 downwards.
GGCCGGCATCGGCTGGGTGGCGCAGGAACGCGAGATTTTTTCCTCGCTCACCGTCGAGGAGAACCTGACCGTCGCCGCCCGCGCCGGCCGCTGGGATCTGGCCGCGGTGTACGACCTGTTTCCCCGTCTCGCCGAACGCCGGCGCAATTTCGGCAATCACCTGTCCGGCGGCGAGCAACAGATGCTGGCGATTGCGCGCGCGCTCATGACCAATCCGGCGCTGCTTCTGCTCGATGAGCCGCTCGAAGGGCTGGCGCCGATCGTGGTCGAGGAACTCGCCGCCGCGATCCGGCGCATGACAAAAGAGGGCTCCAATGCCTTCATACTCGTGGAGCAGCACGCCGAAATTGCGCTGTCACTGACGCAGGATGCGCTCGTCATCGAGCGCGGCCGCATCGTCCACAGCGGCGCCTCGGCGCAATTGCTCGCCGATCACGCCGCGCTGGACCGGCTCATCGGGCTGCGCCTTGCGGAAGCGTAAAAGATTTTTCTTCCCCGGCTCCGTTTCACTTTGCCGGGGCGGGTAAGAGCTCAGGCAGCGCGATCGCATGCGCTTTAGCAATCTCCTCCAGCTCCTCCCATAGCTTCGGCGGGATAGGGATGCCGGACTTGCGGCGCGCGATTTCGGTGCGTCCGGCGCGCTCGCCCGGCAGCAGGATTTCATCGAAGCCGGCTTGGCGCGGCAGCGTCTTGAGGATTGCCGCTAGCGCATCGGCGTCACCGGCAAACTCGGCGAGCGGTCGGAAGGCTTCGACATCAACAGCAAGGATCGCGCTGTTCTGTGTCATCCGTCGGCGCTTTTCCGGCCCGAGCGCGGGCGCCTGGATTGGCGCCGCCGCCAGCACGCTCGCCAGCATCTCGAACATCAGCGCCAAGCCCGATCCCTTGGGGCCGCCGAGCGGGAGCAAGATCTCAGCCAGCCGCGGATCGGTGGTCGGCTCGCCCGCTCCGGTCAGCACCGTGCCTGGCGGCAGCTCCGCCCCGGTGGCGCGCGCCTGCAAAATCTTGCCGTTCGAAATCGTGCTCGTCGCCATGTCGAGGACGATCGGACCTTGGCCGCTCGGCACGGCAATCGCGATCGGGCTCGTTCCCATGCTGGCAACCCGCGCCCCGTGATAGGCCATGAAGGCCGGGCCTGCGCCCATGATAAGAGCGGCGCAGCCGCGCGCCGCCAGCCATTGCGCGTAACGTCCGATCGTACCGGTATGCGTCGTCCGGCGCACCAGGCCGAAGCAGACGCCCGCCGTCCGTGCGCGCTGGATGGCGATCTCAATCGCCTGCATCATCGCCACCGGGCCGAAACCATGGCCGCCGTCGAGCATGAACGTCGCCGCGCGATCGTGCAGCAGCTGCGGCCGTGCCTGCGGATCGATTTCGCCGCGCTCGATCATCCGGAGATAGAACGGCAGGCGCGAGACGCCGTGGCCGTCGACGCCGCGCAAATTGGCCCAGGTCAATCCGTCGGCGACGATTGCCGCATCCGCCGCGCTCGCGCCCTTCGCCATGAGCGCATCGCCGATGAAGCGTGCAAGCTCCTCGTGGCCGACGACGATGCGGCTGCGGCTCACGCCCGTCTCCGTCTACTTTGCCGCCGGAAAATAGGCGTCGAGCCAGTTGCGCAGCACGCCCCAAACCCGCGCGGAATTTTCGTTGAACAGGAAGTGATCGAGGCCGGAGAACAAATGCAGCTCGGTCGGCTGGCCCGCGCGCTTGAACATCTCGATCGATTGCTCCGTCGGCGTCACTAAATCGTTGGCGGCATGGATGAGCAGGAGCGGGCGTGGCGCGATCTTGCCGACCACTTCCTCGGCCCGGAAGTCGAACATGCTCTGCGCCGTTTCGGCCGGGAACAGCTCAACGGAATTGCGCGCCAGCATTTCCACGTTCTGTTTGTCCAGGTTCTGCCGCACGTGCGCTGGGATCGGCACGATCTGGTCGCGCGGCACCATGAGCGACTTGCCGGTGCGCTCGCGGTGGGCGCGTCCTTCCGCGAGCATGATGGTGAACTTCGCCCAGGCTTCCGGGGTCGGATGCTGGCCGCGAAATTTGCGCTCGCCGTGGCCCCAGCCGCCGTTGGAGATAACGGCGGCGATGCGCGGATTGGTGCCGCCGGCATAGACCGCGACCGCGCCGCCGAAGCTCGAACCGATGACGCCGATACGATCGGGATCGACGGCCGGATGGCGCGCCAGGAAGGTGAGCGCGTTGCCGAGGTCCTCGACCTGTTCGAGACAGATGACGCGGCCGAACTCGCCTTCGCTCTTGCCGCAGCCGCGCATGTCGAAGCGCAGCGTGACGTAGCCGAATTCGCTCAGTACCCGCGTCGGCTGGATGACGCCGGCGGACTCGCAATTGCCGCCGAAGCCGTGCAGTACCAGGAAAGCCGCGCGCCGCTCCGACGGGCGCAATCCCGCCGGTGTACCGAGGACGCCATGCAGGCGTAAACCCGCTGACGGAATACTGACGACTTCCTCGTTCATGGCGGGGCTTGTCACCCAGGAGGACGCGATCCAACGCTACCTACTGTCGCAGATCGGTGACTGCCGCAAGCCTTATTGCCAGCTGAAGGAAAATCTCGCGCGCCGCCGATCCTAACGCGAGACGTTTTTGATCAAAATTTTTCTCAAGCCATGCAACGCCGAAAAACACTCGCCAGCTGCGGCGAGGAAATCGGACTGAAGGCAGCATCGCACCCGACCGGCACCTTGGCGCGCGACTGCGCCGGCGAAACCGGCAATCCAAGTTCACGCGGCTCGGCGGTCGGTTCTACAAGCGGCAGGCGATCGCCTTTCAGCCCACGGTTGACTGACATCGCCGGGATCGAGTTGAGCCATCCCGCGGCCGGATTTGGGAATGAGGGGAACGATATCAGGCTCGCCGTCAGCAATGCGATCGCCACAGCCACGGAGCGAGCAAATAGACCCACGCGCATCGGATTGTCTCCGAATCCATCGACACGATCCCCCATGTCCCGAATACGCGAAGCCAATCAGCCCCGCGCGATAGGTAACGTACGTAGCCACGCACAGTTCCGGCCGCGCGCAGCCTCACTGTGTTGTGATGCCACCGCTCACGCCTGCGTGATGGTGACGGAAGAGTTTCATGGAATCGATCGGGCGCCGGAACCATCAGCGGGATTGCGGCTTATTGTGAGGACCGGCCATCCTTTCCCCCCTCCCCCCGTGCTTGGCTGGTCATCTTGGGCGCAACCGATGGACCGATCGGTTGCGCCCTAATTTTTTGGCGCGAAGCCGCGTCCACTGCTTAGCGAAACAATCTTGGTGAGAAAAACGAAGACGGCCGGGACGAGCCCGGCCATCACGCCATGGAGAGATGACTCGAAGAATTACGCGGTCGGCTGCCGCTCGCGCTGACGCGCTTTGCGCCCGAAGAACAGCGCCTGGCTCGCCACCGCCGAGACCACCGCAAGCTGGAACGGCTTGGCGATCAGGAACGCGGGCTCCGGCCGCTGCCCGGTAAGAAATCTCTCGGGGTAGGCGGTGATGAAGATCACCGGTACTTCGAACGCGCCGAGAAGTTCGTTGACGGCATCGAGACCCGAACTGCCGTCGGCGAGCTGGATGTCTGCGAGAATAAGTCCTGGCTGCTTCCGCTTGGCGAGTGCGATGGCCTCAGCGTGGGTGCGGGCGACGCCGATCACTCGATGGCCGAGGCTTTCCACCAGGGCCTCGATATCCATGGCGATGAAGGTTTCGTCCTCGATGATGAGCACATCGGTCGCGATCTCGGCGGCAAGCTCGCGGCCGGATTGCTCGACCAGGCCGCGCAAGGTCGGGAGATCGCAGTCAAGGATCCGCGCGGCCTCCTCCTCCGAGAAGCCTTCCAGCGCGACCAGCAGAAAAGCCTGGCGCGGCCGCGGCGTTATCTGCGTAATGTGTTGTTCCGGCAGGAGATTCGGCTCGGCAGCGTCGGCTTTCCCGTTCACGGCGACGGAGTTCCAGATTTTGGTGAACAGGTGGTAGATGGCAACCCGCTGACTGGGGCCGGAATCGAGGATTTTCGGGCTAGCGATCAGCGATTCAAGGGTGGCGGCGACATAGCTGTCACCAGACGACTGACTGCCCGTGAGCGCGCGGGCGTACCGGCGCAAAAACGGTAGATGCTGGAGCACAGCTTCCGAAGTCGACAAAGGACCCTCCCCTTCCAGATGCCCAACGCTAGTGGCTAAAACGTCGCCACGCAAACATGGTTCCCTAAATAGTTCCGCTGGCCGGAACCAACGGCAGAACCACGCGTTAGCTGGGCAACGGTTGGGGCGGAGTCATACGAAGTCGAAGGCGGCAGTTAGGGCGGAGCGGGGGATGACGGAAAATGACTAAGGGTAAGATAGCCAACGTTGAAACGCCGGCGCCGGATGCGGACCAGCCGGAAGCCCGGGATGCTATGGGTAGGACAGCCACTCACCGCAAAAGCGAAGTGCGCCTGGGACGTGAAGTTCAAGCGCGCATTGGGCAACAACTCCGCTCGATGTACGACGATGTCGTCAAGGAGGGGGTGCCGCAACATATTGCCGACCTGGTTCGTCGGCTGAGCGACCAAGACAACGGTGCGGCATGAAGCTCGATCCCGCCATACGCGATCAAGTGCTTTCCACGGTGCCGAGCCTGCGCGCCTTCGCCATCTCGTTGTGCGGCCATGTCGACCGCGCCGACGATCTGGTGCAGGAGACGTTGCTGCGCGCGCTCGCCCATATCGATTCCTTCGAGCCCGGCACCAACATGCCGGCATGGCTCTTCACTATTCTGCGCAACCTGTTCCGCTCCGAATACCGTAAGCGGCGGCGCGAGGTGGAGGATGCCGACGGACGCTATGCCGATACGCTCAAAACGCATCCGGAGCAGACCGGACGGGTCGAATTCGGCGAGTTTCGCGCCGCGCTGGCAAAGCTGCCTTCAGACCAGCGCGAAGCGCTGATTTTAGTGGGCGCTTCCGGCTTCTCCTATGAAGAGGCGGCTGCGATCTGCGGCTGCGCGGTCGGCACCATCAAGAGCCGCGTCAACCGCGCGCGCACGCGCCTCGCGGACCTGCTGGCGATCGACAGCATCGACGATTTCGGTCCTGACCGCGCCACACGCGCCGTCCTTGCCGGCGGCGGCCGGACCTGAACAGCAACAATTCGCCGAAGCGTCATTCCGGGCTCGCCGCTGCGCGGCGCCGCGGAATGACGAGACGAAAGCCCCCTAGAACATCGTATTGGAATTGGCGGATTGTTCCGGGATTTCCTGCCGGACGTCCCAATGCTCGACGATCTTGCCATTTTCGAGCTTGAAAATGTCGATGATGGCGTTGCCGCGGCTGCCGGGGGTCGGCACGTTGTGGACGTGCAGGATGACGTAGTCGCCGTCGGCGAACACGCGTTTGATGTCGCTGTGATAGTCAGGCATTTTTTCGCGCAGATAGGCGAGAAAGGCCTTTAGCCCATCCGGCCCGTCGGCGGCTCTCGGATTATGCTGGGTGTAGCGCGGGCCGAGGAATTTTGCCGCGGCCTCGAAATTTTTCTGATTGATCGCAAGGTCATAGAATTCAACCACCGCCTTCTTGTTCTCGTTCCATCTGCTTTTGGTCGGCGGCGTAAGCGGCCGGCGCGAACGCGATCACCGTCGACGGCAACGAGCAGGCGAAGCATGGCGATCTCCTGTCTTTGAATCCATCCTAACCGCTACATGTGCGACGGCAAGTAGAGCGCGAGGATCGGGAACGCGATCAGAATGACAAGACGGATGAGGTCGGTGACGATAAACGGCAGCACACCGATGAAAATCGTCGAAAACGTTACGTCCTGGATCACGCTTTTGATCACGAATACGTTCATGCCGACGGGCGGATGAATGAGCCCCAGCTCGACGGTCATGACGATGATGATGCCGAACCAGATCGGATCGAAGCCAAGCTGGGTGATGACCGGGAAGATGATCGGGATGGTCAGGATGATCATGGCGAGCGAGTCCATGAGGCAGCCGAGCACCAGATACATCAGCATGATCAGCGCCAGCACGCCGTAGCGGCCCAGCCCGAGCCCGGTGAGCAGGGCGGTCACCTTCTGCGGCGTCTGCGTCACGGTGAGGAAATAGCCGAACAACAGCGCGCCGATCAGCACCGTGAGTACCGCAGCGGCGGTGCGCACCGCCTGCAGCAGCGAACGGCGGATCTCCAGCCGCGTTCAGCTTGCCGCGCGCCACCCCGATCAGAAGCGCGCCGACCGCACCCATGCCGCCGGCTTCGGTCGGCGTGAACAGGCCGCCATAGAGCCCGCCGATGACAAAGACGAACAGCAGCAGCATCGCCCAGATGTCGCGCAGTCCGGCAAGGCGCTCCTTCCAGGAGTGGCGCGGCGCGGTGGGCAGGAAATCCGGCCGCAGCCGCCCGATGATGACGACGGTGAGTATGTCCATCGAAGCGGCAAGCAGTCCCGGAATGATGCCGGCGATGAACAGCTTGCCGATGTCCTGCTCGGTGATGATGCCGTAGACCGCAAGCACGGTGGACGGCGGCAGCATGGCGCCGAGCGTGCCGCCGGCCGCGATCACGCCGGTGGCGAACGATTGCGGATATCCGTAGCGGCGCATCTCCGGATAGGCGACCGTAGCGAAGGTGGCGGCGGTAGCGACCGAGGAGCCCGAGATGGCGGCAAAGCCGGCACAGGCCGCGATGGTCGCGATGCCGAGCCCGCCGCGGAAATGACCGGCGAACGCATTGGCGGCGCGGAACAATTCGCGGCTCATGCCGGAATTGGATACGAACGCGCCCATCAGCAGAAACATGGGAATGACGCCGAAGGTGTAATCGGTCACCGTCCGCATCGAGGTATGACCGACGATCTTCAACGCCGGCTGGCCGCCGACGAGATAGGCAAAGCCGCTCACGCCCACGAGGCCCATGGCCATGCCGACCGGCACGCGCATCAGCATCAGGCCGAAGAGGACGAGAAATCCGATTATGGCGACGAGGTCGGTGCCCAAATAAACCTCTTAGATCTGCGCCTCATTCTACCGGCTTGATCTGGTAGCGGCCGCCCATAAGCTCCGGATGGAAGATCAACCGATACGTGCGTACCGCGATCAGCAGCACCGCCGCCGCGTCGCCGAGCCACGCGACCAGAAAGAACGGCCAGACCGGCAGGCGCAGATCGAAAGTGGACACGTTTTCGGCGTAAGTGCTCGTGACCTTGTCGAACAACGTGTAGGTCTGCACCGTCACCACGAACAGCAGCACCAGCGTGGCGAAAACGTCGATGAAGCGCTGCATGCGCGGGCCGACATTGGCCCAAAGAAGATCGACGGTGATATGGGTGCCGCGATAGGACGTCGCGGCTATCCCCCAGAATATGAGGATACCGAGCAAGAGCCGGCCGAAATCATAGCTGTCGGGAATTTGCACCGCGAAGAAATAGCGCAGCAGCACCGAGACGAAGATGTCAATGGCGACAATGCCGGCGAAGAAAGCGGCGATAAGCTCGATGCCGTCGATGAAGCGATCCATGGCTCTGGCCGCGCGTCCTGCCTGCGGCGCGGCAGGTGCAGCAGCGGGAATGTCGGCGTGCGACATCGTTTCGTCAGAAGCCGGCGTCGTAGCGCGTCAGCGACACTTGCAGCTCTTTCCAGATGGCGTCGGGATCGCCGCCCGCCTTTTTCACGGCCACAGCCCACTTCTCTTTGAGCGGCTCAGCCGACTTCTTCCATTCCGCAAGTTGCTCGTCGGTGACCTTGTAGACCTCATGATCCGGCTCGGCTTTGATTTTCTCCAAGCCGCCATGCTCGAAGTCGACCCACGGATCCGCGAATTGGCCGGCCCACTCGCTCGTGCAGTGATCGTCGATCACTTTCTTTTGCGACGCGGACATGGCGGCATAAGTTGCCGGATTGATCAACCACTGGAACATCACCGAGCCCAACGGCGCATCCATGTCGTACTTGGTCACCTTGTCGATGCCGAACAGCAGCATCGAGCCCCAGGGGAAGGTGCCCGCGTCGGCAACACCCTTGGCGAGAACGTCCCGTAGTTCGGGCGCGCTGGCTTGCACATTGGTGCCGCCGAGCAGGGTCACCCAGGTGGCGATGGTGCCTTGCGCCGGCCTGATCTTCATGCCCCGAATGTCGGCTGGCACCACGATCTTTTTATTGGCCGAATGCCACGTCACCGGATCAAGCACGAAGGAGAAGCAATAATGCACGTCCTTCATCTCGCTCGCCGCGTATTTGCGGTACCAGGCGTCGATGGCGCGATTGCCTCCTTTTGCATTGCCAACGAGGAATGGCAGCTCGCCGGCTGCGATGATCGGGAAGCGCCCCGGTTGATAGCCGGGATTGACGTAGACGACGTCGGCGATGCCGTCGCGCGCCATGTCATAGTGGTCGAACGCTTTGCCCAGCTGCTGCGCCGGAAAGATATTGTAGGTGATGGTTCCGTTCGAGGCTTTCTGAATATCGTCGCCCCAGTCCTGGATCGCCTTTTGCAAGGGATGCGACGGCGGCACCCAATGCGAGATTTTCAGCTCAACTGCTCTTGTCCTGTGCGGAAGCGGCGCCGAAGCTCAGCACGAGCCCGAGCACGGCGACCGCGCCGGGTACCAGGTGACGAGTGCCGAGCATCAATGCCTCCCCATCGTTGCACACTAAACTCGGCCCACCGGAGTTCAGTATCGGATTTCAGTATCCGGAATTGTACTTGGCGAGTTCCGCCTTGAGGCCCTTCAGCACGGCATCCGGATCATTGCCGGTCTTTTTCACCGCGCTGGCCCAGTTCTGCACCACGGGTCCGGCCGCAGCTTTCCACTCGTCGAGCTGCGCGTCGGTGATCGGATAGACTTCCTGACCGGGCTCGGCCTTGAGCTTGGCGATGCCGTCATGCTCGAAATCCGCCCACGGCGCGGCGACCCGTTCCGCCCATTGCGTGTTGCAATGGTCGTCAATCACTTTCTGCTGCGACGGCGACATCTGCGCATAGGTCGACTTGTTCATCACCCAGACGAAGCTCGTGGTGTAGAGCGCGGCCTCCATATGATACTTCGTCACCTTGTCGATGCCGAACAGCACGATCGAGCCCCACGGAAAAGTCACCGCATCGGCCACGCCCTTCTCGATGATGTCACGCACCTCGGGGGCCGAGGCCTGCACATTGGTACCGCCGAGCTCGGTAACCAGCGACGCCATGGTCGCGTGCGCGGGCCGGATCTTCATACCCTTGATGTCGGCGGGCACGACGATCTTCTTGGTGCGCGAATGAAACGTGCCGGGATCGTGCGCGAAGGCGAAACAGAACTTGACGTCCTTCATTTCCTTGTCGGCGTATTGGCGATACCACGCATCAAGCGCTTCAGAGCCGCCCTTGGCGTTGGACAACATGAACGGCAAATTGCCGGCATCGAAGATGGGGAAGCGGCCGGGCTGATAGCCGGGACTGACATAAGTCACGTCGGCAATGCCGTCGCGCGCCATGTCGTAATGGTCGAACGCCTTGCCGAGTTGCTGCGCCGGATAGACCTTGTATTTGATAGTGCCGCCGGAATCCTTCTCGATCGAGGCGCCCCAATCCTCCATCGCCTTTTGCAGCGGATGCGACGGCGGCACCCAGTGCGAGAGCTTGAGCTCGAAGGTCTTGTCCTCGGCCGAGGCCGCGCTCGATCCCGAGCGCGAGGCCCAGTATCGCCAGGCCGCAAATCTTCATTCGGCGCATCCGGCCCATGACGTCCTCCCGTCGATCATTTGGTTACATTCTCAACTTTTACATTTAATCGCAAAAGCCGCCGTCTGTATACCGCATCGCGCCGATGCACTTTGACTAAAATTGTCGCTGATACTGAATCGGTTTCTCAACGCAGTTTTCGATTTCTACGACAAAACCTCTACGCATTAACGCGACCGCAGCGATGGCTGCGCTATCGCGTCCCTGAACGAAAGAGCCGGGCGAATGCGACGTAAACGCACACGACCCGCGCCATCAGGGACGTCGAGATGTTCGGAAAGATTGCGGCGCGTACCTTTACTGTATTGCTTGTTTTGCTGCCGGCGATGCTGGGCGGCGCGGCTAGCGCCTTTGCCCAATATGGCCAATATCAGGTCAGCGCGCTCGATCCGGCAGAGCCTACCCCTCAAACGTCAACCGTGGCCGAACCGTTTGGTCTCGATGTCGTGCGAGTGACCAGCGGTGAATTGCTGATGAAGTGGAACGGCGTTGTCGCCGACATCCGCGCCGAAGGTGACGTCCTGGCGCGCTGCGACGAGGCCCCACAACTCTGCCCGGCGGCCGCACAAAAGTTCCTGGCCATGGTCGCAGACGGTCGCGCGCGCACCGGGCGCGGTCGCATCGGAGTGATCAACCGCGCCGTCAACCTGGCGATCGAGCCCATGAGCGATCTCGCCCAGTGGGGCGTGGCAGACCGCTGGAGCTCTCCCCTGCAAACGCTTACAACCGGCCGCGGCGACTGTGAGGATTACGCCATCGCGAAATATGTCGCGCTCACGCAAGCCGGCGTCAGCGAAGACGATGTGAAGCTCGTCATCGTGCGCAATCTCGCGGCCGGCGAAGACCACGCCGTCGTCGCCGCCCGTCTCGACGACAAGTGGATCGTGCTCGACAATCGCCGGCTGACGTTGCTGCAGGATATGGAAATGCAAGGGGTGCTGCCGCTGTTCGTGCTCGACCATGAAGGCGTCAAGCAGTTCTTGCCGACGGCGGTAGCTGACGTGCCCGCCACGGCGGCGCCCGGTGAAACCGCCGCGGCACCAGGCTCCCTCGGGTTTTAAAGCGTTCCGTTCTTAAATTTCGCCGCCGTACGGTCCTTGCGGATCGGCCAGCGCCTGCAGCCGCAACGCTGCGGCATGCGCGAAACGCAGCATCACGGTCCTGCGCCGCGCCGGCACCAGCCGATGCTCGGGCGCCTCGCATACGATGGACGCACCGAAGGCGTCCGCGACGATAAGCCCGGCGTCGGCCGGAAATATCTCGCACGGAACGTCGACGATCGTGGCGAAGAACAACCGGTCGCAGTGCAGGCGGTAGTCCATCCACTTCTGGTCGGCGCGGAAATCGGCGACCGACGATTTGATCTCCACGATCAGGATTTCGCCGTCGCCGCCGAGCGCGACAAGATCGGCGCGGCGCCCCGAAGGCAGCGGCAGCTCGCTGACCACCGAATAGCCGAGCGCATGCAGGAAGCGTGCGGTGCCGCGCGCGATGGCAAATGCGGTCGACGATTGCCGTCCATCGACCGGCGGCGACGCCGGCAGCAAGTTGACGCTCATCGTCAGGATTCCAGGAAGCGGCAGATTTGGCGACGGCCGACTTTCGAGCTTACGCATGTCACGCACTCCGACAGCGCAACCGACACTTCAGTGTCATCCCCGCAAATGCGGGGACCCATATCCACAGTTCGAACGGACGTTGCTCAGGCCGTGGTTATGGATCTCCCGCTTGCGCGGGAATGACCACCGAAAGCCGATCATTGTGCCGCGCCGGCGCGCTCCGGAAAAGCCCCCGCCAGCGCGGCCCGCGAGGCGGCAATCACGCCGCGCTCGGTAATCAGACCGGTGATGAGTCGCGCCGGCGTTACATCAAAGGCGTAATTTGCCATCGGGGTGCCGGCTGGCGCGATGCGCACAGTCTCGATACGGCCGTCGGCGGTGCGGCCGGTCATGGTCGCGACCTCGTCCGGGCTGCGCTCTTCGATCGGTATCTCGGCAACGCCGTCGGCCACCGTGAAATCGATCGTCGGCGACGGCAGCGCCACATAGAACGGCACGTCGTTGTCGCGCGCAGCGAGCGCCTTTAAATAAGTTCCAATCTTGTTGCAGACGTCGCCGTTGGCGGTAACCCGATCGGTGCCAACAATGACGAGGTCGACGAGGCCGTGCTGCATCAGATGACCGCCGGTGTTGTCGGCGATCAACGTGTGCGGCACGCCGTGCTGCCCGAGCTCCCAGGCGGTGAGCGAAGCGCCCTGGTTGCGCGGCCGCGTTTCGTCGGCGAAGACGTGAATGGCGATGCCTTTGTCGTGGGCCATGTAGATCGGCGCCGTGGCCGTGCCCACATCGACCGCCGCCAGCCAGCCGGCATTGCAATGGGTGAGCACGTTCACCCGCTCGCCCGCCTTCTTGCGCGCGGCCACCGCCTCGATCAGCGGCAGGCCATTGCGGGCGATACCGGTATTGATGGCAATATCCTCCTCGCAAATCTCCGCGGCACGCCGATAGGCCGCGGCGGTGCGCTCCGAGCGCGGCCGGTTGCGCACGGCGGCCAGGATCTCGTCAAGCGCCCATTTGAGATTGATCGCGGTTGGACGCGTGGCCAGGAGAGCCCAATAGGCGCGATCGAGCGATTCATCGGAGGCGTCTTCGCGCAGCGCCAGACACATGCCATATGCCGCGGTCGCGCCGATCAGCGGCGCGCCGCGGATCACCATGGCGCGGATCGCGTGCGCCGCCTCCGCGAGCGTGGTGAGGCGAGCGGTTACCAGGCGATGCGGCAACGCGGTCTGATCGATCACGCCCACCGACCAGCCGTCCGGCTCGAGCCAGATGCTGCGCATGGACTTGCCGTCGACCTTCATGGGCGGCCTTTTGTTTGAGGGCGATCTTTCTTATGGCGCACGGCTTGCCCGCGCAACGCCCTTGCCGCAATGTCGCGCGCAATCCGCTGGAGATGCCAAATGGCCGCCGTCGACTATGAGGCAGAGTACAATTTGCGCGTCCGGGTGCCGGAGCATCCGGAGATTTTTGCGCGCTGGGCGCGCGAGGCGGAGGATTATCGCGCCGAAACTCTCAAGCGCGGCCGTGCCGAGCTCGGCCTTTCCTATGGCGATACGCCGCGGCAATTCATCGATCTGTTCCTGCCCGAGGCGGGCGATGCTGCGCCGCTGGCCATATTCATCCATGGCGGCTATTGGCGATCGTTCGATCCTTCCTCGTACAGCCAGATGGCGCGCGGCTTGAACGGCCGCAGCGTGGCCGTCGCCGTTGTCGGCTATGATCTGTGCCCAATTGTCACCATCGCCGACATCATCGAGCAAATCCGCCGCGCCTGCATTTTCCTGTGGCAGCGGTTCAGCCGGCGGATGCTAGTCACCGGCCATTCGGCCGGCGGCCAGCTTACCGCCGCCATGGTTGCGACCGATTGGCACGCGCTCTATCCCAAAGCGCCGGCCGATCTGGTGCCGGCCGGCTACGCCATCTCCGGCGTGTTTGATCTCACGCCGCTCGTCGGTGTCAGCGTAAACCAGGACCTGCGGCTCGACGACGACGCCGCTCGCCGCGTCTCGCCGCTGTTTTGGCCGGTGCCGCCCGGCCGCGTGCTCGACGCCGCGGTGGGCGACCTGGAGACGAACGAGTTCAAGCGCCAGAGCAAAGCCATGGCCGAGACGTGGGTCAAGGCCGGGGCGCAAACACGCTACACAGAGTTTCCCGGCAACCATTTCACCGTCATCGACGCGCTTGCCGATCCGGCAAGCGCCATGGTGGCGCGCGTGGCGGAATTGGCCCAGCAGGTCAGCGCGTAGCGCGCCGGAATGCCGACGAGGGGAGTTGGGCGCAAACCGACGCGGCAAATATAAATGCGAACCCGACAGTGTCGGCGGCAGTCAATCGCTCACCGAGTATGAGAATGGTGGCGACGACGCCGATCACGGGTATGCCAACGATCCCAAGCGTTGCGGTCAAGGCCGGCACCCGCCGGACGATGGCGAACCACATGGCGTAGGCGACTGCGTTGCCCAACACGCCCGTGAAAACGACCGCGAGCAACGCATCGGCGTGAGCGGCACCGAGGTCAAGCTTACCCTCGAAGATCAACATGCATGCCATGATGATGAAGAACGCGATGGTCATTTGCCAACTGGCAAGACCGATTGGATCGGCCTCGATGCGCACCCATTTCAGATAGACGGTGCCGGCAGCCCAGCTCGCACCTGAACCCATCGCCAACAGCAGTCCCAGCGGTATCCCTGTCGTCGCCAAGGGACGGATCAGAACGGCGAGGCCGACGACACAGAGCGCTATCGCTATCGCCTGCACGCGACTGGGGTGTTCGCGCAAGACCAGCCAGGCCAGGACTAGAGTCCAAATCGGCATCGTGTAGGTCAGGATGGTCACACGCGACGTTGCGGCCGCGATTTGCGCAAACGCACTGAACAGGCTGAAGCCGACTACATTGAGAATAGAGGCGACCACCACATGCGCCCACGCTTTCGACGTGGGAACGCGCAAGCTGCGCCGTCCGACAAGACAGATCAACAATAGCGTAAACGCGCCGATGCCGGCCGTCGCGGTGCGCATGCTGAGCGGCGGTATTTCGTTCAGCGCGATTTTCATCGCCGGCCAAGTAAAGCCCCAAATGAGGCAGAGCGCGACGAGCATCAGCCGTGCCTGAACGTCGCCAGCGCCCTTTGCTGCGCGCATACCCTCGCGGTGTTCGTGCACGGTCACGGCGCCTTTGGTCCGGCCGCCAAGTACCAGTCGGCAATTTGCGCGCCGGTCCAGAACAGAACGTCGCTCTTTTTGCGGATGATTTCGAAGACCTGGCGCAGATATTTCAGCCGGTGCGGCGCGCCCATGATGTAAGGGTGGACCGAGAGCGCCATAACGCGCGCGGATTGGGAGGCGTCCGCATAGATCTGCTCGAACTGATCGAGTGCGCGATCACGGTATTCGCTCGCCGAGTGGTGCTGGATGAGCATCATGGCGACGTCATTGCATTCCTGCGTATAGGGCACGTTGAGAATGGGTTTCCCGCGCGTCTTGAGCCAGACCGGCTGATCGTCGAGCACCCAATCGGCGACGTAATCGTAGCCCTCATCGGCCAAAAGGTCGGGCGTTTCCCAGGTTTCGGTGAGGCCTGGTCCGAGCCAGCCGCGCGGCGGCTTCCCGGTCGCCTTCAAGATGACTTTGCGGACCTTGCGGATATCACCGCGCTCGTCGGTCACCTTCTGCATGTTGCGCTGGGTAAAGCCGTGGCCGAGGAACTCCCACTTGCGTTCCACTGCCGCCTGCACGATCGGCGGATAAGCCGCGAGCGCCGAGCCATTGATGGCGAGCACCGCCGGAATCGCGAATTCGTCGAAGACTTCGACGAAGCGCCAGAACCCGACCCGATTGCCGTATTCATGCCAGGCCCAGTTCGGAACGTCGGGCATCGGTGAGCCGCCCGCGGGCGGCGTCAGCACGGTGCGCGGCATCGGCTGCGTCGGGTCCCATTCCTCAACATTGACAATGACCCATATCACCATGCGCGCGCTGTCGGGCAGCTTGAGCGGCGGTCGTTCACTGATGGCTGAATAGACAAGCCGGTCGGTCGGCAGCATCCGCCGCTTCGGCGACATCTCGGAGCGGGGCTTCTTGGGTCGCGTGGTCATCGGCGCACTATGCCTGTCGGCTGAGGATTTTTTCAGAGGGGGGATGAAAACGCGTCACAATGGTACCGAGCACGGTGAGCGCCACGGCGCAAATGCATAGCGGCACGAACGCGGCCCACGGCTTGCCGGTTGCGTCCCACAGCGCGCCGCAGATGGTCGGGATGATGATCGCGCAGGTGTAGCTGACGGTGAACATGCCGGCGGCGGTGCGCGGTACGTCGCCCGGCCGGCTTAAGAACGCAGGCAGCGCCAGTATCGCAGTCATCGTAACCGCCGCGGCGATGCCCAGCACTGCGGTGGCGACAACGATCGCGATCGAAGACGGAACAAAAATAATCACAAGAAACGCGGCCAGCATGACCGGGCCGAAAACCAGGAACGGCCATGCGCGCATGTGCAGCCGATTTGCGGTGAGGACCAGCACGGCAAGGGCGAAAATCTGCGATCCATTAAGCCAGCCGAGCGCCGAACCGAGCAGCTCCGGCTTTCCCAGCGTCACCAGATAGTCGCCCAGGAAGGCGCTGGTTACGAAATAGGGACTGTTGTTGCTCGCGAAGGTGAAGCCGAGCAGCCAGACCACCGGATCCTTCCAGTCCGGCCACCACAGCCTGTTGCTCGCAGCCGCGGCGTCATGCCCACCGCGAGTTTGTGGGCTTGCCAGGAAAAACACCGGCGCCATGACGAGCGCCGGGAGCGCCCACAACACCACATCAAGCCGCCAGGAACCGCCGACGGCCGGCAAGACATAGGCAATGGTGAAAACTGCCGGAAACGTCGCGCCCATGAGCATGCCGGCGGAGTAGGCGATGGTGCCGAATGCGATGCGCTTCGGCAGCCAGTCGCGCACCAGCGTCGGCATTCCCGGTTGCATGATGGCGACACCGAACCCGGATACGATCGCGGCCGCGTAAAGTGTCCAGGTGTCGACCGCTGCGGCACGCGCGCCGCCCGCTATCGCCGCAATCGCCATGCCGAGCGCCACCGCGAGCGTCGCGCCGATCCGCGCAATCAGAAGCGATCCCGGCACGGCTGCGACGGCAAAGACCGCGAGTGGAAGTCCGACCAACAGACCGACCTGCGTCTCCGACATGTGCAGCTCTTCGTGCACGAGCGGGATCACCGGCGGCATGACCAGGAGCGTCATGCGCATGGCAACGCCGGCGACAAACAGGAGGCAAAGCGGCCTTGCGAGGCCGGCGGCTTGTTGGCCGTCTCGGCTTGAAGATATAGACATGAAAGGAAATCCCGGCGAGGCCGCACCGTGCATCAGCGAACGCTGCGGTGCAAGAATGAGCACGTCGGGCCTCGCTTGCACCGATTGCATGCCGGTGTGGTATCTCGGCTTGCGGCCTCACTTGCAGCTTCACCGGAACAAAGATAGAACTTCGCCGGAAGAGGACGGAGATGCCGGACTTGGCCGCAGCGCAGCGCGCGCTTCGTATCACATTCGGATTCGAGGAGTTCCGGCCGGGTCAAGCCGAAATCGTCGATGCTATTCTCGACGGCAGCGATGTGCTCGCCGTGATGCCGACCGGCAGCGGCAAATCCCTGTGCTACCAGCTTCCCGCGTTATTGCACGGCGGCCTCACCGTCGTCGTGTCGCCGTTGATCGCGCTGATGCGCAATCAGGTGGCGCAACTGCGCGGCTATGGCGTCGCCGCAGCGAGCCTCAACTCCGCCAATGACCCCGACGAGAATCGATCGGTTCTCGATCGGATCGCGCGCGGCGAGTTGCGCCTGGTCTATGTCGCTCCGGAACGACTGGTGAAGCCCGAAACGCTCGATGTGTTCAAGCGCGCCAAGGTCGCGCTGCTTGCCGTCGACGAGGCGCACTGCATCTCGCAATGGGGCCACGATTTCCGCCCCGAATACGCGGCCCTCGGCGGAGTGCAGGCGGTGCTCGGCGGCGTGCAGACGGTTGCTTTCACCGCCACCGCCGACGCGGCCACACGTGCTGACATTCTTGCGAAGCTTTTCCACCGGCCTCCGGCCGTGTTCGTACACGGCTTCGATCGGCCCAATCTGCGGCTCGCGATGCGGGCAAAGTCCGCCGGCCGCAAGCAGGTTGCGGATTTCATCAAAGCCCATCGCGGACAGAGCGGTATCATCTATTGCGCTTCGCGGCGCAAGACCGATGAGCTCGCCGAATACCTCCGCGACAACGGCATCAAGGCGCTGCCCTATCATGCCGGCATGGAGGCGGCAGCACGCTCGCGCAACCAGGATGTTTTTCTGCAGGACGACGGCGTCGTCATGGTCGCGACTGTGGCGTTCGGCATGGGCATCGACAAACCGGATATGCGCTTTGTTCTCCACGCCGACATGCCTTCCAATATCGAGAGCTATTACCAGGAGATCGGCCGCGCCGGCCGCGACGGTCTGCCCGCCGATACGTTGACGCTTTACGGCATGGGCGATATCCGTCTGCGTCGCCTGCAGATCGACGAGAGCGACGCTGCCGACGAGCAGAAACGCGTCGACCGGCAGCGGCTCAATGCGCTGGTCTCGCTGTGTGAATCGCCGCGCTGCCGGCGGCAGACCTTGC
The DNA here is from genome assembly GCA_963832605.1 of uncultured Alphaproteobacteria bacterium. Lineage (GTDB taxonomy): Bacteria > Pseudomonadota > Alphaproteobacteria > Rhizobiales > Xanthobacteraceae > BOG-931. Next base: position 167,168 of record CAWHUO010000009.1, on the reverse strand, counting down.
TCGCCTATTTCGGCGAGACGGCACAGCCCTGCGGCAACTGTGATTTCTGCTGCGACGGCGCCGAGGTGATCGACGGCACGATTGCGGCGCAGAAGGCGCTCTCCGCCATCGTCCGCACTGGGCAGCGCTTTGGCACCGAGCACCTGACCAACGTGCTGCTCGGCGAGACCACCGAGGCGATCGAGAAATTCGGCCACGATCACCTGCCGACCTTCGGCGTCGGCAAGGAATACGGCAAGCAGGAATGGCGCTCGATCTTCCGCCAACTGCACGGCGCCGGCATCATCGCGCTCGATATTACCGGCTACGGCTCCTGGACGGTGACTGAAGCCGGCCGGCTTGTGCTCAAGGGCTCCGCCAAAATGGAGCTCCGAACCGACACGCTTAAGCCGGCTACGCGGAAGGCCGCGCGCGCCGCCGGCAATGCCGCCGCGCTTGCTGACGGCGCACCCGGCGACACCGCGCTGTTCGAGGCGCTGCGGCGGCGCCGGTCGGAGCTTGCCAAGGAGCAGCGCGTTGCCGCTTACGTCGTGTTCGCCGATAAAACGCTGATCGACATGGTCCGGCGAAAGCCTGCGACGATTGCCGAGATGAGCGCCGTGCACGGCGTCGGCGAGGCCAAGCTTCGGCAGTACGGCGAGACCTTCCTCGGAGCGATCCGCGAGCACGCGGCGGACCACGGCTTGGTGAACCGCTGATCACCGCGAAAGCAAGCCAAGAAACGTCGATTTCGCTGTGTTGCACCGCACCGCACGGTATGTTAGCAACGCGGCGATTTTCGCGGGGCCGCGGGGGCATTCCCGCTGCCTCCAAATCGGAAGTCCCGCCGGAATCCCAAAGGCTGGTGCCGGCCATTCGCTCCGGTTGCGGGCCTTGCGGAAAATTCAAAAGAAACCCGAGCCGCACGCGGTGGAAAGCACGCGAGCTTAGAGAACACACTTGGCAGGCGAAGAACCCATCGTATCCGGCATGGCCGGCCGCTACGCGACTGCGCTGTTCGACCTTGCGCGCGAGACGAACGCCATCGACGCGGTGAAGGCCGACCTCGAACGCTTCGATGAGCTGGTCACCGAAAGCGCCGACCTTGCGCGGCTGGTGCGCAGCCCGGTCTTCTCCGCCGACGAACAGCTGCAGGCGCTTTCAGCGGTGCTCGACCGCGCCGGGATCGGCGGCCTGGCGGCACAATTCCTCAAGCTCGTGACGACGAACCGCCGGCTGTTCGCGGCGCGCGACATGGTCCGCGGTTACCGCGAGCTTGTCGCCCAGCACAAAGGCGAGGCGACGGCCGAGATCACGGTCGCCGAACAGCTCAAGGACGATCATATCGCCGCGCTGCGCAGCGCTCTTAAGGCGGTCAGCGGCAAGGACGTCGACCTCGCCATCAAAGTCGATCCCGCGATCATCGGCGGGCTCGTGGTCAAGCTCGGCAGCCGCATGGTCGACAGCTCGCTGCGCACCAAACTCAATGCGATCAAGCACGCGATGAAAGAGGCCCGCTAATGGATATCCGCGCGGCGGAAATCTCCGCCATTCTCAAGGAGCAGATCAAGAATTTCGGCCAGGAGGCCGAGGTTTCGGAAGTCGGCCAGGTGCTGTCGGTCGGCGACGGCATCGCCCGCGTCTATGGCCTCGATAATGTGCAGGCTGGCGAGATGGTCGAGTTCGAGAGCGGCGTCAAAGGCATGGCGCTCAACCTCGAAATCGACAATGTCGGCATCGTGATCTTCGGCTCCGACCGCGAAATCAAGGAAGGCCAGACGGTCAAGCGCACGGGCGCGATCGTCGAGGTGCCGGTCGGCAAGGGCTTGCTCGGCCGTGTCGTCGACGCGCTCGGCGATCCGATCGACGGCAAGGGACCAATCAAGGCCGACCATAGGGCGCGGGTGGACGTGAAGGCGCCCGGCATCATTCCGCGCAAATCTGTGCATGAGCCGATGGCGACGGGCCTGAAGGCAATCGATGCCTTGATCCCGATCGGCCGCGGCCAGCGCGAACTGATCATCGGCGACCGCCAGACCGGCAAGACCGCGATCGCGCTCGATACCATCCTGAACCAAAAGCCGCTGAACGCCTCCGGCGACGAGAAGATCAAGCTCTATTGCGTCTATGTCGCGGTCGGTCAGAAGCGCTCAACGGTCGCCCAGTTCGTCAAGGTGTTGGAGGAAAACGGCGCGCTCGATTATTCGATCGTGGTCGCGGCGACCGCCTCCGATCCGGCGCCGATGCAGTTTCTGGCGCCGTTTGCCGGCTGCGCCATGGGCGAATATTTCCGCGACAACGGCATGCACGCCGTGATCATCTACGACGATCTTTCCAAACAGGCCGTCGCCTATCGGCAGATGTCGCTGCTGCTTCGCCGGCCGCCCGGGCGCGAGGCCTATCCGGGCGACGTGTTCTATCTGCACTCGCGGCTCTTGGAGCGCGCGGCGAAGATGAACGACGATCACGGGGCCGGCTCGCTGACCGCGCTGCCGGTGATCGAAACGCAGGCCAACGACGTGTCGGCCTATATTCCGACCAACGTCATCTCCATCACCGACGGTCAGATCTTCCTCGAGACCGACCTGTTCTATCAGGGCATTCGGCCAGCGGTGAATGTCGGGCTTTCGGTGTCGCGCGTCGGCTCCTCGGCGCAGACCAAGGCGATGAAGAAGGTCGCCGGCCGCATCAAGGGCGAACTGGCGCAATACCGCGAGATGGCGGCGTTCGCGCAATTCGGTTCCGATCTCGATGCCACGACGCAGCGCCTGCTCAATCGCGGCTCGCGGCTCACCGAATTGCTCAAGCAGCCGCAATTCTCGCCGCTGAAGATGGAAGAGCAGGTCTGCGTCATCTATGCCGGCGTCAACGGCTATCTCGACCCGCTCCCGGTCGAGCGCGTACGCGCATTCGAGGACGGCCTGCTCGGCTCGCTGCGCCAGCAGCACCCGGAGATTCTGGGCGCCATCCGCAGACTCGCGCGACCTCGACGATGCCACGGCGGGCAAGCTCAAGGCGGCGGTCGAAGGCTACGCCAAGACGTTTGCGTGAGTGAGACGCGAAGCTTAAGCAATGCCCTCGCTCAAAGACCTGCGCAACCGCATCGCCTCCACCAAGGCGACGCAGAAGATCACCAAGGCCATGCAGATGGTCGCGGCCTCGAAGCTGCGCCGCGCGCAAGCGGCGGCCGAGGCGGCGCGGCCCTATGCCACGCAGATGGACAAGGTGCTCGGCAACATCGCCGCATCGGTTGCCGGTAGCGAGACAGCGCCGCGGCTTTTGCGCGGCACCGGCGGCAGTGACCGGCATCTTCTTCTCGTCTGCACGGCCGAACGCGGCCTGTGCGGGCCGTTCAATACCGCCATCGTGCGGCTCGCACGCGAGCGCGCCGGCGCGCTCATGCGCGAAGGCAAGGAAGTCAAGTTCTTCTGCGTCGGCCGCAAGGGCTACGATCAGTTGCGCCGGCTTTACGGCGAGCCAGATCGTCGAGATGGTCGACTTGCGCGCGGCGCGCACGCTGCGCTTCGACCATGCGGAGATGATCGCGGAAAAGATCATTGCGCGCTTCGACAATTTCGAATTCGACGTCTGCACGCTGTTCTTCTCGCGCTTCCGCTCGGTGATCGCGCAGATCCCGACCGCGCAGCAGATCATTCCGCCGGTGTTCGACGACAAGGCGACCGATGCGCTTGGGCGGCGCGGCCTACGAGTTCGAGCCGGAAGCCGAAGACATCCTGCACGACCTGTTGCCGCGCAACGTCGCCGTGCAGATTTTCCGCGCGCTCCTGGAAAACGCGGCTTCGTTCTACGGCGCGCAGATGTCGGCGATGGACAACGCCACCCGCAATGCCGGCGAGATGATCCGCAAGCAGACGCTCACCTACAACCGCACCCGCCAGGCGATGATCACCAAGGAGCTGATCGAGATCATCTCCGGCGCCGAGGCGCTGTGATCTAATTTGTGAAGAGGACCATGATGGCCAACACAGTCGGACATATCACCCAAGTCATCGGCGCCGTCGTCGACGTGCAGTTCGAGGACCATCTGCCGGCGATCCTGAACGCGCTGGAGACCACGAACCAGGGCAATCGCCTGGTGCTCGAAGTCGCCCAGCACCTCGGCGAATCGACCGTCCGCACCATCGCCATGGACACCAGCGAAGGCCTGGTGCGCGGCCAGGAGGTGACCGATACCGGCCAGCCGATTGCGGTGCCGGTCGGCGACGGCACGCTCGGCCGCATCATCAACGTGATCGGCGAGCCGGTCGATGAGGCGGGCCCGGTGCCGCATAAGGAGACGCGGCCCATCCATCAGGATGCGCCGTCCTACACCGACCAGTCGACCGAGGCGGCAATCCTGGTCACCGGCATCAAGGTCGTCGATCTGCTCGCGCCCTACGCCAAGGGCGGCAAGATCGGCCTGTTCGGCGGCGCCGGCGTCGGCAAGACCGTGATCATCATGGAGCTGATCAACAACATCGCCAAGGCGCACGGCGGCTATTCGGTGTTCGCCGGCGTCGGCGAGCGCACCCGCGAAGGCAACGATCTCTATCACGAGATGATCGAGTCGGGCGTCAACAAGGACCCGCACAAGGGCTCGGTCGAAGGTCGAAATGCGCGCTGGTGTACGGCCAGATGAACGAGCCGCCCGGCGCGCGCGCCCGCGTCGGCCTTTCCGGGCCTGACCGTCGCCGAGTATTTCCGCGACCAGGGCCAGGACGTGCTGTTCTTCGTCGACAACATCTTCCGCTTCACGCAGGCGGGTTCGGAAGTGTCGGCGCTGCTCGGCCGCATTCCTTCGGCGGTCGGCTATCAGCCGACGCTGGCCACCGACATGGGCGCGCTGCAGGAGCGCATCACCACGACCACCAAGGGCTCGATCACCTCGGTGCAGGCGATCTACGTGCCGGCCGACGATCTCACCGATCCGGCGCCGGCGACCTCGTTCGCGCATCTCGACGCCACCACGGTGCTGTCGCGCTACGATCGCCGAGAAGGGCATCTATCCGGCGGTCGATCCGCTCGACTTCGACCTCGCGCATGCTCTCGCCGCTGATCGTCGGCGAGGAGCACTACGCGGTCGCCCGCCAGGTGCAGCAGATCCTGCAGCGCTACAAGGCGCTGCAGGACATCATCGCCATTCTCGGCATGGACGAGCTTTCGGAAGAGGACAAGCTGACGGTGGCGCGGGCGCGCAAGATCGAGCGCTTCCTGTCGCAGCCGTTCCATGTCGCCGAAGTGTTCACCGGCTCGCCCGGCGTGTTCGTCGACCTCGCCGACACCATCCGCGGGTTCAAGGGCCTGTGCGAAGGCAAATACGACCACCTGCCCGAAGCCGCCTTCTACATGGTCGGCACCATCGAAGAGGCGGTCGACAAGGGCAAGAAGCTCGCCGAGGCGGCGTAGTCGCGTAGATCAATCATGGCTGAGCTGCATCTCGAGTTCGTCTCGCCGGAAAGCGTGCTGTTCTCCGGCGACGTCGATCAGGTCGATCTGCCCGGCGCCGAAGGCGACATGGGCATTCTTGCCGGCCATGCGCCGCTGGTGACCGTCGCTGCGGCCGGGCATCGTGACCATCTATCGCGGCGGCGCGCGCGAGCCGATCGTGGTCACCGGCGGTTTTGCCGAAGTCGGGCCGGCCGGGCTGACGGTGCTCGCCGACCGCGCTGTAGCGCGCGAGGATTTCGATCACCGCGACGTTTGCCACCGAAATCAAAGACGCTGAAGAAGATGTCGCCGATGCCACCGACGACGCCAGCGCGACAAGCTTACGCGTCATCTCGAACAATTGAAGGCGCTGCAGGCGGCGCTCGGGACGCACGGCGCCGGCCGAGCACTAAAAATTCCTCAGGCGAATTTCGCTAAATTCCGCGACCACGCGCTCGTAAGTCTTGCGCTTGAAAGGCACGACCAGGTCCGGAAGGTTTTCCAGCTTCTCCCAGCGCCATTCCACGAATTCCGGCTCGTGCCCGCCCGCCGGATGCGCGATGTTGATCTCGCTTTCGTCGCCGGTAAAGCGCAGCGCGAACCACTTCTGCGTCTGGCCGCGATATTTGCCGTTCCAGGCGTGGCCGGCAATCTCCGGCGGAATATCGTAGTTGAGCCACTCCGCAATCTCGCCGAGGCGTTCCACCGAAGTGATATTGGTTTCCTCGCGCAGTTCGCGCAAAGCGGCCGGCCACGGATCTTCGCCCGCATCGATGCCGCCTTGCGGCATCTGCCAGACATGCGTTGCGTCGACGTGCTCAGGGCCACCGATGCGGCGGCCGATGAAGGCAAGGCCTGAGCGATTGAGCACCATTAGGCCGGCGCAGGGACGATACGGTAGATCTTCGAAGGAAGTCATGGGCGAACGATGTGATCGTTGAATGGCGAAATGGCAGCAGAACTCAATCTATTCGCTGTTTCGCGGTTTCGCTATTCGCCCGCTTTCTGTTTCGCGTTGACCGCCACTGCCGTGATCGGAACGAGCAGCAAGCCGCGGCCTTCCGCCGCCTTCGCCCATTTTCGCGATATGCTCGACCGACACCGGCAGCGCCGAGGATATGCCGACGGCGAAGCCGCGCTCGCGCGCCGCCATTTCCAGGCGGCCGAGGGCGTGGTCGATCTCGACCGGCGTGGCGACCGAATCGAGAACAACGTCGGCCTTGGCGAACAGCACATTGTTGGCACCGGCGATGCGGCCGGCCACGCTCCTTGCGTTCGAGCCATCATCGACAAAGATCAGCCCGCGCTTGGCGGTTTCGTGAAGGATCGGCGCAAATGACTGCTCCGAGGCCATAAACCGCGCTCCCATCGCGCCGGCGATGCCGACATAGCCCTGGAAACGGCTCATCACCGTGTAAAGCCGATCGAGGTTTTGTTCGGGTGTGAGTGAAGTCAGGAGGGTCTGCGGACCGGGATCGTTGTCGGGATAGCCGAACGGCTCCATCGGCACCTGCAGCAATATCTCATGACCTTCGCCGCGGGCGCGCGTGGCCAGGCGCTCGACGTCGCCGCCGTAAGGCATGAAAGCCAGCGTCACCGCCGCCGGCAACTTGGTGAGGGCGTCGCTGTGCCAGGCTCGTGCTGACGCCGAGACCGCTGACGATGACGGCAATGCGCGGCGCGTCGGGTTTGCCGGGAATAGGCTTCACTGGCCGCGCGAAGGCTTCCGCCGGCCGCACGCCGTCCACGGCGATCTTCGGGATAGGGCCGCGCGGCGTCATCTCGACGAACTTCTGATTGACGGCAGAGCTCTCGGCTGGGGCGGCGCCATTGCCGGAATCCGGGATCACCACCTCCTGCCGCGCGCCGGTCTTGCCGTCGATGATGGTGACCGTTTTGGTATTTCCCGCCCCGCTCTGGCCGGGCGCCGGCGATCCCGGCGCCGCACCAGGAGTCGGGCCGTCATAGCGGCCGGGCCCCTGCGTCGCGTCAGCCGCGCCCGGCGGCGCAGTCATTTCGGCCTTTTTGGAAGCGGCGGCCGCGTCCGGGCCGATCGGAACAGCGACCATCGGCTCACCGCCGAAAGGATTATCGCCGACAATGGCCCAAATAACGAACACGCCGAAGAAGAGCGCCAGCGCGGCCGCTATCACATGCGGCACCGCGATTGGAAACCTGCGCCGGCGCTTCGCCTGCTGCTGGCCAAGCGGCGCGCTCAGGTCATCGGCCGTCATCGTCTAGTCCTTGGGGTCAATTCCCCGGGCAACCCCCGCAAACAATACCCGGCGAATCATTGGGCAGACGTCTATCACGTCAGGCGGATAGGCGGCCGCGGCTGGCGACTCTCGCCGGCCTGTCCGGTGATTTCGGCGCGACGCAGCGTCTCGGGGCACAAAAAAACGGGGCGGCTCGTGGCCGCCCCGTTCCTTCATCAGGTAAAGAGCCGCTTAGTTGGGGACTGCGGCCTTCGCATTTGGCGGGAACGCCGCATCGGTGATCGTACCGCGCAGCAGATCGAGCGCTTCCTTCAACGCCTTATCATCCTTCTCATCCGGCGGCACGTAGGACTGCGAGCCGGACTCTTCCGCGCCTTCCGCCTTCAGGTGACCGCGCAACGACGCCTCGCCCTTGGTGTCGGTCCGCGACTTCAGATCGTCCGGCACGTCCTGCAGCACCTCGATGTCAGGCGTGATGCCCTTGGCCTGGATCGAGCGGCCCGAGGGCGTGTAGTAGCGCGCCGTGGTCAACCGCAGTGCGCCATTGCCGGCGCCGAGCGGGATGATGGTCTGCACCGAGCCCTTGCCGAACGAGCGCGTGCCGACGAGCGTCGCGCGCTTGTGGTCCTGCAGCGCGCCGGCGACGATTTCCGACGCCGAGGCCGAGCCGCCGTTAATCAGCACGATGACCGGCTTGCCCTTGGTCAGGTCGCCCGGGCGGGCATTGAAGCGCTGTGTCTCCTCGGCGTTGCGGCCGCGGGTGGACACGATCTCGCCCTTCTCCAGGAAGGCATCCGACACCGAGATCGCCTGATCGAGCAGGCCGCCCGGGTTGTTGCGCAGGTCGATCACGAAGCCCTTGACCTTGTCGGCGCCCAGCTGTTGCGTCAGGTCGGCGATCGCTTTCTTCAGGCCGTCGGTGGTCTGCTCGTTGAACTGGGTGACGCGGATATAGCCGACATCGTCGCCCTCGTTATGCGAGCGTACCGATTTCACCCGGATCACATCGCGCACGATGGACACGTCGATCGGCTTGTCCTGCCCCTTGCGCATGATGGTGAGCTTGATCTTGGTGTTCACCGGGCCGCGCATCTTCTCGACCGCTTGATTGAGGGTCAGGCCCTGCACCTGCTCGTCGTCGAGCTTGGTGATGATGTCGTTGGCCATGACGCCGGCCTTTGCCGCCGGCGTATCATCGATCGGCGCAACCACTTTCACCAGTCCGTCCTCCATGGTGACCTCGATGCCGAGGCCGCCGAATTCGCCGCGCGTCTGCACCTGCATATCGCGGAAGCTCTTCGGGTCCATGTAGCTCGAATGCGGATCGAGCCCGGCCAGCATGCCGTTGATCGCCGACTCGACGAGTTTGCTGTCATCGGGCTTCTCGACGTAATCGGCGCGCACGCGCTCGAACACATCGCCGAACAGATTAAGCTGCCGGTAGGTGTCCGATGCCGCCGCTTTTGCGCTCGATCCGACGAGTGCGATGTGTGGCTGTGTCGCCAGCAGTGTGAGTCCCGCCCCTGCGACCGCGCCAAGGATAATGAGGGAAGTTTTGCGCATCATCCGCGAACCTTTTCACCTTCGTTTGCCGCCCACCACGGGCTGGGATCAATGGGAGTGCCGTCTTTGCGGAACTCCACATAGAGTACAGGTTGCTTGGACTTGGTCGCCACGGCCGCGGATACCTGCGATCCGCCGCCCATCACCGCTACGGGTTCACCGGTCAGCACGAACTGGCCGAGATCGACGGAAATCCGTTCCATCCCCGCTAAGAGTACATGATACCCGCCGCCGGCATTCAGGATCAAGAGTTGCCCATAGCTGCGAAACGTGCCGGCGTAAACAACCCAACCGTCGCAGGGCGAGGTAATTTGCGCGCCCGAACGGGTGGCGATCGATAGCCCCTTCTGGGTCCCGCCGACGCCGTCGGAAGCACCGAATTCGCGGATTTTCACGCCATTCACCGGCAAGCGCAGGTGCCCGCGGGTAGCCGCAAAGGCGACCGCGGGAACCAGACGGCCCGGGTCTTTCAGTGCCGAAAGGTCCGGCCGGGTCGCGTCCTCCTCGATCGCGTGAGCGTCGGCGCGCGTCGCGCGGGCGCCGGGTTCGAGACCCGATTCGAGCTTGGCGATGAGGTCCTTGAGCGTGTCGACCTGGCGTGCGAGGTCCGCGGCACGCTGGCGTTCGGCATCTAGCGCCTGTTCGGTGGCCTCTTGCTTCTTCTGCCGCTCGTCGATCAAGAGGTTCATGCGCAGCTGCTCACGCCCGAGCAGATCGAGATCGCGCGCGAGGCGCTCACGTTCGTCGACGATGTCCTTGCGCACGCGCACCAGATCGGCGAGATCGCCGACAATCGCGTCGGCCTGTGCGCGCATATCCGGGACGACAGCACCGAGCATGATGGCGGTGCGTACGGCTTGCAGCGCATTTTCCGGCTGGACCACGAGCGCGGGCGGCGGCTGACGCCCAACCCGCTGCAACACGGCAAGAATCTCGGCGATCACCGCGCGGCGCTCTTCGAGCGATTTGCGAAACAACTTTTCCTGATCGTCGAGCGGCTTCAAGCGCGCTTGCGTCGCGTCGATGCTCGCCTCGACTTCGCGCACCCGCGCGGCGCTGTCGATCAGCTGCTGGTTAAGTGCGCGCCGATCGTCGCCAAGCGCGTCGATCTCTTGCTTCAGTTTCGCCTGACTTTCCGCCGACTCGCGCTCTCTGGCACGCGCGGCCTCGAGTTCCTGGTCGCGTTGTTTGAGGGTTTCGGCGTTGGCTTTAGGCGGCGCGCCCGGCGTGCTTGCTGCGGGCGCCGACGGAACCTGGGTAGCGGGCGCCTGGACAACGCCCGCCGGGGCTTCACTCGACGGCGTTTGGGCGCGCGCGGGCAGATCGGCGCCAAGCGGCAGCGCAAACGCTAACGCTGAACCGAGCACAAGGCGCGGATCGGTGCGGCTCGATCGGCGGAGAATCATGGTGTCCAAGGGTAGATGCCAACCTCAGGAAGGCAAGACAAAGCAATCACGATGCGACCAGATTAAGACCCCAGCCCGGTTCAAACCGTCACAAATCGGTGAGGCAAGATTAAGAACAATTAAGGTCGGCAAGGATCGTTAATCTCACGCCCGATGATAGGGATGGCCGGCGAGGATGGTGCCGGCGCGATAAAGCTGTTCGAGCAGCATGATACGGACGAGTTGATGCGGCCAGGTGGCCGCTCCAAAGGCGAGCCGGACCTTGGCGCGGTCGACTAAACTAGGCGCAAGGCCATCGGCGCCGCCGATGATGAAGCACACCGCGGCCCGGTCTTCCGCGCGCCACTCGCGCAAAAGCCCCGCAAGCGCCGGGCTGTCGAGGCTCTTGCCCCGCTGGTCGAGAACGACCACGATGGCTCCATCGGGAATGACGTTAGCGAGCGCAATCGATTCCTCGACGCGCCGCCGCTCCGCGTCGTGCGCGCGACTTTCACGAATTTCGATCACTTCGACGTCGCGCAGACCGAGCGGACGGCCGGTCGTTTCCGCACGTTTGCGATACCATGCGGCCAGTTCACGTTCGGGCCCTTGTTTGAGACGGCCGACAGCGGCAACGAGAAGGCGCATGGCGTGACACGCGGCGGAGAAGGCGAGGATGCAAACTTACCCTGGCCCGCTGTCCCGAGCCCACACAGATCGCCCTCAATCCCGCGTGCGAGCGCGGTTAGTGCAGCATGATCGCTTCGGAAAACCGGATTTTCCGGATCATGCCCTAGCTCGCCCGCTGCGCTGGACGGCTGGCCAACCACATCTTCTCAAGATTGTAGAAGGCCCGAACTTCGGGGCGAAAGACGTGAACGATCACATCGCCCGCGTCGATCAGCACCCAGTCGCAATGCGGAACGCCTTCGATCCTGGCGGCGACGCCTGCTTTGTGCAGATCCTCGACCACCCTGTCGGCGACCGAGCCGACATGGCGCTGCGACCGGCCGGAAGACACGACCATGTAGTCGCCGATCGAAGATTTGTCACGCAGATCGATGGTGAGGGTGTCCTCCGCCTTCATATCGTCGAGGCGGGCGAGGACTAAACGAAGGATCTCCTCGGCGTCAGGACGCATTCTGGAGACCGGCTCGGGCGCGCGACGTTCGGCCCGAAGAGTTACAGGTGTGGACAGGGGTCCTTATCCTTTCGCTCCATTTTCCGCCCCGGCCATCGAGTCCGGAGCGATACTAAGATAGGCATGCTGGGTTAACAGTTTCAACTGTCTTGCGGTCACACTGTTGCAACAGTCTTGCATTCGCCAAGCTCGCATTCACTCGCCGGGCAAGGCTCGTGCCGCCCGCAATGCCGTAGACGACAGGGGTGATTTGAGGCCATGCAGGTAAATCCATGCCGGCGGCGTTCGTTCCGGCAGCGTCTTCGCCGCCGCTTCCGGAATCCTGGCATGCGCCAGTGCCTGACCGGCGACACCGGCCGAGGCGTATAGGCTCGGGCCAAGCCGGTCGATAACCGCGATCGGCACCAGGCTCGCGATATCGCGCCAGCGCTGCCAGCGATGGAAGCTGCGCAAATTGTCGGCGCCCATGATCCAGACGAAGCGGACATGCGGACAGCGACGCACGAGGTAGGCAATCGTCTCGTAGGTGTAACGCGTGCCGATTTCCGCCTCGAGATCGGTGACGTCGATGCGCGGATGATGTGCCAGGGCCTGCGCGGCAGTCACACGTTCCTCGAGCGGCGCCAGGCCGCGCGTATCTTTGAGCGGATTGCCGGGCGTAACCAGCCACCAGACGCGATCGAGGCCGATCCGCTTCATGGCTAGGAGACACGCCGCGCGGTGTGCCGCATGCGGCGGATCAAACGTGCCGCCGAAAAGCCCGATGCGCATGCCGGGCGCGTGCGGCGGCAGGACGACGCGCGGATTGAGCGCAGGATGTGCTTCAAGCGGACGCGGAAGCGGGGACTCGCGGTTCATAGCTGTTAGAAACAATCCCCTCCCCCATGCGTCGTCCGCCAACCGCCATTCGCGACAAGTCGCGGCCGAGGGGGACGAAAATTTATGGCCGCGTCTGTCCGCTCCCGCGAATGCGGTATTTGAAACTGGTAAGCTGCTCGACGCCAACGGGGCCGCGAGCATGCAGCTTGCCGGTGGCGATGCCGATCTCGCCACCGAAGCCGAACTCCCCACCATCGGCAAATTGCGTCGAAGCGTTGTGCAGGACGATTGCCGAATCGACCTCGCGCAGGAATTTCTCCGCCGCCGCCCGGTTCTCGGTAACGATCGCGTCGGTATGGTGCGAGCCATAGCGTTCGATGTGGGCGATCGCCTCGTCGACGCCGTCGACGACGCCCACGGTCAAAATCGCATCGAGATATTCCGTGCTCCAATCCGCCTCGCTCGCTGGTTTCACGCGGCTGTCGACCGCCTGGACCGCACTGTCGCCGCGGATCTCGCAGCCGGCATCGAGAAGCATCTCAACCAGCGGTTTGAGCAGTTTTTCAGCTCCGGCCCGATCGACCAGCAAGGTTTCAGCCGCTCCGCAAACGCCGGTGCGGCGCATTTTGGCGTTGAGCACGATGGCTTTTGCCATCTTAAGCTTGGCCGCCCGATCGACATAAACGTGACAGACGCCTTCCAGATGCGCGAAGACCGGAACGCGCGCTTCCGTCTGTACGCGCGCGACCAGGCTCTTGCCCCCGCGTGGCACGATCACGTCGATCGCGCCGTCGAGGCCCGCCAGCATCATACCGACCGCGGCGCGCTCTCGCGTTGGCACCAGCGAGATAGCCGCCGCCGGCAAGTCGGCTTCGACTAGGCCCTCGACCAGCGCCGCGTGAATGGCGCGGGTCGAACGGAAGCTTTCGGAACCGCCGCGCAGGATCACGGCATTGCCGGCTTTCAGGCACAGCGCGGCGGCGTCGGCAGTGACGTTGGGCCGGCTCTCATAGATGACGCCGACGACACCGAGCGGCACGCGCACCCGCTCGATGCGCATACCGTTGGGACGACGCCATGACGCCAAAATGGTGCCGACCGGATCCTTCAGCTTGCCGATCACATCGAGTCCGGCCGCCATGGCCTCGATCCGGTGGGCATCAAGCGTCAGGCGGTCGACGAAAGCCGCCGTTGCACCCGCTGACTTCGCCTCGGCAAGGTCATCCGCATTGGCGGCAAGGATCGCCGATCGCGCTCCCCGGATAGCCGTGGCCATGCGCGTCAGTGCGCGGTTCTTGCGCGCTGCCGGCGTCAGCGCCAGCGCGTGGGCGGCTTCGCGTGCTCGGCGGCCGATTTCACGCATGGCCGCTTCGAGCGTCCCGGAGCTCCCTATCGCCGTGAGCGGAGCATTCATGGCCTTGATCCGTCTTGCATTCACGGCTTCCTATCATGTTCAGCGGGGTCCGGCGAGGCGCCCGCGGCGCTTGACGTTGTCCACAGCGCTCCACAGGGTTTCGCGTTCCGGTCACAGAAACGGTGGAACCTGCACAATGCCGACAGCGTTTCGCCGCTGGATTGTACGAAGGAGAGGGTCATGGGTCTGCCGATAGATCGTCTGTCCAGTCGTGTGCCGCGCCGCTTCCCAGTTGGCGCTAAGTATGTGGTCGAAGGATATGGTGGCGACAACGGTAGTTTGCGCGTCGTTGCGCGCTACGTTGTCCTGCCGAGCGGCCAGCGCATCAATGTTCCGTCCGATCTTTCCCGCCCGGCTTCGCCGCGCGCGCTCGCTTTCCGACGGAACTCAAGTTCCAAGCAATCGCAGGCCAAAGGCCGATCCGCGGGTGGCGGCAAAAAATTCGCAACGAAGCGCGGAACCGCCTGAGTGCACCGACGTTAATGGTATGGCGCCGGGCGAAGCCCCCCAGCCCCTCACCCTCAATCACCCGGCGTTGAGCCCCGGCCGCGTCAAGCGACCGGGGCTTTCTCATTCAAACACGCAGTGCGGCGGCGCAAAGATCATTCCGGGCCGACCACGAGGTCGTCGCGATGAACCATTTCCGCGCGACCAGCGAAGCCGAGGATCGAGGCGATATCAGCCGACGAGCGGCCCCTGATTTTTTGTGCATCCTCCACATCATAGGCGCAGAGGCCGCGGGCGATTTCCGCGCCGTTGGGACCGCGGATGACCACCGCATCGCCGCGCGCGAAGCCGCCGTCGATGTTGAGGACGCCGGCCGGCAACAGGCTCTTCCCCCTTCGCAGCGCCGCGACCGCGCCGGCGTCGATCACCAGCGTGCCCTTGGGCTCGAGCGTGCCCGCAATCCATTTCTTGCGCGCCGTCACCGGATTTGCCGCGGTGAGAAACCAGGTACAGCGCCCACCCTCGGCGATGGCCCGCAACGGATGATCAAGGCGGCCTGAGGCGATGATCATGTGCGTGCCGGCGTTGGTAGCCATTCGTGCCGCTTCGATCTTGGTCTGCATGCCGCCGCGCGAGAGTTCCGACCCGGCGGCTCCGGCCATGGCCTCGATTTCGGCCGTAATGCGCTCGACACGCGGTATGTGCCGGGCCGCAGCATTCATGCCAGGCGGCGCGTCGTAAAGCCCGTCGACATCCGACAGGAGCACGAGAAGATCGGCGCTCACCATGGTGGCCACGCGTGCGGCGAGCCGGTCGTTGTCGCCGTAGCGGATTTCGTTGGTCGCGACGGTGTCGTTCTCGTTAATGACCGGCACCGCGCGCCATTGCAGCAGCGTATCGATGGTGGAGCGAGCGTTGAGATAACGGCGGCGCTCCTCGGTGTCGCCGAGTGTCACAAGAACCTGGCCGGCAATGATGCCATGTCGCGACAATGCCTCGGTCCAGGTCCGCGCGAGCGCGATCTGGCCTACGGCCGCGGCCGCCTGGCTGTCCTCAAGGTTGAGCGAACCGGGGGCGAGCTTGAGCACGGCGCGGCCGAGCGCAATGGCACCGGAGGAGACGACCAGGACGTCGCGTTTGTCGCTATGGATATCCGCCAGATCCGCCGCCAGCGAAGCCAGCCAGGATTCGTTGAGCCGGCCGGCCCGCGCATCGACGAGGAGCGAGGAGCCGACCTTCACGACGACGCGGCGGAAGTCGGCAAGCGCAGGCGTTTTCATGGCAGAGCGGGCTTAAACGTCAGGCAACTATCGTTATAGCTCAGCTTCATGCTGAAGTTGCGCCTTGTTCTCAAGGCAATAATAACCCGACAGGCGACTCACCAGCTTGCGTCGCTTCCAGTCGTTGAGGATGCGGCTCACGTTCTCACGGGCAATGCCGGCCATCGCCGCAATATCGCTTTGCCCAATCTTCTGGCGGATGACGATACGGCCCGAGCCGACATCTTGACCAAAATTTTCGGCGAGTTCGAGCAAGGTTGAAGCGACGCGGCCTTTAAGAGGAAGAAAACTTCCCGCCGCGACCACCACGTCAGTTTCGCGCAACCGCGTGGCCAGGATCGTGACCAGCGATTTGTAGACATCGGGGTGTTTTTGCGCGAACGCATCGAATGCGGCGCGGCTGAGAAAGCTCAAGATGGCCGGCCGCACCGCCACCACCGAAGCCGAACGCGGACGCCCGTCGATGATCGACAGCTCGCCGACAATGGCGCCGGGGCCGAGAAAGGCAAGGATCCGTTCGGTACCCGAGCGCGAAACCATCGCGACCTTGAGCAGGCCTTCTTCAATACGATAGCAGCCGTCGCCCGGGTCGCCGGAGAGGAAAAGGACCTCGTCAGCGGCGAGCCGCGCCGGTTTGGCGCCGGCAAACAGGTCTGTCGCGAGACGTCCAGGCAAACCCGACAGCAGGCTCGGGCCCGGACGGGTACTTTCCGACATGGAGCCTTATCCCACTTGGCTCGATTGAACGCGATGCACAATGCGGCAGAATTGGCGATAATAAAAGCCCGCCCGGACACAGGGTCCGGGCGGGGCAGTCGACCCTGCTCAGGGTTGCGGGGTGTTTGGGGACCGATACACCCCTTTATGGCCGCCGCCGGTCCGTTGGGGGGGTCGGGGGGGACGCGCGGACCTGCGCGGCGAACCAAGTCACTTGTTACGCAATACCTACTGGCCCCACCCCGACGACGAAGTGATCGCGATCACAGAAAACATCCTTTTTGTAAGTCGATGAATTACGTGGTGTTTTTGCAAAAGCGGGCAGCGCGCCGCCGCTACCGGCCCGGAAGAGCGGCGCGTCGCAAGAATGGTCAGGCGCGCGGCGCGCGCACCTTGATGCCGGCCCGTTTCTCGATCGGCTGGATGACCGCGCGTGACGTCCGCTTCCGGCCCGATTTCGTCGCAAGTCAATTGCAGGAGCCGAGCCACGGTCGCAATCACGTCGGTCGGCACGCCAAGCGCTTCGCGCTCGGCGAGAAAGAGATTGACGTCCTTTAGGAGCAGCCCGGCGGTAAAACCGAGATTGAACGTGCCCGGCAATACTGCTCTGGCGAATTTATCTTCGGTCATCGTGTTGCGGCCGGTGCCGGCGTTGATCACGTCGAGCATGAGGCGCGGATCAAGGCCTGCTTTCATCCCCACCACCATCGCTTCCGACGTGGCCGCCATCGCCGTCGCCGAGAGCACGTTGTTGACGAGCTTCATGGTCTGCCCGGCGCCCGGGCGCTCGCCGAGGAAGAAAACCTTGCCGAACACCGCCAGCAATGGCTCGATTGCCGCGACCTCGGCGTGCGGGCCTGAAGCCATGACGGCGAGCGTGCCTTTTTCAGCGCCGACGACGCCGCCGCTGACCGGACTGTCGATCTGCACGATGTCGCGCTTGGCAAGGAGCTGAAAAATGCGCTGCGCCATGACCGCGCCGGTGGTCGACAGATCGACAAAGTGACGGACCCGCTTGCCTTCGATGACGCCGTTCGGACCGGTGGCGACAGCCAGCACGATGTCGGGAGTCGGCAGGCTCGCCATGACCGTTTCAGCAGCATCGGCGACTTCCGCCGGCGAGCGCGCCGCGACCGCCCCAAGCGCGGCCAGATTGCCAATCGCTTCCTGACGCGTGTCGTAGACGATAACGCGGTGCCCGGCCTCGAGGAGCCGGCGCGCCATGTGCGCGCCCATATTGCCGAGACCAATGAAGCCGATGTCCATCGCGTTCTCCCTCGCTAATCCGCCGCGGCCGATGCCGGCAGAAATTCTGCCCGTATCTTTTCCGTATGTTCGCCGAGCGAAGGCACGGGACCGTAGTGCCGCGATGCTGAGGCGCGGCGTTCGGCCGGTGCCGGATACGAGACCGGGCCGCTCGGCGTTCCAACGGCGATCAGGCGCAGATGCGGATGGCGCGCCAGGTCGGCCACCGTATTGATGCGCGCAAACGCAATGTCGGCAGCCGAGAGCTTTTGCATCAGCAGATCCGCGTTCATGGTGCTGGAAATGGCGGCGACTTTTCGATCCGTCTCGACGCGCCGCTCTACACGGGCGCGATTGGTAGCGAAGTCGGGGTCGGCGGCGAGATTTGCGTCTCCCAAAACTTTTTCCGCGAGCACGCGCCATTCACGATCGTTCTGAATGCCGATGAGAAGTTGGGCACCGTCGCGCGTCGGAAACGCCCCATAGGGCGCGATCGCGGGATGGGCGAGCCCGACGCGCTGCGGCGGCTTGCCGGCCTCCTGTTGCAGGAGCGGCACGGTCATCCAGTCGGCGACAGAGTCGAACATGGACAGCGAAAGTGCGGCGCCTTCACCACTGCGCTGCCGCTCTATCAGCGCTTCGAGGATTGCTTCGTAGGCGTTCAATCCGGTGGCGACATCGACGACCGAAACCCCGACGCGCGAGGGCTCCGTCGTTCCGGTGATCGAGGCGAGCCCGACCTCCGCCTGGATCAGCAAATCGTAGGCCTTACGCGAAGCAAATGGACCTTCGTCGCCGAACCCGGAGATCGAGCAGCAGATCAGACGCGGATATGTGCGCCTTATTCGATCGATGGAAAATCCGAGCTTGCCCACAGTGCCCGGTTTGAGGTTCTGCACGAATATGTCGGCGCGCGTGAGCAGCGCCTCAAGCAGCGCCTTGTCCTCTTCCTTGACGAGATCGAGCACGACCGATTCCTTGCCGCGGTTGAGCCAGACGAAATAGCTGCACTCCCCGTGCGCGAAGTCATCATAGAAGCGGGCAAAGTCGCCTTCCGGCCGCTCGATTTTGATCACGCGCGCGCCAGCATCGGCGAGCCGGCAGGTGCACATCGGCGCGGCGACGGCCTGTTCAAGCGACACGACAAGAACACCGGCGAGCGGAAGGGTCATGATTTCTCAATACGACCGCGGCAGGCCGAGTACGTGCTCGGCGATGTACGACAGAATGAGATTGGTGGAGATCGGCGCCACGGTATAGAGCCGCGTCTCGCGAAACTTGCGCTCGATGTCGAATTCTTCGGCGAAGCCGAAGCCGCCATAAGTCTGCACGCACATGTCGGCCGCCGCCCAAGACGCTTCGGCGGCAAGGTGCTTGGCCATGTTTGCTTCGGCGCCGCATTCCTTGCCACCCTCGTAGAGCGCGGCCGCCTCGCGCACCATCAGTTCCGCCGCGCGCATGCCGACATAGGCACGCGCAATCGGAAACTGGACGCCCTGGTTCTGGCCGATCGGCCGGCCGAACACCACGCGTTCACGCCCATAGGAGGCGGCCTTGTCGATGAACCATTTGGCGTCGCCGATGCATTCGGCGGCGATGAGGATGCGCTCGGCATTCATGCCGGAAAGGATATAGCGAAAGCCCTCGCCCTCGACGCCGATGAGATTGTCGGCCGGCACCCGCACATTCTCGAAAAATATTTCGGTCGTGGCGTGATTCATCATGGTGCGGATCGGCCTGATGGTCAGGCCCTTGCCTTTCACCGCGCGCATGTCGAGGAGGAATACCGAGAGGCCGCCGGTGCGCGATTTTGCCTGCTCCCGCGGCGTGGTCCGCCCCAGCAGCAGCATCAGATCGGAATATTCGGCCCGCGAGGTCCAGATTTTCTGGCCGTTGATCACGTAAGTATCGCCCTCGCGCGTCGCCGTCGTGCGCAGACTGAGCGTGTCGGTGCCGGAAGTGGGCTCGGTGACGCCGAAAGCTTGGAGCCGCAACTCGCCGCGCGCAATCGCCGGCAGGTAGCGTTTTTTCTGTTCGGCGCTGCCATGCCGCAGCAGCGTTCCCATCGTATACATCTGCGCGTGGCAGCCGGCGCCGTTGCAGCCTGACGCCTGGATTTCCTCCATGATGGCAGCGGCGGCGGTCATGGAAAGGCCGCTGCCGCCGTATTCCTCCGGAATGAGCGCGGCGAGAAAGCCGGCCTTGGTCAAAGCAGCGACAAATTCCTCCGGATAGGCGCGATCGCGATCGAGGCGGCGCCAATATTCACCCGGGAAATTGGCGCACAGCGCGCGGACCGAAGCGCGGATCGGCGCGAGATCCGCGCTCTCGCTCACGACGTGACCTCGGCGCGGCCGTGATTGATGGCGATCACGTCACGCTCGACGACGCGGGCGCGAAAGCTCACCACCGCGCCGTCGCGCCACATCTCGGTACGGATGGTCTCGCCGGGAAAAACCGGAGCAGAAAAGCGACCGGAGAACGCAACGAGCCGCGCCGGATCGTAATTGCACATGGTCTTGAGCACGGCGTGACCGGAAACACCGAACGTGCCGAGCCCATGCAGGATCGGGCGTGGAAAACCGGCGGCCTTGGCCGCGGCGGGCTCGGCATGCAGCGGGTTGTAGTCGCCGCTCAGGCGGTAGATCAGCGCCATTTCCGGCCGCGTGCCGAGATCGCAAACGGCGTCGGGAGCGCGTGTCGGGAGCGGATGCGATGCCGGCGCCTGCCGCGACGGTCCGCCAAAGCCGCCGTCGCCGCGGCAGAAAATCGTTTGCGTAACGGTGGCGATCAATGCGCCGGTCGCCTTGTCGGTGATCTCGCGCTCGGTGAAGAGGAGCGCGCCCTTGCCGGCACCCTTGTCGATGACCTCGACAATCCGCGTTCGCCCGATCACCACGCCGTGGCCGGCGAGCGGACGGTGCAGCGTGAAGCCCTGCTCGCCGTTGACCACCATGATCCAATTGATGCCGGTATGCGGGTTACGCACCAGGGAGCCGGTGTGGGCGAGCACCGTGGCCACGGTCGGCAGCACTTTCAGTTTCTTCTCGTAGACGAAGGCGAGCTCGTCCTCGTTCATTGGGTCGTGGCCGAGCCCGACGCCGAGCGCGTAGAGCATGCAGTCTTTCGGTTCGTAGACCTGCTCCGCTGCCTCGATCTCCAGCGCCATCAGCTTGTCATAGACGATGGTCATCGCCTCACACCGGATCCCAGGAGAAGACTTCGGGCGATCGCTCAAGCGGCGTAAACGACGTGGCGAAGGCGGCCTTGAGCTGCTCGGCGAGCCGTTGCGGCGTCCAGCCGTCGGAGCGATGCAAGGTGCGGATCGGCCGATTCTGGTTGAACAGGTAGATTTCGTTGTTGCGGGCCGAAAGAATCTGGCCGGTGATGCCGATGGCCTGGTCGGAGGCGAGATAGACCACGAGCGGCGCCACCTTTTCCGGCGTCACCTGACTGGCGCGAGCAACACGCGCTTTCTCGTCCTCGGTCTCGGCCGGGATCGACTGGACCATGCGCGTCCAGGCGAACGGCGACACGCAATTCGAGCGCACGTTGAAGCGCGCCAAATCGAGCGCGATGCCGCGCGACAGGCCGACGATGCCAAGCTTGGCCGCCATGTAATTCGCCTGGCCGAAATTGCCGATCAGTCCCGAGGTCGACGTCATATGCACGTAGCTGCCGGAATTCTGCTCGCGGAAGGCCGTCGCGCAGGCGCGGCTCATGATGAAGCTGCCGTTGAGATGAACGTTGATCACGTCCGACCAGTCGGACCAGCTCATGCGATGAAAAATTCGATCGCGCAGGATGCCGGCATTGTTGACGAGGATGTCGACGCGGCCGAAGGCTTCGAGCGCCGCCTTGACGATCTTGTCGCCGTTGGCCGGCTCGCTGATCGACAGGGTCGACGCGATCGCTTGGCCTCCAGCCTTTTTGATCTCGTCTACGACCAAATGCGCCGGCGTAGCATCGGTTCCTTCCCCTTCGAGGCTCGCGCCAATGTCGCAAACGACGACGCGCGCGCCCTCCTGCGCCATCAGAAGCGCGATGCCGCGGCCGATGCCCCGCCCCGCGCCGGTGACGATGGCGACCTTGCCCTCGACAATTCCCGGCATTGATCCCCCGCTAACCCCACGCTTCCTCGGCGACCTCGACGATCATCCTAAGCTTCGCCCATTGTTCCTCCTCGGCGAGGATATTGCCTTCTTCGGTCGAGGCGAAGCCGCATTGCGGCGACAGGCAGAGCTGGTCGAGAGCCGTGAACTTTGCCGCCTCCTCGATCCGGCGCTTGATCGTGTCCTTGCTTTCGAGCGCACCGGATTTCGTCGTCACCAGACCCAGCACCGCGACGCGGCCCTTTTGCAGCCGTTTGAGCGGCTCGAAGCCGCCGGCCCGGGCGCTGTCGTATTCCATGAAGTAGCCGTGCACTTTGATCTTGTCGAACAGCACCTCCTGCATGGCGTCGTAGCCGCCGGTGCCCATGAAGGTCGATTTGTAGTTGCCGCGGCACAGATGCATGGTGACCGTCATGTCGGCAGGGATATCCGACATCGCCGTGTTGATCAGCTCGCCATAGACCTCGCCGAGATAGTCCGGATCGTCGCCGCGGTCCTGCATCCGCGCCCGATATTTTGGATCGCACAGCATGGCGATGAAAACTTCGTCGAGCTGCAGGTAGCGGCACCCGGCATCAGCGAAAGCGCGCACCGCCTTCTTGTAGGCCTGGCCGAGATCGTCGAAGAATTTGTCGAGCGTCGGATAAACCGCCTTGTTGATCGGGGTCAGATAGGGCCGGCCGTACAGCGCCGACGGCGCCGGGATGGTCATTTTCGGCGTCCGCTGCGTATGCGCTTTGAGGAATTTGAAATGCTCGAGCATCGGATGGCCCGAAAAGCCGAGCTTCCCGGTAACGCGCACCCCCTCATTGCGGGTGGTGACGGCGGCAAAGGCGATCCCGGTATCCATCACGTGGCGCTCGACGCCGTCGAGCCCCCACAGGAAGTCGAGATGCCACCAGGAGCGGCGGAATTCGCCGTCGCTGATGGATTGCAGGCCGACCGCTTCCTGCTTTTTGATGATGTCCTCGATTTCGCGGTCTTCAACCGCGTTCAGCGCGGCGGCAGTGATCTCTCCCTTGGCGCGGCGCTCGCGCGCCTCCTTCAAGGCCGCGGGCCGCAGCAGGCTGCCGACGTGATCGGCGCGGAACGGAGGCTTGGCTCGTCGACTCATTACTTCACTCCCCAGGGCTCAGCGGCCCCAAACCTCGTCCGCGATTTCGACGATCATGCGCAACTTCGCCCATTGCTCTTCCTCGGACAAAACATTGCCGTCTTCGGTCGAAGCAAAGCCACATTGCGGCGACAAACAAAGCTGATCGATCGGCACGTATTTCGCCGCCTGCTCGATGCGGCGTTTGATCTCGTCGCGGCTTTCCAACCGGCCGAACTTGCTGGTGACGAGCCCAAGCACAACGATCTTGTTCTTCGGCACGAAGCGCAACGGCTCGAAACCGCCGGCGCGGTCACTGTCATATTCCATGAAGTAACCATGGACACTGATGTCATTGAAGAGAAGCTCAGCGACCGGCTCGTAACCACCGCTGGCGGCGAAGCTCGAGCGGAAATTGCCGCGGCACAGATGCATGGTGATGGTCATGTCGGCGGGGATGTCGGAGATTGCCGCATTGATCATGCCGGCGTAGATGCCCGGCAGTGCCGCCGGATCTTCGCCGCGCGCGGTGATGTGCTCGCGCAAGGACGGATCGCACAGATAGGCCAGGTTGACCTCGTCGAGCTGCAGGTAGCGGCACCCGGCGTCGGCGAAGGCGCGTACAGCCTGGCGGTATGATCGTCCGAGGTCGCGGTAAAAATCGTCCATCACCGGATAGATTTTTTCCGGCACGGCATCGCGGCCGTAGCGGAAATGCAGCGATGACGGCGACGGAATCGTCATTTTCGGCATCACCTTGGCATGTGCTTGCAGAAATTTGAAATGCTCGATCATCGGATGCGGCTGGTAACCGCCGAGCTTGCCGATGACCCGCAGCAGGATCGGCCGCGGCTGCGGACCGCTCGCGTTGAATTTGATCTTGCGCTCGCCGGCATAGGATTCGACGCCTTCGAGCTGTTCGAGAAAGTCGTAGTTCCACGACCTGCGCCGGAACTCGCCATCGGTCACGGCCTTCAGGCCGACGGCTTCCTGCTTGCGGATCACGTCCTCGATCTCGCGATCCTCAACCGCCTTGAGCGCGTCGGCGCTGATTTCGCCGCGCGCGCGCTTCTCGCGCGCTTCTTTCAGCGCAGCCGGGCGCAGCAGGCTGCCGACCTGGTCGGCGCGAAATGGAGGCCGGGTGCGTTGCATTTTTCTTCCTTCTTCATCCTTCCCCTGGGCGAGGGAATAGACCGCTAGCCCCAAACCTCGTCAGCGATTTCGACGACCAAGCGCAGCTTCGCCCATTGCTCGTCTTCGGACAGAACGTTGCCTTCCTCGGTCGAAGCGAAGCCGCATTGCGGCGACAGGCAAAGCTGATCGAGCGCGACATATTTGGTCGCCTCGTCGATCCGGCGCTTGATGTCGTCCTTGTTTTCCAGCTGGCCGGATTTCGAGGTGACGAGGCCGAGCACGAGTTGCTTGTTGCCCTTGGGGAAAAATCGCAACGGCTCGAAGCCGCCGGCGCGCTCGTTGTCGTATTCGAGGAAATAGCCGTCGAGGTTGGTGTTGCCGAGCAACTGCTCGGCGACGAAGTCGTAGCCGCCCGAGGCGATAAAGGTCGAGCGGAAATTGCCGCGGCACGAGTGCATGGTGACGGCCATGTCCGCCGGCTTGCCTTCGAGCGCAGCGTTGGTCAGACGCGCATAGCGCTTGGGCAGCGTTTCCGGATCGTCGCCGCGCTCCTTCGAGTGCGCGCGCTCGCTCGGATCGCAGGCCATCGCCCAGGCGGTGTCGTCGAGCTGCAGGTAGCGGCAGCCGGCGTCATAAAAGGCGCGGATCGCGGCACGATAGGCCTTGGCGAGATCATCGAAGAAGGAATTGAGGTCCGGGTAAACCTCTCGGCTGATCGCGATGCGGCCCTGGCGGAAATGAAACGTCGACGGCGCCGGAATCGTCATTTTCGGCATGACGCGCGTGTGCGCTTTGAGGAACTTGAAGTGCTCCAGCATCGGGTGGCCGGAGAAGCCGATCTTGCCGGTGACCTTGAGCGCGTGTGCCTTGGTCTGCACGCCGTGAAACTGGATACCGTGGTCGGCGACGTAGAACAGAACGCCGTCGAGGCCGCGAAAGAAATCGAAGTGCCACCAGGAGCGGCGAAACTCGCCGTCGGTGGCGAGTTTGAGCCCAATCTCCTCCTGCTTCCGGATCGCTTTCTCGATCTCACGGTCTTCAACCGCGTGCAAAGCGTCGGCGGTAATTTCGTTGCGCTCATGCTTGGCGCGCGCTTCCTTCAGTGCAAGCGGACGCAACAGGCTGCCGACATGGTCGGCGCGGAATGGCGGCGTGGTCCGTTGCATCGGTTTCCTCCTCATCAAGCGTGCTTCTGATTTTGAGTGGGAAGCTATCGCGGCTGGTTAAGCGGATGTAGCAAGTGGCGCGATCGGCTGTAAATCCCATTGCGCCCAGGGTGATCCGCACAGAAACTCATGGCTCACCCGCGCACCACGCAGGGGGAGATTGGCAATGAATCCGCTGCTGCGGCTGTACGAGGACATTTTATCGAACGAAGCGGAAGTCTCCCTGCCGGCGCGGCCGCGCCTGATCTTCGTGGTGCACGGCTCGTTGCCATCGAAGATCGCGTATTGCGCGACGACGAAGGCGTGGGCAGCGAGGCTGCGGTGCGCCTGAAGTCCGGCGGCGAAGGTACGACGATTTGGCGTTGGGAACTTACAACGGGCAACGGCGGCGACGCCACCCACGCAGCCGGCGCATCCATCGTCTCGCGTGAAAAGCTTTCCGCGCGGCTCGATACCTTGCCGGAATGGCGCGCTCATTCTGCGCGGCGACAGCGTCGCGTTCCCGCCGGGCGGCTGCGCCTATCTGCACCGGCATCAGGGCCCGGGCATCCGCTGCCTGATCGAGGGCGGCATCCGCATCGACGCGCGCGGCCACTCGATCTCGTATGGGCCGGGCAGCGCCTGGTTCGAAAGCGGACCTGAGCCGGTGTTCGCGCAAGCCGCAAACCGGCCGACGCGCTTCATCCGCGTCATGCTCCTGCCGCGCCCGTATCTGGGAAAAAGCTCGGTCGAGTATCTCAACGAGGAAGACAAGGCCAAGCCGAAAACGCAAACCTACAAAATCTACGCCGACATGCCGATCGCGTTTGCGGGGGCTTCGATGTGAGAGTGTTGGTGTGGTGCCGCAAGAGGGATTCGAACCCCCGACCCCATCATTACGAATGATGTGCTCTACCGGCTGAGCTATTGCGGCGCGCCACGGATTGGCGTCCTAGTAATACCCGCCAGATATTAACGCAAGTATCGGATTATCTGGCTTCCGCTTCCGCGCGCAGCTTGAAGCGCTGGATTTTTCCGGTCGCGGTTTTCGGCAGCTCGCTGCGGAATTCGAGCCAGCGCGGATATTTGAACGGGGCAAGCTTGGCGCGGCAATAATCCTGCAGCGCGCGCGCCAGATCGTCAGGGGCTTTTTCGGGCGCTTTCAGCACCACGAAGGCCTTCGGCTTGATCAGCCGGTCGACATCCGGCCAGCCGACCACCGCCGCTTCGAGCACGTCGGGATGGCTCTGCAGCACCGCCTCTACCTCGAACGGCGACACGTACATGCCTGAGACCTTGAGCATGTCGTCGCGGCGGCCGCAGTAAACGAAATAGCCGTGCTCGTCTTCGACGTATTTGTCGCCCGAGCGCGTCCACTCGCCGAGAAACGTCGCGCGCGATTGCTCGCGATTGTTCCAGTACATGATCGCGCTGGTCGGCCCGCGTACTTGCAGTTCGCCCATCTCTCCGTGGGTTTTGACGATCTGACCGTCATCCTCGACCAGGCGAACGTCATAGCCGGGCACCGGCTTGCCGGTGGTGCCGTATTTGACCTCGCCGGCGCGGTTGGAGAGGAAGATATGCAGCATCTCGGTAGAGCCGAGCCCGTCGAGAATATCGACGCCGTAACGCTCGCTCCAGCGGCGGCCGACATCGGCCGGCAGTGCTTCGCCGGCGGACACGCAACGCCGCAGGCGCGTCTCCGCGCGCTGCGGCGCATCCGGACTGGCGAGAAAGCCGGCATAGAAAGTCGGCACGGCATAGAACACGGTGACGCCATGCTTTTTGAGAATCTCGGCGACCAGGTCCGGTGTCGGCCGTTGCGGCAACAACACCGTCGTCGCGCCCGCCGACATCGGAAAGGTGAGCGCATTGCCGAGGCCGTAGGCGAAGAACAGCTTGGCCACCGAATAGCAGACATCGTTCTCGGTGATGCCGAGGAAGGGCTTCCCATATAGCTCGTCGGTGAACTTCAGGTCGGCGTGGGTGTGCACGGCGGCTTTGGGCTGGCCCGTGGAGCCCGAGGTATAGAGCCAGAAGCACATATCGTCGCCCACCGTCGCCCCAGTCACCGGTTCGGGCCTGGCAGCGGCAAGCATCTCCTCGAAGCGCGGATGACCATGTCCGTTGTCTCCGGACACGACGACATGGGAAAGCTCCGCGCAGGCGTCGACCAGATTGGCGAATTTCGGGAAAAGCTCGTCCGAGACAACGAGCAGCCGCGCCCGCAAATCCTCGAGCATGAAGCGATAGTCGGCCTCGGTCAGCAGCGTATTGACCGGCACCGGAATGACGCCGGCCTTGATGGCGCCGAGGAATGCGGTCGGCCAGTCGATGCTGTCAAGCAGGCAGATGAGGATGCGCTCTTCGCGCCGGATGCCGAGCGAGCGCAACGCGTGACCAAAGCTCTCAACGCGCCTTGCGAGCTCGCCATAGGTAAAGCTGCCGCGCGCATCGATATAGGCAAGCTTTTCGCCGCGGCCGGCGGCGAGATTGCGTGCCAGGATATCGGCCGCGAAATTGTAGTCGCGCGGTATGGCATCGACGGACGCGCGCGGCGTCAAGCTCGGCTGAGCGATATTCATCGCGGCGTTTCCTCAATTGGGGCTGCGGCGTTGCCCACGGCATGCCCACCACAACGCATTATGCCGACGCAGGAATTCGGCCGCAACCACGCCGGTATGCGGCTGGCAACGCGCTCGAATTGGGCTATGACAAGCGCCGCCAATCCGACGCCGGAGTTCCTGTCATGATTTCGAGCCGCGACCACATTCTCACGACCCATGTCGGCAGCCTGCCGCGCAGCGAAGGCTTAAGCGAGCTTCTGGTGCGGCGCGAGGCGGGTGAAAGCTACGACCAGGCGCAGCTTGAGGCCGAGATGGACAAGGCAGTGCGCCACGTGGTCGCCAAACAGAAAGAAGCCGGCATCGACAGCGGCAATGACGGTGAGCAGCAGCGCGTCGGCTTTCAGACCTATGTGCCGCAGCGCATGTCAGGTTTCGGCGGCCAATCCAAGCGCCGGCGCGGACGCGAGTTCGAGGAATTTCCCGAGCTGGTGCAATATCTAACCCGCCGGTTCCCGAACGTAAGCCGGCAGCAGAACGCGCCGGAAGCGCAGAGCGAGCTGCACTATCACGACACCTCGGCGATCGAGCGCGAGATCGCGCGCTTTGTGCGCATCGCCGGCGAAGGCAAGCCGTTTGCGGAAATGTTCATGACCGCGCCCTCACCCGGCATCATCGCCTCGACCATGCTCAACGCCTATTACGACACCAACGAGGCCTACCTCGCGGCGCTCGCGCGCGAAATGAGCAAGGAGTACCAGCCTATTCACAAGGCCGGCCTTGTCCTGCAAATCGACGCGCCGGATCTCGCCATGGATCGCACTATGTTCTACCGCGACGGATCGGATGCCGACTTCGTCAGGGCCTGCGAGCTGCACGTCGCCATGATCAACAAAGGGATTGAAGAAATCCCACGCGATCGGGTGCGGCTGCATGTTTGTTACGGCAACTGGGAAGGCCCGCACATCCACGACATCGCGCTGGAGAAAATCCTGCCGGCGCTTTACCAGGCCAAGGTCGGCGCGCTGTCGATCGAATTTTCCAATCCGCGCCACGCCCACGAATATCCGGCGCTCCAGCGCGTGCCGTTCCCCAAGGACATGATCCTCATCCCCGGCGTGGTCGACTCCACCAGCAACTTCGTCGAGCACCCGGAAGTAGTGGCGCGAAGGATCGAAGAGGCGGTCGCGGCGATTGGCGATCGCGAGCGCGTCATCGCCTCGACCGATTGCGGCTTCGGCACCTTTACCCGGCGCGAATGGGTTATCGAGCCGGTGGTTTGGCTCAAGCTCAAATCGATCCGCGACGGCGCCGACATCGCATCGGCACGGCTGTGGGGGCGGAAGACCGCTGCCTGACCCCGTCATTGCGAGGAGTGAAAGCGACGAAGCAATCCAGACTTCACCGCACAACTGGATTGCGTCGCTCCGCTCGCAAAGACGACTTCATCTAAGCTAACACGGAGCATTCTTGTGATCGATCTCTACACCTGGACAACGCCCAACGGGCGCAAGGCCTCCATCGCGCTCGAAGAGATGGAGTTGCCCTACACCGTGCATCCGATCGACATCGGCAAGGACGAGCAGTTCACGCCGGACTTCCTGAAGATCAGCCCCAACAACCGCATTCCCGCCATCGTCGATCGCGACAACGGCGTGAGCCTGATGGAGTCCGGCGCGATACTGATCTATCTCGCCGACAAGACTGGCAAGCTCATGCCGAAGACGGGCGAGCAGCGTTATCGCGTCATCGAATGGCTGATGTGGCAAATGGGCGGCCCGGGTCCGATGTTCGGCCAAGTGCATCATTTCGTGAAATACAACAAGGGCAAGGCGCCCTACGCGGAAGAGCGATACCTCAAGGAAGCGCACCGGCTCTACGGCGTGCTCGACCGCCGGCTCGCCGCGCACGAATACGTCGCCGATGACTATTCGATCGCCGACATCGCGATCTGGCCGTGGGTCTCGCGCTACGAATGGCAGACGGTCGATCTCAATGCCTATCCGAATGTGAAGCGCTGGTACGTTGCCATCGCCAATCGGCCGGCCGTGCGCCGCGGCTACAAGGTCCCGAAGGACGTCGGCGAAATCCCGCTGCCGTGAGGCTGCGGACGCGCTTATAATGCTTGGTAGTTTTGGGGAAGGGACACGCCATGGATGACATCAGCCGCGAGCCGACGGCAATCCGCGCCGAGGACATCAACCCGCGCTACAATTGGGGCCGGCATCTGCCGGTGCTCGGCACCATGGGCGTCGATTTCGAGGAGCGCGTCGATTACCGGCGCATGCACCGCTACCGGCTCGCCCGCGCCCAGGCCGCGCTCGAAGCTTCCGACCTCGGCGCGTTGCTGTTGTTCGACGACAACAACGTCCGCTACGTCACCTCGACCAAGATCGGCGAATGGGCGCGCGACAAGCTCTCGCGCTGGGCGCTACTGCCGCGCGGCGGCGATCCGATCCTCTGGGATTTCGGCTCGGCGGCCGTTCATCACCGGCTCTATTCGCCCTGGCTTAAGCCGGAGAACTGCAAGGCCGGGCTGGTCGGCTTGCGCGGCACCGTCGATCCGGCGTTCGGCTTGATGAAGCATCACGCCGAGGAAATGGCCTCGATCCTCAAAGCCGCCGGTGTCGCCAAGATGCCGGTCGGCGTCGACATCGTCGAGCCGCCGATGATGTTCGAGCTGCAGAAGGCCGGATTGAAGGTCAAGGACGGCCAGCAGGTGATGCTGGAAGCGCGCGAGGTGAAATCGGCCGACGAGATTGCGCTGCTCAACCGCGCCGCGGCGATGGTGGACGGCGCTTATCAGCTGATCGACGAAAAGCTAAAGCCTGGCGTGCGCGAGAACGACATCGTCGCGCTGGTCAATGAGTTTCTCTATCGCCACGGCTCCGACGACGTCGAGGCGATCAACGCCATCTCCGGCGAGCGCTGCAATCCGCATCCGCACAATTTCACCGACCGCATGGTACGGCCCGGCGACCAGGTATTCTTCGACATCCTGCAAAGCTTCATGGGCTACCGCACCTGCTATTACCGCACCTTCAATGTCGGCCGCGCCACGCCGTCGCAGCACGACGCCTACAAGAAGTGCCGCGAGTGGCTCGACTTGGCGATCGACCTGATCAAGCCCGGCGTGACTACCGACGAGGTGTGCAGCGTGTGGCCGAAGGCGCAGGAGTTCGGCTTTCCCGACGAGCTATCGGCCTTTGGCCTGCAATTCGGCCACGGCCTGGGCCTGAACCTGCATGAGCGCCCGATCATCAGCCGCGTAGTCTCGCTGGACCACCCAACGATGATCAAGGAAGGCATGGTGTTCGCGCTCGAGACCTATTGCCCGGCGACAGACGGCTATTCCGCCGCGCGCATTGAGGAAGAGGTCGTGGTCACCGATAAGGGCCACACCGTGATCTCGCTGTTCCCCGCCGAGGAGCTGCCGATCGCCGCCCGTTATTGAGATTCGGGCAAATTTTCGCGGATGTTGGCCAAAGGTGGCCGGGTTATTCCCACCGCCTTTTCGCCATAGTTGGCGGAGTCATATCCGATAACATTGTATTTTCAAGGCTTTGAGCCATCAGCGATTTTTCGCCGATTTTGGCATTTGTGCGGCGCACAAAAATGCTGGATTTCTTGCACGCGGCCCATTAGCTAAGCCCCTCAAGCCAAAAACGAGGGGACCCTTTTAGCCATGAAGATGATGGTAGCCGCATGCCTAGTTCTGGGTGTTTGGACCACCAGCGCCGGCGCAGTTGATCTCGCCGAGCTGGCGCCTTGCCGACCGGCCGCACAGGTACTTTGCGATCACACCGGCGGTATGACCATGAGCAATCTGTTGCGCTGTGGCGCGACGCTGGCCGCACATAGCTGGCGTATCGGCAGCACCTGCCGTGCCGTGCTCAAGAAATATGGGCAACTGTGAACGGCGAGGCCGCCAACAGCAATGTTGCGTGCATCCTTGCCCCGGCCTTGAGCCGGGGCTTTTTTATTTCGGGCTCGGGGCCATGGCGGGATGAACGCGACCCTGAAACCTGCTAATTCCCTCGCCGACCACTATCGCGATCACCAGACGAAAAGCTGAGAAAAGCCACGAGGATCTCATGTACGCGAATCTCGAACTTTTTATTGACGGCCAGTGGCTCAATGGCGACGGCCGTGCCGGCGAGGACGTGATCAATCCGGCGACGGAAAAGCCCCTGGCGCGGCTGCCGCATGCAAGCACCGCCGACCTCGATCGCGCACTCGAAGCCGCGAAGAAAGGCTTTGCCGTGTGGCGCGCGACTTCGGCCTACGAACGCGCCAGGATCATGCGCAAGGCCGCTGATCTCATGCGCGAGCGCTTTGACGCGATCAGCAAAATTCTGGTGCAAGAAGAAGGCAAGGCCTACCCGGAAGCGCGCGCCGAGGTGCGCACCTCCGCCGACATTATCGAATGGTACGCCGAGGAAGGCCGCCGCGCCTATGGCCGTATCGTGCCGGGGCCCGGCAAGGGCTTGCGTCAGATCGTGGTGCAGGAGCCGGTCGGCGTCGTCGCCGCGTTCACGCCCTGGAACTTTCCCGCGCTGACACCGGCCCGCAAGATCGGCGGCGCGCTCGCCGCCGGCTGTTCGCTCATCCTCAAGGCGTCCGAGGAGACGCCAGGCGCGTGTGTCGAGATGGTGCGCTGCTTTGCCGATGCCGGGCTGCCCGCGGGGGTTCTCAACCTCGTGTTCGGCGTACCAGCAAACATTTCCGAGCACCTCATCGCCAAAGACGAGGTGCGCAAAATCTCGTTCACCGGCTCCATTCCGGTCGGCAAGCACCTGGCCGCCCTTGCCGCCAAGGGAATGAAGCGCGCCACCATGGAGCTCGGCGGCCACTCGCCGGTGGTGGTGTTCGCCGACGCCGATCCGGAGAAATCCGCCGACATGATCGCCGCCTACAAATACCGCAACGCCGGGCAAGTCTGCATCTCGCCGACGCGATTCTATGTGCAAGAGCCGGTCTATGGCCGCTTCCTCGCGCGCTTCACCGAATACGCCAAGTCGCTCAAGCTCGGCGACGGGCTGGAAAAGGGCGTGGGCATGGGACCGCTGGCGAATGCGCGGCGCATCGATGCCATGGAAGGTTTCGTCAAGGACGCCAAGGACCGCGGCGGCAAGGTCGTCACCGGCGGCCAGCGCCACGGCAATCAGGGCTACTTTTACGAGCCGACGGTGCTTACCGAGCTGCCCGACGACTGCAAGATCATGACCCAGGAGCCATTCGGCCCGCTCGCGCCCGTTGTTACCTTCAAGACCTTCGATGAAGTCGTGGAGCGCGCCAATTCACTGCCCTACGGGCTCGCCGCCTATGCCTTTACCGGCTCGGCACAGACCGCAAACCTGATCGGCGATGCCCTGCAGTCGGGCATGGTCGGGGTGAATTCGATCAATGTTTCGACGCCGGAGACGCCGTTCGGGGGCGTCAAGGAATCGGGCTATGGCAGCGAAGGCGGGCTCGAGGGCCTGCAAGCCTATCTGAACACGAAATTCATCTCGCAGGCGTGAAGCCGCCCGCAGGGCCTGCTTACCTCTTCCTTCCGAGGAAGAGGTAAAGCCGAGGGCTTCGCCGAAACTCAGTTCAATCGTGGTGGTCCATAAGCCCAAAATTCGGGCCGAGCTGCCGCCGCACCCGAACCATGGCGGCACGCGCGGCGAAGGCGTCGAGGGCGACGCGCGCAAGCGGACTGAGCTGCGACGGCCGCGCGATCACGTCGCGCATCACCGCAAAAAGATTGGCGCGTCCATCCGGGCGCATGCCAATGAGCGCCGCGGGAGGAACCGTCCGGTGGGCGGGATCGACGACGACGCGCACCGCAGCAAAGGCGAGCTTGTGCTCGGCCGCGACCCGCGCCGCCACGTGCGATTCCATGTCGACAGCGGCAGCGCCGGTCGCCCGATGCAGTTCGCGCTTTTCTGCCGGTTCGGCCACCGGCGAATCAACGCCGAGGATCGGCGCGTGGACCGCCCCCTTGATCATGCCGAGGAGTTTATGTGACCAGCCCGCATCCGTAGCGCGAACGGTGTGCGACTCGCGAACGGCAGAAGCGACCACCCAGTCGCCGGCGCGCAGGTGGGAGGCCAGCCCTCCGGCGACGCCGAAGCTGATCATGCCGCGGTAGCCTTGCCGGACGGCACGGTCGGCGACCTTTTCAAGTGCGCTTTCGGCAGTCCGACAAACAACGTGTACCCCGGGACCGGCTGCGATGCGCGCCTCGAACGCCAAGCCAACGAATGCGATCACCAGTCGGCGGTGATCTGCAGCAGCCGCATCGACGACACGAATGGTGTCGTCCGCATCACTTACCAGCCCTTCTACGAAAGTTCCGCCGGCGAAATCCAATTGGGATGCCATTAGAAGCCTTTACCCTTGCGTGTGAAGTCCACCTTCTATCACGCCCCCTTAGCGCGCCTCACAGACGTCCCCCGGCTTCTTCCGGCAAATCACCGAGTTCGCGAAAAGTTTAGCACAATCAATCGCCATTGCCATTGCTATTACGAAGCTAATACGACCTGCCTGCAATTTATTTAGCCATTTTAGCCTTTAAAATGCTTGGTTCTTCGCTACCGCGTGGATCACATGGAAAGTCCGATGCAAACACTCGTTACGGGGGCTACGGGGCTGGTCGGATCGGCCGTGGCCCGAAGGCTGGTCGCCGAAGGATTTCGCGTGCGGGCGCTGGTCCGACCCGGCAGTCCTCGCGCCCACCTCGATGGCCTCGATCTGGAATTCGTCGGCGGTGACATCCGTGACGCGGAATCCGTGTGTCGCGCTATGGCCGGCGTCCGCTACGTATTTCACGTGGCGGCGGATTATCGGCTGTGGGCACGCGACCCCGGCGAGATCTTTGCCGCCAATGTGGAAGGCACCCGCATCGTGATGCAGGAGGCCAAGAATGCCGCCGTAGAGCGCATCGTTTATACCAGCAGCGTTGCCACCCTCGCCGTGCGCGCCGACGGCACTCCGGCGGATGAGTTCGTGCCGCTTTCGACGGAGGAGGGAATTGGCGCCTACAAGCGGAGCAAGATCGCCGCCGAGCGGCTGGTCGAGGCGATGATCGCGCGCGATGCGCTGCCGGCGGTCATCGTGAACCCGTCGACGCCGATCGGCCCCCGCGACGTCAAGCCGACGCCGACCGGCCGCATCATCGTCGAGGCGGCACGCGGGCGTATGCCGGGCTTCCTGGATACCGGTCTCAACCTCATCCACGTCGATGACGTTGCCGAGGGGCATCTGGCGGCACTCCGGCGCGGGAAGGTCGGAGAACGCTACATTCTCGGCGGCGAAAACGTGCTGCTTGCCGATATGCTCGCCGACATCGCGCGGCTGGTGGGCCGCCGTCCCCCCCGCTTGCGCCTTCCCCTCGCCGTGGTCGTGCCGATCGCCTACGCAGCGGAGGCGACTGCGAGGCTCACCGGACGGGCCCCGTTTACGACCTTGGATGGAATCCGCATGGCCGAACACCGCATGTACTTCACCGCGGCCAAGGCGGAGCGTGATCTCGGCATTCGCCCACGGCCCTATCGGGAGGCGCTTGAGGATGCGATCCGCTGGTTCGGCGCGGCGGGATATCTTGACGGCAAGCGCAAACGCTAGACCGCGTCCGCGTAGCCGCCCAGCGCGTAGCCCGATTGACGGACCGCCGCGATGCAATCGGCGTGACAGAGCGCGGCAAATTCCTCGGCATAGCGGTAACCCGGCGCCGCGCCGGCGAACCTGTCCGTCGTCCCGGGGTGCAGGTAGATTTCGACGAGGCCGGCGGGCAGCCGGCCGAGGAGCGCGGTCAGGCGCGGCGGTGTCATCGCGCCCGACCACGCCAAGCCGAACACTGCGTCGGCGGTCGTCAGTCCTGCGCGGCGCACGCGCTGGCGCAGCCAGGCAGCCCAAGGCGCCACGATCCGGCCGGCCTGGCGCTGGGTGTGCGGATCGATCTCGGCGACAATTCGCCAGGGCTCGACCGGAATGCGCAGCGCCCGCATGCCGTGTTGCCGGCCGATGCTGATGATCGAAGCGGCAACGACCGGATTGAGGTGGAAATGCCGGTGCGCATTGACGTGGTCGAGCGACAGCCCGCTGGCCCGGTAGGCTTGGAACTGCGCAGTGATTTCGTGCGCGATCTGTCGCCGCAACAAAAAGTCCACGGCAGCCTGAGCGCTGTAGCGCCGGAGGTCGTTGCGGAGCCGTCCACTGCGGTCCACGAGGCGCGGAATGCGCACGGGATCCGTTACCGGATCGCCGTCGACCAGGACGACGTGAAGTCCGACGCGCAGATTTGGCAGCCGCCGGGCGCGCTCAATGGCATCGGCCGCCGCCGGACCACCGACCATGAGGCTTGCGGCGCTGAGAATGCCGCGCCGATGAGCTTCCTCGATGGCGGCATTGACGGGCTCGCTCAGCCCAAAATCGTCCGCCGTGATGACCAGGTGAGTCAGTGCGCCAGCTCCCGCCGCTCTTCGTCAAACCGTGATCTGCGATACCGCCTTATGCCCAAGTCGCCGCCTTATGGCTCATCGCCATAGAGCGTTGCCAACGTGCTCTTAACCATCAGAGCGACCGGTACAGCAAGGATCACGCCGGGAATACCGAGCACGATTCCACCGGCCAGAAAACAAAAAATGATCAACACCGGGTGCACATGTGCCGCGCGGCCGAGCACAATCGGACCGACGAGCTGATCGATGGAGAGGCGGAGGACCGTTGCATAGATCGCATATTCAAAAATGTTGATGATTCCCGTCGCCGTGCGCAAGGAGACCAAGCCGGCGAGGATCGCCGCCGAAGTCGGACCAATCACCGGCACGGTCTCGAGCAGACCGGTGAGCAGCGCCAAGAAAACGGCGTGATTGATGCCGAGAATAACGCCGAGACCGACATAGGCCGCGACCGTCGCATAGGCCACGACGCCGAGCACGCCGATGAAATAGCGCATCAGCACCGGGTCGAGCCGCGTCCATATCCGCGCGACCAGCGGGCGGCGATGCGGGGGCACGATCCAGAACAGTCCGCGCGCCACGCTCCGCCCGCTCGCCAAGAAATAGAACAACAGCACGATCGTCAGGAAAGCGCCCATGACAGCGGCCAGGCTGTAGCCGGTGACCAGCGCGATCTGGTCCGTCTGCCCGAACCATTCGCGCATCCGCTCAAGCGCAACCTGAGCGATCTCACGCGCGTCCAGCGAAGACCCAAACAAATGAACAGGCTGGTCGCCGATCGCTTGCTGGGTAAAGTTCTCCAGCATTCGCTGCAAATCGGTTGCGATGCCCCGCGCTTCGACCGCGAGGCGTTGCGCGGCGAAGACGATGACCAGCACGGCCAGGCCGAAGAGAACGAGGAACAGCCCGACCGCGAACAGCAATCGCGGCCAGCGCGTCCGCTTGGCGGCCCAGTCCAGGAACGGCGTGCAAATATAGGCGACGATGGCTGCGAGCACGAACGGCAGCAGAATCAATTTGATGAAATACAGAAAGATCGTAAGGACGACGGCCCCGATCATGATTGCCCGGGTCTCGCCCGAGTTGAGGGGCCCGGCGGCGCGGGCGCGTTCGGAGGCGCGCGCCTCTTCGCCTTTCGTCCTGACAGCTTTCATGAACAGATCCGGCCTTTCCAACGCACCCGGCCGCTGAAACGGCGGCGCGCGCTGTCGAGGGCTATCAGCGCGCCTGCCCTATAGCCGAACGGAAGATGAAAGCGTACCAAAAAGGAACGCGGAAATAGAATGCGGCCGCGACAGCAAAGGCCGGCGGCCGCCCGGCGGCCACTTATTTCGCCGGCACCACCAGTGAAAAGCGCTCATCGGCGGCAAGGCACTCGGCTTCCGGAAAGCCCAATTCCTTGCGGACCATATTGGTGCCGAGCACCAGCGAGACCATTTTGTAGTAAGCGTGACGGCGGCTCATGCCTTCGCGCCCCATGCCGCAATCGGACGAGATCACCAGCCGCTCGGGCGGAATGTATTTGAGCGCAGCGCGGATTTGCGCCGCCACCTCGTCGGGGCTTTCCACCTGCAGCGTGTGATGGTCGATGACGCCGATCGCGATCTTCTTGCCGGTTATGGTCTTGCCGATCGCTTCCAGATCGATGCCCCCGGAACTAGAGGATTCGAACGTAATCACGTCGGCGTCGACCCTGTTGTAGGTTTCCAGCGATGGCTTGTAGCTCTGCACCTTGGCGAACATGCGCTGCTGAGACGGATTGCCCCAGCACGAATGGGCCCATACCTCGGTCTTGGCGCGCAGTCCTTTCACGGTGCGATTGAACACCTCGACCATCAGATCCGGCGTGATCACCTTGTCCTGGATGCCACGCGCGGCCGCCAGATGGATCTGCGGCTCCTCGATCTGAATCACCGGGCAACCGGCGTCGGCGAGCTCGTTATATTCTTGGTTGAAGGCGTCGGCGATGGCGAGCATGCGCTCGGGGACGCTCTTGTAGTAGGTGTCCTGCGAAGCAAAGGCGACGATCTCAGCCGACACCGCGCCGAATTTCACCGGCCGCGTCGTCAGCCGCTGCGCCGTCTTCCATAGCGTGGTGTACTGCAAATCGCCGCGGCCGACCGGACCGATGATCTTCGGCATCACCCGCGATTCCAGATAGTCGTGCAGGATATGGCCGCGCGGAAACCACAGGCCGCCGCGCCCGGCCGGGGTCGGTCGCGGGTCGCCACGCTCGTAGCCGGTCATGTGATGCGGCGGATAGCTGGTCCAGCTCTGCCCGCCGACGTCGTCGTCGAAGCGGCAGTCGCCGTCGGTCACGATATCGAGCCCGGCAAGTTCCTGTTCGCGCAGATAGCAGCACAGCGTGTCGACATATTGCTCGCGGTAGCGCCGGCTGACCATCGCGTCGAGGAACATGCGGGTGCCGAGATTTTCCGTGTACCAACTCGGCCGCGGCAGCGAGCCTGTGATCGTCGTCGGCAGCATGATGTCTTTCGTACCGCGGTACATGTTCAACGCCTCCCAGAATTTCTCAAAAGCCTCGCCGGCTCGCCGACCGATTATGATCGACGGCCCCGTTAAGCAACAAAAAGGCTTTGCTGCAAGAACAAAAAGGCTTTGCCGCAAGGGCAGCGGCAAGGCCCACTTCGAAAAAAATTAAATCGTGTTGGGCTATCGCCCCGGTGGGCGATAGCCGTTGGACACACTTAGTGCTGCCGCTGGTAGACCGCTTAATCAAGCTTCGATCAAGACCTTGAGCGCGCCAGTGCTGGCCGCCCGCCCGAAGGTGTCATAGGCGTCGAGAATTTGCGCGAGCTTGAAGCGGTGCGTTATCAGGCGCTTGGGATCGATCTTGCCCGACTGCACGGTCTTCAACAGCATCGGCGTCGTCACCGTGTCGACGAGCCGCGTCGTGATGGTGATGTTGTGCGACCACAGTCGCTCGAGGTGAAGGTCTGCTTTGACCCCGTGCACGCCGATATTGGCGATCGTGCCGCCCGGCGCGACGATATCTTCGCAGAGCACGAAGGTCGCCGGGATACCGACCGCCTCGATCGCGGCGTCGACCCCACGCCCGCCAGTCATTTTCATGATCTTCTGCGCCGCCTTGCCGTCGCCAGAGTTGACCGTAGCGGTGGCGCCAAAGCGCTTGGCGATCTCGAGCCTGTTATCGTCGAGGTCGATCATGATGATCTCGGCCGGCGAATAGAACTGAGCGGTTAGCAAGGCGGCGAGGCCGATCGGCCCGGCGCCGACAATGGCCACGGTGTCGCCCGGCTGGACTTTGCCGTTGAGGACGCCGCACTCGAAGGCGGTCGGCAGAATGTCGCTCAGCATCACCAGCGCGTCCTCCTCGGCACCTTCGGGCACGCGATAAAGGCTGGTATCGGCGTGGGGAATGCGAACATATTCCGCTTGGGTTCCGTCAATTTCGTTACCCAGAATCCAGCCGCCCGTGGTGCAGTGGGAGTACATGCCTCTTCGGCAATACTCGCATCGACCGCAGGCCGAAATGCACGAGATCAGGACGTGGTCGCCCGGGCGAAAGGCGGTGACGCCGGCGCCCACCTCTTCCACCACACCGACGCCTTCATGGCCGAGAATGCGGCCCGGTTTGCAGGTCGGCACGTCGCCCTTGAGAATGTGCAGGTCGGTGCCGCAGATCGTCGTCTTCGCGATTTTCACAATGGCGTCTGTCGGCGCCGCTATTTTCGGCAGCGGCCGATCTTCGACCGCTTTTTTGCCCGGTCCTTGATAGACTAGAGCCTTCATCATCGTTCGGGGGCTCGCTTTGCGGATTGGAGCGTCATGCTGGGCTTCGAGAGCTTTCATAGCCGTCCTCATGATGGTTTGTAATGCGCCGGGATTTAGCTTCCCGAACCGGACCGCGGGCGAAAGCAAGGGCACTATGCGCCCGCGCCGGACCGCTAACACCTCACGGCCTATTCCGCTTGATGCTTGTCAAATGCCCGCAAGGCTCGCGAAAGTTTGATTTACGTTGTGCGTTCTTGTCATGATCGCGTGGCCAACCGGGTAGGACCGCGTTGACTCACATCAACGCCGCTGTCCCCGGTTCCGGCCATGAATTGCTGCTGACTCTTTACCCCAGGTGTCGGGCGACACATGCAATACGCGTTGGAACACAGCCATACGCAGCAGGCGATCAGAGCACGGCTCGCGCGCGGGCCGCGCAGCAATTACCTACGCGACTGGATCTACGGCGGCATCGACGGCGCGGTGACGACGTTCGCGATCGTGGCAGGCGTCGCCGGCGCCGATCTTGCGGCGACGGTGGTCCTGGTGCTCGGGTTCGCCAATCTTCTGGCCGACGGCTTCGCCATGGCGGCATCGAACTACAGCGGCACCAAGGCCGAGCGCGATGATTACGATCGCGTGCTTGGCATCGAGCGCAAGCACATCGCGTTGGTGCCGGACGGCGAGCGCGAGGAAATCAGACAGATTTTCGCCGGCAAAGGTTTTTCCGGCGACGACCTGGAACGCATCGTCAACGTGATCACCTCCGATCGGGCGCTTTGGGCGCAGACGATGGCGGTCGAAGAATACGGCCTTTCCCCGGCCGTGAGATCGCCTGTCCTCGCTGCGCTCAGCACTTTCGCCGCATTCATTATCTGCGGCCTCGTACCGCTCGCCACTTATCTTTCGGCGGGCGGACTCATCTCCTGTGTCGTCGCAGCCGGCGCGACCTTCTTCGGCGTCGGCGCCATCAAGAGCCGATGGTCGCCGACGGCATGGTGGCGGTCCGGGCTCGAGACGTTCGTCATTGGAATGACTGCTGCCGCCGTGGCTTTTGGCGTCGGCTTTGGCTTACGCACGCTGTTCCACGTCGGCGCGGCTTGAACGACGCGGCAGGATAAGCGCTTGCCGCCATCACCGCGGCCCGCCTTTGACTTGCGTCAACCCGGGCGTTGCATGAATGCGCTTTATTCATGCGCTGCTTTTCGTCGCATCAGACGCCAGGGACAGACCATGGACCTCAAGGAAGCGATCTACACCCGCCGCTCCGTGCGCGAATTCACCGCCGAACCGGTCAGCGAAAGCATCATTCGCGGCCTCATCGATGCCGCCATTCAGGCGCCCAGCGCGGTCAATCAACAACCCTGTTCGTTCTGCGTCGTCCGCGACAAAGACGTACTCGCAACGATATCGCGGGAAGCAAAGGCGCATATGGTGAGAACGACCCCGGTTGGTCTCATGTCGCATCATTTCAGCGAGATCTTGAACGATGCGAATTTCCATATCTTCTATCACGCGCCGGTGCTCATCCTGATTTCGACAGTGACAGAGATGCCGTGGGCCGTGGAAGACTGCGCGTTGGCGGCGGAAAACCTGATGCTAGCGGCGCGCGCCGCCCAGCTCGGCACCTGCTGGATCGGATTTGCGCAAAGCTGGCTTGGCACGCCTGAGGGCAAGGCGCTTGTGAAACTTCCGACGGCCTATAAGCCGGTCGCTCCGATCATTGTCGGGCATCCCAAATCGGCGCCGCCACCGGTGCCGCGAAAGGAGCCGGAAATCCGCTTCGTCGGCTGATGGGCTGACGCTGCGAACGGGCTTACAGAGGCCACGGCAGGGCAAATCCGATGAAAGAACTGGCGCTGGCCAAAGTCTACCAATTGCTGGAGCCGGGGCCGGTGGTGCTCTTGGCGACCGCCCGCAAAGGGCGCGCCAACGTCATGACCATGTCCTGGCACATGATGATCGAGTTCGAGCCGCCTCAGCTCGCCTGCGTCGTCAGCAACGCGAACTACAGCTTCGCCGCGCTTCGCGCCACCGGCGAATGCGTGATCGCCATCCCCGCGCGGAGACTGGCGACCAAAGTGGTGAAGATCGGGAACTCGTCGGGCCGCGATCTCGACAAATTTGCCGCATTCGGGCTGACCCAGAC
Organism: uncultured Alphaproteobacteria bacterium; assembly: GCA_963832605.1. Taxonomy (GTDB): domain Bacteria; phylum Pseudomonadota; class Alphaproteobacteria; order Rhizobiales; family Xanthobacteraceae; genus BOG-931. The sequence continues at coordinate 125,135 of CAWHUO010000009.1, read as the reverse complement.
GCCGGCCGCCCGCGTTGCGCCGCCGCTGATCGCCGAGTGTTTTGCCAATCTCGAATGCAGAGTGACCGACCGGCGCATGGTCAACACATACAATCTCTTCCTTCTTGAAGTGCTCAAAGCCTGGACCGATCCGGCGCAGAAAAATCCGAAGACCATTCACCATCGCGGCTTCGGCACCTTCGTTGTCGACGGCCCGACAATCAAGCTGAAATCGCGGATGCGCTGATCCGGTCACGAATCGCCGGTACATCAGGCTATAGCTGTGAGGATGGCGTGGCGAAGAAACGTCTCGAGCAGCGGCAGCTTGTAGGCGTTCTTGGAGAGCAGCGCGCTCCGCTTGCCGGGCAGCGTGAGGTGGATTTGCCGATTCCAACGCCCTATGCCGAAGACGCCGGGGCCGCGCCGTCCGGATGAGGAAGCGTCGCCGCGTTATTCCGCGCCGTGCGGGGCCTCCTTCGCTCCTCGAAGCGCTGCATCACCACATAGAACGAGGGAACGAACACGACCGCAAGGCAGGTCGAGGCGATCATGCCGCTGAAGACTGCGATTCCGATCGATCGGCGCGCCCCGGCGCCCGCGCCGGTCGCGACGACAAGCGGGAAGACGCCCAGAATAAAGGCGAACGAGGTCATGAGAATGGGGCGGAATCTGAGCCGCGCCCCCTCGACCGCCGCCTCGATGATCGCCATGCCCTCGGCTCGTTTTTGGCGCGCATATTCGACGATCAGAATCGCATTCTTGCTGCCGAGCGCGATCAGAAGGATGAGGCCGATCTGGGTGTAGAGATTGTTGGCGACGCCGACAGCGGTCAGCGTGCCGACCGTGCCGAGCAAGGCGAGCGGCACGCCGAGGATCACGGCGAGCGGCAGGATCCAGCTCTCGTACTGCCCCGCCAGGACGAAATAGACGAGCAGCAGCGCGAGGCCGAAGACGAAATAGGTCTGCGAGCCGACCGCCTTCTCCTGGTAGGACATCGCGGTCCATTCGTAGCCAGTTCCGGTCGGCAGCGTCTGCGTGCCGATCTGGTCCATGATGTCGAGCGCCTGGCCTGAACTGAAGCCCGGGGCCACGCCGCCGACGACCGACGCCGAAGGATAGAGATTGTAGAGGCTGATCAGCGGGGGGCCTTGGATCTCCTTGACATCGATCACCGTTCCGATCGGCGTCATTTTTCCGTTGCCGGCCTTGATCCTGAGGTTCTCGATGTCATTGACGCTCGCGCGGTAGTCGGGCAGCGCCTGGGTGTAGACCTGAAACACGTGTCCGAACTTGTTGAACTGAGCTGCGTAGTACGATCCGACGTAGGCCGCCATGGCGGAAAAAACGTTGCCGACCGTGATGCCGAGTGTCTCGGCCTTGATGCGGTCGACGATGACCCTGAGCTGGGGGGCGCCAGCGCGGAACGTCGTGCCCAACCTCTGCAGCGCCGATTGGGAGCTGCCGTCCCTGATCACGGCGTCCGTCAGGCTCTGCAACAGGGCGTAGTCGAAATCGCCGTTCTTGATCTCGACTTGCATGTTCAAGCCGCCAACATTGCCGATGCCCTGGATCGGGGGTGGCAGGAGCGGGAACGCGACGGCACGCGTCACACCTTGCAGGGAGCGATACAGGTTCAGAACGATCGAGCGCAGATCCTGTCCCTTCTGCTTGAGCCGCGCGTCCCAGTCATTGAGGATCACAAAAGCGACGCCCGCGTTGGCGAGGCTTGCCATGTTGTCGAGTACGGAAACGCCGCTGATGGCGACCACGTGGTCGACGCCGGGCACCTTCCCCGCAATCCCCGAGATCTGCTGCATGACCGCGTCGGTGCGCTCCTTCGAGGCGCCGTCGGGCAGTTGCGCGCTGACAATCAGATAACCTTGGTCCTCGTCCGGCAGGAACCCGGTCGGCACGCGCGTGAGCCCCCAGACGGCAACGCCGACCAGAAGGAGCGCAAGGACGGCCATAGCGCCGCTGCGACGTGTCATCGCGCCGATGAGCCCCACATAGGCCCGCTCGGCGGCGCCGAAGACGGCGTTAAAGCCGCGATAGAACAGGTTTCGCCGCTCACCCGGGGTCGGCGGCCGTAGCCACAGCGCGCTTTGCGTGGGCTTCAAGGTCACGGCGTTGATCGCGCTGATGAAGGCGGTGGCAGCAATGACTAGCGCGAATTGCCGGTAGAGCTGCCCGGTCAGCCCCGGCAAGAAGGCGGCCGGAATGAACACCGACATCAGCACCAGCGTGATGCCGATGACCGGACCCACCAGCTCGTCCATCGCCCTGGCCGCCGCCTCGCGACCGGGGACGCCCTGTTCGACATAGCGCGAGACACCCTCGACGATGACGATGGCGTCGTCGACGACGATGCCGATCGCGAGCACGATGGCGAACAGCGTCGCGAGATTGACGGAGAACCCAAGCGCCGCCATCGCGGCGAAGGCACCGATGATCGTCACCGGAACGGTGGTCGCCGGGACCAGCATCGCCCGCCAATCTTGGAGGAAGACGAGAATCACGATCAGCACCAGAACCCCGGCCTCGATCAGCGTTAGATAGACCTCGCCGATCGCGGCTTTGACGAATTTCGTGGTGTCGAAGGGCACCACATAGGTGAGGCCTGCCGGGAAGCTCTTGGCGAGCTCGTCCATTTTGGCTTTGACTTCGTTGGCGACCGCAATCGCGTTGGCGTCCGGCAGAAGGGAGATCGAGATCCCGGCTGCCGGCCGGCCGTCGAGATTGAATGACTCGCTGTAGGTTTGAGCACCGAGCTCGACGCGGCCGATATCGCGGATGCGGGTGATTTGTCCGCCATTTGCAGAATTGACCTTGACGATGATGTTCTCGAATTCCGCGGCATCGTCGAGGCGGCCTTTGAGGTCGAGCGTGTATTGGAAATCCTGGCCCTTCGGCGCCGGCGGTGCGCCGACCTGGCCGGCGGCGACTTCCTGACTCTGCTGTTGGACCGCGTTGATCACGTCCTGCGGCGTCAGGGCCCGCGCCTGAAGCAGGTCCGGGTTCATCCAGATGCGCATGGCGTATTGCCCGGCGCCGAGAATCTTGACGCCGCCGATGCCCTTGAGGCGGGCCAGTTCATTCTCCACGTTGATAACGGCGTAGTTCGACAGGAACAGGCTATCGAAACGGCTGTCCGGCGAAACCAGCACGACGAATTCGAGAATCGAGGTTGACTTCTTGGCCGTCGTCACGCCCTGGGCCTGGACTTGCTGCGGCAGCGACGAAAGCGCGGAGGCGACCTGGTTCTGGACCAGGATCTGCGCTTTGTCGGGGTCGGTGCCGATCGCGAAGGTGACGACCAGCGTGTAGGTGCCGTCGTCCGCGCTCGTCGACTGCATGTAGAGCATGTCCTCGACGCCGTTGACCTGCTGCTCGATCGGGAGGGCGACGGTGTCAATCAGTGTCTTGGCGCTCGCGCCGGGGTACTGGGTCGTGACCTGTATGGTCGGCGGGACGACGTTGGGATATTGGGACGTCGGCAATTGAATGAGCGAAACCAGGCCGATCAGGACGAAGACCAACGCGAGCACATTGGCGAGCACCGGCCGATCGATGAAAAAACGCGAGATCATGCCGGTCCCCCGCGGTGTTTCATTTCGGCGTCGGGTCGGGGACGCTGGTTTTGGCGGCGTCCGATGGATCGGCTGCGGCCGACGTCAGCTCGGTTCGTTGCGGCTCGACCTTGGCGCCAGGAAAGGCCCGCTGAACGCCTTCGGTCACGACCCAGTCGCCGGGATCGAGTTCCGGATTCGATAATCCGGAGCTGACCCTGCCTTTGTCCGGTTTTGACGATTTTGCGTTGAACGACATTGTCCGTGCCGACGACGAGCACGTAGCTCCCCTCCTGGCTCGTGCCAATCGCGTCGTCTCGCGTCAGCAGCGCCTTGTCCTGACGCGCGATCGGGATGCGAACCCGCACGAACAGCCCCGGCAGCAGCGCTTGATCCTTGTTGTCAAACAGCGCACGCCCCGTCAGCGTGCCAGTCGCGGTGTCGAGTTGGGGCGAGACATAGTCGAGATGTCCTTTGTGAGGATAGCCCTCCTCATCCTGCAGCCCGATCTCGACCGGGATTCTCGAAAGGTCCGTCGTGCTGATCGGGTGCCCCGCCTTGGCACTGTTTCGCCGGATCGCCAGAACTTGCGGCTCGCTGGCGGTGAAATAGACATAGAGCGGGTCGGTCTGGACGATGGTGGCAAGCGTCGTCGGTCCGGACACGCCGACAAGCGCGCCGATATCGACTTGATGGTTGGTGACGACGCCGTCGAAGGGGGCGAGGACCCTGGTAAAGCCAAGGTTGATGTTCGCGTTTTCGACGTTGGCCTGATCAACCAGAACAGTGGCCTTGTCCTGCTGCACGACGGAGGCCTGGTCTTGCGCTTGTTGCGCTGCAATCGACTTCTGCTGTTCCAGCGTTTGGTAGCGGGTCAGATCATTTGCGCTTCTTCCAGCGCCGCCTGGTCGTGCGCCAGTTGCCCTTTGGCGCCATCGAGCTGCGCCTGATAGACGTCACGTTCGATCCCGAAGAGCTGCGTTCCCTTGGTGACCGCGGCGCCATCCTTATAATCGATCGATTTCAGATAACCCTGGACGCGCGCGACCAGATTGACGGAGTTGAACGGCTCGGTGTTACCGGTCAGGTTGAGATACAAGGTCACCGGCTCCTGCACGGGCTGCGCGACAACGACTTTCGGAGGCGGCGGCGGGACGTACGCGTTTTTGGAGCCGCAGCCCGCGACAGCAAGCGCCACCAGGACGGCGAGGCCAAGGCGTCGGCCTTTGCCGGACATGGAAGGTGGCTGTTGCATGGGCGTTGTCAGAGCAAAAGCGATTGATCTGGAAACAACGCAGGTTGCCCGGAGTTACTGTTGCCCTCGCGATCTCGAGGAATAACCCGTACCCGAGCGCGATGCCGACCCCTCCGTTGAACGTGGAAAAGCAGCTGGTTCTTCGGTGAGGCGACACTGGGCGCGATGGCAACCGTAGTGTCGTGATGCGCGCAGATCAAGCCATGCCTAAAGCTCGGTCCGCGCAGGTGAACGACTGCTATTGCACCAATTGAGACATCAAGTCGCTCCAATCCCATTCCGCACCTTAGGCGTAACCGCCCGCGGCCGCGACCTCAGTTCCTGCCGCCTCAGCCTGGGCGAGAAGCGTCGACGTCGCGTTGACCATTGTCGGTCCGGCTGTTGTCAGAGTGGAGCCTCGAAGAAAAACGAACGACGCGAAAAGTCACTCCGTACGCCGAGCCTCCGCCCTGAATTTAATCCTGTTGCCTGAAAACTAATCTCGATTAGACCCGTAATCGCTTTGTGGTGTTGATTTGCGTCAAGACTTGCTGGGACAATGCGTGCTCGCGGCGGAGGCGCTTAACTTCGCTTGCTGCATTCGAAAATTCTGACATGAATCAAAGAAAAAGGGCCGACGCGAGTTATTAAGAATGCGAAATGATACGGGAGGCGCGGTCATGCATTCGCCGCTTGCTCTGCGCGCGAAAATCGAAAAGGCGACGTCGACCCGAACAAGATGGGCGGCGCTGGTTGTCGCTTTGGTGGTCGCCGCCGCGGCCGTTGCCGGTTATTTCGAACGGGGCGCTTTACAGAACTGGCTAACGGGTCCGCAGGCCGCCGGCACAATTCTGGTGTCCGGCAACATCGAGGCCCATCAGGCCGTGCTCGGCTTCAAGACCGTGCAGTCGCGGATCGTTGAGCTTCCGTTCGACGAAGGACAATGGGTGGAAGCCGGCACATTGCTGGCGCGGCTCGACGACTCCGACTACCGCCAGCAGGTGGCGATCAATGAAGCGGCCCTGGAGGTGCAGAAACGCCAGCTTGCCGCCGCGGAGCAGAATCTCTCGGCGGCGCAGCGGACGGTCGAGTTCGACGCCGCCGATCTCGAGTTCCGCGAAGCGGAATATAAGCGTGCCGACTTTTTGTTGCAGACCCATGCAGGAACGGTCGAGCAGCGCGATCAGACCTACGCGGCGTGGCGGCAAGCCACCGCCGCACATCAGCGCGATCAGGCGCTGGAGAATGCCGCCCAGCGCCAGGTCGAACTCGCGCAGGCGAACATCAACAACGCAACTGAGGCGCTCAAACTGTCGCAGATCGTGCTCGATTACACGATTTTGCGCGCGCCGTTCTCCGGCGTCATCCAGGTGCGGCAGGCGGAGCTTGGCGAGATCATGGTTCCCGGCACGCCGGTGGTGACGCTCGCCGACCTCGATCATGTCTGGCTGCGCGCCTACATCAACGAGACCGACATCGGCAAAGTCCGCTACAATCAGCCGGCCACGATCACGACCGACACGTATCCGGGCAAGACCTACTCGGGCCACGTCACTTTCATCTCGGGAAATGCCGAGTTCACGCCGAAAAGCGTGGAGACCCATGCCGAACGCGTGACGCTCGTCTACCGCATCCGCATCGATATCTATAATCCCACCCACGAACTGGTGCCGGGCATGCCGGCGGATGCCGTCCTGAAAGCGCTCCCTCCGGGTGGTCATGAGTGAAGTGCCGGAACCGATTGTCGCGGTCGATAGGCTAACCAAGCGGTTTGCAGAAATCGCCGCAGTCGATGGTTTGAGCTTCGCCGTGAGTCGCGGCGAGATTTTCGGCCTCGTCGGCCCGGATGGTGCCGGTAAGACGACAACGATGCGCATGCTCGCCGGCGTGATGCAGCCGGACGGCGGCGGGATCGTCATCGACGGCGTCGACGTGGTGTCCGACGCGGAGAGCGCCAAGCAACATCTCAGTTACATGCCGCAAAGGTTCGGCCTCTATGAGGACCTCACCGTCGACGAGAACATCCGCTTCTATGCCGATCTGTTCGAAGTCCCGGCCAATGTGAGGGAGGAGCGTGCAGCCCGTCTGCTGCAAGCTTCGGGGATGAGCCAATTCCGCAGACGGCGCGCCGGCCAGCTGTCGGGCGGGATGAAACAAAAATTAGGCCTCACCTGCGCGTTGGTGCACACGCCGCGCATCCTGTTGCTCGACGAGCCGACCACCGGTGTTGATCCGGTCTCGCGCCGCGACTTCTGGCGCATTCTTTACGGCTTGCGCGAGGACGGCGTGACCATCCTCATCAGCACCGCCTATCTCGATGAAGCGGAGCGCTGCAATCGCCTAGCCCTGCTGCATAACGGCCGCGTGCTTTATTGCGACACGCCGGCAGCCCTCAAGCAGCGCATGCCCGGCGCGGTCGTCGCTGTTTCCTCGGGCTCGGGGCGGGAAGTGCGCGCGGCCATCGCCGAGCTTGCCGGCGTGAGCAACGTCATCTTGGTCGGCAGCGGCGTTCACGCCGTCGTCGACGATGCAACGTTGCGTATTCCCGAGCTGCGCAAGGCCTTACAACGAGCGAACGTGCCTTTCGACGACATTGCGGTCGCCGCTCCCAGTATCGAGGACGTGTTCGTGGCGCTGCTCGAGGACGAGGGGCTGAGCCCATGAGCGGCAGCGAAGCGGCAGACGCACAGGTCGTCGCTCAGGATCTGGTCAAGCAGTTTGGTAGCTTTACCGCGGTCGATCACGTGAGCTTTCGCATCGGCCGCGGCGAGATCATGGGGTTCTTAGGTCCGAACGGCGCCGGCAAGTCGACCATCATCCGCATCCTCTGCGGCCTGCTGCGGCCGAGCGCCGGCCGGGCTTTTGTCGCCGGCATCGATGTAGTGCACGACCCGGAGCGGGTGCGCGAGCACATCGGCTATATGTCGCAGAAATTTTCGCTCTATCGCGACCTCACCGTCGAAGAAAACCTGCGCTTCTTCGGCGGCATTTACCGGGTGCCGCACCGCCAGCTTGCGGAGCGGATGCGGTTCGCGATCGACATGGCCGGCCTCCATGGCCGTGAGAAGGCCTTGGTTTCGACGCTCGCGGGCGGGTGGCAGCAGCGTTTGGCACTCGGTTGCGCAGTCCTCCACCGCCCGCCGATATTGTTCCTGGACGAGCCGACATCCGGGGTCGAGCCAACATCGCGGCGGCGGTTCTGGGACCTCATTCACGCGCTCGCCGCCGACGGAGTCACCGTCTTGGTCTCGACCCACTACATGGACGAGGCCGAATATTGTCACCACGCCGCCCTGATCAATCAGGGCCGGCTCATCGCCATCGGCAGCCCGGATGAGCTGAAGCACACTGCGCTCGGGGGCGAGCTGCTCCTGCTTGAATGCCAAGAGCTCGGGCCGACGTTGGCGGCGTTGGAGCAAGCGCCGGGCGTGATCGATGCTTCGGTTTTCGGCAACGCCATCCACGTTCTCGTCAAGGACGCAGCGCGCAGCATCGACGAATTGCCAGCCTATCTGGAACAGCGGGCGCTGCGGCCAAGCCGTCTCCAGCGCATTGATGCCTCCTTGGAGGACGTATTCGTGCAGCTCATTGCCACCGATATGACCACGCAGAGGCGGGTGGCATGAGAATTCGCCGGCTCAAGGCCATCGCGGTGAAAGAAGTGCTGCAGATCTGGCGCGACCCGCGCAGCCTGATGATCGCGCTGCTGCTGCCGTTCACGCAGATGTTTTTGTTCGGCTACGGCGTCAATCTCGATCTCAAGCACATTCCGATCTGCACCTTTGACCGCGAAGGCAGCCAAGCGAGCCAAGACTTGCTCAAGCATTTTCAAGCTTCGCTCTACTTTGTCATCGCGCACAACGTCAAAAATTATCCCGAACTGGCGGCCGCCGTCGATCGCGGCGATTGCCGCGCCGGGATCATTATCCCACCTGATTTTTCCGAACGCCTGAATGACGCCGGAACGGCCTCGGTACAGGCAATCCTCGATGGAACGGATGACAATACGGCGAATATCGCCTGGGGCTATGCATCCGCGGTGGTGAGCGGCTACGCAAACGACGTTCAGCTTTCGGCGCTCGACCGCCAGGGCCGTACCCTGCAGCAAGTTCAACCCTTGGCGGTGCAGTCGCGGGTCTGGTTCAACGAAGATCTGGTGAGCCGCAACTTCATCATTCCGGGGCTTGTCGCCGTCATCATGTCACTGGTTGGCGCACAACTCACCTCGCTTACCATTTCGCGCGAGTGGGAGCGCGGAACAATGGAGCTGCTCGTCTCCACACCGGTCACGGCGGGCGAGGTCATGTTTGGCAAGCTCATTCCCTACCTCGTGCTGGGCTGGATCGACGCTGCGTTTTGCCTGATGCTTGCCGTATTCTGGTTCCAAGTGCCGTTCCGCGGCACGCTGCTGGCGCTGTTCCTCACCACGACATTGTTCCTCGCCGTCGTCCTGAGCATCGGCTATCTGATCTCGGTGTTGATCCGCAGCCAGGTCGGCGCCAGCCAGATCGCGCTCGTGGTGACGTTGCTGCCGGCGATGCTGCTCTCGGGCTATGTGTTCCCGATCGACCAGATGCCGGCGTTCATCCAGAAACTAACCTACCTGATGTACGCGCGATTTTACGTCACCATCATCAAGGCGATCTTCCTGAAAGGCGTCGGCGTCAGCGAGCTGATGACGCCGATCCTGTTTCTCGTTGTCTACGCGCTTGCCGTCGTTGCGCTCGCCGCGCGGGCCTTCCGCAAACGCCTGAGCTGAACCGATTTGGACGAGCACATGTTCGAGCGCCTTATAGCGATCATGATCAAGGAGTTCCTGGAGATCAGCCGCGACAAGGCGGCGCGCTTCATCCTGATCGTGCCGCCGATCCTGCAGATGCTGATCTTCGGCTACGCGGCAAGCTTCGAGGTCTATCACGTGTCGACAGCGGTGCTTGACCTCGACCATTCGCAGGAGAGCCGCGAATTGATCGCGCGTTTCACCTCCAGCAATCGCTTCGATATCGTCAAGGTAGCGCGGTCGCAGCGCGAGATCAACGAGACTATCGACGCCAGCGACGCCGCCGTGGCGCTGGTGATTCACGCCGGATTCGCCGAACTCTTGCGCAAGGGTCAAGGCGCGCCGCTGCAAGTCATCGTCGACGGCACCAACTCCAACACCGCGCTGATCGCGCTCGGCTATATCAACATCATCGCGGCGGGATTTGCGCAAGATTACGCGACCGATCTGGCGCAGCGCGTACAGGGCGTCCGCGGCGCGCGGCAAATTCAGGTGGCGCTTGAGCAGCGGCCTTGGTTCAACCCCGACCTGAACGGGCGCTGGTTCTTCGTGCCCGGCGTCATCGGGACGCTGACGCTCGTGCTTATCGTCAATCTTACGGCGTTCGCCATCGTGCGCGAGCGCGAGGTCGGCACGCTCGAACAGATCATGGTCAGCCCGATCCAGCCGGCCGAGTTCATCCTCGGCAAGACCGTGCCGTTCTTCCTGGTCGGCCTCGCCGAGGTCGCGCTCGTCGTCACCGTCGGGCTGGTATGGTTCCGCATTCCCTTCGTCGGCAATCCCTTGGTGCTGCTGCTCGGCACCACCCTGTTTCTGCTCTGCACGCTGGCGATCGGCCTGCTCATCTCCACGATCTGCTCCACCCAACAGCAGGCGTTCTCGACGAATTTCTTCATCCTCAGTCCGTTTTTCATTTTGTCGGGGTTCGCCTTCCCGATCTCGAGTATGCCGCAGGTGCTGCAGTGGTTCACTTACGCCAATCCGCTGCGTTATTACCTGGTGGTCATCCGCGGGGTTCTGCTCAAAGGGGTCGGGATCAGCGTCCTGTGGCCGGAATTCGTGGCGATGGCGGTCCTTGCGCTGATTCTGCTCACGCTGAGCATTCTGCGCTTCCGCAAGACCCTCGAATAAGTCTTACGACCGAAATTCTCAGGTCGCGGCGCACAACGGTTCGCCAAAAGCTTCGTACCAGCGGAGAATGCCGTCCCAAATTTCCTGGGCCGTCTCGGCAAACCAAAACAACTCGCCGTCCTCGACGTCGATGACACCTTCCTCGACGAGGTAATCGACATCCATGGCGCGCCGCCAAAAATGCTCGCCGACCAGCACGACGGGAATCGGCTTGATCTTGCGGGTCTGAATGAGGGTCAAAATCTCGAACAATTCGTCGAGCGTGCCGTAGCCGCCGGGAAACGCGACCAGCGCTTTCGCCCGCAACAGCAGGTGCAACTTACGCAGCGCAAAATAGTGAAAGCGAAAGCAAAGGTCCGGCGTGACATAGGGGTTCGGGTATTGCTCGTGCGGCAGATCGATATTCAGGCCGACGGATTTGGCGCCGACGTCGCTCGCGCCGCGGTTGGCGGCCTCCATTAGGCCAGGTCCGCCTCCGGTCATGACCACCACCCGCGACCGCTTCGCAGCGCTTCCCGCATTGCCGACCAGCCGGCCGAACTCCCGTGCCACGTCGTAATAGTGGCTTTTGGCAAGGATGCGTTCGGCCGTGGCTAGTCGTGCCAGCGGCTCCGTCTTATCCGGCTCAGTCCGAACGGCGACGCGTAGCGTCTCGACGTTGCGACGTGCCGCAGCCGGCTCGCAGATGCGCGTGCTGCCGAAAACGACGATGGTATGATCGACACCCTCCTCGGCAAGCACGGTATCGGCTTTGAGATACTCAAGTTGCAGCCGTGGGCCACGGCTGTCAGGCCGCCTGATGAAATCGGCATCCTCTTCGGCAAGACGATAGCTTGGGCTCTGGCGAATGGCCTCGACCGACTCGAGCGCGCCGGGGTCTTCTTCGGCGGGCTTTGGTCGATGCCATGGCAACGGCTCGCGCCGCTCACGCGGATGCGCTGGCGTCGGCACACCTGATCGTCGATCTGAGCCCACGCTTGTATCCTTTCCTTTGGAACGACCATGCGTGCCGTTCTACGTCGTCTGCGCGGCGGCGGTCGACCGAAACCTCAGGATAGCGAGCGTGAAGAATAAACCGCCGACGACGGCGACAAAGAGAAACTGCGGCCAGACCACCTCGAAGCCGGCGCCGCGATAGAGGATCGACTGCGCGAACGACACGAAATGCGTCGACGGCGAAGCCTGCATCGCGGTCGCCAGCCACGGCGGCATGCTTTCCAGCGGCGTATTGCTGCCGGATAAACAGGTTCATCGGCAGATACACCAGCATATAGAGCAAGCCGAGCTGCGGCATGGAACGCGCGACCGTACCGATAAATATTCCGATGGCGCAGGCGAAAAACAGATAGACGGCCACCCCCAGCAGAAACAGCGGAATTGATCCGGCGATGGGAACGCCCAACAAGGTGCGGACGACGAAATAAAGCGCCAGGCCGACGGCCACGGTGATCACGAGCCCGTTGGCCCAAACCTTGGACATCGCGATTTCAAACGGCGTCAACGGCATCACCAGGAGATGATCCATGGTGCCGTGCTCCCGCTCGCGCACGATGGCCGCGCCGGCGAGAATGATGGCCAGCATGCTGACGTTGTTGATGATGCCCATGACGCTGGTGAACCAGGAGGTCGTGACGTTGGGGTTGAACACGACCCTTACGTCGAGATTGACCGTCGACAGCGGCCCGCCCTCGGCCCGGGACAGAAAGTCCTGTATCTCGGTGGTGATGACCTGTTGGGCATAGCCAGCACCGAGCCCGCCTTGGACCATCACAGTGGCGTCGACATTGAGCTGAACCGCGGGATTGCGTCCGCCGAGAACGTCGCGCTCGAAATTCGGCGGGATGTCGACCACGAAAGTGTATTTGCCCGCATCCATCAGCGGGACGACATCGCGCTCGGCGATGGCGTGCGCATGTTGAAAATAGGGCGGCAAGAACGCGCGGCTGATCCGATCCGATAATTCGGAGTGATCCTCGTCGACCACCGCGACCGCGGCATTATGCACTTCCTGCGAGAAGCTGTTCGCCTGCGCCATGATTTGCAACGAGAATGCGTAGACCACGAACGTCAGCAAGACGTAATCGCGCAAGAAGCTGCGCAGCTCCTTGGTGCCCAGCCAAAAGATATTTTCGATCATGCGCATCGGGCTGGGCTTCCTAGCGTTCCTGTTTGCGCAACAGGAGAAGGCTGATGAGCAAGAGAGCCGGAATAAACACGGCTAGCTCCGCGAGGTTGACGGCGACGTCGCCAAAACCCAAACCCTTGGTGAAGGTGCCGATGACGATCGGCCGGAAATAGGTCATTGGGAACGCCCGCCCCATGATCTGCGCCACCGGCGCGAGCGATGAAACCGGCACTTGGATGCCGGAAAACTGCGACGCCGGCAACCACGTCATGATGGCGGTGCCGAACAGGGCCGCGATCTGCGTGCTGGCGAACGACGAAATCACCATGCCATAGGCGGTCGTCGTGGTGACGTAGACGGCCACGCCGATGAGAAGCGCGAGGAAACTTCCCTTAAGTGGCACCTGAAAAACAAACAGCGCCATCAGGAACAGCACCGCAAAGTTCATCATGGCAACGCCGACATAAGGAATCTGCTTGCCGATCAGAAATTCAAGCCTGGTCACCGGCGTCACATAAAGGTTGGTAATCGAGCCCAACTCCTTTTCGCGCACGACGGCAAGCGCCATGAGGATCGCCGGGAACAGTGCGAGCAGGATGGAGATGGTCGTGGGCACCATGGCGTAGATGCTGTCGAAGTCCTGATTGTACTTGTATCTGATCTCGATTCTGGCGGGGGGTTTTGGCGCCAACTGCTTTGTCGTCGTCACGGTGAGATCCGTCAGATAAAGCTGGTGCATAGCCTCCAGGTAGCCGCGGATGGTCTCGGCTCGGAACGGCATGGCACCATCGACCCAGGCGCCGACCCAGGCCGGACGACCGCGCTCCAGGTCGCGGCCAAAGCCGGGCGGGATTTCGACGGCGGCATCGATATCGCCGCTCTGCAGCCGCTTGTGCAGATCGGCATAATCGGTGAGCGGGCGCTTCTCGACAAAGTAAGTCGAGCCGCGCAGCTCTTCGAAATAGGCACGGCTCTCGTGGCTGTGGTCATAATCGAGTACCGCGAAAGTCAGATTGTTGACGTCGTTCGAAATTCCGAATCCGAACACCAGCATCAGGAACGCCATGCCGAAAAAAGCGAAGGTCAGGCGAATGGGATCGCGGACAAGCTCGATCGATTCGCGGATCGCATACGCCAATAGACGCTGCAGGCTGAAGGCGCGCTGCCGCGGCTGCGGCAGCCGCGGCGGTTCACCGGCCGTGGCCGGTGCGCCATAAGCAACCTCCGCCACGCGCGATCCGGTCGCCTCCTCGAGATAGCTGATAAACGCGTCCTCCAGGGTCGACGCCCCGCGGGCGCTCACGAGATTGGCCGGCGTATCGGTCGCCAGCACGCGTCCGGAATCCATGAGCGATATGCGGTCACAGCGCTCGGCTTCGTTCATGAAATGGGTGGAAACGAAAATCGTCACGCCCTGCTTGCGTGAAAGATCGATCAACAGCTCCCAAAAGGCGTCACGCGCCAAGGGATCGACGCCTGAGGTCGGCTCATCCAGGATGAGCATTTCCGGCTCGTGCACAACGGCGACAGCAAGCGAAAGCCGCTGGCGAATGCCCAGCGGCAGGTCGGAAGCGAACTGGTCGAGATAGTCCTCGAGCCCGAAATGCGCGATGAGATCGGCAAGCCGCGCGCTCGCTTTCTTCGCTGGCAGATGGAAGAGGCGCGCATGCAGTTCGAGATTCTGCCGCACGGTAAGCTCGGTGTAGAGGGAAAACGACTGCGACATATACCCGACGCGGCGGCGCGAATTGATGTCGCTTGCGTCGACGGGCTGGCCGAACAGGAGCGCCTCGCCCTCACTCGGCGCCAGCAATCCGGTCAGCATCTTCATGGTCGTGGTCTTGCCGCATCCATTCGAGCCGACGAAGCCGAAAATCTCGCCGCGCTCGATGGTGAAGCTGACGCGATCGACCGCGGTAAAGTCGCCGAAGCGGCAGGTGAGGTCGCGCGCGGTGATGACCGTCTCGTGATCGGCAATACGGCGCGGCGGAATTTCCAGTCGCTTGTGCCCGGCTCGGAGTTCTGCAGGCATAAGCGCGATGAATGCATCTTCGACGTTCTTCGTTTGCGTCTGCGCCTTGAGTTCGGTGGGCGAGCCGGCCGCCAGGATTTTTCCAGCGTCCATGGCGATGAGCGAATCAAACCGCTCGGCCTCTTCCATGTAGGCGGTGGCGACGACCACGCTCATGCCGAAGCGACGCGACCTGATACGCCCGATCAATTCCCAGAATTGCCGTCGCGACAGCGGATCAACGCCGGTGGTCGGCTCGTCGAGGATCAAAAGGTCGGGGTCATGAATGAGCGAGCAGCACAACCCCAGCTTCTGCCGCATGCCGCCTGACAGCTTCTTCGCCGGACGGTCGGCAAAGGGCGCCAGCCCGGTGCTGTGCAAAAGCTCGGCGATCCGCCAATTGCGTTCCGCGCGCGACTGCCCGAACACGCGGCCGAAGAACTCGATGTTCTCGCGGATGCTGAGGTCAGGGTAGAGGTTTTTTCCCAGCCCCTGCGGCATATAGGCAATGCGGGGACAAACCGCGGCGCGGTGCGCGGAATTGCCGATGTCGCCGTCGAGCACGGTAACGCGGCCCGATTGCACCTGGCGCGCCCCGGCAATAATGCTGAGCAGCGTCGATTTGCCGACGCCGTCGGCGCCGATCAGTCCGACCATGCAACCAGCCGGCAGCGCGATCGTGACGTCATCAAGCGCCACAACGCGACCATAACGCTGGGTGACGTGTTCGAGGCGCGCGACGGGAATGACCGCCGCGCTCATTGCGTGGCGGTCCCTTGCAGGCCAGCCGGCCAGTTCACAGCGGGATCGGTCAAAACGTAAGCGACGCCGGGGAGCCCGCTGCTGACAGCATCGCTCCGGCCTTTCAGCCAATTGGGATCGATGCGCACACGGACGCGAAACATCAGCTTTTCCCGCTCGGTCTGGGTCTCGACCGTTTTAGGCGTGAACTGGGCCTGCGTGGCGATGAACATGACCTTGGCCGGGGTCGCGACCTTCGGATAGGCATCGACCACGATGCGGGCGTCGGCTCCGTATTTCACCTTCCCGGCCTGTTGGGTCGGCAGATAGATGTCCATGTAGACGTAAGAGGTATCGAGCATCGCGAAGACGTGGCCGCCGGCCGGCAGCACCTCGCCGACATTGGCGACGCGGTACTGGATACGGCCGTCTCGCGGCGCCACCAGCGTGTCATCGGCAATCTGGACCTTGTAGAGTTCCACATCGTGAGTGGCGGCGTCGAGCGCATGCTCGAATTCGATCACCCGCATCGCCGCTGCATTAAGCTCGGCGTTGGCGCCGTCCAGTTGCTGTTGCCGCTGATCCAGGACTTCCTTGGTCTGGAACCCTTTTTGCACCAGAGCGATGGCGCGGTCGATTTCCTGCTGCGCGAGCAGAACCTGGGTTTTCTGCTGCGTTACATTGGCGTTTGCTTCGTCGACCGCGCGGTGTGCTTGCCGGACCTGGGCTTCCGATTTCTTCAGCGAAGCGGCAAGGTCTTGCGTGTCCATGCGGGCAACAACCTGGCCGGCTTTGACCAAGTCACCCTCGTCGACGAGGATTTCGGCGATGCGGGCGGCGTATTTGGTGTCGATGTTAATCTCGTCCGCTTCAAGCCGGCCGTTGCCGAAAACGATACCGGGCGGCAACGGCGGGTGCACCCGCTGCCACCAGTAATAAGCGCCGCCCGCGCCGCCGCCCAAAACGACGAGTGCAAGCACAACCCGAAGCCACCACCGGCGGCTGGACGCCGGTTTGGCCGCTGGAATCACGGCTGGCAGGCCAGTGCCGGATTGCACTGGAACCAGACCAAGTATGCTCGCTGGCGGTGGCGCGTTGGGAGCGATCACTTCCGGCCGTGTCGCATCGTCGGTTCTGTCATTTTGGTTCATTTCGCATTCCACGTTTGCCGCACTTCGCCTTCGGCGAGAAAGGCGATGCTGACCATCCATCCGGGTTGATGATCACCGGCAACATTATTCGGGTACCGCGGAAGCAAAAATTCCGGGATTGGCCCTAAGGGATATTACGGGTGCGGCGGCACCTGGCGGGTGCGACTCAGTCGAGCGTCTCCCGATAGAGCCAAGCGCCGACGCCGATCACGATCAGCGTGAACAGCGCGATCGGCCAAAGCTCCGGCAAGATTTCGCTGATTCCGTTGCCCTTGAGCAACACGCCGCGGACGATGCGGATGGCGTGGGTGGTGGGAAAGATCTCGCCGATCCATTGCGCCCACAGCGGCATGCCGGCAAACGGGGTGAAAAAGCCCGACATCAGGAACGAAGGCAGCAGGATAAACTGCGCCATCTGTTGGGCCTGCATCTGGTTGGTCGCCACCGTCGAGAAGGTCAGGCCGAGAGCCAGATTGCTGGCAATAAATAGGCCAAGCGCAACCAGCAGCAGGCCGAGCGAGCCGTGCACCGGCAAATGGAACACCACGGCTGAAATCGCCAGTATAAGCAGAACCTGAACGTAGCCGATCAGGATATAAGGCGCGATCTTGGCGAGCATGATCTCGATCGGACGCACCGGCATCGCCATGAGGTTTTCCATGGTGCCACGCTCGCGCTCGCGCGTGATCGAGAGCGAAGTGATCAAGAGCGTCGACATGCTCAGTACCATGCATATCAAGCCCGGCACGACGCTGAGCACTGTTAGCTGTTCCGGATTATAGCGGGTGTGCACCTCGAACTGGAACGGCGGCGTGACCGGCTGCGAGCGTCGTATCGGCGGCAGATCCCGATCAAGCGCCGTACCGATGCCCGCAAGCGCGGCCGTGGCGTAGCCGATAGCGGTCGGATCGGTGGCGTCGGCGTCGATGAGCACGGACGGGAACTCGCCGCGGTCGACCGAACGGCCGAAGTTGGGGGGGATGTTGACGACGAAAAGCAGCTTGCCTTCGGCGAGTCCTTCTTCCGCTGCCTGCTCGGACGGCAGTGACCGCACGTCGTAATAGCCGCTGTTCTGCAAGGCGGTGATGAGAGTGCGCTCGTAGTTCGAATGCTCGGCGGCGAGCACGCCGGTCGGCAAGTGCTTGGGATTGGTGTTGATCGCGTAGCCGAACAAAAGCAGCTGCATAATCGGCATGGCGATGATTAACCGCAATGTCAGCGGATCGCGGCGCGCCTGGATCCATTCTTTGTGCTGCAGCGAGCGCAAGCGCTTGAAGGAAAGACCGATCATTCCGCTTTCTCCTCGGCGGCGAGTTCATGGATGAACACATCCTCGAGGCGCGGTTCGACCTCGCACCAGGCGAGTTCGGGGCAGGAGCTTATGCTGCGTTCGAGCTTGACGCGGTCGATGCCGGCGACATGTAGCGCACGCCTGAAGACGGCCGCGGTCTCGATGCCTGGCATGCCGCGGATTCGCCGTGCCACCTCGTCGAGACGCTCGCCGACACCGTCGTAAGTGATCAGACCGGAACGCCGCGCCACATCGAGGGCGTCGCCCTCGACCACGATGCGCCCGCTGGCGAGATAGATGATTCGATTGCAGCGCTCCGCTTCGTCCATGTAGTGGGTCGAGACCAGAACGGTCAGACCTTCCCCCGCCATGTCGTGGATGCGATCCCAAAATTCACGGCGCGCCTTGGCGTCGACGCCTGCCGTCGGCTCATCGAGCAGGAGGAGTTTCGGGCGATGCAACATGCAGGCGGCCAGCGCCAGCCGCTGTTGCCAGCCGCCCGACAAATGCCCGGCCAGCTCCGTCGCATAATCGGACAGCTGCATTCTCGCGATAATTTCGGTAACGGCCGCCATCGGCTGCGGCATCTCGTAGATGCCGGCGACGAGATCGAGATTTTCAGTGACGGTGAGGTCCTCGTAATAACTGAAGCGCTGCGTCATGTAGCCGATCTGCCGACGGATCGCGGCAGCGTCGTCCACGATATCGAGGCCGAGGCAGGTACCGGAGCCGGAGTCCGGCTTGAGCAGGCCGCACAGCATACGGATGGTGGTCGTCTTGCCGCTGCCGTTGGCGCCGAGGAATCCGCAGACCTCGCCTTGGGCGACCCGCAACGTCAGATCCTTGACTACGCGGCGCAAGCCAAAGCTTTTGGAAAGATCATGAACGTCAATCACGTAATCGGTCATGGCGCGACCTGTTGCGGAGCGACGGGTCTAACCGTGACCGGCTGGCCGGGATTGAGCAAACTGGCGCGCTCCGGCGGCGGCCGCGCTTCGATCATGATGACAAGCTTGGCGCGGCTCTCTTCGCTGTAGATCAACGGCGGCGTGTACTCCGCCTGCGGGGATATAAAGGAGACGGTGCCGGTCAGGTCGGCGGGGCAGCTATCGCAGGCGATCGCGACGCGATCGCCACGATGGATGGTCGCCAAATCGATCTCGGGGATGAAGAAGCGCACGAAGATGTTGGCAGGCGGCAGCAGCGATACGACCGGAGCGCCGGCCGCCATCGTCTCGCCCGGGCGCGCCAGCACGTCGGCGACGCGTGCCGAGGTTGGCGCGGTCACGCGCCGCTGTGACAGCCGCCACTCGATCATCGCAAGCGCGGCCTGTGCGGCCTTCACCGCCGCTTGCTGCGCGTCGATCTCCCGCGTACGCCCCATCGGCGCCTGCGCCGTCGCGAGCGCTGCTTCGAGCGCCGCGACCCGCGCCGTGGCGGCGTGGAAGTCGGCCCGCCTTTGATCGAGCGTCTGCGCGGACATGGTGCCGTTGCCGAACAGGAATTCGCCGCGATTGAAGTCGGTCTTGGTCCGCTCGAGCGTCGCCCGGGCTTCGGCCAGATTGGCTTGAGCCTGCTCGATTTCGGTCGGTTTGCCGGCCGCTTGAAGGTTGGCAAGCTGCTCCTGTGCCTGGTGCAGTTGCCGCTCGGCCTGGTCATCGGCCGCGCGGTCCGGCGTATCGTCTTGCTGGAACAGCAGCGTACCGGCCGCAACCTGATCGCCGCGCGCAACATCGACCTCGGTGAGAAGGCCCGGCTGCGTGGGACCGACCTTGACGAAATCGGCCTCGGCATAGCCCTGCCATTGCATCGGCGGCGGCGGACGATGCTGGTACCAGAAAACACCGGCGCCGATCGGCGCGGCGACCGCAAGTCCGATGGCGATGAAGAGCGGTCGACGCACGCCGAAAATCCTTTGCAACGCAACGATATTGTTGCATTATAGCAAATTGCTGTCGCTATCAACCCGCGGTGTCGCGCATGACGCTCCCGTCGCTCGAACCTGCCGAGTTCAAGCGGGGTCCAGGTGGGCGGCCGACACGCCAGGAAGCCGCGCGCCGCCACGTTGCGCTGCTCAATACCGCGACCCGCCTGTTCCTCGATCACGGATTGGATGCCGTCTCGATTGACGAGATTGCGAAACGGGCGGGGGTGGCGAAGCGTTTCATCTACGCGCGCTATCGCGACAAGTCTGAACTCTTCGTCGCCGGTTTCGAGCACTGGGCCGCGGATCGGCTCGATGTGCTGCAAACGTTCAAGCCGTCGCTTCGGCGCGCGGACTACGGTCTCGTCAAGTTCGGGCAAACGTTGCTCGACATCGGGCTGCAGCCCGACGCGCTGGCGCTGCAGCGCTTGTTGTTTTCAGTGGCGCCGCGCTTCCCCGCCCTGGCCGAGCAGTTCATCTCGCGGAATCGGCACCGCGGCATCGCTGAAGTCGAACGGGTACTGGCTTTCTACGCGGGCCGCGGCGAGATCACGCTGACCAACTTGCCGGCAATGGCCGAGCAGTTCTTCATTTCGGTCATCGGCATCCCGCAACGGCTTGCACTGCTCGGGTTGCGCGAAACACCAGCCGCAGAGAAACACCGGCTGCGGACAGCTATTCGCCTGTTTCTCGATGGCTGCCGAGCGCGCTAAGACGCTGGCAATTCTTGCGAGTCTTCTGGCCCTGGAAAAAGACGATCTAGGACGCGCGCGGCTCCCAGGTGTCGCCGACTTTGACATAGGAGCGTTTGACAGCAGCCCAGGCGATCCGGTGTGAGGCCTCTTCCTGGCGGACGTCGCCGGCGTGGGCGGCGTAAGCGTGATTGAACGCCTCGCGATAAATGTCCTGGGCATGAGCGGGAAGGTGCGATCTCACGGAAGCCGGCAGATCGGCATTCGTTGCATACGGCATTGGCCATTCCTCCGCTTTTAGCGTCGCACGCAAGGGCGATGGTTACATTTGATACAAATCAAAGCGGCCGTGCTCGCGCCTTCTAGCCTAGCCCACACCAAGCTCGTGGGGGCAGAGGGGTAGCAGTTCAATGCAACACGACATACCCGGCACGACCATTTTTGACGGGACGCAGGCGCAAAAGGGCTTGGCGCTCAACCGCATGTGCTTCTCGTTCAACAGCGCGGAAAACCGCGCCGCATTTCTCAAGAATGAAGACGCCTATTGCCGAAAATTCGGCCTCGATGACGAGCAGCGGGCGGCAGTGAACAGCCGCAACGTGCTTAAGATGATCGAAGCTGGCGGCAACGTCTATTACCTCGCCAAACTTGCCGGCATCTTTGGCCTCAACGTGCAGGACATCGGCGCGCAGCAGACCGGCATGAGCGTCGAGGCCTTCAAGTCGAAACTTCTGTCAGCGGGGGCATGATCATGGCGCAAATCATCGGCGGCATCGGGACAACGCACGTACCGTCAATCGGCAAGGCGATTGCCGAGCAGAAGCAGAACGATCCGTACTGGAAGCCGTTCTTCAAAGGCTTCGATTACGTCCACTATTGGCTGGCGCGCACGAAGCCCGACGTGGCGGTGGTGTTCTACAACGATCACGGGCTTAATTTCTTTCTCGACAAGCTACCCACCTTCGCCATCGGCGCGGCCAATGAATATCGCAGCGAGGATGAAGGTTGGGGCATTCCGGTTTCGCGGCCGATCCCCGGCAACGCGGGTCTGTCGTGGCACCTGATCAATGCGCTCGTCGCCGACGAATTCGACGTGACGATGTGCCAGGAGATGCTGATCGATCACGCGGTGACCATACCGATGGCGCTGATGTGGCCGGAGCCCACTTGGCCGGTGAAGATCGTGCCGATCGAGATCAACACGGTGCAACACCCGCTGCCTACTCTTGCGCGATGTTTTAAGCTCGGGCGTTCGATCGGCCGCGCGCTTGAATCCTATGAGCGCGATCTGCGCGTTGTGGTGGTCGGCACCGGCGGGTTGTCACATCAGCTTGACGGCACCCGCGCCGGCTTCATCAACAAGGAGTTTGATGCGCTTTGCCTGGATAAGATCGTCGACGAGCCCGAGGCCCTCGCCCGCTATTCGATCCACGAATGGGTCGAGCAATCCGGTTCGCAGGGCGTCGAATTCCTCAACTGGATGGCGATGCGCGGCGCGCTGACCGGGCGCGTGAGCGAGCTCAATCGCAACTATCACATCCCGATTTCAAATACGGCGGCGGCGACCGTTGTCTACGACAATCAAAGAGAAGCCGAGCGCAAGGCCGCGTAAATGCAGCCGTCATCTTGCTGTCAGCAAATTATCTCTGAAGAAACTGGGGTCGCTCTTGATGCATATCAAGGTTGAACGGAGGGTCTGAGGCTAACAGGCGTAAGTTCCATTTAGCATTGGAGGATGTGTCATGGCTGAAGCCATCACCAAACTGCCCGTCAAGACCGAGGAAAAGAAGCCCGCCGCAGCGTTTCGGACGTGGCGGCCATTCGAAAACCTGCGCCGTGAAATCGATCGGCTGTTCGAGGACTTTGACGGCGGCTCGCGCTCGCCGTCCGGACGTTCTTTCCTTGACGTTCAGCCGTTCTGGCAGCGCGAATTGACCTGGACAGCGGCGCCCGCCGTCGACATCGCTGAGACGGAGAAGGCCTACGAAATCACGGCTGAACTGCCCGGGATGGACGAAAAAAACATCGAAGTGAAATTCGCCGACGGCGTATTGACCATCAAGGGCGAAAAGCGGGAAGAAAAAGAAGAGAAGAAGAAGGACTATTACCTGAGTGAGCGCAGCTTCGGCTCGTTCCAGCGCTCATTTCAAGTGCCCGAAGGCGTCGATTCCGACAAGATCGAGGCAAACTTCAAGAAGGGCGTGCTCGCGGTGACACTGCCGAAGAGCGCGGAGGCACAGAAGGCGGCCAAGAAGATCGACGTCAAAGCCGCCTGATCGCGTCCATCGTTATTGTTTCGAAGTTATCGTTTCGAATAAAATTTCCGGATCGCGCTCGACGCGATCCGGAATTTGTTTTCCGGCGCCGGATGACAGAAATGCGACGGCAATTCGGCGGTTTGCTCTTGATTTAATATCAACGCGGTGTTCAGCCTGTCGAGTATTTCAGCCTGTCGACTGTTGATGACTCCCGGCCCGCGACGGAGACAATATCTTGGAGCTTCACGCCGAAGTGCTGAGGGGCGGACGCTGGCACCCGCCGCACGCCAATTGGCTCGATTTGGCGGCGTTGGTGCTGATCGTTGCCATCATCGTCCTGCTCGGATCGGGCGCTCACCAAATGCTTGCGCCGTTTGTAGCCGCGCAACCACCGCAGATTTCGCTGTCGCCGAGCGAGCTCCCAAATTACGCGCTCCGCACCACGATGCGGATGCTGGCGGCGCTCATCGTGTCGCTGATCTTCACATTCATCTATGGCTCATTGGCGGCCAAGAGCCGCCGCGCCGAGATGGTTCTGATCCCGCTGCTCGACGTACTGCAATCGGTGCCGGTGCTTGGCTATCTGTCCTTCACCGTCATTTTCTTCGTGTCGTTGTCTCCCAACAGGATATTGGGCGCGGAGCTGGCGGCGATTTTTGCGATCTTCACCAGCCAAGCCTGGAATATGACATTCAGTTTCTTCCAATCTTTGCGCACCATTCCACTCGATCTCGATGAGGCGAGCCGCGGCTTTCGCTTCTCCGGGTGGCAGCGCTTCTGGCGCACCGAGGTCCCGTTCGCCATGCCGGGGCTCATCTGGAACACGATGATGTCGATGTCCGGAGGGTGGTTCTTCGTGGTCGCCTCGGAAGCGATTTCCGTCGGCAGTTTCCAAATAGCGCTGCCCGGGATCGGCTCCTATGTCGCGCGCGCGATCGAAGCGCGCGACCTGGCCGCGGTAGGGTGGGCCATCGTCGCCATGGGGGTTACGATCTTGATTTACGACCAGCTACTTTTCCGTCCCCTGGTGGCCTGGGCGGACAAGTTTCGTTACGAGCAGACGGCCGCAGCGATCGTGCCGCGAAGCTGGATTATCGATCTCTTTCGGCGGACAAACGTGTTGCGGCTATGTGGCGAATCGATCGGCGCCACCGCCCAGGCGGCAGCACGGGCCCGGCTCTCGCTTCGATCCTTCGTCCGCCCGCTCAACGGACGAACGCTTCCTCCCGGTTTGCTTGACGTCATGTGGTACGGGCTGATCCTCGCGATCCTTGCCTATCTGGGCTGGGAGCTTCTGCGATTTGCCAGGACGGAACTGTCCTGGGCGGACCTGTTCGACGCGATCGCGCAATGGCGGGATCACTTTGCTTCGCGTCGTCATTCTCATTGTCATCGCGACGTTGATCTGGGTGCCGATCGGCGTCGCCGTCGGCTTGCGCCCGGTCTCGGCGAAAAGGTTCAACCGGTCGCCCAGTTTCTCGCCGCATTCCCGGCGAACTTGCTTTTCCCGTCGCGGTTTATCTGATCGTGCGGTTCCAGCTCTCGCCGGACATCTGGCTGAGCCCGCTGATGATTCTCGGGACGCAATGGTACATTTTGTTCAATGTCATCGCCGGCGCCAGCGCTTTTCCGACCGATTTGAGAGAGGCGGCGACGACATTCCGGATTTGCGGATGGCGTTGGTGGCGCGACGTGATGCTGCCGGGGATCTTCCCGTATTTCGTGACCGGCGCGATCACTGCGTCGGGCGGGGCCTGGAACGCAAGCATCGTCTCCGAAGCGGTCAGCTGGGGGCCGACCAAGCTCGACGGGCTGGGCTTGGGCGCCTACATCGCGCGAATGACAGAGGCCGGCGATTATCCCCGTATCGCGCTCGGCATCGCCGTGATGTCGGTGCTTGTCGTCGGCATGAACCGCCTGCTGTGGCGGCCGCTCTACGCCTACGCCGAACGCCGAACGCGGCTTGATTGAAGGGGCGGATCTTGGCCGACGGCAATAACGCCATCATCGAACTGCGCAAAGTTTGCATGGCGTTTGCAAAGCGCGTCGGCGAGCCGCTGCCGGTCTTGGACGACATCAACATGTCGATCCGTGACGGGGAGATCCTCGGTCTTCTCGGCCGGTCGGGCTCGGGGAAATCGACGCTGCTGCGGATCGCCGGCGGGCTCATGCGACCCACTCCGGCGAAGTCGTCTATCGGGGCGCACCGCTGACCGGGCCGCCGAAGGCATCGCGGTCGTGTTCCAGACCTTCGCGCTGTTTCCCGTGGCTTACGGTCCTCGAAAATGTCGAGGCCGGGCTCGATGCACTCGGATTGCCGCATCAACAGGCTCGCCAACGCGCCGAGGAGGCCATCGATCTGATTGGCCTCGACGGATTCCAGTCCGCCTATCCACGCGAGCTTTCGGGCGGCATGCGGCAACGCGTGGGCTTTGCCAGGGCGACAGCAACTCGGCCCGACGTGCTTCTGATGGACGAGCCTTTTTCCGCACTCGATGTTTTGACAGCCGAAACCTTGCGCACGGATTTTCTCGATTTGTGGGTAGAACACCAGCTGCCGACCAAATCGGTACTCATGGTCACGCACAACATCGAGGAAGCCGTGCTGATGTGTGACCGCCTCATCGTCCTGTCGTCAAATCCGGCCGCGGATTGCCGCGGAGATCCCGGTCACGCTGCCGCGTCCGCGCAATCGGCTGGAAGACGAATTCGGCAACATCGTGGATGACGTCTATTCGGTGCTGACGGCGCGGACGATCGCCTCGCTCCATGCCCTCAAGCAAACTCATGGGGTCTGGCCCAGCCGCTGCCGCGGGCTACCGTCAATCGCATGAGCGGACTGATCGAGATCATCGAGGCGCCGCCCTATGGCGGCCGAGCGGAGCTGGACACACTTGCGAGCTCGCTTTCACTCGAGATCAACGACCTCTTTCCTATCGCCGAAGCACTTCACATTTTGGAGTTCGCCGAGCTCAAAGACGGCGCCTTGAAGCTCACGGCTGCAGGACACGTCTTCGAGCGAAGCAATACCGAAGAGCGCAAGCGGCTGTTCCGGGAGCATCTGCTGCGGTTTGTGCCGTTGACCGCGCATGTCTATCGCGTCCTCCACGAACGCGAGGGGCGCCGGGCGCCGCGCACGCGATTTGAGGTGGAGCTTGAGGATCATCTGACCCACCAAGAGGCGGAGCGGACGCTGCGCGCTGCGACCGCCTGGGGCCGCTACGCCGAACTGTTCGCTTACGACGACAAGACCAGAACGTTCTCGGCAATCGTAAACCAGTAACGGCGAATGTCCGGCGTTTTGATCCAAATCAAAGTACCGGCTGCTGCCGCGCTACAAGCTAAATTATGCAGTGGGAGCCTATCGTTACCGCGCCGTTCGATTGCGACCTCGAGCTTGCCGTCATGGACCGGGATGGCCCGCATGCTCTCGCCTTCGCTTGTCGCCGCGTCGACGGCGGATGGATTAACGCAAAGAGTAAACAGCAGATCGATGTGCGGCCCACCCACTGGCGGGAATGGGATGCAAAGCCCTAATGCCTCAGTTTCTTGACCCTGGACGCATCCATTAGCGCCGCAAGCTTGGCTTCTTCTTCAGCCAATAGGAGGTTCAGCGTCTTGCGTTTCGCTTCGTCGGTTTCGGTGGCGAGCAGCTTGTGATAGTGCTCGATGTTCAAGCGAGCTACGGCCTTGTCCATGGCGCGACGCTCCGCATCTACGGCTGTTCTAAATCGAACAGTCGGTATGAAAGAGTAGCAGATCGCAATCTGGCCGAACAGTGGGGCGAAAGTCCGACCCAATTCGTTCACAATCGCTTACGATTGGATCGAAACCTGCAAGTCACACACTGCTTGAATTGGATGCGTAATTGGCCGAACGGGTGATCGCAACACTTGCCTGCATGCTGCTGCTGCTCGGGCTGGCGAGGAGCTTCGCCGAGGCTCGCGAGCCGGGTGCACTCGAGCGGCAGGGTCGGGCGCTGGCCGAAAGAATGTGCGCGCAATGTCATGCCGTTGGTGAGAGCGGGACGAGTCCGCATAGCGCCGCCCCGACTTTCCGCACGCTTAACCGCCGCGTTGACCTCGATGCTTTCACGAGTTGGTTGCGCGAAGGCCTGATCAGCGGCCACCCGGATATGCCGATGTTTCGCTTTACCCGCGAAGATGCCCGCGCGCTGACCGCATACCTGCGGTCAATCCAGGCGCCATAGCGGGCGGTTGATCTAGGTCAAGCTTTCTCGCGGGGAATTGTTCTACAAAGGCGCATGAAGCTGAGCGAAGGCGCGGTACCATGACCAAACAGATCCCCGACAAGGCCGAGGTTGCGGTGGAATATCCGGACAAACTTTATATCGGAACTTTCGAGCAGTCGGCGCGCTTCGACGCCCACCTCGATGAGGCCGGAATTTCACTCAGCCTGCAGCGCCCCGGCCCGGCGGACGCGCGTAAAACCGTTCGCATGCACTTTCACTATGGACTGTTTGCCGAAATCCTGCGCGATCTGGCAAAGACCGTGGCTTCGCTGCCGGCGGAGGATTTTGCACATCGGGAGGCGCTGCGCGATGCGGCCAAAGCTCTCCATCTCGCGCTCGGGGGCGACCCAGGCGGAAATGCCGATAAGGACGACGCCGCCAACATGACGCCGGAAGAAGAAGAAGTGCGGCTCCTGCATATCATGGAATAGACCGACAGCCGGCCGGCTGCACGTTCTTGCCTTCACGCCAGCTTATACCCGCCCACACGCTTCGAGGATCCGATCGACGAGTGCATTGCCGAGCAACGGTTTCTCGACGATGGGAACTTTCGCCGTCGCCGCGCGCGCGCTCAAGGCGGGATTGAGATGGCTGATGAGAAGTATCGTCGGGGTCAGGACCTTTTGCTGACGCAATTTCGCAATCAGCTCCATACCCGTCATGCCCGGCATCCTTTGATCAATGACGAAGCAGTCACAATCGCCGAAATCTCCAGCCTGGAAGAGCTCGGTGGCGCTGCCATAGGCGCGCACCACAAATCCTTCCAATTCCAGCGAGAATTTCAGCGAGCTACAAACCGCCGGATCGTCGTCGACGATGACAACGACCAAAGGTCGCCCGGTCGATCGGGACTGCGGTTTCGTCGTTATTGATTCCACCTCGGACCTCGCACTCTTGCCCGTGCACTTTTTGCTGCGCGTTTGGGCGTTCTGGGTTCGATTTTGGCCAACAATGCTGGAGCCGCCGCACCGCCGCATTGACGTGCCTCAATTCCGAGCTGTGGACCTATGAATGCAGGCAGCGCGAGGTGATTCCCACCGCGGCTTGGGAACCGCGCGGGCGCCGCGATACGTTGAAAACCTTGTGGTAACGGCGATTGCGCGACGGCAAAGGCAGCGCGCCGGGCGCGGATATATCCTCACTCAGACCCGACAATTCCCGCGATCAGCGCCATCCGCACGAGATCGGACAAGCTTCCGGCCTGCATCTTGTTCATCAGATTCGCCCGGTAAATCTCGACAGTGCGTGGGCTGATGCCGAGGTCGAAGGCGATCTGCTTGTTGGCCCGGCCCGCCACCAGTCCGCCAAGCACGTCGCGCTCGCGGTTGGAAAGAGCCGCCAGCTTGCTCTCAATCTCCGTGCGCTCCGCATGACGCCTGGTTTCGCCGTCTTGCCGCCTGAGCGCCGACCGCACGCTCGCCAGCAGCACTTCGTCGTCGAAGGGCTTTTCCAGGAAATCGACTGCCCCAACCTTCATCGCCTCGACCGCCAGCGGAACGTCACCGTGGCCGGTGATGACGATCACCGGCACCTCGATCTTGAGTTCCTTCAACCGCCGCAACAGGTCGATGCCGCTCAAGCCCGGCATTCGCACGTCGGTAATCACGCAGCTCACGCGCGTGTGGGGAAGCACTTCGAGGAAGGCTGCGGCGGATGCGTAGCTCTCCACTTCGATATCGGCGGTACCCAAGAGGAAAGCGAGCGACTCGCGCAGCGCGTCATCGTCGTCGATGACGTGCACTCTTCCTTTTTCAGACGGCATCGCCGACTTCCTCCTTGGTGACGGCGGGTAAAGTGAAGGCGAACACCGTTCCCCCTCCGGGATTGGGCCGCGGCGCGATCGAGCCGCCATGCGCCTCGACGATCGTGCGCGAGATCGAAAGACCGACGCCCATCCCCTGGCGCTTGGTGGTGACGAACGGCTGGAACAGCTGCGCAGTTATCTCCGGCGCAATCCCGGTGCCGGTATCGGCGACACTGATCTCGACCATATTGTCCGGCGCCGCTGCGGTAGCGACGACCAGCTCGCGCCTCTCGCCGTCCTCCATCGCCTCGATGGCGTTGCGCATCAGATTGAGCAGGACCTGTTGAATCTGCACCTTGTCGGCAAGCACGAAATTGCTGCGCGGGTCGAACTCGAAGCGCACCCGGACGCCACGGTCCTTGGCGCCGACAAGCGCGAGTGCGCTCGCTTCCTCCACCAGCTTCTTTACGTCCTCCACCCGCCGCTCGCTCTCGCCGCGCGAGACGAAGTCGCGTAATCGGCGAATGACTTGGCCCGCGCGCAGCGCCTGCTCGGCGGCCTTGTCCATGGCCTCGCGTAGAATCGACGCCCGCTCGTCGGGGCTGTTTTCCAGCAGCCGGCGCGACCCTTTCATGTAGTTGGCGATCGCCGACAGCGGCTGATTGAGCTCGTGGGCAAGCGCCGACGCCATCTCGCCCATGGCAGTCAAACGCGAGACATGCACGAGCTCCGCCTGCAATTCCTGCAGCCGAGCCTCGGTCTTCTGACTTTCCGTGAGGTCGCGGATAAAACCAGTGAAGAAGCGCTGATTGCCGGTTTTCATCTCCCCGACGTTGAGTTCGAGGGGAAACGTCGAACCGTCCTTCCGTTCCCCGACGACGACACGGCCGATGCCGATGATTCGCCGCTCACCTGTCGTTAAATAGCGCCCGAGATAACCGTCATGAGCATCCCGATAGGGCGGCGGCATCAAAATCTTGACGTTCTTGCCCAGGGCTTCGGCGGCGGTATAGCCGAACAACCGCTCGGCCGCAGCGCTGAACGATTGCATGGCACCGCGCTCGTCGATGACGATCATGGCGTCGGGGATGGTGTCGAGAATCGATTTCATGTGGGCTTCGCGGGCGAGGGCCTCATCCGCACCCGCCGCACCCGCGAGGCGCAAGCGGCGCAACAGCTCGCCACGCCATGACGTGCCGACGCCGACGAAAGCGAATATGATGGCGTTGACCACGTCCCCGCCCACAACGATGCGAAAGTCGGCGACGAAAAACAGTCCGAGCATCAGTCCGAGAATGGTGGCGAGAAGCCCGGGACCCCAGCCGCCGAGCGCCGATGCGATCAGAATCGCCGGCATGAAGAAAATGTAAGAGGCGCTGCCAACGAGGATCGATTCGAGGCCCAGACGCAGGGCTCCCGCGATTGCAATGGCCAGGATCGCAACGCCGTATGGCATCAGCGCCGCGCGCGAAACCGGCTGCGGTAATCCGGACTTCGGCGCGCTCTCGGCGGCGTAAGATCGCGAATGAGGCAGGGCTTCTGTCATCACAATACCCGCAATTGCGGGCCTTGTTTGCCTTTTGGGATCACTGGAGCCTCGCAGGTCCCATTGTGCCCTAGGGGAAAACCCTTAGGGGGGTTATCTGAATTTTTCGCCTGCCGCCCAAGGGTTACCAATACCTCCCGACGCTCCCGGAGGTAAAGAGCCATGCTCACCCAGACCGCAGTCCGCCCCGACAGTTTCCGCCCTTTCGTTCCATCCGCACGCAGCACTCGGCCGGCCGCATCGCGGAGCCTTCATGGTGCCGGCGAGGAAGCGCTCGCCCAGTCCATGCAGCTGATGGGCGCCACCATGTCGTATTCGCGTAACGCAGAGATTTTCGGCGAGAACGAGCCCGCCGACTACGTCTACAAAGTCCTCAGCGGCAGCGTGCGCACATACAAGATCCTGAATGACGGCCGCCGCCAAATCGGTGGATTTTATCTGCCGGGCGACATTTTCGGTCTTCAATTCGCCGAAGAGCATACCTTTTCGGCTGAAGCCGTCACCGACACGAAAGTGCTGGTGATCAAGCGCACGGCGCTGACCGCGCTCGCCGGCCGCGACGCCGCGATCGGCCGCGAACTGTTCGCGCTCACCGGCCGCGAACTGCGGCGGGTACAAGACCGCATTCTGCTGCTGGTCAAGAGCGCGCAGGAGCGGGTCGCAAGTTTCCTTCTGGAAATGGCGGAGCGCGCTTCGGCCGGCAATATCGTCGAACTGCCGATGTCGCGCCAGGACATCGCCGATTATCTCGGCCTGACCATCGAGACGGTGTCGCGGACGCTGACCTGCCTGGAAACCGCCGCCACGATCGAAGTGCCGACATCTCGGCGCATCGTGTTGCGCAACCGCTCGGCGCTCAACCGCTTGAACGGCTGAGCTCAGCGAGTGAGGAGCAGGACTGCCGCATCATCAAGGCGAGAGGGGAACGACCGTGCTAGTTCGTGATGTCATGACGCGAAACGTCATTTCCGTACCCGCCGGCGCAGGGGTGCTCGAGGCCGTGCAGACCATGCTGCAGAACAGGATCAGCGGCCTGCCCGTCGTCGATACCGAAGGCAACCTCGTCGGCATGGTGACGGAGGGGGATTTCCTGCGGCGCGGTGAGATCGGCACGCAGCGACGGCGCCCGAAATGGCTCGAATTCCTGGTCGGACCGGGCCGCCTTGCGGAAGAATACGTCCACGCCTCCGGGCGGAACGTCGAAGAAGTCATGACCGGCGATCCTGTGACCGTGACCGAGGAGGATTCGCTGGAGACGGTGGTGGAGCTGATGGAACGCCGCCGCATCAAGCGACTTCCCGTCCTGCGCGATGGCAAAGTGGTCGGCATCATCAGCCGCGCCAATCTCATGCATGCTCTGGTGAGCTTCGCCCGCGACGTCGAAACGCCTGCGAGCGGCGATTCGGCCACGCGCGATCGCATCTTGGCGGCGTTCGCGAAGCACTCGTGGGCGCCGCAGATCAATGTCGTGGTCAAGAACGGCGTAGCGGAGTTGTGGGGCACGATCATGGACGAGCGCGAACGTCGCGCGTGCGTGGTCACAGCCGAGAACGCAGCGGGTGTCAATGCCGTGCACGACCATCTGGTATGGGTCGAGCCGATGTCCGGAATGGCGTTTCCATCAGCAGAGGACGAAGCTAAGCTGCAGACTGAGGCCCCGACGCCGAACGCCCTTCACTGAACCCCGCGCGTACGAAGACAACCCCTCGCCGGCGGTCCGGCAAACATGGCGGTCATTATGCCCCTTCCTGCCTTGCTGCCGAACGGCAGATCCGTCTTTCGCACCGTTCTGGGAGCCATCATTGTGCTCTCGGCCTCACTGCCGCAGCTCGCAAGCAGCCAGGAAACGCTTTCGCCGCCCGCACAACGAGGACTGGTCTTCGTGCGGACCAATTGCTCGCGTTGCCATTCGATCGACAAGATAAGCGAAAGCCCGCTCAAAGTGGCGCCACCGTTCCGCACTTTGCATGAGCGCTATCCGGTCGAAAGCCTCCAAGAATCGCTCGCCGAAGGCATTGTCACCGGCCATCCGTCGATGCCGGAATTCCAGCTCGATCCCGGCCAGGTTGCCGATGTGATCGCATACCTGAAGTCGCTGGAGCGCTGAACCGCTCGTCCGGCTGTCCTTATTCCGCGCATGCCGCTGACCGTCAGCAATGGTCGGCGATTGGCATGCTCGCACGCGGACCCCGAAAGCACGGGATGACGAGCGAAGAGATTGATCTGCGTCAACACCGGGGTCCGCCACGCGTGCTTTTTTTACCACGCTTCGTCTAGCCGTTCGGCTTATCGGCCCTCTCTCGGAGTGACCTATGGCGCAATCGCCCGCACAAACAGCGAAATACATGACCCTTGGCGAAGGCGGTACGGCTGCCGCGTTCGCACTTCTTGCCATTTGCGCGATCGTCGTCGCGGCGAAGGCCTACACGCCAGAATATGCCTTCCACGCATACCTGTTCGCCGCCGGAAGCGTGGCCGCGGTGTTTGTCATCCTCAACCGTTACTTCGAGCGCAGCCCGGAAGCGGCGCCGCTCATGGTCGACGGCAAGCCGAACTACAATATGGGGCCGGTCAAGCTGGCAACGATTCTGGCGGTGTTCTGGGGTATCGCCGGATTTACGGTCGGCCTATGGATCGCGCTCGAACTCGCTTACCCGGCGTTCAATTTCGACCTGTCCTATATTTCGTTTGGACGGCTGCGCCCACTGCATACGTCCGCGGTCATTTTTGCGTTCGGCGGCAACGTCTTGATTGCGACGTCCATGTACGTCGTTCAACGCACCTGCCGCGCCCGCATGGTCGGCGATATCGCACCGTGGTTCGTAGTGCTCGGCTACAATTTCTTCATCCTCATCGCCGGCACTGGCTATCTCCTCGGCATTACGCAGTCGAAGGAATATGCCGAGCCGGAATGGTACGCCGATTTGTGGCTCACCATCGTGTGGGTGGTTTATCTGCTCGTCTTTCTTGGCACGCTGATGCGGCGCACCGAGCCGCACATCTATGTGGCCAACTGGTTCTATCTCGCCTTCATTCTCACCATCGCCGTCCTCCACCTCGGCAACAATGCCGCGGTTCCGGTGTCGATATACTCGCCCAAGTCCTACATCGTCTGGTCCGGGGTACAGGATGCCATGGTGCAGTGGTGGTACGGCCACAACGCCGTCGGCTTCTTCCTCACCGCCGGCTTCCTCGGCATCATGTACTACTTCATTCCCAAGCGCGCCGAACGGCCGATCTACAGCTACCGCCTGTCAATCATTCACTTCTGGGCGCTGATCTTTCTCTACATCTGGGCGGGCCCGCATCACCTGCACTACACCGCGCTGCCGGACTGGACGCAGACGCTCGGCGCGACCTTTTCGATCATGCTGTGGATGCCGTCCTGGGGCGGGATGATTAACGGACTGATGACGCTGTCGGGCGCGTGGGACAAGCTGCGCACTGATCCCGTGCTGCGCATGATGGTGCTGTCGGTCGCCTTCTACGGCATGTCGACCTTCGAAGGGCCGGTCATGTCGATAAAGTCCGTCAACTCGCTCTCGCACTACACCGACTGGACCATCGGCCACGTGCATTCCGGCGCGCTTGGCTGGGTCGGCTTCGTGTCCTTCGGCGCGATCTATTGCCTGGTACCGTGGCTATGGAATCGCCCACTGTACTCGCTCCGGCTGGTCGGCTGGCATTTCTGGATCGCGACCATCGGCATCGTTGTCTACATCACCTCGATGTGGGTCGCGGGCATCCTGCAGGGACTGATGTGGCGCGCCTACACCAGCCTCGGCTTCCTCGAATACTCCTTCATCGAGACCGTGGAAGCGATGCATCCGTTCTACGTGATCCGCGCAATCGGCGGCGCTTTGTTCCTCGTCGGCGCACTGATCATGGCCTTCAACGTCTGGCGGACGATCTATTCGCCTGAACAGCTCGCGGGCGCCGTGAGCTTGGCCCCGGCCGAGTAGGAGGACCGCCCATGACCACTTACACATCGCTGTGGCAGAGACACTGGATCCTCGAGCGCAATTCGATCCTGCTCCTGATCGGCATCCTCATCGTCATCGCGATCGGCGGTCTGGTGGAGGTCGTGCCGCTGTTCTACCTGCGCAGCACGATCGAAACCGCGCCGGGCATGCGGCCCTACACGCCGCTCGAGCTCGCCGGCCGCAACATCTACGTGCGCGAGGGCTGTTATCTTTGCCACTCGCAGATGATCCGGGCCCTGCGCGATGAGGTCGAGCGTTACGGCCATTACTCGCTGGCGGCCGAAAGTGAGTACGACCATCCGTTCCAGTGGGGCTCCAAGCGCAACGGTCCGGACCTCGCCCGCGTCGGCGGCAAATATTCCGACGACTGGCACCGTGACCACCTGCAAAACCCGCGTTCGGTCGTCCCCGCTTCGATCATGCCGGCCTACCCCTGGCTGTTCACGACCGATCTCGATTTTTCTCACATCGCCGAGGACATGAAGGTGCAGGCACTGCTTGGCGTGCCCTATTCCGACGACATGATCGCCAACGCGCTCGCCGACGTGCGCACGCAGGCGACGAACGACGCGCCGGACGCCGCCGCGCTGGCAAAACGCTATCCGAAGGCGCAGGCACGCGATTTCGCCGGCAATGCTGGCCACGTCACCGAGGCCGACGCGCTGATCGCGTATCTGCAGATGCTCGGCACGCTGGTCGACTTCAAGCTCTACGACGACAAAGCCAACATCCGCTGAGGAGAGAATCTCGTGTCGCCGACTTACCAGTTCTTTGCACAGCTGGCCCAGACCTGGGGCCTCATCTACTTCTTCGTGCTGTTCCTCGCGGTGCTCGCTTATGCGCTTTGGCCGTCACGCCAGAAGCAGTTCGACGAGTTAGCGCGCATGCCGCTGCGGGAGGACTGAGCAATGGCTGATGCCAAGAAACCCGATCACAAACCAGCGGCAAAGATCGGCACGACCGGCCACGAATGGGACGGCATTCAAGAGCTGAATACGCCGCTGCCACGCTGGTGGCTGTGGCTGTTCTACGCAACGATCGTCTGGGCCATCGGCTACTGGATCCTCTATCCGTCCTGGCCGCTCGTCTCGTCATACACCAACGGCGTCTTGAACTGGCACACTCGCAGCGCCGTCGCGGGCCAACTCGCCGCACTCCAAGAGGAGCGCGGCGCCATGATGACGCGGCTCTCCTCGGCTTCGCTGCAGGAGATCGAGACAACGCCGGAGTTGCTCGATTTCGCCCGCGCGCTTGGACGTCGCGCCTTTGCCGACAATTGCGCACCGTGCCACGGCGCCGGCGGCGGCGGCGCCAGGGGCTATCCCAATCTCGACGACAACAAGTGGCTGTGGGGCGGACATCTCGACGAAATCGCGCAGACCATCCGGCATGGCGCCCGCGCCGGCGACGAGGACGGCCACCAGGGTTCCATGCCGGCCTTCGGCCACGACGGGTTGCTCAAGCCCGATGAGATTTCCACGGTCGCCGACTACGTCCGCTCCCTGTCCGGCCTGAAGACCGAGTCCGGTGCCGATCTCGCGCGCGGAGCCAAGATCTTCGCCGACAATTGCGCGGTGTGTCACGGCCCCGAGGCCAAGGGCAATCGTGACGTCGGCGCCCCCAATCTCACCGACAATATCTGGCTTTACGCACCGGACAAAAAGACCATCATGGAGGGTATTTTCAACGGCCGCGGCGGCATGATGCCGGCCTGGGGCGGCAAGCTCGATGACGTCACCATCAAAGCGCTCGCAGTTTACGTGCACACGTTCGGCGGGGGAGAGTGACGGATGTGCCCCGGCGGTGACATTGCGTTGGCCGCGCAGGCTGCCGCTTCGGCACAGCCGGGGCAACACTCGCTGACCGCGCTGGTCGATGAAGCGGCGCGGATGCCGCCGCCGAGCTTCGAACCGGAGCCGCCCGACGACGAGCTGCCGCTCTATGCCGCACGCCAAAGCGTCTATCCGCAGCATGTGGCCGGCACGTTCCGGCGCGTGAAATGGGCGGTGCTGTTCGTCACCCTCGGCATCTATTACCTGCTGCCGTTCGTACGCTGGGACCGCGGACCCAACGCTCCGAGCCAGGCGGTGCTGATCGATTTCCCGAACCGCCGCTTTTATTTCTTCTTCATCGAAATCTGGCCGCAGGAATTCTACTACCTGACCGGCCTGCTCATTATCGCGGCAATGACGCTGTTCCTGATGAACGCCGTCGCCGGGCGCGTGTGGTGCGGTTACCTGTGCCCTCAGACTGTGTGGACCGACCTGTTCCAATCCATCGAACGCTGGGCGCAAGGCGACCGGCGTGAGCATCTGCAACTCGACCGACAACCATGGACAGCCGATCGCATCTGGCGCACGGGAGTAAAGCATTTCCTCTGGCTGATGGTGGCTTGGTGGACCGGCGGCGCCTGGGTCCTTTATTTCAGCGACGCCTTCGACACGGTCCACGACCTGGCGACGTTTGAGGCGCCTCTTATCGCCTATGTGTTCATCGGGATCCTGACCTTTACGACCTATACGCTTGCCGGATGGATGCGCGAGCAGGTCTGTGTCTACATGTGCCCATGGCCGCGCATTCAGGCGGCCTTGACGGACGAATACGCGCTCAACGTCACTTACCGCTATGACCGCGGCGAACCGCGCGCATCGCTGAAGAAGGCCGCGACCCTCCACGAACACGGTCAGCCCGCCGGTGACTGCATCGATTGCCTGCAATGCGTGCACGTCTGTCCGACCGGCGTCGATATCCGCGGCGGCCCCAATCTCGGCTGTATCCAATGCGGCCTGTGTATCGATGCCTGCGACGCAGTGATGGAAAAGATTGGCCGCCCTGCCCGCCTCATCGCCTACGACACTGATGTCAATATCAAACGCCGGCAACAAGGGCTGGCGCCGTTCTACCGCATCGTGCGCATGCGCACGTTACTTTACGCTGTGATCATCGCTGTGGTCGGCGCGGTGATGATATACGCGCTTGCGACGCGGACCAACGTACGCCGTCAGCGTCATTCATGATCGCAATCCGCTGTTCGTGCGTCTCGCTGATGGCTCCTTGCGCAATGCCTTTACCGCAGAGAATCCTCAACAAGAGCCTCGACTCGACAAACTTCGTGCTCAAGATTTCCGGCCTCTCCGACGCCGACGTCGAGGTGATCGGCAGTTCGACCTACTCGGGTCCAAATCCAAGGATCGAAGTCGGCCCCGATCAGTCGCGCGAAGTGCGCGTTCTGGTCACAGCACACGAACAGATGGCACCAGGTGCGTCGATCCCGATCACCTTCAGCGTAGAGCCCGAAGCCGGCGGGTCGGTGGCGATCGCGCACGAACATTTCTTCGGACCTTGAGGCGGCAACATGCCCAACGATCTTTTCGCCAACGACAACGAAAACGCAGTTCCCTTGCCAAACAAGCAGCCAGGGGCAAAGCAGCCGCGCGAGTTAACCGGCTGGACGGTGCTCTACCTCATCGTCTCCTTCTTTGCAGTCGTCATCGGCGTCAATGCATTTATGGCGCATGAAGCGCTGTCGACCTTTGGCGGCGTCGAGACGGATAGTTCTTACAAGGCCGGGCAAATGTTCGAGCGCGACGTCGCGATGGCCAAGGCCCAGGACGCCCAGCATTGGCAGGTTGACGCCAAGGTCACGCCCGCTGCAGGCGGCAGCGCGCTCCTGGATATCGTCGCCCGCGACGCATCGGGCGCGTCGCTTGCCGGCATGACGGCGACCGCCCTGTTCGCGCGGCCGACCGACCAGCGGCTCGATCGCACCGTCGCCGTCGCCGAGGATGGCGCCGGCCATTTCCGCGGCAACGCGGATATTGCCGCCGGCCAGTGGGACCTCATCATCGAACTCTCGCGCCAAGGCGACCGGGTGTTTCGATCCAAGAATCGCATTGTCATCCGCTGAGTGCCGCGATGGCCGAGCAGCTTGATCTGTCCATGTTCGTTGAACGGCGTGACGCCGGCACCGCGCACATGACGCTCGCGGTGGATGGGGTCGCCTGCGCCGGCTGCATCCGCAAGATCGAAGGCGGACTGACCAAATTGCCGGGTGTCATCGAGGCGCGGCTCAACTTCACGCAGCGCCGGCTTGCCGTAGATTGGCGTGACGATGAAATCGACGCGGCCTCGATCATCGCGACCGTAGAAAGCATGGGCTATCACGCCCATCCGTTCGCGCCCGAACGCGTCGAGGCCGACGAGAGCGCGCGAGCGAAGTGGCTGTTGAAGTGCCTGGCCGTCGCCGGCTTTGCCGGAATGAACGTGATGTTGCTGTCGATTTCGGTATGGGCGGGCAACGTCTCCGACATGACGCAAGAGACGCGCGACCTGTTCCATTGGCTCTCCGCGCTGATCGCGCTGCCGGCGGCCGCTTATGCCGGCCAGCCGTTCTTTCAAAGCGCGCTGCGGTCGCTGCGCGCACGGCAACTCAATATGGACGTGCCGATTTCAATCGGCGTGACTTTGGCCCTCGGGCTTTCCTTGTTCGAAACCGCGACGCACGCCGTGCATGCGTATTTCGATTCGGCCATCATGCTGTTGTTCTTTTTGCTGTGTGGCCGTTACCTCGATCTGGCGATGCGGCGGAAGACACGTTTGTTTGCCGGCAATCTTGCCAGCCTGAAGGCGGAGTTCGCGCATCGGCTGGATGCGGGCGGCGAGCTTACTCAGGTGCCGGCTGCCGCTTTGCGGCCTGGCGACCGCGTGCTGGTGCGGCCGGGCGAGCGCATACCCGCCGACGGTGCAGTGATCGCCGGCGGCTCCGACATTGATGAGAGCCTGGTGACGGGCGAAACTTTGCCCCGCGCCGTCAGTGCCGGCGCAACCATCTACGCCGGCAGCATCAACGCTTCCGGTGCGCTGACCATGCTGATTACTGCCGCCGGTGCCGGCACGCTGGTCGAGGAGGTGGAACGGCTTCTGGAAAAGGCGAGCACGACAAAGTCGCAAACCTTGCGGCTCGCCGACCGCGTTTCGCGGCTGTACGCGCCTGTGGTGCACGCGACGGCGGCGCTCACCGCGATCGGCTGGCTCGTCGCCGGAGCTTCGGTGCACGATTCCATCGTCATCGCCATCGCCGTGCTCATTATCACCTGCCCATGCGCGATCGCGCTTGCCATTCCTGCGGTGCAGGTGGTCGCGGCGGGCTCTCTGTTTCGCGGCGGTGTCATTCTCAACGGCGGCGACGCCATCGAGCGCCTCGCCCAGGCGGACACCGTCGTCTTCGACAAGACCGGGACTTTGACCTTGCCCGATCCGCAGGTCGACGAAGCCGCCGACATCGACCCAGAACTGCTCGAACGCGCGGCGCGGCTGGCGCTGTCGAGCCGTCACCCGCTTGCGGCCGCGCTGGCGCGCAGGGCGCGTGAGCGCACTCCTTATGCCGGCGCCATCGAGGAGCCGGGGCAAGGCGTGCGTGCGCTCATCGACGGTACGGAAGCGCGCCTTGGCAGTGCGAAATTCTGCGGACTCGCCGAGAAGGACCAAGCGGCCGGCGCTCGCGACGGAGATGCATCCTTTATAACATTCACCCACGCCGACCGAAGCGCGAGCATTGCGATCCGCCAGACCTTACGGCCGGACGCCGTGGCGGTGACAAACGCGCTGCGCGACCGCGGCCTGCGCCTCATGGTGCTGTCCGGCGATCGCGCGGCAGCGGTCGCGCCGGTGGCAGGCGCGCTCGGCATCAGAGATTGGCTCGCCGGCCTGACCCCGACCAAAAAAATCGCGGTCATCGAACTTTTGCAATCGCAAGGGCGCCGCGTGCTCATGGTTGGCGATGGATTGAACGATGCGCCGGCGCTCGCCGCCGCTCACGTCTCGCTCTCGCCGATTGCCGCCGCCCACCTGACCCAGGCGCATGCCGACGCCGTGTTCCTCGGCGAGCGTCTCGAGCCGGTGCTGCACGCGGTGGTCGTGGCGCGGCGGGCGCGCGCTTTAATGAAGCAGAATCTTGCGCTCGCGGCGATCTACAACGCGCTCGCGGTGCCGCTGGCGATTGCCGGTCTGGTCACCCCGCTGATCGCGGCGGTGGCCATGTCGGGCTCCTCGCTCCTGGTCACTCTCAATGCGCTGCGCGCACGGCTGGTCGTGCCGGAAACGATCCGGGGGCGAAACGGGAGTGAGAGCGAACAGGATTCGGCGCTCGCGCCTTCGCTCGCTGCACTGCCTGAGCCTGAACTTAAGGCCAAAGATAACCTGCCGCTCGGTCAGCAGCGGCAACTTTCAGAAGGCATCCGCGCGTGAACGTCCTGATTTATCTCGTTCCCATGGCCTTGCTGCTCGGCCTCACCGGGCTCGTCGCATTCCTCTGGTCGCTCAAGAGCGGCCAATACGACGACCTCGACGGCGCCGCCGTGCGCATCCTACCCGACGACGATATCGAGAGTTAGAGCGGCAACGTCACGATTACGCAGGACGGTTCCTGCGGATCGGACGCGATCTGGAAGCCGAGCTGCCGGCACATGTCGATCATGGTGACGTTCTCCTGCAGCACCTGCCCCTCGATGCAGTGCAGGCCTTCGCCGCGGGCGTATTCGATGATCAATTGCATGAGCATCCAGCCGAGCCCGCGTCCCTTCAGATCGGACCGAACCAGGACGGCGTATTCTCCGGTTTCGTAATTCGCGTCTGCGTGCACGCGAACAACGCCAAGCATGTTCCCGGTCGACTCCTCGATGGCGATAAGGGCCATGGCGCGCGCGTAGTCGATCTGGGTAAATCGGGCGATGAAGGCGTGGCTGAAATCCTTCACCGGCGCAAAGAACCGCAGCCGCAGATCCGCCGGCGTCACCGCGGCAAAGAACGGCGGATAAAGCGACTCGTCTTCCGGCCGAACCGGACGAACGAGAATCGCGGTTCCGTCCCGCAGCTTCAGATGCCGTTCCAATTCCGTCGGATAAGGCCGGATCGCGAAACGGGGGTTGCCGAAGGTTCGAGGACGGAGTTTTTCGAACGGAGCGACCGACACCCGCGCGTCGACGGCGATGACGCCGGTCTCGTCGGCGAGAACGGGATTAAGATCGATTTCGCGGACCTCGGGAAAATCGGCCACGAGTTGCGCCAGCTTGACCAGGAGAAGCTCAACGGCGCGTTCGTCCGCTGCGGGCACATTGCGGTAAGCCTTGAGGATGCGGGACACGCGGGTGCGGGCGATCAGGCTGCGGGCAAGTTCAAGGTCGAGCGGCGGCAGCGCCAGCGCCTTGTCGCTGATCACTTCGACCGCCGTACCGCCCTGGCCGAAGACAATGACCGGACCGAATGTGGCATCATCGGCAACGCCGACAATGAGCTCGCGCGCTTTAGGGCGCAGGATCATGGGGAACACAGTAACGCCGGTGATGCGCGCTTCCGGCTTCGCCGCCCGCGCCTTCTTGAGAATCTCGGCGGCGGCCTCGCGCACGGCGCCTTCAGTCGCGAGATTGAGCCGCACCCCGCCGACCTCCGACTTGTGCACGATGTCCGGCGATTGGATTTTGAGAACCACCGGGACGCCTTGGGCGAGGTGCGGCCTTGCCGCGGCCACGGCTTCCTCGGCATCGCGCGCCAGCGCGGCCGGAGTGATGGGAATTTCGTAAGCGGAAAAGAGCCGCGTCAGCTCCATCGGATCGAGCCAGGTTCGATGGTCGCGCAGCACGCCATCGATGATCGGCCGCACCGCGGCCACATCGGGCTTGAAATGCTGCGGCAAATTTGGCGGCGTCGCCATCAACAGGTCGCGCGACTCCCGGTAACGCGCCAGATTCGTAAAGCCATAGATCGCAGTCGTTTCGGTCGCGTAGTTGGGAATGCCGGCCGCCTCCAAGGCTTGCGCGACCGGCTCGCTTTCGCCGACCCACAACGCGAATACCGGCTTCGCTGGAATGCGCTTTTTCCGATGCTGCTCGGTCACGGCAATGACCGATTTTGCCGCATCGGCGGGCGATGCCAGCGCCGTCGGCACGTTCATGACCAGCACGGCATCGTTTTCGTCGTCGTCGAGCAGATGCGCGAGCGCGACCGCATATCTCGTGTCATCGGCGTCACCGGCAATGTCCACGGGATTGGCACGCGACCAGATCGGCGGTAACGACGCATCGAGCTTTTTCATCGTCGCCGGCGAAATGGCGGCGAGCTCCCCGCCAAAATCCACCAGCCGATCTACCGCCAGTACGCCGACCCCGCCGCCATTGGTCAGTATGGCGAGCCTCTTGCCGGAAAGTGAGGTCAAGCGGCCGAGGGTTTCGGCGGCGGCAAACAGTTCGTCGAGATCGATGACGCGCAAAAGGCCCGCGCGACGAAACGCGGCGTCGTAAACCGCATCCGATCCGGCAAGCGCACCGGTATGCGTCAGCGCCGCTTTTGCGCCTTGCGCGTGACGCCCGGATTTGATCACCAGCACCGGCTTGGTGCGCGCCGCCGCGCGCGCCGCCGACATGAATTTGCGCGCATCCCTGATCGAACTCGATGTACAGGACGATGGCGCGTGTGCCGCGATCCAAAGCAAAGTAGTCGAGAAGGTCGGCGAAATCGACGTCGATGCTGTCGCCGATCGAGACGATCGCGGAAAATCCAATGCCGCGGACCGACGCCCACTCCACCAGTCCGGCGGCAATGGCGCCGGATTGCGATATCAGTGCAATGTCGCCGGCGGGCGGCGCCGAAGCGGCAAAGCTGGCATTGAGTTTTGCGCGCGGCACCAACACGCCGAGACAATTCGGGCCGACGAGGCGCATTCCCGCGGCGCGGGCGTTTTTTTCGCAAAGCGCGGCAAGCGAGCCGGGTCCGTGACCGAGTCCGGCGGTGATAATGATAGCGGCGGCGGTGCCTTTCGCCGCCGCCGCAGCCACTGCGGACGGAACCGCCGCCGGCGGCACTGCGATGGCGACGACGTCGGGGACATCGGGAAGGGCATCATACGACTTGAAACCGCGAATGCCCTCGATCTCGTCGTAGTGCGGATTGACGAGATGAATGGCGCCGGCAAAACCGGCGCCGCGCAGGTTTGCAAGCACCGCACGACCCGGCGACGTTTTGCGCGGAGATGCGCCGACAACGGCGACCGATCGTGGCGAGAACAGCGTGTCGAGACGATAGGTTGACATTGCGTGGCCGATCTAGGACGCCGGTTCTCGGTGCTATATGAGCGATGCGGTCGATTTCGTCTCTCCCCGGCAGGGGTCGACGAGCTTTCCTGAACGAAGATGCTTTATGAATTGCATTTTCCCCGGGCAGCCTTGACCTCGCTCAACCTATTGCATCGGGCATAGGCGCGTTTTTCATTTTGATCCAGGTCAAAGCTGGTTGGCGCTCGCGACGCCATGATGACAACAAAAGAGGGAGCGAGCCATGCCGACCACTGACGCATTCATGATTGCCGCGATTGTCCTGATCTTCATCGTCTTCGGAGCCGCATTGGCGTGGGCAGACTACCAAACCCGAAATGTGCGGCAGCCCAGTCGACAAAGTGTTGCGGACGTTGCGCCAAAAGCCGGAGCAACGACGACCATCCAGGCGCGGCCGGCCCAACGCAAAGAACTCGATGCTGCCGTGCGTTAAGCGCGCCAAAAGTCATTCAGCATTGAAACAGCAGAACAATCGGAAAATCGATGAACAAACCGGTGCTGACCCAATTGCCGCACGCG
This sequence comes from uncultured Alphaproteobacteria bacterium, assembly GCA_963832605.1. GTDB lineage: Bacteria > Pseudomonadota > Alphaproteobacteria > Rhizobiales > Xanthobacteraceae > BOG-931. The sequence goes on along the minus strand of CAWHUO010000009.1, from coordinate 81,104 downwards.
CTTAAGCGCATCCGCCTCGAACTGGCGCGCTCGAAAGAGTTTCCCGCGGGGTCGACGAACCACGGCTATGAGCTTGTGGCGCCGCTCGATGCCGACGGCCACATCGACCCGGTGCTGTGGCGCGAGTATCGTGATCATTGCCGCGTGCGCCGGTTCTGGGGCAGCGAGGAGGAAATCGGCCATCTTCTGCACAAACCGGGCGGGCCGAAGCATGCGCGCTGGGTGTTCGATTACACCGGCAGGCCCGAATACGATGATGAGTTCGGGATATCGGCTCGGCGCCCATGCCTTTCGCCCCGGCGAATATGTTTCGATCGCCGACGAAAATGGCGAGATGCACACGTTTCGCGTCGTTTCGGTGAATTCGGCAACCTGATCGCGGCTGCCCGCGTCTTTTTCCTATTTGTGTCGGTGATGCGCGGCGTGCTGATAATGCAGCCGCAAAAGATCGACGCCGTAGTCGTTGCCGTTCGGCGTGCGCACGATGGTATGGACATGGAATTTCGCCGGCTCGGCATTCGTCAGAAACACGCCGGCATGGTGGTCGAATTCGATGAAGATCACCGGGCTCTGAATCCGATAGTAAAACGGGCTTTCCTCGTCGAACCCGCCGATCCAGCAGAAATGCGTATCGGCGAGATGGCGCTCGACCTCGGCAAGGCGTGCGGCCAGCGGCCCGGGCGGCAGCGGCGCGGCGTAGGCGGCGACAAGATCCGTGAGATTGCGCCGCTGCCGCGCCGAGAGCTCGGACGCGCGCAAGCCTTCGTACGGCACAATGCGGTTATCCTGATAGGCGCCGCCGAGATGCAGATTATCGGCAAAATGGCGGCGGCCGGCCGGCAGATCACCGCCGACCATGGAATGCGCGACGATCGCCTGGCTCTGCTGGTTCGGCGACAACGACCGCATCAACGCCAGGCCGGCGCGCTCCTCATCCTCGAACAGACGCGTGCCGGCAAATGGCCCGGTATCGGCGTAGTTCGGCTCGGCGCCGATAAAACACGGCGTGAGCACCATTTGCCGGCCGATCACAAAACAGTTGAGGCTGAGATGGTGTCCGAACAGCTGCCATCCCCAGGGTTCCGATTCCGACGGCGTGCCGAACAGGCAAAAGATGTACGCCCATTCTCCCAACACCTCCGGGCCGCCGACCAGATCGCCGAGAAAACGGTTGAGCCGCATAACGTCGCGAGCGACGTCGTAGCCTTTGCCGCTCAGGCTGGCGCGCAACACAGCCATCACCGCCGCTTGTATCGGCGCGTCCACCTCATCGAGCCGCGACCCGTGATGCTCGACGTAGAGTTCGGTATTCTGCCAATGTCGCCACAAATCGGAGTTGACCGGAAGACACATTGCAGCCTGTTGCGCCGGCGACAGGCGCCGCAGCAAATCGTTGACGGCCGCGACCATTGCCGGCGTCGGCGCGTTCTCTGGCTGGAGGGAAAACAAGCCGGGCTGGACGTGTCCGTCCGCAGTCATCCCCTTAAACGGCGCCGCGCCCAGCTTTGCCCAGGTCCCGAATAATTCCTGGGCGCGCGAAGACTGTAGACGCGCTTGCGCGTGCGCCCGCGGCGTCGGACCGGCAATATTGCTCTTGCCCGGCGCGGGGACGAACGGGCGATAATCCGGGCGGCTCATGCTCGACTAAACGCGCCCGGCGCTAAAAGCCGATGCCCAAAAACGGCAGCAGGCGCTGCAAGATGGCGGCGAGACAGATCAGCACGACAAGGATCTTCAGCAGATTGGCCAGGCGTCGGTCACGCACAAACCGATCAATAACCCAGAACAAGATCGCGCCGACGACGACGGTAATAAGGACGTTGACCAGGACAAGAATCGATGACGACCCCATAGGGTGAAGGATGGCGGAGAGGGAGGGATGGAACGCCCGAAGAGCTTGATGCATCAGTAACCAGTGCAGAATAAAGATTTTCCTAGCCTCTGGCATGTCGCTAACGACTGTCGCTAATCGTCTGTCGCTATGACACGCAAAACCGATTACCTGTTTCAGCGGCCGGGCAGTAGCATGTGGTGGATCAAGCTACAGTCGCCCGGCAAACGCGTCGAGAAAGTCCCTCGGCACGCCCGACAAAAAAGAAGCGGAAATTTTGCGCAACCTCACACCGGGTCCGCCGCCGTTCTCGTCGATGAACTCAACGCCGGCGAATTCTAATGCCCGACGGATCGCAAGCTCGTTGGCGGCGTTAGCGACGTCCTCCGCTCCGCCACTTCAGCACGCCTGATTGTGTTTACGCCCAGCGAACAGTGCCGTGCGAGATCTGCAGCGCTCCAGCTCTGAGATCGCGCCCGGCTTTTCACATCTCGCCAATCTCGACAATGAAGCGTTCGAACGCCTGAACCGCGTAAATTACGCGAGATTTACGCGGCAGAGGGGCGTAATCCCGTCGACCGTTCGTCATCACCAAAACTATACTTCAATTTCGAAGATTAGTATAACTATCTTGGCGAAAAATACAGTTGTTTCTGCGTGTAGTATCGTAATATGTAAGTAATTTGAAGACCAAGGTAATAATCGTTATTAGTCCGCTTTTCGTTTAAAAGCTGGCAAGTCCAACCATCAGAACTTCAAATCATTTAGGAGAGGCGCAGTTAGAGACGTGTTGCGGGCGTCCAGGTCAATGCTTAACTAAAAATTACCAGGGCACCAATTGGAGGATTCGACAATGCGTCGATCCGAGGGCTCAGGCGCGACCCAAGTCCCGACTACTCGCGGTCGCCCGTTTGTCAACGGCAATCCGGGGCGCAAACCAGGATCCAAGAACCGGACTACACTCGTTGCAGCAGCACTGCTGGAAGGCGAAGCTGACGAGTTAGTGAGCAAAGCAGTCGCGCTCGCCAAGGCCGGCGACGTCGCGATGCTGAAATTCCTGCTCAGTCGAATCCTTCCCAAAGAGCGCTCGGTGCGCGTCGAATTACCTCCAACGGACGGGGATTTTGATGCTGTTGCCGCAGTGGAGGCAATCTTAGTGGCCGCTGTTACTGCGCAGATCCCGCCGAGTGAAGCTTCGGCGCTAGCAAACATCGTCGCGGCTTATGCTCGCACCTTAGACAGCACTGAGCTTAGGCTGCGTTTGGAAAACGTCGAAAAAGATCTTGGAGCTCTGAAACCATGACGGATCGAAGTTTGCGACATCGACTTTCGAAAGCTGAGAAACTCGCTTCTACCGCGCTGAAGGAAGGCAAAGAGAAGGAAAGGAAAGCTAAGAAAGAGATCGTAAGGATAAATGTTTGGCACGCTCGGTATCACGCGATCGCAGTAGCTGCCATCGTCTTGGCTGGTCAACCAAAAATCGATGAGCCTCTAATCCATGCTTGGAATCGTACTTTGCAGCACTTCAAAATTAACGTCAACGACCCGGGACAATTGGACAATCAAGTTAAGGCTGCTCAGCGACTTCTTCCTATAATCATGAAGGGCGACGAGTTACTCGCGAGATTTGCCGAAATATTTAAGACCGCTCCGGTTTGGTTGCTGCAGTTTACAGGAATTGCCTGGGATGCTCATTTGTTAGAATTTCACCTGCCGGACATAGTAAAAAATTAAGATGGGGTAGTGATGGATACGAAGAGGCGCGACAATGGCCGTTGCTTCCGTCTGGGACGTTGACGGCAGGCGATCCCATCCCCGATATTGACCCACGACAATTGTGGATCGCTCAATTTTGTATTGTGACAACGTTCATTCCCAATTTTGCGGACGAACTTTCTCGGGCCGAGGATAGAAGATCTCTTTCATCGTTGCAGCGATCCGATTATGGAGGAAATATTTTTCATCCTGGACTTAGACCGAAAGCCGGAAGAAGAATGGTCTCCCCATGAGAAGCGTCGCGTGCGCAAATTCTCCGAGCGATATCTCGTTTAAGATGGGGAATTCTCGCTGCTGGCAGGCACGGCAACTTGATGACCCTCGGGAGCTGGCCGCGCCGAGGCCGCAGCCTAGTCCCTTTTGCGTTGTCGCTTTTGCAAGCGGACCCGGCTGCCTCCGTTGTCGTCGAGGTTGCTTGTTAAATTTGCACCGCGCCGAACTGTTTGATTCGATAAACGCTGCGTTAGACGAGCCCCTGGTCCCCCACCGTTTTCGTCGATCAACTCCACTCCAGCATTCTCAAAAGCTCTGCGAATCGCAGACGCGTTGGCAAATGTCATTGCCGTCTTCCCGTCGACCGATTCGGCACGATGGATTGTCGCCAGGCTAATCCCTGACTCGCGCACAAGGTCCGCAGCGGCCCAACGAAGAAGGGCCCGAGCTGCTCTCATTTGGGCTCCCAAAATATTCTTCATGGGACCGCCCACGCTATTGACGAGGCCTTGACAGTTGCGTAGTCATATGATAATATTTCTATCATATGAAAGGGATCTCCAACTGTGACGAATCATAATTCACGGCGTTCCTTTATAGGCGGCTCCGACGCCCGGATCATTATGGGCGATGACCAGGCGGCCTTGGAGCGCCTCTGGCGGGAAAAACGCGGCGAAGTCGAGCCGGAGGACCTGTCCGGCAACCTGATTGTGCAACTCGGCCTCGCCACCGAGAAGCTTAACCGGCGCTGGTACCAAGCCAATACAGGGCGGGTCGTCACCGACGTCCAACAATGGGTTCGCCATCCAACCCTTCGCTGGATGGCGGCGACTCTCGATGGTCGCGTCGAGGGTTGTGATGTGTTCGAGAGCAAATTCATGCTGCCTTGGTCGTTCTCGGAGGAAGCGGCGGCGGAAAAATATATGCCGCAAATCCAACACAACATGTGGATCGTTGCGGCGAGGGGGGCGGTGCTCTCGGTCATTACCGGCGGCGGCAAGTGGGTAGAGATCAAGGCGCACGCCGATCCGCTTTACCAGCACCTCATCGTTACCGCCGAGCGGAAATTTTGGCGCTGTGTCGAGAATGGCGAGCCCCCTGCCCTGTTCGGCGTCGAGCCACCGAAGACCGCGCATCGAGGCGGTGCGCATCGTCGACATGAGTTCCTCGAACGCTTGGGCGGAGTTTGCCGCGGTCTTTGCGCAGACGCGATCGGCTCATCTCGAGCATGAACAAGCCAAGGCCGAACTCAAGAGCCTAGTACCCGATGACGCCCAGCAGGCGATCGGCCATGGCGTCCGGGCTAAGCGGTCGAAATCAGGCGCCATCAGTTTCGACCTCCTCAACGCGGAGAGCGGTCATGCAGCGGTCGAGTGGTTCGATCGCCAGCTTGGCGGCGGCGCTCGCCAAGGCGCAAATCGAACTCGTCAACCCGGAGAAGTCGCTAGTCGGCGACCATCCGAGTCAGACGGCCCGGGCGGCGCCGGGAAATCGTTTCGCTACGCGCCGCTATCATGTGGGCTGGACATTGTGCGCAAGACGTTGGGCCAGCATGAGATCGCTACTGTGCAGACCACCGCAATCGATCAGGCCGCCGGCGTAGTCAATCTCACAACGGTACTGGCGCACTCTTCGGGCGAATGGATCGCCTCGGATTGGCCGGTCTGCGCCATCGGTGACACCGCGACCCCGCATCGGATGGGAGCGGCGCTCACCTATGCCCGCCGCTATGCCCTGTTCACCCTGGTAGGGATTGCCGGAGAAGATGACCTCGACGCGCCAGACCTCGTGCCGCCGATGAGCCAGTCGGAGCCTGAAAACCCGAAAACTAATCGGGAGAAGCTCAATGGCGGCAAGTTGAGCGGCGCAACACCAAAAGTCGCGCCTCGTCACCGTCCAAAGAGCAATCCCACTGAACCGAAGTTGGAGGCCGAAGCATCCGCTGCGCTGTGTGATCGACTTCTTGGCGAGCTTAACGACCTTACTTCAGGCGACGACGCCGCGATGTGGGCGCATCGGCGGCTCATCGAAAAGAATAAACTGACGGACGCCGACGCCCACCGGGTTGAAGAAACGTTCCGAGCACGAATTCAGGACATTTGCGGTCGATGGCAACGAGGAGCGGCAGGGGCCGGTCGACCGAGCTATTGAGGTAGGCGGTTGGAGTGCGAGGAAGCCGAAGGGACAAGCGCAACTAGCGGAGATCGATAAGAGCGCGTTGGCTTTGCCGGAGCAGCGGCGAATTCGTGACCGAAATCACGTCAGATCAGTTGCCAAACAGGCTTGCCTGATTTGCGGCCGGCAACCCTCCGACGCCCATCACCTGCGATTCGCGCAACACCGCGCGCTTGGGCGTAAGGTGAGCGATGAGTTCACTGTTCCGTTGTGTCGAGGTCACCACCGTGAGGTCCACCGCTGCGGCGATGAAGTGGCGTGGTGGAGGAACGCGGGCATAGATCCAACCCAGAGTGCACGCGCGCTATGGTTGAGGATTCATCCGCTTCCGGTAACCACCAATGGAATACCTCTTGGCACAACTGATTAAGAAATTACGATTTTGTACCCACTGGCCCGACGCAGAATACGTGATACAATTATAACGGGAAGCGATTACAGCGGACGGCTACTCGACTGGCCGTTCCGGGCACTTTCGGGTGGAATGTTAGCCCGTTCGCTGCATGAAATAGGTGCCGATGTGCATTTTTCCTCAGCCCGCGAAGTAGGGAATAGAAAACGATGCCAGCCGAAGAATCAGGCATCCCGTTAGCCAAGGCCATCCAAGACCTCCGTCAAGAACTGCTGACCGCGGTCGCGGAGGGCCGGGACAAAGAGCTGCGTTTCAAGCTCAAGCCGATCGAACTCGAACTCAATATCGCAATGACCTATAAAGGTGAGGGCAATGTTGGGGTGAAATTTTGGGTGATTGATATTAGCGGCAAAGCTGCAGGCGAATACGCAACCACACATAAGCTCAAGCTGGTGCTCCAACCAGTTGATTCCGCCGGCGGTGAATATCAGGTGCGTGATAAGGAAGATTAATAGTTGACCGACGATCGACCGATAGGTCCCCGAGCCAACAGGCTGTCGGAAATTCGCTGTAATGACAAAGGTTACGGCAGCGGCTACCTGCTGAGCCCCAGCCTCGGTGCAAGGACGCGTCTCCCCAACCGGAGCCGTGAAGGTGAGCGTGCGGTCCGGCAGCCAGTGGGCCGACGGTTCCGGGCGCCTTGCCGGCAATCGTGGCGGCGGCGCGTGGAGAGGTGAAGGCTCAAGTGGCTCCTGCGACGGCACTTGGGTGGCCGAGCGGCGCGGTTTCGACGATTATGCGAGTGAAACAAGCGTGCCGAGAACGGTTGTTGCGCAGGCTCATGTGGTCGCCAACGGCAATGCCGCTTACTGCGAGGCACACTTCAAATCGTACGACCGGGCTACTGGGACTTATTTGGGCTATGACGGTGCGCGGCACCCAGTGCCGCTAATCGATCACGCCGCGGCTTGTGTCCACCTATGCGTTGCCTGTGATGTGAACGATGATGTTGATGATCGCGCGCGTCGATGTACCGAGCACCTGGGAGACGATGTTGAGGTCGACGCCTAGTTGAGCGCCCAGGATCGGCAGGACGATCAATAGGCCGATCAGGATCGCAAGACCGTATGGCTCCAGCCGGGCAACGGGTTCAGCGAGCGCCTTCGGAAGAAGGCCGACCAAAATGCGGCCGCCGTCGAGAGGCGGAATGGGAAATAAATTGAATAGGGCCAGTACTACGTTGATAAGCAGCGCGTTTCTCAAGTTCGCCGCCAGCCATTGCGCGCCGGTCACCGGCAGATAACCGACGAGGTGGAACGCCAAGGCTGCGAGAATGGCGAGCGCGATGTTCATGGCCGGTCCGGCGGCGGCTACCAGCACCATGTCGCGTCTCGGGTTGCGCAGTGCGCGAAAATTGATGGGCACCGGCTTGGCATAACCAAACAAGAACGGCGAGCGCATCAGCAGCAGGATGCCGGGCAACAAGATCGTCCCCACCGGATCGACGTGCTTCAGCGGATTGAAGCTGACGCGTCCAAGCCGCCATGCCGCGTCGTCGCCGAGAAGATACGCGGCGAAGCCGTGCGCGGCTTCATGAAAGGTGATGGCGATGACCACTGGGATGACCCAGATCGTCGCCAGATAAATCACGTTGGCAGCCACTATTCGCTTCCTTTGGCCACAGCCGGTGTGCCAGTCCGACGGTGCGGCAAATTGTAATTTGCGCTACATTTTCTAAATCGCAAGACAATGTCCTCTTTGATCGATCATTACCTAAAATTAATTCCCTCGCCACGTTCGCGTAACGCGGCGACACCAATTTGAACTTGAGAGTGCCATCGCGGCACGCTTAATCCCATGGAGACTTCATCATGACCAACAGTTCCTCTCCCACTCATCGCAACGTTCTGACGCCACGTCGCCTGACGCTCCTCGCTTCGGTTGCCGGGCTCGGCGTCGGCGATGCTGGTGGCCGGCCCGGGCGGATATCTGCCGATGAGCCTGCCGGCCTGGACATCTTCCGCGCACGCGGCCGACGCGAGCGATTCCGCATCCCGCCGGCTTCGCCGATCTGGTCGCCAAGGTGAAGCCCGCCGTCATTTCGGTGCGCGTCAAGATCGACGAGTCGGCGAAAATGACGAGCATGGATCAGAACGATGGCGACAGAGGCGATCATTCCATTCGCGCCCGGCTCGCCGATGGAGAAATTCTTCCAGCAATTCGGCTTCCAGAACATGCCGAACGGCATGCGTCAGCGCCATCAGATCATCACCGGCGAGGGCTCGGGCTTCTTCATCTCGTCCGACGGCTACGCAGTGACCAATAACCACGTCGTTGACCATGCGAAGTCGGTCCAGGTGACCACCGATGACGGGACGATCTACACCGCCAAAGTTATCGGCACCGACCCGAAAACCGACCTTGCCCTGATCAAAGTCGATGGCAAGAACGACTTTCCCTATGTGAAGTTCGCCGACCACGCGCCGCGCGTCGGCGACTGGGTAGTCGCCGTCGGCAATCCGTTCGGCCTTGGCGGCACCGTGACCGCAGGCATCGTCTCGGCACGTGGACGCGACATCGGTGCCGGCCCCTACGACGACTACATTCAAATCGATGCTCCGATCAATAAGGGCAATTCCGGCGGACCGGCATTCAACGTCGACGGCGACGTGATCGGCGTCAACACGGCGATCTATTCGCCTTCGGGCGGCTCAGTCGGCATCGGCTTTGATATTCCGGCCGACACGGCGAAAATGGTCGTCGCCCAGCTCAAGGAGCATGGCTACGTCACCCGCGGCTGGCTTGGCGTGCAGATTCAGCCAGTGACCGCCGGCATCGCGGAGAGCCTCGGCATGAAGAAGGCCGAGGGCGCGATGGTCGACCAGCCGCAAGCCGACAGTCCTGCGGCCAAGGCGGGAATCGAGTCGGGCGACGTCATCACCGCCGTCAATGGCACGCCGGTCAAGGATGCGCGCGAGCTGGCCCGTACGATCGCGCATGATGGCGCCGAACAGCTCGGTCAAGCTCGACATCCTGCGCAAGGGTGAAGCCAAGACCCTGACCGTGACGCTCGGCCAAATGCCGAACGAGCAGCAGGCAAAGGCGGAGACCGGCAACGCCGCGCCGCGACGCCGTGCCGCATCTGGGCCTGCAAGTCGCGCCCGCGAATGATGTCGCCGGCTCGGGCGGCAAGGGCGTTGTGGTCACGGATGTCGATCCCGACGGACCCGCCGCGCAGCAGGGCATTCGCACCGGCGACATCATCCTCGATGTCGGCGGCAAGGCCGTGGCCAATGCAGGCGATGTGCGCAAGGCGATGACCGAAGCGAAGGCCCAAGGCAAGCACGACGTGCTGATGCGCGTGAAGACTGCAGACGCCACTATATTCGTCGCGGTGCCGCTCGGCAAAGCCTGACAACTCCACCTCCCGCGATCGCTGTATTCCGGCGGTCGCGGGAGGATGCAATCTCTCCCCATTTTCCCCCATTTTCGGTTTTCCAGTTTAACATCATGTAACCTGTTTGGCGGTCATCAAACATTGCTGTCGTGGGGGCGTGCCCCAACCCCGGTAAACACCCAGAAGAAGCCTCCGGTTGACCTGCAGCAGGTTGACCGCTCGGATTACGCAGGCCTATGGTTTTCTTGTTACCGGCGCACGCGACAGCAAGCCTCCTAAAAGCCGGTAATGGCCGCATCCCCGTGCTCCGGGCGGGGCTTCTCTTCTCTCTCCAGCCCGAAATTCAACACGCGCTGTTCAACGCTTTGGTAACGCGATCCCGAGGAGGATAGGCAGCGATTCGAGGAAACGCTCAAAATGGCCCTGACCGGCTCTTGCCCGGTCAGGGCCTACAATTCCCTAGGGTTATTGGCCTCGTCAGTAGGGAATACAGCGGCCATAGGGATCGCCCCGTGGTGTGGCCTTAGACGAAACGGTCAGTCGGCCAACACATTGCCATTTCCTACCAATCGAATCTTTGCGCCTTGCTGATTGAGTTCACGTAGGCCTCAGCAAGCGGCCTCCCGACGCCGAGGGAAAGCTAGCGGTGGCCCTCCCCACGTCGGCAATGCAATGTCCCTAGGTTCCCGTTGCTACTTGCTATTTTCGATTTTTGTCAACAATATACAGTGGTGAGATAATAGGTGATTGTTCACACAACTACATCGCCGCGGACGTGGCTTTTTTTGCCAAATCTCAGAGCTATGGGTCCGAACATTTGCGAAAATCTCTACCCGGAACTCTCCCAAGTTGCCATTTGTGACGCCATCGGATGGCCTCGACCATGAATCTAAAGCAAATACCCAAGGCAGCACTGATGCCGGAAGCGGTCTATCAGCGGTTGAAGACTGCGATACTGACGGGTGTGTTTCGGCCGGGCCAAACGCTGCGTCAGGAGGATGTCGCGAGGCAGCTTGGCGTTAGCCGTGGCCCGTTGCGTGAGGCGCTTCCCAAACTCGAAGCTGAGGGCATGATCATCTCAAAGCCCCATCGCGGTTGCACGGTAGTTTCACTTGCGCCTTCCGAAATCATGGAGATATTCGAGCTGCGGGCGATGCTGGAGGCGAGCCTTGCAAAGGCAGCGGCTCGAAAAAAGGAGCCAAACGCTGTCCGCCGCCTGCGCGAAATCGCGTCGATCATGCGGTCCTTACAGGTAAGCACCGTTGAAGCCGACCAACAGCGGTGGTTCGACCTGAACTACGAACTGCACGATATATTGCTTGCCGTCGCAGGCAGACGGCATCACCTACGCGTTCTCGAAATAGTTCGGGCGTTAGCCGAACCGTATATTCGCATCGAGATCAATCTGACTGGTAGCTTCGCAGAAGCTCAAGATGAGCATGAGGGCCTTATCAACGCCTTTGCGGCCGGTGACTGCGAAAGTCTTGAGAAGCTGACGCGTGAGCACGTGCAACGCACCGCGCAACGCATCATCGAGGCGATCCGCACGAACAAGACCGACGAACAGCAGGCTGCAGGCGAATAGAGGCGGCTGATACCGAGGAGTTGGACCGGCGGCACACGGACACAAAAAATGAAGCTCGTTTCCCCTCGCGGGGCAAAGCACTCCAGACTGGTGCGCTGCTGGAGGACGACGTACGCGTAGCGGACTTGTCCGCTGAGCCGGGGGGCGCCGCTCGAGATCATCTCCAACTGCGAAGAGAACCGGCTGGACCATCGCGCCTTGCCTGGCCGGCAGTGCTAACTAGATCCGCTTGTGGGTCCCGTCGCAAAACGGCTGGCCGGCCGTCTGCTTGCACCCACACATCCACGCTTCTTTCGTCTCGGTTGCTCTATATTGGACCGGCCTGAATGCGGTAACCTTGTGTGAACCGTCGCACAAAGGCTGGTTTTTGCTGCGCCCGCACGCGCACCACCAATATTCCTGGCCCGCAGTTAGCTCGATCTTGTACGGAGACTTCTGCGCACTTTCCGGTACAGTCATGATCACGGCTCCTTCGTCGGCAAGTTGGCTCCCTCGAGCTTTGACACTTGCATACGGTTTTCGCTAAACGGGAAAGTCGTCACCAACCGTGGTGTAGTCATCCACGGGACTTCTTCCATTCCTGGTATTCACGCAGCACATCGTCGGCCGGTGGAAATATGTCCATGATCGACCGCCCCGCCGCGATCCTCTGCTCGGCGAACTCGTCATAGGTGGCTGTCTCCAGCGCCTCCGTCGCGAGTTCTTCCGCGATGCCGGCAGGAAGAGCCACGACCCCATCGCTATCGCCGACGATGATGTCCCCTGGATAGATTGCAACGCCGGCACACCCGATGGGCACCTCAAGGTCGGTCGAGTGCAGACCAATTGGCGTTGCAGGTGGCGAAGCTTGGCGCTGGTAGGCGGGAAGGCCGACTTTAATCACGCCCGCGAGATCACGAAAGCCGCCATCGGTGACGATCCCGGCGCAGCCGCGGACCTTGAGCCGACCGATCATTAGATCGCCGGCGGAAGCCGAGCGCGCGCTGTTGCAGGAATCGATGACCAGCACGCCACCCGGAGGACAGGCCTCTAAGGCTCGACGCTGCACATTGTCAGGTCGCCGCAATGCCTCCAGCGTGTCGATATCTTCGCGAGCCGGGATGAAGCGCAAGGTAAAAGCGGGGCCGGCCATTGCCGGCATGCTGGCAGCAACCGGCACTATGCCATGCAGAAACTGGTTCCGCAGCCCCCGTTTGAGCAATCCGTTAGTCAGGACTGCGACGCCGACTTTGAGCAGCAGCGTGCGCGTCTCCGGCTTTAGCGCCGGCATTGGCCCTATATTCCCTTATGCTAGGCGATACGCTACGTGGCGTTCGGCACCTGCAGGAACTTCTCCTTGCTTTGCTTGGCCACCATTTCGATGTCCTCGGGCTTGGTCTCTTCAGCGGGGAAGTTCAGCTCGACGTTGATGCCATTGGGGTCCTGCATAAAGAATTGAGTGTTATGCACTCTGGGAAGCACTACTTTATTGAATTTGATGTTGGCCTTCTCTAGCCGCTTGCGCACCTCGTCAATTCCGGTGGACGCGAAGCAGATGTGGTGGAGCCTGCCGGCCGGCACTTTCGGACGATCGGGCTCACCCGGGTTCGTCCCAATGAGATGGATCGTCGGTTGATTGTTTTCGCAATACAACCAAGCCCCCGGGAACGGCAGCGGCGGTCGCTCGCCGACATAGAGGCCAAGGACATCGCAGTAGAATTTGACAGTCTCTTCCAGATTTACGGTTTCGATATTGTAGTGGTCTAGGTGATGCAGGCCCATCGCCAGTCTCCTTTTAGATTGACCGAAAAGTCGCGCCCGCGCGACTACTTTAGCCCCACTATCGCTTCGATCTCGACTTTCACTCCCGGAAGCGCAAGCTCGCGCACGCCGATCAGGGTGCTCGCCGGGCGTGCCGAACCGAAATACTCCTGGCGCACATTGTTGATCTTAGCCCGGTCGTTAACGTCGAGCAGGAACACAGTCACTTTGAGTACATCGGCGAAGGTCGCACCTGCGGCCGCGAGCACCTGCTTCATGTTCTCGAAAATGCAGCGCGTCTGCGCAACGACGTCGTCGGCACCGACCAGTTTGAGGTCCTTGTCCACCGCGATAATTCCCGAGACGAACAGTAAGTCCCCGAACCGCACCGCATCGGTATAGTGGCTGATGGCGGGCGCCAAGCCCGGCACGGCTATTTCTTCCCGCCGCGCCTTGCTCGCAACCACGCGCTCGGATGTCATGCCATCTCCCAGGCAAACGATCTTTTGTAGATCGTATCCAATCGCATTTTGCGCTGTCAACGCCACCCCGGCGCGAATTGATATCGCTGCCGTTGATTGTTTACAATAGCCAAATCCATCGCTATGGTCGCGATTTCGCGGCGGTAAGCGGCAGTAATCTGTCAAAATTACTGATTGACGTCGAAATCTGAAGGAATCGGGAGGATCGCAATGGTCGATCATGGCAAACGAAGCGGTCTTCTATTTACAGGGCTCGAGTTTGGGCGCTGCACGCTGCCGAACCGTATTGTCATGTCGCCAATGACCCGCTCGCGGGCCGACGAAAATTTCGCGCCCCCGGCGATGTCGGTAACCTATTACACGCAGCGTGCGTCCGCGGGGTTGATTATCGCCGAAAGCACAACCCCCTCGCCCAGCGGCCATTGCTACGTTCATCAGCCCGGTATCTACACAAGGGCTCAGATCGAAGCTTGGCGAAAGGTGACCGAGTCCGTCCATAAGGCCGGCGGTCGTATCTTCCTGCAGCTCAACCATGGCGGCAGAGCCGGCCATCCGCTCAACCAACCTCAAGGTGGCGAAATCATCGCGCCGTCGCCGATTGGCATGCGGGGCACGCGCTATACGGAGCAGCTCGGAGAGGCGCCGCCGCCTGTGCCGCGCGAAATGACATTGGACGATATCAAGCAGGTGGTCGGCGATTTTGGCAAAGCGGCACGAAACGCAATAGATGCGGGATTTGACGGCATCGAACTGCATTGCTCTACCGGCTACCTGATGGAGCAGTTTCTCAACCCGAGTTCAAACCATCGCACCGACGGTTACGGCGGATCGAATTCAGAACCGGGCGCGGTTTGTCGTCGAGTTGTTGATGAGCGTCTCTGACTCGATCGGGCCGGACCGCGTGGGCATTCGTGTCTCGCCGTACAGCTTCATCAACGATCTGGTAGGGGAATATCCAGGAATGGAGGATACCTACCGTCATCTGATTGCCGAGATGAATCGGATCGGCGTTCTTTATCAGCATCTCAAGGATGTTTCAGCGCTCGGCGGTGCGGTATTCAAGAAGCCGTTGCGGGATGAAATGCGGCGGCTATTCAAGGGTATCACCCTACAGAACGGCAACTTCGACAAGGAACGCGCCGAGGCAACTCTGGCCGCGAAGGAGGGTGACGCGATCGTCTTTGGACGCCCGTTCATCGGCAACCCAGATTTGGTCGATCGGCTCGCGAACGATTGGCCGGTTGTCGAGCACGACGAGGCGACCGTCTACACGCCAGGGCCGAAGGGATACATCGACTATCCCACCTACAACGAGGCGCAGGAGCGCGTGGGCGCATAGGAGGTTTAGCCGCAAGCAGACCTGCTTGCTACAGTCGACGTCGTCTGACGCGGTCGAGCATTACCGCGACGATGATGACGATGCCGACGGCTAGGATTTGGTAGTAGGACGACACGCCCACCATCGTCATCGAGTTCGACAGAGCTCCGAGAATAATGCATCCGTACAGGACGTGGATCATTCCGCCGCTGCCCCCGGTGAGCGCGATCCCTCCGAGCACGACAGCTGCGATCGATTTGAGCGTCATGTCGGGCTCGGCGACGGGCTGAGCGGCATTGACCCAGGCGGTGAGAATGATGGCGGCGACCCCCGATGAGAAGCCGGCAAACGCGTAAACCAGCATGGTGTAAAAAGCGACCGGGATGCCTGAACGAATGGCCGCCGAGGTATTCGACCCGATGGCGTACGTGTAACGGCCGAATACCGTGCGACGCAGGATAAACGATCCAAACAGCATAAGGGCGACGGCGATCTCGAAGCTGATGGGCACGCCCAGGAAATGGCCGAAACCGATCGAGCTCGCGAGCTCGGGAGGGATCGTATAGATCGGCACTCCGTGCGCCAATATTAATGCTATTGCAGTAACCACCGAAGCCATCCCTAAAGTGATGATAAACGGCGAGGTGCGCTGATAGGCGATGAGGAAGCCTGTGAAAGTGCCAGTAACGACTCCGACGATCGCCATGACAGCGACCCCGCCCCAAACGCCCACATACTCGACCGAGAGAATGCCCGCGATGCCCGAGATCGACATAACCGCCGCCATGGATAGGTCGAGCCCGCCACTTATGATGGCGAACGCTTCGCCCACCGACATTACGAACAGGGGCGCAAGCTGACTTGCGAGATTGTCCAAGTTTTCCCACGACAGGAAGCGCGGCTCGATCGCGTCCGCGATTGCGGAATAGACAATGATGAAGGCCGGTAGCACCAGATCGCCCAGGTTTGCGGCGAACAGGCGCCGTCGGACAAACGAGCGCGCCATCATCTCGGTGACCACATTGGTCATTCTCCGCTCCCCATTCGCAAATGGAACTGCCCTGCCGTGTGCTCGCCATCCTCGACACGACCGCCGAGAACGTCGGCTATGATCTCCCCCTCATTGGCCAGCGTTGGATTTTCGAATTTGCGCACAATTTTGCCACCGATGACCGTGTAGATCACGTCGCAGATCGCGATGGTTTCAGGGAGGTCGCTGGAAACCAGCAGTACGCCAATCCCTTCAGCCGCCCGCGCGCGAATGAGTTCGTGGATGTCCTGCTTTGATCCGATATCGACGCCGGCCGTCGGATCCTCGAGCACGAGCAAAACGCTTTCCCGACCGAGCGAGCGGCCGAGCACGACTTTCTGCTGATTACCGCCGCTCAGACTCGTGATCGGATCGTCGTAGTCTGCATAGCGCGTCCGGAAACGGCTCAGTTGTCTCTTGGTCAACTCGCGCTCCGCGCGGTCGCGAAGCACCCCCGCCCTCTGGACCCGTCTGAGTTGGCTCAGCATCAGGTTCTCGCGGGCACTGCGGGTAGGCAGAAGGCAGTTCGCGGCGCGTCCGGACGGCAGATAGGAGACGCCACGGCGGGCAGCGTGAGCCGGAGTGGCCGGCCGGTAGCGCATTCCGGCAAGCGTCATGGTGCTCGGCCGAATATCGGCGAGCCCGACCACAGCGTTGCCGATACGCTCGCAGCCCGAGCCGACGACGCCATACAGCCCGACGATTTCGCCGCGGCGTACCGAAACATCGACCCGCCCGCCGTTGCGGGCCGGCAGCCCAGCTATTTGGATGACCTCCTCGCCGACCGCCATTTTCTGCCTCGCCCCAGCTTTGGCCGTCGACCCGCCCACCAGCTTGGCAACGATGTAGGCGGCGTTCATGTCTTCGTCCACGGTAAAGGAATTGACCAGGAAGCCGTCCTTCATCAAGCTGACCCGATCCGCCACTTCGATGACTTCTTCCACGTGATGGGTGACGAAGATCACCGCCATGTCGCGTTGTCGAGCGCTGCGGATGATGTTTAGGAGCTTCTCGTTCTCGCGTACTCCGAGCATCGCAGTCGGCTCGTCGAGGATGAGGACCCGTGGCCGGCGCGCCAGCGCCTTCACTACTTCAATTAGTTGTTGGCTAGCCACCGAGAGGTCGCGCAAAAGCGCATCGAGATCGAAGTCGAACTGGTATTCGGCAAGCAGGTTGCGGCAGAACTCGATTTCCTTCCGCTTTGCTAAGAGATTTAACGGATGCCGAGCGGATTCCATTCCCAGGCAGATGTTCTCGCGCACCGTCAGGTCCGGAACGAGCGATAGCTCCTGGAATACCATGGCTAGGCCGCGACTGCGCGCCTCGGCAATGTTGCGGTACTGAACTTCCGCTCCGTCAAGAAGCAATCGGCCTTCGTCGGGAGGAAACAGACCTCCTACGATCTTGCCAAGGGTCGATTTTCCGGCTCCGTTTTCGCCCAGGAGCGCATGCACCTCGCCGGCGAGGAAGCGGGTCGAGACATTGTTGACCGCGTGTGTCGAACCGAAGCGCTTGTGAATATTTTGGAGGACGACGATTTCCCGCGTTCCGGTCTCTGGGACGCCTGTCACTGGCAAGTCATTCGGCATGCTCTCCGCCGCTTCCCGCGTTCGGAGATTCACCCGGCTTACCAGACCAGATATTCGTTTCGATCGCGCAGCGGTCCCCGACGATCAATCCGGCGCGGCGGCCGCCTGTATCGGCCGGCAAGTCACGATGCCTTGTTGTGTCTCCTTCGTCGAGCCCGAACTCTACCCCAGCATGGAGTTCGCGGGCGCGACGCTACGGTCAAGGCAGCGTACTGCGCGACTAACAAGAACGACGCGCCGGACTTCGACGGCCCACTGTTTCATGGGACCTGCGAAGCACGGCGCCCTCTTTCCGCGAGGAAACCGCTATTGGAACGCGTCGATCGACCAATCGGCCGGCGGCACGTCGGTTTCTTGCCACGGATAGCCCTTGTAGTTCTCCTTGGTGATGATCCGCGTCGGGGTGACGACCACGGGATAGCTGAAGTTCGGGTCCTGCTTAATCAGCGGTGTCGGCAGTCCCAGTTTCCGGCGGATCGAGTATTGAACCATGAGCCGCCCCATCAGAATGGCGGGCTCAGTGTTCACCCCTAGGAGGGTCCCGTCCTCGAGCGCGGGGAAAACGGCGCGGACGATATTGCTGCTGACCACTTGCATATTCGCGTGCCGCTGCTTGACGCCCTGAATTGCGCCCATCCCGAGACCCCCGGCCGGAGCCCAGACAAAGCTCGCGTCTGGATTCTTGGTGATCATGTCCGAAGTGGTAGCCAGCGCGTAGCCTATGCTAATTTCGCCTCCGACCGGAGCCACGATTACTTCCTCGCCCGGGCAGCTCTTAGCGGACTCTTTAAGACCATCGACGCGCAGCTTGGTCCATTCGGCTCCCGCCGGACCGGGCAGCGCGAGCGTCTTAAATGTCGGCTTGTCGTTCGGCCTTCTTTGGCACAGAATATCACCCATTCTCTTCCCGATATCGAAGTCGCTCATTACGACGCCGTAGTCGGCCAGCTTACTGCCGAGTGGAATGCCCGCCGCGATGACGGTGATTCCTTTTTCTTTCGCCTTCTTGAGCATCGGATCGAAACCGTTGTAGGCGGAGGGCCCGAGCACCAGCACGTCGATGCCCTTGGTCATCATGGCTTCGATCTGTGCGTATTGCTCGGCCATGTTGCCGTATTTGCCGGCAATGCTGATTTGGACGATTTTTCCGCCAACGCGTTTGGTCTCGTCCACCATTCCGTAGGCCATGCCCTTCCAAAAATCGTCTTGCAGATGGACGAGAGTGACGCCGTAACGGATGAATGGCGCTTTGTCCTGGACGGGGTCGGTTACCCCCAGGTACCTATCCTGCTCCTCCGCATGAATGATCCCGCCGATAGTCGGCGAATATCCCCATGGCCAACGCTCCAGCGCATAAGGACAAGGCTGTAAGGTTCTTCCGCATGGCAACCCGCCCTTTCCCCCGGATCTAAGATTGTCTCCAAAAGACAAAAGCCATTATCCCTTCGAATTGTGCGTTTGCAATCCTTTTTTCCGGGTTGTGCAACGGGCCCCCAGCCCGAACGTTGGCCCCGCGGGGCCAATTCCTCCTTCCGCGATAGCCAATTCTAAGCTTCAGCTGGCGGACAAGCCCTATTGTTGTACAAGCGCAGACGGAGCGGGCGCACGCGTCTCAGAGACTCCAAATCGTGATCGCTCACGAGGTCGGCGCGTTCTGGCAGGTGTAGTCCTCATGGGAGTACCACCAAGCAAGATTAAGACCGGGCAGCCGCGTGCGTTTGCGCCTCACCAGTGCTACTGCTTCGTCAACAGCAGTCGCAGCGGTTTTTTGATCGCACCAAAAGTGTTCATTAGGATCGAATTGCAACGTTCCCTCAATCGCGACCCGCCACCACTGCTTCAACCTCGATCAAGAAATCCTCCTTGACTAGCCGGTCAACCATGAGCAGCGTGTTGGGCGGATAGGGTTGCTTGCCGAATATTTTGGGGAAATACGCGGCGCGCAAATCCATGAATTTTTCTATGTCTTGCGAGTGGACGAGATAGGTGGTGAATTTCACAACATCCTTGAAATCTGTACCAATTCCCTTCAGGACCACCTCCAGGTTGTCAAAAACCTGACCGAATTGGCGGGCGAAATCGTGCTTGCCTGCGACCTTGCCGCTTCGATCAACGGAGAGTTGCCCAGCAATGAAATAAAGCGTGCCCGCGCTCACGCGCGTGGCATGCGAGTAAAGACCCTGTGGAGGGCATGCGTTCTTGGGGTTCATGTACTCGACGCGCTTAGGCATATTTCGACTTTCCCGGTGACGTGTGCGACCGGTCAAACTTGCACGAGGGAAGGCCGTTTGGCCAGTCCAGCCCTCGCCCGGTCACGGCATCGGGATTTCGCCTCGTCCCTCGGCACCTTGTAGCCCCGCTGCACCGCGGGGCGCTTGGCGATGGCCGTGTACCAGCGTTTCACGTTGGGATAGGCGCCAAGATCGACGGTCTGCCAATCGTAGCGCGACACCCACGGCCAGATGGCGATGTCGGCGATCGAATAGTCGCCAGCGACGAATTCGTGCGCTGCAAGCCGGCGATCGAGCACGCCGTAGAGCCGGTGCGCTTCCTTGAGGTATCGTTCTTCGGCGTAGGGTGCCTTGCCTCTGTTGAACTTCACGAAGTGGTGCACCTGGCCTAACATCGGCCCCTCGCCGCCCATCTGCCACATCAGCCATTCGATGACGCGATAGCGCGGCTCGCCCGTCTTAGGCATGAGGCGCCCGGTCTTTTCAGCGAGATAGATGAGGATCGCGCCGGACTCCATAAGGCTCAGGCCAGTGTCTCGATCGACGATTGCTGGAATACGGTTGTTGGGGCTGATCCGCAGGAATTCCGGCTTGAATTGCTCGTCTTTCATGATGTCGACAGCATGAACCGTATAGGGCAATCCGAATTCTTCCAGGCCAATGGAAGCCTTGAGGCCGTTGGGCGTGGCCCAGGTGTAAAGATCAATCATTTCATCGTTCCCGCACTGGTTTTTGGATAGATCCCCTTCGCTAATCGGAATGACGAAGGAAACTGACGCCATCGAGCCACGACTTTGTACGACATCCGCCCGCGGGCTGCAGCAATTTCATTTGTTCCCGCTCACCGACGAGGAAGTGTGCCGATGCCGATTTCAAAGGGGCTCGCGATTCGTGAGCCAGTCGAGGGTGCGTTCTCTGGTCACCATTGATTGCGGACAAGTGACATATTTACATTCGCCCACGCGGTACCTTTTCGGGGGACCAGTGGCCTGACCGCTCGGCTCGTCCGCTTATTCGGCATTGCGCCTGAAACGGTCCGGAAAGCTTTGTTTTCGGGTCGCCGATGGAGGAACGCTTTGGTTTGCAAAAGCCGCGTAAGCCGTTGAGATTCATAAGTGCTCCAAACGGCCAGTTTGCAAGAATGGGCAGGGCCTATAAGGCATTGGGCCTGCCTACAAATCTAGGGCGCTGCCTAGTGAACGACTTCGAGTTTGACCTTCGCGATACCCCGGCCCGTGATACCAAGCGTTTCGGCCGCAAAATATGACACGTCAACAACTCGTCCGGGAACGAACGGACCACGGTCATTAATCCGAACTGTCACTGAGCGCCCATTAGCGACGTTCGTAACGCGCACCCGCGTGCCGAACGGTAGCGTGCGGTGCGCGGCGGTAAGTTTGTGCCCATCAAGCTTTTCGCCACTCGCGGTCTGTGACCCTTCCGTGTAGAAACTGGCAAGTCCATACGATGCATCCGGTGCCCCGGCTGTGGGCTTGCGGGTCTCGGATCGAACAGGCCCCACCGATGCACATCGGTTGCCTGCAAGGGATGCATTTTTGTTGGTCATCACGGACGACTGAGCGCAGGCCCCAAGCATCGCCGCTGTTGAAGTGATGACAAACAACAGGGCGGCTTGCCGACCAACATAAAAAGTTGCCCCTCTACTGGTGGAAAACATACTGCTGCCCCCAACCGAAATTCGATATGGAACGGGAGGGAGGAACCATGGCGAGATGAAAGCCAAGTCGGTTTCTTTTTAATTTTTCGTTTAGGTGTGATTATTTTGCAACAGCAAAAATACGAGAGGATGAACCGACCACGAGACAGAGCGGTTTGACAAAACCCAGCTAAGTCTTTGATATTTGGAGCAGGGGTTGACAGTTCAGCCCGCAATAAAGTGTTGTTTCTCCGAAGAAAACACCTGCATCATAATCCGTGTGTCAGTTATTTGCGTGTCAATCCGTTTGATGGCGAATTACGTATTGGTTTCTTCCTCACCATCGGATGCGTCCCCTCCGTTGGGCTCATCCGGCCGTGTGTATGCAATCTCAAGGCTGAGTTCGGTCATAGCATAAATTGCTGTCCTAATGCGGTCAGTTCGCGCGTCCCCGTTGGATTACCCAAGCAATTGGAC
Source organism: uncultured Alphaproteobacteria bacterium (assembly GCA_963832605.1). Classification (GTDB taxonomy): domain Bacteria; phylum Pseudomonadota; class Alphaproteobacteria; order Rhizobiales; family Xanthobacteraceae; genus BOG-931. The sequence goes on along the minus strand of CAWHUO010000009.1, from coordinate 59,251 downwards.
ACAGCCAGCGGGTAGGTTCAACGTTGCCGCTTCTTGTCCGGTCGCCGCGATGATTTCTTCTATGGTATAGCCGAAAACCTCTTAATTCAGCAGTCGCCGTTCAAGTTCCTCTCTGGCTTCCCGCCAATTGCCAGCGGAGACCGCGTATTGGAGGCGCTGTATGGTCCCAGCACGGTCGACGAACCTTACAGTGGTTTTGAAAGGCCAGAACATCGCAACCTCCCCACGTCGCCCCCTGATCAATTAGACCATCTTCCTTTTTAAAAAAGATTACCGGGCTACGGGTCACACTTCCCGGGTTGCGCGGTCAGTTCAACGCTCCCGCACGCTATCGTTACATCCCGCTTTAAGGTGTGATCCGCAGCACAAAATGTGCGGTGAGCCCGCCAAGGTTCACTAACCATCAGACCGCTTCACTATTTCTTTGCCCTGCTTGTTTTTCGCTCGTTTAGTGGCGGCGGCGCAAAACGCCCTCGGAGCCAAAAGTGGGGATAAGCCAAAATGGCGCGGCGTCAAACAGAGACTACTTACCTGAGTGCGATTTTGGTGTGGCTCAAGGAATACCGGACCGAATAAGAGACGCTGGCCTGCCTGTGGCCCGTGAAGCGGCCATGGCTTTGCGTTCTTAGCCGCTTCGGATCGTCGGTTGCCAAAGCCTTCCTGACATTCGACTGGGAAATTCCGAACTGTCGCGAAATCCTTGCTGGCGTAATGCCCGCCTTGAAAGCGGAACGAACGGCGTTCACCTGACCCCGTGTTAGCTAGATTTCCGCAACGCCCACGCGGTGACGCGGGGAACCCTCGTTAGCTGGCCGCAGCCGTTTTGTTTGCACGCCCAATCGACGAGGAGACGATTGCTCCAAATCCACCCCAATACCCCGGTGGGATATTCCTTCGCCGGGTTATCTCCTCGACCGTTGCCGCGTGGAGCAATTCCAGTTCTTGGTTGTTCAAGTGTTTGACGGCATCGCGGAGGTTCGTTGGCAGGACATGCCGTTGCGGTGCGGTTTGGGTTGGAGCCTCCTTCGGCGGCGGCGGGGAAACGTCTCGAACCCTATCGGTCGAGAAAAGGTCGGGGGAAGTGTGCTCACCACGTTCGCGTCCCATGGCGCAATTATGCCTGCGCCTATGGCGCCAAGACTTCGGCATGGGACCGCCGTATCCAACCGGACCAAACGCATTGTTCGTCGCCTACTACGCCGCCGCCGAAATCTCTTGCCATCTCGCTCTCCGCTGGCCGCTCCCGGAACGTGTGCTGGACTTGTTCACCGAATTCCGTAACCGCACAAACGGCAAATCTACCGGTAATGGCAACGGCTTGCTCGGAGCCCTCACATACCACGGCCTCGACGCAATGGGCACAATCGAGAAGGAGGAGATGCGCAACCTCATCTTACGCGGGGGTCCCTGGTCCGATTTCGAGCAGGCGCAGATCCTTGATTATTGCGAGAGCGACGTCGCGGCGTTGGCGCGGCTGCTACCGGTTATGCAGCCAAAGATCGACTTACCGCGTGCCCTGTTGCGCGGCCGCTATATGGCGGCGGTGGCAAGAATGGAGCGCAACGGCGTGCCCATAGACGTTAGCACGCTTGAATTGCTTCGACGTCAACTGGTCGAACATTCAGGATCAGCTAATCGCAGAGATCGATAGCCAATTATGGCGTATACGATGGCCGCACCTTCAGGGTCCGATCGCTTCGCGGCAGTGGTTGGCCAAGACCGAATTCCTTGGCCGCTTCTCGAAAGCGGCCGACCTGATTTGAGCGATGCGGCGTTTCGCGAGACAGCGCGTGCCTACCCGGCAGTTTCGCCGCTCCGCGAATTGCGCCGCCGCCTTGTCCGAAATGCGATTGTCCGATCTTCGCCGTCGGCCGTGACAGCCGTAACCGCACCATGTTGTCTGCCTTCCGAGCCAAAACTGGACGTAACCAGCCTAGCAATACCAAGTTTGTCTTTGGCCGAGCGTCTGGTTGCGCGGGCTGATCCAGCCGCCGCCAGATTGTGGGCCTTGCCTATATCGATTGGCAACAGCAGGAGTTTGGCATAGCGGCGGCACTATTCGAGCGACCCGAAGATGATGGATGCCTATCGCTCGGGCGACCCTTATTTGGCGTTTGCGAAACAGGCCGGTGCCGCGCCCCTATGGGCGACCAAGGTCACCCACAAGGCAGTGCGAGACCAATTCAAGTCGACAGTGCTGGCAGTTCAGTACGGCATGGGCGCCAACTCGCTGGCCCAACGCATCGGCCAACCACCCATCCGCGCCCGTGAGCTGTTGCGCCTGCACCTCGAAACCTACCGCGTGTTCTGGCGCTGGTCCGACGCCGCCCTAGATCACGCCATGCTCACAGGCAGCCTGCATACGGTATTTGGCTGGCGAGAGCAGGTGCCGGACGTGGCCAACGAACGTTCCCTGCGAAACTTTCCTATGCAAGCTAACGGCGCCGAGATGTTGCGCCTTGCTTGCTGCATGGGGACCGAACAGGGGATTGAGGTCTGCGCGCCGGTCCACGACGCCGTGTTGATTTGTGCTCCCATGCGTCGACTGGACGACGATATCGCACAGATGCAAGATATCATGCGGGAGGCTTCGCGCATCGTGCTGAACGGTTTTGAGCTCGGTACTGACGCAACTGTGGTGCGCTACCCCGACCGATATATGGACGAGCGCGGCACCGTTATGTGGGACCGCGTCATGAAGTTGATCCAAGAACAGGAAAAAAGGCCGGCCGCATAGCCCTGTCTCAGGGTTGTACGAAAATGCGGATGTTGCCGTACCGAAACGCGTATACGTCAGGTATCCTCTTATGTCTCCTCACATTAATACTGACATTGGTTGGGACCCCAATCGCCTCCGGCTCGATCAAGATGAGGTGGCACCGTGGCGGGGTGGGCGCGGTCACGGCCGATGGTCCTCACCTATTCAGGGTAAGTTCATTGCTGGGCCTGTCGACGCCTCTTGGATATGCCAAGCGAGTCGCCTTGGCGTTAAAGCATTACTCGTCGGCTTAGTACTCTGGCACGTTAAAGGGCTACGAAAGACCGACACCTTCATCGTTTCCAACCTTATGCTCCAGCAATGGCGCGTCCCTCCGGATGCAAAACGCCGTGCGTTGCGTAAGCTTGAGAGCGCTGGCCTGATAAGAGTCGAGCGGCAGGGAGGCCCGACGCGATATCGAATTCGAAACAATTAGCGTCCAAAGTTTTTAGCGGGTCCCTTTGCGCAAAAAATGCAATGCGGGCAAATCCGGAGCGCGACGCAAACTTTTGCGAAAAACGTTTTTGTTTCAAGCAGGCGTTATCAGCTCGCCGCTCATTTCACGTTGGGCAATACAATCGAAATGTCCTTTCCGAGAGTTAGCTTTTCAACTTCACAAGCTCTTTCGATAATCCTCATTTTGTCTCGATTTGCGATATTCGTTCCCAGCCACCATCCCGGGATCAACTCCGTCGTATACTCAACCAACTCGGGCTTCTCGGGATAAACTTCCTCTCTCTTTCGAGAAATGTAATTCCGAGTTCTGCCGCGCACCACTGGTGCCAACCTTTCGAGAAAACCGGAGTCACGAGCCGCTAATGTTCTCAGAATATCAAGTAAAGCGTCAATGGCGTTGTCCGCGTGCTTAGAGTGCCCGAGTATCTTGTAGGAAATGCTCCTTTCCGAAATGATAGCCGGAGTGGGAGACTTATGGCTAGCGGACGGAACAGATACAGGCGCTTGCAATTCGCTCCCGCTTGCTAACTTGATTAGAAACTCTTCAACGTCTTCTGGAGGCGGTCTGTAGGTTTGGATTCAGTCACAAGAATGATTGGGAGGCCGCGGGGCGGCTCGCACCTGCCTATTTACTTCGAATTTGCGGAGCAGGCAGGTCCGGAATTTTTATGGGGTATAAAGTGGGGTAATAAATTGCATTCCGTCTAAACCATTGATAAACCGTTATAAAATACCACCAGTGGCGGAGAGGGAGGGATTCGAACCCCCGATACGGTTGCCCGTATGCCGCATTTCGAGTGCGGTGCTTTCAACCACTCAGCCACCTCTCCGCAGGACGAGAATGGATTGAGCGTCGCGCCGTATTTAGCCGCCGCAGGCGCCCGAGACAAGGGCGCGTCAGTCGCGTGCTCGCCCGACCAGAATCAGATTGGCGAGAAGTGCGAGTCATTGCTCCGGCGCAGATGATCGCGCTCATCGGCCGCGGCGTGCCGTCGGCAAACCAGCCGAGGACCGCGCTGGTGGCGGCGCCGCCGCCGAATTGCAGCGCGCCGGCCAAGGCTGCGGCTGCGCCAGCACGCTGTTGAAAGACCGAAAGCGCCCCGGAGATTGCATTGGAAGCCACGATGGTGACCAGCGACAGCACCATAAAGACCGGCAGCACAATGCCGCCGATGCCGCCAAATCCGCTGGTTCCGGTCGCGAGCAGAACGAGGCTGCCGGCGGCGCCGAGCGAACAAGCGACGCGCAGGATGCGGTCGCCACCCCGGCGTATCACGATCCGGCTGTTGATATAGCTCGATGTGATCATGCCGACGACATTGATGGCGAACAGAAACCCGTAATATTGCGGCGCCACGCCGAAATATTCGATGTAGACAAAGGGCGAGCCGGCAAGGAAGGCAAACAGGCAGCAAAAATAGAAGGTGGAGCAGCTGACATAGCCAATGTATCGCCGGCTGCGAAACAGATCGAGATAGCCGAGCAGCATGGCAAACGGGTGCGTCTCATTGCGGCGTGATAGCGCGAGCGTTTCGGGCAAGGCAAGCGCGGCCGAAAACGAGAGCACGCCGAAGCCGGCAAGAACCCAAAAGATCGCACGCCAATCAAGCCACAGCAGGACCTGGCCGCCGATCAGCGGCGCCACAATCGGCGCCGCGCCCGTCACCAGCATATTAAGCGACAGGATGCGGGCGCCTTGGTTGCGATCATACAGATCGCGAACCATGGCCTGCACGACAACCGGCACGATCGAGCCGCCGAAGGCCTGAGCAAAGCGCCAGAACACGATCGCCGACATGCTGGTCGCCAGCGCGCACGCCGCCGATGACACGATATAAAGCGCAAGACCAGCGAGCAGCGGGCGTTTGCGGCCGAAACGGTCGGACAGTGGCCCAAGCAGCAATTGACCCACGCCGAAGCCGATGAGGAAGGCCGAGAGGGTCAACAGCGTCTGCGCTTCATCGGCCGCGAGCGCTTGGCGCAGCATCGGCAGCGCCGGCAGATATATGTCGATCGAAAGCGGCGCTATCGCCGACAAGAATCCAAAAACAAAAATCCGACTGCTTTGGCCGCTCATCCACCTGGGCATTTCATCGCAACTTTAAGGGCGGCGGCGGCGCGTGGCAGGAAAGCGCACCTTATCACGTGCCGGTGAACGCGGGCTTGCGCTTCTCCATGAAGGCGGTGCGGCCTTCGGTGTAGTCGCGGCTCCTGAAGCACTCCTCCACCAGCTTGTCGGCCTGCGCCATATTGCGCTTGCCTTCATCTTTGAGAATTTCGCCGACGCGCAAACTTGGCCGCCTTGATGGTGAGCGGAGCGTTGGCGCAGATCATGTCGGTGATGCTTTTCACGTAAGCTTCGAGTTCAGCCGCCGGCACCACGCGGTTGACGAGACCCATGGCGTAAGCTTCCTGGGCGTCGAACTGCCGCGCGGTGTAGAAGATCTCCTTGGCATAGGACGGCCCGACGATATCCACGAGGCGCTTGAGGCCCGCATAGCCATAGCCCAGCCCCAGCTTCGCCGCCGGAACCGCAAACCTGGAATTATCCGAGCAAATACGCAGATCGCAGCAGGTGGCGAGCCCGAGGCCACCGCCGATGCAATAACCGCGGATCATGGCGATGGTCGGCTTGGGGAATTCGTAGATGCTGCTGAAGGTCGCCGCCGTCGTGGCGTCGTAGGCGCGCGTTGCTTCCTGTGAGGCGCGCTCGCTGGCGAATTTAGAGATGTCGGCGCCGGATACGAACGCCTTGCCGCCGGCCCCGGTCAGCACCACGACGCGCACCTCATCGTCGGCGGCAAATGCATCGAGGATGTGCTTGGCCGCCTCCCACATCTCGAGCGACACCGCGTTGTGCCGTTCGGGATTGTTGAAAGTCACGATGCCGACGCCCGCCTCCGTGCGCGAGAGCAGCTTGTCAGTTTGCGTCATTGCCTGTTCCTTTATTCACACTGCGCCGGCCTTGTGCAGCGCCGCGATCTCGCGCGGCTTGAAGCCAAATTCTTTGAGCACCGCATCTGTGTGCTGGCCGAGTTTCGGCGGTCGCGCCGCAAGACGCGATGGCGTCCGCGACAGTGACACCGGCTGGCCGACGAGAGTGAGCGCGGGCTTGCCTTTGCCGGCGACGTTTTGCGCGATGCCGAGATGCCGCACCTGCGGGTCGGCGAACACCTGGTCGATGGAATAGATCGGCCCGCAGGGCACGCCGGCATCGTTGAGGCGTTCGATCCATTCGCTGCTGCCGCGGTCCTTGAGATGGCTCTCGATCTCGGCATTGAGGGCATCGCGATGTTTCGAGCGCGCCTCGGCGGTCCGATACTCCGGCTTCTGCGCCATCGCCTCGGCTCCGATGGTCCGGCAAAACCGCTGCCACATGTGGCCGCCGGTGGTGGCGATATTGATGAGGCCGTCGCGCGTTTTGAACACGCCGGTCGGAACGGTGGTCGGATGATTGTTGCCGGCCTGCTGCGCGACTTCGCCGCTGACCAGATAGCGCGAAGCCTGAAAGTCGAGCATGAAGATTTGCGCCTGCAGCAGCGAGGTCGCGATCGCCTGACCCTTGCCGGACTTCTCGCGCTCCAGCAGCGCGACCAGGATGCCAAGCGCCGCGAACAGCCCGGCGCTGAGATCGGCGACGGGGATGCCGACGCGAACCGGCCCCTGCCCGGGCAGGCCGGTGATCGACATCAGTCCGCCCATGCCCTGCGCGATCTGATCGAAGCCGGGCCGATCGGAATACGGCCCGTCCTGGCCGAAGCCGGAAATGCTGGCATAGACCAGACGCGGGTTGATCCGCGCCAGCGTCTTATAGTCGATGCCCAGTCGCTTCTTGACGTTGGGGCGGAAATTCTCCACCAGCACGTCGGCTTTCTTAATCATGCGCTTGAGCGCGGCGAGCCCTTCCGGCGCCTTCAGGTTGAGCGTGATACTGCGCTTGTTGCGATGCAGGTTCTGGAAGTCGGATCCCTCGCGAGGTCCGCCCATCGGCTCGTCGGAGCCAGGCGGCGCCTCTATCTTGATGACGTTGGCACCCCAGTCGGCGAGCTGGCGAACGCAGGTCGGGCCGGCCCGCACCCGCGTCAGGTCCAGCACGGTGAAGCGCGCAAGAGCCTTCGAGGCGCGAGGAAAGGGCACTGCCGGGCGACTCCGCGTTCTGCCGGCGAAGTTGCCGGGAGGGGCCAGAACTTCCCCGATCCGATGAGTGTTGTCTACCGGCTCCCACGGTCCGCTATGCCGGTCGTTGTCGTCCAGCCGATCCGCTAGAGTGCGCCGAGCCAGCCATCTTTCCGGCACGTTTCACCGGACGATCAGGAAATGAGAGCTACACGAATAGGCAAGTTCCAAAAGGATAAGCAAGTATGAGCGCTTTTCGCCGTTTCATTATTGCCTTTGCGGTCACATCTTTTGCCACAGCCGCGGCTGCGCAAGAGCACACCGGCCGATCGGGCGAGCGATCCGGCCGTCCTGAACAGGGTCGGCAGGAGCAGGGCGGCCCCGGCGTCCTCTCGCTCTTGCCGGGAGATTCCATCACGGAGCACAGCATCGACCTTGCGAACGGCAAGCTCGCCTATACGGCCACCGCCGGAACGTTCTCGCTGTTCGACCAGTCGGGCGAGCGTTCGGCCGCCGTTTTCTACACCGCCTATGTGGGGAAACCGAACGACCCGGGACGGCCGCTGACCTTCGTGTTCAACGGCGGGCCGGGTGCCGGTTCCGCGTTCCTCAACCTCGGCCTGGTTGGCCCGCGCCTTGCCGCCTTCGGCAGCGGTTATGACGGCGCTAACGTCCACCTGGTGGATAACCCGGACACCTGGCTCGCCTTCACCGACCTCGTGCTGATCGATCCGGTCGGCACCGGCTGGAGCCGGCCGGCCAAGCCCGACGGCGGCAGCGCGTTCTGGACCGTGCATCGCGACGCTGAATTGCTGGCAAAAGTGATCGCCCTCTACGTCGCCAAGAACGGCCGTCTCAGCTCGCCGAAATACATTTTGGGCGAAAGCTATGGCGGCTTTCGCGCGGCAAAAGTGGCGCGCACGCTGCAGAGCAATCAGGGTATCGTGGTCAGCGGCATTCTCATGGTCTCGCCGATGCTCGAAGGCCATTTCCAGTTCGGCGGCGAACATTTTGCGCTCGGGGCCGCGCTGGAATTGCCGTCGCTGGCGGCGGCCGAGCTCGAACGCAAAGGGGCCTTCAGCCCTGCGGCGCTGGCGCAGGCCGAGCATTTCGCGCTCACCGATTATCTGTCCAACCTCGCCGGGGCGCCGCTCAGCGGCGACGCGGCGCATGCCTTTTACGCGCGCATCGCACAAATGACCGGGTTGCCGGAGGAGGTCGTCGCGCGCGAGCGCGGCTTCATTCGCGATGCCTATATCAAGAACCTGCACTCCGGCGACCACAAGATCGTCAGCCATTACGACGCGACGTTCGCGGTGGACGACCCCAATCCGGAGCAGGAAGCGGCGCGCGGGCCCGACCCATTTCTCGACGGTTTCATTCGCGCCTATGGCAGCGCTTTCGTTGCTGACGCGCGCGACGAGCTTGGCTTCAAGACCGATATGACCTACAACCTCCTTGCTCCGGAAATCTCCGGTAAATGGGATTGGGAGGACGGCGGCGGCCACGCGCCGCCGAGCGCGACCGCGGATTTGCGCGAGCTCCTGGCGCTGACGCCGTCATTCCGGCTGATGATCGCCCACGGCTACAGCGATATGGTCACGCCTTACGGCGTGACCCGTTACATCCTCGACCACATCCCGGCCAGCGTCGACGGCGAGCGGGCGGAGCTTCGGCTCTACCGCGGCGGCCACATGTTCTATACCGATCCGCAATCGCGCAAAGCCTTCACCGCTGATGCACGAACGATTTATGCATCTCCGTGACCGGCGGCGGCGCCAAACACTTCGATGAGGACGATGGGCGAAACTTATTCGCCCAGATAGGCCGCCTTGACCTTTGCGTCCTTCGCCAACGCCGCGGCGGTATCGGCACCGACAATATGTCCGTTGTCGAGCAAATAGCCGCGGTCGGCGATGGCGAGGCTCTGCTTGGCGTTCTGCTCGACCAGGAAAATTCCGACGCCGCCTTCCTTGATGCGGGCGAGCGTGCGAAACAATTCGGTGCAGAGCAGCGGCGAGAGTCCCAGCGACGGCTCATCGAGCAAAAGGATGGTCGGCGCCGACATCATGGCGCGGCCGATCGCCACCATCTGGCGTTCGCCGCCGCTCATGGTGCGCACGATCTGCTTGGGACGCTGCTTCAGTTTCGGAAACAGGCTTAAGACCCGTTCCAGGTTTTCGGCTTCGAGTTGGCGCGCGCGCATAGGATGGGCGCCGAGCGTCAGGTTCTCCTGCACGGTCAGGTCGGCGAAAATCCCGCGATCCTCGGGCACCAGCGCAATGCCGGTTTCCACGATTTCGTGCGGCGGACGCAGCGTAATATCGGCGCCGTCCATGAGCACCGTGCCGCCGTCCATCTTGCGCGTCTGACCGGCAATCGCCCGCAAGAAAGTGCTCTTGCCGGCGCCGTTGGCGCCGAGCATGACGACGATCTCGCCTTTCGCCACGGTCGCCGACACGTTCTCCAGCGCACGATGGCGGCCGTAGAATACCGATACATCGCGGGTCTCAAGCATCGGCAACTCCGAGATAGGCCTGGATCACGCCATGATCGGCCAGCACCTCCGCGGGCGTCCCTTCGGCGATCTTGGCGCCAGAGTTCATCACGATGCAGCGGTCGCACAGGCTGCGAATTGCGTGCATGACGTGCTCGACGATGATGATCGTGCACCCTTCGGCGCGCAGTTGCTCGATCAACGCGATGCCGATCTTGAGCTCGGTCGGATTGAGACCGGCGAGCCATTCGTCGAGCAGCAGCACTTTCGGATCGGACGCCAGCGCCCGGGCAAGCTCGACGCGCTTTTGATCGATGTAGGTCAGCGCCGAAACAAGGGCGCCGCCGGCGTTCGGCAGCCCGACCCGCCGCAGCAAGGCGTGGGCGTAGTCGTCGAGCTCCTGTCCCCATCGCCGGGCATGACCGAAGACGCCGCCGGCGCTGACATTCTCGAGCACTGTCATCGCGGGAAGCATGCGCACCAATTGAAACGTTCGGGCGACGCCCTTTTTAGCGACTTGGCTGGCGCCAATACCGGCAATCGGATCACCGTAGAGTCTGATCTCGCCGGTGCTCGGCTTCAGAGCACCGGAGATCAAATTCATCATCGTGGTCTTGCCGGATCCATTCGGCCCGATCAGGCCCAAAACCTCCTTCTCGGCAAGATCGAACGACATGTTCTCGACCGCGACCAGACCACCAAAGCGTTTGGTGACGCCAGCCGCGGATAAAGCTTGGGCGGTCGAGACGCTAGGCATTGCGGCCCTTCCGCCTTGGCAGCAGGCTCCTGATCGAACCGGCGGAGCTGTCGAGAGCGCGCTGCACGGCGCCGGGTGCCGCGCCTCCCAGCTTGGCGCGGCGATGCCATAAATCCTCGATGAGGCCGGTGATGCCGTTCGGAATGACGTAGACGATCAGAAGGAAACAAACGCCGAGCAGGAGCGTCGTCTGATTGGGAAACTCGACGGAGATCAGCTCCCACAGCAGCACGAAGGGAATGACGCCCAGGAGGGGCCCCCACAAGCGGTGCGTGCCGCCAAGCAGCGCCATGATCACAACCTGGAATGACACGAACGGGTTAAAGGCGACGACCGGCTCGACATAGCCCCAGCGCGGCGCCACCAACGCGCCGGCGATGGCGGCGAAAGTGCTTGATATGACGAACAAGATCACTTTGGCACGCGCGGTATTGATGCCGCAGTGAACCGCGACCAGCTCATCGTTGCCGATGATGCGCAACGCAAATCCAAGCCGGGAGCGGCCAATCCACCATCCGACCAAAAAGACCACCGCGGTCAACAATAAAAGCTGCCAGTAATATTCCGGTTCGCTGCGGTCGATCGTAACGTAGAGGCCGCTCATCGTGCCCAGAACATGTTGCAGCCACGTCATGATCTGGCGCACCAATTCGGCGAGACCGAGCGAGAAGATCACGAAATAAACGCCGGAAACCCGCAGCGTCGCCAAGCCGACGATCGCGGCGAGCGCGGCGCCAGCGACGCCGGCCGCAAGGATCAGCACCGGGTAAGGCAGGAGATCGATCCCACCCGCCACCGTGTACATGCCGATGCCGAAGAAAGCCGCCGTCGAGAGCGCGATGTAATTGGTCGGCCCGGAAAACAGCAGCCAGGAGGTCGCGAGCGCCGTATACATCACAATGGAAATCGCCAACTGCAGCACATAGCCGTCGAAGATCAGCGGCACACAGGCGCCCGCAACGAAGATCAAGGCGCTGATCAGGAGATTGCGCCGTTCGCCGGCGGTGAAAAAGAGCCCGGCGTGAAACTCCGGCGCGGTCTCCGCCGCCACAGGTTGTTGGCGCTCCTCGATCTTGTTCAAGCCGTCCGCCTCCCGAACAGACCCTCCGGCCGCACCAACAAAACGATCATGAACAGGACGTAGGCCGCGGCGAGCGTGAGACCCGGATCGACGAGCGTGGCGACGGCCGTCTCGGCAAAACCGAGGATAAAGGAGGCGACGATCGTGCCGCGAATGTCGCCCACGCCGCCGAGGATGACGATGACCAGCGCCTTGAGCGTGAACACCACGCCGAGCGAAACATCGAAAGTCAGGAACATGCTGAGCAATCCGCCGCCCGCCGCGGTCACCGCTCCGCCCAAGGCGAAAGCAAACGCCGAGGCGCGCGCGACATTGATCGAAACGAGGCCAGCGGCGCCCGGATTGACGGAAACCGCCCGCAATGCGAGGCCGGCGCGGGTCTTGTGCAGCCAAAGATACAGACCCGCACAAATCACGGCCGAGGCGAGGAAGGCAACCACGCGGTTCAGCCCATAGCGTTCGCCAAAGATAAAAATCGGCTGCGCCAAGTAATCGTAGTCGAGATATTCGCCGCCGAAAATTGCCAGCAGGACTCCGACCGATATGAAGCTGATGCCGAAGGTTGCCAGGATGCTGTCGACTTCAAGCTTGCCTTGGCTCTTGGCGCGGCGGACCAGGGGGAAAATCAACACCCGATAGATCGCCCAGTTCAGCACGAAGGCCGCCGGCGCCACCAGAAACAGGGCCAGAAGCGGGCTCGCTTTGGTGCTGGCGTAAAACCAAAAAGTGCTGAACGCGCCCGCAATCAGAATCTCACCATTCGCGAGATTCATGATGCGGGCGACGCCGTACTGCAATTGGAGGCCTATCGCCATCAAGGCATAGGTGCCGCCGAGCAGCAGACCGATGATAACAATATCCATATCGAACGGGTTTACCGATGCGCGTGCCCGGCGCGGATGTTCAAGGCCGCTGTCGGCCAATTATAAGTCAACTCCGGCGCCGCTCTCGTCCGCGGCCCCTGTCCGAGACCGGGAACGACAGTCACGACGTCGGAGTTTTTCTTGCGGCTCGTCGGGCGCGTTTAGTTCACGCCCGATGCCGTCAGGCTTCTCAACCCCAGCTGCTCTTCAGCTTGACCTGAGCGTAGTTGCCGAAACCTTCGCCATTGACGGCGGCGAAGAACCCGCCCTGCCATTGGCCAACCGTATACACCTTGTCGAGGATCTGGCCGGGCAACTCGACTTCGCCGATGAGGACCTTGAACTTGCGGCCGCGGAAGTGAGCCGCAATAGCCTGCCGGTCCGTCGTACCCACTGCTTCGATCGACTGGGTAAGCATCTGAAGCATCGAGTAGTAGAACGGGCTGCCCCAATAGTCGGCGTCAACACCGGTGACTTCCTTGTGCCGCTTGTAGAAATCCCGGATTTCCGGCGAGTCAACCACGCCACCGGCGCCAAGAATGTTCTCGGCGGCGGCACCGTTTTTCTGCGAGAAGCCCTGAAAGGCGCAACCGACGGCGCAGTAATAGGCTTTGACGTTGAGCCCTTCGATCTTGGACGCGTCGGCAAGACCAAACGTGTCGGGCGGATAAGACCAGGCGACGAAGGCGTCCGGGTTGGCCGCTTTCGCGGCTTTGATCACCGGCGTGTAATCCTGCGTGCCCAGCGGATAGGACTTGTCGTAGACGATCTCGAAGCCGGCTTCCTTAAACAGCGGCCGGCCCGCATTGGCGAGCTCGATGCCGAAATCGTCGCCAACGTTGACGGCGGCGACCTTGTTGCCGATCTGGCCGCTATCCTTCAATTTCTTGAGCACGCCGATCGCACCTTTGGCGTAGGCCGTTGTCGACGACTGGAACATAAAGAAGCCGGGAAATTTCTTGACCAGCGCCGGTCCCTGGTCGGTGACGCAGGCTTGAGTTGAGCTGCGGATAGCCGTGCTTTGCGAAAGTCGGCGCGCAGGCGAGATTAAAGCCGGTCGCGTAGTTTCCTCCGATCCAGTCACACTTGTCCACGGTGGCGGCACGCTCGACGGCCTTGATCGCCTCCGGCGGTTGCGTGCGATCGTCGTACTCGACGATCTCGACTTTACGCGCGCCATCTTTCAGCTTGAGGCCGCCGCGTTCATTGACGTCGTGAGCCCAGAGCTTATAGGGCGGAAAGTGTGTAACTGCCGCACCCGGTGCGAGCGGACCGGTCTTCGCACCGATCACGCCGACTTTGTAGGTGCCGGCTTCCGCGCTGGCGGCCCGCACAAACGGTGCGGCTACCGCCGTTGCAGCAGAGTATTTCAGAAATTCGCGCCGTCTCATGAATACCTCCCTGAAGGTCTGATGTGCCGGGGGTTTTTGCCCCGATCGTTTTGTTTGCACGAAGCCATGATAGCGACATAAACCTAGCTTGCAAAGCGTTCCGCGATTGCATTGGCTTGATTATTAACGACCGCATATCGAACAATACAAGCTGCGCCCCCTTCGGTACCGTTGACTGGCCAACAAGCGGCTCCCTTTGGCTTCGGCGACCTACCGCTGACATTGCTGAAACTTTGGGCGGTTGCCCATTCGGGCCAAAAGCGTGAGCAGACAAAGCAACCAAACTAATTTGCGCTGCGCGGTCTTCCGGAGCAGATTCGCTTCCACATCTGCTACTTGATCGACGTGGGCCTGCACACCAACGACGTGGAGCACAAGAACATCATCGACATCATTCTTGAGATTCGACCGTCGCCTGGGCGAAGCTTGACGCGTTGTTCAAGGGCGCACGCCTTGCCAGCGCGCAACTATGTGTCGCTGTCGCCAAGGAGCGCGACAAGATCTGCGTGATCGATCAAACCGTCATGACCCGCGCGCCGGCGCGTGCCATGCGTGACGGCGTCGGCGCGTCGTGCCGCCGCTCATCATGCTCTAGCAAATTGAAGATCAGCCCGCCGCGCCGGGGTCGAGATCGTATTTTTTGCACATCTTACGCACGATCTCGACGTCCTTGCCGCCGGCGATTAGGCCGACGACCGCCGAAGACACTTTGCCGCCAGAGACGGTGGCTTCGACGATATAGGCTTGCCAGCCGTTATAGGCAGGATACGGGCTCTTGGCGTTCACCATGCCGCAGTAGTTGACCGCGCCTTCCTCCGAGGCCGGAATCTTCGGCCACCGATACTGCGCCGAACCCGGGTCTTTGATCGAAAGGGCGACCGCGTCAGTGATGACCTTCTTTTCCGGCGTCGTGAGTTCGCGTTGCCCAGAGCCGGTCGCGGCCGCCGCCATGCTGTTCAATCCGAGCAGCCCCTCTGCCGTCGACGACGAAGACGACGATGATGAGACGCCGGCGGTGACAACGGTGACCCCGTGCAGGCGGCCAGCGCGACGCCGGCGGCCAATGCAACAACCGCAAATGTGGCGATGCTCGGTCGCTCCGACCGCTTGATCGCGCCCTTCAAATTGAGCCAACACCACGCTGTGAGTTGCGAAGACATTTGCCCCGTCTCTCGACCCGGCCCCATCATACTCTCGGCGTGACCAACAGAACAATCGAGGCAACTATATGGGTGATTCGTGGCCGCCGCCCACGTTCTGCCCGAAGGACCAGTCTCTGCACCATTCTCTGCCGCAATTTTGGCGGGGGCGGCAGCAACGTTTTTTGGCAGTGCGGCAAATTTGCAACGCTTACTCGAAGGCACGCTTCCTTGGCGGAGAAATAGGTTCCCAAAAATGGGCCAATGGCGGGCGGGACGAACGCGTCTGCAACTTGCTCGGCGCGGTGTGACAATCCGATGAATACTGTGGCTTTTCTGCACTAGAAGAGCGCCCCCACCAGCCATTATGGTCGCCGCGCTATCGACGGAGAGTAATAAATGAAGAAGCTGGCCTTTGCGCTTGTTGCGGTGCTGTCTCTCCTGAGCATCGCTGGCTGTACCACTGCGCCTCCGCCGCCAATGGTGAACAAGGGGTGATAGCTGGATAGCTCGAAATGGGGAAAGGGCCGGCCTCTGTGCCGGCCCCTTTCTTTTGATCATCCTGCTTTTTTGCCCTGCATTTGCTTTTGGCACGATACGGCAGCCACAAGCCGGCCTAGAATGCGGCCGCGACCCGCTCCGATCGCTTTCGCCCAGACGATGAGCATCCATCCAGGTGGTTAGTCTGGCCGCGCTGCCGCTCATGATCGAATGGGAGGTTTCATGCCTCGCGTCGTCGGTATCGATCATCTCGTGCTCAGTGTCGGCGATTTCGCGCGATCAAGGGACTTTTACGACAAGCTGCTCGGCTTCCTCGGTTTCAAGCGCAAATACGATTACGCCGATATGACCGGCTGGAGTAATGGCAAGACGCTGTTCTGGATCGCCGCAGCCGACGCGCAGGGCAGAAAGCGAAAATATCGCAAGGGCGATATTGGCTTCCATCACTATGCCTTCGAGCTTGCAAGCCGCAACGATGTCGACGAGCTCGGCGCCTTTCTGGAAAAAAACGCAATGACCATACTCGACCCACCCGGCGAGTATTACGATCGCAATTACTACGCCGTCTATTTCAGCGATCCCGATGGCATGAAGCTCGAAGGCATGATCTGGGCACCGCCCAAAAAGCCAGCGAAGGTAAAGCGCAAGCCGGCAGCAGGAAAGCAAGCCCGCGCACGGAAATCCTGACGCGCGTCAGTGCGATCGATTTAAAAATTCTGCGGCGCAAACCTCAAGAAGCCGCGCTCAGCGGCACCGGATCACGCGCGACCACGGTGTTGCGGCCGCGCCGCTTGGCGGCGTAGAGGGCGCGGTCTGCGGCTTCGACCAGATCGGAAGCCGACTGATCGTCAGCCGGCACCAGTGATTCGACGCCGATGCTGATCGTGACAAGGCCGCCGGGTGCTTGATCGTGGGCGATGACGAGATCTTCGATTGCTCTGCGCGCCTCTTCGGCGAGCGCCGCTGCCCGCTCGATCTCGAGCCCCGGCAGCAGCAGGGCAAATTCCTCGCCGCCGTAACGGGCGACCAGGACAGCCTCCTCCAACGTGACCAGCGACAAGGTCTCGCCGACCGCACGCAGGCAAGCGTCGCCGCGCACGTGACCGTAACGGTCGTTGAACTTCTTGAAATGATCGATGTCGATCATCATCAGGGCGAGTGGCTGGCAGCGTTCTTGTGCCTGTTCCCACGCGCGCTGAAGCTCGCGGTCGAAGCCACGTCGGTTGGCCAAGCCGGAAAGGCCGTCGAGGCTCGCCAGCTCTTCGAGGTGCTGATTGGCGATTTGCAGTTCCTCTTCGCGCGCGGCGAGTTTGCGCGCCATATCGTCAAACGCGGCGGCCAATGGCTCGAATTCGGCGATCCAGGGTTCGTCAGCGGCGCGCACGCGCAGATCGCCGCGGCCGAACCGCGCGGCGGTGCGTACCAGTAACCTGATCGGCCGCAAGATGAGCCGCTCGCCGCCGAACCACACGGCGAGAAGAACGAGCGCGCCAAAAAATGCTAGCTGCAGGTAGGCGATGGTGATTTCGCGGTCGATGCCACTGTGCACCAGGGCTTCGTCGAGACCCACGGCAAGCGTCGCCCGCGTCCAAGGCACCCGGACATAGGCATAAATGCGCCGAATCCCGTCGAAGCCAGCGGCCGTTATGGCTCCTTCGTCGTGGGCCTGCACGTCGTGCGTAAGCGCATGGCCGGCGAAGTTGGTGCCGATGAACGCGGCCAGGTCGGCGGATGCGGCGATGAGCGTGCCGCTGCCGTCGATCAATGCGACCGAGGTGCCGGCATTCTGTGCGGATCTCGCCGCGAGCTCGCCGATCCATTGCAGGTTAATCGACGCCAGAACCACGCCCTTGGGTGAGCCGTCGTCGGCAACGACTGGGAAGGTCGCCATCAGCCCGGGCACTTGGGTGACCCGCGTTATCAAGTAGTCGCTGAGGGCAAAATCGCGCGCGTGCAGAGCGTTCTGGAAATACGCGCGGTCGGAAACGTTCAATCCAAGCGCATGCGCATCAGTCGCACATTTGATGCGGCCGTCCGTTCCGACGACGTTCATGTTGCGAAGCCAAGGAATGTTGCCGGTCAGGTCGGCGAGGGTCCGGTTGCAATCGGCCGGATCGAGCGGCATCTTTGCGTACATCCGCGCGACCACCTGAAGCAAGGCGCGCATGGAATAAACGATCTCGCGCTGCGCCTCCGCGCCGCCGCGCGCCAGATCGATGACCTGGGCGTGGGCGAGTTCGGTGCGCTCAGCGCGGGCTCTTTCCAGGCCGCGCACGCGCTCGAATATCAACGGCGCGATCGCCAAAAGGGCGACGACAATCAGCCGGCCGCGAATGCTGAGGGTCGGCTTGTAGCGTCGCGAAGTCTTGGGAGAACCTGCTTGAACGTCCGCCATTTGCATCCCGCCCCAGGTTCCGCAAGGTAACGGATATGCGTAAAAACCATCTTCGCACCGCCGCTAAAATTTGAGCGGCTATGCAAAGGCGGTCACGAAATGGAAAGCATAAACCGAGAAACGGGGCTTGCCGCCGTGCGCGAGGGCATTGCGCGCGCTTGTCGTGACGCAAGGCGCGATCCGGCCAGTGTGACGCTGGTCGCGGTGTCAAAAACGTTCGGCGCCGAGGCAATCGAACCCGTCATCGCGGCCGGCCAGCGCGTGTTCGGCGAGAACCGCGTGCAAGAGGCCAAGGCCAAGTGGCCGCCGCTCATGGCCCGCCATCCAGGTCTCGAACTGCATCTCGTAGGCTCGCTGCAATCGAACAAGGCTAGAGAAGCGGTGGCGCTGTTCGACGCCATCCATTCGCTCGATCGCGCGAGCCTCGCCGAGGCGCTCGCCAAGGAAATAACCCAACAGGCACGCCGGCCCGTGCTCTTCGTCGAAATCAATACCGGCGCTGAGCGGCAAAAAGCCGGCGTGGAGCCGCAAGACGCCGATACCTTCCTTAGCGCCTGTCGCGACGGCTACGGCCTCGTTATTTCGGGCCTCATGTGCATCCCGCCGCTGAACGAAGCCCCGGCGCCGCACTTCGCGCTGACCGCCAAGATCGCCCGTCGCAACGGGCTTGCCCTGCTCTCCATGGGCATGAGCGCCGATTTCCCAACTGCCGTCGCTTTCGGCGCAACCCATGTGCGTGTAGGCACTGCGATTTTCGGCGCGCGAAGCCAGCCAGCTAGTAATAAATCATAATTCGCGTTTTAGTGCTGATCCGGCTCACCAGCACCTGCAGGTCGTGCCGTCTCAGCGCGACACAGCCGGCGGTCGGCGCAAAGCCGGGGCGCGCGACATGAATGAACACGGCACTGCCGCGGCCGGCGATCCGGGGCCGCGTGTTGTGATCGATCTCGATGAACATGTCGTAGAGGCCGTCGCTGCGCCACAGCCGATCACCTGGTTCATTGGCCGACCGCGCGAAGGCGCGGTTGTAGTGCCTATCGGCTGGGTCTTCGCACCAGGCGTCGGCGGGGCTGATCCGGCGGACGGGCAGAAAGGTCTGCGGGCGAGGAAGGCGATCGGCCCGCCACCACAGTCGC
This sequence comes from uncultured Alphaproteobacteria bacterium, assembly GCA_963832605.1. Classification (GTDB taxonomy): domain Bacteria; phylum Pseudomonadota; class Alphaproteobacteria; order Rhizobiales; family Xanthobacteraceae; genus BOG-931. The sequence continues at coordinate 40,161 of CAWHUO010000009.1, read as the reverse complement.
AACGGGCGAAACCGCCCGCGCGGCGTCCCGCCGTCGCCTTCGCGTTTGTTCGCCTTCACACCAGCGCGGCCAAGCGCGACCGGCAAACACAGATGACCGGCGCGCAGCCAACCCTGTGAGCTTCGGCCGGGCCGCGCGTGTACCGTGATCGTGCCGAGCGAAATCCGGCGCATGCCTTACCTGCCTCGCCTGGAGGCGATTTCCCAACTGCCGCTTGCTCTTGTATCCTTTCATGCTCTACTTCGCGCCAAGCGGTGCGGCAAAATCGCAGCCAGGCGATGAGGGTCCATTGAGGCGCACGTCGTTGACCGGCGGGCAGAGCGGCCGCGGGGGTCCGGATTGATGCCGAACACGCGTAAGATTCTCATTGTCGACGACGACGCCGAGCTGCGCGACGCGCTGACCGAGCAATTGTCGCTGCACGAGGAGTTCGAAGCCGTCGCGGTGGAGAGCGGCAGCAAAGGTGTGCAGGCGGCAAAAGCGGGGCAGGTCGATCTGGTGATCATGGACGTGGGGCTGCCCGACATCGATGGCCGCGAGGCGGTGCGCATCCTGCGCAAGAACGGGTTCAAGGCGCCGATCATCATGCTCACCGGCCACGACACCGATTCCGATACCATCCTCGGTCTCGAATTGGGCGCCAACGATTACGTCACCAAGCCGTTTCGCTTCGCCGTGCTGCTCGCGCGCATCCGGGCGCAGCTGCGGCAGCACGAGGCGAGCGAAGACGCTATTTTCACCATCGGCCCCTATACTTTTCGGCCAAGCTCGAAGCTTCTGCTCAACCCCAAAGGCAGCAAGGTCCGCTTGACCGAAAAAGAGACCTCGATCCTGCGCTACCTTTACCGCGCCGGCCAACGACCGGTTTCGCGGGAAACGCTGCTGCAGGAGGTCTGGGGCTACAATTCTGGGGTGACGACGCACACGCTCGAAACGCACATCTATCGGTTGCGGCAGAAAATCGAGAAGGATGCCGCGGCGCCCGCCATCCTGGTCACCGAGGCCGGCGGCTATAAGCTGGTGCCGTAAACCGCGGCCGCCATGACGATCGAGGACGACATCGCGTTCCTTGAGCGGATTCCAATCCTCCGGCAGCTCGGTGCACAGGCGCTCCGCATCCTCGCCATTGGTGCCGAAAGCTATCGCGTCGAGCCGGACCAAGTGCTGTTCGCGGCCGGCGACATCGCCGACGGCGCTTACATCGTGCAGTACGGCTCGTTCAGTCTCCGTCCGCAGTGGGGCGGCGAAGCCGATGTCATCGCCGGACCGGGCACTTTGCTCGGCGAGTCCGCCTTGCTGGCGGAAACGCAGCGACCGGCCACCGCCACAGCGCGCGAGGCCTCAACGGTGCTGCGCATTTCGCGCACGATGTTTCTCAAAATGCTCGAAGGCTATCCCGACGCGGCGCAGCGGCTTCGCGAAATGATCGCGGCACGGGCCGATCAATGGGCGCGCGACATGGAGAACGTTCGCGCCGCGCTGACGCCCGGAACCAGGACGGAATAGGCTCTTAGCCATCTGGCGCCGGTCACGTGGACTTCGCCTGCCGCCGGTGCTCGACCTCAAGGCTGACCAGCCGCGCCAGCAGCGTTGCCGGATATAGCTGCCCGATAACGCTTTCGAGATTGGCGATATTGCGCGCGATCGGATGAAGCGGCGCGATGTCGCCGAAGCCGGTGGTCGTCAGCGTGGTGAAACTGAAATAAAGAAGTGTCGCGCCCGAGGCTTCCGCGCCGGGCTGCGGCATGCCGGAAAAGGCATTGGGCAACACGGTAATCACCAGCCGGTAGAGCACGGCAAACATCAAGGCAAAATTCAAGTACAGCACTACCGCGCCTTGGACCCTATGCATCGTTACGCGGCCCGGACCGAAAACCGCGTGCGCGACCACGTAAGTCAACACCGCCAATGCCAGCAAACGCGCTCCCGCACTCAACAACTCCGTGAGCAGCGTTGAGTGCTCGGCCTGAATGAACGCCCAAATCGGCATCAACACGATGGCAACGAGCACAATGCCGACGGCCGAGCGGCTTTTTGAGGCCACGACCAGAATGGCGACGATCAAGATCGCAAACATCACGGGCACGATGGATGCAGGTATGACCTCCATGGCGGCGAGCGGCGTAGCGAAGAAAATGAGCATGACTTCGACGATCAGAAGGGCCGTGAGCCCCGGTTCGCGCAATCGTTCCTGGAAATTTTTGAATTGACTGCGGAACTTATTCCAACGCTTCATCGCTGCGCGCATGCGGCCGGCCCCTCGAAATTTGGTTGAGAGGCGATCCTCCAGTGCGCGCCGGCCGCTGCAAACCGCACGCGCCTGCAGCTCTGCATTGTGGAGCGGACGCCAAGAAGCGAAATGTGACCGATTTAGGCGGTGACTTTAGTGCGGGGAGGCGACCAGCATCCGGTAGACTTGGTAGGCAACACGCCACGCCGGCGATTCGCGCGGCAGATAGGCGATTGCCGAAGACCGGACGCGGTCGAGCACACTTTCGTAGAGCCGATGATAATACCAGTCGGCCCCCGCGCGGCGGTGGTATTCCTTGAGATAGGCGTCGACCTCGCGGTGGGTCTTCACCTGACCGTTGTCGCCAAATTTGGTGACGGCGAAATTGAAGTCGCCGTCATAGAGCGAGCCCATCTTGTGCAGCGTGGTCTTCATGAAATTGCCAATCAGAAGATCGTCGAAGATTTCATAGTCGATCGCGGTCATCAGACTGTTGCGCGGTACTTCGAAGGTGATGCCGCGGCCTTTCTTGCCGTCGAGCGAGACAAAATTATCGCGGCCGCCGACGCGGAAGTTGATAAATGACAAATAATCGCGGACGCGCTCTTTGCTGCGAAAATAATTCGACAGCTTGTCCAATTCCCCGTGTTCGAGAACGTCGCTCCAATTGTCGCCGAAATCCTCCGGCCGGCGCACCACCGTCTCCATGCTCACCGGATTGAGCGGAGTGATCTCCCCGGTCACACAATCGATGTGCGAGAACGCCGGAATGAAGTTTTGGCTGATGTGGTCGAACCCTCTCGAATACGCCTCCAACGGCGTAACGTAATTTTGCGCCCAGATCGAATCGGCTCGCTGATAAGAGTGAAAGGAACTGAAGGGAATGGCGTTGCGGATGCCGAGTGACGCTGCCCGCAAGCTCATTTGTCGGCCGACTGGCGGCTTTTGGCTTGCCGGCGGCACAATGAAAGCGCCGCTCTCGTCGTAGAAATTGATCATGTCGGCATCGCCGTAGCCTGACAGGCACAGCAGATAGGTGTGTTCATACTCGGCGGCGATCTTGCGAATGAGCAGCGTGCAATCGCGGCTGCCGGCATCGTTCAGATTGACGAACAACCGCTTGTTGACCTCAACCAGCAACACGCTGTCCTGGATCATGGTCGAGATGCAGAACACCCTGATCCGCGGCGACACTCGACCCATTGCCGGTCCGGCAGAATGGTGACTTCGAATCCTTGCGCGCGCAGATCGTGCGCGATCCGGCCGCCGACATGATCGGCAAGCAGGATATGCCGGCCGCTGATCTGGTGCAGGCTGTCGCCGTTGAGGTGATCCGGATGACCGTGCGAGAACCAGATGTATTTGGCGTTGAGAATGTCGCGCTTGCAGTCGGGCGGGATGCGGTGGCTCAGTCCCCAGCTGCCCAAAATAAGCGGGATTTTCGTCGCCGAACCATGGGTCGGTCGCCAGGATCGGTTTGTCTTCATAGGCAATGAGCGTGGCGTTGCCCGTGGTCGAAATACCAAGCATGGAATTTTCGCTTTCGTTCAATAAATGCGCGGGTAATCGGCCAACTGGCGCACGTGCACTGTGACGGAAAAGGCAAATGCGCAGTTAAGGTGATGCCATAAAATGCGCGTTTGGTGCCGATTTCGCCGCAAGCCCGCCGGAAATCAGACCTCGATCGTCGCTGTCACAGTAACGTATCCGGAAACGCGACACGCGGCGGATGCATCTGCAGCTGATGGCACTGATTACCGTCACGCGCTATTATGATCTCTTTGTCGGCAGCGGAGTTGCGACGATCATGCAGGCAATGGGAAGCGTGCCGGTCAGAGTTTTCAGCGCCGCGAGTCTCACGCAGACACTCCTAGTCCTGTTCTCCGATAGTTTGGGCGTAGGTTTTGCCGTAAGGATAGAAGAGTTCCTTGCGGCCTTGCTGCCACGCCGCCTTGAGTTCGGGCGTTGTGATGTCCCAGTCTGGTCGGCATTTTTTGGTAACGGCACGTAAGTCCTGGCGGAGCTCTTCCAGAGTTGCCCGGCCGAAGAACCAGTAGCCATTGTAGATCTTATAAACGACGAGGCCTGGTTCGAGGACAATCACATGGGGGATCATCGGATTGTGGGTGGGATCCGTGTATTCGGCGATGTCGAGATCTTTTTGGACGATGCGCCTCGTGTCTGAGAGGAAGGGCCAATGAGCGCCGATGCCGCTACGGTATTCGTTCGTCTCGGTGATGTTGTCGGTACTGATCGTGACAAGCCGGCAATAGCCAACCTCCATCTCCCGGTGGAGTTCAAGAAGCCCTTCAGCCTGTCTGCGGTCCTTGGGGCAGAAACCGCCGCGGCTGAGGACGAGGACCATGGGATGCTGGCCTTGCAACTCGGAGAGCTTTCGACGTTTCGCCGTGTGGTCGGAAAGTTCGTAGTCTGGGAAAATGGCCCCTGGAACAATATCAGATCGCATAAGGTCTCCGCAGTTTGAGCGTGGCGCGTCAACCTTGCTCCCGTACGTAAGCGAGATAAGCTTCCCGATCCAATAGTGTGTCGAGTTCGGAAGGCTTGGCGAGCTTGATCTTGTAGATCCAGCCGGCACCCTCGGCGTCTTCATTGACAAGTTCGGGCTTGGCGGCCAGCGCTTCGTTTACACTAAGGATTTCGCCGCTTACGGGAGAATAGAGATCGCTCGCGACCTTGACAGATTCGACAACGCCAACCGCGCCGCCCTTCTGCACTTTCGCGCCGACGTGCGGGAGCTCAACAGTAGTCACGTCGCTGAGCTTTTCCTGACCGTGGTTTGTTATTCCAACGGTACCGACACCGTCCTCGACGATGATGTATTGGTGATCCTGGTTGTATTTAATCTGCATGAGGGCCCAAACATCACCGGGGGCGAAGGCCTAGCCTGCTGGCCAGACGTCACGCCGAATTTATCCAACTCGCCATCGGACATTCGGACCAGCTCATCATCCGAAGGTGTTAGTGATTTGCTGCTTAAGAGCGTCCACAGCTACGTAAAAGCGAGAAAGTGGCCGTTCCGGCTAGCGCGATTATGGGTCACAAATGGAAGTGCCGCTCTTAAACTTCGATGTCCGCTTGAAAGCGGACACTCCTCAGAGTTGGCAATGCGATAGGTGGCTTAGGGGAACGTGCGCGGCCGCCATAGCCGCGACCTACCCTGCCTTTGATACGCGTCTACGCGCCTGCCTACAGCGCGGTCTTGTCGTTCAGTCGGAATCCCAAGCACGCCGTTGAGCAAACAGCTCGACGACATGCGCTCCTCTTGCGCCCTAAATATCGAGGGTTACGCTCACGGGAACGTGGTCTGACGGGCGTTTTTCACTGCGATAATTTTTGGCGACGGTGACGGACGAGACTCGGTCCGCCAAATGGCCGCTTGTCCAGATGTGGTCGAGCCGGCGGCCCTTGTTGGATTTTGTCCAGTCGGCCGCGCGATAACTCCACCAAGTGTAGAGCTTGGTCGGCTCCGGCACGAACGTGCGCACCGCATCGACCCAGCCGCCGGCCTTCTGCACGCCAAGAAGCTTCTCGCATTCGATCGGCGTGTGCGAGACCACGGAGAGAAGCTGCTTGTGGCTCCAGACGTCGCATTCGAGCGGCGCCACATTGAGATCGCCGACGATGATGGCGCGCTCTGACGCCGCCGGCCGCAGCGCATCGCAGGCCTGCATCTCGTCGAGGAAGGCGAGCTTGTGGGCGAACTTGATGTTGACTGCCGGGTCGGGGACGTCGCCACCGGCCGGCACGTAGAAATTATGCAGCGCGATCGGCTCCTTCAGGCCGGCGCGCTCGCCGACCACGACGGCGATGTGGCGGCAATCGCTCTTGCCGCAATAGGCCCGGATCGCCGTCGACTCGAACGGCAGCCGCGAGAGCACGACGACGCCGTGATAGCCCTTCTGGCCGTTGAGTGCGACGTGCTCGTAGCCAAGCCGCCTGAAGCGCTTGAGCGGGAATCTGTCGTCCGGGCACTTGGTCTCCTGCAGGCACAGGATGTTGGGCTGCACCGCCTTGATGAATTTGGCGACCAGGTTGATGCGCAGTCGGACTGAATTGATATTCCAGGTGGTGACGGTGATTTTCATGAGGGACGGAGGGTGGACGTCAGCGCGGTTATGCGAGGCAATGGCCGAAGGTGCAAGTCTCCCAACCAGGCTTAGAGGATCGCGGCGGAACTCGTCGGCGGCCTTTAGTTGCCCTATGATCGGCGCGCAGGAGGCCGGGATGCAGAGCGAATTGAAGCGGCCGCAGGTGGTGATCGTCGGCGCCGGTTTTGCCGGCCTCGAAGCCAGCCGCGCGCTTGCCAATGTCGACGTCGACGTGACGCTCGTCGATGCCTACAACCATCATTGCTTTCAGCCGCTGCTTTATCAGGTCGCAACCGCGGCTTTGTCGCCCGCAGATGTGGCCTGGCCGATCCGCGCCATCGTGCGGGCGCAGAAGAATGTCCGCGTGATCATGGCGCGGGTTACCGCGATCGACGTGCAAGCGCGCCGCGTGCACACCGCCGAGATCGATCTTTCCTACGACTATCTGGTTCTCGCCACGGGATCGACCCACTCCTATTTCGGCCATGACGATTGGGCGCCATTCGCGCCGGGACTCAAACACATTGCCGACGCGACCGAGATCAGGCGGCGGTTCCTGCTCGCCTTCGAGCAGGCGGAAGTGGTGCAGGACGACCACGCGCGCGCGCGGCTCCTCACCTTCGTCGTGGTTGGCGGCGGCGCCACCGGCGTGGAAATGGCCGGCGCCATCGCCGAGGTGGCGCGGCAAACGTTGCAGCACGACTTCCGCCGCATCGATCCGCGAACGTCGCGGATTGTTCTGATCGAGGCCGGTCCCCGCCTGCTGCCGACCTTTCCCGAGGCGCTTTCGGATTACGCGAAGCGCTCGCTGCAGAGCATGGGCGTCGAGGTCGAGCTTGATCGCAAGGTCACCGGTTGCGATGCCCAGGGCGTCTCGGTGGACAGCGGCCGCATCGAAGCGGCGACGGTGATCTGGGCCGCGGGCGTCGTCGCTTCGCCGGCGGCAGAGTGGATCGGCGCCGAACACGATCGCGCCGGACGGATCAAGGTGAACGCCGACCTCAGCGTCCCCGGACGGCCGGAAATCTTCGCGGTAGGCGATACCGTGACCGTCACGGAGCCCAATGGCCGCCTGGTGCCAGGCATTGCGCCGGCGGCAAAGCAGATGGGCCACTATGTCGGCAAAGTCATCGCCGCGCGGGTCGAGGGCCGGCCGGCGCCGGGGCCGTTCGCCTACCGCCATCTGGGCGAACTGGCAGCGATCGGCCGCAAGTCCGCCGTGGTGAAGCTCGGCTACCTGCAGCTCACCGGGTTTTTGGGCTGGCTGTTCTGGAGCGCGGTCCACATCTATTTTTTGATCGGATTGCGCAATCGCTTTGTGGTCGCGGTCAATTGGCTGTGGAGCTACCTGACCTTCCAGCGCGGCGCTCGCCTGATCGGCATCGCTCCGCGTTCCACGCCCTGATCGTGCGGCCGCAGGTGGCGCTATTTCAGATTGTTCTGATAGTTGATCACGAACAGATTGGGGTCGGGCTTTTTCGCCGTGTCGAGATTGTAAACGGCGACGGTGGTATCGAGCCCCTGCGGATCGGTGACCGTCCACTGCTTGAGCTGCAGATTCTTGGCGTCGAACATGATCATCAGGCGGTTGGTCCCGACCATCACCTGTGTTTCCTCGATCACGACGGTGATGAAGGTGTCGTCGGCTGACACGCTGACAACGTCGGTGTCGCGCAGAAGATCGATGCGGTCGGCGAGCAAGTAGCGCAGCGGCGTCTGCGACAGCGGGTAATAGTCCGCCGTCGCCAGCGAGCGGTCGCGGACCACGACCGACGAGCCGTCGGCGATGATGTCGATCGGGCTCGGCGGACTGTACTGGAAGCGGACTTTTCCCGGCTTCTGAATGGAGAACGTCCCCTCGACGCGCCGGCCGTCCGGCCCGATCTGCACGAAATTGCCCACCAATGTCTGCACGCTGGACAGATAGCCGCTGATTTTGTCGAGGAGCGCGTGCTGCTTGGCGTCGAATGCAGTCGCCTGGCTTGGCCCGGCGCCTTTACCCAGTGGAAGAGAGAACGGGAAGAAACCGTGCGGCGGCGCCGAGTTGGATGCCGTGGCGGCAACGGGGGCGCTATTGGCCGATGCCGGTTTCACCGCAGCTGCCGGCGACGCAGACCCGGACTTGGATACCGGCGACGGCGTCGGCAGCGGCACGTCCTCTGCCTCTGCCGCCGCCGCGGCAGCCGCTAGCAAGACCCCAGCCATTGCCAGCAGAATCGTCCGCGCCCCGCGTCCCGCCATATTCCGTTCCCCTATGCCCCCGCGCACGCTCTGGCCAGACGAACCGCTAACTGCGCGATATGGCGAATTCGCGGCTGAGAGTTCCGATTAGAGATCGAGCGCCTGATTCTCAATAGGGCTCTTCCTCGGCGGCCTCGATCGAGGATCTCCCGCTTGCCCGCGTGATTGGGTTGGCCGACGATTCCTTCCTGCTCCATACGCTCCATCAGCGACGCGGCACGGTTATAGCCAATCTGCAACCGGCGCTGGATGTAACTGGTCGAGGCCTTGCGATCGCGCTTCACCACCTGCACCGCCTGCTGATAGAGGTCGCCGCCTTCGGCCGCGCCCATGGCGGTGCTATCGAACAGCGCCGTGTCGCCCTCGGCTCCCGGCTCCTCGGCGGTGACCGCCTCGAGGTATTGCGGCACGCCCTGCGCCTTGAGATGGCGCACGACCTTTTCCACCTCTTCGTCGGAGACGAACGGTCCGTGCACGCGGCTGATACGTCCGCCGCCGGCCATGTAGAGCATGTCGCCCTGGCCGAGCAGTTGCTCGGCGCCCTGCTCGCCGAGAATAGTGCGGCTGTCGATCTTCGAAGTGACCTGAAACGAGATTCGGGTCGGGAAGTTTGCCTTGATCGTGCCGGTGATGACGTCCACTGAGGGCCGTTGCGTCGCCAATATGACGTGCAGGCCGGCGGCCCGCGCCATCTGTGCGAGGCGTTGCACCGCGCCCTCGATGTCCTTGCCGGCGACCATCATCAGGTCGGCCATCTCGTCGACGATGACAACGATGTAGGGCAGCGGTTCGAGATCGAGCTCTTCGTTCTCGTAGATTGCTTCGCCGGTCTCGCGGTTGTAGCCGGTGTGAACCGTGCGGTTGAGCTTCTCGCCCTTGGCGTTCGCTTCGGCGACCCGGGCGTTGTAGCCGTCGACGTTGCGCACGCCGAGCTTGGACATTTTCTTGTAGCGTTCCTCCATCTCGCGCACCGCCCATTTGAGCGCGACCACCGCCTTCTTCGGATCGGTGACGACGGGGGTGAGCAGATGCGGAATGCCGTCATAGACCGAGAGCTCGAGCATCTTCGGATCGACCATGATCAGCCGGCACTGATCGGGATGCAGGCGATAGACCAGGCTGAGGATCATGGTGTTGATGGCGACCGACTTGCCCGAACCGGTGGTGCCGGCGATGAGCAGATGCGGCATGCGCGACAGATCGACCAGCACCGCTTCGCCGCCGATCGCCTTGCCGAGGCAGAGCGGCAACCGGGCCGCGGTCTCGGCATAGTCGCGCGACGCGAGCAGTTCGCGCAGATAGACTTTTTCGCGGGTCGGATTCGGCAGCTCGATGCCGATGGCGTTTCGTCCCGACACCACCGCGACGCGCGCTGAAAGCGCGCTCATCGAGCGGGCGATGTCGTCGGCGAGACTGATCACGCGTGACGATTTGATGCCGGGCGCCGGCTCCAGCTCGTACAGCGTCACCACCGGCCCCGGCCGCGCGTTGATGATCTCACCGCGCACGCCGAAATCGGCGAGTACGCCTTCAAGCGCGGTGGCGTTTTCCCGGATCAGCTCGGCGCTAAGCGTCGTCCGCTCATTGGCGCGCGGCGCGGTCAGGAGATTAAGCGAGGGCAGTGCATACCCGCCGAGGAACGTCGCGCCGGCCTTGCAGCGGCGCGCGGCTTTCGCGCAACCGGCCGCTCGGTCGGCCTCTTCCTCCTCGGCCTCGTCGTCTTCCTCCGGCTCGGGCGCCGCGCCGAGGCGTGGCTCGATGCGGCGGCGCGATACCGCGCCCTCAGGCGGTGACGCGACAGACGCCGCTGTGCGGCGGCGAAACATGCGTGCGATGCGGGCGCGGAAGCTGAGCAGGTGGTGGGTCAGAAAGCCGAGCGATATCCATCCGTGCTCGTCGACGGTTTCGTCGGCATCCTCCTCGATCGGCTCGTCATCCTCGTCTTCGTTTTCCGCTTCGTCAGCCGATCCGCGCCACAGCATCCCGGCGGCGCCGGCGAAAGCGGCGAGCGCTGCGAAGCCAAGCACGATAGCAGCCGTCAGGCGATACGTGCCAGCGAGCGGTTTGCCGAGGAAAATAGCCGGTATGCGCAATATCGTATCGCCGATGACACCGCCGAGCCCGGACGGCAGCGGCCAGTGGCCGCCGCGCGGCAGACACGACGCGAAACCGGCCGCCAGCACGGCGCCAAACAACCAGAGCAGCACACGCAGCCGTTCGCGGTCGAGCGCCCGATGACCGAGCAGCCGATAGCCCCACACTGCAATCGGCAGCAACAGCGCCAGCGAGCCCAAGCCCAGTAACTGCATCAACAGGTCGGCGGCGATCGCGCCGGGGCGGCCGAGCAGATTGTGTACCGTCGCGTTGGTGGCGTGGCTCAGCGACGGGTCTGCCACCGACCAGGTCGCGAGCGCCAGCGCCGCCATCATGGCGAGACTGATAAGGGCGATGCCGCCGACTTCGCGCAGCCGCCGCCGCATGAAGATGCCGAGTTGGCCGGAGAGGAAGGCCATCCCGTCGAGACTGCGGTCGATCATCGACATCGGGTCAGCTTCTTCAGTTTGCGCATGATCTTGTCCGAAAACCGGTGTCCACTTTCGGGATCATGCTTTTTAGTTGGCGCATGATTTCTTCCGAAAACCGGTGTCCACTTTTCGGGATCATGCGCTAGCCCAACACCGCGACGAGGCGGCGCAACGCCTCGGCGGTGGTCTCGTTGTTCTGCACCATGGCGACGCGGATGTAGTCGGCGCCGGGATTGCTGCCGTCGGCCTGCTCGCGCGCGAGATAGCGGCCCGGCACGACGCGGACGCCGGCTTCGCGCCACAAAGCAAGCGTTGCCGCCTCGCTGCCGCCATGCGCGGCGACATCGAGCCAGAGGAAAAATCCGCCAGCGGGGCGCCGGTAGCCGTAACGGTCGCCGACGATCTGATCGGCGAGATCGAATTTTTCGCGGTAGAGGCGCCGGTTCTCCTCGACATGCGTTTCGTCGCCATAGGCGGCGATGGCGACGCGTTGCGCCGGCATCGCCACTTGCGGCGCGGCGATGTTGCGCAGCTCGAGATAAGAAGCGAGGAAACGCCGGTCGCCGGCGGCGAAGCCAACCCGCAGACCCGGAAGGCTGGAACGCTTCGACAGCGAATGAAAAACGACGGCGTTGGTGAAGTCCGGCCCCGCCGCTTCCAGCATGCCCGGCGGCGGCCGATCGCTGTAGATTTCGCAATAGCATTCGTCGCAGAACACCAGAAACCCGAAGCGCCGCGCCAGCGCGGCAAGTTTGGCGAGATAGGCGCGGTCGGCCACCGCGCCTTGCGGGTTCGACGGCGAGGCCAGATAGCAGGCCACTGTGCGCGCGAGCAGATCTTCGCTCAGCGTATCGAGGTCGGGCAGGAAGCCGGTCGCCGCGGTCGCCGGCAAATAGATCGGCTCGCAATCGGCGGCGACTGCGCCCGCCGCATAGGCGGCATAAAACGGATTAGGGATAAGCATCGCCGGCCGGCCGGTGCGCGGCTTAACCCACCGCTTGGCGGCAATCGCGGCGAGGAAGAGCCCCTCGCGCGTGCCGTTGAGCACCAGCACTTCCGTGCCGGGATCGACCGGCCGGTCGAGCAGGTAGCGGCGATCGAGCCACTGGGCGACCGCCTCGGTAAATACGTCGAGCCCCTTGTTCATCGGATAACGGCCGAATTCGTCGATATGCGCCGCAATCACCGGCCCAACGAAAGGAGGAATCGGATGTTGCGGCTCGCCGACGGCCATGCTGATCGCCGGCTTGCCGGGCGCGACGTCGCCAAGAAGCTCGCGCAAGCGCACGAAGGGCGAGCGCGAGTCGGGCGCGCTAACGAGCGAAAGGGAAGCCTGGCGGGTCATCCTATACATCACGAACAGCGGGGCCGCCCGCCGCATCAGCGACGGGATAGCATAAGGGCGGCGAGGTTAAGACGCGATTAACCATCTGTCGGCGCAGAGGGCGCGCTGTTCAGTCTGCGGCCGGCGCATTGACGAGGTGGCTTCTGGTAGCTACCTTCGATTATGCGCTCCGTTGGCCTTAAGATCCTCAAGAACAAGCTCAGCGAATACATTCGCTTGGCCGCAAGCGGTGAGACCGTGCTGGTCACCGACCGCGATCGCGTGGTGGCCGAAATCGTGCCGCCACAGCCGGGCCGCAAGTTGATGACCGACGACGAATTGATCGCGCAAGGCGTGAAGCGAGGGTTGGCTGACACCTGCCACTATCCCGCCAGGGATCCGCTGCCGCGCAAACCGGTCATGAGTTTCGAAGAGCTGATGAAAGACCTCGACCAAAGCCGAGCGGATCGTGATCTACCTTGATAGCTCGGTCGCGCTGGCTCATCTTTTTGCGTGAGGGCCGAGCACTTCCCACGACTGTCGGTGACGGATCGTTGGCTTCAGCCGTCTACTCGAATATGAGATTTGGAATCGAATTCACGCCCGTGGCTTTGCGCATTCCCATGGCGGCAAGCTGAGGCTCTGCTCGCTCGCGTGTCCCTCACCGATCTTACCCAAGCGGTGCTCGCGCGTGCTCTTCAGCCCTTTCCAGTTTCCGTGCGGACACTCGACGGGTTGCATCTCGCCACGATTGAGTTCCTGCGCGCACGCGACGAAGATATCCAATTGGCAAGTTATGACCAAAGACTTCTCGCCGGGGCGCGAGCGCTCGGCATTGCTATCCTTGCCATGTGAACCCGTGCGCAGCCTCGCCTGCGCGGCGGATCACCGAATCAATACGCAAGTTTGTAGACTGCGTTGTCGGTGACGACAAAATCGATGCGGCCGTCGGTCAGGGCCTTGGCGCATTCGGCCGGGGAATTGACGATCGGCTCCTCATGCACATTGAAGCTGGTGTTGACCAGCGCCGGCAAACCGCTCGCCGCCTCGAAAGCGCGCACGATATCGTAATAGAGGCGGTTGTCTTCGCGCCGGATAGTCTGCGGCCGCGCCGAGCCGTCCACGTGCACGACGGCGGGAATGCGGTCGCGCCATTGCTGATGCACGTCGCAGGCAATGGTCATGTACTGGCAAGCGCGGGCGTTCACGCCGTTGATGTCGAACACGTCGGCGGCGCGTTCGGCGGCGATCACCGGTGCGAACGGCATGAATTCGGTGCGCGCGAGACGCTGATTGAGCAGATCGTGCGTCTCACGCCGCGATGGATTGGCCAGGATCGAACGGGCGCCAAGCGCACGTGGTCCGTATTCCATGCGGCCGGTAAAGATCGCGCCGATTTCGCCGTTGACCAGGCGGCGTACGGCCTCCGCGACCGGAGAGCCTTCGACCCGCCGCACGCTGGGCAAAGCTGCAAGCGCGGGATCGATTGCGCTCGTGTAATCGCGGCCGAGAAAGATCGGGCCGAGCGGCCGCCGCCGGTCAAGCCAGGATTTGAGGCCGTCACGCTCCAGCAGATAGATCAAGGCGCTGCCGACCGGCAATCCTTCGTCGCCCATCGCCGGGAAAATGAAAATCTCGTCAAGCCGGAGGCGCTCGGCCAACAGCCGGTTGAGTTTGACATTGGCGAACACGCCGCCGGCAACGCCAAGATGCTTGCTCGGATAATGCGCAAGCAGGTTCTCGACCGAGCGCAGCATGGTGTCCTCGAGCACCTTTTGAATGGAGGCAGCGAGGTCCTCGCGCCGGGTGTTCTTTGCCAGCTGCCGCATGAACCGCCGCATGTGACTGAAGCCGGAAAACGTGGAGTAGACGCGTCCGTTCTCGTCGACACGGAAGTAGGCGCCGATCTCCTTGGCCAGCACCGGCTCGCCGAGCGCGGAGAGACCGGTAAGCTTGCCTTCGTGACGATCCATGCGAAATCCAAGCGCCAGTGTAGCGGCGCTGTAGGCGCGGCCGAGGCTGTCGACCGGCTTTTCGATGAACAGGCAGTCGTCGCCGCCATAGATCGTTGTGATTTCTCCATTGGCGAAGCTGCGATGGCTGTAATTGACCGTGTCGCCGCCGCCATCGGCGGTGACCAGCAAGCGCATCGTCCCATGGACTGTAGAACAGCGGCGGCAGAGCATGCGCCTCGTGATGGTTTGAGAAATGTAGCCGTGCATCCGGCCGGAAGCCGCCGTCGCTACGGAAGGCGGCGAGATCGAACAGATCGTCGAAATTCCTGGAGCGATAATGACGCATTTCGTGGGTCATGTATTGGAGCGTACGACCGCGGCTGCGCCGCAGAACCTCCTCGCCGAACCAGCGAAGGCCGCGCATGCGGCGAAAGTATTTGGTGTCGAGCAGCGTACGCGACATCGAAATCACGTCGACATCCGCGCGCGTCGCGCCGGCGATCGACAGAACTTCGTCGATGCAGGCGTCCGGATGTGTGCCGCCGTCGCCCTTCCGTCTGGTCAGGCGCTCGAGCTGGACCGCCGCCTTCAAATCGTAATCGTCGAACAGCGCGGCAACGGAATCGTGGGGGCCCGAGTGAAGCGCAAGAATAAGCTCCGACATTCGTCCCCCGGACTGACACCAATCACGCGCCTAGATAGCGAGGCCGGACAGCCCGATCAAGGAAAGTTCGCCGCAGCGATCGCCAAGACATGATCGCCAAGACACGCGCGCCGAAACAATCGGAATCGTCAAAAATATTTTTCCCGGAGATTGACAGTCGACTCAACGCCGATGCGATCGAAATTCTCCTTAAGCCATTTGTCGGCGCGGTAGCGGCCCTTGTTGAAAAGATGCATCAGAAAATCCCAATCGCCGTTCAACCGGCTCGACCATGACAGCACCCGGATCAGATCTTCGGCTTCGATCAAATGCACGAGCATGCGCTTGACGCCGGTCATCTTGCCGCGGTCGATCTGCTCGCTCAGGTAGGTAAGGGTCCGCATTTCGCGGATGAGGGAGGTATTGAAGCTGATCTCCTGCATGCGATTCATGATTGCGGGCGAGGTGGTCGGGACGCCCGGTCGCGCCGCCGGCGTAATGTGGACCATGATGATGTCGTGCGCCTCGCACTCGAAAAGCAGAGGGAAGATCGGAGGATTGCCAGAAAAGCTGCCATCCCAATAGTATTCGCCGTCGACTTCGACCGCTTGCATCATCAGCGGCAGGCAAGTCGAAGCGAGCACATGGTCGACGCCGAGCTCTTTGCCGTTGAAGACCTTGATTTTCGCAGTCTGCACATCGGTGGCGCCAATAAAAAGCTTGATGTCCTGCTGCCGGCGCACGCGCTCGAAATTGATCGCTTCCGCAAGCAAATCCTTGAGCGGATTGTAGTTGAACGGATTCATCTGATAGGGAGACGCAAAATAAGTCATCGACTCCATGAACAGATAACCGGGCGAATGCTCCAGCCCGAAATTCGGATTGGCCTTGTCGAATATCGAGGGCTTGAAAACCCCGCTGGACGCCAAGGCGGAGACTTTTTCCCAATATAAACGTAGCGCTCGCCTCGCCTCCTCGCGACCACCGGCGGCCAAGCCGTCCGCCATGCACCACGGCATTGACGGCGCCGGCGCTGGTCCCGGTGACGCCTTCGAAGGCTCAGCCGCTCCTCTTCGAGGAGGCGATCGAGCACGCCCCAGGTGAAGGCGCCGTGACTGCCGCCCCCCTGCAGCGCCAGGTTGACCACCTTCTGTCCGACAATATTCGGCTCGGCGGCGGCCGGATCAGCTTCTTTGTCGGTAAAGTTCATTGCCGCAGTAAATCAAACTTTCGCCGCGGTTGCGAGCGCTTCGCCGCCCGTCGCATTTGTTGCGTTGTGGCCGACGCCGCCGATGACCGCGCCGAGGAGCTGGGCGTGAACAGGCGCGCGCGTGCCCGAGGCATCGACGCGCCGAACCCCGGATCACATCCGGGCAAGCGATTAAAAATATTTTGCTTCGAGGTCGACGGTCGATACCTTGCCGAGACTATCGAAATTGGCCGCCAACCATTGGTCGGCCCGCTGGCGGCCCACTTCATGAAGATGGCACAGAAAATCCCAGTTGTTGTTCAAGCGGCTTGATCCGGGAAACTCGCGGATCACGTCTTCAGCTTCGATCACGTGAATCAGCATATGCTTGCCTTCGGTCATCTTGCCGTCGTCGAGGCGCTTGTTCACGAAGGCGACTGCGCGCATCTCGCGTATAAGGGCGGCGTTGAAACCGATCTCCTGCATGCGATTCATGATGGCGTGCGAAGTGAAAGGAATGTCCGGTCGTTCGGCGGGCGTCAGGTGAACCATGACGACATCACGCGTCTGACATTCATAGACAAGAGGAAACACCGCCGGATTTCCCGAAAACCCGCCATCCCAATACACCTCGCCGTCAATCTCGACCGCATGCATCAAAAGCGGCAGGCAGGTCGAAGCAATGACGTGGTTCGGGCCGAGAGCTTCGGCTTTGAACACCTTGACCTTGCCGGTCCGCACATTGGTCGCGCAAAGAAACAACTTGATCGCCGGTCGCAGGCGCAGTTGCTCAAAGTCGACGATCTCCTCAAGGACGGCCTTCAGCGGATTGTAGTTGAGCGGGTTGAACAGGTACGGGGAAGTGAAATAACTCATAGTGTGCATGAACAGATAGCCGGGCGAATGCTCCAGCCCGAATTTGCTGCTCATCTTGTCGATCAGGGACGGTTGGAGCATGCCGTGCGAGGTTCTTTCGGACATTCGTTTCCAGAACCGCCGCAGCGTATCCCGCGCTTCGTCCCGCCCGCCGATGGTCAAGCCATGCGCCAGTACCACTGCATTCACCGCGCCCGCGCTCGATGCGGTGATGCCCTCAAAGGCCAGGCGCTTTTCTTCCAAGAGGCGATCCAGCACCCCCCAGGTAAACGCGCCGTGGCTGCCGCCGCCCTGGAGCGCGAGATTGACGACCTTCTGTCCGGCGGCCGCGGTATGCTGGGAGTTCGGCAGTATTGATCGGCTTGTCTAGGAAGTTCATCGCAGCAATGGAGCAGTGACGCCAAGAAGTGTCATCGTTCCAATACTGATGAGGGCGGCTTGGTTCCCAAAAGCCGCAATGTGTAAGCCAAAAAGCGGATTAAGCCGCCTGAAAAGGCGCTGAAGCGGCTAGGCGTGGGCCTTGCGTTGCGGGTCGATGATGCTTTCGAGCTTGCCGAGGACACGCATGCAAGGCAGTACCTGCGCCAGGCTCCCATTGGGCTCGCGCTTTTCCTTGATCGCGGCGATGAACTCGCGATCCTCAAGCTCGATGCCGTCCATGGAGACGTCGACCTTCGACAGGTCGATTTTCTGGTCTTTGCCGTCCGACAGATCGTCGTAATAGGCCTTGTAGGTGCCGTTGTCGCAGATGTAACGGAAAAACGAGCCGATCGGCCCGTCATTGTTAAATGACAGCGACAGGGCCAGGATCGCACCCGACGGCACCTTGGCGACGATGCCCATATCCATGGCAATGCCAAGCTGCGGATGGATCGGCCCCTGCACGGCGTAGCAATCCGAGATGGTTTCGCCGGTCTGATACTGGAACAGATCGATGGTGTGCGCCGAATGGTGCCAAAGTAGATGATCGGTCCAACTCCGCGGCTGGCCGGCCGCGTTCATGTTCTTCCGGCGGAAGAAGTAGGTCTGCACGTCCATCTGCTGGATTTTCAGTTCGCCTTTCTCGATGCGCTTGTGCACCCATTGATGGCTGGGATTGAAGCGCCGTACGTGCCCGCCCATGGCGACGACACCGGTTTCCTTGGCGATACGCACCAGCCCCTCGGCGTCCTCGACGCTGTCGGTGACGGGGATTTCGACCAGCACGTGCTTGCCGGCGCGCATCACCTGCTCGCCCTGGCGGAAGTGCATCTTGGTCGGCGTGGTGAGGATCACAGCGTCGGCGCGTTTGATGCCCTCGGACAGGTCACCGGTATAGTGCGGAATGCCGTATTTCTTGGCCACTTCCGCGGTGGCGTCCTGATTGCCCCCCACGAGCGAAGTGACCTCAGCATCCGGAATGCGCTTGAGCGCATCGAGGTGCTTCTGGCCAAAAGCACCTTGCCCGGCGACGCAAATCTTCATTCCTAGCCTCTGATGATCGTGGCTTTTGCGCGCGCCGCGGCGCGCCTTGCCGGCGCCTTGGCTTTGCCGGCGGCACGCTTTCCGGTCTTGTGCGCGGCAGCCTGCCGGCGCGCGGCGCGCGGCCGGTTGGCGAGAATAATGTGGCCGACCGCGGTGTTCGAAGCCGGCACCGTGTAGAAGCGATAGACCTCGTCGACCTTGTCGTCGAGCGCGCCGCGCATGATCAGCCACATGACCATCTCGATGCCTTCGGCACCGGCCTCGCGCATGTAGTCGACATGCGGGATCTTGACGAGCTTCTGCGGGTCCTTCGACAGGTTGTCGAGGAAGGCCTTGTCCCATTTGCTGTTGATCAATCCGGCGCGCGGGCCCGAGATCTGATGCGACAGCCCGCCAGTGCCGAAGATGACGACCCTGAGATCTTCCGGATAGGATTCCACCGCTTTCTTGATGGCGCGCCCGAGCATGAAGCAGCGATGGCCGGTCGGCGGCGGGTACATCACCACATTGACCGCCAGCGGGACCACCGGGCACGGCCAGTGCGAATTCTTGTCGACCTTGCCGAACAGAAGGTTCATCGGCACGGTCATGCCGTGATCGACCTCCATCTTGTTGCAGATGGTCAGATCGAACTCGTCGAGGATGACCGACTGCGCGATATGCGATGCGAGCGCCGGATAGCCCTGGACTACCGGCACCGGACGCGGGCCCCAGCCTTCGTCGGCCGGCGGGAATTCCGCTGCGCAGCCCAGCGCGAACGTCGGAATCATCTCGACCGAGAAGGCCGAGGCGTGATCGTTATAGACAATGATCGCGACGTCGGGCTTGGTCTCGCGCATCCATTCTTGTGACTTTTCGAAGCCCGAGAACACCCGCTTCCAATACGGCTCCTCGGTCTTGCCATTGTCGATGGCAGCGCCAATCGCTGGCACATGCGACGAACCGATACCTGCAATGATCCTGGCCACGGCTTCACTTCCGCTTTGCTGATTTGGATTTGGGTTTGGTTTTCGATTTCGTTTTGGCGGCCGAAGGCTTCTTTGCCCCGGCCGCGCCGGCAATAAACTTCGAGGGCGCGTTCTTGCCCGAGCGCGAACGATTGCCTTCGACCGAACGGCCGCCGCCGAGCATCATCTTGGCATAATCGTCCTGCGTGTTGCCGGTCATGACGGCGGCAAGATGCTGGAAGGAATGCCCGTCCGTGGCGCCAAGCTTGGCGGTGAAATAGATATTGCCGCCAAGTTCGAGCATACGATTGTAGTCGCGTTTGAGGATGGCGTCGGTCTGTTCCGGCGTCAGCTTGAACCTTTTCAGATACTCCGCCTCGTTAGCCTTGAAGGCCTTGCGGTTCTCGTCCTTCATCAGCGACATACAGAACATATTGATGGCAAAACCCTCCCGCGAGCGCTCGGCATCGAACACGAACGTTCCGGGGATGTCGTCATAATCGTGCTGTTCGCGGGCCATCGGCGTCTCTCCGTTCGGCTTCACATATATAGCGCAGGAAAGCTTGGCAACGTAAGCGGTTCCTGCAGTCTCGAACTATTCCAACCTCGAACGATGAGCCCCGTCACGCGGCCGCCTGCAATATCTCCGTCAGCCGTTCCGGCATATCGAGCATGACGTCGTGGCCGCATGGCACTTCGTGGATGCGCCAATTCTTGGCCCGCGCGCTCGCCAAGCCGGCGTCGAAATATGGGCTCGGGTAGCCCGTTGCCCGGATGTAGGCTCTATTCGCGATCCGCTCGCGCGCTCCGGTGAGCGTCAGTTTCTGCAGGAAGCATTGGATCGGTTGCGGCGTGCATTGCGCATCGACCCAGCCGCGGTCCTTTTCGTTGACCCTGAAGAACTCTGCGGGCCGCGGCGGCAGGCTTGTCGCGCCGTGGCGTTCTGCCGCCAGCATCGCCTCGCGCGGTTCCGGCGGCAGCACATCGACCACGGATTGCCCGTTTTCCGTTATGAAAGCATCGAGCATCACGAACGAGGCTATCGACTTTTCCATCGTCTCGGCGACGCCGGAAATCACTACGCCGCCATAGGAGTGGCCGACCAGAACGACGTCACTCAACTGCTGCCACTTCATCTCGTTGACGACATCGAGAATGTGGGTGTCGACATTGATATCGGGCGTCAGGAGATGCGAGCGCTCTCCTAGCCCGGTCAGCGTCGGCGCGAACACTTCATGGCCGTTGCCAGCGAGCAGCCGCGCGACCCGGCGCCAGCACCAGGCACCGTGCCAGGCGCCGTGAACGAGAACGTAGGTCGCCATGGCTTGCGACTAACTCCAATAAAGCCGCATCGGATTGTCGACGAGAAGCGCCTGCTGCAGCGTCGCCGACGGAGCGACCTTGGGAATGTAGTCGACCAGCACGCCGTCGTCCGGCGCCACCTTCTTCATGTTGGGATGCGGCCAGTCGGTGCCCCAGAGCACACGATCGGGAAAGCGCTCGACCAGAGCCAGGCCGAACGGCACCACGTCGTCGTAAGGCGGTCCCGCGATGCTCATGCGCTCCGGACAGCTTACCTTGACCCACAGATTTTTGTGGCGCGAAAGGAGCCGATGAAAGCGCTGGTTCTCCGGGTGATCGACGCCTTTCTTCACGTCGGGCGTGCCCATGTGATCGACCACGACAGTGGTCGGCAGGGCCGTGAAAAAGCTTTCCAGCTCCGGCAGATCCGCCATCTCGAAATACACGACGATATGCCAACCGAGCTCTTCCACCCGGGCAGCGATACGCTGCAGCACGTCGCGCGGGGTGAAGTCGACCAGCCGCTTGACGAAATTGAAGCGCACGCCGCGGACACCGGCCTGGTCCATCCATTTCAGCTCGTCATTGGTCACATCCTCGCCGACGAAGGCGACGCCCTTGGCGCGGCCGTTTGCAGCCTCGAGCGCGTCAACCATCGCCCGGTTGTCCTTGCTATGGCACGAGGCCTGCACGATCACGTTCCTATCGAAGCCGAGAAAGTCGCGGAGCGCGAACAGCTTCTCCTTCGGAGCGTCGCATGGCGTGTATTTGCGCTCCGGCGCGAAGGGAAATTTGCTTTCCGGGCCGAACACGTGGCAATGCGCGTCGACCGCGCCCGCCGGCGGCTGGTATTTCGGCTTCGATGGATGGGGATGAAAGGGAATGTAATCGGGGCTCATCGGCAACGAAGAATCTCCACCTTCTTTTCGTATATTAATGTTCGATTTTTATGTATCGCGGCCCAAGCGGCGCCAACGCGTCGCCGGCATTTTTCCGAATGAAAAGTGGTTGCTAGCTAAACCCTCTCCAGCGCCAGCGACACGCCCTGCCCAACGCCGACGCACATAGTGGCGAGCGCGCGCTTGCCGCCGCGCTTTTCCAGCCCATGCACGGCGGTCAAAGCGAGCCGGGCGCCGGACATTCCGAGCGGATGGCCGAGCGCGATCGCGCCGCCGTGCGGATTGACGTGCTCGGCGGCGTCGGCAACGCCAAGCTGGCGCAGGCACGCCAGTCCCTGCGAGGCGAAAGCCTCGTTGATCTCGATCAGATCGAAGTCGCCGATCTTGAGCCCCTGCCGTTCCATCAGCTTGCGGGTCGAGGGCACCGGACCGATGCCCATGATCCGCGGCGGCACCGCGGCCGAGGCCATGCCGAGAACGCGCGCCCGCGGCTTGAGCCCATGCGCCTTCACCGCGTCCTCGCAGGCGAGGATAATGGCGGCAGCGCCGTCGTTGATGCCGGACGCGTTGCCGGCGGTGATGGTGCCGCCATTGCGCACGATCGGCTTGAGCTTCGCCAGATTTTCGAGGGTGGTATCGGGGCGCGGATGCTCGTCCGTGTCGACGACGATCGGCCCGGCCTTGCCGCCCGGCGCCTCGACCGGAACGATCTCCTCGGCGAAATAGCCGGCGGCGACGGCCGCGCGGCGCGCTGCTGCGAGCGCAGCGCAAACGCGTCCTGGTCCTTGCGCGCCACCTGAAATTCCTCGGCCACGTTCTCGCCGGTCTCCGCCATCGAGTCGATGCCGTACTGCGCCTTGAGCAGCGGATTGACGAAGCGCCAGCCGAGCGTCGTGTCGTAGATTTCGGCGGTGCGCGAGAACGCCTCGGCCGCCTTGCCCATGACGAACGGCGCCCGCGTCATCGACTCCACGCCGCCGGCGATGGCGAAATCCATCTCGCCGGTGCGGATCGCGCGCGCCGCGTCGCCGACGGCATTGAGGCCGGAGGCGCACAGCCGGTTGACGGTCACGCCGGGGATCGTGTCCGGCAGCCCGGCCAGCAGCAGCGCCATGCGCGCGACATTGCGGTTGTCCTCGCCGGCCTGATTGGCGCAGCCGAAGAACACCTCGTCGAGCCGCGACCAATCGGCCTGGCATTGCGCGCGACCAGCGCCCTGATGGGGGCCGCCGCGAGATCGTCCGTGCGTACCTTGGCGAGCGCGCCGCCGTAGCGGCCGATCGCGGTGCGCGCCGCATCGCAAATAAAGACCTCGCGCATCGGGTCTCTCCATGGGGCTAAACGAGGCTGTGGTTGCGGCTGCGGATCAATGGCGCCGCTTTGCTCGGGATGGCGTTATTTACGGGTCGGGCCGGTAGGGTCAAATGCGCCCGGACGCGACCGATTTTCTCGCGCCTTGACGCGGTTCGGCAGTCATGTCACGCGGACTAAGGACGATGTTGACGACTTCGCTTTGAATGACGCGCCGTGTTGCGCGCAGCTAGTATGCATGTCCGGGACGCCCGCCAGGAAGCATTCAGCGCAAACCGAGCCGCCGCTGCGGCCGGTTCAGCTTGGCTCCGCGGATGTGCTGGTCGAGCGCCGAGCCGACGGCGCGATTCTGATGCGTTCGCCGCTTGCGCTTGAGCCTTATCCGCAAAGCCTGACCGAGCGGCTGGCCCATTGGGCCGCAGCTGCGCCCGAGCGCGTCTTCCTGGCGCAGCGCGACCGCGCCGGCGCGTGGCGCACGCTGACCTATGCGGCGACCTTCGCAGCGGTACGCGCCATCGCCGCGGCGCTGCTGCAGCGGGATCTTTCGCCTGATCGGCCGATTGCCATCCTGTCCGGCAACGACATCGAGCATGCGCTCCTCGGCCTTGCGGCCATGCATGTCGGCATTCCCTATGCGCCGATCTCGGTGCCCTATTCGCTGGTTTCGCAGGATTTCAAGAAGCTCAAGACCATCATCGATATTTTGACGCCCGGTCTCGTCTTCGCCGCCGACGGCACCTCGTTCGCGCGGGCTATCGCCGCGACCGTGCCGCCGGAAATCGAAGTGGTGGCCGGCGCCAATCCGCCGCGCGATCGAGCGACAACGCCGTTTGCGGAATTATTGGCGGTGCAGCCGACGCCGGCCGTCGGGACGGCCTACGCCAAGGTCGGCCCCGATACCGTGGCGAAGATCCTGTTCACCTCCGGCTCTACCGGTCACCCCAAAGGCGTCATCAATACTCAGCTTATGCTGTGCGCGAATCAGGCGATGAGCCGCGCGGCGCTTTGTTTTATCGCCGACGAGCCTCCGGTCCTGCTCGATTGGCTGCCGTGGAACCACACCTTCGGCGGCAACCACAATTTCGGGATCGCGCTCTATAACGGCGGCTCGCTCTACATCGACGAAGGCAAGCCGATGCCGGGCGCCATCGAAGCAACCGTGCGCAATCTCCGCGACGTAGCCCCGACGATCTACTTCAACGTGCCGAAAGGCTTTGAGATCCTGCTGCCGTATCTGCAGCAGGATCGGACGCTGTGCGAAACGTTCTTCAGCCGGCTCAAGGTCCTGTTCTACGCCGGCGCGGGATTGTCGCAGTACGTCCGCAACGAGCTGGAGCGACTTGCGGTCGAGGTGACAGGCGAACGCATTATTTTTCTGTCGAGCCTGGGCTCCACCGAGACCGCTCCGTCGGCGCTCTTTTGTAGCTGGGAATCGGTCCATGCCGGCAATATCGGCCTGCCGTTGCCCGGCGTGGAACTCAAGCTCATTCCGCGCGACGACAAACTCGAGGCGCGGCTTAAAGGCGTCAACATCACGCCGGGCTATTGGCGCGCGCCGGCCCTCACCGCGGCCGCCTTCGATGAGGAGGGATTTTACAAGCTCGGCGATGCGCTCAAGTTCGAGGACCCGGCCGATCCGGCAAAGGGTTTGTTGTTCGACGGACGCCTCGCCGAAGACTTTAAGCTCGCGACCGGTACCTGGGTCAGCGTCGGACCGCTGCGCACGGCGTTCATCGCCCACTGCGCGCCCTTGGTGCGCGACGTCGTTTTGGCCGGGCCGGATCGCGACGACGTTGCCGCCCTGATCATCCCGGATGTCGATGCCTGCCGCAAACTGGCGCCTGATCTTGCGCCGGACGCGCCTGCTGCGGTCGTGCTCGCCGACGGACGCGTGCGCGACAAGTTTGCGCGCCTCCTGGGAGCGCTATCGGACCCGAGCCGCGGCACCTCGGCGCGGATCCGCCGCGCCATTCTGCTCGCCGAACCGCCATCGCTGGACGTCGGCGAGGTGACCGACAAAGGATCGATCAACCAACGCGCGGTGCTCGCTCACCGTGCGCCTTTGGTGGAAGCGCTTTACGCCGACCCGCCGCCACCGAACGTGATCGTCGGCAGTCGGTAAGCGGTTACACAGCAAGCGGGTCGAATATGGATATTCGCGGACATGCGGCGATCGTTACCGGCGGTGGCTCCGGCCTCGGGGCTGCGACTGCGCGCATGCTGGCCGAGGCCGGCGCCAAGGTCGCCGTCCTCGACGTGAATGCAAAAGCCGCCGCCGAGGTCGCGATCGACGTCAACGGCATAGCCGTTCATTGCGACGTGGCCGACAGTGCCTCTACCGAGGCGGCGATTGCCAAAGCCGCCGCTGACCATGGCCCGGCGCGCATTCTGGTCAATTGCGCCGGCGTCGGCACGGCGAAGCGCATCGTCGGCCGTGACGGGCCGCAGCCGCTCGCCGATTTCGAGCGTATCATTCGCATCAACCTGATCGGCACTTTCAATGCGATGCGGCTTGTTGCAGCCGGCATGCAGGGGCTCGAACCGCTTACCGACGGCGAACGCGGTGTGATCGTCTGCACCGCCTCGGTTGCGGCTTTTGACGGCCAGATCGGGCAGGCCGCCTATGCCTCATCGAAAGGCGGCGTCGTCAGCCTGGTCCTGCCGGCGGCGCGCGAATTCGCCCAATTTGGCATTCGCGTCAACGCGATTGCGCCCGGCATTTTCCTCACGCCGATGCTGCTCGGCTTGACGCCGGAGGCGCAGGAGAGCCTGGCCGCTTCGCTGCCATTCCCGAAAAAGCTCGGCGATCCGTCGCAATTCGCCGCACTGGTGCGCCACATGATCGAGAACCGTTACCTCAACGGCGAAGTCGTCCGGCTTGACGCCGCTTTGCGAATGGCGCCGCGGTAAATCGGCCCTGAATGCTCACCAATATCCGCAACACGCGAATCGAATGGTGCGACTGCGATCCCGCCGGCATCATCTTCTATCCGCGCTATTTCGAGATATTCGACACCTCGACGACGGTGCTGATCGAGCGCGCGCTCGGCATGAACAAGATCGATTACCTCAAGGCCTACGACTTCGTCGGCCATCCGCTGGTGGAGACGCGGGCGCGCTTTCGCCTGCCGACGCGGTTCGGTGATGAAGTGGCGATCGAGACGACGCTCGTCGAATGCGGCCATTCGAGCTTTAAGATCGAGCATCGGCTGAGCAAAGCCGCCGCGCTCTTGGTGGAAGGTTTCGAGACGCGTGCATGGGTGGCCCGCCACCCCGACGATCCGAAACGCATAAAGTCGCAGCCGATCCCGCCCAAGGTTCTGGCGCGTCTTAGGCCCGATGGCGTCTGAGCATGGATGCCTGCCGCCGCGACTTGCGCCCGTGCTAGAACCTCGCCGCGAATAAGGAGAATGCCCATGCGGATCGACGCGTACACGCACTTTTTCCCGAAGAAGTTCTTCGACAAGCTGAACGAAGTCGCCGGCGACTATAAGGACATGGGCAAGCGCGTGCGTTCGCTGCCGGCGCTCTACGACATCGACGTGCGCAAGAAGATCGTCGACGGCCACAAGGACTATCAGCAGATTCTCTCCTACCCGCAGCCGACCATCGAAAAGTTCGCCAAGCCGGCGGACATCGATGCGTTGTGCCGCATCATCAACGACGGCTTCGCCGAATTGTGCGCCAAGGAGAAGGACCATTTTCCCGGCTGGGTCGCCCAGATCTCGCTCGCAGCGCCGGATGCCGGGGTTGCCGAGGCGGAGCGTGCGATCAAGACGCTTGGCGCACTCGGCGTGCAAATCCATACCAACGTCGCCGGCAAGCCGCTCGATCGCCCCGAATACCTGCCGTTCTGGGACAAGATGGACGAGCTTGGCGCCCCGGTCTGGCTGCATCCGACGCGCGGCGCCGAGACGCCGGACTATATCAGCGAGGACAAGTCGCTCTATGAGATCTGGTGGACGTTCGGTTGGTCTTACGAGACCGCGACCGCGATGGCGCGCCTGGTATTTTCCAAGATCATGGATACCCATCCGAACCTGAAAATCATCACCCATCATTTCGGCGGTATCGTACCGATGCTCGAAGGCCGGCTCGGCCCGGGTAATGACGTGCTGGGCTCGCGCACGTCGGACACGGATTACGTCGCGCTGCGCAAGGGTCTGAAGAAGCGCGTACTCGACTATTTCAAGCAGGATTTTTGGGCCGACACCGCCGTGTTCACCGCAGTGCCAGCGACCAAAGCCGGCATGGAATTCTTCCCGCGCGACAAGATCGTGTTCGCCTCGGATTGCCCGTTCGATCCCGAGGGCGGGACGATGTATCCGCGCGAGACGCTGCGCATCCTCGAGGAGCTCAATCTGTCGAAGACCGACCAGGACAAGATTTACTTCAAGAATCTCGAAGCGGTCACCGGGCGTAAATTGGTGAAATCCTGACGCGTCGTGCCCAATGATGTGTAGGCGGGCAACATTCCTTGCGTCGTCCCACCCGGCTTCGTATGCTTCGATATGGCATCATCGACAACCGATCCTGCAATAGCTGATTCGCAAGACGGCGCGGTGACCGATGAGCATTTTCGCCGGGTCATGGCGTCGTTTGTTACCGGCGTAACCGTCGTCACCACACAGGTTCGCGGCGAAGTCCGCGGCATGACCGCCAACGCTTTCATGTCGGGCTCGCTCGATCCTCCCTTGTGCGTGATCTCCGTCGGCATGAAAGCCCGCATGCATGCGTTCCTGCTGGAAGCCGGCCATTTCGGCGTGAATATTCTGGCGCGCGGTCAGGAACCCCTGATCAATCACTTCGCCGGCCGTCCCAGTGAAAACGTCGACGTCAAATACGAATACGCCGGCGATACGCCGTTGTTCGCCGAGGCCAACGCGACCATCGCGGCCACGGTCGCCGCACGGCATCCGTGCGGCGACCATTCACTGTTTGTCGGCCACATCTTCGCGCTCCGGCACAGCGACAGCCTCGCCCCCATCGTTCTGCACACCGGCCGCCTCGCATCGCTCCTGCACTCGCATCAGCAAACAATCTGGCCGACCCTCGATTTTTGGTGACGCCCAGCATGACCTTCTGAGAGAAAAAGCGGCGCGAATTCAAGCATTTCGGCGAGCCATCTTTGCCCCGCAAAAACCAATATCTTACGATCTATTTACCGATCAAGTCTTTGATTTCCTGGTGTTATCAGGAAGATTTCCCGCACTTTCGTGGCATTTTTGCAACTATTGCAGCATAAATGACCGTTTCCCCCGTCCCAAGGCCCGCAAACCGTTGCAATCTGCCTTCGATTAAACGACCCTGCGGTGAGTTGGCAGGTCGTGCCGACGAGTCAAGCACCATGCGGGAAATTTACGCAGGTCTTGGGGACACACACGCGGAGGGGCAAATGACCCGACTGAGGAAGTTAGTGGTGGGCGGCATCGCGGCGCTCGCCATCGGCGGCGCGGCAAGCTCTGCCTTCGCCGAAGAAACTGGAACGTTCCAAAACCGCTTGAACGGCGCGACCGAAGGTCTGCCGTTGGGCGCACTGCCACCGCCCGGTCTGTACACGGGCTTGGTCACTGCATACTTGGGCATGCCCAATGGCTCAGGCAATGCTGGCGCCAGTATTGGAAATCAGTGCGCCACCACAGCAGCCACTGGTAAAAATTGCGCCGTGCTGCCCGCGGTCGCCCAAGCGGTGCCGTTGCTCTATGTTCCTGGGTGGAACTTCCTCGGCGCCACCTACGGCATGGCGGCGGTGCAAGCGTTCTATGTCTTCACAACGTGCGGCGTTAACGCCAACGGCGGTTGCGGCGGCGGCTCTCCGATCTCGGGCGGCGGGTTCGTCTACACCAACACGCTCTGGAACCCGATCACACTGTCGTGGAACCTCGGCCAAGGCTGGTTCGTCAGCGTCGGCTTCAACTTCACGGGCCCGGACGGCACGCGTACGCCCGGCACTTTCTCACCGAACCCGGACTACTGGACCTTTGAGCCGACCTTTGCGGTCTCTTACCTGGCTAATAACTGGGTCCTGTCCGCGAACTTCTTCTACGACATCAACACCGCCTCTCAGGCCGTGTGCTGTGCAGCCAGCCCGATTACCAGCGGCAACGCGCTGTACGGCGACTTCACCGCCGCTTACAAGTTCGGCAAGTGGGAAATCGGCCCGGTTGGCTACTTTGAAACTCAGACCACGTCTGACACGGGGCCCTGCAGCCCGGCGCCCGGCGTGAGCCTCTGCGGCAAGTATGAAACTGCCGCCGCGGGTGGTCTGATCGGCTACGATTTCGGCCCCGTCGATCTGCAAGTCTGGGTCACGGACAGCTTTATCGGACAAAACGCCCCTGTCGGCCCCGGCAACCTAAACGTCTGGACGCGGCTTGGGTTCAGACTGTGGGCGCCCGAAGCTCCGAAGCCGCTGGTTGCCAAGAACTAAGCTAGCAACAGCCTCATCTGATCTGCCACGGCCCCGCGGATTTCCGCGGGGCCTTTTTTATGGCTGCACACTGCCGGCCGTTAGCGCAACGGCAGCCGGATTGACGCAAGTTGGATGGAGAGAACGTACACTTCGCCGATCACCAGCGCGGCCTTGATCGGAAGGCGCTACTCTCCACCACCGCCGCATAAATCTTACCGATCAGTCCAGCTCGTGAGCGCTCATCGATTGTTTTCTTGCCACAAAGAACCCGGATGGCGTGCCTATGCCCATAGGCAATGATGATGGATCATGCCTTGCGCCATCATCAGCGGGCAGATACTGCGTTCAGGGCCCGACGCCCGCGCCCAGCCGGCCACCACAAAGCGCCAATCCCGACGTACGCATCTGTGCTGTTTGCTGACTAAAATGGTGCTGCCCGGTCTATAGAACCTGGGCGGACAATAGGACGGAGGCGATAGAAGCATGAATCGCAGAGACCGTCGCGCTGCCCTGGCGCGCGGGAAGGCTGAGACTCCGCGGGATATTCAAACGCTGCTGGCTTCGGCCACGCTCGCTTACCAAGAAGGGCGATTGGCCGACGCGGAGGCGGCGTCCAAACAAATTCTGGCCCGAGAGCCTTTGCAGGCGACCGCTCTGAATATTCTCGGCCTGTTGCATCAGAGGTCGGGCAATCACCGGCTTGCCGCAAAGACGCTCGCCAAAGCAGTTGCTGTCAGCGATCTGGACGCGGCTTGCCACTACAATCTTGCAACGTCGTATCAAGCTCTCGACCAGCGGAGCGATGCTTCCAGACATTACCTCAGGGCCATCGCTCTCGGCCTGAGCGGCAAAGGTGTCGAACCGTTTCTGTTGCAGGATCCGGTGATCGTCGCGTGCCTAAGCCGGATGGACGACAAATCTGCATTGCCGATCAAAAATGACAATGCATTCGGCGCCGGCGATTTGTCGGCGCTCGCCGATAATACATTTCTGCGCTGCGCCTTGGAATCGACCATCATTCGCGGCGAGACGCTCGAATTTTTCCTGACCGGGTTGCGTAGTGCGCTGCTGCGGCTCACCAGCGGCTATTTTCCCGACGGCGTCAAAGTCGAGGATGACGTAACCGGCCTCTTCTGCGCCCTCGCCGAGCAGTGCTTTCTCAATGAGTACGTCTTTGCGCAGAGCGCCGATGAAACGCGACGGGCCGATCAACTGCGTGAGCTGTTGTTGCAAAAGTTGCGAGACGGCGCCAACATTCCTGTGCTCCTGCTCGCTGCCGTTGGCGCATATCTTCCACTTCACGCCCTGCCCGGAGCGAAATCGCTTCTCGCCATTCGATGGCCGCCCTACGCCGCGGGCTTGCTGCGACAGCAAGTCAGCGAACCGCTGGAAGAGGCGGAAGATCGCCCTGCGATACCGGCGCTTACGGTCATCGACGACCGAACGTCATTGGCTGTGATGCACCAATACGAAGAAAATCCCTACCCTCGCTGGACGAGACATCCACTGGCGGCCCTCAGTAATCAAAAAGCGCTTGCTGATGGGAGTCACAGCGGCCGAGAGATTCTCATCGCCGGTTGCGGAACCGGCGAGCATCCGTTTGGCATTGCACGAAAATCGCCCGAGGCCCGCATACTGGCAATCGATCTTAGCCGCGTGAGCCTTGCCTACGCGCGAAGGAAGACCCGTGAAGAAGGCTTGCACAACATCGAATACGCTCAGGCCGACATTCTGAATTTGTCGACGATCGGCCGCACCTTTGATCGCATCGAGGCGGTCGGCGTATTGCATCACCTCGCTGACCCAATGGCCGGGTGGCGCGTTCTGCTCGGGTTGTTGGCGCCGGATGGCGTCATGCGCGTCGGGCTCTATAGCGAAACTGCACGACGGCCCATTGCGGAAGCGAGGGCTATTGTCGCCCAGCGCGGTTACCCGCCCACGGCTGAAGGCATTCGCGCGTTGCGCCAAACCATTACCCGCGAGAGAGCCGATCCGCGTTGGAAGTCATTGGTTCAAAATGTAGATTTCTACAGCACAAGCGGTTGCCGCGACATGTTTTTCAACGTCATGGAACACCGGCTGACCATCCCTGAGATAACGGCCTTCCTGGCGGAAGAAGGCCTTTCTTTTTTGGGATTTGAGCTCGACCCCAAGATAATCGAGAAATTTCAGCAGCAAAATCCAGGAGGCGATGCGATAACCAATCTTGACGCCTGGGCAATATTCGAAGCAGCGAACCCACAGACGTTTCTGAACATGTATCTATTTTCGATCTGTAAAAAGGGAGCAAGCGTAGACCTGCAACGAACAATCTCTTAGCGCAGGCCGTGAGCTTGTTGCCTGTATCGTGCGATTATCTCCTTCGCGGCGCACAACGGCCGGCACCCTGCTTTAGCCGTCACAGACAAAAAATGTAGATGTGGCCAAACGCCGAAGCGCGGATGCGCACACGTTCTAACGGAAGTGGACCGCCGTAATGGCAGCCTTCTAATCTAAGCAGAGTGCGTGGGCGCGTAAGGCCAGATAGGCGCCGTCGAGCGCGGACACTCGTTTGGTCCTTAGCGAACCCCGTGCCAAGGGTCGTACTGCTTGTCCGGCAAGTTTTTGAGCGCCGCATTGTAGGCGCTGTCGTTGGCCTTGACCTTTGGGTTGACGGCGGTCTTTTCCGCTGCAGCATGAGCGTGCTGTCCAAGATTCATAGAGGCAGCGGTCCCCGGGCTCATGCCGGTGTTGCCGCCGACCTGGGCTTGAGCGCTTGCCATCATCAGCGCCAACATCAGACCCGCCATCCCAAATCGCATCGGTCTCTCTCCCTCGATGCCGTCTTACTCGCTCATCGGGTTACCTTATAAGTTACCCCTACGGTCAAAATCAGGCAACCTCTTGACGGCGGGCGTTTCCGCTGTCGGGAGCTTCGAAGCGCAGACCGTCGTCGAAACGCCATCGGCAGCACCATCTGTATGGTCGGGATCTGCGGCTTCCAGGGAAAGTTGCCCTTGATCGAGTGTCCGATGCACTTGTCGCGGATATCCAGTGGTCTATGGTCCGGTTATGTCGCTCGCTGAACCGCACCTGCCGGCCCCTGCATCTTTCGCCCAGCCGCGCCACGACTGGACCCGCGCGGAGGTGCGCGCGCTGTTCGATCTGCCGCTCGCGGAGTTGATCTTTCGCGCCCAAAGCGTTCACCGCGAAAATTTCGATCCGGCCGCGGTGCAGGTTTCGACGCTGCTTTCGATCAAGACCGGCGGCTGCCCGGAGGACTGTGCCTATTGTCCGCAGAGTGCGCAGTACGAGACTGGCGTGCACGCGGAAAAGCTCATGCCGCTCGAAACGGCGCTGGCGGAAGCCAGGGCCGCGCGCAGCGCCGGCGCCAGTCGCTTCTGCATGGGCGCGGCGTGGCGCTCGCCCAAGGAGCGCGACCTCGAGCAGGTCTGCGCCATGGTCGAAGGGGTCAAGGCGCTGGGGCTGGAGACTTGCGCCACGCTCGGCATGCTGACGGCGGCGCAGGCGCGGAAACTCAAAGCCGCGGGGCTCGACTATTACAATCACAACCTCGACAGTTCACCCGAGTTTTACGGACAGATCATCACCACGCGCACCTATAACGACCGTCTCGAAACCCTCGAGCACGTGCGCGCCGCCGGCATCAATGTCTGCTGCGGCGGCATCGTCGGCATGGGCGAGACGCGCGAGGATCGCGTCGGCATGATCGCAACGCTGGCGACCTTGCCGGCACACCCGGAGTCGGTGCCGATCAACATGCTGGTCCGTGTCGCCGGGACGCCGCTTGCGGATACGCCTTCGCTCGATCCGATCGAGTTCGTGCGCACCATCGCCGCGGCCCGCATCACCATGCCGCGGTCGGTGGTGCGGCTCTCCGCCGGCCGCGAGGAGATGAGCGAGGAGACGCAGGCGCTGTGCTTCCTCGCCGGCGCCAATTCGATTTTCTACGGGCCGAAACTGCTTACCACGCCTAACCCCGAACAGAGCCGCGACGGGGCGCTGATGGACCGGCTCGGCCTATCGCCGATCCTGAGTACGCTTGATCGGCTCGGATGCTTCAGCTTCCTCAGCGCTCTGGCCTCGATCTGCCGGATTCGCTCGCGCGTCAACGCGAACTGTTGGCCAACTTCCTCCAGTGTGTGGTCGCTGTTTCTGCCGAGACCGAAGCGCATGCGGATGATGCGCTCCTCGCGCGGCGTCAGTGAAGCTAGCATGTGCGTCGTAGTCTCGCGCAGGTTCGACTGGATCGCAGCGTCGATCGGCAGGATCGCGTTCGTGTCCTCGATCAAGTCGCCGAGGTGGCTGTCCCCCTCCTCGCCGATCGGCGTTTCGAGCGAGAGCGGTTCCTTGGCGATCTTCAAGGTCTTGCGGACCTTTTCGAGCGGCATGTGGAGCTTCTTAGCGAGTTCCTCCGGCGTCGGCTCGCGGCCGATCTCGCCGAGCATCTGCCGGCTTGTGCGCACGATCTTGTTGATGGCTTCGATCATGTGCACGGGCACACGGATGGTGCGCGACTGATCGGCGAGCGAGCGGCTGACCGCCTGTCGGATCCACCAGGTGGCGTAGGTCGCAAACTTGTATCCACGCCGATACTCGAACTTGTCGACTGCCTTCATCAGGCCGATGTTGCCTTCCTGGATCAGGTCGAGGAACTGCAGGCCGCGGTTGGTGTATTTCTTGGCGATCGAGATGACGAGGCGCAGGTTCGCCTCTACCATCTCCTTCTTGGCCTGGTGCGCTTCGCGCTCGCCCTCCTGCACAGTGTGTACGATCCTGCGGAATTCGCCGATCTCGAGCCCGGTTTCGCCAGCGAGCGCGTGGATATCGTGGCGGTGTAACTTGATCTTGTCCTTGTCCTTAGCGACGAAGCTCTTCCAGCCCTTGGCCGAGAGCTTTGACACGCGGTTGAGCCAGAGCGGGTCGAGCTCGGAGCCCAGATAGTTCTTGAGGAAGTCCTCGCGCACGACACCGTAGCTCTCGGCGAGCCGCATCAGGCGGCCCTCGTAGCCGACGAGCCGCTTGTTGATGTCGTAGAGCTGCTCGACCAGCGCGTCGATACGTGCTTGGTTCAGCCGTAGCGACTTCACCTCGCCAATTATCTCGTTCTTCAGCTTCTTATACTTGCGCTCCTGCGCTGGCGAGAGCGACAGCCTTTTGAGCTGGAACTGGATATCCTGGTCCTGCAGCCGGCGCAGACGCGTGTAGGTGCCGGCGACGGTGTCGAAGATCTCGATCACCTTGGGTTTGAGCTCCGCTTCTATGGCGGCAACCGAGAGCCAATTTTCCATATCGTCGTCGTCGAGGGTGCTCTCGCTTATCGTCCCGTCGGCAGCCGCCTCGTCGCCGTCGGCGCGTTCGCCGGCCGGCTTGAACGGCGTGGCGGTCGCGGGCGCAGTGGCCGGCGCCTGCATCTGCGGCGGCCGCCCGGGTTGGCCCGGGGCGGCGATGCCGACGACCAACTCGCCGTCAGGGCCAATCACCGGCTCTGGCATGGCTTTGGCGTTAGGTCCGGCATAGGTCGCATCGAGGTCGATGATATCGCGCAGGAAGACCTTGCCCTCGTTGAGCTCGTTCCGCCAGATGATGATGGCCTGGAAGGTGAGCGGGCTTTCGCAGAGCCCCGCGATCATGGCCTCGCGGCCGGCCTCGATACGCTTGGCGATGGCGATCTCACCCTCGCGCGAAAGGAGTTCCACCGTGCCCATTTCGCGGAGATACATGCGCACGGGGTCGTCAGTGCGCTCGGCGGGATCCCTGGCCCCGGACTTGGCCGGAACCGGCCGTTGCTGGACTTCGACCAGTTCATTCTCGCCCTCGGCTTCCTCGTCGGGCTCCTCACGGGTCGCCACCTCTTCCTCGAGCTCAGCCTCCTTGGTCTCGACCGCGTTGACGCCCAGCTCGCTTAACTTCGCCAGGATGTCCTCGATCAGCTCGGACTTGACCTCCTCCGAGGACAGCAACGCGTTTATCTGGTTGTGGGTGACATAGCCGCGCTTCTTGGCGCTGCGGATTAGGTCCTTGACGGCAGCGTCGGAAAGGTCGAGCAGCGGGCTGTCGGGCGGGGTCACGGGACCCTCCTTCTCCAGCATCAGAAGCGGGGCGCACGTGCGGGGCCGCCTCTTCCGAGGGCCCCCGCGATCACCCGAGGCTTCATCGGCAGCAGACCCTCGCGCTGCATCTTTTTGCGGGCGAGCTTGCGGGCGCGGCGAATGGCCTCCGCCTTCGCCCGGACCCTCCTCTCAGAGGGTTTTTCGTAATGGCCGCGAAGCTTCATCTCGCGGAAGACGCCCTCGCGCTGCATCTTCTTCTTCAGCACCTTGAGGGCTTGGTCGACATTGTTGTCACGGACGAGAACCTGCACGCGGCGTTCCTCTTCGATCGAGCGGTTGATGGGCCCGACGGCCAAGGCGCCCGGGCCACTGGCGCACGGATATGCACAATTCGGGTGCCTGGCACGCACGGTACGAACCAACGTCGATATTTGAAATCCCTGCCGATGGGCACGCTGGCTGCCAATGGAAGAAACGAAGACTTCGGTACGTCGCCGTTTTTTGGGCAGCTCTTCAGGCAAGTCAGTGTTTGCCCGTGTATCCTAAATGGGCGCGCCGGAGATAGAGAACAATAGGAGTCACCCACTTTTGTGTCGAGGTTGCCATGTGGCCGACCTGGTCGACCGCGACTGCGTTAGATCGGCGGCGGCGCTCCCGTGGGTTGACAATTTCTCCAGTTATCCTCATATGGCAACGTTTGGTTCATCTATATCGCGTGTAGTCGGCAGGTACCGCCACGACGACTGAACCAATCAGCTCCAGAAATTGTGATTATTTCCTTCGGGGGCCTTTATCGCCACTGCTATTACAAGAATTCGTTGTTGGCGCGGCTCGGCCGCCAGCGAGGGCAGCGTTTGCTTTATGGATTGATGAACGAAACGCACAGCAGGCCACGGGCTTCAACAGTGCGTCGCCTCGCCCGTCAGAGAATGCACGCCACCGTCTCTGGTTTTTGTCCTTCCTGTGTCGGACGGAGCGTTTTACCCGCAACTACCAAGGAGTGAGCCATGCAAAATGGCCCAAAGACAATTATGAGTGCGCGCCAGCTCAGACCGGCAGCGTCATTTGCTGCACGCTCGAGGCGGTGGACATCGAGTGCCGCTCGCTCCGAGTCGAAGAGCTCTCAAAACGCGCAAAGAAACTATGAGCGATATCTGGCGCTCGCCCGTGCTGAAGCCCAAATCGGCAATACGGTCGGGGCAGAGAACTACTACCAGTACGCCGAACATTATTTTAGATCGATGTCCTCGGACTCAGAACGGACGTAAAAGTCACACTTTGTGGCAAGGCGAAGGGGCGTAGTCGCTTTACTTGCGTTTAATTTTATGCGCCGGCGTCCGGCCTTCGATAGGTACCGAGAATCTTATCCCAGAAGAAGTGAATTACACCAAAATTACTATTCGCGTGCCGGTGATGAACAAAGTGCAGTTCCTGCTGGCGTCTGAACCACGCAAACCTTTGAAGCCACGATCCATCTACGTGATATTCCTTGTCAAAAAAGACATGCGCGTAAAACGACGCCGCGCTTGCGATTACCATCACCACAAAAAGATTTAGCGGCAATAAGAAATAAGCGCACCCCCCGACTAGAAATACAGGAATAAAGAAGTAGGGCGTAATGTTGCCTTCGTGACCGAGGTACGTTCGAGAGACAAGATGATCGTCGGCATAATGGGTGTGATGGAATTTGATGTGGTTGCGAAACAACTTACCGCCAATTGGATGGTGGGCGACCTTATAATGTAACAACGTCTGCCCAAATGACATGACCATATGCGTAGCGACAGCAGTCATGAGAAATAGCGAAAGCTTCAGAATGTGCGGCGATACCGTCTGGAGCATGAGCGCTTCCTCCGGCTTCTAAAGGCAGCCTAACGCGTATAGCCTGTGATTGACAGGTGGGACGATGAGGGTGGCGCTCTTGGTGGCGCGGCTGGCACCGCCGGCAGGACAGCGTTACGACCATGGTGCATGCCTCGTTGTGGATGTCGTTGGTTTTATGAGCTGGTCAGGGCTCATGGCCTTTGGGTCCTCTTCATCAGAATCACGCTGGAATGTATGGGCATTCGCGTGCCGGGTGAGACGGTGCTGGTATCGGCCGCGCTCTATGCCGGATCGACGCACAGATTGACGATCGACTCGGTCATGCTCCTCGCCGCCACCGCCGCCACGGCCGGCGGCATGGCGGCATGATCGGCTACGTGATCGGCCATTGGATCGGGCTTCGCTTGCTGGTGCGCTACGGCAAATACATCAGGCTCGATGAGCCCCAGGACAGATACCTATGCCAGATGTTAAGCGAGGTCAGACTTGGGAACGCCGATCTATCCCAGGTGCGCCATGGCGCCCGGTTCGGGTCGAAAATGTGCTGCGGGACAATGTCGAGCTTCGTTATTTGGACTTGCCGGGCGCACCTGAACTCGAACAAGTGTTCTCGGGATCACGGGCACGGATGCTCTCCACGCAAGTCTCCGAACATCGTCCCGCGAGCTATAAATTCGTCGCCGAATAGATAGCGGACGACCTCGCGTTTGACCGCACGACCCCGCCCCGCGGCATTGCGGCTATGCTAACCGTTCGTCTGGCATACTCACTATCTTGGCAATACGGAAGTAATGCGATGCGAAAAGTTCTAATCATCGGCATCGGTGCCGGAAATCCCGACTATGTGACCATACAGGCGATTAACGCACTCAATCAGGTGGACGTATTCTTCATCCCGAACAAGGGTAGGGAGAAAGAGGCCCTTCAGCGGTTCCGGCTGGAAATATGCGAGCGATATATCAAAGATAGGGATTATCGTCTCGCTGGTTTCAAGACGCCGGAGCGATCCAAGGACCCATCCGACTACAAAATGAATGTTCAGGACTGGCATTCTCGGATTGAGCAGAACTACGAGAAGCTGCTCATGGAGGAACTTGGCGAGGGAGAATGCGGTGCGTTCCTCGTCTGGGGAGACCCAACGCTCTATGACAGCACCTTGCGGATCATTGGGAAGATTCAGTCCAAGGGTGACTTTGCATTTGAATATGAGGTCATCCCCGGCATCAGCAGCGTCCAGGCGTTGGCGGCGAAGCACCGGATCGCGCTCAATCGGATCGGCGAATCCATTCACATTACGACCGGCCGGAAGCTGGCGGAAGGATTTCCCAACAACGCCGGCAGCGTGGCCGTCCTGCTCGACGGAGAACAGTCCTTCAAGATGATCGAGAACACGGACATCGACATCTATTGGGGCGCTTATGTCGGCACGGAGGACGAGATTCTCGTGTCGGGCCGGCTATCGGATGTCGTGAACGACATCGAAGCTATCCGCGCGAAAGCGAGACGCGAAAAGGGCTGGATCATGGACGCCTATCTCCTTCGCAAATCCGGAGAGAGATGAGGTGACCACACGACCGACTGGCTAATCGCCGCTAATATGAATCCTCATAGTCGATGCGGATTGAAACAGATATGATTTTGCCTTCCACCTTGGGGGCGAAGCGGCCAGCAGACTGGCAGACCTCTCAAGGGCGACGGACCGTCGATCCAAGAGCGGCGCGCTACACGAGACCTCTTGATGGTTGGCGCAATGCCTGAGCGTCGCGTCCAACACGGAATTTCCTGCGTCTTAGAGGGAATAGGCGGCGCGTATCAGTCTGACAGACAAAGAGTGCGATCGCATGCCCGATCTGGAGACGTGCGGTGATGCCCCCAAATTACCAGCCCCTCCCGCCCAAGGAGGGATTCGACCTTCCACCTCAGGCCGTGATGAGACTGGGCCAGCATTCGGTGAGTAGCTGCTAGCTATGTGCTAGCTTGGCCCTGTGCAGGCTGCACCAATTGCCTACTAAATCATTGAAGTTATTGGAGCGGGCGATGGGATTCGAACCCACGACCCCAACCTTGGCAAGGTTGTGCTCTACCCCTGAGCCGGGCTTGCCCTTGCGTTGTTGTGGTCAGTGCGCTTGCTCCCGGCGGACGGCTTCTATTTGCCTCTTTCTCCGTCACCCGCCTAATATGGCATGTAGCAAGCCGCGATAGAGGCCGGACGCGGATGCGAACGCATAGCCTAGCGCGCGCTCAATATGGCCCTTCGGGGCGTCCGGGGCAGGTTCTGCGACGAGCATTTGGCGGGTATGGAAAACGCAAAAAGCCATTATTTCGCTGCAACAAGTCCGATTCGTAAAGCTGAGGTAGCGTGGGTCCTAAAATCCAATCCGATCAATCCACCGCTTCAAGACTGTCACGGCAAAGCCCTCCCCGTAGCCCTCCGCGATGCTGTTCTCCTCGTGGCCTAGGATGGCGTGGCGGATGTCGGACGGGCATTCAGCGGCCCGGAGCCGGTCCTGCGCGCGGTGTCTGAACGAGTGGATCACCTTGGCCGGATCGGCGATGCCAATACGCCGCAGCCCACGGTTTAGCCGGGTGCTCGCGAGCTTCGCGTTATCGTTCGGGAACAATGGCCCCGTGATTGTCGGCGGCAGGTACGGCAAGAGCGCGTCGGGCAACGGCACCCGGCGCTTGGATTGGTCAGTCTTAGCGTCCCATATCGTGACATAGCGAATGCCACGCTCGCGCGCCTCGCCCTCGATCTTGAAACACTCGCCGAGCCTCATTCCCGTGCTTGCTAAAACGCGCACCATGAGTTGATCGGCCGGGCGTAGCTTGTCGAGGTTGTCACGGATCAATTGCATGT